>CAVXCW010000009.1:0-172119 GCA_963760325.1 uncultured Gammaproteobacteria bacterium | reverse complement strand
CGATTGCAGACGGTCACCACTTCCCGAAAGCAGACATTCGAACGGCTGGATTTGGGAAAACCTGCTGTTAGGAACTTTATTCGACGTAATTATCAAGAATGCGATCGTTTGCGAAGCCGTTAAAAACTTTATCTAAGATATCGTTCGTGATGCCTCAGCTAAGTTATTGAATTATCGTTTACCTTGTTCGTAACTTTATTACGCACGACCAAGCACCCTCTGTTTCGTTTTCGCTTACTCCACAGTAACCGACTTTGCGAGATTCCTTGGCTGATCGATATCGGTACCTTTGAGTACGGCAACATGATAAGACAATAGCTGCAGTGGAACCGTGTAGACAATTGGCGCGATGAGTCGATCCGCGTGCGGCATGGCAATTACCTTCATGCCGGGCTCCGCCTTTATTCCCGATTCACGATCTGCGAAGACGTACAACTGGCCACCTCGTGCCCGCACGACCTGCATGTTTGACTTCAGCTTGTCGAGCAGTTCGTTGTTGGGCGCGACGACAACCACGGGCATGTCTTCGTCAATTAATGCCAGTGGTCCGTGTTTCAACTCACCTGCCGCATACGCTTCCGCATGAATGTAAGAAATTTCCTTGAGCTTCAGCGCACCTTCCATTGCGATTGGCCACATCGGGCCACGACCCAGGAAGAGTGTGTGGTGTTTGTCTGAAAAGTCTTCGGCGAGTTCTTTTAACTCGTCGCTCATTTCCAGCGCCTCCTCGCACGCGGATGCGGCGCGATAAATATACGACACGAATTCTTTTTCGCGTTCCTCGGTGAGGCCGCGATGCCGCGCCAGCATTAACGTTACTATTAGCACCGAGAGCAACTGGGTCGTAAACGCTTTGGTGCTTGCAACACCAATCTCCGGTCCGGCCTGCGTCATCATGACAAGATCTGATTCGCGCACCATCGAACTGTGCGCACTGTTACAGATGGTCAGCGTGCCGATGTATCCGGACTGTTTGGCGATGCGTAGCGCCTCGAGCGTGTCGGCCGTCTCACCGGACTGCGAAAGCGTGACGAATAACGAGTTCTTCGGCACGACGACGTGTCGGTAGCGGTACTCGCTGGCGATTTCCACCTGGCAAGGCACGCCGGCCAGCGACTCTATCCAGTATTTCGCAACGCAGCCGGCGTGGTAGCTGGTGCCGCAAGCAACGATATGGACATGCTCAGCCTGATCAAGCAGTTCGGCCGCGAGCGGGCCGAGAGACTGCGGTAATACCCGGTGATTGTTTACCCTGCCGTACAGAGTGTCGGCCAGCGCCGCAGGCTGTTCAAAAATCTCCTTCAGCATGTAGTGCCGATAAGGACCCTTCTCCGCCGCTTCCGTGTCCCACTGGGTCTCGTGTACTTCGCGGGTCACCGGGTTTCCGTCCACGTCGAAAATATTGACCTCGTCCCGAGTGATCTCGGCGATGTCCCCCTGCTCGAGATAAATGAATCGCTGTGTGACCGGTAGCAACGCCGGCACACCGCTGGCAACGTAGTTTTCGCCCAGCCCAAGACCGATGACCAGCGGACTGGCAACACGACTCACGACGATGCGCTCCGGGATCTTCCGCATCGATGACGAGCAAGGCAAACGCGCCCTGGAATTTTTTTACCGCTTTGCGAACAGAGTCCAGCAAATTATCGCCCTGCTGCAAATAGTCGTACACGAGGTGCGCCGCGACCTCTGTGTCAGTCTCCGATTGAAACTCGTAGCCTTTCGCCACGAGCTCATCCTTGATGGGCTGAAAGTTTTCAATGATTCCATTATGAATGACGGCAACACGGTCTCCGGACAAGTGTGGATGTGCGTTGTTCTCGGTGACGCCGCCGTGCGTTGCCCAGCGCGTGTGCGCAACGCCGATTCGGCCTTTTAGCGGTGACTTTGAAAGCTTGCTCTTCCAGCTCAGCGACTTTGCCCGTCGTGCGACAAAGCCCGAGCTTCTTGTCGTCGCCAACAACGGCAACGCCCGCGGAATCGTAGCCACGATACTCGAGACGACGCAGTCCCTCGACCAGGATTGGAACAATATTTCTTTCGGCAATCGCGCCGACAATTCCACACATCTACTTGCTTCCTTTCTTGACGGGTTTCTTCCAGCCGTGAATGCTTAGCTGCTTGGCGCGCTCCAGCGTCAGCTGATCATCCGGGGCGGCCTTGGTAATGGTCGAGCCCGCACCGATGGTCGCGTTCCTGCCGATTTCAACCGGTGCGACGAGCTCGACGCCTGAGCCAATGAACGCGCCATCACCGATCGTCGTTTTGTGCTTGTTTGCACCATCATAGTTGCAAGTGATTGTGCCCGCGCCGATGTTCACTCCTTTGCCGATGTCAGCGTCGCCGATATACGTCAGGTGATTCACCTTGCTGCCATCATCAACAGTGCTCTTCTTGATCTCGACAAAATTGCCAACCTTCACATTATTAGCAAGCTCGGCGCCCGGCCGCATCCGGGCGAACGGCCCGATTTCGCAGTTATTGCCTGTGCTCGACGCTTCGATGTGGCAGTTTGAATGGACGACGGTACCGGCGCCGATACGGCTGTCGCGTATCAAGTTATTCGACTCTATCGTCGCGCCATCACCGAGCTCGACCTCACCTTCAAACACAGCGTTGACGTCGATAAACACGTCTTTGCCACACTTAAGCGTGCCGCGTATATCGACGCGCGCCGGATCCGCAAACCCAACTCCCTCTCTCATGAGTTCTTCAACCAGCCGCGCCTGCAACGCGCGCTCCGCCTCGGCGAGCTGTTTCTTGTCGTTTATCCCCATAACCTCCACCGGGCTGCTTGCTTTGATGCCGTGAACCTTGACGCCGTCGTTAACTGCCGCGGCGACAACGTCGGTTAGATAGTACTCGCCTTGCGCATTGTCGTTACTCAGATCCTTGAGCCAGCCCTTAAGCTGATCTGCGGGACACAACAAAACACCTGTATTGATTTCGCGCACTGCTTTTTCATCAACGCCGGCATCTTTCTCTTCAACAATGGAGCTGACGCTCCCGCGTTCGCGGATAATGCGCCCGTAGCCCGTCGGGTCATCCATATCGACCGTCAGCACTGACATCTCGTCCAGAGGCGTTTCACCGATCAAGACCGACAGCGTGGCCGGCATCAGCAGGGGCACATCACCAAACAGAACCAGCACACGATTTTCGTCCGGCGTCTCCGGCATGGCCTGCTGCATGGCATGACCGGTGCCCAGCTGCTCGGCCTGCAGCGCCCAGCGCAGCGACTCATTCGCGTAGGTGGCCTGAACCGCCTCGGCACCGTGTCCGTACACAATGCAGATATCATCGGGCGCCAGCGCTTTCGAGCACTCCAGCACGTGTGACAACAAGGGCCGGCCGGCGAGGGGCTGCAGCACTTTCGGCAGGTCCGAACGCATGCGTGTTCCCTGTCCCGCGGCTAGAATAATGATGCTCAGGCCCAAGTGATCGTCTCCGGATTTCGTGGCCTGCAAATAATACATGATGTGCGCGATTGCGAACTGGCTTCAGGTCTCGTTAATGGTCGTGACGTATGCTTAGCCTTATGCAAAGACTCGTCCTTTTGCCGTTCTTGCTGCTCGCCGCCTGCAACAGCGAGATCTACACCCGCGACGGCGTCACCGATGGCGACTCCTTCTATCTCGCGCCGCATGCATTTGAGGATGACGATCCGATTTTGCAGAGCTGGGTAGCCTACAGCCTGATGAAAAGTACCTGCCAGCTCGACGTCGGCGGCGCAGTTCCAGCCAGGGTGAGTGATTACGGCTGCGAGTTGACCGCGCGGCGGCACCTGGTCGCCGCTTGGGAAAAGCAGCGTCAGGAGTACGAAGGCGTGACGGACCCCTACCTCGACAGGCTGGTCGCAGTACGTGATGCCGGTTTTCTGGATGAGTACACAGTGCACTACTTCGGCCGCAAGCATTGGCAGGTGCCCGTGGAAGTGCGAGTTGACGAATTCCGACAGTGGCAGCGAAAGAACCTCCGCCACCACAAACCGGAGACGCGGCTGATCGGCTCCTGGGGTTATCGCCAGCGATAGCCCACCTGCAGAATGAAAATCGGGCCGTCCAGGTTGCCCGCATCCCGACCCAACACGACCGACGCAAGGACGTCTTCGTCCCTTACCGTACCGAAGTCGAGGAAGTGTGCTCGCAGGCCCAGCGTCATTCCGCTCTTCCGTCCCGTTTCACCGGCACTGAAATCCCAGGTCATGCCGAGAAATGGGCCAAGCGAAGCTTCTTCCCAGCTCTCGAATTCGGCCGACGAGTTGTAGTCCGTTTCCAGCTGAGTGATATCGAGCAGATGGTAGGCAAGGCCGGCATCCAGCGAAAACTTGTCCGTTTTACCGGGAATCCATTTCACGGATGCCGCGAGGTAGCCGTCTCGCGCCAGCAATTCGTCCAGAAACACCGGTATGTCGCTATCCGTCGCCATGACGGCGCCCTCGATGCCAATTAGAAGACTTGCGCATTCGGCATGGATCCTCAATGGCCAGTGCAGTGCGCCGCCGAGGCCGTAGCCGACCGAATTGAATGAACCGCCGACCACGGGGTGCAGCTCACTCAATGTCGGCCAGCTCGTTACCGCCAGCCAGATCTCACTGCGCATGCTTTTGCCTCGTGGCTCGTCGTCGTCATATCCGGCGATGGCCGTGTCTGTCAGGATCAAGCTCGCTGCAAACAGCAGCACGCTGTTTCTCAGGGTAGTTGGAATCGCGTTCACATCTCTCGCCTCCCCGGGGCACATTAGCCCCACGATCATTGTGATCACGAGGCTTTGTCGAAGACGGATGACCGGCTGAGCAAAAGCTGATGGTTCTATGAGGACACAAAAAAGGCCGCGTTTATGCGGCCTTTTTCCTGGCGGGCCATCAGGCCCGACTTGCGGCTCGACGCCGTTAGCGCTTGCCTTTGAGCTTCTGCGCGGCGCGATAGCGTGCGCTGGCCTCTTCGAGCTCGGCCTGCGCCCGCGCGACGTCGGTCTCCAGCGAGGCACCTTTCAACGCCTCTTCCGCATGCTGCTGGGCGGCGAGTGCCGCCGCCTCATCGAGCTCGTTACCACGCAGTGCGGTGTCGGCCAGAACCGTTACCTGGGCCGGCTGCACCTCGAGCATGCCACCCGTGATGTAGAAGCTCTCTTCGTTGCCGTCCGCATCTTGCACGCGGACTTCACCGGGCTTCAAGGCCGTCAGCATCGGCGCGTGACGGGGCGCAATACCGACTTCGCCCATTTTCGCAGGCGCGAATACCATTCCGGCTTCGCCCGAATAGATCTCGCCTTCTGCAGATACGATGTCGACGTTAATGGTAGCCATGCTGTCGTGTCCTAAATGGGGTCGAACCGGGGTTTTCGTAAACTTCGGTTCGACCCCGTTTTTTTACTGGAAATTCTTGGCGTTTTCGACCACTTCGTCGATCGTGCCAACCATGTAGAAAGCCTGCTCCGGAATGTGGTCGTAGTCGCCGCTCACGATGCCGTTAAATCCGCGAATCGTCTCTGCCAGCGTTACGTACTTGCCCGGTGAGTTCGTGAAGACTTCCGCCACGAAAAACGGCTGCGACAGGAAGCGCTGAATCTTGCGCGCGCGGTTAACGGCTTGCTTGTCTTCTTCAGAGAGTTCGTCCATGCCCAGAATTGCGATGATGTCTTGCAGCTCCTTGTAGCGCTGCAGTACTGCCTGCACGCCACGCGCACAGTCGTAGTGCTCCTGACCGATGATCAGCGGATCGAGGATTCGCGACGTCGAGTCAAGCGGGTCAACGGCCGGGTAGATGCCGAGCTCAGCGATGTTACGTGACAGAACGAGCGTCGCATCAAGGTGGGCGAACGTCGTTGCGGGGGACGGGTCGGTCAAGTCATCGGCAGGTACGTAGACGGCCTGGAACGAAGTGATGGAACCCGTCTTTGTTGATGCGATGCGCTCCTGCAGAATGCCCATCTCTTCAGCCAGTGTCGGCTGGTAACCAACCGCTGAAGGCATGCGGCCCAGCAGAGCCGATACTTCAGTTCCTGCCAGCGTGTAGCGGTAGATGTTATCGATAAACATCAGGACGTCACGGCCCTCATCACGGAAAGCCTCCGCCATCGTCAGGCCGGTCAAAGCAACGCGCAGACGATTGCCCGGTGGCTCGTTCATCTGGCCGTACACCAGCGATACCTTGTCGATTACGCCTGAATCGGTCATCTCGTGGAAGAAGTCATTACCCTCACGAGTACGCTCACCCACGCCGGCAAATACCGAGTAACCACCGTGCTCTTTAGCAATATTGTTGATGAGCTCCATCAGCGTCACAGTCTTACCCACACCCGCCCCGCCGAACAGGCCCACCTTACCGCCCTTTGAAATCGGCATGATGAGGTCGACGACCTTGATGCCCGTTTCGAGCAGCTCCGTCGTTGCCGCCTGGTCCTCGTAAGACGGCGGCGGTCGGTGAATCGGCATACGTATTTCTTCGCCGATCGGGCCCGCGTTATCGATGGGCGTACCCAATACGTCCATGATGCGACCCAGCGTCTTCTCACCGACAGGTACGGATATCGGGCCGCCCGTATTCGAGACGTCCATGCCACGCTTCAGGCCTTCCGAGGAACCCATGGCGATCGTTCGAACCACCCCGTCGCCCAGCTGCTGCTGAACTTCCAGCGTGATCTCCGCATCATCGATAACCAACGCGTCATAAATATTTGGGATCTGACCCGCCGGGAACTTCACGTCCACAACAGCGCCAATTACCTGCACAGTAGTTCCAGTGCTCATCTCTCTTCCTTAGCCCAGTAGGCGGCTCCGCCGCCCAAAAAAATAACTAATAATGATTAGCCAGACACCGCAGCCGCGCCGCCGACAATTTCCGAAATCTCTTGTGTGATCGCCGCCTGTCGAGCCTTGTTGTACTGAAGCTGCAATCCGTCGATGATCTCACCGGCGTTATCCGTCGCCGACTTCATTGCTACCATCTTCGCCGCCATCTCGCAGGCAAAGTTCTCGACCGCGCCGCGATAAACCTGCGACTCGATATAACGCATCAAAACGTCATCAAGCAGTTCGCCGGCATCGGGCTCATAAATGTAATCCCAGTGTGCCTGCAGCTTGTCATCGTCATCGCCGACGCCGCTGGCGGGCAGCAACTGCGTCACGACCGGTCTCTGCGTCATCGAGTTAACAAATTCGTTGTTTACGAGATACACGCGGTCGATTTTTCCGTCACTGTATGAGTCGAGCATGATTTTGATCGAACCAATCAGGTCATTGGCGCTGGGCTTGTCGCCCAGGTGCGTCGCCGTGCCGACAACATTGCCGCCCATGCGACGAAAGAACGCCACGGCCTTCGCGCCGACGAGCGCCAGGTCCACATCGACTTTCTCGGCCTGCCACTTCGCGATCTCACCAATCATGCTCTTGAACAGATTGGCGTTAAGACCGCCGCAAAGACCACGGTCCGTTGAAATAACGATGTAGCCTACGCGCGTTGCCGAGCGTTCGATCATAAACGGGTGCTTGTAGTCCGGGTTCGCATGCGACAGGTGCCCGATCACACGGCGAATTCGCTCGGCGTAGGGGCGTGACGCCTCCATTTGCCTTTGCGCTTTTCGAATCTTGCTCGCTGCGACCTTTTCCATCGCACTTGTGATCTTCTGCATGTTTTTTACAGAAGCGATCTTGGAGCGTATTTCTTTTTCGCCTGCCATGTTTTTCCTGTTTCTGTTGTCGCGCGCCGGGGCGCGCTCCTACAAGATCCGTTACGCCGGGCGCCCCTGTAGGAGCGCGCCCCGGCGCGCGAAATCAATAAGCGCCTTTCTTTTCAAACGTGTCACAAATGCCTTTCAGTGTCGCTTCGACTTCGTCGTTATAGTCACCCGACTCATTGATCGCATCGAGATCCGCCTGGTTATTCGCGCGAGCGAAGTCATGCAGGGCTTCTTCGAAATCAACAATCTTCGCGACTTCGACTTTGTCGAGGTAGCCCTCGTTAGCGGCGAACAACGACAGCGCCATTTCAGCAACCGACAGCGGCGAGTACTGTTTTTGTTTCATAAGCTCCGTCACGCGCTCGCCGCGCTCGAGCTGCGCACGCGTTGCCGCATCAAGGTCAGATGCAAACTGCGCGAATGCGGCCAGCTCGCGATACTGAGCGAGCGCGAGACGCACGCCACCGCCAAGCTTCTTGATAATCTTGGTCTGCGCCGCGCCACCTACACGAGATACCGACAAACCGGCGTTGATAGCCGGGCGGATACCTGCGTTAAACAGGTCCGTCTCGAGGAAGATCTGGCCGTCGGTGATTGAGATAACGTTGGTCGGAACGAAGGCCGACACGTCGCCCGCCTGCGTTTCAATGATGGGAAGCGCCGTCATTGAGCCCGTTTTACCTTTAACCTTGCCACCCGACACTTCTTCAACATGTGCCGCATTGACACGAGACGCACGCTCGAGCAAACGCGAATGCAGGTAGAAAACGTCACCCGGATACGCCTCACGGCCCGGCGGACGGCGCAGCAGCAACGATACCTGGCGGTACGCCCATGCCTGCTTCGTAAGGTCGTCAAAAATGATCAGCGCGTCTTCGCCCTTATCCAGGAAGTACTCGCCCATCGACGCGCCCGAGTACGGTGCGATGTACTGCATGGCAGGACTCTCGGCAGCGGCGGCGGCAACGACGATCGTGTGGGCCATTGCTCCTTCTTCTTCAAGCTTGCGCACTATGCCGGCAATTGAAGACGCTTTCTGCCCGATGGCGACGTAAATGCACTTAATGCCCGTGCCGCGCTGGTTGATGATCGTATCGACCGCAACGGCCGTCTTGCCGGTCTGGCGATCTCCGATGATCAGCTCACGTTGACCGCGGCCGATCGGCACCATCGAGTCGATCGACTTAAGACCGGTCTGCACGGGCTGGCTTACCGACTGGCGCTGGATCACGCCGGGCGCGACTTTTTCGATCGGCGCCGTTAAGTCGGTATCGATCGGGCCCTTGCCGTCAATCGGTTTTCCGAGAGAGTCGACAACGCGGCCGAGCAGTGCATCGCCAATAGGCACTTCAAGTATGCGTCCCGTCGTCTTGACAGTATCGCCCTCTGAAATATGCTTGTAGTCACCGAGGACAACCGAACCGACCGAATCCTGCTCGAGGTTCAGCGCCATTCCAAAGGTGTTCTGCGGGAACTCCAGCATTTCGCCGTAGCGTGCGTCGGCCAGTCCGTGGATGCGCACGATGCCGTCGGTAACCGCGATCACCGTACCAACATCCCGCGCTTCCGTTGATGCCTCGAAGTTCTCGATGCGCTCTTTAATCAGCGTGCTGATTTCAGAAGCTTTGAGTGCCATTACATTTTCCTCTCTATTTGATCAGTGCGGTCGCCAGGCCCTCGAGCCTCGCGCGCAGTGACCCATCAATAACGACATCACCGGCGCGTATCACTGCACCGCCGATGAGCGTCTCGTCTATTTCTGTCGTGATTCTTACTTCGCGGCCAAGTCGCTTCCTTAGTGAACCAGCCAATTCACCAAGCTGCGCTTCGCTAAGCGCGACGGCCGACGTTACGACTGCGTCTACGCTGTTCTCGACTTTCGATTTCAGCGCATCAAAATGCTCCGAGATTTCCGGCAACACCGCGACCCGGTCGTTCTCAATCAGCAGTTTCAAAAAGTTCGTGCCTTTATCATCACCACCGGCAAGCCGCAGGCTGCCTGCCGTCTCGAACAGGCCGCTTAGGAACTCGAGGCGTCGCTCGTCACTGAATGCCGGATCAGCCATGTATTCGACAAGCCCACGATCACTCAGCAGCTGGCCCGCAATCGCCAGAGACTCCGACCACTCCGCAAGTGCGCCGGCGCTGTCGGCAATCTCGAAGATAGCCTGCGCGTACGGTCTTGCTACTGTGTTGTTGTCGGCCACAATTGTCTCCGCGTCTTGTTCTTGTTATAGCTCTTGGGCGAGCCGGCCCAGAATGTCGTCATGCGCCTTGCCGTCGATCTCGCGATTCAGAATCTTCTCAGCACTCGCAATCGCAATCGCCGATACCTGCCCACGCAGCTCTTCGCGCGCCCGGTTTGCTTCCTGCTCGATCTCGGCCTTCGCAGCTGCAAGCTGTCGGTCACGCTCTTTGACGCCATCAGACTTGCCGTCGGCAACAATCTCGTTGGCGCGCGCATGTGCCTGGTCGAGAATGCCGGTCGCCTGCTTGCGCGCTTCCGCAACAATGTCATCAGCCTCAGCTGCTGCCCGGACCAACGACTCCTGACCTTTGTCGGCAGCGGCAAGACCTTCTTCGATCTGTTTTTGACGCTCTTCGAGCGCCGCAAGTATCGGCGGCCAGATGAATTTCATACAGAACCAGACGAATACAATCATCGCGATCGTCTGGCCCAAGAGAGTCATGTTGATATCCACGTAATGCTCCTTACAGCATTTACAGATTTATCGTAGGAGCGCGCCCCCCATTCGGGGACAATGCCGGCGCGCGATATCGGCCGCTGGGGCGGCCTCCTACAAAGCGGGTCTCTTTAGCCGCCAGTCGCGGTTTGCAGCTGACCAATGAACGGGTTCGCGAAAGCGAAGAACAGTGCGATACCGACGCCGATCATCGCAACAGCATCAAGCAGCGCGACGACAATGAACATCTTCGTTTGCAGCATCGGAGCCAGCTCAGGCTGACGTGCAGCACCTTCCAGAAAACGGCCACCCAGAAGGCCCATACCGATACCGACGCCGAGAGCGCCGAGGCCAATCAAAAGTGCAACGGCGATCGCCGTCATGCCAATTACAGTTTCCATCAGTTTCTCCTAAGGAGGTTCCAGTTAAATTAGTGTTTTTCGGTTGCGAGACTTAAATAAACGATGGTCAGCATCATGAAAATAAAGGCCTGCAAGGTCACGATAAGGACATGAAAAACAGCCCACCCGAAGTGCAGCGGTAGCTGGTAAACACCCAATAACGCGATGAGGATAAAGATCAGTTCGCCGGCGAACATGTTGCCGAACAGTCGCAAGCTTAACGACACCGGCTTGGCCAGCAGTGCGACGCTTTCGAGAATGAAGTTGAAGGCGATGATGAACGGCGCTGCGATGAGGCCCAGCCCCTTCGTTGGCGGCGCGATCGGGTGCAGCGTCAGCTCTGCGATGAAGCCCGTAACGCCCTTGTACTTGATCGTGTAGAAAATGATCAGGAAAAACACCGCGATCGACATGCCAAACGTCACATTGACGTCGGTCGTAGGCACGACCTTCATATAAGGGATACCCAGCGCCTTCTCACTGAAGAGCGGTATCCAGTCAACCGGAACCAGGTCCATGAGATTCATCAGGAACACCCAAACGAAGATCGTCAGGCCCAGGGGTGCAATCAGGCGGCTTGTGCCATGGAACGTGTCTTTGACGCTCGAATCGACAAACTCGACGACGATCTCAACAAAAGCCTGAAACTTGCTGGGCTTTCCGGCGGATGTCTTCCTTGCCACGCCGTGGAACAGCACGACAAATACCAACCCAAGCAGAACTGACCAAAACATCGAATCGACATTGATAGTCATTGGGTTACCAGCACAGTGATTCCACACCCACTCACCCGTCTCGGACTTGCAAACCTGCAGGTTCTGGAGATGATGGGAAATGTAATCACTTGACGTTTGTGCGCCGTGTCCGCCTTCAGCTGCCATTGCTGTCACTCGTATCCGTTAACTGTCCGCCCCGCATCAGGAAACCCGACAGGGTCACCAACTGCGTCGCGATAAATGCTGCAAACAACGCCGCCGCCGAAAGCGGCTTCACCAGCGTAAATACCAGGCCGAAAAACAGCACGGTTAACGCCAGCTTTCCCAATTCGCCTATGTAGGCCGCCCGGACCAGGCCCTCTGCCCCCGGATCCCGCCGCGGCACTACCAACCGCAGCGCCAGAAAGGCATTCGGGATAACGCAGACCAAGCTTCCCAGCAACGCCGAATAGCCGGCCACGTCTCCATAGATCCTCCAGAGAACCGCGGCCAGGACCACCCCAACGCCAATCTGTGCCACCAGCAACTTCAGCATCACGGATTTGATGTCGTATGCCTCCGGCACTAAAAACGCCACGTCCATCGGGCTGACCCGTGGCTGGTGGCGCTTTAAGGTTTTGGTCATTCCAGGCGGGCCTGTAAATCGCGTCGGCATTATAGTGGGACCCCCTTCGCAAGGCAACACGAAACCCCGCCAGATACACCGTTTTTCAGTCATTTTTCAGTGCTTGGGGACATTCTGCTTTGTCGCGATTAGCGACAAAGCAGAATGTCCCCAATACGCTCGCTTCGCGACAAAGCAGAATGTCCCCAATACGCTCAATCGAGACCCCCACCCCGGGAGCGGTCTAGCGGATGTGTTTCAGAATGCCGTCGAGTTCGTCGAGATTGTTGTAACTGATAATCAGCTTGCCGGCACCTTTCTTTGAATGATCGACGCGGACCTTCGCGCCCAGCTTCTCGGAAACCTCGATTTCGAGGCGGCGGATATCCGCGTCGACGCTAACGGCCTTCGCCACCGGCTTGCTCGTTGGGCTCGCCAGCATGTGCTTGACCAGCTTCTCCGTTTCCCGAACGGACAGCGCCTTTCCTGACGACCTGGCGGGCGGCATCAAATTGTTGCGTCGGATTCGTAATCGAGAGCAAAGCGCGAGCGTGGCCCATTTCGAGCTGCCGCTGTTCAAGCAGTGGCTTCACTTTGTCCGACAGGTCCTGCAGCCGCAGCAGGTTACTGACGGTCGCTCGCGACCGGCCAACGGCAGCCGCCGCCTCGGCGTGCGTTAAGTCAAATTCACGAATAAGCCGGTCAAGCGCGCGCGACTCTTCGAGCGGATTCAGGTTTTCGCGCTGAATATTCTCGATGAGCGCCATCGCGATCGCCGACTCATCCGGCACATCACGAATTACCGCCGGAATCTCCGCGAGACCGGCCAGCTGTGCCGCCCGCCAACGGCGCTCCCCGGCGACGATCTCGTACCGCTGCGTACCGCCGGTATTGGCGATGGGCCGGGCAACGATAGGCTGCACAACGCCCTGTGCCCGGATAGAGCTCGCCAGGTCCTCCAGGGAATCCTGCCGCATATCCACTCGCGGCTGATACTGACCACGTTGCAGCAATTCAAGCGGTATCTGCTTGAGCACATCCCGCCCGCCGTCGTCGGTATCGGTCGACCGAGCCGCCGGCTTGCTGAGCAAGGCATCCAGGCCACGGCCCAGGTGTCTTTTCTTAGGTGTCATTCGTTTTTCCTATACGGCCTGGGCCACACGCGCATCCTCGCGTCGCAGTACTTCGCCGGCAAGTGCCAGGTATGCGATCGCACCACGCGATGAGCGATCATGCAGCAATACCGGGCGGCCGAAGCTCGGCGCCTCTGCGAGGCGAATGTTTCTCGGAACGATGGTACGGAACACCTTGCGATCAAAGTGTTCGATAAGCTGCATCGAAACTTCATTTGACAGGTTAACGCGAGGATCGAACATCGTTCTTAGTATTCCGTAAACCTCAAGGCCCGGGTTCACCGAGTCCCGTACCTGCTCGATGGTGTTGAGCAGGGAGCTCAATCCCTCGAGAGCGTAGTACTCGCACTGCATCGGAATCAGCACGCCATCGGCGGCGGTTAGTGCGTTAATGGTCAGCATGTTTATGGACGGAGGACAGTCGACCAGAATGAAGTCGTAGAGCCCTGCAACCGGCGCCAGGGCTTTCTTAAGTTTCATCTCGCGACCGATTTCCTGCAACAAGCTGACCTCAGCGAGCGTCAGGTCTGCATTGCCAGGCAGCACGGCAAAGCCGCCCTCCGGTGCCGAGACGATGGTATCTGCCGCCGTCGAATCGCCCAGCAGCACATCGCAGGTCGTATTTTCGACGTCCATCTTGTTAATGCCGCAGCCCATGGTTGCATTGCCCTGCGGATCCATGTCGACGAGTAACACCCGGCGCTGCGTCGCTGCGAGCGATGCAGCCAGATTGACGCAGGTGGTGGTTTTGCCCACCCCGCCTTTCTGGTTTGCCACTGCAATAATTCGCGTCATGAAATCAGCCTGATCCGGTTGCGGGAGTTAGTTCCTTCGCAACAGCACTGCGTGCCGTGACCCCTGTTCCAGGCCCGGCACGTCGAGTTCCGTTACAACATGGCCCCACGGCGTGTTGCTCAATTGTTCGAGTTCGTGCGCCGGGTAACGCCCTTTCAGCGCCACAAACACCCCATCCTCTCGTACGTGATGCCCGGCAATTTCGACGAGACGCGGCAATGCGGCCAACGCCCGTGCAATCACGGTATCAAAGCGCTGACCGGGTGCATAGTCCTCACCCCTGCCTTTGACTGCCACGACGTTGTCGAGACCCAGCAGGCTGGCGGCATGCTGCACGAACATGATCTTCTTGTTATTGCTGTCGAGCAGCGTGAATTGAAGTGTCGGCTCGACGATTGCGAGCGGTAGCCCTGGAAAACCCGGCCCCGTCCCAACGTCCAGTACCGTTGTCCCTTCGAGGAACGGCCTGGCAACCAGGCTATCGAGAATGTGCGCCGAGACCATCTCGCGAGGATCTCGAATAGCGGTCAGGTTGACGCGATGGTTCCATTTTTCGAGCTCCGCCAGCAGCGTCGCAAACTTCGCGACGGCGCCATCAGGAAACGTCTGATCAAGTTGCTGAATCGCAGATTCGATATCTTGAGTACGCACGACTACCGGTGCCCCTCGGCTTTAGTCGCTGCCTATGAGGTGTTCCTGAAAGAACAGAATCATAGCCTGTTGATACGTATCGCGGTTGTCCTTTTTGCGGTAGCCATGACCTTCGTTCAAAGCGTTCATGTACCAGACCGTGTGGCCCTCTTCTCGCAACGCCTCGACCATCTGCTTGGCCTCAGTCACAGGAACGCGCGGATCATTTTCGCCCTGCACGACGAAAAGCGGTACGCTGATCTTGTCGACGTTATTCAAAGGGCTGATTTTCTGAAGATGTGACCGCATTGCCGGGTCGCGCTCATCGCCATACTCGGCTCGCCTCAATTCACGTCGATAGTCCTGCGTGTTCTCGAGAAACGTCACAAAATTGCTGATGCCGACGATATCAACCGCCGCCGTCAGTTTGTCGCTGTAATGCACAGCGCTTGCCAGCGCCATGTAACCGCCATAACTGCCGCCGTATACCGCCACACGTTCCGCGTCGAGGTCGGGTTGCGCTGCAATCCACTCCAGCAGGGCCCCGATGTCCTTTACGGAGTCCTCGCGTTTCAATCCGTTGTCGAGACCAAGATAGGTCTTGCCGTATCCCAGCGAACCTCGGACGTTTGGCCGAATGACTGCAACACCAAGCTTGTCGATCCACATCTGGTAGGTGGCGCTGAACGCGGGGCGCGCCTGCCCCTCAGGCCCGCCGTGGATTGAAATGACGACCGGAAACGGTCCGTCGCCAGCCGGCTTATACACCCAGGCCGGTATTTGTCGCGGCCGATCGCCCACTTTATCGAATGTCGGATACCGGACCAGCTCCGGTGTCCGGAAGGCCGTCGTATCCAGGCCGCCGACTTCACTGGTTGTCCAGCGCGTTAGCGCGCCGTATTCGAGCGGCCCCAGGCCGAGCTGCAGCACAAAAGCGTCGCTGGGCGTCTGCGCCAGGTTCAAGGTCATTCCCAGCCGGCGGTCGTCAGGGCTGAACTTGACGCCGAACGCGAGACCCGTGGGAATGCTCTCGACGCGCCTGTACTCCCGCGATTTTGTGTCCAACAGGTAAACGCGTGATTTGCCGTCCTCATTGGTGACAAAGGCAATACGGCTGCGGTCATGGCTGATGGTTGCGCTCGAGACTCCCCATGGAATGTCGGCCGTCACGATCAGAGGCTTCGCGCCCGGTTCGGCAGGCTGCCAGGCCAGCTGACGGAATTCGCTTCCCTGGTTGGTCATTAGCCAGATGCCATCCGATTCATCATCAAAAGCAACAGGGACATTGGCGCTTTTGTTGTCGGGGCCGCCTGCGACCAAGATCGCCTCGCCCGAATCGAGGTCCAGCACGTGCACGCGCGAATCCGTAATGCTGACAAAATTCATCAGTAACAGCTTGCTGCCGGTCGCGGAAAACTCGGTTGGGCCCCACCAGGTGCCATCCCGGGACTCCAGCACTATTTCGGCCCGCGAGGGATTGGCCGGGTCCATGATCCACACATCATTCGATGCCCCGTTGCGCCGGGTGCTTTGGTAGGCGATGCGGCTGCCGCCTCGGTCCCAGACCATGACGCCATTCCTGGATTCGCCGTCGGTCAGCATTTTCTCTTTGCCCCTCGTCGGCTCCAGTTCGAATATCTGGGCGAACTCATTGCCGCCGGCATCGCGTGTAAACAGCAGTCGGTCACTGCCGGGTCGCTCCGTAACCTCGCTGACCGGCTCGCGGTAGAAGGTAATCTGGTTGCGCGCACCGCCCGGCATGTCGACACGGTGCAGGGAATCTACATCGCCAAATCCCGTGGAAACGTAAATGCCGTTTCCGTCCGGTGTCCACGCGCGAAAGCCTGCGGCACGGATGTTCTGGTAACGCATGAGATCCACGACGACTTCGATGGGTATCTCGGGAATGTCTTCCACGACGAGGGTGCCGTCATGCAGCGTGCGTCGATCAACATCCGCAAACACCAGCATCGGAAACAGCAGCACCAGCGGCATCAGCACTGCCGTAGGAGGCCGCCCCAGCGGCCGACGGTCAATAGCAGCCTTGCGGCTGCCGCGTTGCTTCGGCCGCTGGGGCGGCCTCCTACAGCTGTTATTACGCAACAAGTAGCGCCATGAAGTCATCAACCGGTGTCGCCGCAAGTTTTTCACGATCCGCGCACAGCACATTGAGTTCGGCCCACTGCCTGGCCGCCAGCTTCGGAGAAATGCTGTCGACGAATTTTTGCTTGAGCACCGGGATGCCCTCTTCACGGCGCTCGCGATGGCCGATCGGGAAGTGAACCTCGACGCGGTCCGTGCTGCTGCCGTCTTTAAAGAAAACCTGTACCGCGTTCCCAATGTAACGCAGTTCGGAATTAAAATAGTCTTTCGTATACTGCTCGTTTTCTGTGACCGTCATTTTGTCGCGCAGTTCGTCGATCCGCGGATCTGTCGCCACGGAGTCTTCATAGTCGGCGGCCGTCAAGCGGCCGAAAATCAGCGGCACGGCCACCATGTACTGGATGCAGTGATCGCGATCCGCCGGGTTATCCAGCGGGCCGGTCTTATCGATGATGCGAACGCCCGCTTCCTGGGTTTCGATGACGACCTTCTCTATCTCGTCAATGCGCTCTTTTACTTCGGCGTGCAGCGTCATGCCAGCCTCGACGGCCGTTTGCGAATGAAACTCCGCCGGGTACGAGATCTTGAACAGGATGTTCTCCATAACATAGCTGCCATACGGGCGTTGGAACTTGAACTCGTTACCCTTGAACAACACGTCATAATAGCCCCAGGTCTTGGCAGTGAGTGCAGACGGATATCCCATCTCGCCCGTCATCGCGATTAACGCAAGACGCACCGCGCGACTTGTCGCATCGCCGGCAGCCCAGCTCTTGCGGGAGCCGGTGTTCGGTGCGTGACGATAGGTACGCAATGAACAGCCGTCGATCCAGGCATTGGACACCGCGTTCAGCACCTGCTCACGATCCCCGCCGAGCATTCGCGTAACAACCGCCGTCGACGCAACACGCACCAAAAGCACATGGTCCAGGCCAACCCGGTTGTAGCTGTTTTCGAGCGCAAGCACGCCCTGAATTTCATGCGCCTTGATCGCAGCGGTAAGGACGTCTTTCATCGTCAGCGGGTCTTTACCCTCTGCGCGCGCCCTCCGGCTCAGGTAGTCGGCCGTAGCCAGTATGCCGCCGAGGTTATCGGACGGATGGCCCCATTCTGCCGCAAGCCAGGTGTCGTTGAAGTCGAGCCAGCGGTTCATCGCACCGATGTTGAACGCGGCCAAGACCGGGTCGAGCTCATAAGATGTGCCGGGAACTCGGGCACCTCCGGACAGGGTGGCGCCCGGCACCACCGGGCCGAGCAGCTTCGTGCAGGCAGGATAGTCAAGCGCCTGGAACCCGCAGGCCAGCGTGTCCATCAGGCAGTAATGCGCGGTCTCGAAAGCAAGGTCACTGGCTACTTCGTAATCACAGGCGTAGTCAGCGATATCGGTGAGCACGCTATCCCAGTCGGCGCGCTTGGCTGAACGAATATCTAGGTTGGACATGATGGTTCCTTCAAGTGCGGTCTTTGGAAAACGATTCGTGTTCCGGGAACTAGCGGTTCTCTATGGACACCCATTCTTGCAGCCCGGGCCCGATGTAGTCGGCCGCCGGCCGAATAAGCTTGTTGTTTGCGCGCTGTTCCATGACATGCGCAGCCCAGCCCGTTATGCGTGAGCAGACAAAAATCGGTGTAAACAAGTGCGTCGGAATTCCCATGAAGTGGTACACGCTCGCAGCAAAGAAATCTGCGTTCGCGAAAAGCTTCTTCTCATCCCACATGACTTTTTCGATCGCCTCCGAGATCGGGTACAGCGTCGTATTTCCGGTATCGTCAGCGAGGGCTTTCGACATCCTCTTGTTAACCGCGTTGCGTGGATCCGATGTGGTGTAAACACGATGCCCGAAGCCCATGATGAGGTCTTTGCGCTCAAGCATGCCGTGCACGCCGTCGACGGCCTCCCCCGGTGTATCAAACCGTGAGATCAATTCCATCGCCGCCTCGTTTGCACCGCCATGCAGCGGACCACGAAGCGCGCCGATTGCGCCGGTCACAGCGGAGTGCATATCCGACAACGTGCCGGTAATAACGCGGGCAGCAAATGTTGACGCATTGAATTCGTGCTCTGCATAGAGAATAAGGGTCGTGTCGAGGCTCTTGCGATGCAGCTCCTTTGGCGCCTTGTCGTGCAGCATGTGCAAGAAGTGGCCGGAAATGCTGTCGTCGTCAGTCTTTGTTTCTATGCGCACGCCGTCCGCATGAAAGCGATGCCAGTACAGCAACATCGAGGGCAGACAGGCGAGCAGGCGATCCGCGACGTCCTGCTGATTCTCGAAGCCGCCTTCCGGCTCGATATTGCCGAGAAACGAGACGCCCGTGCGCAACACATCCATCGGGTGGGCATCGGCCGGTACCATCTCCAGAACCGTCTTTAGCGCATCCGGCAGGCCGCGGTTTTCCTTGATGCTGGCAACATAGGCGTCGAGTTCTGCCTGCGTCGGCAAAGCCCCATGAAGCAACAGGTGCGCAACCTCTTCGAAGCTCGCATTGTCCGCAAGATCGTAGATATCGTAGCCGCGATACGTCAATCCGGCGCCTTCTTTGCCGACCGTGCAAATGTGTGTTTCACCAGCCGTAACGCCGGCAAGGCCACCTGTTTTCTTTTCAGCTGCCATCTTTTTCTCCCGTCTTCAGGCCCTGTTCCTGGAACAGCGCGTCGAGCTTGTCTTCATACGCCTGATATCCGAGCACGTCGTAGAGGTCTATCCGCGTCTGCATCGTCTCGACGACGGCTTGCTGTGTGCCATCACTCTTGATGGTCTCGTAGACCGTAAGTGCCGCCGCCGACATCGCGCGGAACGCACTCAGGGGATACAGCGTCATTGCCACACCAACGTCCGCCAACTCTCCGGTCGTAAACAGTGGCGTCTTGCCAAACTCTGTCAGGTTGGCGAGCACCGGTACCTTAATTGCGTCTGTAAACTGTTTGTATTCATCAATTGTGGTAAGTGCCTCCGCAAAGATCATGTCCGCACCGGCGTCAACATAGGCAGCAGCACGGTCGATGGCTGCCTGCTGGCCTTCGACGGCATGTGCATCGGTACGCGCCATGATGACGAACTGATCATCGATCCGGCCATCCACCGCAGCCTTGAGGCGATCACACATTTCAGCGGGCTCGACCAGCGCCTTGCCGGGCCTGTGACCGCAGCGCTTGGCCGCAACCTGGTCCTCGAGGTGACAGCCCGCGGCGCCGGCCCAGGTCATTTCGCGAATCGTTCGCGCAATCATGAACGCGCTACCCCAGCCGGTATCGGCATCGACGAGCAGGGGCACATCGGTCGCAGACGCAATGCGACGAATGTCCTCAGTCACGTCATTCAGTGTTGTTACGGCGAGGTCCGGCAGACCGAACGAGGCATTGGCGACGCCGGCCCCGGAAAGATAAATCGCCTTGAAACCCGCTCTTGTCGCGAGCATCGCCGTATAGGCATTGATGGCGCCGACGATCTGAAGCGGTCGTTCCGCCTCAAGTGCGGCGCGGAATCGGGCTCCTGCACTCATCGCGCATCCTCTCTTGGAAATAGTGCCAAATTGGCCGGATTCACCCTTTTTTAATCTGGATTAAAACCGGCTGCGGGCACGAATTCTAAACCACGAGAGGGGTCATTCCCAAATTGACCTTTTGCTCAATTAATTACCACGACCGTTCGCCCCGTCACGGTGCCGTCGATGTAAGCCTGGAAGGCGTCGGGCAGCTCATCGAATGAAATCGTGCGGTGGCCGATTGTCGCGAGATGCCGAGGCTTGAGGTCGGTTCCTATTCGCGTCCAGACCGCACGCCTGAGGTCGTGCGGGGTGTCGACCGAATTAATACCGAGCAGGCAAACGGCGCGCAGGATAAACGGCAACACGGTCGTATTGAGTGCCGGGCTGGCCGCAAGCCCGATGCTCGCGATATTGCCGCCGTAGCCCGTCGTGCGCGTGAGCCACGTCAGGTAATCACCACCGAGGTTGTCGATGGCTCCTGCCCACTCCGCCTTTTCCATCGGTCGCTTGCCGAGTTCGACCTGATCCCGCAGCAATATTCGGCTCGCCCCAATCTCCCGCAGGTAGGCCTCCTCGGAGGCTTTTCCCGTAACAGCAACAACTTCGTAGCCACGACCTGCCAGCATGTCGATGGCTATGCTCCCCACGCCGCCGGTCGCGCCCGTCACGACAACGGGCCCCAGATCCGGTGTCTGCCCGTTTTGCTCCATGCGGTGGATCGCCAGTGCGGCCGTGTACCCGGCCGTACCAATTTGCATGGCTTCGACAGCCGTTATGCCCTCCGGCATCGGCACCAGGCTCTTGCTGCTAAGGCGCGCGTACTCGGAATAGCCGCCGTCGACCGTCTCGCTCAGTCCGCAACCGTTGACCAGCACCTCGGAGCCGGGCTGGAATTCCTCGTCTTCCGAGCTGACCACAACACCAGCGAGGTCGATGCCGCCGTTCAGGGGGTAACGCCTGAGAATCCGTCCTTTCCCGGTCGCCGCAAGCGCGTCTTTGTAGTTGATCGTCGAGTGGCTTACACGCACCACCACGTTGCCGTCCGTCAGGTCATCGATCGACAGGGTTTTGAAAGCCTGCGACGATCTTGCCGTCCTGCTCGTCGATTCGGAACGCGCGAAAACGATCCATGCTTTAACTCCTTCTGTCCAGGCGGCTCAACCAGGCGACGAGGCCGGCGGCATTTAGTACCACGTCGATCTCCAAAATCGATCGTATCGCATCACTACCGCCCGTGAAGCCGTGTTCGACCAGTCGCGTCGACAGGTATTCGAACATTGCAGCCTCCAGCGCATCGCCGCGATTATCGGCATCACGGCAGTCAAGCGCCATCTGCTCATAAGCATCAATACCGGCATGCATATCACTCGCTAGTCGATCGAGATTACGCACCCGGCTGTAGTGCGTCAGGTAAACCTGCTCCGGGCCGCAGTCCATAATCCGTTCCACCGATTTGTGCGCCTCGACCGGATCAAAACTGGCAGGCGTCGATGTCGGATAAATAAACTCTCCCTTTACGGTGTCCAGCTCGCGATACGAGACGCCGAAATTGTCACCTGTAAAGACACCGCGTGATGCCGGATCATTAAGACAATAGTGATGGCGAGCATGTCCTTCGGTGAACAGGGCCTGGACTTCCCGGCCGTTGAAATCAATCCAGCCATTGTCTTCTGCAACCACGACGCGTCGCTCTTCGATCGGCCGAATCTCGCCGTACATTTCACGAGTTCGTTCGACGCCGTAGACACCTTCGGTGCCCTTGATAAGCTTTTCCGGATCAATCATGTGCGGCGCACCGCGCGGATGGATGACGCAGCGCGCATTAGGCAGGTGCTGCATCAACAGTCCCGCGCCGCCTGCATGGTCGAGATGGACATGGGTAAGGAAAACGAAGTCGACATCGGCCGCGTCGATGTCCCGCTGATCAAGCGCGTCGAGCAACAGCGGCACGCTGTCGTTGGTGCCGGTATCGACGAAGGCGGCGCGACCATTCTCGACGATCAGGTGGCTCGCATCCTGCATCGGACGAGCGTACTCCGTATCAACAGCGAAGATGCCGTCATCCAGTGCCGTGATTTGCGCGTGGCCCCCGGGCATCAGTTAGCTGGCGCGAGCGGGCCGACTGTTATTCCGCCCTTGTGGTTTCAAGGCCCTTGAGCCTTGCGTAGTAACGCGCGAGTACCGAGACATCCTCTTCGGCGATCAGGCTGGCCTGCGCGCCCATAATTACGTTGGCGCGGGCGCCACTACGATATTGTTGAAGTGCGCGCAGGATATAACTCTCATGCTGGCCGGCGAGTGTTGGCCACTGTGCATTGACGCTGATCCCGTTCGGTCCATGACAGGCCGCGCAAGCCGCCGCAGCCTGGGGTGGTGTTACTTCCTCGCCGCCAGTGGCAACGGCGCCGAGGCTCGCCAGGTACGCCGAGACATCCTCAATCTGCTGGTCGCTCAGGCTCGTAGCCTGTGCCTGCATGGTTGGGTGCGAACGCTCGCCACTACGATAGCCCTGAAGCGCGATGACGAGGTACCCCGCCTTCTGACCGCCAAGCTTCGGCACTCGATACGAGGGATAGGCGTTACGATAACCTTCGATGCCGTGGCATCCGAGGCACGTGTAGCCGAGCTCCCGTCCGGCTTCCGGATCGCCCTCGGCAATAGCGGGTTGTGCTAGAAAAAGGGCGGCTAGGAATAATGTCGTGGCACTGGCTACGATCTTCATGTTCGCAATCACTTGAATAATTTATCGGATTGTTACCCAAACACCGGCTCGGGCATTTTGTGAGGCCGCTATGGTAGTGACACTTTGGCGTAATTTCTAGCCATAGCGCCCAAGAATCAGTCACCGCAGCATGCTAGGATCGTCCCGAACTCATGGTCCAAACGGGTATTTATCGTGAAAAAAGGCGTTGTCGCTCTACTGGTCATCCTGGCGCTCATCATAATCGTCTCTCCGGGCATCCTCGGTCGGCTCGCCGAAAAGAGCGTGGACGAAAACCTGAGCTGGGCCGCGGCCGAGAGCGGTGACCTTGTCGTTAGCTCCGATAGTTTTGACCGGGGCTGGTTTTCCTCGGAGGGACAGCACCGCGTCGAAATCAAGGAAGGCAACCTGCAGGCCATGCTCCAGGAACTCGGCCCACCGGGCGACGAGCTTCCCGTATTGGTCATCAATACGCACCTCGATCACGGCCTGATTCCCGTCTCGTCGATGTCCCGGGAGAACGGCTCGCTCGCACCGGGCCTTGGTAGCGCCGTTTCGACGCTGAGCGTCGAGTTCAGCGACGGCAAGACCATCGAAATCCCGGGAAAGATATACAGCAACGTTGGCCTCGGTGGCGAACTCGAGTCCAGCTATGAGCTGGAGGCCGGCTCGCGCAGCGATGGCAAAACAAAAACGGCCTGGGGCACGAGCATCATAGAGGTGACGACGAACCCGTCCAGCGGCGATGTCCAGTTTTCTGGCAACCTTCGCAGCCTATCATTTGCCGACAAGTCGGAATCACTTGAGGTCAACGGGCTGACATTTTCGGGAAACCAGGCGCCCACGACGTTCGGCTTCGCCACGGGCGACGTGAAGATGGAGCTTGACGGTGTTTCGGTTTCGACCAACGGCATTCAGGCCGGCGGCGTAAAGCGCATGAGCGTCGACGGATACACCCGGCTCGACAACGGTCGGGTTAATGGCCGAACGACATTGGAAATGGAGTTGTCAGCGCTGCCGCAATTCGGCGACGTTTCAGTTGCGGGCGACATCAGCGTGGAGGGTGCGGACGCAAAGGCTCTTGGCGAATTGATCAAGAAGATGGAGGCCCTCGGCCCCGATCCTGACGAAGCGCAAGCTTTTTCCGCAGTAGAAGGGGACCTGAAACGGTTACTGTCCTCGGGCTTGGAGCTGCGCTTCGATCAGCTCGACGTGACGCTGCCGATGGGCACAGTCACTACAGCGATGAAATTCAAGGTCCTCGAAAAAGACGCCTCGACGTTCGACTGGACCTCCCTGTTGCTCGCTACCGAGGCATCGGCAAATGTCTCTGTTCCCGAGGCACTTGTCGACATGGCCATGCAAATGAATCCGCAGGCCGGCGCGATGATTGGCATGGGCTTTTTGCAGAAGAACGGGGACGTCTACGAAGTCAGCGCAGAGTACAAAAAGGCGCTGTTAACGATCAATGGACAACCAATGCCGATTCCGCTGGGCACGTTCTAGTTTTAGGGACCCTCTGATCAATTATTTCAGGACTGCGTTGCGTGCCAGTTGCGCCGAGACAAGGCGCGGCTCGAAGGTAATGGCAATAGTCCTTGCCAAGAGTCGCAACGCGGTATCGGCGCAACTGGCGCGCAACCCATTGAAATCTATACTTCGTTGTTCGGGCCGGGACGAATCGGTCGAATAACTTTGTTGCAATGGCTCGACAGACCTATGGGTTTCGCCATCGTGCCTCGTTCTTCGACCGATTCGTCGCCGGCGCAGCCGCGAAATAATTGATCAGAGGGTCCCTAGCTCAACGGCTGAGATCTATCTCATCGGCGCGGTGACAGGCAACGCGCGTTCCTTTTAGGTCGCGCGCTATCGGCAGCTTTATTGCGCAAATGTCGTCGCGTGCTCCACCGCGGATGAAACACGCAACCGGACGGTGGATTCAAAAGCGAAGGCACTTCGCCACGTAGCGGCGCCTTTTTCGGCGCGACGACGGGGTCGGGCACCGGCACCGCATCGATAAGCGCCCTTGTGTACGGATGGCGAGGGCGCGCAAACAGCGACGAAGTATCCGCGAGCTCTACCATGCGCCCCAGATACATGACGAGAACGCGGTGGCTTATCGAGCGGACGACGGCAAGATCGTGCGATATAAAGATAATTGAAAGTCCCGTATCATCCTGCACCCGTCGCAACAGCTCCAGCACGCGCTCGCGCACTGAACCGTCGAGCGCAGCGACCGCCTCGTCGCAAATCAAGACCTTCGGGCCAAGCACCAGCGCCCTGGCAATGGCGACTCGTTGCGCCTGGCCGCCGGACAGTTCGTGTGGATAACGACACAAGTAGCTGTCATCCAGGCCGACCTGCTCCAGGGCCTCTATGACCCGGGCGGCGCGCTCGCGCTTTGATAGCTGCGGCTCATGCACCAACAATGATTCTCCGATAATTTTTCGTACACGCATTTGCGGATTCAGCGCGCTGACCGGATCCTGAAAGACAAGCTGAAGATCCCTGCGCTGATTTTTCGCGCGCCGCTCAACCGGACCCTGGAGCGGCGCTCCGGCATAGACGGCACGACCGGCCTCCATCGGCACCAGCCCGAGGACCGCACGGACGAAACTCGATTTTCCGGACCCGGACTCGCCAACGATTGCAATCGTCTCTCCGCAACGTAACGAAAAGCTGACGTCCTGCACCGCCCGCAGTCGCTCATGGCCGAACGCCTTGTAGCTGACCGCCGCCGCTTCGACGCCGAAAACCGATGCCCCCGTTGCCGGCGGCGGAATGTTGGCGGTATCGATCCGGGGCGCAGCATTTAGCAGAACGCGAGTATGCGCGTGACCTGGCGAGGCGAACAGGGACGTTGTCGGTCCCGCGTCGACCACGCGCCCGGACTCCAGCACCACCATGCGTTCGCAATGTCCTGCAACGATGCCAAGATCATGCGTGATAAGTAATAGCGCCGTCTCGTCACGAATGTCTTCAAGCAGTTCCAATATCTGCGCCTGAACCGTGACATCAAGCGCGGTTGTTGGCTCGTCTGCGATCAGCAGGTCTGGCTCAGCAATCAGGGCGGAAGCCAGCATGACGCGTTGCCGCATTCCGCCCGACAGCTGATGCGGGTATGCGCGGACTTGTCGTGTCGCGTCGGACAGCCCGACGCGAGTCAGCATGTCGATGACACGCGCATCGATATTGGCGCCCTGTGCGAACTTGTGACGCACGAGAATCTCTCGCAACTGCCGGCCGATTCTGAGATAAGGGTTCAGCGCCTGCATTGGATCCTGAAAGACGATTCCGATGCGCCGCGCACGCAGCTGATTTAGTGTTTGTTCGGGCGCGCCTACCAGTTCGGTTCCGTCAAAACGAATGCTGCCGCTTAAGCTGGCCGATCGCGGCAACAGGCCAAGAACGGCCAGGGCGGTTTGTGACTTTCCCGACCCGGACTCGCCAACAAGGCCGACGGACTCGCCCCGTGAGATGGAGAAACCCAGATCGTCGACAACGACGGTATCACCATAGTGTATCGAAAGGCCTTTGATCCTTAGCAGGCTCAATCTACGTGCCTCGCATCAAAAAAGTCCCGTAAACCGTCGCCGAGAAAGTTAAAGCACATGAGAATCGCCGCCAGCAGGCCCGCAGGAATCAACAACACCCAGGCCGCGCCTTCCATTTGGTTTACGCCCGCATCAACCAGCGCTCCCAGGGATGTTTGTGGCTCCTGTACGCCGAGGCCCAGAAAGCTCAGGAATGACTCGACGAGAATCGCCTGCGGAATCGTGAGCGTTACGTAGACGACAACGATACCGATCAGGTTCGGGGCGATGTGGCGAAAAATGATTCGACCGGTGCTTACGCCAGTAAGTCTTGCTGCGTCGACGAACTCCCGTTCACGAAGACTTAGCGTCTGGCCACGAACGATGCGCGCCATGTCCAGCCAGTTAACCGCACCGATCGCTACAAATATCAGCAGGAAATTTCTCTCGAAAGCGACCATGAGCAGTATCACGAAGAAAATAAACGGCAAGGCGTACAACGTATCGACAAAGCGCATCATTGCGGCGTCGACCCGACCGCCTACGAAGCCGGCAATGGCGCCGTACGTGACACCGATAACGAGGCTCACAAAGCTCGCGACGATTGCGACCATCAGGGTCACACGAATTCCGAGCATTGTTCGGACAAACAGGTCTCTACCGAGGTCGTCGGTGCCAAACAGGTGTGCGCCGACCGTGGACGGTGGCAGCAGAGATCGATCAAAGCTTGTGCTCAGGTAATCATTTGGGCTGATCCAGGGACCGAAGAGCGCGAATACGCTAATTACCAGCAGGATAACGCCGCTGACCCTGATTGCGCGGTTCCGAAGCAGCCTCATCGATGCCGGACGCGTGGATCGATGGCGCCATAAAGCACGTCGACGATCAGGTTCAGGAAGATAATTAGCGTCGCATAAAAAACGACAATGCCAAGCACGAGCGTGTAGTCGCGATTAAGCGCGCCGCGCACAAAGAACTGACCCAGTCCGGGGATACCAAATATTTCCTCAACCACCACGGAGCCGGTCAGTATTGCGGCGATTGCCGGCCCCATGTAAGAAAGAACCGGCAGCATCGCGGGCTTAAGCGCGTGCAGCCGCACAACCGTAAAAGTGCTAAGGCCCTGTGCCCGTGCGGTACGAATAAAGTCCCGACTCAAGACGTCGATCATGCTCGCGCGGGTCAGACGCGCGATATAGGCGATTTGCGGCAACGCCAGCGTTATAACAGGGAGCACCAGTCGCGACGCCCCTGCCGTGCTGCTCCACCCCGCCGGCAACCATTGCAGCTTTACCGCAAACAACAGCACAAGGACAGGCGCAAACACGAACACCGGTATCGATATGCCGGTCATCGAAAACGCCATGACCCACCGATCGAGATAAGAGCCCTGTTTCAGCGCGGCAAAAGTCCCGGCGCTGACACCGACGGCAATGGCCAGAGCCATCGCCAGCGCGCCCAGCTGCATGGACAGCGGAAATGACGCGCTGACGAGTTCGCTAACCGTGTAGTCACGATAGCGGTAGGACGGCCCGAGATCACCCCGCACCAGCCCCGACAGGTACCGGGCGAACTGCTTGGGCAGCGCTTCGTCAAGATGATAGGCGCGTTCGATATTCGCCGCGACATCGCCGGGCAGCGCACGTTCGTCATCAAATGGACCGCCGGGCGCGGCATGCACCATCAGGAAGGCCAGGGCAATGACCAACAACAACGTCGGTATTGCCCCCAGCACTCGGAGCAACGTGTATCGCAGCAAATTGGTGTTCCGCTAAATGCGCGCCTAATCGGCCGCGCTGAGACTCAGGTGCTGACTGTAATGATAATCCAGGACATTGTCTCCCCAGCCACGAACCTCCGGACGCACGAGGTGTTTGCTGACAAAGAAGTACAGCGGAATGACCGGGTGGTCTGACAGCATGACGCGCTCGGCTTCCTCGAGATACAGCTTGCGACGATCGACGTCCACCTGATCAGCCGCCCGCTGCATCAAGGACTCGAAATCGTCATCTGCGTAACGCGGCATATTGGACGCGCTACCCGCCCGCAACACGCTCAGGAACGTGTGCGCGTCATCATAGTCACCGATCCAGCTGGAACGAAATACCTGGGTCACTTCTGCGTCGCGCATATTCGCGAGCAAGACCTGGAATTCTTCGTTAATCAGAGTTGCTTCGACGCCGAGCACCTCGCTCCACATCGACTGAATAGCGACGGCAATTTTTGTGTGCCTGTCTGATGTGTTGTACCGCAGCTCAAAACGCAGCGGGTTCTGCTCGCTGTAACCGGCCTCTTTGTAAAGTCGGCGCGCAAGCCTGTTGCGCTCTTCCTGCGTGAGTGACGCAAAGCTGAGAACCGTTGGCTCGTAGTTGTTGACTCCGGGTGGCACCCAGCTGTATGCCGGCGACTCACCCCGACCAACCACTTGCCTGGCCAGCGCTTCGCGATCGATTGCCATTGACAGCGCCTGTCGAACCGCCGGATTGTCCTTGAATGGCGGCTTTGTCAGGTTAAACCCGTAGTAGTAAATACCCAGGTATGGAGCGATACGTAGCTCACTACCGAATTGCGCACGCACATCGGCGAAATTGTCCGGCGGTACGGTACTCGTAATGTGCAGCTCCCCTGCCCTGTAGCGATTGAGCTCCGCGGCGCCCTGCACGACGACATGGTAGTTAACGCCGTCGAGCGCCGTTTTCTCGTTGTTCCAATAGTGTTCGTTTCGTCGCAGCGCGATGATGGAACCCGGCACCCATGCATCGAGCACGAACGCACCGTTGGACAGCAGGTTTCCAGGGCGGGCGAAACTGTCACCGTGCTGCGCGGCGGATTCGGGATGCAGGGGAAACGTGCTCGGGTGCGAAAACAATCTGAGGATATAGGGCGTCGGCCGCGCGAGCCGCACGACCAGTGTAAGCTCGTCTGTTGCCTCGATGCCCAGCGACTCAGGCGGCTTACTACCGGCAACAATTTCGGGCGCATTGACCACCGCGTCCAGCAAGTTCGCGTAGAACGCCGCCGTTGCTGGCGTAACCAGCCGCCGCATACCAAACACGAAGTGTGCCGCGGTAACCGGCTCACCGTTCGACCATCGCGCCTCCGGCCGAAGATGGAAGGTGTACGTCAGGCCATCCTCTGAGGCGTCCCAGCGTTCTGCTGCGGCAGGTATCAACGCCCCGGTCGCCGAGTAGCCAACGAGGCCCTCACCTATGTCCCGCAAAACCTCGGCCGCCTGGGTGCTTCGGGCCTTGTGCTGATCCAGGGATTCCGGGTCAGAGGGAAGACCTCGCTGCAACACGACACCGGAGTCGGGCGCGTCCCCCGAACAGCCGGAGAGCGCAGCAGCAATCATGACGACAAACAGCAGGGCGGGCAGCATTGATTTCATGCGCAGAGAATACCTGATAACCCGGTGCGCTCGAGATCAAATCAATGACGACGGCGTTGTTTCAAGCCGATTTCTTGAGCTGGCGCTTCTTCAGGTGAATGAGCAACAAGGACACCGCCGACGGCGTCATGCCCTCCAGACGTGCAGCCTGGCCCAGGGTGAGCGGACGAGCACGTTCCAGTTTTTGTCGGGCCTCAGTCGACAGGCCGTCAACCGCCGCGTAGTCGATGTCCGACGGCAGGCGCAGCGATTCCTGCTTCGCGTGTTTCGAGATCTCGCGCTGCTGGCGCTCGATGTAGCCGGCATACTTCGCCTGTACTTCCAGCTGCAGTTCGATCTGCTCACGTTGTTCGTCGCTCGCAAGTGTACTTGCATCGAATGTGCCGACGGCACTCAGTCCCGCCACTGCCGTGTAGTCGAGCTCGGGACGACGCAATAGATCGGCGGCCGTGCACTCGCGCTGCAATGCCTTGCCTATAAGCACCTCATCATTCTCGCTTAAGCTGGCCGGGCGCAGCATTACCCCATCGAGACGCTGCTGCTCTCTCAGAACCGCCTCCTGCTTGGTCTCGAACATCGACCACCGCACATCATCGACAATACCAAGCTCACGACCCATCGGCGTCAAGCGGAGGTCCGCGTTGTCTTCGCGCAAGGTCAGGCGATATTCGGCGCGACTCGTGAACATGCGATACGGCTCGCTGACGCCGCGCGTAATGAGGTCGTCAACGAGCACCCCCAGGTATGCTTCGTGACGCTTCGGAAACCAGCCTTCCTGGTCAAAGGCGCTGCGCGCCGCATTGATGCCTGCGAGCAGGCCTTGCGCGCCGGCTTCTTCGTAACCGGTCGTGCCGTTTATCTGGCCCGCAAAAAACAGGCCGTCGACGTGCCTGGTTTCCAGCGTCGGCCTGAGGTCGCGCGGATCGAAGTAGTCGTACTCGATCGCATAGCCGGGCTGCGTGATGTGCGCGCTCTCAAAGCCGATGATCGAGCGTACGAAACGGCGCTGTGTTTCGTAGGGCAGACTTGTTGAAATCCCGTTTGGGTAAACCTCGCTTGTTTGCAGTCCTTCGGGCTCAACGAAGATCTGGTGTGAGGGCTTGTCGGCGAAACGCACAACCTTGTCTTCAACCGATGGGCAATAGCGCGGGCCAACGCCGTCGATCATTCCCGAATACATCGGCGACTCACCGAGCGCGCCACGAATTATCTCGTGCGTCTCTTCCGTGGTCTTGGTGATGTGGCAGGAGATCTGTCGGGGATGGTCCGCGCGTTTGCCCAGGAACGAAAACACCGGCATCGGGTCGTCGCCGGGCTGCTCCGCCATCGCCGCATAGTTCAGCGTCTTGCCATCGAGGCGCGGCGGCGTGCCCGTTTTCAGGCGCGCCACGTTGAACGGCATCTCGCGCAAACGCGCGGCGAGTTTGTTCGATGGTGCATCGCCGGCGCGACCGCCGGCCTTCTCGGTTCGACCAATCAGTATGCGGCCACCAAGAAATGTGCCGACGGTCAAAACGGTGGTTTTTGCGAAGAACTTCAATTCCTGGCCGGTCACCACGCCCATGACTCGTTGCCCCTCAACAATGAGGTCGTCGACGGACTGCTGAAGAACGGACAAGTTGGGCTGGCTTTCGATAATGCCGCGAATCGCCCCTCGGTAAAGCTCGCGATCGGCCTGTGCGCGGGTTGCCCTGACTGCCGGCCCCTTGCTGGCGTTCAGCGTACGAAACTGTATTCCGGCCCGGTCGATGGCCCGGGCCATGGCGCCGCCCATCGCATCGATCTCCCGGGTCAGGTGCCCCTTACCGATGCCGCCGATCGCCGGGTTGCAGCTCATCTGCCCAAGCGTCGCGATGTTTTGTGTAATCAGCAATGTGCGGGCACCTGCGCGCGCGGCAGCCAGCGAGGCTTCCGTGCCGGCGTGTCCGCCGCCGATCACAATTACGTCATACGGTCGGGTCATCGTCATCCAATGGTGGTCAAAAAGTAACCAGTCCGGGCCGCGCATTTTAGAGCCTGGCACACGGCGAAGCTACAGAAACTTTACTATTTACAGGCCGTTGTCCAAGATAGCGCGCTGTTTAGCACCCAGGTTTCGCAATGGTTCGAAACGCCCCCTTTCTGTTGGCTGGCCTCCTGTTTGCCTCCAGCAGCCTCGCGCAGCCACTCGAGCTCACGGATTGTCGCATCAGCGCCGGCCCCGGGGCACCGAGCATGAAGGCGCGCTGTGGCAAACTCATGCGCCCGCTTGACCCCACGGGTGTGGTGCCTGGTGAGGTCGAGCTCAAGGTCGCCGTCGTTCCCGCGCTCAACCTGACCCCTGAGCCCGATCCCGTGGTGCCGATCGCCGGGGGTCCCGGCCAGAGCTCGATTCAATTCTATACGTCTTACTCGCACGCCTTCGAAGGCGTGCGGCGTAATCGGGATATCCTGCTCGTCGACCAGCGCGGCACAGGCGGGTCTTCTCGTATGGACTGCCCGGTCGACGACGACCTTGTTGAGGGTCAGTACTCCATTGAGCTAACGATCGAATACACCAACGACTGTCTGGCGCAGCTGCCTTTTGACCCTCGATTTTTTACCACTAGCGTCGCGGTAACCGATCTCGAGGCCGTTCGCGTGGCGCTGGGTTACCCATCACTTAATCTCTACGGCGTTTCTTACGGGTCTCGAGTTGCGCAACATTTTGCACGTCGCTATCCGGGGTCAACCCGAACCGTGGTCCTGGATGGCGTCGCACCGCCACAGGCGTCGCTTGGCCCGGAAATTGCCACGGAAAGTCAAAAGGCAGTCGACAATATTCTTGCGCGCTGTGCCGAAGACGCCGCCTGTGATGAGCGCTTCCCGGACGTTCAGGAAACGTTTGCAAAGCTACTTGCCGAGCTAAAAGCATCACCAGTCGCTATCCGTGTTCCTGACCCGAATACCGGGCGACCGGAAGACCTTTCTTTTGGCCGAGGTGAATTCGCGGTTGCGATCCGCCTGCTCGCCTATCACCCGAATTCGATGGCGCTGATGCCTTTGCTGATTCACGAAGCGGGCACGGGCAATTTCGTGCCATTGGGGTCGCAATTCAAAATGACGATGGTTGCGATGAATGACATGCTTGCGATTGGCATGCACAACGCGGTTTTGTGCACTGAGGACATTCCGTTCCTGGACAAAACATCGATTGATTACGAAGGTATCGAGGCCAGTTACATGGGCTCGTTGCAGCTGAGCGCACTCGAAGCCATTTGTTCGGTGTGGCCCGAGGGGCCGATCGACGAAGAGTTCAAGGTGCCACTCACAACGGACATTCCTGTGCTGTTATTGTCGGGCGACGCCGACCCGATAACGCCGCCCCGTTACGCGGAGATGGCGGCCGTTGATCTCCAGAATGCGCGCCACCTGATTGGTCGGCGCCAGGGCCATGGCCAGATCGGTGTCGGCTGTACGCGGCGCGTATTCGCTGCGTTCGTCGACGCCGCTGATCCCGCGGGACTCGACGCCGAATGCCTGGAGCGCAGCTTCGTGATGCCGTTCTTCCTCGATTTTTCGGGGCCGAGCCCATGATCCGGGTCGACGGAATCCACAAGTCCTTCGGTACGGTACATGCCGTGCGCGGCGTCAGTTTCGACGCCCCGGATGGAAAGATAACCGGCCTGCTTGGGCCAAACGGCGCCGGCAAGTCAACGACGCTCAGGGTTTTGTACACGGTGTTGAAGCCTGACCAGGGCTCTGCCGTCATCGACGGCATCGACGTAATTAATGACAGCTTGCGCGCACGGCAACGCATAGGCGCTTTGCCGCACGGCTCCGGCCTCTATCCCCACCTGACCGCGCGCGAGAACGTTGCGTATTTCGCGCGCCTTTGCGGCCTTGACAAGTCCGAAGTCGATGACCGTGTCGATGAAATCATCAGGCTGCTGGAGATCGAGGACTTTGCCGAGCGCCGCACCAAGGGCTTTTCGCAGGGTCAGCGCACCAAGGTCTCGCTCGCCCGCGCGCTCGTGCACGACCCGCAGAACATTCTGCTTGACGAGCCGTCGAACGGCCTCGATGTTATGGCGACGCGGTCATTGCGACACCTGATTCTCAAGCTGAAAGACGCCGGTCGTTGCGTACTCTTCTCCAGCCACGTGATGCAGGAAGTGGCGGCGCTCTGTGACGACATTTGCATCATCGCCAAGGGGCAGGTTGCTATCGACGACTCGATCGACGGCATTCGCGAGCGAACCGGATGCGACGATCTCGAAGACGCTTTTGTCCACGCCATACAACTGGTGGAAGACGAATGATGCGTACCGTACTAACTGTCTTCGCCAAGGAAATTATCGATAACCTGCGGGATCGCCGCACGCTCGCCTCCGCTCTCATAATGGGCCCGATTTTCGGGCCGGTCTTGTTCGCTTTTGTCATCAACCTCTCGATCGAGCGCTCACTCGACGATGTCGAGCGGACGCTGGAGCTGACGGTGCTCGGTCAGGCGCACGCGCCCAATCTCGTGAGTTACCTGGGAGGCCGCAACATTGATGTTGTGGATGGACCTCCCGATCGTGCGGCCGCGATCGAGGCCGTAAAGACTGGCGAACACGACATCGTCCTCATAATTCCGGAAGCGTTCGGCGAACAGCTGGCGGACACGGTGCCGGCGAAAGTCGAGCTTGTTTCCGACCAGGCGAACACGGACGCGGACCGGGAGGCCCGGCGGGTGCGAAATGCGCTGTATGCCTATAGCCAGCAGCTCGCCGGCATACGACTGTCGGCTCGTGGCATTAACCCGCTGGTATTGCGGCCACTCAACATCGACGAAGTCGATGTATCTACTGCCAGCGGTCGATCGGCAATGTTGCTGGGGATGATGAGTTACTTCTTTATTTTCGCCACGCTGATGGGCGGCATGTACCTGGCCATTGATGCGACCGCGGGTGAGCGCGAGCGTGGCTCGCTGGAGCCGCTATTGTCGCTGCCGGTTACGCGCGATCAGCTGATTCTCGGCAAGATTGGTGCAACCTGCGTTTACATGGCCTTGTCGCTGGCGTTAAGCCTGACGTCTTTTTACGTGGTCTTGAAGTTCATGCCGCTGCAGCAACTGGGCATGACGCCTAATTTTGGTCCGGGCGTCGTGCTGGCCGCCTTCCTGCTGTTCGCGCCATTCATCCTGCTTGGCGCCGCGCTCATGACGCTCGTTGCGTCATTCACGAAAAGCTACCGGGAAGCGCAAACCTGGCTTGAGCGTCGTGCTGATTGCGCCAACCATGCCCATTCTTATCGTCAGCATCCTCACGCTGCGCCCGAAACTGGAGTTCATGTTTGTACCCAGCCTGAGCCAGCACCTGCTGCTGGTCGATATGGTCAAGAATGAGCCGGTCAACAACCTGCATGTCGCGATTTCAGTCCTTAGCACGCTGTTTTTCGGTGCTTTACTGACGTGGATATGCGCGCGACTGTACCGCCGAGAGGGCCTCCTCGGTTGACAATCCCGGCCGATTCTCCACCATGGAGGATCCGGGGATTAAAATAATTACTATGTCTCTGTTTTCAGAACTCCGGCGCCGCAATGTTTTACGGGTAGCCCTGCTCTACGCGGTCGCCAGCCTGCTCCTTCTGTGGATCGTCGATCACGCGGTTTCTGGCGGCATGCTGCCCGTTTGGGCCAGCGAGTTCATGTTGTTGCTACTCGCCATTGGCTTTCCCGTCGCGCTGATCTTTGCCTGGGTCTACGAGATTACGCCTCAGGGCCTGAAGAAAGGCGTCGATGTCGATCAGACGCAGTCCATCGTGTACAAGACCGGGCAAAAGCTGAATGCTGCGGTCGCCGTGCTCGCCGTGCTGGGTGTGGCCGCGCTTATTGGCGAGCGCCTGCTGCCGGAGTTTGAGCTGGTGCGCCCCGAGCCCGTCGAAGAGATTCCGCTGCGGCCGGTCTATGACTCGCCCGAGACCGCGGGTGTGCCCAAGGAAATTTCCTCGTACAACATGGCCAACGGGCTGCGCATCATCGTCTGGCCGGACCACGATATACCGAACGTCGTTCTGTATAACTTTGTGCGCGCGGGCGGCCGCAACGAATATCCCGGTATCACCGGCCTTTCGCATTTCTTCGAACATATGATGTTTAACGGCACGTCCAAACATGAGCTCGGCGAGTTTGATCGCATCATGGAAGCTGCCGGCGCCGCCAATAATGCCTATACATCGAACGACCTGACCATCTACCAGGAGCTGGTTCCCGCGCTCGGCGCTCGAGGCCGTCCTGGAGCTCGAGGCGGATCGACTGCAGAACCTCGCCATCGATCCCGATGTCGTGGAAAGTGAGCGTGGTGTCGTCTATTCCGAACGTCGGCTCAGAGTAGACAATGACAACGAGGGCCGCCTTTCCGAGCAGATGCTGGCAACCGCATTTGTCGCACATCCGTACCAGTTCCCGGTCATCGGCTGGCCATCGGACATCGAGGGCTGGACTCAAGAAGACCTTGAGTCTTTCTTCAAAACCTACTATGCGCCGAATAACTGCACCCTGGTTTTCGCCGGCGCCGTGTCCCCGGAGGAAGTTTTCCTTCTTGCAGAGCGCCATTTCGCGCCGATACCTGCCCAGTCGGCACCGCCGCCGGTGCGCACCAAAGAGCCACCACAGTTCGGCGAGCGTCGCATTATTGTCGAAGGCGACGCGCAAGCGCCGCTGCTGCACCTCGCGTTCCATGCCGGCAGCGCAGCCGATACCGAAACCCGGCACATGAAGCTGTTGCTGGACATCCTCGCGGGAGGAAGCTCGTCGCGACTGCATCGCCTGCTTGTGGAAGAAGAGCAGATCGCGCTGTCCGTCGGCGGTTTTCAAATGGAGGGCTTTGATCCGGGGCTGGTCTATTTCTACCTCACGCTACCACCCGGGGCCGACATCGACGCGGTCGAGACACGCGTCCTGGAAGAGCTAACCCGCGTGGCAGTTGGTGGCGTAACGCGCGCCGAACTTCGCAAGGCAAAGAACATACTGCTGGCCGATTTCTGGCGCGCGCTTGCGACAATTGACGGTAAGGCCTCGGCGCTTGGCAAATATGAAGTTTTTGCCGGGAACTATGAAAACCTTTTCTCGGAGCCTGAAGCAGTCAGCGAGACGACGGCTGAAGAATTACAGGCCGTTGCGTCCAGAATCTTCAGGCGCGGCAACATGACAGATAGGCGTCTTGCGTTCGGCCGACGAAACACCAGGTACTGAGCCGTGATCGTTCGACGCGCCATCGGCCTTACCATAGCGCTGCTTCTGCTGGCGCAAGGCGCTGCTGCCCGAGATGTCAACCTACCGAATCACGAGCGACTTCTGCTTCCCAACGGTACGGTGCTTGTACTCAGCGAGAAGCACGATGTGCCGCTTATCGGTCTGGAGGCCGTGATTCGCGGTGGCGCCGTCACCGACCCGGAGGGCCTTAACGGATTGTCGAGCTTGCTCGCAGAGCTTATGCAACACGGCGCGGGCGAACGCGATGCGGCTACTTTCGCAGAGGCCATCGAGTCTGTCGGCGGTGAACTCACCGCTTCGGCTGGCCTTGAGGCTATGCGCATCTCCGCTGACTTCATGTCGAGAGACGCGCAGCTCATGATCGAGCTTGTTGCCGACATGTTGCAGCGCCCCGCGCTTGATGAAAAGGAAATGATCAAGCTGCGCGACCGCTCGATCAATCTCATCAAGGCGGCGAAGGGCGGCAACCCGGGTGACTTGCTTCCCGATTACGGCAACGCCTTTCTGTTCGGCGCACATCCCTATGGCAATCCCGTTGCCGGCAGCGAATCGACGCTGGCGACGATCTCGCACGAAGACTTGCTTCGCTATTACAACGACTTTGTCGGTGGCGACCGGTTGATCATCTCCGTCGTGGGCGACTTCAATATGGCCGCGATGAAGGCGAGCCTGACCGCCGAGTTTGGCGCCTGGCGCGCCGCGGCTGCAGAGCATCCGCCGGTGCCGGTGGCGAGCAAGAACACGGGGCGCCGTGTGTTGCTGATCGACAAGCCGGGTGCCACGCAAACCTACTTCTGGATCGGCAATGTTGGCGTCGCGATCGATTACCCGAATCGAGCGCCGCTGGATTTAGCTAACACGGTTTTCGGCGGGCGCTTCACGTCGATGTTGAATACCGAGTTGCGCGTCAAAGCCGGCCTGACCTACGGCGCGAGATCCCTGTTGCAGCGGCCTTCGCAGCCCGGCACGGTAATCATCAGCTCTTTCACCGAAACCGGTAAGACTGTCGATGCCATCGACATGGCGCTGGACGTTCTCGGCCGGCTGAAACGCTCGGGCGTTAAAGACGAAGCAGCGGAGTCCGCGCGGAACTACATTATGGGCCAGTTTCCGCCTCGCCTTGAAACCGCTCCGCAAATAGCGGCGCAATTCGCGATGCTTGACCAGTATGGGCTCGACGCCGCCTACATCAACGAGTATGGCGCGGCGCTCGAAGCCGCCAGCGAAGACGCCATCGCAGCAGCAATCGACGAAGTGTATCCCTCGGCTGAAAACGTGAGCTTTGTGCTTATCGGCGATGCCGCATCTATCCGCGAGGCCGTCAGCCAGTATGGACCGATAACCGAGATGTCCATCGATGAACCGCGCTTTCGCAAATAAGCCGCCGTTTGCGCTATTTGCCGATACAGAATTCGGCGAAAATTTTTCCGAGCAAGTCGTCGCTCGAAACGGCACCGGTGATCTCCCCAAGGGCCTGTTGGCTAAGGCGTAATTCTTCCGCCAGCAGCTCACCGGCCCTGGCCTTTTCCAGCGCCCGCCGCCCCGCCTGAAAGTGCCCTTTTGCGCGCGCCAGCGCATCGAGGTGCCGGCGACGGGCCGTAAAAGCGCCCTCCCCCTGGTTCTTGTAACCGGCAAGACCTTGAATCGTGTCACGCAGCACGTCGATACCGGCGCCGGTCTTTGCTGACAGCTGAATCGTGGTGCCGGACACGGCCCCCGCAGATTCATCAATAAGGTCGATCTTGTTGCGCACGACAATCACCGGTAAGCCGTCGGGAAGCTCTTCGTCGATGATACCCAGGTCCGCGTCTGTCGCGTCCTGTATCCAGAGCACGGCATCCGCGCTTTCGAGCGCCCTGCGCGCGCGCCGAATGCCCTCTTCTTCCACGCGGTCCGGGTTATCGCGCAATCCGGCCGTATCGATGAGCTCGACGGCGAGGCCGTCTATGTCGATCTGCTCTCTCAGGATATCTCGCGTCGTACCGGCGATCTCGGTGACAATTGCCGCGTCCTGTCCGCTCAGCAAATTCATCAGGCTCGACTTTCCGGCATTGGGCTTGCCGACGATAACGACCTGGTAACCGTCGCGCAGCACGCGCCCTTGTCGGGTCTCATCGATCAGCGTGTCGAATGCCGCCGCACACTCGTGAAGCCGAGCCAGGAGCCGGTCATCCGACAGGAAGTCGATCTCTTCCTCCGGGAAATCGATGGCGGCCTCGACGTGCATTCGCAATCGCAACAATTGTTCGGCAAGCGCGTTGACGGCCGCAGAAAATGCGCCGGACAAAGAGCGCAATGCACCGCGCGCTGCCTGTGCTGTTCCGCTTCCGATCAGGTCTGCGATTGCCTCCGCCTGCACCAGATCCAGCTTGTCGTTGTGGAATGCGCGCGCGGAAAACTCGCCGGGCGTTGCTTGCCGAGCGCCCAGCTCGATCGCCGCATCAAGCAGTAGCGAAATAATAATCGGGCCACCGTGACCATGCAGCTCAAGAACTGACTCGCCTGTGAATGAGGCGGGCGCCGGAAAATACAGCGCGATGCCGGCGTCGACTCTGCGGCCATGGGCATCGGCAAACGATCGGTACGTCGCGGTGCGCGGTTCCGGTAGACTGCCAAGCATCGCGCGTGCGATGCGTTCTGTTTGGTCGCCGGAAATTCTGACGATACCGATTCCGCCTGTTCCCGGTGGAGTGGCCGAAGCTACAATTGTGTCTGCGTCCAACGTCATATACCCATGAAAACACAGGTTGCCTAGTTATGCCGAATCAGAAGATCGTGTTCGAAAATCAGAGCGGTCATGCGCTGTCCGGGATCCTTGACCTGCCCGTTGAGCCGCCCGTCGGCTACGCGCTGTTTGCCCACTGCTTCACCTGCTCGAAGAATCTCAAAGCGGCCGGCAATATTGCGCGGGCGTTGAATGATGCAGGGATCGCGGTGCTTCGCTTCGACTTTACGGGCCTGGGTCAAAGCGAGGGCGAATTCGCCGACACCAACTTTTCTTCGAACGTGGCGGATCTTCTTGCGGCGGTCGATTACCTTGCCGAACATCATGCGCCGCCTTCGATTCTGATCGGCCACTCTCTCGGCGGCACGGCCGTCCTGCAGGCGGCCCCGCAGGTCGATTCGGCGGTGGCTGTTGCAACCATCGGCTCGCCGTCGGAGCCGGCTCACGTGTCACGACTGTTTGCGGACTCGGAGGAGACATTGCGTGAACACGGAGAGGCGACCGTAAACCTGGGTGGCCGGCCGTTCCTCATGAAGCAACAGTTTCTGGACGACCTGGACAAGCAAGACCTCCGCTCGACAATCGGATCGCTTCGCAAGGCGCTTTTGATCATGCACGCGCCGCTCGACAACATCGTCGAGATCGATAACGCGTCGGCCTTGTTCGTTGCAGCAAAACACCCGAAGAGTTTTGTTAGTCTCGACAATGCCGACCACCTTCTGAGCCGGGAGACAGATTCCATTTATGCGGGCCATGTTCTCGCCGCCTGGGCATCGCGCTACCTGCCGGAAGTGGCCATTACAGAAGCGCTACGGGCCAACGAAGGCGAGGTTGTCGCGAGAACACGACTTGGTGGATTTCGGACGGACGTGCGCCTGGGTGAACATCGCCTGGTCGCCGATGAACCGCGATCCGTCGGCGGCACGAACCTTGGACCAACGCCTTACGACCTGTTATCCGCCGCTTTGGCAACGTGCACATCGATGACGCTGCGCATGTATGCGAACCACAAAAATCTCGCTCTCGAGTCCGCTACCGTGCGAGTCGAACATGACAAGGTTCACGCAGAAGACTGTGTCGATTGCGAGACCTCGGACGGCAAAATCGATGAGTTTCGGCGAACGATTTCTCTCGAGGGAGACCTCACCGAGGCGCAGCAAAAGCGAATGCTTGAGATCGCTGACCGCTGCCCCGTACACCGCACGCTACATGCGGAAATCAAAGTGCGGTCCAGGCTTGCGTAGACGACCGCCTACTCGGCGTCTTTTTTCTTCTTCTTGCCGCCCTTCGGCGCTTTTGCTTCAGCCTCGACAACCGTGTTGATTTTCCACTGTTGAGCGATGGACAACAGCGTGTTGGTCACCCAGTACAGCACCAGTCCTGACGGGAAGAAGGCGAAGAACCCAGTGAACATCACCGGCATTATCTGCATCACCTTCGCCTGAACGGGATCGGCGGGCGCCGGGTTGAGTTTCTGCTGCATGAACATGGCGGCGCCCATGATCAACGGCAGGATGAAATACGGGTCGCGGGTCGAAAGATCGGTGATCCAGAGCGCGAACGGCGCTTGTCGCATTTCGACGCTTTCGAGCAGCACCCAGTAGAACGCCAGAAAGAACGGCATCTGAATCAGTATCGGCAAACAGCCGGCCGCCGGGTTGACCTTCTCCCGCTTGTAGAGCTCCATCATGGCCTGGCTCAGCGCCTGGCGATCGTCTTTGTAACGATCTTGCAGCGCCTTCATGCGCGGCTGCAGGTTGCGCATTTTCGCCATCGAGCGGCCGCTTGATTCTGTCAGCTTGTAGAACGCCAGCTTGATCAGGAAGGTGACGAGGATGATGGATACGCCCCAATTACCGACGAACGCGAAGACCTTGCTAAGTAACCAAAAAAGCGGCTGCGAAATAATCGTCAACCACCCGTAGTCAACCGTGAGCTTCAGGCTTTTGTCGATCTGTTCGAGTTGCGACTGCAGTTTCGGGCCGACAAACAGCGCGGTCTGGAAGGTCTTGCTGGATCCCGGCGCGATGGTCTCAACGCTTCGGCCGATCGCGCTGCTGATGGAGTTCTCGCCGACGACTGCGACTTCATAACGGTGTTCCATTCCCGGCGACGGTACCACTGCGCTAAGGAAGTGATGTTGTATGGATCCGAACCAGCCCTGCTCTGTGTTAAACGTGTACTTGCCGTCTTCAATCAGGTCGTCATGCTTTAGTTTTTCGGACTTTTCTCCGTCGTACACGATGGGGCCAGCGAACGAGTACGAGTCAACATCGAACATGGAGCGCTCTTGTTCCTGAAAGTGACGCTTGATGCGCACGTACTCGGCGCCGCGCCAAAGCGCATCGCTACCGTTCTTGACCTCCTGCTCCAGGCCGATGGCGTAACTGCCACGCTTGAGACGATAGCGCTTCTCTATGACGATGCCGCTCTCATCAGACCAGGTCAGTGGCACGATCAGTTCATCGGCGTCACCCAGTTCGTACGATGATTGCGTGCTGCTTAGCGCAGTCAGGTGCGTCGCCTCGGCGCCGCCGGCCGTTGCGCGAATGCCGGACTCAATGAGGCCTATCGTGTCAACGTCGGTGCTCAGTAATTCGATGAGGGCGTCGGGGCGGTCTTTCGCAACGGGGTATTTCAACAGCGTCGCCTTTTGCAGCGTGCCGCCCTTGGTGCTGATTTCGAGCTCGAGGACGTCTGTCGTTACGCGGATGGTCGGCGTCACTGGCTCGGCGACGGAGGGCTGGTCTGCCGCTTCCGCCGGGGCTATTGATGAAGATGCCGCGGGTTCGCCTATTTCGGGAAGGTCATCGTCTGGGACAGGCTCAAGGCCCGTCGTCTCAGGGAGCTGTTCTGCTTGTTCCGCGACGGCCGGCGTCGGTTTCGGCCCGTAGTCCTGCACCCAGGTCTGGTAAGTCATCCATGCCATCAGGCCGAAGAACGCCCAAATCAGCAGTCGTTGGTTATCCATCGATTAGCTTTCCTGCGGTATCCGCTTCGCTTTCTGACATCGGCGCCAATGCTCATCGAGGCTCGCGAACAGCTGCTGGTTATTGGCCGTCGCTGCCGCGGGCTGGTTGATTACTACTATATCCAGTTCAGCCAACCCTGCCTGCTGTGCACGAAACGACTCCCTGATAATTCGTTTAACGCGATTTCGCGCCGTTGCGTGGCGACAGTGTTTCTTTGAAATTGCCAGGCCGAGCCTCGCAACGCCGTGTTCATTTCGCCTGCACAGCACTGTAAATAATTTGTCTCGGCTGCGCGTGGCTTTTTCGAAAACGCGGCCAAACGCAGCCTCATCCAGGAGCCGGTTTTCTTTTCCAAACCGGTTGCCTGGACCGCTCGTCAATCCTGATTGGTTGCTCTTCGTCCCGTCCGACGCCGGTTCGGTTACGGCGTTAACCGCGCGCGACCTTTTGCGCGACGACGCTTCAAAATGAGGCGCCCGGCTTTGGTGGCCATGCGCGCGCGAAACCCGTGGGTACGAGCGCGCTTTATTTTACTGGGCTGAAATGTGCGTTTCATGGCTTGTTACCTGGTCGTGAAGCCGGCCGAAACCGGGCCGTACTTTTCGGAGGGCGGCAAGGGTACGCAGGTGGCCAGACAGTGTCAACAAAGCCGTATAATGGTCGCGACTTCGGGGCTTAGCAACCTGTGGATAACCTCATCTGGCGGCGCTTCCACTTAAGCGTTAGACTCCCCGCTCGTTTGCTCTCTTTGCTGATGTTATGCGGCCTGCGGCCGCCCACCGGGGAATAGTTTGTCTGCTGAATCGACGCTTTGGAACCAATGCCTCCGCGTCCTGCAGGTAGAGATACCCGAGCAGCAATTCAATACCTGGATCCGGCCACTTCAGGCCGTGGACGATGATGCGGCGCTGCGGCTGCTTGCGCCGAACCGTTTCGTTGTCGATTGGCTGCGACAGCATTACATGGACCGCATCCTCGAGCTCGTTGATGACGGCAGCAAGAATGTCGAGGTGTTGCTCGAAGTCGGTTCCCGGGCCGCGGACGCGCCGATTAGCAAGGTGATGAGGCCGGCGCCTGCCGTGGTAAGAACGAGCACGGCAACGCCTGTTGTTTCCAGGCTGAATGCTACGTTCACGTTCGAGAATTTTGTCGAGGGCAAGAGCAACCAGCTCGCACGGGCGGCAGCCAGCCAGATCGGCGAGAACCCTGGTAAGTCCTATAACCCACTGTTCATCTACGGCGGGGTAGGCCTTGGCAAAACGCACCTGATGCATGCCATCGGCAATGCGATGGTAAAGAACAACCCGGCTGCGCGCGTAAGCTACGTGCATTCTGAACGTTTTGTCGGCGATATGGTCCGTGGCCTGCAACACAACACGATCTCGGAGTTCAAGCGCCTATACCGGTCACTTGATGCGTTACTTATTGATGATATTCAGTTTTTTGCGGGCAAAGAACGTTCGCAGGAAGAGTTCTTCCATACTTTCAACGCGCTTCTCGAGGGTCAACGGCAAATTATCCTTACCTGCGACCGCTATCCGAAAGAGGTCAATGGTCTCGAAGAGCGCCTGAAGTCGCGTTTCGGCTGGGGCCTGACGGTGGCCATCGAGCCGCCGGAGCTTGAAACCTCTGTCGCCATTCTGATGAGTAAAGCAGCGGCGGAAGAAGTGGCTCTCCCCGAGGAAGTCGCATTCTTTATCGCGAAGCGTATCCGATCGAATGTGCGGGAACTCGAAGGTGCGCTTCGACGGGTCATCGCAAACTATCGATTTACCGGCCGGCCCATCAATCTCGACTTTGCGAAGGAAGCCTTAAGAGACTTGCTGGCGGTGCAGGATCGCCTCGTCTCCATAGAAAACATCCAGAAAACCGTCGCGGAGTACTTTAAGATTCGCGTCGGCGATTTGTTATCGAAGAAACGGAGCCGCTCCATTGCGCGTCCCAGGCAATTTGGTATGGCACTTGCCAAGGAATTGACGAACCATAGCTTGCCGGAGATTGGCGACGCGTTTGGCGGCCGGGATCATACAACGGTGCTACACGGTTGTCGGCGCATAGAGGCGCTGCGGGAGACCGACAAGCGCATCGACGACGATTATTTGAATCTGTTGAGAACGTTGACAGGATGATGTGGATAAGGGGTGGATAAGCGGTGCCAGAAAGTTTTATCCACAGACTGTGCACAGTTAGCCAGCACATCATGCAACTTCTGTTAGGCGATATTTTTGTATGTAACGTTATTGTTTTAAAAAGAATTTAAAATGTTATACACAGGCCCTCGGGCCCTTAATAATAATAATAAATTATAAATTTCCAATATTTATTAACAGGTGGAACCTATGAAGTTTACCGCAGCTCGGGAAGCGCTGTTAAAACCCTTGCAGGCCGTTATCGGTGTCGTTGAACGACGTCAAACGATGCCGATCTTATCGAATGTTCTGATAATCGCCCGCGATGGCCAGCTCTCGGTGACGGCGACAGACCTGGAGGTTGAGTTGGTGGCGACCGCCGAAGTCGACACAGAGTCCGGGGGTGAGATTACGGTATCCGGGCGTAAGCTTCTGGATATCTGCAGGGCGGTTCCGGAGGGGTCGGATATCAGCGTTAGCCTGACTGGAGAAAAGCTCAATGTTCGCGCGGGACGAAGTCGTTTCAATTTGGCGACCTTGCCAGCGGCGGAGTTTCCGGTCGTAGAGGACATAAAGGCGGGACAGACCATACAGGTCTCGCAGGCGTCGTTGGGGCGGCTTATTGAGAAGACCCACTTTTCAATGGCTCAGCAGGATGTTCGTTATTACCTGAACGGCATGTTGCTCGAGACGAAAGACGATTATTTGCGTGCGGTAGCAACCGATGGCCATCGACTGGCTCTTTGCCAGACGCAGTTATCGGCGAGCCTCGATGAGCAACAGGTAATTGTGCCGAGGAAAGGAGTCCTGGAGTTGCAGAGGCTGATGAGCGGTGACGGGGAGCTTAATATCGAGCTTGGGTCGAACCATGTGCGGATTCAGCTCGATGGCATTCGTTTCACGTCAAAACTGATTGATGGGCGCTTTCCGGAATACGATCGCGTAATCCCGAAAGAGTCATCAAACGAGCTGAAAGCGGACCGTGGCGAGTTCAGGGGCGCACTGCAGCGCACGGCGATCCTGTCGAACGAGAAGTATCGCGGCATACGCCTGGTAATTCGGGACAGCGGGGTCGTTCTTCAGGCACACAACCCGGAACAAGAAGAGGCCGAGGAAGAGCTTGAAGTCGAGTACAGCGGCGAAGATATTGAGATCGGTTTCAATGTTAACTACCTGCTCGATGCGCTCGGTGCCGTTGAGGGAGACGTCGGTAACGCTGTCTGTGCAAGACAGTAACTCCAGTTGCTTAATTCGGCAGCCCGGCAACGAAGACAGCACCTTTGTGGTTATGCCTATGCGGCTGTAGGCCGCGCCAAGGGCTGTTGCTGACAGGACGATGATACGGCTATTTCGGGCGAGTAACTTTCGCTGCCTTGAAAGCGCTGAGCTTGGGTTGTCGGACGATTTCAACCTGATTTATGGCGAGAACGCGTCCGGCAAGACGAGTCTGCTGGAGGCTCTGGCGTATCTGGGCCGGGGAAAATCATTCCGCGGGGCGAGCACCGTGGACCTGATTCAGCATGGAAAGGATGAGTTCGTGCTGTTTGGCCAGGTACACAGCCACTCAAGGGTCAGCAACCTGGGGGCGCGAAATAGTCGCAACGGCCTCGAAGTTCGTGTGGACGGAAACAGTGAGGGAGGTGCCGCCGCTCTTGCCGGGGCTCTGCCGCTTCAGGTTATTGATCCGGAGGTGCACAACCTCGTCGCTGGTGGGCCCGAGCTTCGGCGTCGGTTTCTGGACTGGGTGGCGTTCCACGTGGAACATGAGCACCTCCTGGCCTGGCGCCGATTCAGACGAGTGCTGAAACAACGAAATGCGGCGCTTAAAGCAAAATCCGCGGCGGCGACAATTCGTAGTTGGAATGCCGAGTTCGAGACGTTGGGCGTAGCCCTGGATGAATCTCGGCGGCGGGTACTGGATGTCGCGATGGGAAGCCTGACCGGGTTTGGGCGAAGCCTGCTGGGTACCGAGCTGCGATTCGAGTACCAGAAGGGCTGGAGTAAGGACCGCGATCTTGGAGAAGCGCTGGAAGAGGGGCTCCAGCGAGACCTGTCGCTCGGCGCGACGCAGCATGGTCCGCACCGGGCCGACCTCAAAATCAGCTACGACGAGCGGCAGGCCAGGAAGCTGGTGTCGCGTGGGCAGCAGAAGCTATTGGCAAGCTCGATGATTCTTGCTGCGACAGAGACCGCGCAGACCGCGCTGGAGCGGCCGCTATTGTTACTGCTCGATGATCCGGCCGCGGAACTGGATGCGGGCTCGCTTGATCGGCTAATGACGGCGGTTTCCGGTCTGGGCTGTCAGGTTGTCGCAACCTGCCTCGAGCGTGGTGCGCTCAGGGTCCCGCCAGGCGCGGCGGTGTTCCACGTGGAACAGGGTCAATTGACGGCGATTCAGGGGCCGGAATAAACCGCCTGGAAAGCCGATGAAACGCGAGTCAAAAATACCTTAAGAAAGAGCGCTTTGAGGGTACTTTCAGTGCCCTATTTTGATACAATACGCCGGTTACGCCCAGAGGATACGGAATGACCGACGACACTAGCTATACCTCCAGTAATATCAAGGTCTTAAAGGGCCTGGAGGCCGTGCGAAAACGGCCGGGAATGTACATTGGAGACACCGATGATGGCACCGGTCTCCACCACATGGTTTTCGAGGTCGTCGACAACTCGATCGACGAAGCGCTTGCCGGTCACTGCAGCACCATCACGGTCACGATCCACGCCGATGAATCGGTTACCGTCAGCGATGACGGCCGCGGCATTCCGGTAGACCTGCATCCGGAGGAGGGGCGCTCCGCAGCAGAAGTCATCATGACGGTGCTGCATGCCGGCGGCAAGTTCGACGACAACTCCTACAAGGTCAGTGGCGGCCTGCATGGCGTGGGAGTCTCGGTGGTCAATGCGCTCTCAGAACACCTGGTTCTCACCATCCATCGCGATGGCAAGCTCTACCAGCAAGAGTACGTTCATGGCGAGCCGTCCGAACCGCTTGCCGAAATAGGCCCTTCCGAACGGACCGGAACGACGCTTCGCTTCCGTCCGAGCGCCGGCACGTTCTCGAACATTGAATTCCATTTCGACATCCTGGCCCGACGGCTACGCGAGCTCTCTTTCCTGAACTCGGGCGTTCGAATCCACCTGGTAGATGAGCGAGACGAGCGGGAAGAGATCTTCCACTACCAGGGCGGCATCCACGCGTTCGTTGAGCATCTGAATCGCAACAAGACGCCCGTGCACCCGACGGCCTTCCACTTCATGGCGGCGAAAGACGACGTCACCGTCGAGGCGGCATTGCAATGGAATGACGGGTACCAGGAAAACATGTTCTGCTACACCAACAATATTCCCCAGCGAGACGGCGGTACGCACCTGGCCGGATTCCGAAGCGCACTCACCCGCACGCTAAACACCTACATCGAGACGCTGCCCAGCACCCGCAAGGAAAAATACACGCCGAGCGGCGACGACGCTCGTGAGGGCTTGACGGCCATACTGTCGGTCAAGGTGCCGGACCCGAAGTTTTCGTCCCAGACCAAAGACAAACTAGTTTCATCTGAAATTAAAGGGATCGTCGAGCAGGCGATGGCGGCCAAGCTCGAGGAGTACCTGCTCGAGCATCCGCAGGACGCTAAGGCGATCGTATCGAAGATCATCGATGCTTCCCGCGCACGAGAGGCCGCACGCAAAGCACGCGAGATGACCCGGCGGAAAGGCGCGCTCGACATCGCCGGTTTGCCCGGCAAGCTGGCCGACTGCCAGGAAAAAGACCCGGCCCTATCCGAGCTATTCCTGGTCGAGGGGGACTCCGCCGGCGGATCGGCCAAGCAGGGCCGTGATCGGCGAACACAGGCGATCCTTCCGCTGAAAGGAAAAATCCTGAACGTGGAAAAAGCACGTTTCGACAAGATGCTTTCATCGGCAGAGGTTGGAACGCTGATTACCGCCCTCGGTTGCGGTATCGGCCGCGATGATTTTGACCCGGATAAGCTGCGCTACCATCGCGTTATTATCATGACCGACGCCGATGTCGACGGCTCGCACATTCGCACACTGTTGTTGACGTTTTTCTATCGACAGATGCATGAGCTGATAGAGCGTGGCCATATTTACATCGCGCAGCCACCGCTATACAAGATCAAGCGAGGCAAGCAGGAGGTGTACGTCAAAGATGACGCCGAACTGAACAGCTACCTGCTCAATGCGGCAATGGACGGTGCCGCGCTTCTTGTCAACAAAGAAGCGCCCCCGTTGACCGGGGTCGGCCTCGAAGCGCTCGCACAGGAACATATCGCCGTCGAAAACATCTTTGCGCGATTATCCAATCGTTACGACGAGGTTGTGTTGCGCGCACTGAGCCACCTGCCTGCCGTTACGCCCGAGATGGCAGACGATCTCGACGCGCTTGACTCATGGTCCCGGTCGCTTAGCGACGCGCTGCCAAAACACACGGGCGATCGCGCAACGAACGGCAACGGCGGCAACTACACGGCGAGCGCTGGATCGCGGCGACGAAGACGGTGAAGGCGTGCGCATTGCATTACGAAGGTGCTGCATGGCCTGGGTGCAACGCGGTACCTGCCGCGCGAGTTTTTCGGCACCAGCGAGTATCGGCACATCACGGCGTTGTCCGAAAAGCTGACCGACCTGTTGTCAGAAGAGGCAACTGTGCGGCGGGGCGAGCGCGAAGCGCCCGCCCAGACGTTTGCCGGCGCAGTAGAGTGGTTAATGAACGAGGCACGACGGGGCCAGTCCATCCAGCGTTACAAGGGCCTCGGCGAAATGAATCCGGACCAGCTTTGGGACACAACGGTCAACCCGGAAACGCGCCGACTGCTACAGGTGAAAATTGAAGACGCGGTAAAAGCTGACGAAATTTTCACAACGTTGATGGGCGACCAGGTCGAGCCCCGCCGCGAGTTCATAGAGAAGAACGCCTTAACCGTAGAAAACCTCGACATATGATCGGAAACCGCCTGTTGATACACGCGGTATTTCTGACGCTCGCTCCAATAGTCGTTGCGTGGTTTGGCCTCTCGGTTCCCGCGGCAACCTTGCTTGTTGCTTTGCTGTTGTTATGGCGCTGGTTAGTTGTCCTAAGCGGTTTCGTGTTGCCGGCGAAGACGCCCCAACTGGTTTTAGCGACGATCTCCGCGAGCCACTTTGTCGAGAAAGTCCGCTGGAGCATGGATCGCCTTGGACTCGACTACGTCGAGAAAACCTCGGGCGGCGCTCTGGGCGCGTTTTTTCGAGGGCGCACCGTTCCGCAACTCAAAGCTCGAACCGGTGGCGTCCAATCATGCATTGGCAACTCGGCAGAAATTCTGCGCTACCTGTGGGGTCGCTACGCGGTTGATAATCCGGTGGCCGCCGCATTTCTTGAGCCGACCAAAGAGCGCGTCGAGCTCGAGTCACGACTTGATCGATACGGCGTGAGCCTCCAGGTTTGGGTGTACTATCACCTGTTAAACGATCGCGACCTTACGCTGCACGCCTGGGGCGCAAATAACCCGGCAACCCCGTTCTGGCAGCGGTTGCTGCTGCGGCTCCTGTTTCCGCTACTGCGTTTTCTGATTCGAAAGTCTTTCCGCATAACGCAGACCAACTATGAGCGCGCGCAATCGCGCATCGAAGAGCTGCTTGGCGAGACAGACGCATGGCTCGAGGACGGCCGCAAATCATTGCTTGGGGGCGACACGCTGAACTTTACGGACATTGCTTTCGCGGCGATGACGGGCCTTTGGCTCATGCCGGCGCAGTATGGTGGCGGCAAGGCGGATGCCGTTCGAATAGAGCGGGACCGGGCACCCGTCGGCATGCGCCAGAACATAGAGGCCTGGGAGGCAAATTATGCTCGTGTCGTCGCCTTTGTTGAGCGACTGTATTTGGAAGAAAGACAGGCAAAGGTGGTCAACGCTTAGCGCCAAACTTTTGGTCTGCATGCCGGGTCCAACTCAACCATGGAGAACATAACGATGCGATTTATGGCGGCATTGATGACAGCATTGTTGCTCGGCTGTGCGGGACAGCCCGGCGCGAGTGCAACAGATGCCGTGGACGATTTCATCGTGGTGTCTGAGCTCGAGGCGCTGGACGTCGTGCGGTTTCGAGACCAGTTCAACTATCGCGTCATCACCGATGAATACGTGGTCCTTACGTCTCGCAAGGATTACTACCTGGCGCGGTTCCAGCGGCGCTGCCGCGAGCTAAACAGAAAGCGTGATTGTGCCGGACATACGGTTTGACAGGAACATGCTGCGAGCGGGCATCGACACGATACGCGGCTGTCGTATCGATCGGTTGTTTGCCATCGATGAGGCCCAGGCACAGGAACTGGAAATCCTCGGCAAAGGACCTGGCGCATAATTAAGCATAAGGGAAGCAATGATGAAGAAATTTGTGATCAGCGCAGTGGCGCTTTTGGTTGTCGTCGCGTGCGGCCAGACGGAAGATAGGGGTGCCGGTGACGCCACAGACGCACCGCTGCTCTCCGGCATTGATGTTCAGTACATGGACAAGAGCCAGAAGCCCGGCGATGACTTTTTTGCCTACGTCAATGGCGTCTGGCTGGATGAAACCGAAATACCGGAAGACCGCTCCAGTTACGGCGGCGCTTCGATTCTTAGAGATCAGTCGCAGGCAAATGTCAGGGCTATCATCGAACAATCGGCGAGCGGCGATTTCGCGAAAGGCACCGACGAACAAAAGGTCGGAGACCTGTACCGGTCGTTCCTGGATTGGGAAACTCGCAATGCGCGCGGCGCCGAGCCGCTGCAGCCGGAAATCGATCGGATAAACGGCATTGCCGACTACAGCGACCTTGCCGTGTACTTTGCCGAAACCGTAAAACGCGGGCTCGATGCGCCTTTTGGCCTGGGGCAGTACGCCGACTTCAAGGACCCGACTACCTACATGGTTTATGCCGCACAAAGCGGGCTGGGCCTGCCGGATCGTGAGTACTACCTGCTGGACGATGAGAAGTCCGTTACGATTCGAGATCAGTACATTGCGCACATCGAAAGAATGTACGGCCTTGCAGGGTGGCCCGCCGGCGCCGAGGCGGCCAGGATGATCCTGGCGCTCGAAACCCGCCTCGCGAAAGAACAAATGCGCAAAGAAGACACGCGCGACATGGTCGCGCTTTACAGGAAGATCCCGCTGGACGAGCTCGATGAGCTAATGCCGAAATTCAACTGGCAGGGCTACCTTTCAGAAACCGGCCTTACCGAACTCGATGGCCTGGTTGTCATGATGCGGGATTACATGCGGGCGCTGGACGAGATTATCGTAACCACCGATCTCGATGTGTGGAAGACATACCTTTCCTGGTCGGCGCTGAATAGCATGTCCGGTCGTTTGACCGAAGCGCTCGATAAACAGAACTTCGAGTTCTACGGCAAGACACTGAGAGGAACGCCGGAACAAAGACCGATGTGGCGCCGCGGCGTCAACACTGTTAACGGCAGCCTTGGAGAGATTGTTGGCAAGGTCTACGTTAAACGTCATTTCCCACCTGAAGCGAAAGAGCGCATGTTGACCCTGGTTGGCAACTTGATTAACGCCTACGAGAAAAGCATCAAAGAGCTCGACTGGATGACAGAAGAAACGAAAGCGCAGGCGCTCGACAAGCTGTCAAAGTTCACCCCGAAGATCGGTTACCCGAATGAGTGGCGGGATTACTCAAACCTCGAAATTGAAGCCGACGACCTTTACGGAAATCTCGAGCGCGCCGCGCTCGCCGAATATGAGCGGCAGCTCGATCGGCAGGGCGGGCCGGTCGACCGAAACGAATGGGGCATGACACCGCAAACTGTGAACGCGTATTACAGTCCAGCGCTCAATGAAATCGTGTTCCCGGCCGCAATATTACAACCGCCATTTTTCAACCTGGCGGCCGACGAGGCCGTGAACTATGGGGCTATCGGGTCGATCATTGGTCATGAAATCGGCCACGGTTTCGATGACGCGGGAAGTGCGTTCGATGGCGATGGTGTACTGCGGAACTGGTGGACGGATGAGGACCGGGCCGAATTCGAGAAGCGCACGGCCAGGCTAATAGATCAATATTCGGCATTTCGGCCCTTTGACGATCTTGCCGTAAACGGCGAGTTCACGCTCGGCGAGAATATCGGCGATCTCGGCGGAATCAGTATTGGCCTGTTGGCGTACCAGATGTCCTTGGATGGCGCCGAAGCACCGGTCATCGACGGCCTGACCGGGGTGCAGCGCGTCTTCCTCGGTTACGCTCAGGCATATCGCAGCAAGGCCCGAGAGGAGGCCGAGCGTATGCAAATCGCAACGGACCCGCATTCGCCGGCAAAGTACCGGACAAATGGCGCGGTGAGAAATGTGCCGGCATTTTACGAGGCGTTTGACGTGCAGGACGGTGATGCGCTGTATCTCCCGCCCGAGGAGCGCGTCAAGATCTGGTAGCGCCTGGAGCGTTTATCGGCGCCCATCGCGGGGCCTATTGATAAGCGCTGCTGATCTCGGCCATCTTGCCCTCGATCCACGCCTGCACGATCAGGTTGGTTTCCTTAGGTGACTGCGCCGAGGCGTCGATCGGGGGCCCGATACAAAAGCGGACCGTTCCCGGGCGCATCGAAAATTCCCTGCTTCGCCAGAAGTCACCGGCATTGTGTGCCACAGGCACGATCTGCACGCCGGCCTCGTAGGCCAGCGCCGCGCCGCTGATGCCGTATCTTCGTGTCTCACCAAAAGGCACGCGGGTGCCCTCGGGAAAAATCGTGACCCAGATGCCATCGGACAGTCGTTGCTTACCCTGTTCAATGACCTGCTTAACCGCCGAGCGGCCTTTTTCGCGGTTGATTGCTATAGGGTTCAACACCAGGCCGATTGCCCAGCCGACGATCGGTACGCGCAGCAGCTCGCGTTTTACGACCCAGGCGGTTCTCGGAAACATCGCTACGTGGCCGTAGGTTTCCAAAATAGTCGTGTGCTTGATCATGATGACGCTCGGTGTGTCCGGGATGTTTTCCTGGCCCTCGACGACGACTTTCATCCCGCCGAAAAAATCGCCCGCCCAGAGCGCGAAGCGGCAAAAGCCCACCAAAACGGACCGAACCCAGTTCGACGGTGCCCAGAACAGCATGAGGATTGTCGCAGAAGTGATTACCGCCGCGGAGCCAGCGACAATGATGAGAACGAGCGAGCGAAGCCAGCGAATCACGCCGTCACTCCCTTGCCAACGCGGCGGCGGCGGCGGCAAGGTCATTGAAGACCTCTGTCGCGGCAAGCGGGCCAGCCAATGCGTGTTCCGTTTTGCGACCGTTTCCGGTGCGAACAAGAATGGGCCGGGCGCCGGCGCGCGCGGCCGCCTCAAGGTCCCGCAGCGAGTCGCCGATCACGGGGACGCCGGCCAGGTCTGTCCGATAGTGACGGCCGAGACGATACAGCAGGCCGGGCTTCGGCTTGCGGCACTTGCAGCTATTGTCAGGACCGTGCGGGCAGACAACAATGCGGTCGATATGGCCGCCGGCGGACGAAACAAGCCTGCGTAGCTTGCGGTGCATCGCGCGAAGCGCGTTTCGATCGAGAAGGCCGCGGGCAAGGCCCGACTGGTTGCTGGCGACCGCCACGGTATAGCCGGCCTGGCTCAGGGTCGCTATCGCCTGGATGCTGCCGGGTAGCGGAAGCCATTCATCGGGGGTCTTCACGAAATCGGCGGATTCACGGTTGATAACGCCATCCCTATCCAGTATCACAAGTCCCCGGCTCCCTGCGCGCGGCACCGTCGTCAGCCCAGCGAAAGCCGAGATATGTCGGCAACGTCGAGAAAAAGGGCGCGTAATTCGCCTAAAAGTGCCAAACGGTTGTGTCTGATCGCATCGTCGTCAGCCATGACCATGACATCATCGAAGAACCGGTCGACCGGTTCTCGCAGGTCCGCGAGCGCGCTCAGGGCCTCGGCATAATGGCGCACCTTGATCATTGGCTGCACCTTTTCGCGGGCATTATTCAGCGCGTTGAATAGCGCCTGCTCTGTCTCATCCTGGAGCAGTTTCTTCTGGATCTTCAGGCCCTTCGGGCTGCCGGCCTGCCGGAGGATGTTCGCGATGCGCTTGTTTGCCGCGGCGAGACTTTCGGCCTGTTCCATGCGCGCGAACGTCTGCACGGCCGCAAGCCGACGATCGAAATCGAGCAACGAGTCCGGCTGTCGTGCCATAACGGCCTCGAACGTCTCTGTCGCGAGCCCGGCATCGCGGTCCAGAAAATACCGGCGCAGGCGATCGGTGATAAAGGTATAGATTTCATCCATCAGCTCCGCGTTTGCCACTTTGCCTTTCGGCTGCCGATCGACAGCCTTCGCGATGAGCGCCTTGAGATCGATATCGAGACCACGCTCGATCAGAATTCGAATCACGCCGAGCGCGGCGCGGCGCAGCCCGAAAGGGTCGCGGTTGCCGGTCGGCTTTTTGCCGATCGAGAAGACCCCAGCCAGCGTGTCGAGCTTGTCGGCGACCGCCAGAACCTGGCCTACGTCCGTTACCGGCAAGTCGTCGCCCGCGAAGCGGGGCCGATAGTGTTCGCCGATCGCCTCGGCAACGACCGCGGACTCACCGTCTGCCAGCGCATAGTATCGCCCCATCGTGCCCTGCAATTCCGGAAACTCCCCAACCATGCCGGTCAGAAGATCACATTGGGCGAGCTCGGCGGCGCGCTCGACGTTGCCTTTGTCCACGCCGAGCTTTGTCGCCAGCCAGGCGGCAATAACAGCGGTGCGCCGGCTCTTGTCAGCAAGGCTGCCCAAGCCGCGCTGATAAATGACCTCGCGCAAAGCCGTCCTTCGGCTGTCGAGTGTATTGCGCCGGTCGCTGTCCCAGAAAAAAGCAGCGTCGGCCAGGCGCGGCCGAATAACGCGCTCGTTTCCTTCGCGTACCTGATCGGGGTCTTTGCTCTCGAGGTTTGCCACGGTAATGAACAGCGGCAACAGCGCGCCGCTTTCATCCGATACCGGGAAGTAGCGCTGATGTCCGGTCAAGGTCGAAATCACGACCTCCCTGGGAAGGGCCAGGTACTGCTCATCGAATCTGCCCAGTATTGCAACGGGCCACTCGACCAGGGAAGCAACTTCATCGTAAAGCGATTCGCCGTCAACAACGTGACCGCCGGCATCAACAGCGGCGGCGATGACGCCGTCTCGCACTATCGCTCGCCGGCGCTCGAAGTCTGCGATGACGTGGCCTTCTTTCTCCAGCGTGTCGAGATAGTCCCTGGGTTCCGAAATGATGATCGGGCCCGACGAGTGAAAGCGATGGCCGCGCGACGTGTTCCCGGCGACGGTTTCCATCACCGGCGCATCGATGATGTCTGTGCCGTGCAGCATGACTATCCAGTGAACCGGCCGTACGAACTCGGCGTCGCCCGCGCCCCAGCGCATGCGCCTGGGAATAGGCAGCGAGGCCAGGGCGCGCTCGATCAATGCTGGCATCAAGTCGGCGGCCGCCTGACCTTTCTCGAGGGCCTCGAAAACAAGCCACTCGCCTTTGCCTGTCTTTTGTCTGCCAAGCTCCGCTACGTCGACACCACACTTCCTGGCGAAGGCGGTTGCCGCCGCCGTAGGTTTGCCATCCACATCGAAGGCAATCTTGGTCGGCGGGCCCTTCTGTTCGACCTTGCGGTCTGCCTGCCGCCGCGCGAGCCCGTCAATGATGACCGCAAGGCGGCGCGGGCTCGCGTAAGCATGCACGGGGCCGTGTTCGAGTGCCGCGCCATCGATGGCGCTAACAAGGCCCGAACCGAACGCGTCCATCAACGAGCGCAGGGCCTTGGGCGGCAGCTCTTCTGTACCGATCTCTATGAGAAAGTCGTCGACCTGGCTCATCTGGATGAACGCCCCCTGGCTACTGACTGCGTCATCGGGAAACCAAGCGCCTCGCGACTGGCGTAGTACGCGTCACAGATCGCGCGTGACATTGTCCTGACGCGCAAGATGAAGCGCTGTCGTTCGGTCACGGAAATCGCTTGCCGTGCATCGAGGAGATTGAACGTATGTGACGCCGACAGCATCTGTTCATAGGCAGGGAGCGCGAGACCCAGCTCGATGAGTCGCTGGCTCTCGTGTTCGGCGTGATCGAAAGCATTGAACAGCGCGTCAACATCGGCCTCTTCGAAGTTGTAGCGGGATTGCTCGGCCTCGTTCTGGTGATAGACGTCGCCGTAAGTAATTCGGCCGAGCGGGCCGTCGGTCCAGACGAGATCAAAAATGCTTTCGACGTTTTGCAGGTACATTGCAAGGCGCTCAAGGCCGTAGGTGATCTCACCGGTTACCGGGCGACACTCGAGACCGCCCACTTGTTGAAAGTAGGTGAACTGCGTTACCTCCATGCCGTTCAACCAGACCTCCCAGCCGAGGCCCCAGGCGCCCAGCGTCGGAGACTCCCAGTTGTCTTCAACAAATCGAATGTCATGCACGAGCGGATCGATGCCGATGGCCCGCAGTGAACCGAGGTACAGCTCCTGGATATCAAGCGGCGAAGGCTTTATCACCACCTGGTACTGGTAGTAGTGCTGCAGTCGAAACGGGTTGTCACCGTAGCGGCCATCTGTCGGTCGCCGGCTTGGCTGAACGTAAGCCGCAGACCAGGGCTCCGGGCCGACCGCCCGAAGGAAGGTGGCCGGATGAAACGTCCCCGCACCCATTTCCATGTCATAGGGTTGCATGATCACGCAGCCCTGCTCGGCCCAGTATTGCTGGAGCTTCAGAATCAGGTCCTGAAAGCTCAGGCGCCGAGATGGTGTGTTTGTGCTCATTCAAGCAGGGTCGCGGTGGCGGAAACGCGCGAAGTATAACGGCTCGGAGCGCCGGGGAGGAGGCCCATCAAGGGGTTACGCAAAAATAAGGGCAGGCTGGACGCTCCATCGGGGTGCACAGATCCCTATCATGCACTATAATGGTGCGCGCTCGGGGCGTTACGCATCATTATGGTGCAATCTCGGGGCTGATGGCGCTTGAAAGACCTTAATAAACAATTACTTACGCTGAGCACCGTTTTGGCACATTTCATGCAATCAACACTAGCTAGCAGGCCGCATCAGGCGGCCCTTTTGTTTCGCGCACGAAGAACCTGGAGGAAAGATCCATGAAGCCCGCAGAGGTACTCGCCCTCATCAAAGATGCAGAGGCCAAGTTTGTCGATTTTCGTTTCACGGATACAATCGGCAAAGAACAACACGTAACAGTGCCCGCACATACCGTCGACGAAGACCTGTTCGAAGATGGCAAGATGTTTGATGGCTCGTCCATCTCCGGTTGGAAGGGCATCAATGAATCCGACATGATCCTGATGCCGGATCCGGCTTCGGCGGTACTCGATATCTTTCCGGACGAGCCGACGCTCAATCTGCGCTGCACGGTCGTCGAGCCGTCAACGATGCAGGGCTACGATCGTTGCCCGCGATCACTCGCCGATCGCGCCGAGGCGTATCTGAAATCAACCGGCATAGCGGACACCGCCTACTTCGGGCCGGAGAACGAATTCTTTGTGTTCGATAACGTGACGTGGGACGACAACATGCAGGGCGCGTTCTACAAGGTCGACTCGGAAGAGGGCGCGTGGAACACCGACCGCAGTTACGAAGAGGGCAACACAGGCCACCGACCAACGGTAAAAGGTGGCTACTTTCCGGTACCGCCAGTTGACTCGCTGCACGACATTCGTTCTGCTATGTGCCTGGCGCTCGAAGACATGGGTGTCGAAACAGAAGTGCACCACCACGAGGTGGCAACCGCCGGACAGTGCGAAATCGGCGCAATATTTAACACGCTGGTGCGCAAGGCCGATGAGGTGCAAATTCTGAAGTACGTCATTCATAACGTGGCTCATGCCTACGGCAAGACCGCCACATTCATGCCGAAGCCACTGGTCAATGACAACGGAAACGGCATGCACGTGCACCAATCCTTGTTCAAAGACGGCAACAACCTCTTCAGTGGAGACGCCTACGGCGGCCTTTCTGAGACGGCGCTTTTTTACATCGGCGGAGTCATCAAGCACGCTAAAGCGATCAACGCGTTCGCCAATCCCTCGACGAACAGTTACAAGCGACTGGTTCCAGGCTTCGAGGCGCCGACGATTCTTGCCTACTCGGCCCGCAATCGGTCAGCGTCAATTCGTATTCCCTATGTCGCAAACCCGAAAGGGCGCCGCATAGAGATTCGTTTCCCCGACTCGATGGCAAACCCGTACCTGGCGTTTTCGGCGATGATGATGGCGGGCCTCGACGGCATCCAGAACAAGATTCACCCGGGCGATGCCATGGACAAGGATCTTTACGACTTGCCGCCGGAGGAAGAGAAGGAGTTGAAGCTGGTCGCATTCTCGCTGGATGAGGCGCTGGGCGCCCTCGATGGGGACCGCGGCTTCTTGAAGGCTGGCGGCGTTTTCAGTGACGATCTCATCGATGCGTATATCGACCTGAAGATGGAGAACGTCACGCGTCTCAGAATGACGACTCACCCGGTGGAATTTGACATGTATTACAGCCTGTAAATGGCCAAAAGTGTGAACCGGGCGGCATTTTGCCGCCCGGCCACTAGCCCAATTAACCTCGACGCTGCTATGCTCATCGAATGCGACTACGATCGATCTTCATCCTCCTGGCCCTGTTCGCCGCGAACGGCGCGCTGGCACAGGCCTATACGTGGGTCGATAAGGATGGCGTCGTTCATTATTCCGACCGACCCGAGCCCGGCTCAAAACCAATCGATCTGGGCCAATTCAAAGCCCCGCGTCGTGCTGAAGCAAAGCCGCAATCTGCAAGCGCCCCTGCGGCAGCCGCTGATGACACCGCAAAACCGGAGCAGCCATTCAGCTACGAAACCCTCGAAGTCAGCGCTCCTGCGGCTGAAGAAACCTTATGGAATATCGAGGGCGTCCTAAACGTATCGCTGGCGCTGAGCCCGGCGCTGCAACCCGGACACCAGGTGCGGGTCTATTTCGATGGGGCCGCAAGAGCGGTTCGCGGAACGAGCTTCCAGATAGAGGAGGTCTACCGCGGGGTGCACAATATCCAGGCGGAGATTCTGGACGAAACCGGCAAGCTCATGATTCGGAGCCAGCCAAACCGATTCTACGTGCAACAGAACACGGTGTTTTAGACCCACACTATCCCGACCGCCCACGCGGCGGCAGCTCCAGCAATGACGGAACCCTCCGTCGCAATGCCAACAACATTCTCGATGCATTGAGTTCCGGCATCATCCTTCTGGACGAGCATCTCCTGATCGTTGGCCTGAATCCCGCCGCCGAAAACATCCTCGGCATCAGCCAAAAGCGAGCTTACGGAAAATCGCTGTTGCGACTCGTCGACGATGAGCCGGAGATGCGCGACATTCTCAGTCGTGTAATGGCGACCGGCGCGCACTACGCGAACGAAATGCGGCTTTCACCGACCGAGGTGCATGCGCATGAACGAATAGTTGACTGCCGGGTATCGCCCATCATCATCGATTACGCTTGCGTGCTTGTCGAAATTACGGACGTCACGCGACGATCGCAAATCAGTCGCGAAAACGCCCTGCTAATCCAGCACGGTGCGGGCCGACAAATGATTCGCCAGCTTGCGCATGAAATAAAAAATCCACTCGGCGGGATTCGAGGCGCAGCGCAGCTACTCGAACGTCAGCTCGACGATAAGTCTTTACATGAATACACGGATGTCGTTATCAGCGAAACAGACCGACTGGCCGCGCTGGTCGACACCCTGCTTGGCCCGGGCGGGCCACCCAACAAACAGCCTGTCAACGTGCACGAGCTGCTCGAATACGTGGTCAGACTTGTTGAGGCAGAAAACGACAGGCCCGTGAAGATTCGGCGCGATTACGATCCGGGGCTACCAACCATTGATCTCGACCGTGACCAGATGATCCAGGCATTCCTGAACCTGTTGCGAAACGCCGTTGCCGCGCTCGACGGGCAGGGCATGCTGACCTTGCGAAGCCGGGCAGCCACCAACTATACACTCGGCGATACGCGACACCGCGTAATAGCGTCCATCGAAATTGAGGATGATGGACCCGGCATACCCAGGGAGTTACAGGATTCAGTTTTCTACCCACTGGTCACCAGCCGGCCCGAAGGCACCGGGCTTGGCCTGCCCGCGGCACAAGAGCTGCTGAGCCGGCATGGCGGATTGATCGAGTTCGAGAGCAGGCCGGGCCGCACGGTGTTCTACGTTCGCATACCGATCAAACAAGCCGGAATACAGTCCGATGGCTAATCTTTCTCTTAGTGTATGGATCGTTGACGACGACCCGTCCGTCCGCTGGGTTCTCGAGAAGGCGCTAAAGCAGGCGAACATCGAAACGCGTAGCTTTGAACGCGCCGAGCATCTACTCGAAGCGATCGATGAAGACACGCCTGACGTATTGATCACGGACGTGCGTATGCCGGGGATGAGCGGCATCGCCCTCCTTGAGCGGCTGCGTGGCACGCTCCCGGATCTGCCGATCATCGTGATCACAGCGCACTCGGACCTGGAGAATGCCGTCGCCGCTTACAAAGGCGGCGCTTTCGAATACCTGCCGAAACCCTTCGACATCGACGAGGCCGTGGAGCTCGTACGCAAAGCCGCCCGCGCCAACGGCAAGACGAGCGACGAGCCAGCGTCTGAACCAGGCGCTATTGCGTCGATGATCGGACAGGCGCCGGCGATGCAGGACGTCTTTCGTTCGATCGGCCGACTGGCCGGGTCTAGCATGACCGTGCTGATTACCGGCGAGTCGGGTACCGGCAAAGAATTGGTTGCACGCGCGCTGCATGATCATAGTCCGCGCGCGGACAAGACTTTCGTTGCACTGAACACCTCTGCGATTGCGTCGGAACTCCTCGAATCAGAATTGTTTGGCCATGAGAAAGGAGCGTTCACGGGCGCGGATTCGCGTCGCATTGGCCGCTTCGAACAGGCCGATGGTGGCACGCTGTTCCTCGACGAGATCGGCGACATGTCCCCCGCCCTGCAGACGCGCTTGCTGCGGATCCTGGCGGAAAGCGAGTTCTATCGCGTTGGCGGCCAAACGCCCATTAAGGTCGACGTCCGGGTTATCGCGGCAACAAACCAGGACCTGGCGCGAGCCGTCAAGGAATCTCGTTTCCGCGAGGATCTTTACCATCGGTTAAACGTCATACGCATCAACACGCCACCGCTGCGACAGCGACGGGAGGATATTCCGGTCTTGCTGAAGCATTATCTTGCCGAAGCGGCCAAAGAGCTCGGCGTTGCAGCGAAGACCCTCGATACCGAGGCCATGGATGCGCTGCAGGCGTTCGAATGGCCCGGCAACGTGCGGCAATTGGTCAACGCGTCCCGTCGCCTGACAGTAACCGCGCCTGGAGGCGTGATTACGACAGAGGATGTGCCGACTGATTTCGGTGGCAGCGAGTCACCGAAACGAGCGGCGAAGGAATGGACAAGGGGGCTGGCCGCCTGGGCCGAGGGCCAACTGCATAGCAGCGATGCTCCCCTGCTGGACGCCGCGCTGCCGGAATTCGAAAAGACGTTGATAGAAATTGCCATGTCGCAGACCAACGGTCACCGGCAGGAAGCCGCCAAGCTTCTCGGTTGGGGCAGGAATACCCTGGCCAGGAAAATGAAGGCGCTTTGCCTCGACTAGAGGCCGGACACGAGGCACCGGGGTCTGCAGAAAGAATTCGGCGTGTCATTACCGTACCCCTTCGTTGTCGGCGAACGGTCGTATATTTTTCTGCACAGCGCAAATGTGTTGACTGCGTCGTTGTATTGGCAGGGCACAGCGCCTACAGTCATAGCCGCTAAGCTTATCGGAGTACACCTTGTCGAACCTGACCCTGGACAGAATTGAACACGAATTGCAGTTAATGAACGTCAATATGGCCGAAGCGAACGACATCGCAATGCTGTCAGCGTTCTCTTCAATACCGGCTGACCTTGACAATGAAAGCAGGAAAGCATTGAGCCGACTTCGTGACAGATTGATGGAACGGGCAAAAACGCGCGTCGATTCTTAAAGCTTATTGCGTTGTCAATAGGGCGAATTTCCGATACCGGTGCCCGTCAGTAACGCCAACTGGTTAGGTCCGCACCCGCTGGCGCTGTCGCTTCGATACGCTCGAGAATTCTAGGCAGGTACATCGTGTTATAGCGCAGACGTGACAGGTGGTTGCCGTTTTCGTGATCACCGTTCCAGCAATGCTCGGCACGATCACCGTAGTCAACCTCGCCGCCGTAGTACGGGCTGGTGGTTTTTTCCAGGAAATTTTCTGTTAGATACACGGCGTTATTGAGATAATAATTGTCCATGTCGCCGACATAAATGTGTAACTTGCCCTCGAGCCTGGGTCCCAGGGTGGCCCAGTCTCGCTCGAGTATGTAGCGGAGATCGAAATTCTCTTTCCAGTATTGTGCTACGTCGTGATCGATCTCGCCCGTCTCCTTGTCCCACAAACGTTTCGGGTAGCCGTCTTCGCCCATGGGCGAATAGGTTGCCTCCCAGATGTCGTATTGCTGCCCGGAGCGGCCCTTGTCGCCGAGCACGGCCTCGAGCCGGTTGTAGTCGTATTGGCTCGCGTGAACGTTGCCCAGGTAGTCCCGGTGTGCGGGCCGAGGAAGATTCTGAAACTGGCTGTCGTACCAGTAGGCGTTTTCGTCTTCGTAGATATTGATTGTCATGTACGCACGAAAGTCGATCGGATCCGGACAGGCGATGAACGCGCCGTTATATTCGTCCGGGTAAAAGATTTGCACCGCCATGGCCTCCCAGCCTCCGGTTGACCCGCCGTAGGTGAAGCGAGCCCAGCCCTCGCCGATGCCACGAAACTGTTCCTCGATATAAGGAATCAGTTCGTAGGTGAGCGCGTCCCCGTAAGGACCCTGGCTTGCTGAGTTGACCGCATAAGAATCATCGTAATACGGGGTCGGATGCTGAATTTCGATGACGATGAAACGCGGGAAGTTGTCGCTAATCCAGGTTTGATAAAAATCATGGGCCTCCTGCTGTTGGATAATGTTGTATCCATGCACGTCGAAGCGTTCACTGTAATCGGGCTCGAGATTGGCATCGGGTGGCTCGGCGCGAAAACCGCCGATATCCGATGGAAAGTGGCCATGAAAGACCATCAGTGGGTAACGCGCGTCGGGGTGATCGTCAAACCCGTGTGGCAGAAGCACGTGTGCACCGAGGTAAATATCTTCGCCCCAGAACCCGGACAGCAGCTCGCTGCGCATGCGAATGTGTTTAACGTACTCGGTGTCGTCGGGCGGGACAATATCGGGAATAATCTGATCAAGGACCAACGCGAAGCTACCCGACCCTGATTCATCGATCTGGATTTGAACCGGCCGGGAATAGAAGTTGCCCGGTTTCTGGTTCCACTTTTGCCCCTCGCCGCGATCCGGCGGCAGACTAACCACCTTGCCGTTGGCGAGGGAATAGTCCTTGTAACGATTCAAGAGCGCCTGTGCGAAGTAGGTGCCGGCGGGCACGTCCGCCAGGCTCGCCAGCGGAAAGCCGATCGCGTCCTTATCGATAACAATCTCATTATCGCCCCGCCAATCTTCGACATTGATGCCAAACACCAGCTGGGTGTCGGCCGAGTTATTCACCAGAAAACGAGGCTCCTCATCGTCACGAGTTGCCAACAAGAGTAACAGTCGACCATCCTGGCCGCCTTCAGTTAACGCAGCGTCGAATCGGACGGAAAATTCAGGCGCGTTCGCTTGCGTGTTCTTGATCTCAATCTGACAGGCGGCAAGCATCAAGCACAGTATCGTCACAGCAATAACACCGGATAATCTGAATATCATCTTGCGCCTCCGAAAATATCGCCAACCTCGTCCGGTCAGGATAGCAGTAATTTTTCGGTCCTGTCCTGGCCCAGGCAAAAGCGCTAGACTAATCTAATCCCAATAACCTGCTTTGCTTATGACCGCACTCCGGAGTCGTAAGCAGTGAGGAGACCCGCATGCGATGCACAGTCACATTGCTTTTCGCATTATTGATCTTTTTTCTGTTCGCAACGCCGGGCGCCAACGCGCAGGAGGGTACGGCCTTGGTTGGCGGCCGTCTCATCGACGGCTATGGCCATGCGCCAATCCACGACAGTGTCATTCTGATAAGCGATGACACGATTGTCGAGGTCGGGACGAAAGCGACATTACCGGTGCCGGATAGCTACCAGGTCATCTCGACAGAAGGCATGGACGTGCTGCCGGGCCTGTGGGAAAGCCACGCGCATTTAATGCTCAGTGGCCATGCCGACTATCCGCACTGGCAAGCCGAGTATCTTGATCGACTTGCCGATGAGATTATGCCCGCCACGGCCAGCCATCTTTTGTTGGCCGGTGTTACATCGGCGCGCGACCTCGGGGCACCACTGCAACCATCGAAATCAGTTAAAGAGCGAATCGACCGGGGTGAAATTCCAGGGCCGCGCCTTTTCATGTCGGGTCCATTTTTACAGGCAGAAATCGAGGAATGGCAGAAAGCCTATCGATGGCCCGTACACTCTGTGTCTGACGCGCGTAAGAAAGTCGCGCGGCTGGATGACGCCGGCATGGATATCGTGAAATTGATTGATCAGGATAAGCTGCCGGTCGATATCGCCAGAGCAATCGTTGATGAGGCCCACGCTCGCGGCATGAAGGTTGTCGGTCATGCGCACCGGCCCAATGAAATACGAGTGGGCCTTGAAATCGGTATCGATAACTTCGAGCACACGGGACTTACAACTGCACCTGAATATCCACCCGATGTCATGGCGGCGTTGAAAGAGCGCACCGCGACCGGTCGTGTCGCAGGCGGCCCTCTTTACTGGACGCCGACAGTCGAAGGCTTGTGGAATTTTGACCGGACCGTGGCGAACCCGGAAAGACTTGATGACGCTTGTTGGGAGCGCGGTCTGAAGAAAGACACGATTGCCGATATTCGTGCCTCAATCAGCAATCCGGGGCAGCTTGGCTATACGCGTCTGACGCCTTTGCGTAAACCAACATTGAAACGCAAGATTGCGCAGTTGCGTGAAGCCGGAGTAGTTTTTCTTGTGGGGACCGATAGCGGGATTCCCATGAAATTTCACTGTCAATCTACCTGGAATGAGATGGATGTCCTGGTTCGCGTTATGGGGTTACCAGTCATGGATGTTATCCGCGCTGCAGTCTACTGGCCGGCCGTGATGATGGGCGTCGAAAATGAACTGGGAACGGTATCTGCGGGCAAGAAGGCAGACATCATTGCCGTGCACGGGGACGTTCTGGAATACATCAACTTGCTGCAGAACGTGGATTTCGTGATGAAGGGTGGCGTGGTCTACAAACTGGACGGCCAGCCGGTTGAGGAAAACCTGGACTGAGCGACCAGGCTGCCAAAATTAGCAAAGCTTCGGCGGCCCTGGCGAAAGAGCGGCTCTGATGGTCGCTGTCAGCTAAAGCGATCTCGTTAAGCACGCCCACCTTTCAGATTTGAAGCGTTCCCACCAACTCGGAAACAGACTTCATTTCGTGGCGATTCAAATAGTCGACGATACCGTCATTGATCTTCTTGCACACCAACGGGTCATAGAACAACGCCGTACCGACCCCAACCCCGGTGGCTCCGGCGACGATAAATTCGATCGCGTCCGCAGGCGTCGTAATGCCGCCCTGCCCAATAATCGGCACATTATACTTTTTCGCGACCTCATGAACCTGGTGCACTTTTAGTAGCGCAATAGGCTTGATTGCCGGTCCGGACAGCCCGCCCCGCACGTTGCCGATGATCGGCCGGCGCGTTTCACCGTCGATAGCCATGCCCATGACCGTATTGATCACAGCAAAACCATCGGTGCCCGCCTCGATGCACAGGCGCGCATTTTCCTGGATATCGGTCTGGTTTGGCGATAGTTTCGTGATGATTGGTTTTGAAGTGTTGGCCCGACAGGCAGCAACGACGCGTGCGGACATTTCCGGATCATTGCCGAAAGCAACGCCACCCTCCTTGACGTTCGGGCAGGAAATGTTGATCTCGATCGCATCAATATCCGAATCGTCGAAGCGCCTGGTGACGCGCTCGTATTCGTCGATGGTCGAGCCCGACACGTTGGCAAAAAAACGGGTTTCGGAGAAGTCCAGCCCGGGAAGAATCTCGTCGACAACCTTATCCACGCCCGGGTTTTGCAGCCCTATCGCGTTAAGCATTCCTTCCGGCGTTTCGTAGATGCGATGTGGTGGATTGCCGAGTCGGGCGTCACCCGTCGTGCCTTTAAGGACAACGGCGCCGACATCGCTGTTCGAGAAACCCACGACACGCGTGTATTCCTCACCGAAGCCGACGCAACCGGACAGCAGCACAATAGGCGACGCCATCGTAACGCCGCACAGTTCCGTGTGTAATAGACTGTTACCCATCGCAGCGGCATTTTACAGGGTTTTCCATGTTTAGCCTTATTCTTTACGAGCCCGAGATACCGCCGAACACGGGCAACATTATCCGCCTGTGTGCAAACACCGGCGTGCAGCTTCATTTAGTCGAACCATTGGGTTTCGAGCTCGATGAGCCCAGGCTGAAACGTGCCGGGCTGGACTATCGCGAGTTTGCAACGGTGACGACGCATGCATCTCTCGATGAGTGCCTGGAGATGCTCGGGAAGCCCCGCGTTTTCACATTGAGCACCCGCGCCGGCACGCGTCACGATACGCCCGAATTCAGAAAGGAAGATGCCTTTCTTTTTGGCCCCGAGACGCGCGGCCTGCCACAGGACGTACTGGAATCAGTCCCTGCCTGAGCGACGATTGCGCCTGCCGATGAGAGCAAACAGCCGCAGCCTCAATCTTTCGAATTCGGCTGCGGTTGTCGTCTATGAAGCGTGGCGGCAGTTGGGTTTTGACGGCGGTCACTAGGCTGGTTTGATGTTGCTGTTCAGTCGGAACAGGTTGCCTGCGTCGTACTGACCCTTGATTTTCGCCAGCCGCTCGTACGCTGGTCCGTAATTGCTCGAAACAGTCTCCGGATTCGACTGGATGTTATCGTAGTAACCGCCAGTGAACGGCGCGAGCTTTGAAAACCAGCCTCTGCCGACAGCCATGGCTTCGGCATCCATCTCAGGATCCTCCCAGCCGCCACCAACACTCAGCATGGTTTGGGCATTGCGATGCGGGAAAGCCGTATCAACATCGCCGACACGATTCATGGCGCCGCCCGCGGTATGAGTAAACATCGCCATGCGAGGATCGAAAACGAATGACTCGATCATCGTATCGACCAGCCCCTGCGTCCATTCCTTGACCATGCCGTTCTTCGCATAAGAGCGCACACCATGAGCGAAAGCGGCATCTTCCTGGGTCTGCATGACGGTGTAGTCCTGCATCTTGATGCCGTCATCCATTGGTGTGCCCAGCGCCCGAAGCGCCGCCATCTCCTTGTCGCCTGCCGCCGGATCGGCGGCGCAGACAACCTCAACCATGACCACTCCGGTACCGTCCGGCATCGTCGCCATCATCGGTCCGGTGTACAGGTTGTCTGACAGGCCGGGAGACCACTCCGCATAAAATTCCAGCACATCGCGAGCCTGCTCAATAGGCCAGACGATAGTGCCTGACAGGACATTGCGATCAAACGGATAAAGCTCAAACTCGAACTGCGTAACGACACCAAAGTTGCCGCCGCCGCCACGGACCGCCCAGAAAAGATCCGCATTCTCATCGACGCTCACGTTTCGTACCTGGCCATCGGCCGTGATGATCCTTGCGGAGCGGAGGTTGTCGACAGCCAGGCCGTGTTTGCGGTTCAGGCGGCCATAGCCACCACCGAGCGTGAAGCCACCGACACCGGTATGAGAAACAACGCCGGCGGTCGTGACGAGACCGTGCGGCAAAGACGCCTGGTCGAGGTGTCCAAGCAGAGCGCCGCCGCCAACGTGAGCCCGTTGCTTATCGGTATCGATAGCTACGTCCGTTAGCTGAGACAGATCGATCATCAGGCCATCGTCACAGACAGATTTGCCCGGCCAGCTGTGGCCGCCGCCGCGCACGGCGACGAGCAGCTCGCGCTCGCGTGCAAACGTCACGGCGTTGGAGACATCCTGATCATTCAAACAGCGCGCTATCAATGCCGGCCGCTTGTCATGCATGCCGTTCCAGATTTTTCGTGCCCCATCGTAGTCGGGATGGCCGGAAAGCATCACGGGGCCGGTCATCGCATCGCCAAGCTCCTTGATCGCCGCTTTTTCGAGCTCGATTTCGGCGCCGTCCAAGGAAATGCCGCGAATACTTGTGTTGGCGTGCGTTGCGACCGCGCCCTTTTTCTCGCATGCGGCGAGAAGTGGATATGCCGCAGCCACACCAGCCGCAATTGTTGTCTTACAGAATCGTCGTCGGTCCATAGCTAATCCCCGGTTTCTTGGTTTTCGTTGTATTGCCCTAGCTTGAGTGTAGTAGCAGATAGGGTGTACGTCGTTATTAATGCCGGTCTTTCTCGGACTTGAGCTTGCGCGCCATCAGCGTCTCTACCGCCTCGCGCGGCGACGCGCCTTCATAAAGGATCCGGTACACCTGTTCGCAAATCGGCATCTCGATTTTGAGCTTCTGGGCGACCTCCCTCACGGCTGCCGCGGCCATGACGCCTTCGACGACCTGCTGAATTTCTTCCTGCGCTTCCTCGGTGGTCATGCCTTTCGCCAGCGCCAGGCCCATGCGACGATTTCTAGAGAGGTTGTCGGTGCAGGTCAGAACCAGGTCGCCCATGCCGGCCAGGCCCATAAAGGTTTCTTTGCTCGCGCCGAGAGCGACACCGAGACGCGTCATCTCAACAAGGCCTCGCGTTATCAGCGCGATTCTCGTGTTGGCGCCAAAACCCAGACCGTCGGACATTCCGGCACCAATGGCGAGGACGTTTTTAACAGCTCCGCCGACCTCAACGCCGACGAGGTCGTCCGAGGTGTACGCACGAAACTTGTCGTCGGAAATGCCGACGGCAAGGGCCTCGGCAAAGTCGCTGTTATTCGCGGCAATGGTCATTGCGGTTGGCAGGCCGGCACCGACCTCCTTGGCAAAGGTCGGTCCCGACAAAACGGCCATCGGTCGTTCCGGACCGAGAACCTCGGCGGCGACCTGGTGCGGCAATTTGCCGGTGTGTAGTTCAAACCCTTTGGTTGCCCAGCACACGCGAGAATCCGGTCCGAGCAACGGCTTGATCGCCGTCAGCGTTTCGCGAAGACCGTGGCTGGGCACAGCGACAAGGATATCGCGGGCGCCGGCCAAACAGTCCTCGATATTTCTGAAGGCCGACAAATTGGGCGGAAACCCAATTCCGGGCAGGTACCGAACATTCTCACGTTTGGCGGTCATGGCCTGGAGCTCGTCAAACTCGCGTACCCCGCCCAGCTTGACGTCGCAACCGCTGCGAGCAAACTGCAGAGCGAGCGCGGTTCCCCAGGAACCGGCGCCGATTACTGCAACGGCTTTCGGCGCGTCGCTCTTTATCAGTGTGTCTCCGCCTCGCCGGCCGCCGCCGCCATCTGCTGTTGCTTGGACTGCAGGTAAAGCGCGTCGAAATTGATGGGCTGCAGAACGAACTCGGGAAAGCCGCCTTTTTGAATCAGGGAAGCGATGGACTCGCGAGCATAAGGGAACAGGATGTTCGGGCAGAAGCTGCCGACGATAGCCTGCATCTCTTCTCCTTCATACCCGGCGATTTCGAACAGGCCTGCCTGCTGCAGTTCAATCAGGAAAAGCGATTTATCATCTTCCTTCGCCTCAATGGTAATCGTCAGCACCACCTCATGGTGGTCGCCTTCAACCGCATTGTGCGAGCTGCGAAGATTCAGGTTCGTCTGAGGTTTCCAGTCCGACTGCCGGAAGATTGCCGGAGTTTGCGGAGACTCGAACGAAGAGTCCTTCAAATAAATTTTGGTGATCGATAATCGCTTTTCAGCGTCGTTTTCGTTGTCAGCCATGTTGCTTCCTGTCGTTTAATCAAGACCCGCCGAATCAATCGGCGAGCATATTGTCCAGCTCTCCACTCTTATCGAGAGCATAAAGTTCGTCGAAACCACCAATCGGGGTATCGCCGACAAAAATTTGTGGCACCGTCCGGTTACCGCTTCGTTCATACATTTCCGCGAGCTTTGCCGGGTCTGCCGTAACGTTGATCTCAGCAAACGGAATTGCTTTCTTCGTAAGCAACATACGCGCTGCGCCGCAAAAGGGACAGCTTGCATTGCCGTAAACCGTTACTGGTTTTGAGCCGCCCACGCTACGAGCGTTTCTTCTGCTTCGCAGACTTGCTGCGGGTCTTCTTGCCGGTTACGACTGGCAGCCCGGCCTGGCCCCAGCCGGCCATGCCACCCTTCAGCCCGAAAACCGATTCGAAGCCGGCGCCCCGGAGCTTGTTGACCACGCTCGTTGTCGTAGCACCGGAATCACAAACAGCGACGATCGGCGTCGTCTTGTACTGGTCAAGCTGATCGATCCTGGCGTCCAGTTCATCGTTCGGTATATTCCTGGCATTGACTATGTGGCCGCGCGCAAAAGCCTCGACGCTGCGAATGTCGACGACGAGGCCATCGTTATTGATGAGCTTAACGGCGTCACCCGCCTCCACGTTGACGAGTCCGCCGGCCTTACGGCGCAACTCCGAGAAGATCAGCACGAAAAAACTGATCATCAATGCGGCCACAAGCAACACATGGTTACCCGTGAATTCTAGAAATTTGTCCATGAATCAACAATTTCGGCGCTGGGTGTCGCGCCTTGAAGAGGCCTAAAGCACGGATTATACGCGTATTCGCGAGCGGTCATAGCCCACAGGCTCTACACTCGCGGCCATGAAATGGCGAATCATGATCATTGCCGGCCTCCTGGGTGCCGCAGCGGCCGGGTACGCGCAGGAGCAAAACGGCGAACTGACCAAGGTTAAAGAACGCGAGCTCGAGGACGTACGCGAGCGTATCAGTACCCTGAAAAAGAGCATGGATAAAGCGGCCGGTGAACGTGATCGGCTGGCGGCAGAGCTACAAGAAGTTGAGATCGCAATTTCCGAGCAACGCATGCGGATTGCCGAGATCGAGCGAGAGCAGCGCGCCACGACAAAGAAAAAGGAAGCGCTCGACGCCAACCTGGCAGACCGCGAGGCCCACCTCGATGAGGAGTCGGTCGCCCTCGCTGCGCAGGTGCGGGCGGCCTACCTGAGCGGCAGCCAGGAAAAAATCCGGCTGCTGCTCAATCAGCGCGATCCGGCGACGCTGGGCCGCCTGATGGCGTATTACCAGTACCTGAATGACTACCGGGCCGAGAACATAGAGGCGGTGATCGCAGAGATCCGCGAGCTCGATGTGCTGCGTGCCCGGATCGCCGCGGAGGCGGCGCGCCTGGGCGAGCTTGCCAAGACACGCTATGCCGAGCTAACCCGACTCAACCTGTCGCAGGAGGAACGAGCCACGCTGCTCGCCTCGCTGCGGGAAAAAATAAAAAGCGAAGGACAGGAGGTTGAGCGCCTCGCCGCTCAGGAAAAAGACCTGACACGCCTCATTGCCGAGCTCACGAGCATTTTGTCCGATTATCCGATCAGGTCGGAGCAACCGTTCAGTGAACACAAGGGAAAGCTGACGTGGCCCGTTGCGGGGGCGTTGATGCATGACTTCGGTCAACCACGCATGGGCGGAAAAATTAAATGGAACGGCGTGGTGCTGGCGGCACCGCGCGGACGAGAGGTTCGGGCGGTCTACCATGGCCGTGTCGCGTTTGCCGACTGGCTCGCGGGCATGGGCCTGCTTGTCATAGTCGATCATGGCGAAGGCTACATGACGTTGTACGGCTACAACGAAACCATCCTGAAACAAGCCGGCGACTGGGTAGCGCCCGGCGATGTCATCGCGACCGTCGGGGACAGCGGAGGCCAATCTGAAGCCGGCCTCTACTTCGAACTGCGCAGCGGCACGCAACCGGTCAATCCCCGCCGGTGGATTACACGTCGACCCGGCGGATAAAGACGCGCCCATGACGCAGTTCAGCTGTCCTCGTCTTTTTGCTGTGCTAAGGTCAAAAGTCTTGCCAAAAAGGCCGTTGTGGCCGGTGCTCGGAAAATCGTATGTCGTTGAAGGTTCGTTCACTTCTGGTGGTTATTATCGGCGTTGTTCTTGGCCTGAGCCTGTCTGTCGGCGGCGGCCTTATCGGCGGCCGTCAATCGCCCGACAAGGAAGAACTCGCGTGGGAGCAGGCGCGGTTGTTCGCGGAGGTGCTTGAGCGCGTTAAGCGGGATTATGTTGAGCCGGTCGACGATGCGGTGCTGCTTGAGAGTGCGATCCGCGGCATGGTCAGCGACCTGGACGCGCACTCCCAGTATCTTGATGCGCGCGAGTATCGCGATATTCGTATCAGCACGACAGGGAGCTACACGGGCATCGGCATCGAGGTCGACGAAGTCGACGGTGCGCTCCAAGTGGTTACGCCGATCGCCGGATCACCGGCGGCGCGCTCGGGAATACAAAGCGGCGACCAGATCATTGCGGTTGATGGCGTTTCCATTGAATCGAACAATCTTCAGCAGACAATTGGTCGCCTGCGAGGTCATGCCGGCAGCAAGGTAATAGTCACGGTGCGACGTGACGAGGCGGCGATTGACCACGAAATGCGACGGCAAACCATCCGCGTTGCGAGCGTGCATAAAGAGTTTCTCGGCCCGTCTTTTGGTTATGTCCGCGTAAGTCAGTTTAGCGAGAACACGGCTCGTGAGCTTGGCCGGGCCGTCGATGAACTGACTGACGCCAACGGCGGCCTGCTGGATGGCCTGGTTCTTGATTTGCGCAACAATCCTGGTGGCGTTCTCGACGCGGCGGTCGACGTATCGGATCTTTTCCTGGACTCCGGCGTTATCGTTACCGCCGATGGACGGTCTTTCGAGTCGCGTTTCACTCGCTCCGCACACCGCGGCGACATTCTTGACGGGGCGAGCATGGTTGTGCTCGTCAACGAAGGGTCAGCCTCCGCGTCGGAGATCGTCGCGGGTGCGCTGCAAGATCACAGTCGTGCGTTGGTTCTGGGTACGCCCACCTTTGGCAAGGGCCTGGTACAGACGGTTATGCCTTTGTCCAAGGGCCGCGCGATAAAACTGACAACCTCCCGTTATTACACTCCGTCTGGCGACTCCATTCACGAATTGGGTATCGCGCCGGACGTTTTCGTGGAGGGTACACCGGGCTTTCCTGACCTCACGCTCTCCGGTGTTCTTGATCGCGAGGCCGACACGCAGTTAGCAGAGGCGATCGAATACCTGAAACCCCGTTCGGTGATGCACAGCAACGCCCAATGACCCGAATAAGAGCTTGCCTGGCAGCGATGGTGTTTCTCTTCGCTTCGGTTGCGGGTGCTGCCGGACAGCCGCGGGTTGCAATAATTATTGATGATCTCGGCTACCAGCTGGAAGCTGGGCGGCGCGCTATCGGGCTGCCAGGTCCGGTGACGTTTGCGGTCCTGCCGGGAACGCCGCGAGCGGCGGCGCTGGCGGAATGGGCGCACGAACGGGGAAAGGAAGTATTGTTGCACCTGCCGTTACAGGCGAACTCTGATGACAAAGGTGATGAACCCATTGGAATCGACCTTGATATGAGTCGTGAGACGCTGGCAAGCACGTTCGACGTGGCACTCAGTTCTGTGCCCTATGTCATCGGTGTCAACGGACACCGCGGCAGCCTGCTGACGCGCCATCCTGGCCACATGCAGTGGTTGATGGAAGAAATTCGCGCGCGCGACGATCTGTTCTTTGTCGATAGTTATACGACCGCACATAGTGTCGCGCTGCAAATGGCCACCGAAGCTGGCGTCAGCGCCGTAAGACGCGATGTCTTTCTCGACCCGGACCAGTCACCTGAAACCGTCGTGCGACAATTCGAGCGGATGAAGCGCCTGGCAAGGAAGCGGGGATTCGTCGTGGCGATAGGTCATCCTTATCGATCCACGCTTGAGCTTCTGGAAAGAGAGCTGCCGAAGTTGCGCGAGCAAGGCATAGAGCTTGTCACCATTAGCGAGCTCGTCAAATGAGCTGGTACGACCAGCGAGTGCTCCCGAGCCTGATCAATTTTGTCTGCGGCGCGAAACCAACGCGTAAGCAACGCGAGAAAATAGTGCCGCGGGCGACGGGTGATGTTCTCGAAATAGGATTTGGCAGCGGACTTAATCTTCCGCATTACGATCGCGACAAGGTTCGTCGCATATGGGGGCTGGAGCCGTCCGAGGGAATGCGCCGCCTGGCGAGTGACGCGGTCGACAAAGCGGTGCTGGACGTGGAGCTCATCGGGCTGCCTTGCGAAGAAATACCCCTGGACGACGACAGCGTCGACACGGTCCTCGTCACATATACCCTGTGCAGTATTGCCGAGCTCGCGCCGGCACTCGAGGGTGTACGCCGCGTCCTGAAGCCGGCCGGACAACTGCTTTTCTGCGAGCACGGTAAAGCGCCGGATGATAGCGTCTACAAATGGCAGGAGCGCCTGAACCCCGCGTGGAGGAGATTCTCCGGCGGTTGCAACATACACCGCGACATCCCTGCCCTTCTGGACCAATCGGGGTTTAGCGTTGAGGATGACAATCGCATGTACATTCCTGGCATAAGGGCGCTCAGTTACAACTTCTGGGGCAGTGCGCGAATTCGTTGAACCGCGAGAGCTTTTGTCGATCTAAGCCGAAGGACTGGAAGCATTGTTTTTTATGACCGATAGCCACACACGCACGATATCGCTGATTCTCTTGAGCCTGGCGCTGGCGACACCGGCGATTGCGGCCGATGTCGATCGTCAATCCCTGTTTCCGGCATCAGGTACTCAACCTGAGACAAACGAAACCATCCGGCTTGCGCAAAATGAAGATGTTGCCTGCACGATGCAATACGATCCGGTCTGTGGTAGCGATGGTCAGACCTATAGCAACGAGTGCGTTGCCCACGCGGCCGGCATCGAGGTCGCAAGTCCGGGCATATGCGCGGAATCCGCGAGCAGCTGCCCGGAAACCTTCGATCCCGTCTGTGGCCTTGACGGCAATACCTATATCAACGAGTGCTTCGCGCTCAATTCAGGCGCGGAGATTGCTGGTCTGGGCGCATGCACGCCGAATGGTTGTCCCGCGATCAACGAGCCCGTTTGCGGAATGAACGGTCGGACCTTCATTAATCGCTGCGAGGCAGATGCCGAAAGAATCCCGGTACAGCGCAAGGGCCCGTGCGACCCGGATAACTGCCCAAAAGTCTTTGCGCCCGTGTGCGGCGATGACGAGGTAACCTACGACAACGCCTGTCATGCCGAGAAGGCCGGCCTGCAAACATTCAAACCGGGCATCTGCAATGTACGGCCATGCCCGAATCTGTTCGTCCCGGTATGTGGCTTCGACGGAATGACCTACGGTAACGCCTGTCAGGCCGAGCGCCGCGGTGTTCGTATCGAATATGCCGGTGTTTGCGAAACGCTCGGGCGCAACTGCCCCCGAGATTACTTACCCGTGTGTGGCATGGACGGTGTGACCTACGACAATGAGTGCCAGCTGGATAACGCCGGAGTCACGAAAGCGTACGCGGGTGCCTGCTTCGGGGACTGAATACTTGAACGGGGTCGAACCGGGATTACCAGGGCGCCGGTAATCCCGGTTCGACACCCGATTATTACTGCCAGGCCGGACGTAGTCGGCCTTTGTCATCGGCTGAGTACGGTAGCCAGACCAGGCCGGTCAGTGAAACGTGAATGTCCGTGCTCTTGGCGCGCACAACGATTTCGTCAAGTGCTTCGGACTGCGCATCGAACGACGTGTCCAGCTGAGCGATTTCTTTCTCCAGAGCTGTGTTCAGCGCTGACATCTCTTCTTTAACCTTGTTCGCCGTTTGCATCGCGCGTTCGACGTCGGCCGCTTCCTTGCTCGCGCCGCCCGCTGTCTTGATTGCAGAGCCAATCTTGGTTGCGGTAGTGCTGGACAGCTTCTTGCGCCCTAGCACCGCGCCGAGAATGGCGGTGCCGAAAGAAATGGCGGTATCGAGCTTCTTCTTCGTCGACTGTTGTTTCTCGCGGGCGATGGATTGTTCTGCCCGAAGCAGGCGATTCTCGAGCGTGGTCACTTTGCTCGCGTAGCGCTTGCGAATTTTCGCAATCGATTGGTCACGTACTTCGCTGGCGGCATCCTGAAGCCTGGCGCGAAACTCGCCCTCGGTTTCCCCGGGTGTGGACGACAATCGGAACCGCTTGCTCTTGTAAAGCGTGATGTTTTCGTTTTGTCGTAGCCAGCGCTTGTAGTCCTTGCTCCAGCGAGCATAACTTTTGGGGTCGTTGGCGACCGCGGGACAATCTGAATAGCTTGCCTCGTCGGCGCCCTTATCTAAAAGATCGTCCACCGAGATATCGAGCGATTCACTATTGTCCCAGTCGATTTCGACCGGACCGTCCTCGAATTCAACCGTGTGCAAGACGGTGCGCTCGTCCTCGATATTGTAACGTGCGCTTGTGAACACGACGTCACCGGCACCGATCAGGCGTGGGTGGTAGACCAACTCCTCCGCCTGCCCCTTAACAAAGAACTGTTCAACCGAAGGTGGCAGTGTCGGGGCACTTTCCGCCGCTTTGCGCTTTGGTATCGATACGGCTTTTGCTGCGGCCGCGAGCTTGTTTTTCGCCCCGGACATCAATGCGCGGATGTGATCACGCGTCAGCGGGCCGGCCAGGTAGGACATTACCCAGCGCGTATTGAAAACTACGGCTTCATCTTCGTGGACGTTGTGTAGCAGGAAGCGCCGCTTGCCCAGCCCGGCGATGGTGCGCTCCATTTTCTGCTTGTCGAATTTGCCGCCGCTGGCGCCCTCCAGCCCCTCCATGACGCGTGCTTTGTCGCGTTCGGTTTGCAGGCGGCCGATGAACCAGGTGCCGGTATTCGACAGGCCCTTGTAATCGAGGTCGACCGGGTTCTGCGTAGCTAATACGAGCCCGAGGCCGTAGGCGCGTGCCTGCTTCAAGAGGGTGAGGAACAGTTTCTTGGACGGCGGATTCGCGACCGGCGGCATGTAGCCGAAAATTTCATCCATGTAGAGGATGGCGCGCAAGCTCGAGGTGCCCTGCTGGGCGCGCATCCAGGCGATGAGCTCGTTGAGCAACATCGAAACAAAGAACATGCGTTGCGCGTCATCGAGATGCGCGATCGAAAGTACCGAGATGCGCGGCTTACCCTCTTCCGTGTAAAGGAGGTTCTTGGCATTCAACGGCGTGCCCTGCATCCACGCTTCGAAGCCGGGGGCCGCGAGCAGGTTGTTAAGCCGCATTGCGAGCGCGAAGCGATCTTTCGCCGGGAAAAATGAGTCAAGATTCATGACGCCGACCTTGGTAATAGGCGGGTCTTGAATCTCGTTGATCAGGCCAGGCACATCGAGGTCGCGGCCCTCACGCCAGGCCTTGTCGAGCAGCTTTGATACGAGGATGTGTTCACGACTGGCGACCGGATCGGCATCAATGTCGAGCAGCGTGAGTATCCCGGTTGCAGTTGACTGTACGCGCTCGCGATAAAGGTCAATATCATCGATGAGCGCCTGGTCCGGAGCGCTGAAAGACTGCAGCACGGAAACCGACAGGCCGGAGTTGCTGCCGGGCGTATAGATATTGAGGTCGACATTTTTCCTGAGCTGGGCAATGCGTGCACCCGTCTGACCCCACTGCCCAAGACCTTTCTTCCATAGTGCCGCCTGCGCCGCCGCAAATTCGTCGGGTGTCTGGCCCTTGTCTGTTGCGGTACGCGGATTTATCCAGGGCCGAAAATCTTCGGCCCGAAGTTTCGGGAACGTCAGCAGCAGGTTGCCCATGTCGCCCTTGGGGTCGATCGCGATGACCGGGATGTGGTCGAGCGCCGCCTCCTCGAGCATGCCGATGCCGAGACCGGTTTTGCCCGAGCCGGTCATGCCAATGATCACGGCGTGCGTTGTCAGGTCCTTGGAGTCGTAAAGGACGAGTTCCTCCGTGAGTTTGTCGGTATCGCCGTCATAGCGCTTGCCGAGGTAGAACGCGCCGAGTTTCTCGAAGTCATGCACCGCGATTCTCCCTGGAATACTCAGTCAGTACCCGCCGACAGCGGCGTCCGATATTGGTAAATGATCACTGCGCCGAGACCCAACAGCGCGAGAGTCGGTGCGAAGCCAAACCCGGTCATTAACGGCAGCGCGATTCCGGCGCCAGCGAGTAGCGCGACCAGCACGCCCATCAGGGCCTCGCCGGTGATCAGGCCGGACGCAACCAGCAAACCAAGGCCTTCGCGTCGCGTCCAGTGTGCCTCGTCGAGGTCGGCAGAGCGCCGCTTGACTAACCACGCGAGCACGCCGCCAATAAAGATAGGCACGGAGAGGCCAAGCGGCAGGTAGATTCCGACCGCCACGGCCAGCACCGGGAAGCGGAACGACGAACCGCGCTTCTCCTGAATTTTGTCCAGCACGATGAGCGCGATCGCCAGCGCAAAGCCCATCATGATGAAATTCCACTGGATGCCCGCGCCGAAGATGCCGCCAGCGAGCGCCTGCATAAGCCCGGCCTGAGGCGCCGCAAGCACGCTATTGGGTATTGCATTGGGGTTGGGACTGGGACGGCCAATACCGTATTGGTTATCGAGTAATTGCAGGATCAGCGGAATCACGATTGCGGCCGCGAGCACGCCAACAACCTGGAATAACTGTTGGCGCCAGGGCGTCGCCCCAACGACGTGGCCGCACTTGAGATCCTGCATGTTGTCACCCGCGATCGCCGCTGCCGAACATATCAGGCCGGCAAGGTACATAACGGCGATCGGCCCGAGTGTCGCAGCCATACCCTCGTTGCCCATCAATTGCAGCAGGATCAGAGCGGACACGATGACCGTTGCGATGGTGACGCCGGAGATCGGATTGTTCGAACTGCCCACGAGGCCCGCCATATAGCCGGCGACCGATGAAAAGATAAAGCCGAAGACCAGCATGAGCACAGTCATGATCGCGGAAATCATGAGTCGCTGCGGATACTCGGCGAGTGCGAAATTGAAAATAAGGAAGAGCGGTACGATGGATGCGAGTACCACGATCAGCACGTAGTTCATCGGGGTGTCGAACTCGGTTCGCAACGCCGCCGGACCGCCTGCGCGTGAGTCGCGATACGCCTGCATGCTCGAGCGCACGCCATCGACAAGTGGGCCGGCCAGGCTAATCAGCGACCATAGGCCGCCGACCATCATCGCGCCGACGCCGACTCTTCGGCAGTCCTGCCAGGACTGTCCGGCCAGTGCGCCCCATTGGTTCGCATCCAGTTGTGACCACGCTGTTGCCGGATCAATGCCCGTCGCAACCATGAGCGCTTCGGAGTTGAATGCCCAGTTCAACGGAACGCCGATCAGTGTGCCAATGGCGCCACCGATGAAAACCAGCATCGCGATGTTCAGGCCGACGATATAGCCGACACCAATCAGCGCAGGGCTAATGTTGATGTTGCCGAGGAACAGGTATTTGCCTGCCAGCCAGGCTTGAGTCGTTGCGACATTGCCGGCCAGGAAGCCGACACCCGACTCGGCGAACTTGAATACGGCGCCGATGCTGGCAGCCTGAAGCAAGCGCCGGAAGCCGGTATCAGCGTGAGCGTTCGCTTCAGTAGTGTGATCTCGCTCGATGCCACCGGTTTTCAAGACCTCGGCGGTCGCCACACCCTCGGGGAACGCGAGCTGTGCTTCGACGATCAAGGCGCGGCGCAGCGGCACCGTGAATGCGACGCCGAGGATACCGCCGATGATCGCTATAGCGACCATCGGCCCATATTCATAGCCGCTCCAGGCTTTCATCATGACCAGTGCCGGAATCGTGAAGATAATGCCGGCAACCAGCGACTCGCCGGCTGAAGCGGCCGTCTGCACCATGTTGTTCTCGAGAATCGTCGAACGGCGAAACAGCCGCAAGATCCCCATTGACGCGGCGGCGGCAGGAATCGACGCTGAGACGGTCAGGCCCACGAGCAGGCCGATATAGGCGTTTGCCGCTGCGAGTATCATCGACAGTAACGCGCCGAGGATGACTGCCTTAACAGTAAGCTCGGCGATGCTGCGGTCCGCAGCAACCACGGGCGGTAGTATGTGTACTTTCGTGCTGGCCATTCGGCTCCCCCTTTTTTTTATTACCAGCCGCAGCTGCGACCCTCGTTCTGCTGCTTGAGATAGCCCATCAGCGGTGCGAAATAGTCGATAATCGCCGTTGCATCCATCTCTCGCGTGCCGGTGAGCTTCTCCAGCGCGTCCTGCCAGGGCGCACTTTGCCCGGAAGCCATCATAGCGTAGAAGCGGTCGCCTGCCGCCTTGTTACCATAGACCGAGCAGGACTGAAGGTCGCCCTGATGCCCCGCAATCTCGCACAGCGCGCGCTGGAATTGGAACTGCATAATGTGGGCGAGAAAATAGCGGGTGTATGAGCGATTGGCCGGAACGTGGTATTTCGCGCCGGGGTCGAAGTTCGCCTCGGTGCGGGTATCGGGTGGTGAGACACCCTGGTAACGCGCACGCAGATCCCACCAGGCGCTATTGTAGTTGTCGGGCGTGATCGCGCCGGAAAAGACACCCCAGCGCCACTCGTCGATCAATTTTCCAAACGGCAGGAAGGCGATCTTGTCGAGCGCCAGCCGCATCTGCCTGTTGATGACGGCCTGTTCACTTTCTTCGGCAGAGCCGATCAGTCCGACCTCGGCAAGATACTGTGGCGTCATTGAAAGCGTCACGGTGTCACCGAGCGCCTCGTGGAAACCCGAATGCGCGCCGCCCTGGAATAACGGCGGCTGGTCTTTGTAGGCGCCCTGGTAGTAGTTGTGGCCGAGCTCGTGATATATCACCTGCAGCTCGTCGTAGGTCTGTTTGATGCACATCTTGATGCGCAGATCGTTGCCGCCGTCGAGGCCCCACGCGCTGGCGTGACACACGACGTCGCGATCCCTGGGCTTGGAAAACTGCGAGCGCTCCCAAAACGAGTCCGGTAGACGAGGCATGCCGAGAGACACGTAAAAGTTTTCTGCCGAGCGAACCATTTCCTGCGGGGAATAGTCCTTCTTCTTTAGTGTGCTATCAACGTCGAAGTTGGCGACGCCCGGGAAAGGCTCGAGAAGATCGTAAATGCCGCTCCATTGTTGCGCCCACATGTTGCCGAGCAGGTGTGCCGGGATGGGCCCGTCGGGCGGTACTTTGTCTTCGCCGTAAAAATCTCCCAACCTCGCACGTACGTGACAATGCAGTTCGTCGTAGAGGGGCTTGACCTGTTCCCAAAGGCGCCCGGTTTCCTGCTCGAACTCGGCAGCGCTCATGTCATAGCCGGAGCGCCACATCTCGCCGAGATCGTTGTAGCCGAGTTCCCTCGCACCTTCATTTACGAGCACGGCATAGCGCTGGTATTTTTCACGCATGGGCGGCGCAATGGTTCGCCAGCCCTGCCAGGCGTCAAGCAGCACGTCGTAGTTGCGACTCTCGGCCATAATGTCTTCGAGCTCAGGCAGGCTCTTGCAGTCGTTGTCGTGCTTACAGTACTTGACCTGCGCCGTACATGCCCTTAATTTCGGTCGCTATTAATGTGAGCTCTTTGCGCTTCTGGGCGTCGCTGGGGGTCGGCAACTCGGTGCCAAGCTTCAGGAGATCGAGCGCTCGTCGGGCCTCCGCGCCAAGCTCCTCGCCGTCATATTGCTTCGCTTGTTGCACCATGTTGCTGTGCCAGGCGGCGTACTTTTCATCGGCGGCTGCGGCAATAATCGCCGTATCGTCGGTAATGTAGGTTTGACGCACCCAGTTCGCAGCGCCCGTTTCCCGATTCAGCTCGACGAGCTCTGCGTTTGCGCGAGCAATGAATTCATCAACGGTTTCCGTCGAATGGACAACAGCGATTTCCTCGGCGTCTTTTTGCGCACAGGCGCAAAGCAGCAATAACAGCACGATGCTCGCAACCATTCTTACGAGGTTTGTCATTGGATTCTTCCGATATCTAGACGTTATCAGTGTATGCCATGCATCCAGCGACGCAGGATGGGTGAAATGATGATCATGAACGCGCCGGCGCCCAGCCCGAACCACATCAGGAATTCAAAGAGCTGGGTGTAGGTGGCCAGCGCGTCGGCCGAGGTGGTGACTTCGCCCGGGTGCGAACCAATCGCCGCCAGCTTGCCGATGCGGGTGGCGACGGTTTCAGATAACGCCGTTGCCAGGAACCAGGTACCCATGCTCACGCCGACGACGTTGCTGATCGATAGCTTCGTGACGGCAGACAGGCCGACGGGTGAGAGGCAAAGCTCGCCGGTGGTGTGCAATAAATAGGCGAGTATTAGCCATATCATCGCGACCTGACCGTACTGATCAGGATGTTGCGCGCCGAACACCAGCGCGCCAAATCCGAGGCCTGCCTGGAAAATACCCAGGCCGAACTTCACCGGCGTGGATGGCTCGAGTTGTTTTTTCGCAAGCCAGGTCCAGAGTGCCGCGAATGGAATGGCGAGCAACATGATAAAGCCGGCATTGAGCGAACCGAACTGTGCGGCCGTAAACGTTGTATCGCCGAGGCTGCGATCAACCACGCGATCGGCATACAAGGTCATGGAACCGGCGGACTGTTCGAACAGCGCCCAGAATACGATGGTCGAAAGAATGAGAATCATGAGCACGACGGTTCGACCAAACTCGGCCGAGTTGTGTGTCATAAAGCCGTAGATTACAAAGCCAACAATAAGAATGATAGACCCGTACAGGACGTTCTCGGCGAGCGACTCGCTGCCCGGAATGAAGTGCAGGTTGACGCCGATCGCATAAAGCGCTCCAACGACGGCAATGCCCGCAATCGTGTAAGCGATCGTGTTGTTCTGGTCCTGCTTGGTGTGCACCATCGAGTAGAGAATCAGCCCGACGATAGCAATTACCAGGAACACGTTTTGAGTAAGCAGCACAACAGGCTCGTGCTGCACCAGCAGCCAAAGCACGCCCAGCACGGGCAAGCTCAACAGGTAGATCGACCACTCAACGTTGATCGGGCCCAGGAAAGGTTTCCTGAGCTTCTCCGGCTCGGACGGCTCCGCGTGTCCCATCAGGTACTTTTGTCCGTACATAAATGTGAACAGGCCGAAGATCATGCCGATACCGGCGGCGCCGAAGCCGTACTTCCAGCCGTAAGGTCTCGCCGAGCCAGCCGCAGAGCAGGGTTGCCGCGAAAGAGCCTATGTTGATGCCCATGTAGAAGATCGTGAAGCCGGAATCGCGGCGCGGATCGTCGATCGAATACAGTTTTCCTACTATGGTGGATATGTTGGGCTTCAGGTAACCGACACCCATTACGATCAGCGCCAAAGCGAAGTAGAAGACTTTGAGCGCTTCGGTGTCGCGAAACATAATCGCCTCGCTCAACACTGTTCCGGCGGCGATCACCTCGCCACTGGCTAACGTCAGATCGCTCGACAACATCGTCCCCGCGGCGTAGTTGATGGCCTGGTGGCCCTCCACCGCCATGAGAATGTGTCCGAGCGATAACAGGATGCCGCCAAACAAAACGGACTTGCGCATGCCGAGAAACCGGTCGGCGATCATGCCGCCAATCAGCGGCAACGCATAGACGAGGCCGGCGTAGGAGCCCAGAACATCGAGACCGTCCGCGTCTGTGAACAGGTGGTACTTGGTGAGATACAGGAGCAGCAGGTACTTCATTCCGTAGAATGAAAATCGCTCCCAAAGCTCAGTCGAGAAACACACGTAAAGGCCTTTCGGATGGCCCAGAAACTCGCCGTCGCGTGAAAAGTCGTCCGCGGTCGCGGCAACGGAATCGGTCATGTTTCCCCCCGAATGATGTCAGCCGCCTACAACTGCAGTGCCTGGCGGGCCAAGGCTACGCATTAAACACTATTTGCCGCCCTTCCCGCCAGTTGCCGGCGAAACCAATGTCTTATGCGTTAGAGGAATTATGTTTGATTACAGAGGATTAGCTGTCCGCGGTCGCAGCCTCGTCGGACTTCACGCGGAATATGCGCGACATGATGATGCCTAATTCATAAAGCAGGTAGACAGGGATTGCCAGGATGGTCTGACTTATCACGTCTGGTGGCGTCAGCAGCATGCCAACCACGAAAGCGCCGAGAAAAACGTAGGGTCGCGCCTTACCAAGTTTCTCGGGTGTCGTGAGGCCCGTCCAAACCGTGAGTACGGTTGCCACAGGGGTTTCAAACGCGAGGCCGAATACCAGCACCAGCAGCATCACGAAGCTTATATACTCCGCGATGTCGGGCATGTACGCGACGGTGTCGGGAGTGAAACTGGCGACAAAGGCAAAAATGAGAGGGAAAACGACGTAGTAGGCGAAGGCAATGCCGGAATAAAAAAGCAGGATGCTCGAGGCTAGCAACGGGAACGCAAAGCGTTGTTCCTTTTTGTATAAACCCGGTGCGACAAATGCCCAGACCTGGTAGAGGATGACCGGCATCGCCGCAAACAGCGAAATATAGAAAGACAGCATGATCGTCGCCGTCAATGGCGACACCGGGCCGAGCGCGATTAGCTCGCCGCCAGGAACCACGCTGATCAGCGGTTCCGCGACGAAATTGAATATTTTCGACGCGAAGGGCAACAACAGGATGAATATTGCGAACACGGTGCCAAAGATCTTGAAGAGCCGGCTCCTGAGCTCAATCAAATGCGACATCAGTGTGCCTTCTCCGAGGTCGCCGTCCTTGTCGGGTGTTGTCTCAGGCATCAGGCCGTTTTTTCTTCGGGCGCATCGTTACTGTCGACGACAGGACTCTCGACGACAGGCGCCGGATCTTCGTTGTCTTCTTCGTCATGCAGCGGCGAATACGTAGTCGTCTTCATGTGGCGTTAGTAATGCGTCGGGGTGGAAGTCTTTGGGGTTGATGCCGAGATTTTTCTCGACATCAATTTCGTCTTCGAGTTGCCGCTGCATGGCGCGAGTCATCTGTCGGGCCTTGCCGATCCAGCCGCCGATCTGGCGCGCGACGCGCGGTAAACGCTCGGGCCCCAGGATCAGGAGCCCGATCACGCAAAGGAGCAAGAATTCAGAACCGCCTATTCCAGACATGGCAGAACGGGATCAGGCGTCTTTTTCTTTGCGGGGCTCTTCGGCCGGGGTATTGTCAAAATCCGCGTCTTTCGAAGAGTCGCCGATTTGATCGGACGTTTGCTCGGCCTCGTTCATCGCCGAGCGGAAACCCTTTACAGCGCTACCAAGGTCCGAGCCGAGTGAGCGCAGCCGCTTGGTGCCAAAAATGGCCAAAACAATGACGAGAATGATCAGTAACTGCCACGGTCCGATGTTGGCAAACATCCTGTAACTCCTGGGGCCACAGCCCGCTGCTTATTCAAAAATTTTGCGCCGACACGAAGCCGGGCGCGAATTATGTTCATGATACCCCCGGGCGCGCAACAAAACCGTACCGGCGTCACACGTGCCCGAGACGATCAGGATTCAAGCCAGAAGGTCACCGGGCCATCGTTGACGAGGCTGACCTGCATATTGGCTCCAAACCGGCCGGTTTCAACGATGTCGAGCTTCCGGCGGCAAATCGCGACGAGTTCGTCGAAATAGCGCGCGCCCGTGTCAGGTGACGCTGCTTTCGTAAAACTGGCACGGGTTCCCTTCTTCGTGTCCGCCGCCAGCGTGAACTGAGGCACCAGCAACAGTCCGCCGGCCTCGTCCTGGAGGCTACGGTTCATGCGGCCTTCGGCGTCGGGGAAGACGCGGTAACTGAGTATTCGCTCTGCGAGTCGTGACACGTCTCGCTGGGTGTCATCGCGGTGAACGGCGACAAGTACCAGTAAACCACGATCTATCCGGCCCGTAATTTGCCCGTCGATTCGTACCTCGGCATGAGTTACTCGCTGCAGCAGTCCTATCATAATGACCTGAAATCCTTAAGTTTTAGCAGGTTCGCGCTTTTGTGGATGGATCGTAGAGAATGATAAGCCACAAAAGACCCTCGAAGATGACAGACTTTGGACACCAGCCGGTGGGATGCACAGGCTCAAAATACTCCTTTCTCGACGCCAGGGAAGGCGAGGTCGGGCGATTCTTCGCGGCTGGGCCAGGGAAGGAGTGGTCCCGGTCGTGAGATCGGGGCCTTTTGGTAGCGATTGTGGGTTATCCACAGGACTTTTATCGGGACGGAAACCAATAAAGTGGGAAAGAAGTGCCATATTAATTTCCCACCAAAGTGCTGTTGGCATTGCCACAGCCGATGAATAGACTGGCCCCAATACAACCTCAATCGGATCCCTTATGAAAAGACGACAATTCGTAGGCGGCCTCGCTGCCGCCGCAACCCTCTCAGCCTGTGCGAAGGAAACGGCCGATTGTGGCGACGGAAACGCAAGCCAGGAAACCTTCGAGTGGTCCTGCGTCACGTCCTGGCCACCGAAATTCCCCGGGCTTGGCATGGCGCCAGAAAACATGGCGACCCGGGTTGAGGCCGCGTCGGCCGGGCGGCTCAAGATCAAGGTTTACGGCGCGGGCGAGATAGTGCCGGCGTTTGAGGTATTTGACGCGGTGAGTCGTGGCACCGTCGAGATGGGTCATGACGCCTCCTATTACCACAAGGGTAAGGTAGATTCCGCCCAGTTCTTCACGGCGATCCCCTTCGGCATGACCAACCTTGAGCTGAACGGTTGGCTCTACTACGGCGGTGGTATGGAGCTCTGGCGGGAGCTCTATGAGCCGTTCGACCTGGTGCCACTGCCCACGGGTAATACCGGCGTACAAATGGGCGGTTGGTTCAACAAGGAGATAAACACCGTCGATGACCTCAAGGGACTGAAGATGCGCATCCCCGGCCTGGGCGGAGAAGTTTTGCGTCGTGCCGGCGGTACGCCGGTAACCTTGCCCGGCTCGGAGATATTTACAGCGTTGCAGACCGGCGCGATCGATGCGACCGAGTGGGTCGGACCTTACAACGATGCCTCATTCGGCTTACACAAGGCGGCCCGGTATTACTATTATCCGGGCTGGCAGGAGCCCGGTCCTGGCCTCGAGACCATTATTAACAAGAAGGCATGGGATTCTTTGCCGGCGGACCTGCAGTCAATTGTCACGACAAGCTGCCAGGCAATAACTGCGGATATGGCGGCGGAATACACGCACGGCAATGCCACGTCGCTGCAGCAACTCAAGAAAGATCCGAATATAGAAATTCGGCCATTCCCGGCCGAGGTAATCAAGCTGTTGAGATCAATCTCACAAGAGGTGGTTGATGAGCTTATGGCTTCTGATCCCGCGTCCGCCAAAATAGGCAAGGCGTATTTTGAGTATCTTGAGACCGTTACCGAAAATTCGCGCATAGCAGAACGGGCGTATCTCGAAACACGGGAACTCTAATAAGTTAAGAGATACTGCAGGCGCTCATCCATAAGCGCGTGCCGCCGCTGCAACTATCGAACCTGCCGCTAGAAGCGGAAGTTCGCACCGACAGACCAGTAAGCGCCGTTGAAGCCGAATGGTGCTGACCGACGCGAGTACCTGAATACGGTGGGGCTGAACAAATCCTCAAGTCCCGGCGCCGACTCGAAGCTGCCGCCTCGCGATCCGGAATTGGTGACTTCGTCCGGCGTAACATCGAAGATATTGTTGCCTGAGACAAAAACGTTCAGACCGTTGTCAAACTCGTAGCTGACGCGAAGGTCCGTCAACATTTCCGCGCCGTAGGTCTGAGACCCTGAGTCGACGGTCGTGTATTCGCCATAGCGGTTGAGCGCCAGATTGGCTGACCAATTGTCCTTGTTCCACGCGCCAGAAAGACTGATCCTGTCCTCCGGTTGCCATGTTTCGATCACTGACGGCTGAAAACCGCCGAAGATCTCTTCCGCCGGGATCGCGCCCAATGTAGGTGCCGTCGTGAAGATTCGCGTGATATCCGTCTCGGTGAAGTTCGCAGCAAACGTCACGGAAAACTCACCGCCGGCGAGCCTGATATCGGAGAAGGTCGAGACGACGTCAATGCCAGTCGTTTCGGTGTCGATCGCGTTGAGGAAGAACTGGCCGCCGCCAGAGCCACTTGCCAGCAGCGCTGCGTCCAGTGCAGGCGATAGGCCCGTTCCCAGGTTGTTGCTGATGACAATGCGGTCTTCGATGTCGATGGAGTAGAAATCGATCGCCGCGTTCCAACGATCGCTGATATCGAAGATCGCGCCGAAGCTGTAGTTGGTGGATTCTTCCTCCTTCAGCTTGGGGATGCCGATCGCCTGCGCCACAGGGCTGTCGTTTCGAAACGTGCCCGTCTCGATTTGTACGCCACCGATGAACTGCGTACTGATGTTGCTGAAGTAAAGCTGTTGCATGGACGGTGCGCGGAAACCTGTGCTTGCAGCGGCGCGCAGTCGGAAATTGTCCGTGACCCTCAAATTACCTGCCAGCTTGAAGTTGGTGGTGTCACCGAAGCCGTCATAATCGTCGTAGCGCACGGCGCCGTTGACCAGCAGATTGTCCGTGACCTGGTACTCCGCATCAGCGTAGAAAGAAACAACATTCCTGCCCTCATCGGCGGCGCTCGCGGGTCCGATGCCCGGAAAGCCCTGGATGCCGCCGCTGGCACCCTGCGGATACAAGTTTACGCCATCGACGGAGTCGTAATCCGTATACGAATACTCGTCACCCGGGGTAACCTCATAAGTGTCCTCGCGCAACTCGGCGCCCAGCGCAAGGAATACATCACCCCAGGACGTGGTGTAGTCAAAATTGACGGTCTGCAATGTTAGCTCGATCCCGTACGCGAACGCCTCCCGCGGAATCTGTGCGCGAATATCCGCGTCGCTCAGTCCCTGACCAAAATTCAACTCGTTGACGAAGGAATAATTGGCTGAGTTCTTGGTCGTGTAGTCGATCGAGTTCCTGCCGTTGGTGTATGAAACATCAAACGTCGAGTCGTCATCAAAGTCTATCCGGTAGCCGACATTAACGGAGAAGTCGTTGATCTGATTGTCAATAATAGGCAGAAACCCGTCGACGACTACATTCTCGCCGTCATCCAGCGCTGCGCCTGACCCGGCCGGGTTGCGGTAAAAGGCGCCAGACTGACTTTCACGCCCCGAGTAAGTCACGAAACTGTAGAGCTCACCATCGCCCAGTGCCAGGCCGGCGTTAGCGACAAGCGCAAACTGTTTCGAGTCCGAGTCACCAATACGAAACCCGTTGCGCCCCGGTCCATTGACTTCGCGCGACTCGTTGCCCGGCGCAGGCTCAAGAAAGCCGTTGCCGTCAGTGTCAACGCAGCCACCGTACAGACAGCCGCCCTGTGGATTCGCGCGGTTCGTCCGCTCGCGATCGCGGAAATTCAAGGTGACACCGAGGTAGCCATCGCTGCCAAGGCTGAAGCCTTTGTGCAGGTCCACGTTGGTGGTCTGCCCGTCGCTCTCGGTAAATTCACCGACGGAAACGCCGAACGAGCCGCCTTCGCTATCGTCTTTCAATTGTATGTTAATGACGCCGGCGATCGCATCCGAGCCGTACTGGGCCGCCGCTCCATCGCGCAGAACTTCGATGCGCTTGATCGCAGCCGCAGGGATGGCGTTCATGTCAGTACCCGCAGTGCCGCGACCCACCGAGTTATTAATATGTATCAGTGCCGCCTGATGTCGGCGTTTGCCGTTCACCAGCACCAGCGTTTGGTCAGGCCCAAGACCGCGCAAGGTTGCGGGTCGCAGGGAGTCCGTGCCGTCCGAAATAGAGGAACTGGAAAAATTGAATGACGGGGCGAGGGACTGCAGCATCCGGCCCACTTCAGTCTGGCCGGTGGACGCCATCTCGTCCGCGTTCAGCGTGTCTACCGGTACCGCCATGTCAGCGGACACCCGACCCGGCACACGAGAGCCGAGCGTTACGATTTCTTCGATCAGCTCATCGTCCTGGGCGAAAACCGGGCCGGATTGCAGTCCGGCGGCGCAAAAGAAGAGCGCCAATACGGAATGCCAAGCAAACCGAATACCTGCATTTTGTTTCTCAGAGCTAAGTACCGAATTTCTCACAGTTAGATCCCCGTTTATCGTTAACTTTCTCTTTAATTGCGTCGATAGTACCAAAAGCCGCCGCTCGAGATCTGTGCAATTCAATTGCCGTAGATTCTCCCTGGCAGCCAGGTAACCAGATCCGGAAACAAAGCCAACAAGAGCAACGCCAAGAGCTGGATGCCAACAAACGGAACGACACCACGATAGATTTGGGCGGTACTTACCGATGGGGGTGCCACTCCACGCAGATAGAACAACGCGAATCCGAAAGGAGGTGTCAGAAACGAGGTTTGTAGATTGATCGCGATCATGATGCCCAGCCAGACGGGATCAAGACCCATCGCCAGCAGCACCGGTCCGACGATAGGCACGACGACGAATGTGATCTCGATAAAATCCAGTACGAAGCCCAGCAGGAACATCACAAGCATCACGACAATAACGGCGCCGATAACGCCGCCGGGCAGCGCTTCGAGAACAGCGCGTACTCCGTCGTCGCCACCGTAGCCGCGAAACACGAGCGAGAAGACAGAGGCGCCGATCAGGATAAGAAAGACCATGCTGCTGATACGCAGCGTGCTTTGCATGATTTCTCTAAGGCGCGGTAGCGTGAGCTGGCGCCGGGATAACGCCAGGAGCATGGCGCCCATGCCACCCACACCGGCGGCCTCGGTCGGTGTTGCAAGACCCTTAAGAATGGAGCCCAGTACGGCGAAAATCAGAAGCAACGGTGGCAACAACGCACGAAGCACTGACCCCAGGGAAATTGTCTGCGCCGGATCACGATGGTGCGTGGGCATCGTGGCAGGCTGAAAGAACGCGACGCCGAGTATGTACAGCATGTACATGGCGACGAGCATGAGACCGGGAATCAATGCGCCGGCAAAGAGGTCGCCAACAGAGACGGTCTTCGGTGAATAGACGCCCATTTCCAGCTGTGCCTGCTGATAGGCCGTTGTCATCACATCGCCAAGCATGACCAGGATAATTGACGGAGGAATGATCTGCCCAAGGGTGCCTGACGCACAAATGGTCCCGGCCGCGATTTCAGGCGAATACCCACGCTTGATCATGGTCGGCAATGACAGCAGCCCCATGGTGACAACCGTCGCGCCGACGATCCCGGTGCTCGCAGCGAGCAGCATGCCGACGAGCGTTACCGAAATGCCCAGGCCGCCGCGCAAGCTTCCGAACAGCGAGCTGAGGGTGTCCAGCAGTTCATCGGCAATGCGAGCCCTTTCCAGGGTTACGCCCATGAAGACAAACAGCGGAACAGCGACCAGCGTTTCATTGGTCATGATGCCGAACACCCGATTTGGCAAACCCGACAAAAACGCCTCGTGAAAGCCACCACCCAAGACACCGAACCCGGCAAAAAGCAGTGCCGTACCGCCGAGCGTGAAAGCGACCGGAAAGCCAGCCAGCAGTAAAAGTATTACTGTCAGAAAGAGGAGTGCGGCGACCCATTCCATGCTCAGCCCTGCCTCAAGGTTTTCAATGAGCGGAGCAACAAGGACAAGCCCTGCAAGGCTACAGTGACCGGCATGAGCAACAACACCGACTTGAGCATCGGAATCAGGGGATACGGGAGGCCGCCGGATTCCCGTGAGGCCTCGCGCAAACTCCAGGACGCGGCGACGAAATCGACGGACTTCCATCCCAGGAACATGCACAGGGGAAATAGAAAGATGATGACGCCAACCAGGTCGACCCAGGCACGCCGCGTCGCGCTCGTCGTCCGATAAAATACATCGACGCGCACGTGATCCTCCTGTTGCAAGGTATATGCGGCACCCATCATGAAGACCACGGCATGCATCCAGATCACCGATTCCTGCAACCAGATCAGGCCGGCATCGAACACGTATCGCATAACGACGACGATGAAGGTGACGATCACCATGAACAAGGTCAGCCAGGCGGACGCCTTGCCAATGGTGGTGCTTATTCGATCGGCCAGGCCGGTTGGCGCTTCGCTATTCACAACAGCGTGCCGGCACTCAGGTGCGCCAGAAGGTTGGTGTAATCAGAACCAGCAGGGTGAAGATCTCCAGGCGGCCAAGCAGCATTCCAGCGACAGATATCCATTTGGCCGTGTCAGTTAGTGACATGAAACCGGAGGCGACGTCGCCAAGGCCGGGTCCCAGATTATTCAATGTTGCCGCGACGGCGGAGAATGCCGTGACCTGGTCAAGGCCCGTCGACATCATCGCGAGAAGCATGACCCCGAAGACAATAATGTAGACCGAGAAAAATCCCCAGACCGCATCGACAACGCGATAGGGAACCGCCTTATTGCCGAGCTTGACCGGAATTTCCGCGCTTGGATGCACCAGGCGCGCAATCTCGCGAACACCCTGCTTGTAGACCAGCAGCCAGCGAATAACCTTGATTCCACCGGCCGTTGAACCCGCAGAGCCGCCGACAAAGCTCGCGAATATCAACATTACTGGCAAAGCGGCCGGCCATATCGCGAAGTTCTCAGTCGTGAAGCCCGTGGTTGTCCCGATAGACACCGCCTGGAACAGGCCATTGATAAACGTCTGTCCGGCGTCGTCGAAACCCCTGTGGCCAAAAAGTATCGCTACAACGGTTACGGAAAGGGCGATCAGGATAAAGCCGTAGGCACGGAACTCGGGGTCCTGAAAATAGTGCTTTATGGAAACGTATCGCCAAGCGAAAAAATGCAGCGAGAAGTTGATGCCTGCGACAAACATGAAGAAAACCGCAACAAGATCGATGGCAGCACTGTCGAAATGCCCGATACTCAAATCGTGCGTTGAAAAACCGCCAATCGCGACGGTTGAAAACGCATGACACAGCGCATCGAACCAGCCCATGCCGGCGATCCGGTACCCCAACATGCAGGTAATGGTAAAAGCGAGATAAACGTACCAAAGCGCTTTAGCCGTTTCTGTAATACGAGGAGTGAGCTTGGTGTCCTTAACGGGCCCGGGTGTCTCAGCCCGATACAGCTGCATTCCGCCGACGCCGAGCATCGGGAGTACGGCGACAGCCAGAACGATGATGCCCATGCCGCCGAGCCATTGCAGCTGCTGTCGGTAATAGAGAATAGAAACCGGAAGCTCGTCGAGTCCCTTGAGCACCGTCGCTCCGGTCGTGGTCAGACCCGACATCGATTCGAAAACCGCGTCCGTAAATGACAGCGACAAACCGTCCGCGAAATACAGGGGTGCCGCACCAAAGGTTCCCAGCACCGTCCAAAACGCGGCTACCACCAAAAAGCCGTCACGAAGCCGGAGGTCCTTGCGTGAGCGATGCACCGGCAACCAGCAGAGAAAGCCGGCGACCAGGGTTATCCCGAAGCCCTCGACAAACGGCAGCCAGGAGTGGTCGTCATAGTAAAGACTGAACAGGATCGGCGGCAGCATCGTGAAGCTGAACATCATCAGCAACAATCCAAGAATGCGTTGTACAACGGTCCAGTTCATAGCGGCACGTGCTGGCAGGCCCTACACGAAGGAGACGCCGACCTGGAACAGACTCTCGAGATGCTCGATCTTGCGACGATCGGTCATAAACAGAATCATGTGGTCGTCGGCCTCGATGACGATGTCGTGATGAGCGATGATGACCTGATCACCTCGCACGATGGCGACGATTGCCGTTCCTTTCGGTAACTCGATGTCCTCGATCGCGCGGCCAACCACCTTGGAGTTATGTTCATTGCCGTGGGCGATAGCCTCCATGGCTTCAGCGGCGCCGCGTCGCAGCGAGTGCACTTTCACGACGTCGCCGCGCCGCACGTGTGCGAGCAACGAGCCAATCGTAACCTGCTGCGGCGAAATCGCGATGTCGATGCTGCCGGATTCGACGAGGTCTACGTAAGATGCCCGGTTGATCAATGCCATTGCCTTATGAGCGCCAAGCCGCTTTGCAGAGCATCGAGCTCAGGATGTTGGCTTCTTCTGAGTTCGTCAATGCACAAAAGACGTCGACGTTGTCGATGTTCTCTTCGAGCAGCAGCTCTTCGTCCGCGGCGTCGCCCACAAGAACGATCGCCTTGTTCAGCTGCTCCGAGATATCGCGCGCGCGCCGATGGTCGCGCTCAATGATTTTCACCTGGTTGGTTTGCTCCAGCGCGAGCGCCAGGCGCACACCGATATTACCGCCGCCGGCGATCACGACGCGGCGCACAGGATCCTCGAGTCGCCGCATTTCACTCATAAACACGCGAATATCCTTGCGGTCGGCGATAAAGAACACCTCGTCACCTTCCTGGATTACCGTATCACCGTCCGGGAGCATGGCTTTTCCCTGACGATAGATCGCCGCTATACGTCCTTCGGTATTGGGGATGTGATCCTTAAGCGTTGCAATGCGTTGCCCGACGAGCAGGCCGTCTCGGTCCGCTTTGACGCCGACCAGCCGTACGCGTCCGTCGGCAAAATCGAGGACCTGTGACGAGCCCGGGTAAAGAATGAGCTGTTCGACGTAGGTACAGACTAGTTGCTCAGGGCTGATGCGCACATCGATCGGAATCGCATCCTGTGTGAACAGTTTGTTCGCATTCATGTACTCGGCGGAGCGAATACGGGCGATCTTCGTGGGGGTCCGAAACTGCGTATAGGCAACCTGACAGGCGACCATATTGGTTTCGTCGCTGTCTGTCAGGGCGACGACAATGTCGGCGTCTCTCGCGCCGGCACGGTCCAGCACCTCGGGATATGCTGCATGGCCGACGACGGTCCGGATATCGAGTCGATCCTGCAGCTCACGGAGAACCTCCGGGCGCCTGTCGACCACGGTAACCTCGTTAGCTTCCTCGCGAGACAAGTGATAAGCCGCCGAGGACCCAACCTGACCGGCGCCGAGAATGAGAATTTTCATCGCGCGTAGTCTACATCAGATCGAGATTCGCATAGCTCAGAACCAACCATTTTGTGCCTGCCGTCTCAAAATTGACCTCAACGCGCGCATGGGCGCCCTGCCCCTCGCAATTGAGGATGACACCTTCGCCGAACTTCTTGTGGCGCACTCGCTGCCCGAGGCGGATGCCGAGCTCATTGCCAGGCGCTGTCGATGTTCGTTTGCGTTGCGACGATGCCAGGGGCCGCATGGGCCGGGAAACCTGTACTCGTGGGCGAACCTCTTCCATGTGCTCACTGGGAATTTCCGCGATAAAGCGTGAGGGTTGCGAGAAATTGTCCATACCGTGCAGGCGCCGTTGCTCGGCGTGCGTGATAAACAGCGTTTGCTTGGCGCGCGTGATGCCCACATAACAAAGGCGACGTTCTTCCTCGAGGCCGTGTGGGTCCGCGATCGAACGCTGGTGCGGAAATAATCCGTCTTCCATGCCACACATGAAGACTAACGGGAACTCGAGACCCTTGGCGGAATGCATCGTCATCAGCTGAACACAATCCTCCCAGGCCTCGGCCTGGCCTTCCCCCGCCTCGAGGGCAGCGTGCGAGAGGAACTCATCGAGCGGCGCCATTTCCTCGGCCGGGTCCGGTTCGAAACTCTTTGCCGCGCTGACGAGTTCGAGCAGGTTTTCCACGCGTGTTTCACCTTTTTCGCCTTTATCCTTCTTGAAAAAGTCGATAAGTCCGCTGGCGTGAATCACGTGGTCGACCTGGTCATGTAAATCCATGCCACGAGTCTCGCGGGCCAGGCGCTCGATAAGCGAGAGGAAAGCATTCACCGCGTTAGCCGCTCTGCCATTGAGGTCGTCACTTGCGACCGCGCCGGCGGCTCGCCATAAGGGGCAGGCGTTTGCCCGTGCATAGGAGCGCATGAGCTCCACCGTTCGAGCGCCGATGCCGCGCGTCGGCTTGTTAACGATTCGCTCAAAGGAGCTGTCGTCATCGCGATTGGAAATCAGTCGCAAATAGGCGAGCGCATCCTTGATCTCGGCGCGCTCGAAGAACCGCAATCCACCGTAGACTCGGTAGGGAATGCGTGAGTTGATCAAACCTTCTTCCAGTACCCGCGACTGCGCATTGGAGCGATACAGGATGGCCGAATCAGCGCGCGCGTTGCCCTGGTCGATCCAGTCTCGCAGGCGACCGATTACAAAATCTGCCTCGTCGCGCTCGTTATAGGCGGAATAGACCCGGATCGCTTCACCTTCCGCGCCCTCGGTCCAGAGATTCTTGCCGAGCCGCGAACTGTTGTTGGCGATTACGGCGTTTGCCGCGTTGAGGATCGTTGCCGTCGATCGGTAGTTTTGTTCCAGCTTGACGACTCGTGTGCCCGGAAAGTCCTTTTGGAAACGGTGTATGTGCTCAACCCGTGCGCCTCGCCAACGATAGATCGACTGATCGTCATCGCCGACGACGAACGGCACGCCCTGATCTCCCGCAAGCAAGCGCAGCCACGCATACTGAATGGCATTGGTGTCCTGAAACTCGTCAACCAGCAGATGTTGAAAACGACGCCGGTAATGCGACAGCAATTCGGCGTTGTCGCGCAACAATTCGTGAGCACGTAAAAGCAGTTCGGCGAAGTCGACCAGGCCACCGCGTTGGCAGATTTCTTCATAGGACCGGTACAGGGAAATCATTTGCCTGCGATCCGGGTCGTCCTCGTCGTCCAGGTGCTGCGGACGCAAGCCTTCGTCTTTCTGCGCATTGATGAACCACTGAATTTCCTTGGGCACCCAGCGGCTATCGTCGATCTCGAGGTTCTTCAGCAGTCGCTTGATCAGCCGAAGCTGGTCGTCAGAGTCGATGATCTGGAAATTCTGCGGCAGGCCGGCCTCGCGCCAGTGGCGGCGTAACATGCGATGCGCCAGCCCATGAAAGGTACCGATCCAGAGGTGCTGAACCGGTAGTCGCAGTAGCGTCTCGATACGGCTTCGCATCTCTGCTGCGGCTTTGTTGGTGAAGGTAACTGCGAGCAGACCTTGTGGCGAAAGACCTTCGACGTCGATAAGCCAGGCCGCACGGTGAACCAGAACGCGCGTCTTGCCGCTGCCGGCGCCGGCGATTACAAGCGTCGGTTCCGCAGGCGCGGTCACAGCCTGGCGCTGTGCGTCATTCAGCTTATCGAGGATTGGTGTGACATCCATGGTGGATCGAGCGTCGCCGGCTCATCGCGGAAATTCGAGAGCGACGAAGTCTAGCAGAGAATTACTGTTGCCAGCGCACCCCGAGAATGTACTGCCTGCGCTCGTACTGAATACGCGTGTCGTTCGAGACGGTCTCGCGATAGCGCGCCTCGCCAACGAGGCTTAAGTGCCTGGTCATCCGAAATGTGCCGACGATCGTGCCATCCGCAGACTCCTGCGTCTTTCGGCCGGCAACCGGATTGTGGAATGCGAACGCGTTTGGGAAGTCATATAGCCGGTAGACACTGTGCAGCTCGAGATCAAATCGATCGCCGAGTGTCCAGTGGAAGTCGAAGCGAAAGCTGTCCCGCGTGTAATTGTTGTAGCCGACGTACTGATCGATGCGTTCCGTACGCTCGACGTCAAAGCCGAACCACATGCTGTTTGTTATGCGTTGGCGTGCTCGCAGTCCGAGCGAATAATAGTCGTAACGAACATTTGGGTTGCCAAGAAGTTGCTGGCCGTTAAGGTCATACGAAGGACGGTCGCCGTAACGCCGGCTGTAGTACTCGGTAGTGACACGAAACAGCGAAGTTTTCGTGAATTTGTACTGACCGTACAGGTTAATAAGGAAATACTCGTGATCGTATTCGGGCAACGACATCGGATTTCTCATAGTTCCAGAGCTGGCCCTTGAACCTGGCGCCAACAGAGAGGCGCTCATGTGTTTGCCGCAAGGCTAGCTCAGGCCCATATCGAAGGTAGTTCATGCGATCGTCGATGCTGACTCCGTCGACAACGCGGCCGAGACCGTCATCCCGGTCGTAGTAGATTTCATCGTGCTGGGCTATCTTGAAAGCACTTTTTACTTCGCGTTCTCTCGATCCCTCCTTGCGCCTGTATTCATTGCCAAAGCTCGCCTCGTGCAGGTATTCGTTGCCGTTTTCGAGTTCCTTGTCCTGGTAAAAACGGCCAGCCATGCGGTAGGCACCGTAAAAGCCCTCATACGGCAGGCTGTTGATCATGTACCTGGCGCTCAAGCTCACTGGCATGAAAGCGCCACTCTGCGGTACCGGTGTCACGACAGGCAATGCGGGGTTGGCGAAATCGATGTAATTCTGGTCCGGTGTGCGGAACACGTTGTCATCGTTGCCAAAACTCACACGAGCACGAAACTCGAGGTCCGCAAAATCTCGTGTCTTCTCTCGCTTGGCAACCCGGACTTCAAATTCGTCTGGAACGGCCTGCTCGTTACGAATCCTCGAGATAGCGACAACGGCAAACGCCTGCAGCTTTCGGTTCTGCTCCTGGTCGCGGACCAGCCGAAACCAGCGCAACGCCTCATCCGGATTGCCGGCGGCGTAGGCGTTCAGGCCCAGGTTGTACTGTGCGGCGACGCGCAAACCCGGATCTGTAAGGGCTCTCTGTAGTGAATCACGGGCGCGGTCATATTGCATGGCACGGTAATGCGCGACACCGGTGTTGTAGTGCAGGAGCGCCGAGTTGAGACCTTCATCAGCCGCCTGGCGGTAACGCAGCAACGCTGCCCAGTAAAGGTCATCGCGGAACAGGCGGTTGCCATCCTCGAAGTACTGCTCGGCCGTCATCGCGGAGGCGTTCCGGACAGGGGCCAGAGCTGTTAGCACAGCGAATACCAGCAGGGAGATTGCGAGGAATGTCTTCTTGGGCATGTAGGTCGGGCGCTTCAGCCTTATGTCAGATCAGAAGAGTAACGGCATTGCCTGCATCAAAACTATGACGTGGCGCAAAAAAATACCCTCGAACCGGCAAGAATCGGGGGTATTTCGTATTTCCGGGCTCATTGAGCCCTGATTCAGGCGGATCGCGACGAACTAGTCGTCATCGTCGTCATCGTCTTCATCATCCATCTCGTCTTCTTCGAACTCGTCTTCGTCGAACTCGTCTTCGTCGACGTCTTCACCATCTTCGAAGTCGTCTTCATCATCCATCTCGTCCTCTTCGAACTCGTCGTCGTCCTCGAACTCATCGTCGAATTCGTCTTCCATCTCATCTTCGTCGGATTCGTCGTCAGACTGTTCGACGTCACCATCGTCGGACTCCTCGCGAAGTTTCGTCGTCAGACTCGTCGCCGTCCTCTTCGTCCTCCCAGTCATCATCGTCCACGCCGTCGTTGTCGGGACCGCTCATCCTCCGAGATGGCACCTTCAAAGTCGCCAACATCATCGAGCACCTCCATCGTTACGTCGAGGTCGTCCATTTCATCGGCGCGCGAAACAGCTGGGAAAAACGCTACCAGCGTTAATACCAGGATGGCGAAAAATACGTTTACCTGTTTCATAACCTGCTCCCTTAGGTCACTTCTATACGCAGCCGAAACGTCCGGTCGCGATCCTTGTGTTCGAGACGCGCAAGCACCTCGCCGCCAACGGGCGATACGGCGATCAGCTCGAGCGGTAGTAGATTTTTGCCTTCATTTAAACTGGTTTGCCACGTGATCTCACGCTGCCCTGGAAATCCTGCAAGCTCGATGCCGTCCGGCAGCGTGACAGTAAGGTTGGCCGAGTCCAGTGCGGTTGCCGACGCAAACACGAGATTGATCGTGCGCGGCTCCGCAAGCGTCATCGTAATGCCGGGGATGCCGGGTTCCGCGACCGGCAAGTCCGGCGTTGTCATGAAAAACCCGCCAATGAACCAGAGCGCGATACCGGCAGCCACCGCGGAACCAAAGCCGGTCATAACCCAGCGGTTGCGCTGCCGGCGCGCACCTTGGTGCGTTGCGCGAGCGAGCGCCTGGTCGTAAAAGGCTTTGGATGCTTCGGGCACCGGGTAGTCTTTTAACAACGCCTGGAGCGCCTGATCCTGCTGGTTTGTGTCTTCAGTCTGCATACTTTTGTCCTGTATGTTCCCTTACACGAGCGGCGTCAACGAAAGGTTCCGCTCTGCGTCAAAATATCCCGCAGACGCGCTCGGGCGCGATGCAGCCGGGACTTGATCGTACCGACCGGAATGCCTGTAAGTTGATGTATTTCTTCGATTTTATAGCCCTCAGTGTCGTGCAGAAGCACAACAACGCGGTGTTCGTCGCTGAGCTGAGACAGGGCTGCGTCGAGCGCCAGAATTTGCTCCCTTCGCTCGTTGTCCCGCAGCGGATCTTCCGTACCCGGCATGCCCGCCAGCCCCTCGCCGCTCATCTCGCCCTCTTCAACGGTGTGCAACCGTCGACGCGCGAAGCGGCGCCGCTCGTCGATAAACAGGTTGTACATCACGCGTGCCAGCCATGAGCCCGGCTCGTCGATCCTGGCGAGCTCGTCGAGCTTGCCGTACGCTTTTATGAGGAGCTCCTGAAAAAGGTCTTCCGCCTCTGCTTTGCGGCCGGCCAGGCGCCACGCAAGACGATATAGCCGGTCGAGGTGTGGGCGCACCATGCGCTCGAATGCCAGTTTGCGATCGTCTTTGTAATGCTTGCTACTCATAAGCCTCCGGAGTCTATTATGGGGCCTCGTAACAGAACCCGACTCATTTGGCATTTTCAGCGGTTGCTGAGCTATTTACGGGCGGGTGCCGCTATTAACGAAGACGTAGTTGCCATGATTCACCAGCGGATGAGTGTCTCGCCCCTGTCGGCGTCATCGTGCAAGCGCGCCATGCCGAACGCTGCTTCCGTCCGACGCAGGGTCAAAATGCCGGTTCTGGATAAAACACACTGGCTCACAAGGGTCATCTTGTCAGAGGCTGACGCGAAACAGCAGGTAGTGATCGATAAGAATTGCGGCAAACAAGAATCCTAAGTAGCTGATCGAAAACCTGAAGGTCTGCATCGGCAATTCTTCATCGTCGGGAACCCGATACATTTGTATTGCGTAGTAGAGGAAAAATGCATCCAGCACGATCGCCGACAACAGGTAGATCAAGCCACTCATGCCGATCAGGTACGGCATGATCGTAACGAGTGAGAGCAGGATCGTGTACAGCAGTATGTTCAGGCGGGTATAAGCCTCGCCGTGCGTCACCGGCAACATCGGGATGTCGACTTTCGCATACTCTTCTTTTCTTGCGATTGCGAGCGCCCAAAAGTGTGGTGGCGTCCATACGAACACAATAAGAAACATCAAGAGCGCGCCGCTATGAACTTCGTTGGTAACCGCCGTCCATCCCAGGATTGGCGGGGCTGCGCCGGCCGCACCACCGATGACAATATTTTGCGGAGTCGCACGCTTCAGAAAAATCGTATAAACGACGGCGTAACCTATCAGTGAGAAAAATGTCAGCACGGCAGTCAATGGGTTCACCAGGAACCAGAGAATGAGCCATCGAAATGACGCAGAGACCGGATGCGAACGTGAGCGCCGCCTGTTCCGTCAGCTTGCCTTGCGGCAGCGGACGGCCGCGGGTGCGCATCATTTGAATGTCGACACGCGCGTCCAGAACGTGGTTGAACACAGCGGCGGACGAGGCCGCCAGGCCGATGCCCAGTGTCCCAAACACGAGCGCCGTGGCGCCCGGCCAGCCGGGCACGGAAACGAACATGCCGACAACCGCTGTAAACACAATGAGAATAACGACGCGAGGTTTGGTTAGCTCGTAGAAGTCGCGCCAGTTCGTGTAGGTTTTAACGTTCTCGTTCACGCCCATGTTCCGGTCAACCGATGCGCGACAGCTTCAGCAAGCGCTTGATGTCTTCGACCATTTCACTTGGATCGATATCAGGCCTGAAGTACATAACGAGGTTTCCCAGTGGATCGATCAGGAAATAGCCCCCTGCCGTCAGCTCGGCGGGTCTTTTGTTATCCAGCAGGCCACTGAGGCTGCTGTCCCTAAGAGTTATCAAGCCCGCGTGCTCTTTGGCAATAAACACTGTATCGGGAGGCGTATTGCCGTGCAAGAAAACCCGCAGGAGCCGGTCCATTTCCTTGCCGAGCATCAGGCGCGACTGGCGAAGGGTAAGCAGTGCGTATTCGCAGGCTTCCTCGCAGGGGCTGCTATTCGAGTACACCAGCAGCCAGTGCCCGTCATTATGTACGTGTATTGAGGCACCGGGGAGCGCCTCGCCAACATTGACTATCGGCTCGAGCAGCTGCCCGTGGTTCGTTCTGCCCTCGGGCCTGAATCCGCCGCCGCTGAAATACAACCAGGTTGCCAGTATTAGCGGCCCGAAAAATACGAGTGAAATCAAAAATAGCTGAATCCGGCCAGCCGGGTCTTTCTGTCTTGTCATGACTGAAACCGCTTCTTTCGGTAGTTCCACGTAAGAAGGGCCGCTAAAACCACGGCCATGGCAAACCATTGGAACGCGTAGGCAAAGTGCTTGCTCGGACCGAACTCTGTCGGGACCCATTGTCGCAGGAATCCGTGGCTTTCTTCATGGTCCATCAGCAATACAAACGGTTGAACCGGTGCGCCCAGCGCTGCAGCCACATCCTCGTTGTCTGGATAGACAGCGCTTTTTGGCCAATCGGCGGCCGGGTCTATCGCGGCGCCCATCTTGTAGCCGGCGCGCGGTAGCGACCCTGCCCGCCCGCGCACGGTCGTTCGCGTTGTTTTGACGTCCAGGAGACGAGTGTCGAGAGGTGCGCTCCCTTTCTCGATCCAGCCCCGGTTGACGAGTAGCACTGGTTCATCGTCCTCTCCGATGAGCGGCGTAACGACGTAATACCCGTAACGGCTGTTGACGATGATGTTCTCGAGCAGGAATTGGTGATCGTTGTCGTATCGTCCGGTCGCTTTGAGTCGCTGAAAGGGGCGAATCTCCATGCCGTCCTGCCAGGCAGCGAAGCTGGTCTCATCGTTGAAGGCGACCTGGTCGGCTCGCTTTTCCAGGCCGCGGCTGATTTGCCACGCACCGAGGCCCGCAAATTGTGCCACCAACAATGTGCCGACGATCAGCGGCAGCCAGGTTGGTAACGGCTTTTTCGACGTTGTGTTCAAGGTATAATGATCACTTCGGAGGGTACTGCCATGAAATACGTTGTGTTCGTTCTCTTAGCTGCCATTGTCATCAGCCTGGGAACCGGTCTTTTCTACCTGCGCAAAGAGGATGCAGACTCGCCGAAAATGCTCCGCGCGCTTGAGATACGGGTTGGTTTGTCGCTGATCCTGATCCTGTTCCTCGTTGCGTCGTATTTCCTCGGCTGGATCGTTCCACCCACACAATAGCAGCGTAAGGCCTCTCACACAGGGCAAAACGGGCGCCTGGGCGCCCGCTCGGATTTCTCTCGTTCCGCTGCCGTCTTCACATCCAGTAGACGAATACGTACAGGCCGACCCAGACCACATCGACGAAGTGCCAGTACCAGGCGACCGCTTCGAAGGCGAAATGATGGTCTGGTGAAAAATGCCCCTTCACCACCCGCAGGAATATTATCGTGAGCATGATCGCGCCGATGGTGACGTGCATGCCATGGAAGCCTGTGAGCATGAAGAAGGTCGAACCATAAATGCCCGACGTGAGCTTGAGGTTCAGGTCCTGGTAAGCGTGAACATACTCATAGCCCTGCAAAAAGACGAAGATGAAACCGAGCACGAAAGTCGCGGCCAGGAAAACGGCCAGCTGCGTGCGCTTGCCGGCCAGCAGCGAATGATGAGCGATGGTGACCGTAATGCTGCTAGTGAGCAGCAGTGCCGTGTTGATGAGTGGCAGCCCGAGCGGAGGCATAATCTTATATTCCCCGCCGATTCCCCCCGGGCCGTTCGTTGGCCAGGTGCTCTCATAGCCTTCCCACAACAGCAGGTTGGTGAAAAAGTTGTTACTCGAACCGCCAAGCCAGGGAATAGCCATGTTGCGTGCGTAGAACAGTGCGCCGAAGAATGCGGCGAAGAACATAACCTCTGAGAAGATGAACCAGAACATCCCTTGGCGGAATGACCTGTCCACCTGCTCGTTGTAAAGGCCGCCCTGGCTTTCTGAGATGACGTCGCGGAACCAACCGGTGATCATAAAGATCATCACGGCAACGCCAGTCATCATGATGTAGAAGCCGGCATCAGCGCCATTCAGCCAGGCAGATACACCAATCATCAGGGCCAGAAGGCCGACAGAGCCGACGATGGGCCAGTGGCTGCCGTGCGGGACGTAATAACGATCGTCTGTATGTGTTGTCATGTTAGATCAAGTTCTCTGCTTAAAGAGTGCTATTTCCCGCCATGCGGGCGGTATCATAAAACGTGTACTGCAATGTAATGGTGTCAACGTATTCGGGCAGATCGGGGTCAACGATGAACTGTAGTGGCATAGGCCGCGCCTCATTTGCGGCGAACTCCTGGCTCGTAAAGCAAAAGCACTCGATCTTGGTGAAATGCTCGGCTGCGGAGACGGGCGCGACGCTTGGAACCGCCTGTGCAACTTTGTTGGCTGTAGTGAGGTTTTTTGCCGTGAACGTTGCAAAGTACATTTTGCCCGGGTGTACGGTCATGCTGTCAACATCGGCGGCGAACTCGAACGGCGCGTACGAATTAACGGTGGTTACAAACTCGATACGAATTTCGCGCGACAGGTCGGGCGCTTCTTCAACAACGGCCGCTGTGGTGTTGGTCCGGCCACCGAAACCCGTAATCTCACAAAACACGTCGTACAGCGGTACCAGCAGGAAGCCGAAGCCAAACATCGCCGCCGCCAGCAACAACAGGCGGCGAGTCAGGGAACGGTGTTCTGCGCTCAGCTTGTTGTGAGAGTCGTTCATATCGCTAAGAGCGCAGCACGCCGATCATGATGAAGCCGACGTAGAAAGCAATGGCAACCGCGGCGACGATCAAGGCCGTGCGGCGGATGCCCTTCTTGCGTTCAGCGTCGTTCATGCTCACTCGAACGCTTCGTTGGCAATACGCGCCTTCGGCGGTGTCTCGAAGGTGTGGTAAGGCGCCGGTGAAGGCACGGTCCACTCCAGGCCGTGCGAGCCTTCCCAGACGCGGTCAGTCGCTTTACTGCCTTTCCACGCGCTCAGGATTACCCAGACAAAGATCAGCTGAGACAGGCCGAAGCCGATCGCGCCGATGCTGGCAATTGTGTTGAAGTCGGCGAACTGCGTCGAATAATCGGGAATACGGCGCGGCATTCCGGCCAGGCCGAGAAAGTGCATCGGGAAAAACGTCAGGTTGACGAAAATGGTGGACAGCCAGAAGTGCAGCTTGCCGAGCGACTCGTTGTACATGTGCCCGGTCCATTTTGGCAGCCAGTAATAAGCGCCGGCCATGATCGCAAACACCGACCCGGGTACCAGCACATAGTGGAAGTGGGCAACAACAAAATAAGTATCGTGATACTGAATGTCGGCCGGGGCGGCAGCGAGCATCAGGCCCGAAAAACCACCGATCGTGAACAGGAAGACAAAGGCCAGCGAGAAGAGCATCGGCGTCTCGAAGGTCATCGCTCCGCGCCACATCGTTGCGACCCAGTTGAAGATCTTCACGCCGGTGGGAACGGCGATGAGCATTGTCGCGAACATGAAGAACATCTGTCCCGTCAGCGGCATGCCGACCGTAAACATATGGTGAGCCCAGACGATGAACGACAGGAACGCGATGCTGGACGCCGCATAAACCATCGAGTCATGACCGAACAAGGGCTTCCTCGAAAACGTCGGGATGATTTCTGAAACGACACCGAATGCCGGCAGAATCATTATGTAGACTTCAGGGTGGCCGAAGAACCAGAAAATATGCTGGAACATCACCGGGTCACCGCCACCGGCAGCAAGAAAGAAGCTTGTGCCAAAAAACTGGTCGGTCAGCAACATGGTCACGGCGCCGGCCAGTACCGGCATGACGGCAATCAGCAGGTACGCCGTGATCAGCCAGGTCCAGACGAACATCGGCATCTTCAGCAGCGACATGTCGGGCGCGCGCATATTGATGATGGTCACGATGACGTTTATCGCTCCCATTATCGATGATATTCCCATGAGGTGGACGGAGAAAATCAGGAACGGGAAGGCATCACCCGTCTGCAAAATCAGCGGCGGGTACATGGTCCAACCGCCTGCCGGCGCGCCGCCGGGCATAAACAGCGTGGACAGCAATATGCCGAAGGCTACCGGCAGGATCCAGAACGACCAGTTGTTCATGCGCGGCAGCGCCATGTCGGGCGCGCCGATCATCAGCGGAATCATCCAGTTGGCCAGGCCCACGAACGCAGGCATCACGGCACCGAACACCATGATGAGCGCATGCATGGTCGTCATCTGGTTGAAGAACTCCGGATGCACGAACTGCAGCCCGGGAATCGCCAGCTCGGAACGAATGACCATCGCCATGGCGCCGCCGATAAAGAACATCGTCAGGCTGAAGATCAGGTACATCGTGCCGATGTCCTTGTGATTCGTCGCAAACAACCAGCGGCCTATTCCTTTGGCGGGGCCGTGGTCCTCATGATGATCATGCAGATCCGCTACTGTGGTGCTCATACCGTGTTACTCCATATTCGCGCCGTCTTTACCGACACGTCTGAATTCCGTAGTTACTGTTGTGTGCTGGCGACGCGTGGCGCGCCTTCTTTTCGGGTATCAACCCATGCCTGGTAGGCGTCCGGCTCAACGACTTCGACGACAATAGGCATATAGCCGTGGTCTTTGCCGCAGAGCTCGGTACATTGCCCGCGGTAAGTGCCAACTTCAGTGGCTTTGAACCAGGTTTCGTTGACGATGCCCGGCACCGCGTCTTTCTTGATAGCGAGATTGGGGACCCACCAGGAGTGCACAACGTCATTCGACGTTATCAGCAAGCGGACTTTCGCATCGCGGGGTACCACAACCGGGCGATCCACGTCGAGCAGGTAGTTATCAACGGCAAACGGATCAACCCCCGATTGTTTGCGCCGGGCCTCAAGGCTCGGTTGCGCAAGGCTCGAGAAGAAAGCGATATCCTCGTCCTGGTACTTGTAATGCCATTTCCACTGGTAGGCGGTCACGACAATCGAAATATCCGGATTTCTGGAGTCTTCGAGCCTAACCATTGTCTCCGCGACCGGTATCGCTATGAGCATCAGAATCACAACCGGAATCGCGGTCCAGATGACTTCGGCGGTGGTGCTGTGGGAGAACGTCGCGGGTTTCACGCCTTTGGACTTACGGTGCTTGACCAGCGAAACGATCATCACGCCGAACACGACAACGCCGATGGCGACGCACCACCAGAAGATCATCATGTGGATGTTGTAGGTTTCGAGGCTGAGCTCCGTGACGCCCTTGGGCATGTTCAGTGCCCACTCAGCCTTTGCCGCGTTGCTAATACCCAGGACCAGCAAGCTCAGAAATGCCTTTCTTGTCATTGATCATTCACCCTGCAGACCGCTACGGCGATCGCAATTCATTTTCGATTTCGGATGTGACGAGTATTGGTACGGCTTAGTTCGCACCGGCCCGGTGACCCCGGGTTGTCGTCTGTCGGCCGCTTTGACCAATGACGCCGGCCAAAAAAGCAAGCGAAGTGTACTTAAATCAATAGGGCCATGCAATGCGGTCGCGGCAATAGTTAGTGAGATTAATTCTTATTTAACAAAGGCTTATCGTGAGATCCCTGATGAAAAAGTTACAATTCTGATGACAGTGTCGGTTTAGCCGCGCCGGCGGGAAATATTGGACGCATCGATCGTGTAGTTTTCAGGGCCCATTCTGGCGCCTCCGCCCCAGCAATGGCCGTAGACAAGTTCGAGATCCAGCTTGATCTTTCCGCCACCCGAATCGCCTGCCAGGGCGTCGAGCATCCTGTTGAAATGCTGTTTTCCGACCAGTGATCGATTGCGCTGCTGAAGTGTGTTTCTCGCGCCAACACTCGTGAGGTCGGCGAATAAGCGGGTGGCGTCGTCGTAGTGAACGGAAAGGCGGTCGACGTCCAGCACCGGGTCGCGCAAGCCGGATCGAACCAGCGCGTCGCCGACGTCGTGCATGTCGAGGAAACGATTGACGTGCACATGATCGTCGACGCGACGCCATGCCCGACGTATCTCGAGCAGGCTGTCAGGACCGAGGGTCGCAAAAGCGAATACGCCTCCCTTCTGTAACACGCGCGCGACTTCCGCGAAAACGAGTTCCGGCTTGTCGACAAAAGGCAGCAACAGGTTAGAGAAAACGAAGTCGATACTCTGGTCCTTGAACGGCAAGGCCGACGCGTTCGCCTGTACGAACGACGAACGGGAGAAGGAAAACCACGCGCGCTTACGTCTGGACTTGCTCAGCATATTGTGTGAGATGTCCAGCGATACGATATGTGCGCGGCCAAAGTGCTTGCGGAGCTGCACGCCAGCGCGGCCAGTCGCCGAGCCGAGGTCGAGAACGCGTTTGGCGTCGACAACGAGTGGCAAAAGGCGTTCGAATAATACCCTTGCGCGTCACCGCATGCACAAAGTCAGCAGAGTCAAAACTTGCCGCCGCCTTATCGAAGCGGCGCCGAACGTCTCGCAAGTTTATTGTCGGTCTGTCGTTCACGTTTTGCTCTGGCCGATGGACGGAAGGCAGCAAACGTAACACGCTTTTGTCAGTTAATCGCCGCGATTTCGTCATGGCCCTGTGCGGCTCGATTTCGTACCTAATGACGTTATGCTGCGTTTACCGAAACGGTCCGACTTGCGGGACTATGTGCTTGATGGGCTGCGGCGACTTGATGAGTCGATCATGCCGCCGCAGTGCGTTTTCTGTGGAACGAGGTGCCGCCCGGGCGAGCGTTGCATCTGTCAAGGATGCCTTTCGGACCTGCCATGGGTTGAGAACGCGTGCGCGCTGTGTGCCGCGCCTGTCGGGACTGCGTTGCCGTACGGAGTGCACTGTGCCGACTGTCAGAGCCACCCGCCGGAAATTCAGGCGACTGTCGCTCCGCTGCTCTATGAATTTCCCGTCGACGCTGGCCTTAAGGCGTTGAAGTTTGGTCGAAGCCTGTATTACGCACCGGCGTTTGCCGAGCTGCTGCTTCTCCAATTGCCCCGGCTTTTCGTCGGATATCGACGCGCTCTTGCCGGTTCCGCTGCATTGGCGACGACAAGCGTTTCGCGGATTCAACCAGGCCACCGAACTCTCACGGCCCCTCGCAAAGCGCTGTGGCCTGCCAATCATTGGCGGCGTCAGCCGCGGCAGGGCGACCGCGTTTCAGTCGGGGCTAAGCGCCCCACAGCGGCGTCGCAACCTGAGAAACGTATTCGTCGTCAAAAAAGGGTTGCACAACGATCACGTATTGATCGTCGACGACGTTGTTACAACCGGGGAAACGACGCGGCAGCTTGCGAAAGCGCTGCTTGAGCGCGGCGTGGAGAAAGTCAGCGTTCTGGCGGTGGCGCGGGCGGGCTGAATCAAATTACGCCGGTGCGATTGAAGGTGTAATGAAGCACGATACCAATAAACACGACCATGCCGATCAGGTGGTTGTGCAGGAAGGCGGCAAAACAACCGGCCGGTTGGCGATCGCGTGCAAGCCACTGGTGCCAACCCATCAGGCCCGCTGCGACCATGACCGACAGGTAATACCAGAGCCCGAGCTCTGCGCGCAATCCGATCAATACAAGTGCAATCAGCATAAGCACCTGCAGTCCGGCTATGACGAACAAATCGACCTCGCCAAACAATATCGCGGTCGACTTAACACCCACTTTCTTGTCGTCTTCGCGATCGACCATGGCGTAGAACGTGTCGTAAATAACCGCCCAGATCATGGCCGTCCCGAAAATCAGCCACGCAAGTTCGGGCGTATTGCCGGTCTGTGCGGCGAACGCCATCGGTACGCCCCAGCCAAACGCTGCGCCAAGCACGAATTGTGGAATGGAAAGGAATCGCTTGACGAAAGGATAGGCGACGGTCAGCGCGGCGCCAACGACAGCCAGCAGCCTGGCGGGCGCGTTGAGCATGGTCGCGAGACCGACTGCGATAAGTGCCAGGGCCGCGAATAAGGTCAGTGCTTCCATTGGGGCGACTGCACCTGAGGCGATCGGTCGCGTTCGCGTACGTTCAACGTATGGGTCGATGTTGCGATCCGCGTAGTCATTCAAAACGCAGCCGGCGGATCGCATGACGACTACGCCAAGAACAAAAATAACGAACAGGCCCTGGTCCGGCGCGCCGTCACCAGCGAGCCACAGGGCCCACAGCGTCGGCCATAGCAAGAGCCAGATCCCAATCGGTTTGTCGACGCGCATTAGTTTGCCGTAGTTGCGCAGCTGGCGGGCTAACTGGGGTGTGAAAGCGTTGGCGGACACTGTTTTCATGGCGCGTAGTGTACTTTACAAGTGGTCATTGTAGGAGCGCGCCCTCGCGCGCGATTCTTTTCCCGGGTGTCGGTCGCGCGCGAGGGCGCGCTCCTACACTTTGCCGTATCGTCCCGCATCCCCGAGCCAGCGGCGTACGATTGCGGCGGCTGTCACCTCGGAGGTAGTGCGTAGCGTTTCCGCCGTGATCTGTACCTGCGGCATAAGCTCGGCATCGCGGACCAGGTTCGCGATACGATAATCCGGCAAACCCGTCTGGCGGGTGCCCAACAGTTCTCCGGGGCCACGCAATTCAAGATCTCGTTGTGCAACGACGAAGCCATCATTGGTATCGCGCAAGACGGCGAGCCGTTGCTTCGCAATGCGGCCGAGCGGCGGCTTGTAAAGCAACACGCAGTGGCTTTGGGCGGCGCCACGGCCGACACGGCCACGCAGTTGATGTAACTGCGAAAGCCCCATGCGCTCTGCGTTCTCAATAATCATCAGGCTTGCATTTGGTACGTCCACACCGACCTCGATTACAGTCGTCGCAACGAGCAGCTGGATCAGGCCTTCTTTAAAGGAACGCATGCCGCGTTCTTTCTCCGCGGGGCGCATTCGTCCGTGCACGAGCCCGACCCGCAAATCCGGAAGCGCCTCGGTAAGCATTTGGTAGCTGGCTTCCGCCGCCTGGTAGTCGAGGACATCGGACTCCTCAATCAGGGGGCAAACCCAATAGGCTTGCTGACCCGATGCGCAGGCCGAGCGCACACGTTCCACGATTTCGCCGCGCCGAGTATCCGGGACCGCAATCGTTGATACTGGTTGGCGACCCGGGGGCAGCTCGTCAATAACGGATGTGTCCAAATCGGCGTAAGCCGCCATCGCCAGGGTTCGCGGTATCGGGGTCGCCGTCATCACGAGCTGATGCGGATGACCCTCTGCCGATCTTCCCTTGTCGCGCAGCGCCATGCGCTGGTGAACGCCAAACCGATGTTGCTCGTCGATAATTACGAGCGCGAGATTTTTGAACTCGACACCTTCCTGAAACAGCGCGTGGGTGCCAACCGCCAGCTGTGCACGACCGTCAGCAATCGCCCCCAGTGAATCGCGACGGGCCGCCGCACGCTGACTGCCGCTGAGCCATGCGGGCTCCAGCCCCAAGGGACGAAACCACTCGGTAAAGTTGTGCCAGTGTTGCTCCGCGAGAATTTCTGTCGGCGCCATAATCGCCGCCTGAACGCCACAGGCGATGGCTTTGAGGCAGGCAATCGCGGCAACGACGGTCTTGCCGGAACCCACGTCGCCCTGGATAAGGCGCATCATCGGATGTGGTTTCGACAGGTCGCCGAGAATCTCTTGCGCGACACGCTTCTGCGCGTCGGTCAGTTCGAATGGTAAGGCAGCTATAAACCGACTGACCTCGGCATCACCGCGGGTTAACGCGGGCGCGTCCTCGGTTTGGGCAAGCGCTCGCAAGTTTCGCAGGCTCAGGTAATGCGCGAGTAACTCCTCGAAGGCGAGCCTTTGCTGGCAGGGGTGTCGACCCTGTAACAGTTGCCGGACATCCGCATCCGGCGGCGGCCGGTGCAGAAACCGTATGGCCTCAGCCAGTGATGGCATGCCAAGCTTCTTCGTAATCATTTTCGGAAGCAGTTCGTCAGGCGGTGTCTCCTGCATTGAGCGCAGTGCCTGATCGGTGAGATTCCGCAAGCGCCCCTGCTGCACGCCCTCGGTCGCCGGGTAGATCGGGGTTAGTGCATCGTCTGTCGACGCAGCCTGGTTCTCGCGCAAGAGTCGATATTCGGGATGAATCATCTCGAAGCCCGTCGAGCCGCGCCGTACCTCACCAAAGCAAGTTAGTTTTACGCCGGGCTGAAACTGGGCTTGCTGTTGTCGCGAAAAATGAAAGAAGCGCAGGGTCAACTGGCCGCTACCGTCGCTAACGCGAACGAGCAAGTTTCTACGGCCACGATAGACGGTTTCTGCCAACAGCACTTCGCCGGTCACAAGGCACCGGCTGCCCGCGACAAGCGCCCCGATCTTTACGAGTTGAGTTCTGTCTTCGTAGCGCAGCGGCAACAGGAAAAGCAGATCTTCAACGCGAAACAGCCCGAGCTCTCTCCAGTTTTCTGGCGAGTGCCGGCCCGACGCCCTTGAGAGAAGTTAACGGTGAAAGCGGATCCACGATCAGTCGTGCGGCCTCCTACAACGCAAGGATCGCGTCGGCTTCCACATCGGTGCCCTTGGGCAACGAGGCAACACCGACCGCGGCTCGTGCGGGGAAAGGTTTCTCAAAAAATTCTTCCATGATCGAGTTTACGGCCGCGAAGTTCTCAAGGTCGGTCAGAAAAATGGTGACCTTGACGACGTTGCCAAGATCGCCGCCTGCCGCGTTGGCAACGGCCTCCAGGTTTTTGAAAACCTGGCGTGCGCGCGCCTCGAAATCGCCCGCGACGAGTTCCATGGTGCCCGGCACAAGGGGAATCTGCCCGGAAAGAAACACGAAATTGCCTGACTGTATTGCTTGCGAATAGGTGCCGATCGCCGCCGGCGCGCTGTCGGTATGAATTGCCTGCTTGGTCATCGATGCATCCTGAGCTGGAGTGGTGTCGAGCTACGCGCATTCGCGCGTTACTTTCATAACGTTCGGCATTTTGCGCACGCTGCGCATAATCTTTGCGAGATGGGTGCGGTCTTTGACGGTTAACAAAAACGATAGCACGGAGCAGTCCTCATGCCGCCCAAGCACCTCGACCTGTTCGATGTTCGAGCCGCAATCTGCGATCGTGGCAGCGACCTCCGCCAACACGCCCGTGCGGTTGCGCGTCTCCACCTGAATCTGCGAGGAGAAGTCTTTGTTGAGGCCTTTCTCCCAGCCGACCGTGATCCATTTCTCGGGCTGCTTACGGAAGATTCTCAGGTTGCCGCAGGTGTTTCTATGGATCACAACGCCACGGCCCGCCGTCAGGTAGCCCATTACTTCGTCTCCCGGAATCGGGTAACAACATTTTCCGTAACTGACGACCATGCCTTCCGTACCGGCGATAACCAGGCTCGTGGTCTTTTCATCCACGTCGCCGGCCTCATCAATGCCTTCCAGCATGCGGGCCGTCAGTGCCGCAAGTCGCTCGCCAAGCCCGAGTTGTTCGAATAATTCAGCCGTATTGTTGAGCCCGAGGTCTTCCAGCGCGCTCGCCATTCGCACCTTTCCGACCTTACGTAGTGACGAACCCAGATCCTTGAGCGCCTTATCAAGCAAGCGCCTGCCGAGGTCCACGGATTCGACGGACCGCAGGTTCTTCATGTGGTTGCGGATGGCGGTTCGCGCCTTGGCGGAACGCACGAACGTCAACCAGTTCGGGTTGGGCTTGGCGCCCCGCGCGGTAATGACCTCGACTGTTTGGCCGTTTTGCAGTTGCGTCCGCAGCGGTACCAGTCTCCGATCTATTTTTGCTGCAACACAGCGATCGCCGATATCGGTGTGCACGGCGTACGCGAAATCCACCGTCGTCGCACCTTTCGGCAACGGCATGATGTCTCCCTTGGGCGTGAACACATAAATCTTGTCAGGGAACAAATCGACCTTGACGCTTTCCAGGAACTCCTCGGATGTGCCGGACTGCTGTATCTCTGCCAGGTTGGCTAACCATTCCCTGGCACGACGCTGTGGCGTTGCGTCCGTTTTCTCGTCGGCTTTGTAAATCCAGTGAGACGCGACGCCCGCCTCCGCAACGCGGTCCATTTGTCGTGTACGAATCTGTACCTCGAGCGGCAGGCCCTTCGGTCCGAATAGCGTCGTGTGCAGAGACTGGTAACCGTTAATGCGCGGGATCGCGATGTAGTCCTTGAATCGGCCGGGCATCGGTTTGTAGAGCCCATGGATGAGCCCGAGCATCTGGTAACAGGTGTTTACGTCGTCGACGATAATACGAAAACCATACACATCGACGATGTCGGCCAGCGGCCGCTTTTTCTCCGCCATCTTTCTATAGATGCTGTAGAGATGTTTTTCGCGCCCAATGATTTCTCCGTCGATTCCCTCTTCGGCCATCGCTTTTCTGAACTCTTCGGAAATCCGCTTGACGATCTGGCGTTGGGTCCCCTTGCTTTTCTTTAGCGCCTTGTCGAGTACACGGTAACGAAACGGGTGCAGGTGCATGAAGCCGAGATCCTCAAGCTGAATCTTCATGCGATTGATGCCGAGCCGATTCGCGATGGGGGCATAGATGTCGAGCGTCTCGCGAGCGATGCGTTTCTTTTTTGCCGCCGGCATCGCGCCGAGCGTCTGCATGTTATGGAGTCGATCGGAAAGCTTGACGAGAATGACGCGGATATCCTCGATCATGGCCAGCATCATCTTGCGGAAGCTCTCGGCCTGGGCCTCGGCGCGGCTGCGAAATTGAATCTGGTCGAGCTTGCTGACGGCATCGACAAGCTGTGCGACCTCGAGGCCGAAGTTCTCTTCTATGTCGTCGAGTGAAGCGGAGGTGTCTTCCACGACGTCGTGCAATATGGCGGCGCTGATCGCGTGGGCGTCGAGGCGCATCTCGGCCAATTCTTGTGCCACGGCAATGGGGTGCGTGATGTAGGGTTCGCCAGTCTTGCGCGTCTGGCCGTCATGCGCGCTGGCACCAAACTCGTAGGCTTTGAGGATTTGCGCGACGTGGTCGTCAGGCAGGTAGGTCTTGAGGGTCTCGACAAGCCGGCCCAACCCGAAGTCTCGCTTTGAGGCACCGGGCAGCCTGGACAGAATTGTCGCCGCGTAATCCATCTACCGATAATAGCGGTAATACGGCTGCGTCGGGGAGCCTGTCGTCACCGATCTTGGCCCTTTTCGGGCCGGGCTTAGTCGCCGATCGAGATCCCGCGAACCGGCAGGATATCCTCTACGGGCTCTGAAGGATTCATCAGGTCATCCACCACCGGTTGATCGACCTCTTCAAGAATCGCTGGCGTTACGTGACCGTCGGCAATTTCTCGCAAGGCAATAACGGTGGGTTTGTCATTTTCAAGCTCGACCATCGGGTCGGCCCCATGGGCTATACGGCGCGCGCGCTTGGCCGCGACCAGGACCATTTCGAAAATGTTTTCTATGTTATCCAGGCAATCTTCGACCGTAATTCTGGCCATGGTTGAATTTCCTATGGGTGCAGGCTGTTGCCTGGCCTGGTGAACGAGGTCTGTGAGTGTAGGTGATGAGGCCGGCCAAACGCCAAGACATATAACCAAATGGTATATGTCAACCCCTACTCGGCGCTAGCCAATAATTCTCGACACAACGCGCCGCAGGGCAACGTTGGTCCGCGCACAGGCCTCACCCGACCCCGCCAAAACGCTTTCGAGGTCACTGACCGCCTGCTCGAGCTTGTCGTTGATGATGACGTAGTCAAATTCGTCCCAGTGCGACATGTCATCTTGCGCATCCCGAAGCCGCCGCTCAATTACCTCAGGGCTGTCGGTGCGGCGGTCCCGGAGGCGCCTTTCGAGTTCTTCCAGTGATGGCGGCAAAATGAAGATCGAAATACACTCGGGCATCGATGCACGAACCTGCCTCGCCCCCTGCCAGTCGATTTCCAGAACCACATTCTGGCCTTCGTCCAGATGCTTCTCGACCTGGCTGCGACTCGTCGCATAGAAATTATCGAACACTTCGGCGTACTCGAGCAGCTCCCCTTCTTTCTTCAATCGTTCGAACTCGACAACATCAACAAAAAGATAATCGACGCCATCGACTTCCGTACGCCGTTTGCGTCGAGTGGTGTAAGAGATTGAGAATCTAAGCGCTGGGTTGCGCGCGACGAGCGCTTTGACAATAGTTGTTTTGCCGGCGCCTGACGGTGCGGCAATCACAAACAATTTTGCGTTGCTTCTTGCCACGGAAAACCTACTCGACGTTCTGGATTTGTTCGCGCATCTGCTCGATCAATACCTTCAGATCAACGGCGGCCTTCGTGGTTTCACTATCGGCGGATTTTGAGCCCAGCGTGTTGGCCTCGCGATTGAGTTCCTGCATAAGAAAGTCAAGGCGTCGGCCAACGGGCTTTTGACCACCAATGGCATCACGAATTTCGACGAGATGACTTTCGAGTCGATCCAGTTCTTCGTCAACGTCGAGTTTTTGCGCGACCAAAGCAATCTCCAGCTCGAGTCTCGCCGGGTCTGCCTCGACGCTGAGCTTTTCGATGCGCTCTTTTTGCCTGGCCCGAGTTGCCGCAAGTACCTCTGGCATGCGACGGCGAACGCTGGCAGAAATCTCCTCGATATCGGTGCAGCGAGAGTTGAGCATTTCAGCAATACGTTCGCCTTCGCTGGCACGCATTGTGTTTAACGCGCCCAAAGCCGTATCAAGCAGTGCGGAGGCGTTTTCGAAAAGCGGCCCGGTATCGAGTTCGGTCTGCAAAACGACGCCAGGCCACCGTAGAATCTCTATCGGATTTGCAGCAGCCACATTGGGCAGTTTTGCGGTCAGCTCAGAAATTCGATGGCCAATTAACTCGACGAGGTCGGTGTCCAGCTGCAGCTCGGTTTCCTGGTTGACGGCGCGTCGAAAATACAGTGCGCATTCAACCTTGCCTCGACTGAGCGTGGCACTTGCCTGCTGACGCAATAATTGTTCTTTTGGCCGCAAATCGTCGGGCAGCTTAAACAGCACATCGAGATAGCGATGATTGACTGCGCGTATCTCCCACGTCAGCGTGCCGATGCCAGTTTCCACTGACTCTCGCGCGAAGCCTGTCATACTGTGTAACATCAGCATCCTTCTCCCGGCAATTCCGTAGTGTGTTGTCTGGGTCACGTTTTCACGAGGACGGTCATTCTAAGCTGTGGTCGCTGCCGAAGGCCAATCAACGACAACCCAATGGTATGAAAATCGAATACGCTAAAGTTTCTGCGCTCGGAGATCGTCAGGACAATCAGGATCGGGCGGCCGTTGTCGTCGCCGAAGATGCAGCCATGATGCTCGTGTTTGACGGTATGGGCGGACATTCGGATGGCGCTCGTGCGGCCGAAACCGGACTTAAGGTTGTGCAGGACCTGTTCATGGCTGCCACGCTACCGTTGTTCGACCCGCAGGGATTCTTGTACATGGCGCTGGCGCGGGCTCACGATGAGGTCGTCGGCCTCGGCGAGGATCTCGCCGTCGATTTTCGACCGCGGGCAACCTGTGCGATCTGTCTCGTACAGGAAGGTGGAGCATTCTGGGCTCATATCGGCGACAGCCGCATCTATCAGATTCGGGACAGAGCGGTCCTGGTGCGGTCGCGCGACCATAGCCATGTCGAGGTACTCATTCAGGAAGGCGCCATCACCGAAGAAGAAGCCAAAGATCATCCCATGCGTAACTTTGTCGAGTGTTGCATCGGTGGCGACGCCCCTGTTCCTGATATGAGCATCACCCCCAAAATAAGGTTGCAGCCGGGTGACGTGTTGCTCGCCTGTTCGGACGGTTTGTGGTCGGGCTTAAGTGACGCGGACATGGCTGAAATCGGTAAGCCGGGCGAGAACAACCTCGTGGACAACCTCAAAGCACTGAGCATGAAAGCGTTACGCGTTAACTCTCCATACAGTGACAATACGACGGGTACCGCGTTAAGGTGGATGGAGAACTAGTTGGACAGGAGGCTGGTTTCATTCACGGCAGGAGAGTAAACATGCGCCCCAGTGGACGCGAAGCTTCACAAATGCGCGAATTGCAGTTCGTTGCCGATTTCACGAAACACGCAGAAGGCAGCGTCTTGGCGTCGTTCGGCGATACCCAGGTGTTATGCACGGCCAGTATCGAGGAGCGCGTGCCGGCCTGGATGCGTAATACCGGTCGGGGGTGGGTAACCGGTGAGTACGGGATGTTGCCGCGGGCGACGCACACGCGTTCGGGTCGCGAGGCATCGCGCGGCAAGCAAGGCGGCCGAACGCTGGAAATTCAACGGCTCATCGGCCGCTCTTTGCGTGCGGTGACAGATCTCGATGCGTTGGGCGAACGCTCTGTAACGCTCGACTGCGACGTTATTCAGGCGGATGGCGGTACTCGAACCGCGTCGATCAGCGGTGCGTACGTCGCACTGGCTATTGCGATGCGGCGGTTGCGCAAGTCGGGCAGATTGAAAAAGGACCCGCTACACGGTCAGGTTGCAGCAATCTCCGTTGGCATCTATCGCGGCATCCCGGTGCTTGATCTCGATTATGCAGAGGACTCGGAGGCGGAAACCGACATGAACATCGTCATGAACGACGCGGGTCGCTTCATCGAAGTGCAGGGTACCGCCGAAGGTCACGCGTTTACCGATGATGAGTTCGCAGCGATGATCAGTCTCGCGCGCGGCGGTATCGACGATATTATCGTTGCTCAGAACAAGGCGATAGCGTCCGCCGCGAAGTGATTGGTCTGCCAAAGAAAGTTGTCATGGCCAGCGGCAATGCCGGCAAGATCACCGAGATTGCGCGCTTGCTTGATGGACTCGCTATCGACGTCGTTTCACAGTCCGAGCTGGGCGTCAGCGACGCCGATGAAACAGGCGAAACCTTCGCTGAAAACTCGCTGATAAAGGCACACCACGCTTGCCGTGCGACAGGTCTTGCGGCAATCGCTGACGACTCCGGCTTGGTGGTAGACGCCCTGGACGGCAGGCCCGGCGTCTACTCGGCGCGTTACGCAGGTCCAAACGCAACCGACGACGAGAATATCGACAAGCTGCTCAGCGAGCTTTCCGGTGTCAGTGATGATGCGCGTGGCGCGGCGTTTTACTGTGTCGCGAGTTTCGTAATGCCCGGCGAGCGCAGCGCCGTCGTGTCGGAAGGTGTGTGGCGAGGAACGCTTTTGAAAGCACGCCGGGGTAACGGGGGGTTTGGCTATGATCCGATCTTCCTCGATCCGTCGAGTGGCCTTAGCGCGGCGCAACTGACGCCACAACAAAAGAACGCCCGCAGTCATCGAGGTCAGGCCTTGCGCGGGCTGGTGACACAGCTGCATCAAGAAGTTCGAATGATCCAAGCACCGCTTTCGCTTTACGTGCACCTGCCCTGGTGCGTGCAGAAGTGCCCTTATTGCGACTTCAATTCGCACGCGGCAGGTGATGCGGCGCCACGCAAGCGCTATCTGGATGCGCTGCTTCTCGATCTCGGGGACGAAGTGCCCCAGGGGGCAGGCCGAAAGATCGAAACAGTATTTCTTGGCGGCGGTACACCCAGCCTGTTTTCGCCGGATGAGATTGCGCGATTACTGGACGGTGTCCGGGCGCGCTTCGATGTCGCTGCAAATGCGGAAATTACGATGGAGGCAAACCCAGGAACGGTCGAGTGCGGCGAGCCGGCCGGATATCGTGATGCCGGCGTCAATCGTCTGTCTTTTGGTGGCCAGAGCTTTAACGACGAACTCCTGAAAAAGATCGGGCGCATTCACAACAGCAATGACATCGTGCGAGCTGTGAATGATGCGCGCGCCGCGGGTGTCGACAATATCAATATTGACCTGATGCACGGCCTTCCCGGCCAAAGCATTGTCGCGGCGCTTGATGATGTTCAGGCCGCGATAAGCCTCGATCCCACGCATTTATCCTGGTACCAGCTGACACTTGAGCCGAATACCATTTTTTATGCGCGCCCGCCCGACGACTTGCCGGACGATGAAACGGCCTATGAGATTCAGGACCGCGGTCAGACCTTGTTGGCCGAGAGCGGGTACAGGCAATACGAGGTCTCCGCGTATGCGCGTGATGACCGGGTGTGCCAACACAACCTGAACTACTGGTTGTTCGGCGATTATCTGGCGGTTGGAGCCGGTGCGCATGGCAAAGTCAGCGATGCGCGTGGCGTATTTCGCTATGTAAAGCCGGCGAATCCGCTGCAGTATATGAAGACGATCGAGGCGCGGGAACACGGTTCAGGGCCGCGTCTCATCGCAAACGACGAGCTCGTTTTCGAGTTCATGCTCAACGCGTTGCGGCTGACTGACGGCTTCAGCGAGTCGATCTTCATTGAAAGGACCGGCCGTAGCGCCGACGAATTGGCGGAAGTTATGCAAACGGCGTCCAGGAAGGGCCTGGTTTCGCGCGCGGACGACGCGGTCTGGCGGCCGACCTCACTGGGCCGGCGGTTTCTCAACGATCTGCAGGCCGAATTCCTGCCTGACCAGCCCTGAATCCAGCGACAGCCACGGTGCGTTAGCGCGTATTCCGGCGTGTGTCCGGTGACGCCCGGCCGCCACTCGGAAATTTTCCAGATCGCTAATTTATGCACAAGGATTCTCGCGGGCCTTAATTTTCAGTGTATGAGGCCTCCGAATTCACTTTGAGTGTCGCAAAGAGCCTGTAATATATTGTTTTATATACACAAAAGAAAAATGGACATAAATTAGTCATATTGACAAGCTTGCTTGAAAATCCGCACCTTAGGGCATTCACTCAATTTCCATCCACAGTCTTATCCACAGGTTCTGTGGATAAAAGTCGGGGGCTTGCGGCGGCAGGCGCTTCGCTATATCCTACGCGACCTTTTCGCTAAGTAGCGCGCTCCGGAGAGCCAAGATGAAAGCCGACATTCACCCCAATTACACTGCCATCAAGGTCACTTGTAGTTGTGGCAACGAATTTACGACGCGCTCCACACTTGGTGAGGATCTCCTTATAGAAGTGTGTTCCTCCTGCCACCCTTTCTACACTGGCAAGCAGAAGATCGTCGATACCGGCGGTCGGGTCGACAAATTCCGCCGCAAGTACGGGATGAGCTAAAAGCAATCGCTGCCCCGGCAGCTCCCTGGTAGCCCATTGCGTTCTTCCACGACTTCCCGGGTCGCGGTGCTCTGCTATGCTCGTCATGTTTGATCACAAGGAATTCAAGGAGTCACGATGAGCGACGATATGTTTCGCCTGATTAGCCCCAGCGGCACCGAGTCAGAATTGCCGGTGCGCACCGGGACAACCGGTCCGGATGTCATCGATATCGCCAAGCTGTACAAAGAGCAGGGCGTTTTTACCTATGATCCGGGTTTCGTCGCGACGGGCAGCTGCGAGTCCGACATCACGTTCATCGACGGTGAGAAGGGCGTCCTCATGTATCGGGGCTACCCGGTAGAACAGCTTGCCGCGAGCTCGAATTTCATCGAAGTCTCCTACCTGTTGCTGCACGGCAACTTGCCGACGCCCAGTGAGCTCGAAAAGTTCCAAAGAACCATACGCACACACACAATGCTCAACGAGGGCATGCTGAACTTCTTCAAGGGTTTTCGTTACGACGCGCATCCGATGGCCATGTTGTCGGCTGTCGTCGGGTCAATGTCGGCCTACTACCATGCCGAGATGGATTCGTCGAACCCGGATCACCGCGATATTTTCGCGCACAGGATTCTGGCCAAGTTGCCGACGATTGCTGCCGCCGCGTATAAGCTGAACATCGGCCAGCCGTTTATCTATCCTCGCAATGATCTGGACTACTGCGAGAACCTGCTACATATGCTGTTTGCGGTTCCGGCGCAGCCCTACGAAATCGATGAGGTCGCTGCCGAGGCGCTCGATCTGTTATTCATACTGCACGCCGATCACGAACAGAATTGTTCAACGTCGACAGTGAGGATGGCCGGCAGCTCCGGTGCAAATCCATACTCCGCAATTGCAGCGGGTATCGCTGCGCTTTGGGGCCCTGCGCACGGCGGCGCAAACGAGGCCGTCCTCAAGATGCTCGAGCAAATCGGTGATACGAGCCAGATACCCAAGTTCGTCGAAAAGGCAAAAGACAAGTCGGACCCGTTCCGCCTGATGGGCTTCGGTCATCGCGTTTACAAGAACTTCGATCCGCGGGCCACGATTATCCGAGAGATGTGCTACAAGGTCCTCCAGAAGCTCGACCGCAAAGACACGCCGTTGTTCGATCTGGCGCAAGAGTTGGAGCAAGTCGCGCTCAAGGATGACTACTTCATCGAGAAGAATCTCTACCCGAACGTCGACTTTTACTCTGGAATAATCTACCGGGCGCTCGGCATTCCAACCTCGATGTTCACGGTCATGTTCGCCCTTGGACGCTCAGTCGGTTGGGCGGCGCATTGGCGCGAGATGATTGCCGATCCGGCCGGGAAGATCGCGCGACCGCGACAGCTTTACACGGGTCCGGCAGCACGAGACTACATGCCCATCGAGAAGCGGTAACGCGCCGTCTTACCACCCCTCATTGTCCCCGCGGCGTCGATCGCGGCGTATGTCTGTAGGAGCGGCCCTTGGCCGCGATCGCGCGCTGGGCGCGCTCCTACAGTTTGTAGCACCGCCGCTGCCTCAATCGTGCGGCTCCCTCGGCCTGAATGGTGGGCGGTAGCTGGTGTCAGACGTGTTCGAGGAGTTGTTGAAGAAAGTCCGAGCCGACCCGCTTCATCGGTTTTCCATCGATAGGGCTCATCGGCGCCTGCCGAATCCCATCAACCGGAAAGACCGTTACCTGGATCGCGCTGTTGCTGTGATGAAACTCGAAGCCAGCGAACGTCTCGACCTGATTGCGACGGCTCTTGAGACGTCGTTCATAGGGCCGGTAGCCAACTCCGAGTTGAGCGAGTTCCATCGCGACTGCCTCGGCGCTATCAGCAAAAACATGCAGGTTGACCGCCGAGTTTTCGTCCGCAGTACCCACCAGCACCGGGCCAACGAGTCGTGGCGTAAAACCGGCGAGTAATTCCATTGCAGAAAGCGCTGCGATGCGCATCAGGCGTAAATGATCGGCGTGCGATTCGCGCCCGAATATTTGCAGGTGCTCGGCGACGGCGGTTTCAATTTCTGCATTACCGGGCAGTGCTCCGCGAGCCACTATTCCCAAGCGATCCGCCGCCTTTTGTTTCGCAAGTCGATAATCACGAACGCCGTGATCGACAATAATTCGAGCAGCCTCCTGCGCGACGAGCCGGCGGGCCCTTTCGACCTCGCTGTTCTTCTGTCTGGCCATAATTTTTAGAAAAGTGACTCCGCGTCTTCTTCTTGTTTTTCTTCGTCTTCGGGCGGCGCATCGATTCCAGACGCGTCGTTGAAGATGTCGGGCAGGTCATCGACGTACTCACACTTCGGCACGTTCTCCTCGCGGAATACCTCGAACGTAGTATTCGATTGTCCGGCGCGGGCCGCGCAGCCGGTCTCCTTGTCGATCTTCACCATGACGATTCCCTCCGGCATTGGCATCTGGTTTTCGGGAACGCCGGCTAACGCCCTGCGCGAAAATTCGATCCATATTGGAAGCGCGGTTCGCGAGCCCTCTTCGCCGGGACCCAACGGCAGGTCGTCGTCGTAGCCAACCCAGACAATGCTCGCGAGATCGCCGTTGAAACCGCCGAACCAGGCGTCGCGTCGGTCATTCGAGGTACCCGTTTTTCCGGATAAATCATTGCGCCCCAACACCATTGCGCGGCGCCCCGTGCCGCGGCGCACAACATCGCGCATCATGTCCTGAACCAGGAACATATTCTGTGGGCTGATCCGCTGTGGGGCGATGACGACGTCTTCGAAAAGCTCCGGTGCGGTCGAGGCATCGGGTCGATAATCCAGCGCCACGTCGGCCATTTCTTCGAGCGTCATTGGCGCGACATCCGGCTCACGAAAGCGGTCGTCCGGTTTGTCTGCGACACAGGCATCGCACACGACTGCGGGTTCGCTGCGATAAAGGGTTTCGCCTTCGGGGCCGTAAATTGCGTCGATCACGTACGGTTTGACGGCATGGCCTCCGTTGGCAATCGTTGCGTAGCCCTGGGCCATATCCAGAGGAGATGCGGCACCGCCGCCCAAGGCGAGAGACCCGTTGCGTGGCAGCGCGGCGTCGCCGAAGCCAAATTTTTCAATGTGACGAACCGCATTGCCCACGCCGGTTTCGAATAACAGCAGGCGCACGGAGACGAGATTCATCGAACGCACCAACGCTTCGCGCATGCGCGTGGGCCCATAAAACCGGCCGCTGTAGTTGATGGGACGCCAGACTGCTTCGAGTTCCGATGAGTTAATTACGACGGGCGCATCCAGGACAACGGTGGCCGGTGTGTTGCCGTTCTCGAGTGCCGCGGAGTAGATAAAAGGCTTGAACGATGAACCGGGTTGGCGATAAGCCTGTCGTGCCCGGTTGAACTTGCTCATCGTGAAGTCAAATCCGCCCGTCAGCGCGCCAACTCGCGCCATCGTAGGGATCGATTGACACAATCGCACCTTGTGCCTCGGGAACCTGCGCGAGCGCCCAGCTACCTGCGTTCGTCGGCATCACGTATATAAGGTCGCCGACGGAAAGAACATCGGTCACTTTTTCTGGCGACGGGCCGGTCGTTTCCCGATCGATGAACGGCTTGGCCCAACGAATGCCTGCCCACGGCAATGTGGCTTCAACGCCGCCACTGAACACAATGTCCGCCGAGTTGTTTTCCGAAAGCGCTGTCACAAGAGCAACGGAAAGGCCGCCTGGCGCATATTGCTCGAGTGATTCGCGTATCTCGATTGGCCATTCCTCGAACGGTACTGTAAGAATTGTCTGCGCCGAGTTCCATGGTCATGGCAGGACCGCGGTAGCCGCGTCGGCGCGTGAACTCCAGCAGCCCATTTCGCAACGCGTAATTGGCGGCAGTCTGCAAGCGTGAGTCGAGACTTGTTACAACCTGGTAACCGGCGGTGTAGGTGTTTTCTCCATAACGCTTCAACATCTCACTGCGCACCATCTCGGCAACATACGGCGCGCTCAGCTCAACTGCAGCACCATGCAGCCGCGACTCCATCGGAAAGTCCATGGACTCTGCGTAGGCTGCGTCATCAATGTAGCCAAGATCGCGCATCCGGCCGAGGACGTAACCGCGCCGTACCGTCGCATTCGCGGCACTGTAAACCGGGTTGTAACGCGACGGCGCCGGGAGAACGCCGGCGAGAGTGGCGGCCTCGGCCGGGTTGATGTCTTTGAGGTCCTTGTTGAAATACACCTGCGCGGCGGCTGCGACGCCGTAGGCACGTTGCCCGAAGAACATCTTGTTCAGGAACAGCGCCATGATCTGTTCTTTGGTGAACTCCTGTTCAATCTTGTAGGCGAGAAAAGCTTCCCGCAGTTTTCGCGTGAACAACTGTTCGCGCGTCAGGAAGTAATCGCGTGCCAATTGCTGCGTGAGGGTGCTGCCGCCGCCACTGATCTCTCCGCTTCGTAGCAGTCGCCCGAAAGAACGCGCAATGCCCTGATAGTCGATGCCAGGATGCTCGAAGAAGCGCCGATCCTCGGCCGAGATAAATGCATGTACGACATGCGGTGGCAAATCGTCGAAGTTAATGAGGATGCGCCGCCGCTCGCCGATCTCGGAGATCAGATATCCGTCCCGGCTGAATATGCGCAGCGGAATTTGCAGCGGGATATCCCGGATAGTCTCGGCTTTCGGGAGCCCGGGCTCGACAAAATAATAGGCGCCGATTACGACGGCGGTGGATCCGATGGCACCGCAGGCGCCCAATCCGAGCAACAAAACGACGCTCTTCCACAGGCGCCGGCTGCGATTGTGACGTGGATTCTTGTTTGTTTTCCGTGGTTTATGCATAGTTGCTGGCGTTTTCGGCGGAAGTATCCCGGTTTGTCGGGGCGCTGACTAACCTTACTTAAAGGTAACGTGGTGGTCGGCAGGTGCCGAAAATGTGACATTTTTGGGGCAAAAGCAACGCATAACTGTAGTCGGCGGCCGATGATAGACGCGCATTGCCGAGCGCTGCAATAACGGGTCTCATCCCTTTGCGCCGACTGGTTCACGGAATGTTGCCTAAAGAGGCGCATTACTATAGGGTTTGGTGGATCGTGAGCAAAGTCACGTTTTATTTAATATTTTATTGATATATAGTTAAATCGATATGCTCAGGTCCAACCTACGTTTGACTCGCAACTTACCGACTTAGAAGGAAAAAAACGTGCTTTTTGGCAACAAGAAACAGCCATTGCTGGGCCTCGATATCACGACGTCGTCGGTCAAACTGATAGAGCTTTCCCAGAGCGGAAAACGTTATCGTGTCGAGTCATACTCAGCAGAGCCTACCCCCCCCAGCTCGGTGAGCGAAAAAGCCATCGTCGACGCTAAAGCCGTCGGCGAAGCAATTCGACGCGCCGTTAAGCGTGCCGGGGCCAAGGCAACCGATGTGGCCGTCGCTATCAGCGGTGATGCGGCCATTACCAAAGTCATTCAAATGCCTTCATCTTTGTCGACCCGAGACCTTGAGGGGCAGGTCGAGATTCAGGCTGACCAATACATTCCGTTTCCAATGGAAGAAGTCAGCTTCGATTACGAAGTGATTGGCCCGAATGATAAAGACCCTGAACTCATGGACGTGTTACTGGTCGCGACGCGCACAGAGAATGTCGACCAACGACAATCTTCTGTCAGAGCTGCCGGCCTTGAAACACGAATCGTCGACGTCGAGGCGTTTGCGCTTGAGAATGCATGTCGCTTGTTGAGTCACCAGATTCCTGACGGCGGCATCGGACAGTCTGTAGCTGTTGTCGATATCGGCGCCAGTAGCACGACATTCAGTGTGCTATACGATCTCAAGGTTGTTTACACGCGCGATTTCAACTTCGGTGGCCAGCAGCTTACCGAAGAGATCATGCGAACCTATGGGTTGTCGATGGAAGACGCCGGCCGTGCGAAGAAGCAAGGCGGTCTGCCCAGTAACTATCAACCTGAAGTACTTGAGCCGTTTATCGATGACATGACTCAGCAAGTCAGCCGTTCACTGCAGTTCTACCTCGCCTCCGGCGGCGGTCGTGAGCAGCCGGACATGATCCTGGTGTGCGGCGGTTGTGCCAACATCCCGGGAATTGCGGATGTCATTTCAAGCCGAGTAGGCATTCCAACCGAGGTCGGTGATCCGCTTGGACAAATGAAGATTTCATCTAAGGCCAAATCGCAGGGAGTTAACAAAGATGCGACAGCACTTCTTACTGCCTGCGGCCTTGCACTAAGGAGCTTCGACTAATATGCCTAGTATTAATCTACTCCCATGGCGCGAGGCGGAACGGAAAAAGCGCCAACGAGATTTCGGAGTCGCCACCGGCGGAGCCGTTGTCGCCGGGATTGCCGTGGTGATCGCCACGATATTTGCTTATTCGCAAATGATCGCAAACCAGGAATCGCGCAATAAGCGCCTGACCGATGAGATCGTCGAGCTCGAAAAAAGCATCACCGAGATTGATGGCCTGGAGCGGCAGAAAGAACGCCTGTTGGCTCGCATGGAGATCATCGAGGAACTGCAGAAAAGCCGACCCGAGATTGTCCACCTGTTCGACGAGCTGGTTCGACAACTCCCGGAGGGTGTGTACCTCACCGGAATGAGACAAGCCGGGTCGCGAGTCACGCTTCGTGGCATAGCGCAGTCCAGCACGCGTGTATCGGCGCTGATGCGTCAAATAGACGCGTCCCAGTGGTTAGGCGACCCCGAGGTTGAGCGTGTCGAAACCACTCAGTCCGGCGCTTCCCGCCAGGCCGAGTTTGTCGTTTATCTGAAGCAGAAGCGATCAGGTGCTGAAGCGGAGGAGGCGGAATGAATGTCGTTGAAGAACTCCAGAACCTCGATGTCAACGACGTCGGGCGCTGGCCGCTTGCCTTTCGTCTTGCTGTGATTGTGATCGTGTTCGTCGTCGTACTCGGCCTTGGCATCTACTGGTTCATCGTTCAGGACAAGGCGCCACAACTTGATCGAGTGCAGCAAGAAGAAGAACAGTTGAGAATTACTTTTGAAAGCAAGCAACGCAAAGCGGCCAACTACGACGCTTACAAGGCACAGCTTGCTCAGATCGAGCAGTCGTTTGGCACGATGCTGAGGCAGCTTCCTGGCGAAACCGAAATACCCAGCCTGATCGTTGATATCTCACAAACAGGACTGGCGGCTGGTTTGCAGGAGAAGCTGTTTGTTCCCCAGGCCGAGATTCCGAGGGACTTTTACGCGGAGAAGCCGATCCAGATTCGTCTGACTGGTGGCTACCATGAGATTGGCAATTTCGTTAGTGGTATTGCCGCCCTGCCGCGAATCGTCACCTTGCACGATATCAATATTACGCCTGAAGACTCATCAACCTTCGACAGCCTGAGTATTGAGGTCACTGCAAAGACGTACCGGTATCTTGACGAGGAGGCAGAGTGATAATGCGAGCTTCCCTAGCAATCAAACACGGCTTGATTCTGGTCTTGTCGACCTTGATGCTCACCGCATGCGGTGGCGACATGGATGACCTGGACCAGTACATCAACGAGACGAAAGCCAAACCCGGTGGACGCATCGAGCCATTACCCGAGATCACACCGTACGAAGTGTTCACCTACATTGCTGACGCGCAAGGTATGCGTTCACCGTTTGTACCGGATACGCCAACTGCGTCCGGCAGTTCTGGCGGTGCGCGACCTGACCTTGATCGAAGTCGGGAGTATCTTGAGAGCTTTCCGCTGGATACTCTGGGCATGGTTGGGACGCTCTATATCGGCGACACGATGTACGGTCTTGTACAGACCTCTGACGGATTGATTCACCGAGTCGTTCCCGGCAATTACCTGGGACAAAACGACGGACGAATCAACGAAATTTCTGAATCAGAAATCACTCTGGTAGAAATTATTTCTGACGGAATCGGCGGTTATATCGAGAGAGATGCCGCAGTCGGTCTATCAGACTGACACCTGAATGGAACTGGGAGTAATTGGAATGATGCTCAAAATCAAACCGACGGTCGGTCGCCGCACATCAGTGCTAGAACTGGTCGCATTCGCACAGGCAGCATTGCTGCTTTTCTGGGGCGCAACCGCCAGCGCACAGGAAGGTAATCGGCTGCAGGACATTCAGGTGCAGAGTCTGCCCGGCCAGCGCGTCGAGCTGAAACTGATCATGAGTGACACGGCGCCAGAGCCGCTGGCGTTCACGATCGAGAATCCTGCGAGGATCGCGCTTGACCTGCCAGGCACGACGCTGGGCCTGAGTTCACGTCGCCGCGATGTAAATCTCGGTCCACTGAACACGGTGTTGACGGCCGAAGCAAACGGCCGCACGCGAGTGGTACTTAATCTGGGCTCTATGGTCGAGTACCAGACCAGCCGTAGTGGAAATACGGTAACCGTCACCCTGGGTGGCGGGGATGAATACCGCGCGGATACAACCCAGTTCGCCAGCGCGCCATCATCCGCCACCCGTTCTTATGCCGCGCCAGGAAGCCGCGCAATCTCCGGCGTCGATTTCCGTCGCACTCGTGACGGTGGAGGTCGTGTTGTTGTCAACCTGACCGACCCGTCAACCCCTGTTGATATTCGTCAGGAAGGTGGCCGCGTTGTTGCCGTCTTTAAAGACACGAGCCTGCCCGCTGAGCTAATGCGTCGTCTTGACGTTATGGACTTCGCAACACCGGTGACGACCGTTGACACGCTGCGCACCAATCTCGACACCCGTATCGTCATATCAGCAGAAGGCAAGTATGAGCAGCTCGCCTACCAGTCTGACAATGAATTTACGATCGAAATTAATCCTGCAGTAGAAGAGGGCGCTGAAGAATCCAGCCTGTTCTCGGAGACCAAGGAGTACGAAGGTCAGCGCCTGACGCTAAACTTCCAGGACATCGAGACACGCGCCGTATTGCAGTTATTGGCTGAAACATCGGGCAAGAACATCGTTGTATCGGATACCGTTCAGGGCAACGTAACGCTGCGCCTGCGCAATGTTCCCTGGGACCAGGCGCTGGATATCGTAATGACGACGAAAGGCCTGGACATGCGCCAGAACGGAAACGTCATTATGGTCGCGCCCGCAGAAGAAATCGCGGCGCGTGAAACAGCTGACCTTGAAGCCAAGCAAGCGATTAGCGAGCTGGAGCCGCTGTACTCCGAGTTCCTGCAGGTGAACTATGCCAAGGCGTCCGACCTTGCGTCGCTGATCACCGCGGGTTCGGGCGGCAGCGCCCTGATTTCGGAGCGCGGCAGCGTAGGTGTTGATGATCGCACCAATACGCTTCTGGTTCAGGACACGGCAGAGAACCTGCAGAGCATTCGACGGCTGGTTCGCGCCCTCGATATACCCATCAAGCAGGTTCTGATCGAGTCGCGCATCGTTGTCGTCAACGACGACTTCAGTCGCGATCTCGGCATTCGTCTGGGCGTCACGGCGTTCAATGAAAGTAGTACGGGACTGACGGCGTTCAGCGGTACCGGTACGGGTACGGACACTATGATCGGTACCTATCTTGAGAATCTGCAAGACCCCACGAGTACGGAGCTGCTTTCATTACCGTCCCTTACCGAACGGTACAATGTGCCATTGCCGATCGCCGACGCGGCAGGCCGATTCTCACTGGCCGTGCTTGAAAACGACTACCTGGTGGACCTCGAGCTCACAGCATTGGAGGCTGAGGGTCGTGGAGAGATTGTGTCGACGCCACGTGTTATCACGGCGAACCAGAAAGAAGCCACGATTAAGCAGGGTGTAGAAATTCCGTACCAGCAGTCAGCGTCATCGGGTGCGACGACGATTCAATTCAAAGAAGCTGTCCTTGAGCTCGTTGTTACGCCGCAAATTACGCCGGACAACAACATCATCATGGATCTTCGGGTGAGCAAGGACAATGTCGGTGAGATTATCTCGACGGGCGGCCTTGGTGGCACGGTGCCGAGTATTGATACCCGCTCCGTTGAAACCCAGGTCCTCGTGGCTAACGGTCAGACGGTGGTTCTTGGCGGCATCTACGAAACAGAGCGCCGCGAGACGGTCAAGAAAGTGCCGTGGCTCGGTGATATTCCGTTTGCCGGCAACCTTTTCAAGAGCAAACAGCGAACCGACAACAAGGCTGAGCTGCTGATATTCGTAACACCGCGCATTCTTGAGGAAGGCGCGACTGTTTACTGATCCGTTGCTCCACTGAAGAACAGGAAAGCCAACCTTCGGGTTGGCTTTCTCTTTAGGGCTTTAGGGCGTCTAACCGGCCCTAGTGAAGACCCGATGAAATAGTCATCAGCGATGAAACATCCGAAAAATATATTTCTGATTGGTCCAATGGGCGCTGGCAAGTCGGCGGTTGGTCGACAACTCGCGCGTACACTGCACCTGACGTTTATGGACAGCGACGACGAAATAGAGTCGCGTACCGGTGTCGACATACCTTTTATTTTCGAGAAAGAGGGTGAGGCCGGGTTTCGCAAGCGTGAGGCGGCGGCGATTGATGACCTGACCCGAATTGACGGCGTCGTGCTGGCGACGGGCGGCGGTGCGATCGTCGACCCGGAGAGCCGAAGCCGGCTTGGTGGTCGGGGTTTCGTTGTCTACCTGCACACGACGGTCGAGCAGCAATTTGCACGCACCAACAAGGGCCGGGAGCGACCGATGCTTGAAAATGGCGATCGCCGCGCGATACTCGAGACACTGCTGCAAGAGCGTGATCCGCTGTATCGGGAGATCGCTGACCTTGTTGTCGAGACGGATGGACGCAAGGTTCACTCTGTTGCAAGCGAGATAATCGAAAAGGTTTCGTAGGAGCGCGCTCCCAGTGCGCCACGTGCCCTCGGGGTGCGAAGCATCGGGCCGCCCGGACGGGCGCCCGATGCTCCGGGTCGAGCGCTGGGGCGCGCTCCTACAAGATACGTTGGGGCGCCGCTCCTACATTCATGTAATCTAGCGCCGTATGAAGACTATCAATGTTGATTTGGATGATCGGAGCTATCCGATCATCATTGGTCGTGCGCTCCTGAATGGCGGCTTCGACGTCTCCGAGTATGTTCGCGGGGATGACTGCCTCATTGTCAGCAATGAGACCGTAGCGCCGCTGTATCTCGAAAGGCCTCAAGCGAAATCTGGGCGGGTGCAAAATCAACAGCATCAGCCTGCCCGATGGTGAATCGTTCAAAACAATTGCAACGATGCAGATAATTTTGGACGAGCTCGTCAACCTGGGCGCAAACCGCGACACAACCGTGATCGCGCTTGGTGGTGGCGTGGTCGGAGATATCACTGGCTTCGCTGCCGCCTGCTATATGCGAGGCGTTGCGTTCGTGCAGGTACCGACGACCCTGCTCGCGCAGGTGGATTCGTCGGTCGGTGGAAAAACCGGGGTTAACCACGAAAAGGGCAAGAACCTGATCGGCGCGTTTCACCAGCCGGGGCTCGTGCTAATTGATACCGACACGCTGGACACGCTGCCTCTTCGTGAGTTCACGGCGGGGCTCGCAGAGGTCATCAAATACGGCGCTATCTGCGACGCGACGTTCTTTACGTGGCTTGAATCAAATATGTCGGCCTTGCTCGACAAGAATCCCGAAGTTCTCGCCTATGCCATCCAACGGTCGTGCGAGTTGAAAGCCGAAGTGGTTGCCGAGGACGAACGTGAGTCCGGAAGACGGGCGATCTTGAATTTTGGTCATACCTTTGGTCATGCGATTGAACACTGCATGGGTTATGGCGAGTGGCTGCACGGTGAGGCTGTTGCCGCCGGTATGGTGCTGGCGGCCGAACTTAGTGGCATCGGGTCGGCGGATTTGACGCGTCTTACCGCACTGATTGCGGCGGCGGGATTGCCAACGCGGGCACCCGAAATATCCAGCGAGCGCTGGCTAGAGGCGATGGGTCTGGATAAGAAGGTACAGAAGAAGCAGTTGCGCTTCGTTCTGTTGCGCTCGCTTGGTGATGCCGCGATTACAAACGAATACGATAAATCCAGGCTGCGCGCATTGATAGGAGCTGCCGGCTGATGGGCGCAGCAAGTTTCGCGCCATACGCTGCCAACGAATCCCAAAGTCGCGGCAGAAGATACGAAGAGCCGCGCTCGGCGTATCGCGGCGAGTACCAGCGCGATCGCGACCGAATCATCCATTCAACAGGCTTCAGGCGCCTGGTTTACAAGACGCAGGTGTTCGTAAATCATGAGGGCGATCTTTATCGCACACGCCTGACGCATTCACTCGAAGTGTCGCAGATTGCGCGCACGGTAGCCGTCGCACTGAATCTCAACGAGCCGCTGACCGAGGCGATATGCCTTGCGCACGATATAGGCCACACGCCGTTTGGCCATGCCGGCCAGGATTCACTGAATGCATGCATGCAAGAATACGGAGGCTTTGAACACAATCTTCAGTCACTGCGACTGGTCGATGTGCTGGAAGCCAAGTACGCGGATTTTCCCGGCCTGAACCTAATGTTTGAAACCCGTGAGGGCATTCTCAAGCATTGCTCGGCGCGCAATGCGCGCGAGCTTGGCGATGTCGGTGAGCGGTTCCTGCAGCGAAAACAGCCGGGCCTGGAAGCGCAGCTGGCCAACATTGCCGACGCGATCGCCTATAACAATCACGATGTGGATGATGGTTTTCGCGCAGGCCTTTTGAGTCTCGATCAGCTTCGCGGGCAGGCGCTCTTTGAATCGCAGTATTCTGAAGTGCACCGCCTGTACCCCAGGCTCGAGGATCGACGACTGATCTACGAGATCATTCGCCGCATGATCGGCACGGTAGTTACAGACCTGATCGAAGAAACGCGACGGCGAGTTGAAAAGGCGCGCCCGGCATCCATAGACGATGTTCGCAATGCCGGACAAACCCTGGTGGCGATGTCCGGGCAGGTTCATGAGCAGCATCTGGCCCTGAAGCGCTTCCTCAACAAGCATCTGTATCGCCACGAGCAGAAGCTCGAGATGACGCGCAAGGCAGAAATCACGATTCAGGAGCTGTTCGCGGCATACCTGGAGGACGTGCAGCGCATGCCGCCGGAGTTCGCCGACGCGGCGGCAAGTCTGGACGAGCCTGGAAGAGCCCGCATCGTCGCGGACTACATCGCAGGAATGACGGATCGTTACGCGATCGCCGCGCACGAGAGCATCGTGGACTGATAGAATGCGCCGCGCCACAAAGGAGCTTTCGTGAAGCACAAAGACATACCGAACAGAGACCGCCTCATTTTCGCGATGGATGTTCCCGACTGCGGCCGCGCACGCGCCCTGGTCGAGGAGCTCGGTGAGTCAGTTACGTTTTATAAGATTGGCCTGGAGCTCATGATGAGCGGCGAGTATTTTGAGCTGCTCGACTGGATGCTCGCTCGGGAAAAAAAGGTCTTCTGTGACCTGAAGTTCTTTGATATTCCGGCGACTGTCGGGTCCGCCGTGCGGGCGCTCAAGGATCGCGGCGCGTCCTTTGTCACAGTGCACGGCAACCAGTCGATCATGGAGGCAGCGGCCGAAAACAAAGGCGACAGTCTCAAGGTACTTGGAGTGACCGTTCTGACCAGCCTGGATCGTGGTGACCTTGATGACCTTGGTTTTGACTGTGACCTGGAGTCGCTGGTCCTATCCCGTGCCAGGCGGGCGCTGGAAGCCGGTTGCGATGGCGTAATTTCATCAGGGCTCGAAGTACCCAAACTCCGTGAGCATATTGATAACAAACTGCTTGTCATATCCCCGGGAATACGCCCGGTCGACAACAAACCCATGGGCGATCAGAAGCGCGTGGTAACTGTCGAAACCGCATTTTCTAACGGTGCCGATTACATCGTCGTTGGCAGGCCGATTCGTGACGCCGAGAGTCCACGTGCCGCGGCAGAGGCCATGCAGGCCTCAATTGCGGCAGAGGTCGGCGCGTAATGGCTGGACTTGAGAACGATCTTTTCCTGCGTGCGTTGCAACGCCAGCCCGTTCCGCGGACACCGGTATGGATCATGCGCCAGGCGGGTCGCTACCTGCCTGAGTACCGCGAGGTTCGGGCGGAAGCCGGCGACTTCATGAGCCTGTGCCGCAATGCCAAACTGGCATGCGAGGTGACGCTGCAGCCGTTGCGGCGCTTCAAGCTGGACGCGGCCATCCTGTTTTCGGACATTCTCACCGTGCCGGATGCACTGGGCCTGGGCCTGTATTTTGCGACCGGTGAAGGCCCTCGATTCAAGCGACCGGTGCAGAGCGCCAAGGCGATTAGGGAACTGTCAGTGCCTGATGTTCGCTCGGAACTCGGCTACGTGTTCGAGGCCGTCAGTACGATCAGGACGGCCCTCGACGGCCAGGTTCCGCTGATCGGGTTTGCGGGCAGTCCCTGGACAGTTGCAACCTACATGGTGGAAGGACGCTCCAGTCGTGATTTTGCAACCATCAAAGGGCTTGCGAAAGAAGACCCGGACGCATTGCTTCACCTGTTGGACGTTGTTACCGAAACAACCATCCAATACCTGAATGCTCAAATAGACGCCGGCGCACAGGCGATCATGGTTTTTGATACCTGGGGCGCGGCACTGGAGCCGGATGATTATCGGCGTTTCTCGCTCGCTAACATGCAGACCATTGTTAACAACCTTGCGCGCGAAAAAGGCACAGACCCAATTCCGGTCATTCTATTCACGAAGGGCGCCGGCGCATTGCTTGCGGATATGGCCGATACCGGATGCGATGCGCTTGGCGTCGACTGGACGACCGATCTTGCAACGGCTCGCGGGTATGTTGAGGACAAGGTCGCATTGCAGGGCAACCTGGATCCGGCGACGTTGCGTGAAAGCCCCGAGGTCATTCGGCAGGGTGTTGCAGATACGCTGGCCAGCTACGGCAAGGGGCCGGGACACGTCTTTAATCTCGGACACGGAATCACGCCTGATATCGATCCGGAGCACCTCGGCGTCCTGGTCGACGCGGTTCACGAGTTGAGCCCGCAATACCACGACTAGGGCTGGCGACTGTCGCCCACCTTTGTTATTGCGGCGTTGACCGCGGGCCCCGATTGGGGAGTTCCTCTCGCTTAACCTCGCTCGGCGTCCTACCTCGCTCGCATATCGGCAATTCTGCGCGCCAAGATCATCATCGTGGAGCAGCGGCGGTGAGTGCCGGGGAATCTGTAGGAGCGGCCCTTGGCCGCGATCGCGCGCAAGGCGCGCTCCTACAGTTTGTAGCACCGCCGCTGTCTAAGCGGAGCCCTTAGCCCGAAGAGTAGGGTGGGAGCGAGCTAGAGCAGCTCGATTTCGAGGATCTTGCAGTCCTGTACGACGTTGGCGGTGGTGCCGCCGTGAGTTTCTGCCGGCGCCCAGACCGCTTCGCCGATCTTGAATAACTGCTCACGCTTACCGCCGGCGCCGTCGTCTTCCAGCCACGCACAAGATTGCAGATAGACCATGACCCGGTCGGGGTGCGCATGCACTGGCAGGGTCTCCCCGTTGCGAACAGTCTGCCGAATCACGCGAACCTTTTCGTTCTCGAAGTCCAGTGCATAGATATGTGGAGCAACCTTGATCGGATCGAGGGGTTTCGGTACCGCCGCGCCGACAACAGCGGCGAGCAGCAGTAGCGGCACGGTGGAAATGAGCTTGTTTGCAGGCATTGTGAACTCCCGGTTATTCTGCGCCTCCGGCAGCCAATCGCGTGGACGGCATGTCGACCCAAGGCGGACTCAAACGATGTCAGTCACGCAGTTCTCGACGTAGAATCTTTCCGACGTTCGTTTTCGGCAGCTCGTCGCGGAACTCGATACGTTTCGGTCGTTTGTAACCCGTCAGGTTTTCCCGGCAATAATCAAGTATGTCCTGCTCGGTCAACTGTGGGTCTTTACGCACGACGAAGAGCTTCACCATTTCGCCGGAGCGCTCATCGGGAACACCGATCGCAGCGGCCTCGAGGACGCCATCCAGTTCAACGACGACGTTTTCGATTTCGTTGGGATACACGTTGAAGCCGGACACGAGAATCATGTCTTTCTTTCGATCCTCGATGAAAAAGTAGCCGTCGTCATCCATGCGTCCTACGTCACCGGTGCGCAGCCAGCCACCAGGAAACATGACCTCGGCGGTATCTGCGGGGCGCTGCCAATAGCCCTCCATAACTTGCGGCCCCTTGATGCAGATCTCGCCGATCTCGCCCGATTGCAGCGGATTGCCGTCGTCGCCCGCGATCATGACGTCAGTCGATGGTATTGGCAGGCCGATCGTGCCAGTGAATTCAGAATCGATTCGACAGACGATCGCGGCTGGTGAGGTTTCCGTGAGGCCATAACCCTGCAGGATTGTTATGCCGGTTGCCTTCTTCCATTTCTTCGCCACGGCTGGCTGCACCGCGGTGCCGCCACCAATGCAGACGCGCAAATGGCTGAAGTCGATATCCTTGAAGCTGGGAGTGTCCATGAGGGAGGTGAACATCGTATTGACGCCCGTAAACATGTTGAATGGGTACTTGGCGATTTCCTTCGCGAAACCTTCGAAGTCTCTCGGATTGGTGATGAGGACGTTAAGCCCGCCCTGTGACATTACCGTCAGGCAATTACCCTGTAGCGAGAAGATATGGTAAAGCGGCAGCGCCGTGATGGCGATAATCGGATGCTCGCCCTCGTAGGCGTCTGCCTGCCATGTGATGGTCTGCTGAACGTTGTAAACCATATTGCGGTGACTGAGCATAGCCCCCTTGGAGAGGCCGGTGGTCCCGCCGGTGTACTGCAGGTAAGCGATGTCGGCAAAGCCGGTGTCGACCGGCTGCAGCTTCTTGTTCGTTCCCGCTTTGAGCGCGCCCTTGAACGACACCCGGTTCGCCAACTTGTAAGGCGGCACGGCTTTCTTGATGTGGCGGAGCACAAAGTTCGTGACAAACCCTTTTGGAAAGCTCAGGAGATCGCCGACGCCGGTCGTCACAACGTGATCGATGTCGGTGTCCGCGATTACCTCTTCAAGTACATGCGCGAAGTTTTCCAATATCACGATGCAGCGGGCACCCGAATCCTTCAGCTGATGCTTGAGTTCTCGTGCCGTATACATCGGGTTGACGTTAACCACCACAAGACCGGCTCGAAAGATGCCGCACATTGCTACCGGGTATTGCAGGATATTTGGCAACATTATGGCGACGCGCTCGCCGCGCATCAGCCCCACGGTATGTTGTAGATAGCAGGCAAACTGCATGGACAGGTGGTTGAGGTCAGCGTAAGTGAGCGTCCGCCCCATATTGGTGTAGGCCGGGTTATCAGGAAACTGCGAGAAGCCATGTTCGAATAATTCACGTATCGAACGAAACGGCGGCGTTGGTACCTCGGCGGGTACACCCTCCGGATAGGATTTAAGCCAGGTCTTGTCCAAGATCAGATTCCCCCTCAGTTGCGGCACAGGCGAAATTTTCCTGGGCGCGAGTCAAAATCATAACGCATCGTCGAGCGTGGCGCTGATAATCGGCCAGGCGTTGTCGAGCAAGATCGGCTGTGCTTCGGTGTTAGGATGAATACGATCCGCCTGCAGCAACTCGTCATTCATGGCCACTCCCTCCATGAAGAATTCGATCCACTCGACGCCGAGATCATTGGCGACCTGGCGATAGACCGCCTCGAAAGCCGCCGTGTAACGCGGGCCGTAGTTCGTCGGTATGCGGATACCCAGCAGCACCACGGAGGCGCCGGAGGCTTTAGAGCGATTGATGATTTTCTCGAGATTGCCTCGCATGCGCTCGGGCGGGAAGCCGCGCAATCCGTCGTTGCCACCGAGCTCGAGAATGATCAGGTCCGGTGCAAAGTTGTTCAACGCGGCTTCGATTCGGGCGGCACCGCCCTCGGTTGTTTCTCCGCTGATGCTGGCGTTCACGACGCGATGTTCGTACCCTTGCTCTTCGAGCCGGTCTTGCAACAAAGCGGTCCAGGAGCTGTCAACGTCAATACCGTAGCCGGCGCTCAAGGAATCCCCGAACACAAGAACGGTCGGCGGCTGGGTGCCTTGGGCATTGGCGGCCACTAATAAAATAATCAGAGTAAGAATTCTTCGCATGCGAAATCAGTCAGTTGGAAACGATGTAGTGCTGGAGGCCAGACAGGTCAGTAAACAGGTTAGCAGCCCCGAAGGGAGTCTGACCATTCTTTCGGACGTCAGTTTCAAGATTATGTCCGGCGAGTCCGTCGCGGTGGTTGGGCCGTCGGGTGCCGGAAAATCCACGCTATTGGCTTTGCTCGCCGGCCTCGATCTGCCGAGCGGCGGACATGTGGTCCTGAATGGCAGAAACCTGTCCGAGCTGGACGAAGACGGCCGCGCGGGTGTGCGGGCCGAGAGTGTCGGTTTCGTGTTCCAGTCGTTTCATCTCGTGCCGTCGCTTAATGCATTGGAAAACGTGATGCTGCCACTTGAGCTGGCCGGCCACCGCGATGCGCGGGCCCCGGCGCGAAAGATCATTGACCAGGTCGGCCTCAAGGATCGCTGGAGCCACTATCCCTCCCAGCTGTCGGGTGGTGAGAAGCAGCGGGTTGCCATAGCGCGGGCCTTTGCGACCGAACCGGCGGTACTGTTCGCCGATGAGCCGACCGGCAATCTCGATAGCCGCACGGGGGCAAACATCATGGAGCTGATGTTCGACCTGAACCAGAACTCCTCGACGACCCTCATACTGGTAACCCATGACAACGACCTCGCCGAGCGGTGCGATCGCATCCTCGCGCTTGATGCGGGATGCCTCGTCAGCGATCGAAAGGTCGCCGCATGAGGGTCGTCGCGTTTGCGTTGCGGACTTTCGGCCGGGAGCTGCGTTCGGGCGAAGTGCTGGTGCTGCTCGCGGCGGTTGGTCTCGCGGTCGCGGCGCTCACGGCGGTTGGCTTTCTAACGGATCGTATCGGCAAAGCCGTTGCACGCCAGGCCAATGAGGTGCTTGCGGCCGACCTCAGGCTGCGTTCGCAGGAGCCGGTGCCGGCGGAATGGAGCGAGCTTGCTGAGGAGTACAGGCTCGATACCGCACAGACGATGACATTTCCTTCCGTCGTTTTCGCCGGCGACGCCAGCGCCCTGGCGGCAATCAAGGTAGTCAGCGATCACTACCCGCTGCGCGGCGTCGTGCGTGTGTCCGATCAGCTATTTGGTGAGCAACGAGAAGTGGATGACATACCAAAGGCAGGCGAAGTCTGGGCGGATGGCGCCTTGCTTGCCCGGGTGGGAGCGGATGTTGGCGACCTGTTGTCTGTCGGTGAAGTGGATCTCAAGGTATCGGCGGTGCTGACGTACCGGCCTGATCAGTCGATCGGCTTTTCCTCGCTTGCACCGTCGTTGATGATGAATGATGACGATATCGCGCGCACCGGCCTGATTGGCGAGGGCAGTCGAGTCAGCTACGCACTGCTCGTTGCCGGGGACGAGGCGGACGTGTCGGCGTTTAACAGCGCGATCGAAGACAAGCTGCCGGAGTCTGTGCGAATTCGGAGCCAGGAAGAAAGCAGCGAACGTGCCTATAACGCAGCGGATCGTGCACAACGATTCCTCTCGTTGACCGCGGTCATCAGCTTGCTGCTGAGCGCCGTTGCCGTTGCCATGTCGGCGCGCAGGTTTGCACACCGGCGCATGGATACCGTGGCGCTAATGAAGAGCCTTGGCGCAACGCAGGGCTTTGTCATCGCGGTTGCATTGATTCAGCTGTTCCTGCTCGGAGTATTGGGCGTTGTCATCGGCAGTGTTGCAGGCTTCGCCGCTGAAGAGTTGCTGTCTCGCATTCTCGTTGATCTCATCGCCAGTGACCTGCCCGACCCGGGGTTGCGCCCCGTTGTACTGGCGAGTGGTAGCGCCATGGTTCTTTTGCTGGGCTTCGCGTTGCCAGCGCTGATCCAGCTTCGCAACACGCCCCCGCTGCGGGTCCTGCGACACGATGCGATGCCGCCTGCACCGTCGCGACTCCTGGTTGCGGGACTATCGCTTGCCGCTGTCGCCGCGCTGCTGTATCGCTCGGTAGGTGACCCGCGCATGCTGGTGATTCTTATCGGCGGCATCCTGGTGATAGCCGGAGCGCTTTACCTGGTGGGCCGAGGACTCGTCGCACTCATAGGCCGATTCCGGTCCGGCGTCGGCGTCGCATGGCGCTATGGCCTGGCCAACGTCGCGCGACGCGGCCGCGACAGCGCTATTCAGGTCGTGGCCTTTGGACTCGGGCTGACCGTTTTGTTGTTGCTAACGCTGGTGCGCACGGACTTGCTCGACGGCTGGCGGCAGACTCTCGACGCGGATGCGCCGAACCACTTCCTCATCAACATTCAGCCCCATGAAGTGGCGCCGTTGGGCGCTTTCTTCGTGGATAAGGGCATGAGCGTACCGGCGTTCACGCCACTCGTGCGTGCCCGCATGACGTTGATCAATGGTGAGTCGGTCAAAGACCGCGAGTATCCGAGCGAAGACGGCAGCTGGCTGGCCAATCGAGAAGCCAACCTGTCGTGGACAGCAGCGATGAGTGACAGCAACGAGTTGGTCAAGGGCGAATGGTGGCCAGTCGACTACGATGGTCCGCCGCTGGTTTCGATCGAAGAGGAGGCGGCAACCGATGCCGGGCTGTCGATCGGTGATCACCTCAGTTTCTTTGTGGCGGGACAAAATGTCGAGGCCGAGATCGCGAGTATTCGCAAAGTAAACTGGGACTCGTTTCAGCCCAATTTCTTTATCGTATTGTCGCCCGGCGCGCTTGACGACCTGCCGACAACGTATATATCCAGCATGAGGATCGAGGAAGGGCAACAACCGGTACTCGTTGACCTCGTACGCGCGTATCCCAGCATTTCTGTTATCAATCTCGACGCGATTCTGCAACAGGTTCGCGGCATTATTGAAAAGGCCAGCCTTGCAGTTCAGGCTGTGTTTGTTTTCACGTTGGCCGCCGGTGTCGCCGTATTGTTTGCAGCAGTACAGTCGACGATAGACGAGCGGCGGTTCGAGAGTGCGATGCTGCGGGCGCTGGGTGCTCAACGACGCACCGTTTTCTTCGGCGTTATGGCGGAGTTTGCGGCACTGGGCGTTGCGGCCGGTATTCTTGCGTCCGCAGGCGCCTCTATCCTTGCGGCCGTAGTCGCCGTACAGCTCTTTCAACTTCCCTACGAGTTCAACCCACTGCTGTGGGTGGTCGGCTTGACCGCCGGTGTATTCCTCGTTTGCATCAGCGGCTTTTTCGCCGCTCGCAGCGCAATTAATTCGGCTCCGGTTGAAGTACTGCGGTGGGCGACGTGACGGAACACAGGCTCTCCTGTGGTGTCGTGCTTGCACGAGAAACAGAGCAGGGCTGGGTGACATTGCTGTTGCGCGCATTTCATCACTGGGATTTTCCAAAAGGCATCCGGGAGCAAGGCGAAGAGCCTATGCAAGCGGCGTTACGTGAGGTGCAGGAAGAAACCGGCGTTGATGATCTCGTGTTTGATTGGGGCGAGCGCTTCTTTGAAACCGGCCCCTACAGTCGTGGAAAGGTCGCCAGGTATTACGTCGCAAGGACTCGGAAGGAAAGTGTCGAGATGGGGGTTGCTCCCGAGACCGGTGTCCCGGAACACCACGAGTGGCGATGGGTAACTTTCGATGAGGCGTATGATATGGGTTCGCCGCGCGTGCGACAGATCGTGCAATGGGCGCGCCAGATAATTGGTACCTGATCAAACGACCCGGTTGCGCTCACCACCTTCCAGATAGGCTGCAATATTTGCAGTGAGTTCGTCGACGGCCGACTGCCGCGCTTCGTTGGTCGCCCAGGCGATGTGTGGGGTGACAATCAGGTTGTCGCCCGCGTAATCCAACAGCGGATCGCCGTGCACGGGCGGCTCATTTGGCAGCACATCAACTGCGGCCGCCGCTATCTCTCCGTCGCGCAGGGCATCGGCTAATGCTGCGGAATCGACAAGGCCGCCGCGAGCGGTGTTGATGAGAATCGCGTCGTGCTTCATTTTCGCAAATTCGTCCGCACCAAAGAGTTTTCTGGTGTCGTTGTTGAGCGGGCAGTGCAAAGAGATTACGTCGGATCGTGTAAGCAGCTCATCGAACGAGACTCTTTCGTCCGGGATCGCACGACTACCGGGGCGCGCCGAGACGATAACGTCCATACCGAACGAAGCGCCGGTGTTTGCCACGGCCTTGCCAAGTTCGCCGTAACCCACAATTCCCAGGGTCATCGCCGATAACTCGCGCACCGGGTGCGTCAACAAGCAGAAGTCCGCAGACTTCTGCCACTCGCCGGCGCGTACGTCCCTGGTGTACTGCTGAATACTGTGAGTCAGGTTGAGCAGGCAGGCAAAGACGTGTTCGGCTACCGACTGATTGCAATACGCGCGAATATTGCAGACGGCAATGCCATGCTGCTTTGCTGTCACCAGGTCGACATTGTCGGTGCCGGTCGCGGTAAGGCCGACAAACCGAAGCTCGGAACACTGCCCCAGAAGATCATCGCTTAGTCGAATCTTGTTTGTGAGCACGAACTGCGCGTCGTGAATACGCGTAGCCACCTCATGATCTTCTGTGACGTCGAAAATCTTGAGGTCCGGGAGCAAAGCGTGCAGCCCGCTTGTGTCGAGGCCAGGGCCCATTGTTGCCCAGTCAAGAAATACGGCGTTCATCTGGATATTCCATGCTCGGTATCGTTAGTGGCCATACACAGATGATCCAATACGGCGTTGCAGTCCTTGAAAAGGACGCGGCACTTCCTGCAGACTGCGGCTTGCCCTGTATCAACGGGCCGGCGCCCAACCCATCAGTATCATCTTGCTGGACCACTAGGGACGATGACGGATCAATTCTGGAAACGCAAATCCCTCGGGGAGATGACCAGCACGGAGTGGGAGGCCTTGTGTGACGGCTGTGCGTTGTGTTGCATGCACAAGCTCGAAGATGAAGAGACGGGTGATGTCTATTACACAGATATCGCGTGCCGTCTGCTGAACATGGAGACCTGCCGTTGCAGCGACTATGCTGCGCGCGCGAAACGAGTCTCTGAATGCCTGGTACTGTCTGTCGATAATCCGGAAACGTTTCACTGGCTGCCCGCCAGCTGCGCCTATAAGCGGCTGGCGAACGGGCAGGATCTGGCCCGGTGGCATCCACTGATTTCAGGCCGGCCGGAGTCGGTGCACGAGGCGGGTATATCGATGCGTGGACGAGCCGTATCCGAGAACGAGACGGCCGAGTGGAGCGTCCTGCAAAAACTCGACTGTTCCGATGAATAGCGCAGCCCTGCCGCGCATTGTAAAAAGGTGAAACCGTGAGTACCTATCCAACCGTTCCTTTGCTCAACTACCGGGAGTATCCGATCGAGGAGATGCGGCGGCGCGTCAGCGACTTCTACACCGACATCGATCGCCGCCGAACGGTTCGCGATTTTTCCGATCGGCCCGTGCCGAGAGACATCATTGAGACGGCACTAAAGGCTGCCAACACGGCCCCCAGCGGAGCGAACCTGCAGCCCTGGCATTTCGCGGTAGTCAGCGGACCGGGAGCGAAGCGCAAGATCCGGCTGGCGGCCGAAGCTGAAGAGCGGGAATTCTACACGCACCGCGCATCGGAAGAATGGCTCGCCGCGCTGCAACCGCTTGGTACCGACGACCAGAAGCCGTTCCTGGAAACTGCGCCGTACCTGATTGCAGTATTCCTGCAGAAGTTCGGTGAGCTACCGGACGGCCGCAAGGTGAAACACTACTATCCGGTTGAATCGACGGGCCTTGCGGCAGGCATTCTGATTACGGCACTGCATACGGCCGGACTTGCAACGCTGACGCACACGCCAAGCCCGATGAAGTTCCTGAACGAAATACTGGGGCGACCGAAGAGCGAACGGCCGTTTCTACTGCTGGTCGTGGGCTATCCGGCGGACGATGCGAGGGTGCCGGACATCAAGCGCAAATCACTCGAAGAATTTGTGAGCTTCGTCGACACCTGATCCACCACCCACCTTATCCACCGCAGCATCGATCACGGGCCCCGATTGGGGAGTTCCTCTCGCTTAAGTTCGCTCGGCGTCCTGCCTCGCTCGCATCGGGCTACGCTTGCTTTGGCGTCCTGCGTCGCGGCGCTCACACGACGCTCGAGGAACTCCCCAACCGTAGCCCTCCTGCGTCACTTCGGCGCAGCGGCGGCGAGCGCGGGGGTGTCTCACCAAGCGAGTTTGCGAAGCACTGTCTGAGCGACTGAGAGATCCCCGCGATTGACGCCGCGGGAATGAAATCGTGGCAGCAGTTAGTCGATTAGTGCCACGGAGAGAAAGGAGGGTGGTTGTGATTAGCCGGTGTTCTGCAGCGCCTGTGCGATGCCGTTGACGCTCGCCAGTAGCGCGGTGAACAAGGCCTCATCCTCGTAGTTCGATGCCCGCCACCTCGATAGCAGGTCCACCTGCATCAGGCTCATCGGATCGACATACGGGTTTCGCAGCATGATCGCTCGTTGCAGCGTCACATCGCCCTCGAGCAGCGCCTCGTGATCCGAATACTCGAGGATCAGATCTTCGTGTCAGGTCGTATTCACCCTGAATGATTGGAAAGAATTCTTCATGCAGGTCACCGGCCAACCGAGAATACAGTTCCGCTATCCCCAGGTCGGCTTTCGCGAGCACCATTTCGGCGTCGGCGGTCAGCGAGCGCAGAAAATACCATTCCCTGAACATGATTCGGAATTCTTCGTCACTGAATTGTTCGGCCGCCTTCGCGAGCCCGCTGCCGATCCCGAACCAGCCCGGCAACACGAATCGGGCTTGCGTCCATGAGAAAACCCACGGGATCGCCCGAAGATCCTCGATGCCGGACTGTGATCGACGCGAGGACGGCCGCGAGCCGATTCGCATTCGTTCGATGAGGTCGATCGGCGTCGCTTTTCGGAAGTACTCGTAGAATTGTGGTGTGTCGTAAATGAGCTTGCGGTAGGCGTTGCGGCTTTCGGCGGCAATAACGTCCATCATCTCGTGCCATTCCGGCATATCGTTGCCGCGGTGCTTGGGTAGTGCCGTTGCCAGTGCCACGGAGCCTGTGATCTGCTCGAGCGTACGAAGGGCAATGCCGCGCAGGCCGTACTTCTCGTTGATAATTTCACCCTGTTCGGTGACCCGCAGGCGGCCGTTAACGGTGCCGGGCGGAGCACCCAAGACGGCTGTGTGCGTCTTGCTGCCGCCGCGGCTGATGGTGCCGCCGCGGCCGTGGAACAACGTCAGCTCAATATCCTGCGACTCGACGGTGTTGACCAGCGTTTCCTGAGCGTTCTGCAGTGCCCATCGCGCTGAGGCCAGTCCGCCATCCTTATTGCTGTCCGAGTAGCCAATCATGATCATTTGCCGGTTACGACGTTGCGCCAGGTGCTCTCGATAGAGCCGCGTGCTTAAGAGAGCCTCGAGGATCCCCGGACCGTTGTGGAGATCGTCTACCGTCTCCAACAGCGGCGCGATGTCGAGCGGCACCTCGCCGCGACGATTATGGAGCTCACCCCATTGCGAGAGCAGCAAGACAGACAAGACGTCATCGGCGCCCTGCGTCATGCTGATGATGAATGGTCCGATCGCTTTCGAGCCGTACTTGCGGCGGCAAAACGCGATCGCCTGAAAGACGCTGAGTGTCTTGCGTGCTCGAGTACTCAGGGTCATTGGCGCGTTCTCGCGAGTGTTAATCGCAGCGACAATTTTTTTCGTACGTTCCTCAGGGGACAGATCAAGCCAGTCTTCTTCGCCCAGGCATTCGCCAACCACGCGTCGGTGAACTTCCGCATCCTGACGCACGTCCAGCGTCACCATGTGAAACCCGAAAGTGCGTATTCGCCTCAGCAATCGCTGCACCGCAAATAAGCCGGCGTTCCTTCCCTTGTTGCAGGACAGGCTCTCCGCGATGAGCTCTATGTCTGCAAGTAGCTGACCGACTTTTTCGTAGGGGTAGATGTCATCGTCATAAGTCGATTGCAGGCGTTGTTGAACGAGGCGCAGGAATACCCGGTAGGGCATGTCCCTGTGGCGCGCCGGAACGGCGTGGTAAGCATTCTGGAATATCCCGTGGTATTCCTCGATTTTGTCGAGCAAGCCCTGGCTAAAAGTCGTGCTGCCAATTGATTGACTGAGCTTCGCACTGATCGCTGCGCATTCCTTGTAATAGAGATCGAGAATCAGTGCGCGTTGCCTTGCGAGCGTCGCTCGAATCGTCTTCGCGTTGACGTTCGGGTTGCCATCCATGTCGCCGCCGACCCAGGATGCGAATTTCACGAGGGATGGCAGCTCAACGTGTTTTGCTTCGTCGCCGTAGATGTCGTTGATGGCCTCGCGAATATCCTCATAGAACGGCGGAATCGCGCGGTAGAGTACGTCCGTGACAAAAAACAGGACGTGCTCGAGCTCATCGGCCACTGTCATCTGTTCGGAGGGATGCTCATCAGTCTGCCAGCCGGTAGTCATGATCCGCCGGATGTTCAGCAATGCGACGTTGATTTCCTGGGGGGTCATCGTCGGATTCAGCAATTCGACAAGATGCTTGACGATGTTCTGCTCCTTGCGAAGCATCGTGCGTCGTGTTGGCTCGGTCGGGTGCGCCGTAAATACCGGCTCGATCAACATCGAATCGAGTAGCTTCTGCAGCCCGTCAACGCTCAGGCCGGAGGCCTTGAGTTTGAGTAAGGTCTCTTCAAGTCCGCCGGGCTGGTTTTGATCAGCATCGCGAAGATATTCGCGACGCCTGCGAATGCGATGGACCTTTTCGGCCGTGTTGACCATTTGAAAATAGGTCGAGAAGCTGCGAATGATCTTCAGTGCAAATTTCGGATCGAGGCCCTCGACAAGCTTCGCAAGATTCTCTCCCGTCTTCTCGTTTTTCTCGCGCCTTCGGATAGCGCGTAGCCGCGCAGTTTCGACAAATTCGTAAAGCTCCTCCCCACTTTGTTCGCGAATGAGATCGCCCACCATTGCGCCTAGTGTACGAACGTCGTCGCGCAGTGCCTGATCCTTGTCTTCAAACGTGATGTCTTGACGACGAAGTGTTTTTTGAATTCCGGTACCCATTATTCTTCTTCTTCTTGGGGTCAGTGACGCCAGGCCAGATTAATCTCGAAAATTCTCATACTGCAGAGGGAGTTCAATATCAGTTTCTTTCAAAAGGCTTATAACGGCCTGCAGGTCGTCACGCTTCTTGCCGCTGACCCGCAACTTGTCGCCCTGTATGGCCGACTGCACCTTTAGCTTCGCCGCCTTGATTTGCTTGACCAGTTTACGCGCCCGATCAGCGTCGATACCGCGACGCAGAATAATTTTCTGCCGGGCCTCACTGCCTGAGAACTCCGGCTCCTGCTCGTCGAGACAGGCGATATCGATACCGCGTTTCGACAACTTTTGATGGAGGATGTCGATCATCTGCCTTAACTGAAAGTCAGATTGTGTTGTCAGCGAAATGACCTGTTCCTCGAGCTCGAACTTTGACCCCGTTCCCTTGAAGTCGAAACGAGTGGTGACTTCGCGATTGGCCTGGTCGACGGCGTTGCGTGCTTCGTGTGCATCAAAGTCGCTAACTACATCAAAAGAGGGCATCTGGCGGTTCCTGTCGGGGCTCAGGTCGCAAACGGTACACCCGCAGAGTGAAACGCGCCAGAGGAAGTGTAAAATTGGGACGAAAATCTCAACAGGCTGCCCAGTAAGGACGCAAGCCGGGAATGCCCCGGAATCGCAAGATAGTCGCCATGTTTTTCGTCCTCGACAGCCGCGCGACGCCGTCACTCAAGAACGAGGCCTGCCTGTGGGGGCACCTCTGGGAAATGCGTGATTTCACGCCTGTCAGCGTCGTGGTGCCGACCGTCGTCACCTCATCCTGCCCGCTTCTGGTCGAAGAGAATGCCGACGCGATACTGTCTTCCACCGGTATGCAGGTGCCGCAAGACTCCGCCTGGGTTCCGATGCAGGTTGACGTGTCAGGTTTCCAGACTCACAGTGGCGAGATCCGCCTTGGCGCGCTCGAGGCGGCGTTACGTGACTGTGTTGATCGCGGCGACGCGTTGCACGACGCGCAGGCGTGGCCTTCACGGGCGATGCAATATGACAGCTGGCTCAATCGGCGCCTCGCGGTGTCGATATGCGGGTGGGGAGAGCTGGTGCGAAACCGGGGCGCAGATCCCACTGTATTCCAGACGCTTAAGGATCTTGAGGAACTTGCAAATTTCATCTTCGAAACGATGCGCGCGAGATCAAGGGCACTTGCCAGTGAACGAGGTTACTGTCCGGCGGTCGATCTGGCGGGTGCGAGCATTCATGCCGGCGGCAAAGAAATGAGGTTGCGCTGGCAACGTGCTGTCGACGGCGCGGCGCTTCGACATCGCAACCTGATAACAATGTCTGTATGGGACATATTTCCTCGGCGACGACCGGCGGATACACGCTACTTTGACCTGTTGCCGATCCTGCGCTGCGCGAATTGCCTGTCGTTTCGACGGGAGGTCGACATAAAGCACTGGAACGTCGTCGAATTCAGGCGCTTCTACGAGCGCCTAATCGCGATCCTGCAATCTAACATCGACGCAGGGCGGATTGCGAAGCAGGTATGAACTAGTATAAGTTCAATGGCCGTTTGCCGGAGCGATCGATTGAGGGAACGCATTGCAGCCGATAACACCTGACGCTCATGGTATAGCCGTTCTCATATTGACGGTCGTTGCGCTTATTCTATTTACGCGTGACAACATAGCGCTTGAGTCATCGTCGCTTGTCATATTAACGCTGCTCGTCGCCGGGTTTCAGCTTTTTCCTTACGTCAAGAACGGCGAGGTTATGCTCGGGCCAGTCGCGTTTTTCGCGGGCTTTGGTAACGAAGCACTCGTTACAATTTGTGTTCTCATGATGGTTGGCAAGGCCCTCGAAACGACGGGCGCGCTGCAACCCCTTGCGACTGTCGTCGGGCGGGCATGGTCGTCGCGACCGGTGCTTGCGCTGCTAACGACGTTGGTCGCGGGCGCCATCCTCAGCGCTTTCATGAACAATACGCCTATCGTTGTGCTGCTGATGCCGATTTTGGTGGGCGCATCCTTGCGGTCCAAGTTTCCGGTGTCGGGTGTCATGCTGCCGATGGGTCTCGCGACCATTGTCGGCGGCATGTCGACAACAATCGGAACCTCCACCAACCTTCTGGTTGTCGGTATTTCGCATGACATGGGCATACACGAATTTGGCTTGTTCGACTTTGTGCTACCTGTCGTGATCGTCGGTGGATTTGCTCTTGTGTATCTCTGGCTGATTGCGCCACGCCTGATACCGGATCGGGACAACACCAATGGCGGATACCTCGCCACGAATTTTCAGCGCCCAGCTGCATGTCAAAGAGGGTGGTTTCGCCGACGGCAAGTCGCTCTCCGAAGTCCTTGCGAAGGCCGATGGCAATCTTCGCATCGACAAGATTCAGCGCACTGAATCCCTGTTTCTTGCGAAATTGCCGTCCGTGAAACTGCAGCCGGGCGACAGGCTGTTTGTAAAAGACTCGCCCGAGAACCTGAAACACTATGAGCAATTGCTTGGCGCAACGCTCTTCAATATTTCCGATATCGAGCACCCGGTTGATGAAGAGACGCCGCTGCAAGCGCAAGGACAGCAGCTTGCCGAAGTGGTTGTTACGCGCGGCTCGCCGCTTCACCTGCGCAGCCTGGCAGCGGCGAGATTCAGCGCCAGTTACGGCCTGTTGCCGCTTGCGCTGCATCGTGCTCGTGCACCCAGCTCGCAGGTTACGGGTGACCTGAACCTGATTCGTTTGCGTGCCGGCGACGTCCTGCTGGTCCAGGGCACCAGCGAAGCCATCGCAAACTTGAAAGAAAGCGGGTCGATGCTGGTTCTCGATGGCACCACGAATCTCCCGCAAACGCATCATGCCAAGCGCGCACTCACGATCATGGGGTTGGTTGTGCTTGCGGCCGCCACCGGCGTAATGCCAATTTCGGTCAGCGCCCTGGTCGGCCTCGGCCTGATGATCGTGACCGGATGCCTGGGCTGGCGCGATGCGGCAAGTGCGCTGTCGATACCGGTGGTCATGATCATCGTGACTGCGCTTGCGCTGGGCACGGCCCTGCGGGGCACCGGCATGGCGGATTACATCGCCGTCAGTTTCGTAAATGCCGCCTTTGGGCTGCCCGCGCCCGTGGTCCTCAGTGCATTCCTGATGCTGATGACCATCCTGACTAACATCGTCTCGAATAATGCCGCGGCGGCCATCGGCACGCCCATCGGGATCAGCATCGCTCAGCAGCTTGGCGTCAGTCCGGAGCCCTTTATCCTTGCCGTGCTGTTTGGCGCCAATATGAGCTTCGCAACCCCTTACGGCTATCAAACCAACCTGCTGGTGATGAGTGCCGGCGGCTACAAGTTCGCGGACTTCCTGCGAGTCGGCATTCCGCTCACGCTTATCATGTGGCTGGGATTTTCGCTGGTCCTGCCGCTCCTGTACGACCTCTGATTGTCCACGTCACTTGACGGGACGTCGGACCGGCGGTAATACTCGGCCACATGAATGCTCAAATCGCAAACAACTGGTGGTGGCTGCCCGCAAGAGAGGGGGTGGCTGGCTGACTTTTAGCTGAGCAACGCAAGATCAAAAGCCCATCTCTGCCGAAAACAGGGATGGGCTTTTTTTTGGCCATGGACGGCCTTATGCCGCGAAGCACAAGGATGTGCGAGAGCGGCGTTGCCATGGACGGCCTTATGCCGCGAAGCACAAGGATGTGCGAGAGCGGCGTTGCCATGGACGGCCTTATGCCGCGAAGCACAAGGATGTGCGAGAGCGGCGTTGACCTGAGAACTAATAATGCAAGCACCATTTGACATAGCCGCCGATCTGGACACTCCGGTGTCGGCCTATCTGAAGCTAAAGGCAATGCGGCCGCGTTTTCTGCTGGAGAGCGTCGAGGGCGGTGAACGGCTCGCTCGGTATTCGTTTCTTGGCTTCGGCGACGCCGTGGAAGTGCGAATGGACGCAGCGTCAATGCGCGTTAATGGCGAGTCGCGGCCAAGACCGACAAACCAGCATGAATACCTGGAAGCGCTGCGTCATGTTCTGGAGTTTGCCCCGAGACCGATGCCCGATGACGATCTTCCCTTCGCCGGCGGTCTTGTCGGCGTGTCGGGTTATGACGTGGTGCGATTGTTCGAACGCTTGCCTCACGATACAGACCCGCAGGTAAAGGTACCGGATGCGGCGTTTGTGGCGCCTTCTTCTCTGCTGGTGTTCGACCACCTGACGCGTCGTGTGGCCTTGTTGCATGATGGACCGGAAGAGGATCGGCAACGGCTGAGGGCGGAGGTGATACAGCAGCTTCGCGGACCGATACCGACGACGAGCCGGGATGTGTCGATCTCACCCGCCGAGGCGAGCCTGACAGAGCAAGAGTATTCAGAGCGCGTAAATGCATGCAAGGAGTACATTGCAGCCGGTGACATTTACCAGATCGTCCTGTCCGTCTTGTTTCGTGGCAGGACCAACGTCTCGCCGTTCGAGGTGTATCGTGCGCTGCGTCTTCTGAACCCGTCTCCCTACATGTTCTTTTTCGATTTCGATGATCTCAAGGTCGTCGGCTCGTCGCCCGAGGCGCTGGTGAAGCTTAACCATAATAAAGCGTCGCTGCGGCCCATCGCGGGCACCCTGCCACGAGGCGCCACGCGCGATGAAGATGTTGCGAACGAAGCGGCGCTGCTGGCGGATCCGAAAGAGGCAGCCGAGCACGTGATGCTGGTTGACCTGGCCCGAAATGATCTGGGGCGCGTCGCGAGCGCCGGTTCGGTAACCGTTGATCCGTATCGTGCTATCGAACGCTATAGCCATGTCATGCACATCGTCAGCGGTGTGCAAGGCGAGCTCGCCGAAGGGTTCGATCAGTTCGACCTGTTCGCAGCGACCTTTCCCGCCGGCACGCTCGTCGGCGCACCGAAAGTCAGGGCGATGGAAATCATCGAAGAGATGGAGCAAGTCGGCCGGGGCCTTTATGCTGGTACGGCGGGCTATTTTGGCCTCAGCGGTGATATGGACCAGGCCATTACGATTCGAACGCTGGTGTTCTCCGGCGATGAGTACAGTTTTCAGGCCGGCGCCGGTATCGTCGCCGACTCGGTTCCGGCGAAGGAGTACCAGGAAGTGCTGGCCAAAAGCGCCATACTCAGACGCGCCCTGGAAATCGCCGGGGAGGGCTTGTAATGGAAAACAAGCAGAGCTTCGACGCTGTACGCATGTTGCTGATCGATAACTACGACTCCTTTACTTATAACCTGGTGCAGGCGTTCGCGGCACACGGCGCTGAAGTCATGGTCCATAGAAACGATGCCATTAGTGTCGACGAGGCCCTCGCGCTGGCGCCGACGCACCTCGTGATATCACCCGGTCCCGGCCGGCCCGAGGGTGCGGGCGGATCGCTGGCCATGATTAACGCTTTCGCAGGGCGCGTTCCCGTCCTGGGCGTTTGCCTGGGACACCAGAGCATCGTGCAGCATTACGGTGGCGAGATTGTCCGTGCGGATCGACTGATGCATGGAAAGACCTCCATGGCTAGTCACGACGGCCTATCGATATTTGAAGGCATATCCAATCCGTTTGAGGTGGGCCGCTACCATTCGTTGTGTGCGGAGGAAGGCTCGATGCCGGACTCGTTGCGAGTCACGGCACGAACCGATCGCGGCGAAATTATGGGCGTGCGGCACAAGACGCTGCCCGTCGAAGGCGTACAGTTCCATCCTGAAAGCGTGTTAACGCCCGAAGGTGATCGACTGATGGTGAACTTCATGCGCATGGGCGAACCAGGGAACGTTGAGCAATGAGCAAGGAATACAGCCATCTGCTCGACAGCCTGCTCGATGGTCATTCGCTTACGGAGCAGCAGGCATACGACTTGATGCACCAGCTTGCGGAAGGAGAGCTGCCCGACGCCCTCGCTGGCGCGCTGCTCGCGGGTCTGCGCGCCAAAGGTGAAACGGCCGAGGAAATACGCGGTTTTGCCACGGCAATGCGTGAACTCGCATTGCATCCGCAGATACCGGAGGGTGCGCCGACCGTCGACACTGTCGGTACCGGCGGCGACGGCTCCGGAAGCCTGAATCTGTCGACGGGAACGGGCCTTCTGGCGGCAGCGTGTGGCTCGCGCGTCGTGAAGCACGGCAATCGCTCTGTCTCCAGCCGCTCTGGCAGTGCGGACATGCTCGAGTGTCTGGGCATGCCGCTGCCGCTGCGGGAAGAAGAGGCTGTGCGCTGCCTCGACGCGACGAGCTTTACCTTCCTGTTTGCGCCGGCCTATCACCCGGCGATGAAGGCCGTGGTGCCGATCCGTGGCGCCCTGTCGGTACGAACCGTTTTCAATATTCTCGGTCCCTTAACCAATCCGGCCGCTCCGCCGTTCCAGCTGATCGGCGCGTACAGTAAACATGCCGCCAAGCTGATGGCCGATGCGCTTGCCGGCATGCCCATCGAGCGCGCATTCGTCGTTCATGGCGAACCGGGATGGGATGAGGCGACGCCGGCGGGCGATTTCTGGCTGTACGACGTGCGCCCCGGGCTCGTCACCGAATCGAAGCGATCGCCGGAAGAGTACGGGATCAGTCGCTGCCAGCCCGGTGAACTCGAAGGCGGGGACGCAGAACATAATGCCAAAGAAGTGTGCCGGGTTTTCACCGGCGAGGACAAGGGCGCTCACAGGGACGCGTTGTTGATGGGCACTTCGCTGGTGCTCGAGGTTCAGGGTGTAGCGAAAGACGCGGTTGATGGTGTCCGGCAGGCCGCGGCCGCGATCGACGACGGCCGTGCCGAAGCACTTCTCAAGAAGATGGCCGGGCATTTCCAAAGCGGATGAGTGACTTTCTGCAAATCATGGCAGCGGGAAGTGCAGAGCGAGCTGCCGCCGTATCGCCGAATTTTTCATCGGCTGACTTCGATTTGCCGGTCGTTCCGCTGTTACCCGGCGACTTCGACGTGATCGCCGAAATCAAAGAGCGGTCGCCTGCAGAGGGCGTGCTCGAATCACGCGAAAATGATCGCGTCAGCCGGGCAATGCGCTATGCGGAAGGAGGTGCACTGGCGATATCCGTTCTTACGGAGCCGAGTCGATTTGACGGTGACATCGCTCATCTCGCCGAGGTCGCGGCCGCTGTGCCGGGAACACCGGTCATGCGCAAGGACTTCCTGGTGGAACCCGTGCAGGTGCACGAAGCCCGCAAGGCAGGGGCAAGTGGCGTATTGCTGATAGCAACGATGCTATCTGATGCAAAGCTGCGAGAAATGCTCGATGCCGCTTGGCAACACGGCATGTTCGTCTTGCTCGAGTCATTCGACGAGGACGATCTCGTTCGTTCATCGAAGTTGTTGAACAACGTCGTTGATTTTGAGCGCGCCGAGGAAGGCCAGCTTCTCTTTGGCGTCAATACTCGAAATCTCCGCACACTCGAAGTAGACAGTGAGCGTCTGAAAAACCTCGCGCCGCTGTTGCCGCCAGTGCGTTGTGTTGCCGAGAGCGGTCTCAAGGTGGCTGCCGACGCGGCGCAAGTTGCGAGCTATGGATACCGCGCCGCGCTGGTCGGAACCGCGTTAATGCGAAGCGACGATCCGGCGTCACTGATTGCCGATATGCGAGATGCCGGCAGCGCGCGGGTGGCTGCATGAGCGTGTTTGTAAAAGTCTGTGGCTTACGTGAGAAACAACACGTTGCCGATGCGGTTGAGGCAGGTGCAGGCGCGGTCGGATTCGTGTTCGCGGAATCGCGGCGCAAGATCACACCCGGGATCGCGCGCTCGATCAGCGATATCGTGCCGCGTCACGTGAAGCGAGTTGCGGTTATGATGCATCCCACCGAAGATGACTGGCTCGCCGTTCTCGAGCAGTTTGAGCCTGATGTGCTGCAGACTGACGTCGAAGATCTGGACGGTCTGGATATCCCTGCGCATGTCGAGTGCTGGCCTGTATACAGGGAAGGCAAGACCCGGCCCGATACAATCGCGACCTACGTTTATGAAGGACCGAAAAGCGGCCAGGGCGAGACGGTTGACTGGTCTGCGGCGGCCGCGCTGGCGCGCCGCGGTCGGATGGTTCTCGCGGGTGGCCTGGGTCCCGACAACGTCGCGGCGGCAATACGAACGGTGAGGCCGTTTGGTGTCGATGCATCCAGTGCTTTGGAGTCGTCACCCGGCCAAAAAGATTCAACATTAATAAGAGAGTTCATCAGTGCGGCGAACGCCGCGGAGAAAAATTTATGAGTGCATTGCTGCAAGCCGATGAGGCATCAGCACTTCTCGACGCGGCTATTCGAGGTGAATTGCCCGACGCGCGCGGCCGATTCGGCCCGTTCGGTGGTCGTTATGTGCCGGAAACGCTGGTGCCCGCGTTTGAGCGACTGGAAAAGGGTGTGCACGAGCATTTGCACGAGGCATCGTTTCAGGCGGAGTACCAGAAGGAGCTGCACGAGTGGGTCGGTCGGCCCACGGCGCTTTCGTTTGCACCAAGACTAAGTGAAAGCTGGGGTGCCGAGGTCTGGCTGAAGCGGGAAGACCTGGCTCACACGGGCGCGCACAAGATCAATAATGCAATTGGCCAGGCGATTCTTGCAAAGCGGCTCGGTGCAAAGCGGATCATCGCAGAAACCGGGGCCGGCCAGCACGGCGTCGCTTCGGCGGCCGCTTGTGCACGCGTCGGTCTTCCATGCACTGTGTACATGGGAGCCGTTGACATGGAGCGTCAGTCTCCGAACGTTGATCGCATGCGTCGGCTCGGCGCCGAGGTCGTCGCGGTTGAGTCGGGTGACAAGACGCTGCGAGCAGCAATCGATGAGGCGCTCAGAACCTGGGTAACGGATCCCGAAGGCATCTATTACCTGTTGGGTTCGGCAGTCGGGGCACATCCATACCCATACCTCGTGCGCGAGCTGCAGTCGGTTATCGGGAAAGAAGCACGGCAGCAGATGATTGATCTCGCGGGAGGCTTGCCCGATGTGGCGTTCGCCTGCGTCGGCGGTGGATCAAACGCAATCGGTCTTTTCTATCCCTTGCTTGGCGATGACATCGAGCTGATTGGTGTCGAGGCGGGTGGAACGGGTGATGGCCTTGGACAGAACGCGGCGACGCTCGCCACCGGAACGCCGGGAGTCCTGCAGGGCTCTTACACGATTATTCTTCAGGACGATGACGGACAGGTGCAGGAAACGCACTCGATCTCGGCGGGCCTCGATTATTCGGGTGTTGGTCCGGAGCATGCCTTGCTGCAGGCGACCGGCCGTGTGAAGTATATTTCCGCCACGGACGATGAGGCGCTCGAAGCGCTCGAAGAGCTGTGCGCGAGCGAAGGCATATTGACGGCGCTTGAGACGTCGCATGCGTTTGCCGCCGCGCGAGAGTATGCAAAGCGGCACCCGGGCAGCCGTATACTGATCGGCAATTCGGGCCGGGGTGACAAGGATATGCCGACTCTGACGAAGTACCCGGCGAGGACTCGACATCATGCCAGCGCATGAACGCATCAGCGCAGCGATCGACGCTGCGACACAATCCGGCAGGCCCGGTCTCATACCGTTCATCACGGCGGGTTACCCCAGGCCGGATAGTTTTATCGAAACGTTGAAAGCGATCGCGTCCGTGGGTGATGTGGTCGAACTCGGGATTCCGTTTTCTGACCCGATGGCAGACGGAATGACCATCCAGCGGTCGAGCTTCGAGGCGCTGCGGCAGGGCGTCAGCCTGAAGTGGATTTTCGAGCAGCTCGACTCCGCGAAAGGCGAAATCGACGCACCGCTGGTCATGATGTCTTACCTGAATCCGCTGCTGGCATTTGGCTATGAAGAACTTGCCGACAGAGCGTTAGCGGCGGGCGTCTGCGGTTTCATCGTTCCGGACCTGCCGTTCGAGGAGAGCGAGGAACTCCGGACTGCGCTCGAAGCCAAAGGCCTTGGGCTCATCCAGCTCGTGACACCTGCGACTCCCGCGTCCCGCTTGCGCACGCTTTGCGACGCATCGCGAGGTTTCGTCTATGCCGTAACCATCACGGGGATAACCGGCGGCGACGCCGGACTGCCCGCTGACTTGACCGACTACCTCGACAAGGTTTCAGAGCTGTCCTCGCTTCCCGTGTGTGCGGGTTTCGGCATTCGGTCGCCTGATGATGTCGCTGCGGTTGGCAAGCATGCGGCCGGCGCGATCGTAGGCTCGGCACTCGTCGAAGTGCTGGAGCGCGACGACGATCCACAACCGTACTTACGATCATTGATCGGCAAATGAAGAAACTGACCTCGTCAGAATCGTTGATCACGATCAACCACTACAAGAACCTGCTTGCGGCCGAAGGGATTCCAACGCAAATTCGTAACCAGCACCTCGGCTCCATCGTGGGCGAAATGCCGTTCGTCGAAACGTGGCCGCAAATCTGGGTGATTAACGACCTCGACTTCGACCGAGCTACGCAGCTAATTACTTCGGTGGAGACGGAGAGCCCGTTCGCATCCTGGCGATGCAAGAAATGCGGCGAGGAAAACGAGGGGCAATTCGCTGCGTGCTGGAAGTGCAGCACGGCGGCGGATTACAGATGCTCACCACCTCACTGCGGCCTGCTATCGAGGTCTCCGCTTGGGGAGTTCCTCTCGCTTCAAGCTCGCTCGGCGTCCTGCCTCGCTCACATCGGGCTCCGCTTGCTCTGGCGTCCTGCGTCGCGGCGCTTCGCACGACGCTCGTGGAACTCCGCCAACGCAGGAGACCTCGCGCCGCGGCCGGTCAGCGGCGGTGCTGACGAACTGTAGGAGCGCGCCTTGCGCGCGATCGCGGCCAAGGGCCGCTCGTACAGATATACCCCGCGATCGACGCCGCTGGGGAAGAAGGTGGGTCGCAGATCGACACCGTAGTGAGGTGGTGAGGTGGGCGGTGAGTTACGGCATTCCGCGAGCGAGCAGGCCGGTGCCGGCGATCTCGCTTCGTAGGATCGCGGATACTTTTTCAGGATGCATCGGCTTGCTGATCAGGAAGCCTTGTGCCAGGTCGCAGTTACAGCTCTTCAGGAACTCTAGCTGCGTCATGGTTTCGACGCCTTCGGCTGCCACCTCGATATCGAGGCCCTGCGCCATGGCGATGGCGGCCCGAACGATGCGTTGATGGCTGTTGTTCTCACCGATATCGGAAATTAACGACTGGTCGAGAACAAAGCTGTCGACGAAGCCGTTATCGAGGGATTCGAATGACACATCACGCGTGCCGAAATGATCGAGTGAAATTCGCACGCCGAGTTCTCGTAGCGCACGTACTGTCTCGAGTTCGCCGCTACGCTTGTGAACAATGTCGCCATCGCTTATTTCAAGCTCGATGCAGCCGGGATCGAGCATCGTGTCCGACAGTGATTTTTCGACCGCCTGCACGAGCCGACTGTGCATCAGTTGTTGCGGCGACAGGTTTATCGCGATCGAAAGATCGGGCAATTCGAAGTGACGTTGCCATGCGGCAAGTTGCCGGCAAGCCGAGGCAATCACCCACTCGCCTGCCGAGTGAATCAGGCCGCTGCTCTCCAGGATCGGCAGGAACCGCGTCGGTGCCAGCAAACCGAAGCGTGGGTGTTGCCAGCGGAGCAGTGCTTCAAGACCAATTAAGCGGCCGCTCGCGACATCGATGCGCGGTTGGTAGTGCAGCACGAACTCGTCGCGAAGCAGCGCGTGTCGCAGCCCGATCTCGAGTTCTTCGCGCTGTGCCAGTTTTGTGTTGAGGGCGCTGGAGTAATACTGGAAGCGATCGCCACCGCGTTTCTTTGCCTCATACATCGCGATGTCCGCGGCCTTGATCAGGCGCGCGGCGTTGTCACCGGACTCAGGGTACATCGCGATTCCGATGCTCGGAGTCGCATACACTTCGCTGTCATCGATCTCGTACTTCTCCGACAACACAAGCATGAGTTTTTGCGCGGCCGCCGCCGCGTTGGCGGCCTCCCCGAAGTCTTCGAGACAGACCAGGAATTCGTCGCCGCCCCAGCGGCCCGAAAAGTCGCCGATTCGAAGATTGCTCCTGAGACGTTCTGCCACATCGCGCAACAGTGCGTCACCCACATCATGCCCAAGCGTATCGTTAACCGACTTGAATCGATCCAGGTCAATAAAGAGAACGGCGAGCGGCGCGGACTTGCGTTGGCTTCGCCCGACGGCGCGTGCCAGCTGTTCCGTAAAAAGACTGCGATTGGCCAGCCCGGTCAGCTCATCGAACTGCGCGCGCTTTTCGAGCTCGGATGTCTTGCGAGTGAGCTCGGTAATGTCGCGGAATGTAATGACGCCGCCTATGAGTTCTCGATTGCCGTCAAACAGACCTTGTCCGTTGAGGCTCAACACCGTATCCGACTGCTCGGGCGTACGATAGATGGCGACCTGGCCTGCAAATTTCTCACCGCTGCGCGCACGTGCCAGCGGCAATGCGGCAGAGTTCCGGTAGTTGTCACCATTCTCGTCAATACAGCAAAAAGTCTGCCCCCAGGCAGCGTCAGGTTGTACCCGCGGCCCGAGACCGAGAATACTGCGGGCCGCCGGGTTGATGTCGAGCACGTGGCCCGCGTCGTCTACGATGATGACGCCGTCATTAATGTCCTTGAGAATGGACAACACGGTCATGTCGGTATCCGACAGCCTGCGTTTCAGGAGGCCGCGCTGCACAGCATGGTCAAAGAGCGCTTCCTGCTCTTCGACCGTGATGTCGTCGACGCAAATATAGGCTTCGGCGCCAGCGCTTATCGCGGTGATCCCGCGGTGCTCGTGTTCTTTTTTTGTTAGCGCTACGACTGGGTAGGGCTTGAGTGACTGAATTACGCTGCTGAGAGACTGGCCCGACTGCGCGATCGTGGGTCCGATCTCAAGAAAAACGATGTCAACGACAAAGGCGGCATCCTCGGGTAGTTTCAAAGCAGCACTGCGGGTCAACATCGTGCAACAAGGCAGAGTTTGCAGCTCGCTTAGATAGTCGGCGGCAAACTCGCCTCGGCCCAGGTAAAGAATGGAGTGCCCGGACATCAGTGAACTGAAACCGATGGTGGCAACTTGCCCGTGGTTTCATCAATTTCTGCTGAATACGGACAAGCAACTGTGGGTGCCATATTTTGTTTTCGTTCTTCGGTTGAGCCGAGTGACGGCTGCGCTTGTAACGGGCAGATCGCATAATAGCAGAAAAGCGAGAAAAGACAGTCGCTTGAGGCAATTTTTTGCCAGGGTCAGTTCACCGCTCTTTAAACCATTTCGGACGCACCGGCATCCAAAGGTCACGATAAGGGGAGAAAAAGCACTTGGCAGCGCTTTTGACCGTGAAGAGCAGCGACTATAGTCCTGAAATGGTGGTAACCAATATAGACACAGTCGCGGACGAGGCTGCGTGTATCAGGCGGGCTCAGCGGTCCGATGCCCGCGCTTTTGAGGCCCTCTATCGAATGCACTTGGACAAGGTTTACGGCTTGTGCCTGAGGATGACCGGTAATGTCAGCGAAGCGGAAGATTGCACACAGGACGCATTTATACAGGCCTGGAACAAGCTCGATAAGTTCCGTGGCGACAGCGCGTTTGCCACATGGCTGCATCGCATTGCCGTCAACACGGTGCTTGGGCGAATTCGAAAGGCGAAGCGGGAGCAGGACCGAATCCAGGCGGTTTCGGACACGTCGACGTTGTCGTTTATCAAGGACGATGCCGGCGAACTACGAGATTTGTCGGACGCCGTTAACCGACTTCCGTCCGGCGCCCGGCATGTGTTTGTTCTGCACGCCGTGTATGGCTATAGCCATAACGAGACCGGCACGATGTTAGGTATTGCGACAGGTACGAGCAAAGCGCAGTTTCATCGCGCGCGCAGGCTCCTCTGCCAACAATTGGATGACCCGGAGTTCGAGGCATGACCGACATGAATGACGACAAACTGGTGGCGACAGCCCGTCGGCTCACTACTGAAATAGCGCCAGAGAGAGACCTCTGGCCGGGCATTGCCGAAGCTATTCAGTCGCCGCGCCGCCAACGCTGGGCGCCCGTATTTGCGCAGGCCGCGGCTATCGTTCTGTTGGTCGGCGCATCGTCGGCGGTGACCTATGTGACCGTAAAGGGGCAGCAGCAACCTGTGACGCAGGTAACACCGGAGCTTATGTTCGAGCAGACGTCGTTTGGTGGTCGCTACAATCTCGGCCCCGACTTTCAGGATGCGCGCGCCGAGCTTGCCGCACAACTCGACGTTGAACTCGCGAGGCTCTCGCCAGAGTCGCGTGCCGAGGTCGAGGCCAACCTCGAATTCGTACAAACGGCGATCTACGAGATTAACCTGGCGCTCGCTGAAGAGCCGAATAACGCATTACTACAGTCCAAGCTGCTTATGGCGTATCGAGAAGAGCTTTCGGTGCTTCGTCGTGTCGGCGGCCTGACGAGAAACGTAATGATGAGGAATGATATCTAGTTGGCGTTTGCCAACCGGAATTTGAGAGAGAACGATGATGAAGAAACTAACCGCAATCATGCTCGCTGTACTGTTAGCCACGCCCGTATTGGCGGAAGAGGTTGATAAGACGCTCGATGCAGCGGCCGATGGCCAGGTCGATGTTTCCAACATCGCGGGTTCGGTCACTGTGCGTGGCTGGTCGCGTAGTCAGGTCGAAGTGACCGGCACCCTGGGTAATAATGTTGAAGAGCTGATTTTCGAGCGCGATGACGACAAGATCACGATCAAGGTGAAAGTGCCCAGAAAAGGTGGGCGCGGAATCGATAGTGACCTGCACATTAGTGTCCCGCAAAACAGCTCGATTGATGTGGGGGCCGTTAGCGCGGACATCGATGTTTCCGACGTAAAAGGCGAGCAGCGCCTGCATACGGTCAGCGGTGACGTCACGACCGAGTCGGCTGGAGAGGATGTTATGGCGGAGTCGGTTAGCGGTGACGTAGAAGTCAGTGGTGAAAACAAAGATGGCGAGACGGAGGCCAGCACCGTGTCCGGGGACGTGACACTGTTCCGTGTTGCCGGCACGGTGAGTGCAGAATCGGTGAGCGGAGATGTCATCATTGACGAGGGTTCGTTCAATCGCGTGGATTTGAGCACGGTTAACGGTGAGTTGATATTCCAGTCGACGCTGCGCAAGGGCGGCAAGCTTTCTGCGGAGACCGTTAACGGTGACGTCGACGTTGAGTTGGTCGGTGACGTCTCGGCCAAAATCGACGTCAGCACCTTCAATGGCCGCATCAGGAATTGTTTCGGGCCGGAGGCGACGCGCACCAGCAAATACACGCCGGGCTGGGGCTTGAGTTTTACCGAGGGCGATGGCGATGGTCGCGTGGACATCTCGACAATGAACGGCGGAGTTAATTTGTGCCGTAAGTAACAACTGCCTGAAAAACCGGGGTCGAACCGAGGTTTTGCTGAAACCTCGGTTCGACCCCGGTTTTTTTGTGACGGGAGTCGTCTCGCCGGGGCTTGAATACGACCAAACCGGGCCCAGTTTGATACCCTTAGCTGCCTGCCCACCAAAGGCTTTGAAATGAGCAGAATTACCAAGATTCTAGGTTTGCTGATCGTCGCGCTTGTCGCCGTATTCGTCGTCGGAGCTGTCTTCTTTTTGCTGTTTTTCGACGCCAACGATTTCCGTGAGGATATCGCCGGAGCGGTGAACAAACAGACCGGGCGGGAGCTGGTAATCGAGGGGGACGTGTCCCTGTCACTCTTCCCGTGGTTTGCGATAGAGGTCGGGCGCACGACGCTCGGCAATGCGCCGGGTTTTGGTGACAAGCCATTCGCCGAGTTTGACCGGGCGAAGCTCAGTATTCGATTGCTGCCGATGCTGCTGCGCCGGGAGATCGCGATCAACACGGCCGAACTCGAGGCCTTGACGCTCAACCTCCAGGTGGATCGCCGAGGCGGCAACAACTGGGACGACTTATCGGCTGACGAAGATCCGGCGCAGGCAGAGTCGCAGGCAGGAGATGGCGCTGCGATAGAAATTTCGGGCGTCGACGTCAGCAATACAACGGTTACGTATGAAGACAAGCAGTCCGGCGATACCTATGTTCTAAGTGATATGAACATGAACCTTGGACGCGTGTCGGACGACGGCCGGCCCGTGCCCGCCAAAGGTTCGTTCTCGTTCGACCTGCAGCCGGCGGCAATTAGCGGCAACATCGAGTTGGATACCGTGATGTCTTTTGACCTGGACGAAGGCCTGGTTAGTGTCGATGGTTTGACTGTCGCGGGCGTCATTGAAGGTATCGCAAACTCGCCGACCCGCCTGGCGTTCGAGACCGACGGCATCGAGGTGCAAACGAAAGAGCAGCGCGTAGCGATGCAACCGGTGTCGCTTACGTTACTCGGTATTGATATGAAGGCAGACGTCGAGCCATTTTCGTATGCCGAAGCGGTTCAGCCGAACGCTACGCTCAGGGTAGATGCATTTTCGCCAAAAAGCCTGATGAGCCTGCTCGAAATCGAGGTGCCGAAGACCGCGGACCCGTCGGCACTCAGCAAAGTCATCGTAGACGCCAGGGTCGCCGTCAAATCCGAGCTCATCGAGCTAAGCGATGTCACGATCAAGCTGGATGACACGACCTTCAAAGGCAGGCTTTCGGTGCCACTAAGTGACAATGGTGCCTACGCTTTTAATCTCAGCGCCGACCAGATTGATTTGGGCCGGTACATGGAGCCCGCCGGCGAGGCGAGCCAGAGCGACTCAAGCGAATCTGTGCCGGTAGAGATTCCCGCGGACCTGATTCGGCCGCTTAACGCCCGCGGTGACCTCCGCGTTGCAACGGCCTCGCTTGGTGGAATGCTTTTTGAGAATGTCGTGCTTGGTTTGAACGCCGCGAACGGACGTCTTCGTCTCAATCCGATAGCGGCAGACTTGTTCGGGGGCAGCTACAGCGGTGACGTACGTATCGATGCGGCGGGAGCGACGCCGGTTCTTTCGGTTGATGAGAAGATCCAGGGCGTCAACCTCGCGGATCTTGCACGCGCGATGTTCGAACAGGAAAACATTACGGGCACCATCACCGGCGGATTCAAGCTGACCGGGCGTGGCAATGATATGGGCTCGGTCCAGAAAAGCCTTGCTGGAAACATGTCATTCGAACTGAGTGACGGCGCGTACGAGGGAACCGATATCTGGTACGAGTTGCGGCGTGCACGAGCACTCATTAAAGGGAGTGCGGCGCCAAAACCCGTGCTGCCACCGCGCACGCAGTTTAGTTCGGTAAGCGCGACCGGCGTGGTGACAGACGGCGTGATGCGCAACGATGACCTGGTTGCCGAGTTGCCTTTCATGCAGCTGCGCGGAAGTGGCAACGTTGATCTCGCCGCGGCGACGGTGAACTACAATTTGACGGCACGAGTTCTGGAGCGTCCGGACGGCCTCGAGAATGTCACGGAGGAAGAGCTGGCGGACTTCACGCAAGCCGTTATTCCACTGAAGATCACGGGGCCATTGAGTTCACCGAGCGTCAAGCCTGACGTAGAAAAGTTGCTTCGCAAGCGCGTCGAGAAAGAGATCAAAGACCAGTTGCTCGACCGCCTCCTGGGCGGCGACAAGGAAGCGCCACCGGCAGAAGATGCGGCCGAAGATGCCCCCGCCGAAGGTGAGCCCGAAGACGTCCCTGAGGAAGAGAGCGTCGAAGACCAGCTCAAGAACAAGCTCAAGGACCTGTTCGATTGATGAGGCTCATCGCCCTGCCGATACTGGCCGCGATGTTGATGGCAGGTACGGCCACCGCCGCTGAGCTGCGCAGCATCAATGTCGAGCATCACGAAGGCCGCTATTCCGTCTTGTCTGAGGTCTGGTTCGATGCGTCGGTGGCGCAGGTCTTTGAGGTGTTCCGGCAATGGGACCTGTCGACGCAGTTTTCCAGCGCCATTGCCGAGTCGCGAGACATCGCCGCCGACGAATACGGCCGGCCCGGATATTACGTGCGCAACCAGGGTTGCCTGCTGTTTTTCTGCAAGTCGTTCGTGCGCCAGGGCCACGTCGAACTGAAGCTCAACGAGGAGCTGCGTGCTGTCGCGAACCCGGCGGTCAGCGACTTCAGGTTGAGCAAGGAAACCTGGAGATTCGTCGCCGAAGACGGCGGCACGGTCGTTGCCTACCAGTTGCTGATAGAGCCTGACTTCTGGGTGCCGCCCGGCATTGGGCCTTACCTGATCAAGCGGAAGTTCAGGAATAAAAGTGGTGATGCAATAGACCGAATCGAAGCGATCGCCCGGGGATTGCCGATTGACTAGCTTTTCCGGGCGACTGCTCGAGTGGTTCGACGTGCATGGGCGCAAGGACCTTCCGTGGCAACAGACCAAAGACGCGTATCGCGTCTGGGTATCGGAAATCATGCTGCAACAGACGCAGGTGCAGACAGTCATTCCCTACTTCGAGCGCTTCGTCGACAGTTTTCCGACCATCACGGCGCTGGCCGCTGCCGAGATGGATGATGTACTGCATCACTGGTCGGGGCTCGGCTACTACGCAAGAGCGAGGAACCTGCACCGTGCTGCGAGAGTAATCACGACGGATCATGGCGGCGTGTTTCCAACGAACATCGATGACGTGATGGCGTTGCCCGGTATTGGGCAGTCAACCGCCGGTGCGATTTTGTCGCTCGCGCTGGATCAGCGACACCCGATTCTTGACGGTAATGTTAAGCGAGTTCTCACTCGCCATGACGCGATAGACGGTTGGCCCGGTAAGACGGCAGTAACAAAGAAACTCTGGGAGCTCGCGGAACGCCGAACGCCGTGGAAGCGCGCCAGCGCGTACACGCAGGCAATCATGGATCTTGGCGCCACCCTTTGCACACGCAGCAGCCCGGCTTGCGACCGTTGTCCGGTGATTGACGACTGCAAGGCATTTGCGGCTAACTCGGTCTCCAATTATCCGGGCCGAAAGCCAAAGAAGGAAAAGCCGCTGCGGCAGACGACCATGCTCATCGCAAAGAACCGCGAAGGGGTCTACCTGGAGCGGCGACCCGAGGCTGGCATATGGGGTGGGCTCTGGAGCTTGCCGGAGCTGGGCGACCGCAGCATCGAAGGCTGGTGCAGGGATGAGCTGAACACGGCCGCCACCGCGACCGAGCCGTGGCACACACTACGGCATAGCTTTAGCCACTACGATCTCGATATTCAGCCGATACTCGTGCGCGTCGACCCACCTTTGAGTACAGTAGCCGACAGCGACAGCACAACCTGGTACTGCCTTGACGACACACCGCCAGGCGGAATCGCGGCCCCGGTAAGAAAACTACTAAATCATTTAAACAATCGATCAACTAAAGAAGAGTAGCAATGTCACGCACAATTAAATGTGTCATGTTGGGAGAAGGGGCAGAGGGCCTCGACTATGCGCCGTACCCGGGTGATCTCGGGCAGCGTATTTATGACAACGTATCGAAGGAAGCCTGGCAACGCTGGCTCGCCACCAGACCATGCTCATCAACGAGTACCGGCTGTCGCCGATTGAGCCGGATGCGCGCAAGTTCCTCGAGGCCGAAATGGAGAAGTTCTTCTTTGCCGGCGGCTCTGCGGCGCCGAAAGAGTTTGTGCCGCCGCCGACGTAGCGGACGGACTTTGGGGACATTCCTGATTCCCTTCCGGGCTTTGGGGACATTCCTGATTCAATCTCGTGCCCTTCGGGGACATTCCTGATTTAATCTGGATTTTCGCCCAAATTGCAAAATAGATTAAATCAGGAATGTCCCCGAATTGAATCCGGGAAAAATAGAATGAATCAGGAATGTCCCCGTTAATCCTGCTAGTCACGGACGCAGTACTGCACGCTGAAAAGCTGCTCCGCGTCCGTCCACGCCTTTTCCACAGCGAACCCGGCGTTCCGGGCCATCTCGGCAAAACCGTCGAGCGTGTACTTGTGTGAATACTCGGTGAGTATCGTCTCGCCGTCAGCCAGTTCGAACTCGGTGTTACCAACCTCGAACGTTTGCTCTGCCTGGCTGACCAGCTCGATCACGACGCGACCCTTGTCCTCGTCATACGTCGCGCTGTGCTCAAACGTGTTGAGGTCGAAGTTGGCGCCGTAGTTGCTGTTCAGGTGCCGAAGCATATTGAGATTGAATTCCGCGGTGACGCCGGCCGAATCGTTGTAAGCGCGGTCGATAACCCCAGCGTCTTTCTGCAGGTCAACGCCAATAAGAAGTGCGCCATTGTCACCGGCCTCCTCGTGCATGACACGCAGCAGATCCATCGCGGTATCGTGCTCGAAGTTACCGATCGTGGACCCAGGAAAATAAACGACGTTCTTGACCGGCATGATCGTCGGTGTCGGCAACGAGAACGTCTTGGTGAAATCGGCAACCACCGGCCGCACGTCCAGGTCCGGGAATTCGCTGCGCAGTTGTTGCGCAGATGTCCACAGATGATCTTCCGATATATCGACAGGAACGTAGGCAGCGAGGTCGACAAGGTGCTCGAGCAGGATGCGCGTCTTAAGGCTGGAGCCGCTGCCGAATTCGATCAGGCTCGCCGTCTTGCCGATAAGATCCGCCATCTCGTCGACGTTGACTCGCATGATTTCCAGTTCAGCGTCCGTCAGGTAGTACTCCGGCAGCTCCGTGATTCTGTCGAAGAGCTGAGAGCCTCTCTCATCATAGAAGTATTTTGGCGAGATGGTCTTCTGCGGTTGACTCAATCCCTCGACGATCTCGTTAATCTCGCTATCCATTACTTATTGCCATCCTTTGCCAGCCTGATTCCCAGGAATTGCCAACGAGCGTCCGCGTAAAAGAAGCTTCGGTAGCTCGCCCGGATATGGTTCGCCGAGGTTACGCAGGAGCCACCGCGAACGGTCATTTGATTGCACATGAATTTGCCGTTGTATTCACCGAGAGACCCTTCGAGCGGTTTGAACCCCGGGTAGGGTGCGTACGAAGAGGACGTCCATTCCCAGACGTCGCCGAAAAACTGAGCGCCGCTGTCCGCGACAGGATGCCAGTAACCGGAGTCGAGCAAATTCCCTGTGGAAGTTTGCTCGCCGGCAGCCAGCTCCCACTCGAACTCGGTTGGCAGGCGGGCACCAGCCCAGCGCGCGAATGCGTCGGCTTCGTAATAGCTGACATGACAGACGGGCGCGTTGTCCACGATCTCGCGACGGCCGCCGAGCGTAAATTCGGTCTCGAGCAACTCGTCCCAGTACATCGGTCGTTGCCACTTGCGTTCCTGTACAACCGCCCAGCCATCCGACAGCCAGAGCTCGGATGCCGCGTAACCGCCGTCGTTGATGAACTCACGGTATTCCGCATTCGTAACCAGGCGATCGCCAATCTGGTGATCGTGGAGCAGGGCGTCATGACGCGGCGTTTCGTTGTCGAAAAAGAACTCATCGCCGGTCGCGCCAACACGGTGAATGCCGCTGGCGCCTTTCGAATAGCTGTACGCCGATGAAGGCGAGTCGGTTGGTTCGGGCAGCGTCGGACGAGCAGCCGGTTGTAATGGATTGCACGAAAATACGTGCTTGATGTCGGTCAGCAATAATTCCTGGTGCTGTTGCTCATGATTCAGGCCGAGGGTCGTGACCTGAACGACGGTTTTATCGGTGCCGTGCGTATGCAAGAGCTGATGCATCGCCGTATCGACGTAGGCGCGGTAGTCGAGAATTTCCGTGAGTGTCGGGCGTGACAGCAGGCCGCGTTTCGGCCGTGCGTGCATTTGGCCTGCCGAGTAGTAATAGGAGTTGAAGAGGTAGTGATACTGGTCGTCGAAGCGCGAATAGTTTTCGAGATACGGCTCGAGTACAAAGCGCTCGAAAAACCACGTGACATGCGCCAGGTGCCATTTCGTCGGGCTGACGTCCGGCATCGTTTGCACCACGGTGTCTTCCGGTCGCAGGTCGGCGATGAGGGATAACGTCAGGCCGCGAACGCTTTGATAGCGATCGGATAGCGAATCGGTCGATTTTGATTGGGCGAAAAGCATCAGATTAATGTAGTGGCAGCTCTGTTTTCTTTTGTACGGTACGAATGGCCACGCTGGAGTTAACGCGGGCGACGCCGGGCAAACGGGTGAGCGCATCCCGGTGCAAGCGCTCGAAGTCCGCCATATCCGAGACTACGACCCGCAAAAGGTAGTCGAATTCCCCTGTCATGAGATAACACTCCATGACTTCAGGAATATTACGGACCGCGTCCTCGAACGCGGCAAGCTCGCTCTCTTCTTCGCGGTGTAGTCCGATGTGCACAAATACGTTGCCGGACAGCCCGACCTTGGGCTGGCTCAGGAGCGCGGCGTAGCGTCCGATGATGCCAGATTCTTCGAGTGCGCGTACTCGCCGCAGGCAGGCGGACTCGGAGAGGCTCACGAGGTTGGCGAGCTGCACGTTGCTGATGCGCCCGTCCTTTTGCAGTGCGTCGAGAATTAATCTGTCGTATCGATCGAGAGCCATGGCGGAATCCTGCATAAAGAGCGCTATAGGTAGCAGAATATGCCACATTTCGGTCGTTTGGTTCGCGATATCGCAAGCAAATGCCGCAATAATGCTTGTATTGTAGAGCAACAATAAGACCGTTTCGGGAAGGGAGAGGGCCTGTGAAAGTCGGAGTACCCAAAGAAATCAAGACGCTCGAGTTCCGCGTTGGCATGACGACGGCGGGAGTTGCCGAGCTCGTCCATGATGGCCACGAGGTCGTTGTCGAAAGCAATGCCGGCGTCGGTATCGGCATGAGTAACGCCGATTATGAGGCCGCCGGTGCGAAAGTGGTCGACACCGCCGCAGAGGTGTTTGCTGCCGCCGAGATGATCGTCAAGGTCAAAGAACCGCAGCAAAACGAATGCACGATGCTGCGCGAAGACCAGTTCCTGTTTACCTACCTGCACCTCGCAGCGGACCCTGCACAAACCGAGGCGCTGGTTAAGTCGGGTACGACGGCGATTGCCTACGAGACAGTCACTGCCGACGACGGTTCATTGCCGTTACTGACGCCAATGTCGGAAGTCGCGGGGCGCTTGTCGATACAAGCGGGTGCGTTCGCGCTACAGAAGGCAAACGGCGGCCGCGGCATTTTGCTCGGCGGCGTGCCAGGCGTCAGGCCCGCCAAAGTCCTGGTCGTTGGTGGCGGCGTTGCCGGTGCCAATGCGGCGGACATGGCCGTGGGCCTCGGCGCTGCGGTCACAATTCTCGATCGCTCGTTGCCGCGGCTTCGACAACTAGACGACGTCTGGGGTGGCCGCGTTCGCACGGTGTATTCGACGAAGCACATCATCGACGAACTCAGCGTGGAATCGGATTTGATTATCGGCGCGGTGCTGGTTGCCGGTGCGGCTGCGCCGAAGCTCGTCACCGCACAGAACGTCAAGGACATGAACGCGGGCGCGGTCATGGTCGATATCTCGATTGACCAGGGTGGTTGTTTCGAGACGAGTCGCCCAACGACGCATGCGGAACCGACCTACGTTGTTGATGATGTCGTGCACTACTGCGTCACGAACATGCCGGGCGCCGTGCCGCGTACCAGTACGTTTGCGTTGACGAATGCGACGCTGCCGTTCGTGAAGGCACTGGCTAACCACGGCTGGAAAGAAGCGCTGACGCGTGATCCGCATTTGGCGAATGGATCTGAACGTGCACGC
>CAVXCW010000008.1:0-29095 GCA_963760325.1 uncultured Gammaproteobacteria bacterium | reverse complement strand
ATTTTTCGAGCGGCTGCTATGCGACGCGAAGCAGCCCCTCGGTCGGCTTCCTGACGAGCGTCTCAGAACGGCCAGTAGCGGTCGGTCGCAGGATCCATTTCGAATCAGCCTTTTCCATATAATGGCGGAACATTGGTCGACATTTTGGGTCCTCAATAGGCAGTATCGCGAAGCAGACACTCAATGATCCAACGAGGCTTAGACATGCCACTACAACTAAACTCAAGAAATTTTACATCGAGACAAACGATTTTTGCTTCGATCACCTTTGTGTTCCTGCTTTCGCTATTGGGAACTGTCACCAATGGAGCCGATGTGTCTGCCGCGAACAAGGCAGCTGAGCAAATGCTCGAGGCGCTTGGCGGTAGGAAGGCCTGGGCGGAGTTGAGAAACACCATCAATGGTTCGGTACAGAACCGCGTTAACGAGCCAACGGTTGTATATGCGGTTATTACAATGGACTTCCAGAAGCCTCGCTTTCGAATTGAAACAACCGCCCGGGATCTTCACCTCATCAGGGTCATCAATGGGGACAAGAACTGGCGATTACGGCGATCAGGAAATATCGAGGATGTACCGCAAGAGCTCATTGAAAGTGAACTACGCTGGTACGGCGCACACCTTTATCGCACGATCCACAGGATTGCCGCTCGTGATCCAGCGATTAGTCTTGACCTCGATGATCAAGGGCGTCTTGAGGTATTTGCTGGCGGCGAACGCATCCTGTGGTTTAGGCTCGATGCAAAGGGTGAGCCATACGCGTTTGGCGCCTATGACGATGAAGTTGGCAGCCTTTCAGGGCCCTGGAGCTTCCAGCAAGACGGAATCCGACATCCGATGTGGACCTCCAGTTCTGACGGTACCTGGCGTGCGGCCATTAAGACACTTAGTGTGAACGTTCCGCTTCAAGATCACATGTTTGTTCGGCCTAGCTCGAACGACTAGGCATGAGTCGATATATCTAGAGCGTCGCCTCACGGCCACAAGCAGCCGCTCAACAAGTGACTAAAGACAGTATCCTGCCAGTGCACAGCTCATTATCGCCATAACAATGATCGCTGGGACGATCATCAATAATCCAGCTCGGAGTCCCGCGCTGATTTGGTCGTCCGATGCTGAGCCTTTTGTCTTGTCGCCTGCTAGTACCCATCCTGATACTGAGAAAATCAGGAGGGTTCCAGTGAGATATGAAATGAGCTGTAGAGCTAAATTCAAAGAGTCATAGTGGATTGGCACGCCCAGTAGGATGATCCAGGACGCGAGACAAACCACTGGCCAAACTGGGACGAGTCCAAAATATACGCGCGGAGATTCCGATAAGGCAGCGATACGGACGTAGGCATACAAGCAAACGAACACCGGCAAAAGGGCCGCGGTGAGAATCAACCAATATGGGGCTGTCCGTTCAATCACGTGCTTTGAATCATCATCCTGCGACCGGCTGCTTTCGAGCGCACACCAGCCGCTCATCTGGTTGAACCGCGACTGGCTCAGTTCGGCCAAAAGCGAACAGTCGATTCAGGCTTTGAGACCGCGGCGTATATCGAAGACAAGGCCGACAACAGCACCAATTGCGGCGATCAAGTACACAGCATCGTCGCCTGCGCTTTGATCGAACTTCGTGTATATCTGACTAAAAAGTGCTCCAACGATTAATCCAGCGAACATATACCGGAGCTGGACTAACGCCCTTAACATATCGGCAATTGCGAGGAATGCGTCCATTGTATTTCGCCTTGCTGAGTGGCCGTCCCCTTTGGGTCATCAGCCGACATTTTAACTCAGATCGTTCGACCGGCGGCTATGCGCCGCTTAAGAGTCGTTCAACCACTGAATTTTCAAGAACCTGGCTTTGAGCGTCCGCTCTCACCGTTAGCAGTCGCCCGTTCATCTTTCTCGCGACCGTCTCAGTTCGGCCAAAAGCGGTCCTTTGGCCGCGAAATCCGAATGTCCGCTTTCAGGCGATGGGGTAGAGCATAACCTTGCGCGACTGCCTCGTGCTTCCAAGAGGGTCAATTGATCGACTGGAAAGAGGTATGGTAGCGGGGGCTTGATTTGTGCTGTTCCGACAGCGTCTCACCGAGTTCGCCTCAAGTAATCCAGAACGGCATGCGGTCCAATATCACCACGAACAGGCGCGGCAAATTAGCTGCTAACGGACATCGTTGATCGTCGCCTTAGCGTGAAGCAATCCGTTTGGCTGCATGGTCGAGCCAGTTTTGAACGATGACCACGCGACTCACCGGAAAATCGCTATCAGTCGCCGACTTGACCATTAGAAATCGTTTGCCGTCCGGTGAAATGTCGAAATTGCCCAAATCGTAATTCGAGAAGCCGTCAAGGCTCAGAACTGGCTCTGGCCGTCCTGCCTGAAACTCCGGCTCTGTTGTAATATCAGTGATCATCAGGTCCGACGGACCCCTATATACGAGCTCGCGCCCGTCCGGACTCCAACGCGGCTGAATGCCGCCTCCGATGGAGATTGGGGTCGCCGCGCCGCTGAGATTTGGAAACGGTTGCACATATACCTCTTCGCCGCCGGTCCGATCGCTGACGTATGCAAGCCAATGACCGTCCGGTGAGATTGCCGGGTGAAACTCTTTGAACTCCGAATTCAGAAGTACCTTGGTTGGTTCTCCGCTGTCGAGGGTCAATAGGGCGATGTCCGATGGAAACGTATTGCTGCTGCCTTCTGCAAACAGGATTTGCCGATCGTCCGGCGTTATCGAGTAAGCAAACTGGTACTTGTCGCTGTCAGTCAGCTGCTCGACTGATGTCGTTCCGTCAGTCGTTACCCGAAACAGGTCATCGACACGATTCGAAGAGTACACGATAAACGAACCATCATGACTCCATACCGGATTGGCTTCGCGGGACTCGTCGTTGGTCAGGCGGCTCATGGTGCCGCGCCTCAGGGTATATAGCCACAAGTCGGCGCCCGCAATGTCGTCAACTACGACTGCGATTCGCTCGCCGTCGAGCGAAATGCGGGGCTGCGCAAACGGCCTCGGTTCGATCGGAATCGTCGTCTGCGCACCATTGCGGTCGACCCATACCAGGTTCCGTGGCTTCAGATTGGCATCGACAACGTAGACAAGGGTCCCGTCAGTCGACAGGCTAAAATGTGCGAGATCCTCGTAGTGAACATTGTTTACAATCGGAACACTCTCGCTGGTTATCTCCAGGCTATCGGAATTAAATTTGGCGGCCAAGAGCGTACCATCACGATAGTAGACTAGGAAATCATTGTGGGCTGCCTGGGGAGAAGCGCCTTCTATTAGGTCCTTCTCCTCGCCGGACTCCAGCGACAACACAGAGATTCTGTCGGTCTTTCGACTGGTCGATCCTCTTTCACCGACGGTAAAAAACAGTGCACTGCCGTCTGCCAGGAAATTCGGGTGCTTGTGAAAGGCGCCGTGCTCTGGGGTTGTGAGCTGGCTCGGCACGCCTCCTGACGAAGCTATTCGCATTAGTCCTGTATGAGCCGAGCTCGCATACACAATGTTCCCGTCCGGCCCCCAGGTCATGCTCCAAATCTTCCCGCCTGGATCGCAAAGCGTGACTGGAACTCCACCAGATATCGGCACTTTCTTTAACAGACCATCCACCAGGTCGACGAACGCGACCCAGTTGCTATCCGGAGACAACGCCAAGACTCCGGCAGATCTTTGCGTTCCTTCAACTGCCGTAACTTGAAAATCGTCAATCGGGCGGGTGAAGATCAGTGATGCAGTCTCTTGTTCTCCACTGAATACGATGTGGCGCCCGTCCTTCGATATAATGACGGGACTATAGGTCGCTCGGAAATCGAGTAACTTGCGTGGCAGCTCGATGGTTAGGCGTCGGACCGGATCGGCGTCACCTTGATTTTCATCCTCTAGAAGCGACCTTCCCGTCAGATTCGCCACCAGCACTGCAATGAACAACAGAGCGGTCACAGCCAGGCCCGAGACGACTACCGAGCTTCGCCGAAATATTCGAATTGATTCTGCTAAATCAGCAGCAGGCGGCGGCTCACTACGCTGCGGCCTTACAACCGCGTTTACTACGGGAGCCACTAGTCGATACCCTTTCTTGGGAATGTTCTGAATATAGGTTTGCGTATCATCCGAAGTAGCCAGCGCATTTCGAAGTTCCGCCAGTGTGTTGTAGACCGTTCCGTCTGTTACAACCTTGTTAGGCCACAGCTGAATCAGAAGCTCATCGGTGCTGAACACCTTTCCCGGGCGGCTAGCAAGGAAAAGCAGCAACTCCATCACTTGCGGACGTAGCGATTTGCGGACGCTTCCGCACGTAATGCGGTCGAGTTCAGGTTCAACCGTCCATTCACCTATCCGAATCGAGTCGTCGGAGCTCGACACTACTAGCTACTCCCTCGGCATACCGCTCAAGCAGTTGATTTTAGCTTACTTTCGCGGACTGGCGAACGTTGGAGATAAATCGTAGGAAAATTTGAACCAAGTTTCAGACAACTTTGCTATCGATATCGAGATGTTTCATCGAGCCATTTGTAGGCTGGCTGGTATTCGCGACGCTGATCGCTTATCACAGAGGACGCTGAAATGAGAGTCAGAGAGTTAAAGAAGAGCATAGCTTCTTCCCTTCGGGAAATAGCCGGGCTGCGAACCCTTAGTGGACTGATCGTACTGGTTTTTGTCGCAGGTTGTGCGCCACAAAGATCTTCATATCCGTTGGCTTCAATAGAGCCGCAGACACTCCAGTGCCCCTTCGGTTATGTACGCCACTGCGAGGTTTCGGTCGGCAACGGATTTAAGAAGCGGTACGGTCAATGCTACTGCAGTCAAGTAGGATGGTAGTTGTGCGATTTTTCGTCGGGAAGATCGCGCCACTCCCGATCAAGGGCCCCACGCGTTTTCGATAGCGGGGGCAGGATTGCCTTCGCCGCTGAAGCCGCTCAGTTATATCGGCCGGCTTCGCCGGCCTCGAAACGACCCCGCGCCGCTGCACGGCTCTGCAAGTTCAGACCGTGCTAATTTTCAAATAAAGAATGGCCCTCACAAGGTCCGCCATACATCATTTGGTAGCGAGGGCGTGATTTGCACCCATCGCCATCGCGTTGAGTTGGCAGTGGCTGTCAAAGCGGCCGTTTCAAGCACTGCGCCTGAGTGTCGCCTTTGGGTCAACAGCAGAAATTATACCCTGAACCAGGCGACCGTCTCAGTTCGGCCAAAAGCGGCCGCTTGAACTTCGTTAGAATCGAAGTTGGTACCTTGCAGGTCCAGCTAACCCTTACGTGCTGTGAAGACGTGAGCAGACGTTGGAAACACCGCCTCGCCGGAGGGGGCAGCATACTTGCCCAGCGTCTTGTCGGACTGAATCAAAACATTGTCTATCTCATCCTCACTGAGGAAGATGTCGAACAATGGTAGCCAGCCTCGAAGCTCCGCCTCGACCATTTGTCGTGAGCTTGGAAATCTCGCGGATTCGGTCTTTGCTTCAATCTTGATGTCCGTAAATCCACTGCATTCCAATACCGCGATGACTTTGCCAGCGTCGCCAAGACTGTACGGTAGTCGCAATGCATCCGCCGCCGCCGTTCCAACGTGCTCTTCCAGAACCGAGATGATGTCTGCGTATGCGGGGTTATGCTCGACTGACCTCCATACCGCAACAGCAAGAGATCCACCTGACTTCATCGCACGAAACATTTCGTCAGTTGATTTTTGCCGGTCTTGAAAAAACATCATTCCGAACTGTGAAACAACGCAATCGAATCTCCCATCATCGACGCTCAATGCCTCCGCGCTGCACAGTACCCACTCAATACCAGGTTCTATCTCCTTTGCTGCAGCCAACATGCCCGGTGCTGGATCAGCTCCGACTACGCGACCATTTGCGCCTGCCCGAGCCAATGCGTTACGTGCGAGTACGCCAGTTCCGCACGCAACGTCCAACACATGCGAGTCCTCCCGGACACCCGCACCGTCAACCAGGTGTTTAGTCCACGCTTCAAAAAGGGCTGGTACAAAAAGGCCTTCATAACCACGTCCCGCCTCGATTAACTCTTCTGGTACATCCTGGTCCATCGGCTTCACCGTTCTTGTTGTTGAGACAAGGAAGTAGGATTAACTGTCCTCAGCGCGTCGACGTCCGCATGTCGGCGGTTTAGTCCGCGCATGATCTGGCAAACGTTTGCGTACTCGGCATGACGGCTAGGTTACCGGCATCCACAATTGGCGTGGTCTCTTCGTCAGCTCCATCGCCCTCGTACCCGTTACATGCGACAAAGTTCGAACGTTGGAAATAAATATTCCAAAGATCCTCACGTCCCTGATACCAGGGTACCAATGCGAGCTCTGTCAGCGCCTCGATATTTCTCGCGAAACGTAGTGGACCAGCATCGACTGGATCCAGACCCAGGTCTGCAGCAATCTGTCCCGTAATTTCCTTTGCGTAGCGGTAATTCGAAGCAATGGGAATGCTCACAGGTCCGCCAGCTGATGACGGCTCATCAATTACGTGCGACCACACAGTCAAAAACGCCTTCACAACCATCGCATCGGGATTCCAGCCCTGAATGAGCTCCGCAGCCGACGTCTCAATCGTAATTCGGGCGTAACCGTCCTCTGCAACGTCGGCCGGAGGCCAGGACATGTCAATTACGACCTTGCCACCAAGATCGCCGAGATTTTGTGCAACCGCTTCCATCGCTGGCCAAGGTATGGCTAGCAGCACAACATCCGCCTGCTGTGCCGCTGCTTTTTGTGTCGTGGCGGTGGCGTCATGGCCCGTCGAAGCGACAAGCGCTTCTACCTTGTCACTCGTTGGATTTCTCGATCCATAGATGACCTGATATCCCAGCGCTGCGAGCCTGGGGCCGAACGAATCGCCCATGTCACCAGTGCCAATAACCGCGATCGTACCCTTGAAATATTGTGAATTTACCTTGGGATTCGTGGACTCGTCGGACTGGCCGAAACTCCCAATCGGAACTATAAGAATCAATATCCCAGTCAGTATTCGTAGCATCGCCTTTCTCCTGAATCGTATTCACAGACTCATAGTAAGAATAGACGAATTTATTCTGTCCGCATTGGGTCATTCGCGGAACTCAATGATACCTCGAAAGCAGCCGTTCGAGCGGCTGGTATTGGGGGTATGGTGGACCTCGCCATTCGCCAGGGGCAAGTATTGGGAATCGCCCCAAGGCGATTCGAGTCAATCTTGTCGGGCGCGCCATTCTTGCTAGCTCTTGTGTTTCGCCAGCAGGGCCCGTACATCGTGGGCGATTTTGTTGTCTACTAGATTAAGGGCGTCTTCCAAGCTCTGGGTAAAAGCATCGCCGTGGGCGTTCGCTGCATCGTAGGCAAGTGTGATATCCGAAGGGCGATTTTCAAGCAGGACTTGAAACAGTTGCTCGGCCTGGCTCAGGTCTTTCGACGCTTTAGCTGCGAGCGCAGCAGGCCTTTTCTGACTGACTACGCATTTGTGTATCGCGAAGCGACCTGGCGCCGGGACGTTAATCATGATCCCGTGCTCGTACAGCAAAACAGCGGGCTGGAGATCGTCCAACAGATAATCAAGATGACGTAACGGCGACGCATAGGTTCCAAATTCGGTGAGATGAACAGGCCTCAAAGTTTCGCGACCCTTCATTGGCGCAACAACGTCCACAATAAAGTCTCTGCCTCTTATCTTGAAAGAGGTTGACGGTTGCTTGCGATTCAGTGCCGGAACTTCGAAGAAGCCCATACCGCTGTCCAGAATTAACTGGCGCAGGTTTATGGAAGTTCGGGGTCGCGGTAAGGCGAGTTTGTAGCGGTTGTCCGCCGCAAGATCGATATCCTGTGTTCCTGCATCGCTGCCCCAGACGACACTCAGCATGTTCGCGTATGCCCTGAATGCTAAGGTTCCCACCAGAGCAGCACCGGCAAGAAACACACCGTTCCGCTCAAGGAGGGAGATGACTTTTCCTTCATCTCTGCTCGGCGCGGTCATCCCGCCGCCTATGAGCATGTTAACGAGTCGCTGTCTCAACTCTCGATCATCGGTGTCGGATTCCCAGCGCGCTTTTTCGTCGTCAATTCGATCAAGCAACTCCTGCGTTTCCTCACCCAGGTAATGCTCCCTGCGCGTGCTACCGACACTGATATACAGGTACCAATAACGTTTGTTGTTGATCTTTTTTGACTTGAAGGAAAGATTCGATCCGTCCGAGATTGGCCGGATGCAGTTTTGCATCAGCTCGCTGTACTGCACTGACAGGCTGTTTGGTAGGTATTCAATATCTCTCATGGTAAGAATTATACCGCAATTTTAACAGTTTGCGGTATAACTTTAAGTATCTGTTATATAGAGAGAAAGTCAACCACGCTCTCTGATTGGAGCTGAGCAAGGGTACGCTCAGTGCCTGTTTTATACCGCGACTTCCGATTCTTGCGGGTAACGGGGTGTTTGAATGACCTGACCGCTACCCTCCGAAGGCAGGGGTCACAAGTTCGATCCGAGGCCGACGAAGTCGGCCGACAGACGCCGAAGGCGAGGCAGCGCGGCTGCCGTTCAATCAATCCTGTCGGGTATGCCAACCTTTCAAATACTTAGAGTTTTCGGGTTCGCGCCTGGAGGATTCGTGAGCGCTAGTTTCGAGTTGCGCTGACTCTGCGAACGGACTTGGAGGCAAACAGCCAGTGGCGGACACTCATACGCTAACTGTTATCACGCGAAGATAGGAGTCGAGTAAACGAGGTAGGCCAAGTAGCATGCAACGGCCAGCAACAGCACACCGCCTTCTGCTTTATTGATCACACCTGTGCGGCGGCCCCACCCATATGCCATTACAACAAGCACTCCGGTAAAGGCAAACATCACAGGCAGATCTCGGGTTACCAGTTCGGCATCCAACACAGCGGGCGCTATAAGGCCAGCGGTACCGACCACAGCTAAGGTATTAAACAAGTTTGAGCCGATCACATTACCTAGGGCCAGCTCGTGCTGCCCACGCTTGGCGGCTACAACAATCACAACCAGTTCGGGCAGGGAGGTTCCCAGCGCAAGTATAATCACGCCCACGACCAGTTCACTCACCCCTAGGTTGGTGACAATACCTCTCGCACTCCAAACCAGTACGGCAGAACATAGTGCGATAACGGCCAGACCAACAACCAGATAGTTAATGCTCTTGCCCAGGGATATGGTGCGCTTCTCGAGTTTGTTCTGAAGGCTGGAGTCCTCTTGCTTTGGGGGCTCGCGCAAGGACACCCGGATAAGATAAACCGCCAACACCACGAATAGAGCCAGCAGCGTCAATCCATCGCTGCGCGACAGCTCAAAATCTATTACAAGAAAGGCCGTTATAGCCGTGGCCAAGATCAGTAACGGCAACTCCCGCTTTACCACATGATTCTGAACGATCACCGGACTCATGACAGCAGCCAATGCCAATACGACGCCAATATTAATTATGTTGGAGCCATAAGCATTACCCAGAGATAGTCCGGAGTTGCCCATAACAGATGAAAACAGCGATACCAACAGTTCGGGTAATGAAGTTCCAAAACCCATCACCAAAACACCTATCAGCAGAGGCGACATACCCAGGTTATACGATAAAGCAGATGCTCCATCTACAAAGCGACCCGCACCCCAAGCCAGAAAAATAGGTGCGAGCAGCGCAGGTAATAGATATGCCTCAAAAGGAATAGCTTCCACTTAGCTCTCTCACTGTCGTATGCAAACCGCGTACAGCATTGACTGATATTTGTTATCGCTGCAGCAGGTAACCTTAAGGTAATAGAGCATATTACGCTCAGCAGAACAGTAGCGCCAGATATGCCTGTCTATGAATATGAAGAGTCATCGAGCGTGACTACAGGCGCTCATTTGCAGTAGTAATGCCCTGTGCCAGTCCGACACACATCGTAGCAACGCCCAACGTACCTTCGTTCTGTCGCATTACATTCAGCAATGTACCGGTGATGCGGGCCCCGGAACAGCCTCACGGATGCCCGAGCGCAATGGAATTTGGGCGGAGCGGGATTCGCCGATCTTCGCGCTTTCCTAACGATTCCTGAGGGGATAGGCCAACTCTTCTCACTGAAAATGCACCGCGTTAGGATCCATTTTGCCGGGATAATCGTCAAGATCAGGTTTTCTGGCGTAGACGTTGCTGCGGTCGACCTCGGTTGCGCTAGCGATTTGATGCGAGCAGCGTAGCCGCGAAGCCCGCAGGGTTGAAACAGACCTCAGGCTGTTTCAAGTTATCCTGTCGGGCGCGCCATCCCCCAAGTGATACAATCCCTGGATGTACAAAACGCCCGTCCAATCAGATTCCGGTGCCGGACACGACCGCTCGCTGCTTGAGTGGTTTGCCACGCTAACTCCCGAGCAGCGACTTGCCGAACTGGAGTCAAGAATCGGTTTCTTCCTCTCATTGCGGCCGCACAATGAATCCCAGCTTTCGCGAGATACTCGAGCTTCTCAATAAATACGAGGTTGAGTACATCGTTGTTGGTGGCGTAGCGGCCGTAATACAGGGTGCGCCCATCACAACGTTCGATCTCGACGCGCTGGTTCGGATCAGCGATGACAACGCTAGTCGTTTGTACCTCGCCCTCGACGAGCTCGATGCCCACTATCGAGAGCATCAATCTACGATCAAGCCTACCAAGGAAGATATCCTGGCGGGCGGGCACCTATTGCTCCTGACTCGAGCAGGGCCGTTGGATGTGCTGGGATTTATTGGTGACAAAGATCGATACGAGGATCTGTTGCACCTGTCTTCCGAAGTCTCTATGACGATCGGGAGATTTCGTGTTCTCGAATCTGGAGGAACTGATTCGGCAAAAGAAAGCGACAGATCGGCCGAAGGACCGAGCCGTCATCGAGCTATTGGAAGAGGCTCTGCGTCACCATAGGCGAAAAGGACTGACGCCCGCCCTCCGAAGTCAGGGGTCACAAGTTCGAACTTCGCGGCGCGCAGCGCTGCGTTCGATCCGAGGCTGACGTAGTCGGCCGACAGACGCACGAACGGAGCGAGTGCGACCGAATCAATCTTGTCGGGCGCGCAATTTTTTTCAGACGTTTGAATAAACTCTGTCGATTCTCAAACCGCGACGGTGCCAATCTGGTGCCCAAATGGCGCCCGTTCTCGTTAGCGCCGCCTTATTAACCGCGCGTTATGAGGTGTGAGCGTCGTTGTCGACAACACTTCGTTACAGAACGTAAACCAGGACGTACGCCGTCAGCAATACGGCAATCCAGAGCGCAGTCGTTCCGATAGACCATGCGCGAGCGAAGACACCCGCTCGGGCGAGCTTCGCACCGAAGTGTGTTTCAGCCCGAGCTCTCATCGTTACAAGCCCGTTGCCAACCCGAGTTTGCAGCGCCGTACCGAGCGCGGCGACCGCGAAGTAGATTGCACGGGCAGTCCGAAACAGCAGAACCCGCCACAGCCAGTCCGAATCCAGGCTTATGGTAAGGGTGCGCTTCATCATCGGTAACAATAGAAAGAATGCGAGGCCCGAGAACAATAACAACTGAAGGTAGAATAGAACCTTGCCGGCCGTGTAGGGCACGTAATCAACCGGGTAAGGCAAGTACGCGTAGAGCAGGTTCAGGGAACACGCCCAGCAGAATACACAGTGCGCTCAAAAGAACCATCGCTGCGGCCATGTTCCAGGGTGCGTCTTTGGGGCGGAGCCCAGAGTCCTTCTGGAAGAACACGAACCACGGAAACTTGATACCGGCGTGCAGGAAGACTCCAGCCGACGCCGCGGCCAGCATGAAGTAGACAAATATGAGGCTCTCGTCCGCCGCTGCCTGCGAGATCATGGTCTTGGTCGTGAAGCCGGAGGTGAGCGGAAAGCCGGAAATCGCGAGCGCGCCGATAATGCCGCAAACGGCCGTTAGTGGCATCGTACGAAACAGACCGCCGAGGTCCGTACACTTGGAGAAGCCGGTGCGATAGATAACCGCTCCGGCGCTCATAAACAGCAGCGCCTTGTAGAGAATGTGAGCGAAGGCGTGCGCGGCTGCACCATTCAAGGCCATCTCGGTGCCGATGCCAACCGCACAAACCATGAAACCGACCTGGTTAACGATTGAGTAGGCCAGAATACGCCGTACATCGTTTTCGAGCAGTGCGTAGATAATGCCGTACATCACCATGAACAGGCCGATGCCAATCAACACGGGCTCGCCCGGGAATAGCAGAATCAACGCAAGCACAGCCGTCTTGGTCGTGAACGCCGATAGGAACACGGAGCCGGTAGGGCTCGATTCGGGATACGAATCGGACAGCCATGCGGAAACGGGCGGTGCCGCCGCGTTGATGAGTATTCCGGTGAGAATCATCCACGTATCAAAATTTGTGGCCAGCATCGGCTGAACGTCGATCGAGCCGGTGTGGATGACGATGCCTTCAATGCCGACCTTCAGGATGACGCCGCCCAACAGATGCATGATGGCGTAGCGCACGCCGGCCGCGCGAGCACCCGGTGTGCCGCCGCACCAGACGACGACCGTCGAGAACAGGGCCATCAGCTCCCAGTACAGGAAGAACGTAATGAGGTCGCCCGCAAAGCTCACGCCTATTGCACCGGCCGCATAAATAAAGGCCGCCGATAGTTCGTACCACTTGGCCTGTCGGAACGCATACAAGCCGCCACCGAAGGCCATTAGCGCGAAGATCGTGGCAAACAGTCTTCGGAGCGGGCTGCCCTCGATGGGTTCAATCGGGTAATCAAGGAAGTTGACGGTTGCGACGACGCCGTCAGGAATTTGCCAGATAGCCCACAGTGTCAGTAGCGGGGTGCCAAGCACGAGCACGCTCCGCCAGTGACCGCGCATGATGCCAATGAGAATCGCGCCGACGACCATGATGAGCGCCGGTGGCAGCACCTCAAACATCGTCATCTCCCGCAGCGTAGTAATCCTCACTGCGCTTCAGAAAGAAGCCGAGTCCTTTGGCGACCAACACCATGGCGAGACAGGACAAAAAGCCGAACACGGCGCCAAATCCGAACCAGCCATCTGCACCAAAGTAGCCTTTGACGTAGATGAACAGCTGAGCAGCGACGGTCAAAGCGAGCACGATAGAGAAACCCCACCAGAGCTTGCGGATGGTCGCTGGGCGAGTCAGCCAGTGTGAATTATCGTCGTTCATGAAAGCCCCCGCACCAGCTGTCCTTCAAGCTCCAGGACCGGACCATTGAAAAAGAAAAACGCGAGCGTTAGCGCTGCTGTTATTGTCAACGCAAGTACGACCGCGAACGGCGCTTCGCCATGTTCCTTCGTCGGTGGCGTGTCTTCTTTAAGGAACCACGCCATGTAGACAATCGGCAGGAAGTAGGCCGCGTTCAACGCGGTACTGGCGACAATCGTTGCGATCGCGACGTAATTATCCGCCTGGAATGCGCCGGCGAGGATGTACCACTTCGAGACGAAGCCGCCGGTTGGCGGGACGCCGATCATGCTTAGTGCGCCAATGGTAAAGGCGGCCATCGTCCAGGGCATGCGCCTGGCGATACCGCGCAGTTGATGCAGTTCGGTTTTCTTAGCTGCGGTGTAAATGGCGCCTGCCGCAAAGAACAAGGTGATCTTGCCGAAGGCGTGCGCCACGATATGCACCGCCGCACCAACCTCTGCCAGCGGTTTGAGAATCGCTGTCGCCATGACGACGTAGGACAGCTGCGCGATGGTCGAGTAGGCCAGGAGACGCTTGAGGTTTTGCTGCCGCAGTGCGACGAGACTGGCGGCGATAATCGTGAACGCGGCCACATAGACCAGCCAGCTGCTGCTCGGTTCGCTAAACAGAAAGTCGACACCGAAGATGTAGATGATTACCTTGGTTATCGTGAACACACCGGCCTTGACGACTGCGACAGCATGCAGCAGCGCACTGACCGGTGTCGGCGCAACCATTGCCGCCGGCAACCAGCGATGGACCGGCATGACGGCAGCCTTACCGATGCCAAAAACAAAAAGCCCGAGCAGGAGACCAACGGCTGGCCCGGCAATCTTGCCATTGAGAATGCCGCCCGGCGTGAAGGTGCCTGTTCCGGCGACGAAATAGACCCAGACAATCGCGGGAAGCAGCAGGCCGATCGACGTGGTTAACAGTACACCCAGGTAGACGCGCGCCGAGCGCACCGTTTTCGCATCGCCCTTGTGCGATACCAGCGGGTAAGTAGACAGCGTCAGGATTTCGTAGAACAGGAACAGTGTGAACAGGTTGTCAGCGAACGCGATACCAATAGCGGCGGCCAGGGCAATCGCAAAGAAGATATAGAAGCGCGTCTGGTTCGATTCGTTGTTGCCGCGCATGTAGCCAATGGAATAGATTGAGTTGACGATCCACAGGCTCGATGCCAATGCCGCGAACAACATGCCGAGCGGCTCTACCTTGAATGCGATCTCTACGCCGGGCACGATTTCGCTCAGGAATAAAGATGGTCGTCCACCCTGCATCAGTTCAGGCACCAGGCTCCATACGGCCCATGCCAGCGCTCCCGACGTCAGCAGCGTGGTAGCTTCGCGCGCGTTTGCGCCGATGCGGCTGGTTGCTGCAATGCCAACGGCGCCGGCCAGAGGCAATACGAGCGCGAGCAATATCAGGTCACTGCCGCTCACGGCAGATGCTCCAGCAGCGTTTCTGCAGCCGACGAAGCCAGGGTTACCGGCAGCTCCGGAACGAGGCCGAAGTACAGGTTGGCAAGTGCGGCCGTCCACGTGACGACGAGCATCATTGGTGGTGCTTCGCGCACGGCCGAAAGGTCGGACGCTGGGTTCGGCGAAGTAAATTGCTTCGACAATGCGCCAGATATAGACCACAGCCATCAGCGAGCTGATAACAAGAACTGCAACTAGCGCCATGCCGAGCGAGCCGTGTTCCAGCGCGGCCGTGATCAGGTACCACTTGCTGATGAAGCCGACCGTTCCCGGAATGCCGATAAGGCTGAACCCGGCTACGACGAAAGCGGCGGCCGTCCACGGCATGCGCTTTGCCACGCCGCCAAGATCCGACAGCCGCATTCCCATGCATGACGTTGCAAGGCAGCCGACAGCCAGGAACAGGGCGCCTTTCGCCAGTGCGTGATTGAACAGGTGCACGGTGCTGGCAGTCAGTCCGGTCACCGTGACAAAACTGGCACCCAACAGTATGTAACCGATCTGAGCAATCGAAGAGTAGGCCAGGAGCCGCTTGATGTTTTGTTCGAACAGCGCAACACCCGATGCGATGAGGATCGCGAGGACGGCGAGCGGCATCAGGAAGTAGGCAAACTGGATATCGTGACCGGCAAGATTTCCCTGGAAGACAAAGAAGTCGAAGCGCAGTAACAGGTACAGCGACACTTTCGTCGAACACGCGGCCAGGAATACCGTTACGGCGTTCGGCGCATACGTGTAGCTGTTGGGCAGCCAGACGTGCAGCGGGAATACGGCGGCTTTGAGTGCCAGACCAATCGTAATGAAGCCGGCGGCAACCAGGATAGGTTTCTGATCGCCAACTTCGTGGATGCGGAGCTCCATATCGGCGAGATTCAACGTGCCGGTCATGAGGTAGATCAGACCGATACCAATCAGGTAGAACGTGGCGCCGATGGTTCCCATGATCAGGTACTTGAACACAGCAGGCAGGGCACGGCGATCCGAGCCGCCGGCGATGATCACGTAGCTCGCCAGCGACGAAATCTCCATGAAGACGAAAGATGTTAAATGCGTCAGCAGCAACCGGAATACCCGACAGACCGGCTAGCGCCAGCAGCCAGGCCGCATAGAACAGTGGCTGACGTGAGTCGTCGATATCAGCGTCTACGCTGTGGCGTCCCGCGAGCAACGCAAAGGTTGATGCACCGGTAACGATCAGCAGCAGCAATGCGCTGAAAGCGATCGACAGCCAGCTCGATGCCGTAGGGTGCCGGCCACGACCCCATGCGATAGGTGTAGGTGCTGCCGTCGAGCACGCCCATCGTCATTGCAATGGCGATGGCGAATGCGAACAGGCTGGCGGCCGTTGCGGCCGCGCGCGCGAGCCCTCTTGGCTTGAGCAGCATGACCAACGGTGCGCTGAGCATCGGCACTATGACCTGCAGTGCCGGCAGATGGTGCGCGAGGCCACTCACTGGTGATCGCGCTCCTGAATTTCATCCTCTTCGATCGAGCCGTACTCTTCCTTGATACGCACGACGATGCCGAGCCCGAGTGCCGTGGTCGATATGCCCACGACTATCGCGGTAAGAATCAGGACCTGTGGAAGAGGATTGGAGTACAGGGAAACCCCGTCCTGGAAGATCGGCGCAGTGCCACCCTCGACTTTGCCCATCGTTATATAGAGCAGGAACACGGCTGCCTGGAAAATCGACAGGCCGATGAGTTTCTTGATCAGGTTGGGCTTTGCGATGACCGCGTAGAAGCCGATCATCAGAACAATGGCAAACACCCAGTAGTAAACGAGGCCGAGTAATTCCATCAGACTTTTCCTCGAGCCGCGAACGCGTGGAACACGCACAGCAGAACGCCGGTCACGGTGATGCCGACGCCAAGTTCGATGAGGATGATGCCGATGTGTTGCCCGGCGATCGGGTCAGAAGCCAGCACGGAGTAGTCGAGGAAGTTGCTGCCCAGCAGCATGCTCGCGACACCGACGGCACCATAGAGAAGAGCGCCGCCAGCGACGAGCCATTTCAAAACTCGCATCGGAAGCGCACGCAAGGCCTGCGCTTCACCTTCCAGCAGTGCATAGAGAATGATGGACGCTGCGACGATCGCGCCGGCCTGGAAGCCTCCGCCGGGGCCATAATCACCGTGGAACTGCACGTACAGTCCAAACAGAAAAATGAACGGGATGAGCATGCGTCCAACGACTCGCGGAACGAGATAGTGGCGCAGGCCCTGGTGGGGTACTTTCGAGGCCTGAAAGTCCTCAGGTCTGCCAGCGGGACGAGCGCTGAGTAGGAATAACACGCCAATGCCCGCGGTGAACACGACGAATACCTCCCCCAGCGTGTCGTAGCCGCGAAAACTCGCCAACACGGCCGTCACGGCATTGGGTATGTCGATCAGTTCCGGCGTCTTCTCCAGGTACCAGGGCCCGACGTGCTGGTGCACCGGAGCATCCGGATCGCCAAAGCGTGGCTTGTCGAATGTCGCGTAGATAACGATGAGCGTCGTAACCGTGACAACCCCGAGTGCGAGCAGGCGACTTTTCGAACCACCGCGTTCCTGCTCGCCGGTCAGCGCGAGCGCGCCAAGAAACAGCACGGTCGAGATGCCTGCACCGATGGCGGCTTCGGTCAACGCGACATCCGCTGCATCGAGAAGAAAGAAGTTGGCAGCCATCAACAGGCTGAAGATGCCGGTAAGGATGACGGCTGCAAACAGGCTATCGGTGCGAACTATGGCGAGCGCCGTTATTACCAGCAGCGCAAGCAGGAAGACGCCGAAGAGGATGATGATCATTCGGCTTTTTCTCTGGGCCTGACCGGCCCCTCTTTTGGCTGCAGGCCGGAAAGAATCGCTGCGCTGGCGAGCGCGTTCGACGCGGTCGGGCTGGTCAGCAGCAGGAACGAGCAGTATGGCCGCGAGCTTGATCGTGGCGAGTGTCAGGCCCGCCTGCAGCATGATACCGCCGAGGATCAGCACGGCGCCCATGGTGTCTGTCAGGCTCGCCGCATGCATGCGCGTATACAGGTTGGGCATGCGCAATGCGCCTAGTCCACCGATGAAGACGAAGACGCCGCCAAGCGACAGCAATACCCAGCTCAAAATGTCGATAATCATGGTTATTATTCTTACTCGTCCGCGTTCTACTGTGCGTCGTCGCTGTCTGCCCGCTCTCGAATGAACTCGAGCACCGCAATAACACCAATAAAGTTGATCAGCGCGTATACCAGTGCGAGGTCCAGGAAGTCGGGGCGCCCGTACAGAAATGCGACCACTGATAACAGCAGCACTGTTTTCGTGCCGAACATATTGGCCGCAAGAAGCCGGTCGTAAATCGTTGGACCCAGAAGTGCGCGCACCAGCGCCAGCGCCATGGTGATGAGCGTTGCGATTGTGACGGCGTAATACATCGCTATTCCTCTCTCAACGCCGCGACGCGTCGATCCATTTCGCCCTGCTTAAGCTCGTCGGCGCCGGCCTTCGTCAACGCGTGCACGATGATTTCACCCTTGTAAACGTCCAGCGCGACCGTGCCGGGTGTGAGCGTAATCGAGTTCGCAAGGATCGCCTGGTCGACCGGATGCGCACAGCTTGCCTTGATCTTCACAACCTGGGGGCTTATTGGAAGGCTCGGGCTCAGCACAATACGGGCGACATCCAGGCTGGACTTAATTACCTCTTTTGCCAGCCACAGCCAGTAGCCGATCAGGCGGCGACTGAAACGAAGCACGAAAACCTCGGTCTCGAAGTATTCCATGCGATGTTTGATGTAAATGGTCAGCAGGCAGGAGAAAAGCCCCAGCCCAAGCAATAGCGGTTTGTAAATGCCGGACCACAGCAACCATGCCGCAACCAGCGGGATCAGCAGCACCAGCATGCGCGTAATTGCCTGGGATGATGTGCTCATCGAGTTCGCCTATTTATCGCTATCCGGATCGCAGGGGTACTCGCGACGCAAGGTCGAAAAAACGGCGTCACGCGCCAGCAGGTCCTCGTCCAGCACCTTGCGGTTGGCCAGATCGTCGACCACCTTTTCAACCACTTCCTCCAGTGAGTCCGGCTCGCCCAGGCAGAAATCGGCATAGACGGTCGGGCCACGACGGTTGATGCGGCTACCAATGCGATTACGCACGGCACGCTCGGAGAAGGTCTCGTCTTCGTCGAACTCAGTCGCGATGTTTTCCAGAACTCGCGCATCGGTCGCGACCGCGCCATCGATAAAGCCCTGCACATAGCGAACGCAGAAGATTGCATCCTTGCCTTCCCGGTCTTCGTGGTAAATCGCACAATGCTCTGCGAGCTCAGGTGTCGATAATGGCTCGACACTATCGGCGCGGCCGGAAAGTAGCGTTAGCGCAACCGCGATTAATGCAAACGTCCTTAACTTCATTACAAATTCTCCGCCTTGTGGTCTTCCGATGTGTGCTGCTGGAGGACAGTCTCCAGGAGCTCACCAACGGTGCAATGTTCCTCGATGGCGTGACGCAGATGCGCATCGGTGTTGATTGAGTAGTGGTTGCGTCGGCCTTCCTTGACGCGCTCGAGAATACCGGCCCCTTCGAGTTCCCCGATGAGCCGAAACGCGGTGCGCTCGGTTATGCCGACTCTGTCAGCGACATCACGGAGTCGTGCATGGGGGTTGTCGGCGAGACAAACCAACACGTGAGCGTAGTTGCTGAAGAAGGTCCAGTTATGGGGTGGCTCTGTCACGGACGAAGCTCCGTTGTTTCACGCTGGCCAGGCAATATATGACAAAATATACCGGAAAACAATAACTAGATAAAATAAACAAGACAATAATGTCATGTAATAGTGGAACTTGCCGAGTCCTGGCGCAACAAACCCCTTCTGCACCTGGCACACCGGGTTTAGGGAGGCACAGGCATGAGTCCGGTCACAGAACTGAAGACGGAATCGGGCAGACTATTCGCTGCAGGCTGTGCCCTTTACAGTGGCCTGCTGTTCCTGGTTACGGCCGATGTTGTTTTCGCGCCGATGATTCACCGCATGCTGCAGCGGTGTCACATGGAAACGTACGAGCCTAAGGCATACGTTTAGCTGGCGGAAAGCGCATCGTGATTTGTAAGCCACCGCCAGGTCGGTTGACGGCCGTCAGTGTCCCCCCCAATTGTTGCAGCACCCGCTTCGTTATTGCCAACCCAATTCCGGCACCGGGCCGGTTCGTGTCGATCCGATAAAAGGGCTCGAAGATCTTGTCCAAATCCCTGGCGGGAACGCCGCGCCCGCCGTCCGTAACCGTAACGGTACCGGGCGTGCCTTCACTGGTGGTTACCGTTACTTCACCTCTGGACGGGGTGTGCTGAATCGCATTGCGAACGACGTTTTCGATGGCGCTGGAAATAACATCGGAGTTTCCTTTAATCACGATATCGGCGCCGGGATCTGTAAAGTCTATCCGGACACCGCGCGCACCCGCCTCAAATTCCGCATCCGAGATAACGTGTTTGACGACCTGAGTTAACGAAGTTGAATCGTCAGAATCATCGAGCTGCTCCGCTCGGGCCAGCACAAGCACCTGGGAAGCAAGCGCTTCGACGCGCTCGATTTCATATCGAATACGTTCGAGCTGTTGAGGGGAACTGTCGGGTTTTCGCTCCAGAAGTTCGGTGGCAATTTGCAGGCGCGTCAACGGCGCGCGTAGCTCGTGCGCGATGTTGCGGAACATCTCCAGGCGCGTTCGCGACTGCAGGTCGAGCTCTTCAGCCATCCGATCAAACTGTGCGGCAAGCTGGCCGATTTCGTCCCGCGTATAGGCGCCCTCACCAACGCGGGATGTCATGTCGCCGGCCGCTAGCTGGGCGGCAGTCTCCGAAATTCGCGCGACTGGACGTGCGAGGGATCGGCTCAGCAACCAGAAACTCAACAAGCTGATCGCCGCGGCCAGCCCGAGCACTGCCCAGCGACCGCTGCCGGCGAGAAGAAATCCGAATCGCTCTCGCGGAGCGGGTCCCGGCATAGCCAGCAGCATTCGGCCATCTGCCGTGACAAGCAAAGACTGACGCAGCCGCCGCGAATTTCGATCCGAATCGCGCCGGTCGCGTCGATGTTCTGAGATCGAGGACCAGATACGTCGGGCACGGCTGTGCACGCGCTCAGGAAGCGGGCGATCAAGCAGGTCTCTGCCATTGCTATCAATAAGATACACCGTTTGCCCGGGCGGGAAATTGTCAGGATTGGAAATATGCTCTTCAAGCCCCTCGACACCTTCAAGCTGCAAAATGGCTTGCAGCAGTTGGTCGATCTCGCGTGGATCGGCGAAGGAATAGGGAGACTGTTCATCCGCTATCTTGAAACTGACAAAGATGCTGACCGCAAGTATGGCTAGCGTCGTCAGCCAGAATGCGCCGAACAGTTTCCAGAACAAAGAGCGCATGTCAGTCGATCACCAGGCGATAACCGGCGCCGCGTACGCTACGGATGGCTATTGGCGGGCTGCTTGCCTTGCCCAGCTTGTTCCGCAAATGACTAACGTGTGTATCCAGCGCTCGATCGTAGGGGCTCAACTCACGCCCCAGTGCGATTTGTGTCAGTTCTTCGCGACTGACTATTTCGCCCGGGCGGGATGCCAGCGACTCGAGAATGCGCAACTCCGCGCCGGTAAGCGGCAAGCTTGTTCCGTGAAGTTGGGCGCGCTCCTTTGCAGGCTCGATCGTGAGCGGCCCGGCTTGAATCGTTGACCCTGCGTCTCGGGATCTTGGTTGAGTAAGCCGGCGGAGGATTGCCTGGATACGAAGCACAAGTTCGCGGGCGACAAAAGGTTTGGCAAGGTAATCGTCCGCGCCGGCTTCAAGGCCCAGCACGCGGTCATCGTCTTCACCCATTGCAGTCAGCATTAGCACTGCTACGTCGGAAGTCTCGCGAAGCTTGCGCAGCGTCGTAATGCCATCGTCGCCCGGCATCATCACGTCCAGGATAACCAGGTCCGGTCTTTCTTCGCGCTCCTTCAGCAGCGCCTCAGACCCATTGTCTGCAACGGTACAGTCATAGCCTTCGGTCTGCAGCAGTTCCGAAAGCATCTCGGTCATCGCGCGATCGTCGTCAACGAGCAAGATTTTCGCAGGTTGGTTCATGCAGTGATCTTATACAAGCATGTGCCATGAATCTCGTCTGCAGAGCGTTCCAGGCGGCCTCGAATCTTAAGAATTATTGAGTTCCGGGCCAAAACACCGAAACTTCAGCAAACTTAAGACTTCTCATAAAACGTCTCTGGCAGTATCTCGTCTCAGTTAGTGCACAGTCTATTAACGACAGGAGATACACATGAGAACCAAGACAGTTTTCGCAATAGCCGCCCTTGCCGCGCTCGGCGCGACAGCCGTGTACGCCGACAAAGGGTTGAAGGATGCTGATACAAGCGGCGACGGTTTCGTGTCGCTCGATGAGCTCAAGTCTGCACACAGCGCTCGGATTGAAGAACATTTCGTCCGCATGGACGCGAATGGTGATGGCCTGCTTTCTGAGGATGAGATGAAAGCGGCGAAGCAAGCACGCCGTGGCGATCACAATAGACGGCGTGATGACCGACACCACGGAAAGAGAAACCCTGAGGAGATGTTCAAACGACTCGACGCTGATGGCAATGGCGGCGTGTCGCTCGAGGAACTCGACGGCAAGCGCTTCAGCCCGGACGCCGCTACCTTTCAGGCAGCGGATGCCGATGGCAGCGGTGAACTGGATGCCACCGAGATGCATGCGATGATGAGGGCCCAATGGGCAGAGCGTCGTGGAACAGATCAAGGCAAGGACGACTAATCCCACTCGGAAGGATGGGTCACACAAAGCCCCGCTGAATGCGGGGCTTTTTCTTTGGGTGTCGCCGCCGGCACTTGGCGATATCGTCTCTCGTACGGCAGCAGTTGGCTGTCATGAAACAGACCCAGTCGCGACCGTCCATTTCTCCAGCAGACCGTCAGTTCCGGGTCCGTCCTCTGAACTGGTTTGTTCAGCCTGCCGTTAGAACACGAAGTGTTCCTCGTCGATCTTCATTAGCGATTCGGGACCTGCCAACATCGTCTCCAGCAGCGAAGTCGTTCGAGGCAGGATCTTGGCAAAGTAGAAATCTGCTGTCTGTATCTTCGAACGATAGAATGCCTCTTCCTTCGTTCCCTGTTCCAGTCGCTTGTACGCTGCCCGCGCGCTGGCAATCCAGGCTACGCCCAGTAACAGGTAACCCGAGAACATGATGTAGTCGACCGAGGCCGCGCCGACGGCATCCCGATCTTTCATGGCCGCAAAGCCGATCTTTCGCGTGAGTGCCCGCCACTGACGGGTGAGCCTGACCAGCGTCTTCACGTAGGGCCTGATCTCCTTGCGGCGGCGCGCATGCTTGCAGAAATCCAGGATGAAACTCGTCACCGGGTCCAGCGCCTTGCCGCGCGTACCGAGTACCTTCCTGCCGAGCAGGTCCAATGCCTGGATGCCGGTGGTGCCTTCGTAAAGCATCGCGATTCTTGCATCGCGAACGTTTTGTTCAACGCCCCACTCACTGATGTAGCCGTGCCCACCGAAACACTGCAGGCCTAAGTTGGCGCTTTCGAAGCCGGTTTCAGTGAGAAACGCCTTGATGATCGGCGTCAGGAGGTTAAGTACTTCGTTGGCATTCCTGCGTGCCTCCGGGTCCTGCGACCGGGTCAGGATGTCGCCCTGGGTGCTGGCGTAATAGATCAGTGCACGGCCGCCTTCGGCAAATGCTTTCTGCGTTAGCAGCATGCGGCGCACGTCCGGATGCACGACGATCGGGTCTGCTGGCCCGCCGGGGTTCTTTGGGCCCGACAGGGAACGCATCTGCAAGCGATCCCTGGCGTAGGCCAGCGAGTTCTGGAATGCCAGCTCGGAATGCGCGAGGCCCTGCAGACCGGTGCCGAGGCGGGCGAAGTTCATAAAGGTGAACATGTGTCTCAGGCCCTTGTTGATCTCACCGATCAGGTACCCGGTCGGCACAGTCGAAATTCAATACGCACGTCGAGTTGCCGTGAATGCCCATCTTGTGCTCTAAGGCGCCGCAGCGGACATTGTTTCTGTCCCCAATGGAGCCGTCTTCGTTCGGAATGAACTTGGGAACGATGAACAATGAGATGCCCTTGGTACCCGGTGGCGAGTCCGGCAGGCGTGCCAGCACGATGTGCACGATGTTCTCGGCCAGGTCATGTTCGCCGGAGGAAATGAAGATCTTCGAGCCGGTAATTCGATACGTGCCATCGTCAACCGGCTCGGCTTTCGTCTTCAACAAGCCCAGGTCGGTTCCGCAATGCGACTCTGTCAGGCACATCGTTCCCGTCCAGCGGCCGCTGACCAGCGGCTCCATGAAGATCGCCTTCTGCTCCTCGGTGCCGTGTTCCTCGATAGTTTCCATCGCGCCATGGGAAAGGCCGGGGTACATACTCCAGGACCAGTTGGCCGTGCCATTCATCTCGCGAACGGGCATACCGACGGACATTGGCAGGTCCTGACCGCCGTACCGTTCGGGCTGGTCGAGCGCCGGCCAGCCGCCTTCGATGTATTGCCGGTACGCCTCCTTGAAGCCGGACGGCGTCGTTACTTCGCCGTCTTCGTTCATCTTGCAGCCTTCCTGATCGCCCACGGCATTCAGCGGGGCCACGATGTCCTCGGAGAACTTGCTGGCTTCCTCGAGGATGACGTTAACGAGGTCCAGATTCACCTCCTCGCAACCTGGCAATGAGGCGAAGTGCCGGTCGTAGTCCAGCACGTCTTCCATTACAAACCGCATATCCCGCAAGGGAGCTTTGTAGGTCATCATAGCGAGCCCTTTTCAGCGTACAACTGTACGCACAACCGTACCATGTATCTGCTAGAATGCAACACCCTCGTGGAAGAAACGGACTTAAACCGGCCATGACAAGAGCGCTCCTGAAGGTCTCAAGACAGCAGCAAAAGGCGGAAACGCGGCAGAAATTGCTCGATGCAGCCGCCGCCGCGCTAGCCTCGGGGCGGAGTTTCGATACGCTCAGCCTGCGGGAGATCGCCAAGCTGGCCGGCATTGCGCCGACCTCTTTCTACCGGCACTTCCACGACATGGAAGGGCTCGGCCTGACGCTCATCGAGCAGTGCGGCGAGTCAATGCGCAAGCTGATCCATGACGTGCTGCACCAGGCGTCGAATGGCCGGTCGCTGATCAGGGCCTCGGTCGAGACGCTTTTTGAGTACTTCTACAGCAACCAGGGGATGTCGCGGATGATCCTGCAGGAGAGCATATCGCGGCAGCCGGAGTTTCGACGAGCCGCCGAGCGGCTTATGCAGACTATGTCCAGTGACCTGGCGGAATACCTGGAAGAGGAAGCGCGAGAACGCGGCGTACCGCTTGGGCACGCGCGAATTGCTGCTGATTCGATGGTCGCGATTCTGTTCACGGCGGGAATCGCGCTGCTTGACACGCCGGCCGATGAGCGCGACCGGCATGTCGAGACCGCCATTCTTCAGTTACGCATGATCATGCGCGGCGCCGAGGCCATGGGCCAGACCTAACGCGAATCCATGCAGGTGAGCAACGTCTCCCCTGGTTCGAACGGAGGCAACTGAAGTTGGCAGACAGGCTGTCCCGGACTATTCGGCCAATGGTGTCGGTTCGACGAGGCGCTCAAATTCCGTGTACGAGATACCAGTTCGCTGTGCGAGCCGGCGTTAAAGGCGATCTGCTCATCGTCGCTGAGCGCCGGCGAGACGAATACCTTCATGTCGTAAAGGTTACCGAACGGCGGCATGGCGCCTGTCGCAATCCGGGAATGAGTCTTCGAATCCATTCTCGCTGGCGAGCTCGACCTCGGCGGCGCCGAGTGCGTCCCTTTAGCTTCTTCAGCTTGACGTGCTCGGAGGCCGGCGTTACCACCATTGACATCTTACCGTCGATTTTAACGACAACGGTTTGCGAGTTCCTTGCCGGGGATATGCGTCTTCGGCAATTTCCTGCGCCGTGAATGCCGGTGAGTGAGCGATGGTTACGTACTTGATGTTTTCTCGGTCGAGAAAATCCTTTAGTCGTGAACCAGGCATGATCCTCTCCTTCTATCTTCCACAGACACGTCGTTCGACCGGATCAGGCGTGCCCGGTAGGTTTCAGCCTACCCCCTTCGCCCGAAAAATTGAGCTTCGGAATCTCCCTATGCCCCGGCAAGGTGCGACGTGAAAAAGTGGGGAGCAACCGAATACTGGCAGCAATGCGGTCGCTACCCGGACTCGCGCAAACGCTTTCCGAAACCGGGAGGTATGGGACGATAAGCTGCCGCAGCAACGAACGAGGAGAGGCCATCATGGGATTTGCGTTATCAAATATGAAATTGACGAGTTCCGCCTTCGACCATGGCGGGAGCATTCCCAAGCGCCATACTGGCGAAGGTGCCGATGTCTCACCGGATGTCAGGTGCGCCCAACGGCACGGGTTCCTTCGCGCTGATCTGCCACGATCCGGACGCGCCACTCGTCTCGCCAGGCAATTATGGTTTTGTGCACTGGGTGCTTTACGGCATCCCGGCGTCCGTATCTCAGTTGGCAGAGGGAACCGCAGACTACACCCAGGGCGTAAACAATTTCGGCAACAATGGCTACGGCGGTCCTATGCCGCCCGAGGGTCACGGACCTCATCATTATTTCTTCTGGTTGCTCGCCCTCGACTCCGAGCCCGAACTCGAGCCAGGACTCACGATGTGGGAATTGCTCGAAAAGATCGAGCCTAACGTCATTGCGATGAACCGCCTCGTGGGTACGTACGAGCGACCCTGAAGTCTGGCTCAGAATCGGCCATACCCGTGTTCTGATCAAACTCGCTTCTCAGCACTTTTCGGAAAGTACTGAGGAACTTCTCTGTCAGATGCGTGTAGCTCGAACTTGAGACCTCCCGTTTTCAGATTGGGACACTCTCCCTCCAACGCAACGTCTTGCATTCCGATACAGGTGACTGCAGCTGCAGTTTTTCCGATAGGCATTCCAATTCTGATTCAACACGGCTGATTAGTGGAGCGGCTGGTTGAACCAGCCGCAAACACTGAAATGAGATACTGTGACCAGACTTAAAACGCGAGGGAAAAGAATGAAACCAGTCAGGGCTGCGGGGCTGCTCATCACGCTGTTGCTCGTCGGTTGCGTAGTGACTGTCAATGACCGGGTATTGGTTGGCAAAGATCGCGTGGCAACGTGGCAAAGCAAGCTGGTGATTGCGCACCGCGGGAGCGAGCGGCTATCTACCCAGTACTACACCTCGCGGCGAAAGCGATGGCATACGCGCAGGGGTCGCATTTCATCGAGCAAGATATCTTGTCATGACCCAGGACTGGATCAAGTGGTCGTATTGCACGATCACCATCTCGATACGTGTGACCAATATCGCGATGTGTTCCCCGACAGGGCCAGGGCGTGACCGCCGTGATCACGTTATCGACTTTACCTTGGCAGAGAACTCCGGAAACTTGCTGTGATCGAGCGTTTCAAGCAATCGGATGGGATCAAAACCGCGGTTTTCGAGCACCGTTTTCCGCTCGGGAAATCGTCTTTTCGTATCAGTACGTTCGCGGAAGAAATTGAACTAATCCAGGGTCTTAACCAGTCGACCGGCCGCTCGGTCGGAATCTACCCGGAGATAAAGAGCCCGGCATTCCATCGCGGTGAAGGCAAAGATATCTCTGCCGCAGTACTCAAAGTCCTGAAGACCTACGGTTATGACGAACAGCAGGACAGCGTTTTTCTGCAGTGTTTCGATCCCACGGAATTACAGCGCATTCATGGTGAGCTGCTTCCGGCTATGAATATGACCGTACCGCTGGTTCAGCTACTGGCACCGGAGTTCCGGGCGGCTTTGACGCCGGCCGGCATGAAAACGGTCGCGTCCTATGCGGATGGTATCGGTCCATCGATGAACCTGATCGTGGCGCCCGGTTCAGTCGCGGGGAAACTGCAGATCACCGACCTGGTACAGCTCGCACACGATCTGGGTCTCGTCGTACATCCGTACACCTTTCGTCGTGATCTGCTGCCGGTGTATGCAGATGACTACGGTGATCTTCTGGAAATCTTCCTGGACGATATCGGCGTAGATGGTGTGTTCACGGACTTCCCCGATCTCACCGCCGAGTACATCGAGTCTGAATTTGTGATCGGTTTTCTCAAACCAGCAGCACATCGAAGCCGGTTACCGGACGACAAAATTGACACGACCTACCGGCGCCTCCGGCTGCAGGTGTTTCTCGGCATCTTTGTCGGCTACGCCGGCTACTACCTGGTGCGAAAGAATTTCTCACTGGCGATGCCCTACCTGGTCGAGCAGGGCTACTCAAAGACGGATCTGGGCCTGGCTCTGTCCGGGGTCGCGATCGCCTACGGCTTGTCCAAGTTCATCATGGGCAGCGTGTCCGATCGCAGCAATGCGAGAGTCTTCATGTCGCTGGGGCTGTTTTGTTCGGCACTTGTCATGATCGTGATGGGCACGGTACCGCTTGCTACGAGTTCAGTTACGATCATGTTCTTGCTGCTACTAACGAACGGCTGGTTTCAGGGCATGGGCTGGCCGCCGTCCGGGCGGGTTATGGTGCACTGGTTCTCGACCAATGAGCGTGGCACCAAGATGGCCATCTGGAACGTTGCGCACAATATTGGTGGTGGCATGGTTGGCGCGATTGCGATTCTGGCGATGGCTATATTCGCCGACTGGCATGCGATCCTGTATGTACACGGGTTCTTCGCAATCGCGATAGCCGGGTTTATCTTTTTGACGGTTCGGGACACGCCGCAGTCGGCGGGTCTGCCGAATATCGAGAAACATCGCGATGATTACCCGAGGGATTTTGCCTACAGCGAAACTCATGAGCAGGAATTCTCCGCGAAAGCGATCTTTCTCGAATACGTGCTCAACAACAAGCTCCTGTGGACCATCGCTCTGGCGAACGCTTTTGTCTATTTCGTGCGCTACGGCGTGCTGGACTGGGCGCCGACTTACCTGAGCGAGGCTAAACAGTTTTCATTCAGCGACTCCGGATGGGCGTACGCGTCTTATGAATTCGCCGGAATTCCCGGCACCCTGGTTTGCGGATGGTTGTCCGATAAGGTCTTCAAGGGGCGTCGCGCACCAGCATCGATACTCTTTTTGCTGCTCACGCTGGTCTGTGTGCTGGTCTATTGGCGGAATCCGGCCGGCCATCCCAATATTGATATTGCGATGCTGATTGGTATCGGTTTCTTCATTTACGGACCGATCATGCTCATCGGTGTGCACGCGCTGGATCTTGCACCGAAAAAGGCGGCCGGAACTGCGGCCGGCTTTACCGGGCTGTTCGGCTACGTTGGCGGTGCGGTCGCCGCCAACATTGTTATAGGCATGGTCGTTGACGCGGCTGGCTGGAACGCGGGCTTCGAGTTGATCGCGGCTGCCTGCGTGCTAGCAATGATCCTGATCTCGTTTACCTGGCAGGCCGAAAAACGAACGCCGCATCCCTAGAATGCGGCCGTAACG
>CAVXCW010000007.1:0-314914 GCA_963760325.1 uncultured Gammaproteobacteria bacterium | reverse complement strand
AGGCGGCCGCCGCCGGACACATCAATATTTCCGGCCGGCCATTGATCTTTATCGAGCCCGAAGGCGAGCACGCGGCCGCGGCCGTGACCGCGGGCCTGTCGATGACCGGGCTGCGGGCGACCAATTTCTCTTCCGGCCAGGGCATCGCCTACATGCACGAGTCGCTGTACGCCGCCGTCGGCAAGCGCCTGACCTACGTGCTCAACATCGGTTGCCGGGCCATGACCAAGGCGTCCCTCAATGTGCACGCCGGCCACGATGACTACCACTGCGTCGACGACACCGGCTTTTTCCAGGTGATGGCCAAGGACGCGCAGGCCGTGGCCGACCTCAACATCATGTCGCACCGCATCGCCGAGCTGGCGCTGACGCCTGGCATCGTCGGCCAGGATGGCTTCCTGACGACGCACCTGATCGAATCGCTGATGATCCCGGAGCGCGAACTGATTGCCGAATACCTTGGCCGACCCGACGAGATCATTGACACGCCGACCCCGGCGCAGAAGATCATCTACGGTGAAAAACGCCGCCGCATCCCGGAACTATGGACCGTGGACGACCCGGTATTGGCGGGCCCGGTGCAGAACCAGGATTCCTACATGCAGAGCGTCGCCGCGCAGCGACCGTATTTCTTTGACCATGTGCAGGCCATCACGGACGGGGCTTTCGACGCGTTCTACGAGCTGACCGGGCGGCGTTACAGCCGGGTCATGACCTACCGCACCGACGACGCCGATTACCTGATCGTCGGTCAGGGGAGCGTCAACTCGACGGCCGAGGCGGTCGCCGACTGGATGCGCGAGACGCGCGGCGTCAAAGTTGGTGTCGTCAACGTCGTGATGTTCCGGCCTTTCCCGGGCGACCTGCTGAGCGAGGTGCTGAAAGGCCGCAAGGGCGTCGCCGTGCTCGAGCGTACGGACCAGCCACTGGCCTCTGACCTGCCGCTGATTCGCGAAATCCGCGCGACCTTAAGCAAGTCCCTCGAGAACGGCCGCAGCCGCAATGGCCGGGCCTACCCCGAGCTCGACAGCTACAAGAGCCTGAAGGACATGCCGGCACTGTATTCCGGTTCCTTCGGCATGGGCAGCCGTGACCTGCAGCCCGAGGGCGTGGTCGCCGCGGTCGAGAACATGCTGCCGGACGGCAAGCACAAGCGCATGTTCTACCTGTCCATCGACTTCGTGCGCAAATCGATGATGACGCCGATGCAGGAGGTCTACAACCAGCAGGTGCTGGACGCCTATCCGCACGTCGCCGACCTGGCGCTGCGCGGCAGCGAGAACCCCAACCTGATGCCGAAGGACTCGATCACGGTGCGCATGCACTCGGTCGGCGGATGGGGCGCGATCACGACGGGCAAGAACCTCGCGATGACGCTCTACGAGCTGCTCGGCTATCACATCAAGGCGAACCCGAAGTACGGCTCGGAGAAGAAGGGTCAGCCAACCTCTTACTACCTCTCCGCGGCGCCCGAGCCGATCCGCATCAACTGCGAGTATTTCTACGTCGACGTCGTGCTGTCGCCCGACCCGAACGTCTTCGGGCACACCAACGCGCTGGCCGGCCTCAAGAAGGGCGGCGTGCTGGTGATGCAAAGCGACGCCGCCTCGGTCGAGGATTTCTGGCACTCGATCCCGATGCGCTACCGCAAGCAGATTGTCGAGAACGATATTCGCATGTTCTTCCTCGACGCCTTCCAGATTGCGCGCGACGAGGCGACGGACCCCGAACTGCAGCTGCGCATGCAGGGCATCGCGTTCCAGGGCGCGTTCTTTGCGACCTCGCCGCTGCTCGAAAAGCACGGCCTGAGCCAAGAAAAGCTGCTGGATGCGATCCGCGACCAGCTGCAGCACAAGTTCGGCTCGAAGGGCGTGCGCGTGGTCGAGGACAACATGCGCGTCGTGCGCCGGGGCTTCGAGGAGATTACCGAAGTCACGGACAAGCATCTCGACGAACGCGCCGACGCGAAAGCCGGCGGCAGCACACTGCCGGTGCCGGTGATGGTCAAGCGATTGCCCGAATCGGATTCGCCGTCGTCCGATATCCACCGCTTCTGGGCCCAGACCGGCAGCATGTACGCCTCGGGACAGGGCGAGCAGGTACCGGCCGATCCGTTCATGAGCATGAGCCTGATGCCTGCCGTGTCCTCGCACTTCCGCGACATGACCGGCATCCGCTTCGAGCATCCGGAGTTCATCCCCGAGAACTGCACCGCCTGTGGCGACTGCTACACGGTCTGCCCCGACACGGCGATCCCGGGCCTGGTCAACGACGTCGGACAGGTGCTCGACACGGTCGTCAAGCGTCTGAAGAAGAATGGCAAACCGACCGAACATCTGCCGCGCGCCGTGCGCAAGATGGAGTCGACTTTGCGCAAGAGCTTCGTCGACGCGGCCGAAACCGACTCGGTATCCGACCTCGTCGAAGAGGCGATCCAGGCCACTATCGAAGCGGCGCCGGAAGGGTCTGACGAGCGCCAGCAGCTGACCGACGAATTCGCCGATTTTCGTGAGGAGCTCGGGACCTTCCAGTTCTCGCTGACACGTCCCTATTTCACCACGCCGGAGAAGAAAGCAAGCCGGTAGCGGCGGCTTGTTCAGCATCACGATCGATCCTTATACCTGCAAGGGTTGCATGGAATGCATCGAGGTCTGCAGCGACGACGCGCTGCGGCCGGTCAAGCAGACACGCGAATCGGTCGCGGACCTGCGCAAGAACTGGGATTTCTGGCTGGACCTGCCGAACACGCCGGAAAAATACATCCGCGTGGACGACCTCGAGGAAGGCATCGGCGCGCTCGAGACCATCCTGCTGAACAAGGATGCCTACCTGCCCTTCGCCAGCGGCGATGGCTCCTGCCTGGGTTGCTCCGAGAAGACCGTCGTCCACTTGTTCGTCGCCACGGTCGAGTCGCTGATGCAGCCGCGCGTGAAAGCCCACGTGGCCAAGATCGACAACCTGATCGCGAAGCTCAAGCAGCACATCAAGCTCAAGCTGGTTGGCGAGATCGATGTCGGCGACGCCGCGGAGATGGCGGCGGTGCTGAGCGGCGACAGCGAGGGCGAGCTGACGCTGGCGCGGATCGCCGAGAGTGTCGAGACGCACACACGAGGCGGAGCCCATCGACCGCGACTGGCTTAAAGCTGTCACCGACCTGGTCGCCAGGCTGCAGGACCTCCGCTGGCGCTACGAGAAGGGCGTGACCGGCAAGGGCCGCTCGAGCATGGGCATCCTGAATGCCACGGGCTGCACCTCGGTCTGGGGCAGCACCTTCCCGTTCAACCCCTACCCGTTCCCGTGGGCCAACCACCTGTTCCAGGATCCCGTATCCATGGCGATGGGCGTGTTCGAAGGCCACATGGTGAAGATGGCCGACGGCTTCAAGGCCGTGCGCATGGCCGAGGCGCTGCTCGAGGGCCAGTACAACGCCGACGAGCAGGAAGAGCGTTACCGCTATTTCGACTGGCAGGATTTCACCGACGAGGAGTATCACCTGTGTCCGCCGGTGGTCGCGGTTGGCGGTGACGGCGCGATGTACGACATCGGTTTCCAGAACCTGTCGCGCGCGCTGATGTCGGGCAAGCCGATCAAGGTGCTCGTGGTCGACACGCAGGTGTATTCCAACACCGGCGGTCAAGCCTGCACCTCGGGCTTTCTCGGCCAGATTTCCGACATGGCGCAGTTCGGCAAGGCCATCAAGGGCAAGGAAGAGGTCCGCAAGGAGATGGGCCTGATCGCGATGGCGCACCGCACGACCTACTTCCTGCAGTCGTCGATCGCGCACGCCAATCACATGATCGAAGGCTTCGTGCAGGGTCTGATGTCCAGGAGGCCGGCGCTGTTTAACCTGTACTCGTCGTGCCAGCCGGAACACGGCATCGGCGACGACATGTCGCATCACCAGGCCAAGCTGGCAGTCGAATCGCGCGCCTACCCGCTGTTCCGCTACGACCCCGACGGCGGCCTCACGGTCGGCGAATGCCTCGACCTGGACGGCAACCCGAACCCGAACCTCGACTGGCCGGTGGCGAAAATTGACTATGTTGATGACCGCGGCCGCGAGCAAACGATGGAATTGCCGACCACCTTTGTCGATTTCGCGGTCACCGAGTCACGCTTCCGCAAGCACTTCCGCAAGATCCCGCGCGACGCGTGGAACGAGAACATGGTGCCGGTCGGCGAATACCTGGAACTCGACGAGGACGACCGCGAGGGCAAGGTGCCCTTCGTCTGGGCGCTGGACGCCAAGCAGAAGCTCAGCCGCCTGCTCGTCGCAGAGCCGATGATCGAATCGGCCGAGGAGCGGCGCGCGTTCTGGATCATGCTGCGCGACCTCGGCGGCACCGAGGAGGCGGCGGCCGATGCGGACGAAGTGCAGATCGAGTCCCGTGTGCGCCAGGAGGTGGTGCAGAAACTCGCCTCCGGCCTGATGGGGCTGGTTAGCGGCAGCCAGGCGCTGGACATGGGCGCGCTGCTCGAAGCCGTGCCGTCGACGCCCGCTGCGGGGCAGCAACCGCAGTTGGCGGCCGTGGAGACCGCTGCGCCGGCCGTCGAGGGCGACTACATGGCTCCGTGGATCGATACCGAGGAATGCACCGCCTGCGACGAATGTATCGATATCAATCCGCAGATATTCGCCTACAACGACGACAAGAAAGCGGTCATCAAGAACCCCAACGGAGGCCCTTATCGTGACCTGGTCAAGTCCGCCGAAAAATGCACGGCGGAAGTCATCCATCCCGGCCTGCCGCGCGACCGTAGCGCGAAGGATATCGACAAGTGGATCAAGCGAGGCGAGAAATTCAATTAGCGGGGAAAGGATGACGGCTTCTTAAGATGCTGGAACGGTTACGAAAAAACACTTTCAGGCACGGGGTGCACCCGCCCGAGATGAAGGACGAAACGGCGGATCTCGCGATCCGCCAGTTTCCGTTCGCGCCGGTGCTGATCGTGCCGCTCAGCCAGCACCTGGGGAATCCGGCGAAGCCGGTTGTGCGCGAGGGACAGGAGGTCATCCGCGGGCAGACTATCGCCGAGCCGGACGGCTTCATGTCGGTGGCCATGCATGCGCCGGCATCCGGCATCGTGCGGCGCATCACGCTCGCGCCCAGCATCACCGGCACCAAGGTCGAGAGCGTCTTTATCGAGCCCTACCCGGCCTCGACCCAGGAAATCGACGACGGCGAGCCCTGCGGCCTCGACGCCACGCCCGACGAGATCATCACGGCGATCCAGCACGCCGGCATCGTCGGCCTCGGCGGCGCGGCCTTTCCGACCCACGTCAAGCTGAAACCGCCGGAAGGCAAGCACCTGGACACGCTGTTCATCAACGGCGTGGAGTGCGAGCCGTACCTGACCACCGACTACCGTGTGATGCTGGAGCAAACCGAGGACGTGTTCATGGGCATCCGTTACCTGCTGCGGGCCACCGGCACCTCCGAAGTCATCATCGCCGTCGAGGCAAACAAAGAGGACGCGGCGGAACGATTCAGGTCGATGTGCCCCGACGACCTGCCTGTTACCGTAAAGGTGTCGCCGGTGAAGTACCCGCAGGGCGCGGAAAAAATGATCTTCAGCGCCTTGCTCGGTCGCGAGGTGCCGTCCGGTGGCCTGCCGGCCGACATCAATGCGATTTGCTGCAATGTCGCGACAACCGCTGAAATCGGGCGCCTGCTGCCGCGTGGCCGCGGCATCCAGGAGCGCGTGATCACTATCGGCGGCCCGGGCGTGGAAAAGAAGGGCAACTACCGCATTCCGATCGGCACGCCGGTGCGCTTCGCGCTGGAGCAGTGCTCTCCCGCCGAAGACCTCTCGCGCGTGTTTATGGGCGGCCCGATGATGGGGCCGACCGTGTCCAACCTGGACATCCCGATCACCAAGGGGACCTCCGGCATCACGGCTTTCACGACCGCCGAGACCGGCGGCGCGACCGGCCACAAGAAAGTCTACCCGTGCATCCACTGCGCGCGCTGCGTCGAGGCTTGCCCGGTGTTCCTGAATCCGTCGCAGCTCGGCATCCTGGCCAAAAACGAGGAATACGAGCAGATGGCGGAGTCCTGGCACCTGATGGACTGCTTCGAGTGCGGCGCCTGCGCGTACGTGTGCCCATCGCACATCCCGCTCGTTCAGTATTTCCGCATGGCCAAGAAGATGGTCCGCAAGCTGAGCGCCGCCTGATGGCCAGGCTCAGTAGATATCTCGAGATCGGCTCGTCGCCGCATGTGACAGACGGCACCAGCACCGACGTCATCATGCTCAACGTGTTCCTGGCGCTGCTGCCCGTCACTGCGTTTGCGATCTACGCCTTCGGCACAGGTGCCGCCCTGGTGATAGTCGTTGCGACGGCTAGCTGCGTACTCACGGAACACTGGCTGTGCCGCTGGACCGGCAAGCCGTCGACCATCGGCGACTGGTCCGTGGCCATCACCGGTCTGCTCTATGGCCTGATCCTGCCGCCGGACCTGCCGCTGTGGATGGTGTTCGTGGGCGGCGTGTTCGGCGTGGCGGTCGCCAAGTTCCTGTTCGGCGGGCTGGGCATGAACGCCTTCAACGCGGCGTTGGTTGCACGCGCCTTCCTCCAGGCTGCCTTTCCCCAACCCATGACCCACTGGCAAATGCCCTTCGCAGAGGGCCGCTTCGAACACATTCCCACTTCGGTGCTGGCGATGCCGTTCTGGGAACCGACCTACGACGCGGTGACCACGGCGACGCCGCTGGCGTTGATGAAATTCGAGGGCCAGTTCGCCGGTGGCCGCGAACTGATGGCCGGCCTGACGTCGGGTTCGGTCGGTGAAACCTGCGGCGTGCTGATCCTGCTGGGCGGCATCTACCTGGTCGCGCGCAAAATGATGAACTGGCGCATCCCGGCATCGATCTTCCTGACAGTGGCGGCGATGACCTGGGCCTTCCAGCTCTACGACCCGGTGACCTATCCCGGACCCGTGTTCATGCTGTTCTCCGGCGGCCTGATGCTGGGCGCGGTGTTCATGGCGACCGACATGGTAGCCTCGCCGATCACCAACGCGGGCTGCTGGCTGTACGGCATGCTGATCGGCGTGCTGGTGGTCGTGATCCGTTTCTGGGGCGGCATGCCCGAGGGCGTTATGTACGCGATCCTGCTGGCCAACGCGGTGTCGCCACACATTGACAGACTGATCCAGCCGAGGGTGTTCGGTACCGGCAGGGGGACGGAATGAACGCGCCAGCGCCCACCGCGCAGAAACGGACCTCGGCCTGGTCGATGTATCGCGCGATCGTGGGCATCGGCGCGTTTTGCGCCCTGCTGATCGTGACCGTGTACGAGGCGACCGCCGAGCGCATTGCCTACAACAAGGCACGGTATCTTAGCAATGCGGTTGCTGAAGTTCTGCCGGCAGCGAGATCGACAGTGGAAGTCATCCTGGATGCCGATGGCACGCTCGTCGCGGCCACTAAGCCCGCCGACCTGCCGGTGTTCCTGGGCTACGGCGAAGAAGGCGAACTCGTCGGCGCTGTCATCACCGCTCAGGGCATGGGCTACGCGGATACCATTCGGATACTGTACGCGTATTCGTTTGAACGCCAGGTAATCGTTGGTTTCAAGGTGCTGGAAAGCAAGGAGACGCCCGGCCTGGGTGACAAGGTCGAGATCGAGCCGCACTTTCTGGCCAATTTCGAGGGACTCGATGCGCGGCTCAACGAGGACGGCACAGCGTTGGCGAACGCCATCGTGACGGTCAAGCAAGGCGAAAAAACCGAGTCGTGGCAACTCGACGGTATCACCGGGGCCACTATCACCTCGGACGCCATAGGCGCGATCCTGAACCAGGGCTCAAGTGCCTGGTTGCCCGTGCTCGAGCGGGACGGCCGCGCGTTCCAACCACCGCAGCCAACTCAGGAGTAGAACGTGGCGCTGAAGCAGGTCAGCCCGACCGACGAATTCATTAAGGGACTGTGGCGAGATAACCCGGTTTTCATCCAGGTGCTCGGCATGTGCCCGGCGCTGGCTGTGTCCAACACCGCAATCAATGCGCTGGCCATGGGGCTCGCAACGACCTTCGTGCTGCTGATGGCCGGTCTGTCAGTGTCGCTACTGCGTAGCTTCATACCCCGCGAGGCGCGCATCGTCAGCTACATCTGCATCATCGCGACCTTCGTGACCTGCGTGGACTACGCGATCATGGCGATCAGCATCGAGCTGCACCGCGCACTGGGCGCCTTCATCGCGCTGATCGTCGTCAACTGCCTGATCCTCGGCCGCTCCGAGGCCTTCGCGTCCAAGCACAACCCGGGACGCGCTTTGCTGGACGGACTGGGCATGGGCGTGGGCTTCACCTTCGCGCTGTTCTTCATCGGCGTAGTGCGGGAGATCCTCGGCAGCGGCACGCTGTTCGGCGTGAACATGTTCCCCGAAGGATTCCAGACCTGGACCGTCATGGTGCTGCCCAGCGGCGGCTTCTTCGCCATGGCGATGTGGCTGCTGGTGGTCAACTGGATACGCCAGCGTGAGAGTGATGCCGAGAAACAGGCAAGTGAGCGGACCGGGGAGGCGGCGTGATGAATGACGCGGGTTACTGGTCGATCTTCCTGAATGCGGCGCTGATCAACAACTTCGTGCTCGCCTACTTCCTCGGTATTTGCCCGTTCTTCGGCGTGTCGGCCAGACTCGAAACGGCAGTTCGTATGAGCGGAGCCGTCGCTTTCGTCATGCTCGTCGCCTCGGTCTGCGCGTTTGGCATCAACCTGATACTCGAAGCGATCAACGCGCCGTACCTCCGCATCATCTCGTACATCCTGGTGATTTCGTCGACTGTTCAACTCGTCGAGATGCTGATGCGCAAACTGAGTCCGCCCACGTTTCGTGCGTTAGGTATCTTCCTGCCGCTCATTACGACGAACTGTGCCATCTTCGGCCTCGCGTTGTTCCAGACCAACAAGGGCTATGGATTCACGCAGGCAATCGTGTACGCGTTGGGTGCCGGTGCCGGATTCTCACTGGCGCTCGTGCTTATGGCCGGCATACGCGAGAAACTCGACCTCGCGGATGTGCCCGAACTTTTCAAGGGAACCGCGGCCGCATTGGTCGTGGCCGGAATTTTGTCCATGGGCTTCATGGGATTTGCGGGTCTGGGCAGATGAACTTGTTCATTGGCATCATCATTGCGACAGTTGCGATCGCCGCGATGATTGCAATTCGAATCATTGCGTTTGATAGCGCTTTGAAAGAGCGGCTAAAGGCCAGTCGCTCAGGCAGCGCTTGCGATACATCGACTTGCTTTAACGGCTGCGGTTCCGACAAATACGATTCTGCTACTGGACCCGACACTGACGGGAAAAGGGCAAAAAGGAGTGCTCCTCATGCGTCTTGAAGATTATCCAAAAGAACCTCGCTATACCGCGACAGTTTTAAGTACAGAACGTATCACGGACGAAAGCGCAGACGCCGAAGTCCGGGAACTCGTGCTCGAGGTGGACCGGCATGAGTTCGACTTCGACATTGGACAAAGCATTGGTGTACTGGTCGAAGGCCCCAAGGAATTCGGCGGCTCGGTGCACCACCGACTGTACACCGTTGCCGACACGCCGCGTCCAAAGGGCAAGGCCAAGCCCGAGATTACAATAGTCGTACGGCGCTGCGATTACGTCGACGACTACAGCGGTGAAAAGTATGCGGGAGTCAACTCCAACTACCTCTGTGACCGCAAGCCGGGAGACAAGGTGTCCATCACCGGTCCGTTCGGCATGCCGTTTAATGTGCCGGAGGATAAGAGTGCCAACCTGCTACTCATTGGTCTCGGTACCGGCATTGCACCCTTTCGCGCCCTCGTTAAACACATTTACCAGGAGGTCGGTGACTGGGCAGGCAAAGTAAGGTTGCTGTATGGCGCGCAATCCGGCCTCGAGCTGCTGTATATGAATGACCAGCGCGATGACTTCGCACGCTACTATGACGAGGAAACGTTTGAAGCAATCAAGGCGTTGAGCCCACGGCCGAACTGGGCCGACCCGATCGCGTGGGATTATGCGATCGAAGACCGCAGCGAAGAAATCTTGAATTTGCTCGCCGATGAACACACTTATGTGTACGTAGCCGGGTTGGCGCCGATCCGCGATGCGCTGGACAAACTGTTCGCCTACATGGTCGGATCTCCGGAAGCATGGGCGAAAAAGAAAACTGAACTCATTGACGCAGGTCGGTGGGTCGAGCTCCTGTATTGAATGCTGGTTCTGCGGGCCTAACAGGTCGCTTACGCGCTGGAGCAAGCAGGTTGTGTAAGGCAACTGCCGCCATTGCGCTTACAATAGGTACATGAGAATCCGGGGCGTTATTGCGCCGATCCTGACGCCGTTCAATGATGATCTGTCGGTGGCGGCGGACCTGTATGTAGCGCATGCCCGATGGCTGTTCGACCAGGGCTGCGCCGGCATCGCACCGTTCGGCACGACGGGTGAGGGCTTGTCAGTCGGTATTGACGAGCGGATCGCCGCTATTCGGGCTTTGATTGATGGCGGTATCGACCCTTCGCGAATGATACCGGGAACCGGGCCTTTCCAACATTTCAGACACGGCCCGCTTGTCCCGCGCTTGTCTCGACATCGGTTGCGCCGGCGTGTTGACTCTGCCGCCGTTCTACTACAAGGCTGTCAGCGAAGACGGTCTCTATGATTATTTCGAGCGAACTGATCGCGGCGATCGGTTCGGACGCGCGTATCTTCCTCTACCATATTCCCCCGATCGCGATCGTCGGTGTGCCGCCGTCGCTTGCCGCGCGACTTCATGCGGATTTTCCGAAACAGATCGTCGGTATCAAGGACAGTTCCAACAACTGGGACAACACTCAGGCCCTGCTCAATATTGACGGGCTGACGGTTTATCCCGGGTCCGAATTGCCATTGATTAATGCATTGGAACTGGGTGGGCAAGGGTGTATTTCAGCGACAGCCAACGTCAACGCACGCGCGATCGCCAGGGTCGTCCACTTGTTTGATCAGGGCGACACCGACGCGGCCCACGACTTGCACGAGTCCGTAAAAAGATTTCGTCAGATTGTCCAGGACTACGGGCCGATTCCGGCGCAGAAACAGCTGCTCGCTATCGCGACTGGCGATGCACGGTGGGCTAACGTCCGCCCGCCATTGACGGTCATGTCTAACGAGGCAGGGCAAGAGTTCGCAGCCGTCCTGAAGCGCGATTGCGGCTTCAGCCTTACGCACGCGTAACGCAAGACGTCCCCGTTAGTGCAGGGCTTCTCGGACAGCGTCAATTGACGGATCAATTACTCGTGGTTCGCCTGCTGCTTTCCGCGCGCTTCCGATATCTTTGAGGCCACTACCGGACACGAGGCAGACGACGAGTTCGTCGGATTCGATCGTGTTGTCCCGGACCATCTGTTTGACGGCGGCCCAGGGCGCGGCGGCTGCAGGTTCGGGGAAGACACCGGACAGTCGGGCCATCTCGGGAATCGCCGCGAGGATATCCTCATCCGCAAGCGTTACGGTTTCACCACCCGACTCAATAATCGCTTTGACGGCGGCCAGGCCATCGCGCGGTCGATCGACGGAAATCGAGTCGGCAATAGTACTGGCTTTGACTGCTTCCACCGACACCTTCGACCAGTCCACCTCGGACTCGCCGCTTTGGCGAATCTTGCGGACGGTGTTGCTGATTGCCGCGCTGGACTCCGACTGGGCACAGTCGATTCTGGGCATGCGATCGATCAAGCCGACAGCCTTCAGGTCACGCCAGCCTTTCCACATGCCGCTCAGCAGATTGCCGTCACCGGTTGGCACCACGATGCGATCCGGAATTCGTCCTTCCAGTGACTCCCAGATTTCGTAGGCGCAGACTTTCTTGCCTTCCCGAGTGAACGGGTTGTAGCCGGTGCTTCGATTGAACCAGCCAAATTCATCGGAGGCGGCCAGGCATAGGTCGAAGGCATCGTCATAGTTACCGCGTACGGCCAGAACTGTCGCGCCGAACGATAAGGCTTGCGTGAGCTTTGCGGCCGGCGCGCTGTCGGGAACGAATACGATGGCTTTCATGCCGACTGCTGCCGCTACACATGCAAGCGAGGAGCCCGCATTGCCGGTACTGGCGACCGACACGATACCTGCGCCGACATCCATGGCCCTGCGGATCGCGATTGCACTGGCGCGATCCTTGCTGGACGCACTCGGATTCAGCGTATCGTCCTTGAGGTACAGATTGCGCAGGCCCAGCAAAGCCCCAAGTCGGTTCGCCGCATACAGCGGCGTGGCGCCGATACGCAACGCAAAGCGGGCGTCTGGCTTTCGCACCGGGAGAAACGGTGCAAAGGTGAAAATGTATCGGGCGCTGTCGATGCCCAACTGCTCGATGTCTGTTGCGATCGTCGCGTAGTCGTAGGTGATGTCGAGGTTGCCGCCACAGGACGGGCACAGGCAACCGGTGAAATCCGCAGTTTGCGTATCAGCACAGGAAAAACAGCGATAGCCCTTCATGAGTTCACTCCCTCAAGGCACGATGTGTGTGCCAATGATTCCTTGCAGGGCACCGGAAAGGTGGTGAGGTTGCGCGATGATCACTTCCTCGCCGCCTAGCTCGAGAAAGCGCAGTGCGCTCTCGATCTTCGGCCGCATACTTCCCGGTGCAAAATGTCCTTCGTCGAGGTAACGGCGACACTCGGCCGCGTTCATGTGGTCGATGTCGACTTGCTGGGGTGTTCCGAAGTTCAGGGCAACTCTGTCGACATCCGTGGAGATAATGAATACCGAGGCCCCAAGTTCGCAGGCGAGCAGGCAGGACGCAGCGTCCTTGTCGATAACGGCGGGGCGGGGCCGCAAAGTACCGTCCGGCTTGTAAACAACGGGAACACCACCGCCGCCAGCCGCAATGACGAGCGTGCCGCCGTCAAGCAGCGCGCGAATCGTCGGCAACTCGATGATCTTGATCGGCGTTGGTGACGCGACCAGCCGACGCCAACCGCGGCCCGCATCTTCAGCAACCACCCAGCCATCTTCCTGCTCATGTTGACGCGCCTCTTCTTCGCTCATGAAGGGACCAATGGGTTTGCTGGGTTTGCTGAAGCTCGGGTCCTGTTCATCGACGACCGACTGGGTTACCAGCGCGATGACCTGCTGGTCGACACCCTGGCGAAAAAATTCGTTCTGCAGGCTTTGCGCGATCTGTAAACCGATGGACCCCTGCGTGTCTGCCACACAGTTAGCCAACGGCACCTGGTGGATCACATCTCTCGCCAATTCGGATCGCAACAGGACAAACCCGACCTGCGGTCCGTTACCGTGTGTCACCAACACCCGGTAGCCAAGCTTTACGATGTTCACGATGTAATGGCTCGTTTCGCCGGCAGCGCGGTACTGATCCAGCACATCCATGTGTTCGTGGTCCTTGATCAGCGAGTTGCCGCCGATCGCAATCACTATCAACGGTGCATCCGTCCTGGCTTTCGGTACCTGTTTTGTCATTGCCGTCGTTCCGCCTTACATCGTCAGCGCCATCAGGGCTTTGGCGGTATGTAGCCTGTTTTCTGCCTCCGGATAGACGCGTGATTGCGGGCCGTCGATAACCGCGTCCGTCACCTCGGAGCCACGATCTGCCGGCAGGCAATGCATATAGATCGCCCGTTCCCTGGCGCGCGCCATCATCGCCTCGTCACAAATCCAGTGTCGATACTGCTGAGCGACCTGCATGGCTTCTTCTGGCTTGCCAAATAAGGACTCCACGCCCCAGCTTTTCGGATAGACGATATCAGCGTCCGCAAAGGCATCCTCCATGTTGTCAACCACGTTGAAGGACCCGCCGGAACGCGCGGCATTGTCGCGCGCCAATCTCATGGGCTCGTCCATCAGCTGATATTCGGGGGGATGTGCGAGCGTTACATTCATGCCGAAGCGCGTCATGAGCATGATCAGCCCCTGCGGCACCGACATCGGTTTCACGTAGCTGGGGGCATAGGCCCACGAGACAGCAATCTTCATATTTTTCAGATCTTTACCAAACTCTTCTCGAATCGTCATCAGGTCTGCCAGGTTCTGGCATGGGTGGTCGACGTCGCACTGCATGTTGATTACCGGTATCGACGCGTGTTGTGCAACCTCTCGCATGTAGCGCTGGCCTTCGCCCGGGACGAGGTCATGGCGAATCATGATGCCGTGCCCGTAGCTGGAGAGAATAGTGCCCATATCTTTTGGGCTTTCACCGTGCGCGATCTGCGATGTTTCGGAATCAATAAAGTGCGCGTGCCCACCGAGCTGCGTCATGCCGGCCTCGAAGGAGTTGCGGGTGCGCGTGGACTTGTCGAAAAAAATCAGGAACGCCGTCTTGTGTGCGAGGTGCAGTGTCGGCACGCCGCATTTGAACTCTTCCTTCAAATGATCGGCGGTATCCAGCGCCAGTTCGATCTCTTCGTCCGACCAGTCCTGTGTCATTAGCCAGTCACGGCCTTTCATGTGATCGGGAATCGGCTTTGCTTTGAGAGTCACTTTGATGGGCCTCCTGGTGTTATCCCCTGGCGAATTCATCGACCAGGGCAGAGTAAAAGGCGGTCGCCTTGACGAGGTGTTCGACCTCGGTCTGCTCGTTCGGTGCGTGAGCGAAGCGTTCGTGGCCCGGGCCGAATCCGATCGTTGGAATGTGGTGAATGCCGGCCGTGGCGACACCGTTGGTGCTGAACGTCCAGTGCCCGACTTCCGGTTCTTTCTCGAAAGTCTGCCGGTAGGCGGCCACCGCGGCTTTCACGGGCGCCTCGTCTTCCTTGGTTTCCCAGGTCGGATAGTACTTGCGGGTAGGGTATATAAGCCCGGTATAGCTGGGCACCGCGTACTCGAGCACGGTTACGGTTGCGTCGGCGGCCTTCACCGATGGCAACGCCAGGATCTCCGCGACCGACGTCTCTTCCGTCTCATCGATGGTCAGCCTGCGGTCGAGATGTATCGTGCAACCATCTGCGACCGCGCAGAGACTGGGTGACGTGGAGCGAATTTCGCTGATCGTGACGGTGCCTTTACCCAGCGGATCACGGGGTGGCAGTCGCTCGTTGAGCTTTTCGATATCGGCGATGATGCCGGCCATCTTGTAGACGGCATTGTCGCCGCGCTCTGGCGCAGAGCCGTGGCAGGAAATGCCGGATGTATGCACTTCGATTTCCATGCGGCCGCGATGACCGCGGTAGATGCGCAGACTGGTCGGCTCAGTAATGACGACCAGGTCAGGACGCAGGCCGCCTTCGTTGACGATGTACTGCCAGCAAAGACCATCGCAGTCTTCTTCCTGAATAGTCGCGGTGGCATAAAAGGTCACGTTGTCGGGGATGCCGCGCTTCTTCAACAATGCGCCCGCATAAACACTGGACGCGACACCGCCCTTCATATCGCTCGCGCCGCGCCCGTAGAGGATGCCGTCCTCGATTTCAGCGGAATAGGGGTCGCGATCCCACAGATCCGGATCACCCACGTCCACGATGTCACAATGGCCGTCGAAGGCGATGACGCGGGGGCCGGATCCGATACGGCCGAGAATATTGCCCATGGGGTCGACGGTGACTTCGTCGTAGCCGATCTTCAGCATTTCCTCGCGGATGCGTTCAATGACGGCGCCTTCCTCGGAGCTCAAGGACGGAATGCGGATAATGTCCTGCATGAATTTCACTAGGTCGGTTTTGACGTCCATCGCGGCCGCGTAGTAGGTACTGCTCATTACTCGTCTCCGTCATTGTTAAAGGCATCGATGAGACGATCCCATTCGTCTACGACGTCCTGTGAAAAAACCGCTTTCCAAAAGTCCTGATCCCAAAGCTGACGCAATTCGTCAGAGGTGCGTCCCTGTTGTTCCACCCACGTGAAGTACTTGAAATTGTGCAGTGCTTTCTGGTCCGCATAGGTGAGTTCACGGATATTGTCCGCCGTGGTCCCCTGCAGATAACGCCCGAAGTGCTGGTCAGCGAGATGGGCGTTGTACGGCCCATGTAATTCCTTCATTTCCTGCATGCGGGACGCATACAGCTCCATCGAGTCTGTGATCGGTGTGAAGATCACATCGCGAGCGTCCATGTCGTAGTAGCGCGCGGCCTTGATGCTGGCGACGAGGTTGCAGAGGCCGGAGATACCGATCTCGCTCAAGGATTGCAGCGTGTCGTCGTCGACGCCCTCCCGTCGCAGGCAGGCATGCCCCTCGTCTTCGCTGAACAGGCGCATGAGTTGCATGGTCTGTTCGTCGTCAACGGCGGCCACCAGATTGGTATTGCGCACATTGTGAATCCAGGGAACATGCTTGTCGCCGATGCCTTCGATGCGGTGTTCACCAAATCCGAATTGCAGCAGGGTGGGACACTGCAATGCTTCGGTGGCGACCACGCGAATGTCCGGATGCCGGGTACGAAGGTAATCGCCTGCCGCTATCGTGCCGGCGGAACCCGTAGCGCTGACGTAGGCCGACAGGCGGCGTCCTTCTGCGTAGTGATTCCGGAAAATTTCGTCGATAATCGAACCCGTCATCTGGTAGTGCCAGATAGCGTTGCCGAATTCCTCGAACTGATTAAAAACGACAATGCCGTCGCCGCGTTCCTTACGCAGCTCCCAGCACTTGTCATAGATTTCCTTGACGTTTGACTCGGTACCGGGCGTGGCAATGATTTCGTCAGTGCCAATCTCGCGTAGCCATTCGAATCGCTCGCGACTCATGCCCTCCGGCAGAATTGCGACCGCGGGGCAGGAGAGCAGGGCGCAGTCGTACGCGCCCCCGCGGCAATAGTTGCCTGTCGACGGCCATACCGCCTTCTGCGTATCGGGGTCGAAAGCACCGGTCACCAGGCGTGGCACCAGGCAGCCATATGCGGCGCCGACTTTGTGTGCACCGGTAGGGAACCACTTGCCGACGATGCCGACGATGGTCGCGTCGATACCCGTCAGTGCCGGTGGAAATTCGATCCAGTTGCCTTCCCCGAATCCACCGCCGTGTTCGACGGCCTCGTTCTTCCAGGTGATGCGAAACAGGTTCGCGGGGTCAAGGTCCCAGAGGCCAACCTCTTTCAGCCGGGCTTTGATCGCGCCAGGCACGAGCGTCGGGTCTTTTTGCTGGGCAAACGTAGGTAGGACGATCTTCTGCGCGTGAGCGCGCGCGATGCTTTTCTGTCGAACGTCTTCCCGGATTTCGGGTATCAGGTTCACTGTTCCCCTCCGAATTGTATTGTGGGGATGGGCTTACGGTCGCCCCAGGCGAGTTCGACTTCGGTGGCGCCGGAGCGGATGGCTCGCAGCAGTTCGTCCTGGTCGACCGGTAAGCTGCGCACGCGCACTCCGGTGGCACGATAAATCGCGTTGGTGATCGCCGGGCTTGTAGGAATGCTGGGTAATTCGCCCACACCTTTCGCGCCAAACGGCCCGGCAGCGGTCTTGTGTTCCACGATGTGAGAAATGATCACGGGCGCGTGCGTGATGCTCGGGGTCTTGTAACGTGCCATGACGTTCGTCCAGGGAATCCCGTCTTCCTGGATATAGTGTTCGCTCAGCGTGTAGCCGATGCACATGACAATGCCGCCCTCGATTTGTCCCTCAAGCGTCAGCGGATTGATGGCACGACCGACATCGTGCGCTGCGATGACCTTCCGAACGCTGACCTCACCGGTACGCATGTCGATTTCGCACAGTGCGGCCTGCGCGCAAAACCCGAAAGCAACGTGCATGTCGCCACCCTTACCGAGCGGCATGGTCTTGGGTGCCCAGTACTCATGTTGCACCTTGATTCTTGCGTCGGGACCGGCGGTCGAGAGTTGCCTGGCGACGTCTTTTGCAGCCAGTCGTGCCGCGTTACCGCTCACGTAGGTTTGTCGGCTGGCCGTTGTTGGACCACCGTCCGGGCAATAATCGGTGTCGCCGAGCAACACGCTGACACGCTCGGACGTGATCCCCAATTCTTCAGCGGCACAAGCGGCAAGCACTGCCGGCAAGCCCTGGCCCATTTCTGCAGAGGAGATTCGTACTTCGGCCACAAGTCCTTTGTCGGGGTCGTGCCAGGCCTCAACTTCGGCCGTCGCCTTGTCCGGCGCGCCGCCACCCAGTCCCGTATTCTTGTATCCCAAGGCGAGCCCCCATGCGAATCGACGATGGCCTTCCTCCCAGGTCCAGCGAAAATCCGCGCTGCGCATGTCATGTGCGACCTTGTCGATACATTCATTAAGGCCCACGCTTTCTCGCATTAGCTGTCCAGTCGATGTCTCCGATCCTACGTCGAGAGCGTTAATGCGGCGAAATTCGACGGCGTCGAGTCCCAGTTTCTCGGCCAGCATGTCCATGTTGCTTTCCACTGCGAAACAACTCTGGGTGACTCCGAATCCGCGAAATGCGCCGCATGGAACGTTGTTGGTATAAACGGCGAAGCAGTCAACCTTGACGTTGGGGACGTCGTAAGGTCCGGTCGCGTGGGTCGTTGCCCGCGTGAGCACCTTTTCGCTAAGGCTGGCGTAGGCGCCGCCGTCGCCGTATAGCGTTGCCTCCACCGCCGTCAGTTTGCCGTCGCGTGTCGCGCCAGTACGAATGCGAATGATCGTGGCATGCCGCTTGGGATGCACCATCAGGCTTTCTTGCCGCGAGTACAGCATCTTGACCGGACGCTGCGTGGCCTCAGCCAGCAGGGCCGAATGGATCTGCCCGGCGATGTCCTCCTTGCCACCGAAGCCTCCGCCCATGAGCGTGGCGACGACTCTCACCCTGTCCGGCGCGACACCCAGCGTGGCGGCGGCCTGGTCCCTGTCGGTATAAGGAATCTGGCTACCCACATAGATCGTCGTCTTGTCGTGCTTCGCGGTTTCCCCGCGTACCGCCAGTACATCGCAACGACCGCCGAAACGCGTCGGATCGTAACCGGCGGGGACCCCGATCGAACATTCGGGTTCAAGGAACAGGTGTTCCGTCGTGGGCGTCCTGTAGGTCTGATCGACAATCACGTCAGCATCGTCAAAACCTGATTCGACGTTGCCCTTTTTTACTTTGATGTGTTTCAAGAGGTTGCCGTCGGGGCGCTCCTCGTGAACCAGCGGCGCGTCCGGCTTTGCGGCCTCAATGGCGTCGATGACGGCGGGGAGTTCCTCGTACTGGACGTCAACTAACTGCAAAGCCGCAGCCGCGATTTCCTCGGTTTCAGCGGCCACGATCGCTACCGCATCGCCAACATAGCGAACTTTGCGACCGCAGAGCACGGGCCAGTCGACGCTTACCACGCCGTGCGCATTGCGGCCTGGAATATCCTCGTGCGTGAGCACGGCGTGCACGCCTTCAAGACGCCGCGCGGCGGTGGTGTCGATGGAAAGTACCCGGGCGTGTGGCACACCGGCACGCTTGGTGCGCGCATAAAGCATGCCCGGGAACCGGTAGTCATCCGTGAAGCGGGCGCTGCCCATGATCTTCGCCAGCGCATTCGGATTGGGTTGCGCTTTGCCGACGGCCTGGCCGGAAGCCAGGGTTTCCGGAAGGTACGGCGAGACATCCTGGCCCGATGCCTGGAGTATGGCGTTGATGACGCTCTGATAGCCTGTGCAACGGCAGTACGAGTCCTTGAGTGCGATGCGTATGTCGTCCACGGTCACGGTTTCGCCTGTCGTGCTTTTGCGATCCAGCAGCCCTTTGGCCGTCATGATCAATCCCGGCGTGCAAATGCCGCACTGTACCGCGCCGTGATCCAGGAAAGCCTGCTGCAACGCATGCAATTTGCCCTTCTTTGGCAGCCCTTCGATCGTCTCCACCGTTGCGCCCTGCGCCTTGAACGCGGGGAAGACACAGCTGACGATCGCGGTGCCGTTCACGAGCACCGTGCAAATTCCGCATTCGGCCTCGGCACACCCGATCTTGGTCCCGGTCAGGCGCAGGTCATCGCGCAGCACTTCGGACAGGTAGCGCGACTCGGGCACATCGATGTCCACCGGCACGCCGTTCACCGTCATCTGCAAGCGGCTCATTTTTCGACTCCGGGTTCGAGTCTGGCACGTTCGACGGCCCTGGCCAGGATGATCGGGAGATAGTTCTGGATCATTACGCTGCGGTATTCCTCGGTCGCCCGGTACTTGCTGGTGCGCAGCGTGACGTTCTTCAGTACTGCAGCCACGGCTTTTTCATACTGCTCATGAGTCGCGGGTCCGCCGACGAGTGCCTCCGACGCCGGTTCTGCGAACCAGGGCACCGGTCCCACGGGTCCCATGCTGATGTTTGCCGCGATGATCGTGTCGCCGTCCATCGCCAGTCGAGCCGCCATCGAGATAATGGGCAGGCAGAGACCCTGCGGCCGCATCACGCGATGGAATGCGGAACCCTCTCCACGCCCGGTAGGTTTAAAGCGCAGTCTCGTCAGCACCTCCCGGTGACGATCGATCACAGTCTTGCCAGGCCCAATGAACGTGTCCTTGGCCGGCATCCAGCGACGGCCGGAGGCGCCGGCGATTTCGACCTCGCCAGCGAGAGCCATGAGCCCGATCGTGCCGTCCCCCGCGGGCAGCGCATGGGCAACGTTGCCAGCGAGCGTGCCGGTATTTCGCACCTGCGGCCCGCCAATAACGCCACAGCTCTCGGCCAGGCAGGTGCCGCAACGCATGATGTTCGGGTCGTTGACGATCTCGGTATGCGTCACGCCGCAGCCGATCACGATGTGTTCCTGGTCCTGGCTAATGGTATCGAGACCGGCTATGCGAGACGCGTCTACCATGGCGTCATATGGCCGCCTCAAGCCCCGTCTCGTCTCCACAAGGAGGTCCGTTCCGCCGCCAATTACCCGGGCGCGGCCATCATAGCCATGCAGGACCGCGATCGCTTCCTCGATCGTTCCGGGCGTGTGGTAGTGCTTCCAAGAGCCTGTCAAAAATCTATCCTTTACAGTTAGTTATCAATGTATTCTCTTCCAAATACTAGGTACGCGCTCGGCACAGCGCGCACGAATTTCGTCCTCATCGAGGTGCGGAAGGTGGCCGTCTTCGACAATCACCCGGCCCCGCGCGATGGTCGTGTGAACACGCGCAAAACTCAGTCCGAACAGCAAGTGCCCATAGAACGTTTCGGCGTTCAACGGCGTGAATGGCACGTAGTCTGAAATCATGATGTCGGCCAGTTGCCCTCTGGCGAGCATGCCGCGAGACTCGTCGAAAAGGCGATTGCAGATACTGCGGTTGTTCTTGAGGAGAATCTCGCAGGCCTCTGCAAACGCCACCGTTGGATCGCGGTGATAGGTGCGCTGGTGCAGGTACATTGCGCGGGCCTGAGATATCAGGTGCGAGGACATGCCGTCGGTGCCGACGCCGACCGTGACGCCGTGTTTGAGCATATCCAGGATCGGAGCGACACTGAGTCCATTGTTCATATTGGATTCGGGTGCATTCACCAGCATGGAATCGGTGGAGCGCAACAGATCCAGTTCGCGGGAGCCGAAATGAATGCCGTGCACGAAGATCGTTTTCGGGCCAGGAATACCGAAGTCAAGGAATCGATCCATGATTCGCCGTCCGTAGCGGTCCATCGTTACCTTGACATCGATTTCGTCTTCCGCAGCGTGCACGTGGAACCCGGCGCCGAGCGAATTACCGATGTCGGCGCACCGATCGAGGGTTCGCGTGCCGAGCGTCATCAGGGCGTGCAGCCCGAACATGCCGGTCATCTGAGTGTCGCCGGAATCCCGGCATTTGCGGAGGTAGCGTTCGTTTTCCTCAATACCTTCGCCCTCTGCGTTACGATCCGACACCTCGTAGCAAAGACACCCGCTCAGACCAACGTCCCGGAATGCGCGCTCGACCTGATCCAGGCTTCCGTCCCAGCACGAAGGGGAGGCGTGATGATCGATGATGGTCGTACACCCGGCGCGGGCTGCATGCATGATGGCCAGCAGCGCGGAATAATAGACGTCGTCGGAATCCAGGGCCGCGTCCAGTTTCCACCAGAGGCGTTTTAGGTTTTCTTCGAAATTTGTCGCCGGTGGGCCGGGCGGAGTAAATCCGCGAGCGAACGTCGAATAGAGGTGATGGTGGGCGTTGATCAGGCCCGGCATGATGAGTTTGCCGTGGGCGTCTATCGTCCGGTCCACCGTATAGGTGTCCGGGGCGAAGTGCCCGATGTCCATGATTTTGCTTCCGTCAATGTAGACGCTGCCATTCTCGATAAAGCGATTGCCTTCATCCAGAGTGACAAGGTGGCCATTAGTGATCAGCAGCGAACTCATCTCAGTCCTCGTATCCGGGGTGCGGGATTCGTCCTGCCGTAGCCATATCCCCTTGCAAGGCCGTTGGCAGGAAAGGCAACGATTGCCGTAACCCGTTCAGCAGAACGAACATCGCCGCGCAGGGTTCCAGTGAATACCTTTCGTCAACCTGCGTCGCTTCTACGTGCTCAAGCTCGAACGTATGCGGGTCAATGCGTGCACGGAATGACGGGCTGATGTAGTCGAGTTTTCCGTTCAGCTCGATGCGGTGATTCGCACCGTCTTGTCGCGCGTCCATCGCCCAGGTATCGCCGTCCCTGGATACCATGAAGGCGTTGTCCTGTTGTTCCTCGAAATCCGCCCGGTCAAGGTAAAGGCGGGGTTTGTCGCGGTAGGGTTGCCCGGACGTCGGGCAGAATGTCGTGCAATTGCCGCACTCGTTGCAAAAGTCCGTCAGAACTGCGACTTGAAATGGCTGCCTTACCCGGTAGGCCCTGCCCGGACCAACACGCATCTCATTGTTTTCGAGGCGGAGCTCGGGCAGGACAACCTCAAACGGCTCGGTTTCGAAAGTTTGCAGCGCGATGTTGGGACAAACGCCAACGCAGATACTGCAGAACGTGTCGCAGTCCAGGCAGCGTGCGGCCTCCCTTTTGGCCTGTTGCCCGGAATAGGTGAGCACGACTTCCGTGAAGTCGTTTCTGCCGGTAAGCGGCGTTTGCGGAGCCGCAACCCGGCGCTCCCTTTGGCTTCGACGTCTCAACAATGACGCTCTGTCGCGACGTAGAGGTTCTACCGAATCGTCATCGGATCGATGACGACACAAAATGCTGTCGGCGATCGCCTTGCCGGCGGCGGCAGCTTGCACGATGGAAGAGGGGCCGTCGTTGGCAACATCGCCGCCCGCATAGACGCCCGGTACCGACGTCTCAAAAGTTACGGGATCAACTTCGATGTAGCCGCGGTCATTGACGTCGATCGATGCTTCATCAAAAAAGTCGAGAACAGCGTGCTGGCTGATCGCGAGAATCAAGGTATCCAGCCGCACCTCAAAATCCGAGTCAGGCAGCTCGTGCGGAATCTTTCGGCCCGAGGCATCACGGTCGTTCGCATACGCCATGCGTCGGCACTGCAACGCTCGCAGCTTTCCATCTTCCACAATCAGCCCCTGTGGCTTCGACAATTCGAGAACTTCGACACCCTCGTCGATGAGCTGATGGACCTCTTCACGATCGGCTGGCATCTGGTCTATCGTTCGGCGGTAGATCAGGAAGACCTGGCCGCTGTTTTGGCGGCGGGCAACGCGCGCACAGTCCATTGCCGTGTCGCCGGCACCGATGACGCCAACGCGCTTGCCGATATCCAGTGCACGATCTTCCCGCGATTGTCGCAAGAACTGCAGTGCGTCCACGACGCCGTCACAATCTTCGCCCTCGAGAGACAAGGTCTTGCTCAGTTGGGCGCCGACCATAATGACGACGTGGTCAAATCCGTCGCGGCGTAACTGCGAAAGTCGGATGTCGTGGCCGACCCGCTTGTTGTAATGGACCTTGACGCCCAGTTTCTCGAGTACACCGAAATCCCGATCGAAAACGGCCTGTGGCAGTCGATATTCGGGAACCGCGCCGCCGACCATGCCGCCGGGGTAAGCGTGCTGCTCGAAGATTTCTACGCTGAGCCCGCCCTGGGCGAGTTCGGCGGCTGCAGACATTCCGCCGGGTCCTGCACCGATGATGGCGACTTTCTTGGTGGATTGAACGGGTTCCTGGACAGGGTCTGATGCTGAGGGGCGATCCATGATGAAGCGCTTGATATCCCGAATCGCCAACGGCTCGTCGATGTGCGTACGAACACAGGCCTGCTCACACAGGTGATCACAAACACGGCCCAATATGCGGGGAAGTGGATTGTCGCGACACACGGTATGTTGCGCGTCGATCAGATCACCTTGTTTAACCGCGTGCATGTAGCGTGGTACTTGCTGACTCAAGGGGCACTGGTCCACGCAGGGTGCTTCTATACAGTCGAAATAGTCGAGCGGCCGCGCGGTTTTCGTGTGCGAGGTGTCGAACCCACCTTTTATGTTGTTGGGGTCGGTACGGGAGATCTCTGCGTACCGTCGCAAATTCAACAGGGCTGCGGCTTTACGATCGGAACTCAGGGTATCCGTTCCTGCCGATCTCAGAATAAATTCTTCAATGCTCTCGGCTCCGACTCGCGCAATGGATGTGTTGACGGATTCAACGCAGTCGAGCAAGCGCATGTACCCGCCGGTCTTCAGAAGGTCCGAACAGATCGTTATGGTCTGCATGCCGGCAGCCAGCAGGTCCGGCGCGTTATAGGAGGTCGCGCCAGCGGAAAATGACATCGACAGATCACCATCGAATTCGTCCGATAACGCTTCAGCGAGATTGACAGTGACAGCATGCAAAGCACGCCCGGAGAGATAGCTCATTGTCTCTGCTGAATCGAATACCTGGCGGCGGTTCTCGACCTCCAGCGTGTTGGAAAGTTTTACGCCGAATTCGAGGCCACATCGTTTTGCGGTGGCCTGCAGATTGCCGAACATCGGGACGGCATCCGAGAATTTCAGATCGTGCTCGAAAGCCACATCAGGGACGATTACATCTGTAAATTTGAGATCGTCGTTCAACAGAGCGCGTACACGCTCCGGGCCGAGCAGCGTCGGATTGCACTTCACCAGTGTATGTAAGTGACGTTTCCGCAGAAGATACGTGCTGATGGCTTCAATTTCGTCGGGCGGACAACCGTGCATGGTTGAGAGCGTCACGTTGTCGGAGAGCTGATTCGGAATTTCCAGGTCCCGAATCGCGGGATAGTATTTTGCGACTTGATCGACGATGGATTGTTTGTACTCGGAGCAATCCTGCATCTGGTCAAGGAACCACTGCATGTTGGGTTGTTGAATACCTTCGAGGTTGTAGCCAACGCTGAGATTGAACACGACTCCTGGCTTTGCTCCAGGAAAACCGAGGTGGTGGTGCAGAGCGTGGATCAATACCCAGGCCCGGAGGTATTCATCGAAGGACTGATAAACTTTCAACTCCTGCGACCACTCGACGTTGTAGCCTTCGTCCTCCATGTCGATGCAGGGTTTGCTGACGTCCAGTTCATCAAGAGTCTGTACGGTCTTCAATTCAATGTATCGGGCGCCGCATAACCAGGCCGCAACGATGTTCTGCGCCATCTGGGTGTGTGGTCCGGCGGCCGGGCCAAAGGGGGTCTCCAGGGGGTGCCCAAAGGCGCTGGTGCGCAATACAGAATCTTCGTTCGGTACGAAAAAGTGCTGTCGTGGAATTCCAAAAATGGAATCGCTTTTATCCAGCTCGGTGAATAGCCACGCGGCGAGCTGGTCTGCTGAAATGGGTCGGAACAACTCGGACATGATCGTCTGCCTCCCGTCGTTCCGAATCACCCGATTAATGACAATCAATTGAACCGCTAATAGCCAAATCGTAGATATACGCAATTGCCGCAGGCCGACGGAGGTTCGCGCTAGATGCGTAGTAGAATCGTCGTTGCCTGATTCGAACCAACCGAGAATACTGTTATGCCGTATCGAGTAATGCTGATTTTAGTCTTTTCTTGCTGGTCGATGAGTCTTTGTGCCGATGAGCCATCATTGGGGCCGGTCATCGTCGGCTACGGTCCGACGTTTCCGATTGAAAACCGCGATATTGGGTTGCTGGATGACTTCAAATACAAGGTCGTCTTCGATGCTGCGACCTACTCAGATGACGTGGCCGCGTTGAATGCCAGGCTTGTAAGCGTGGCGCGATTTCTAAACATGCATGCGCGAAACGGCGTACCGCGCGAGAACATGAGTCTCGCCGTGGTCCTTCATGGTGCTGCTTTGAAGAGCGCCCTCAATAACGCAGCCTACAAAGCACGGTACGACATCAGTAACCCGAATCTCGAGTTGGTGATGGAATTGCACCGCGCGGGCGTGGAGTTTTTCGTCTGTGGACAATCGATGGCGTTCGGATCCGTCGAGAAAAACGAGCTGGCGAGCCCCGTCAAGGTAGCTTTGTCGGCGATGACGATGCTCTCCGTATTACAGGCGGATGGCTACGCGCTGTTGCCCTAGCCACCGGGGACATTCCTGATTGCCACCGGGGACATTCCTGATTGGAAGCATCACCTCAGCCGGAACCATCGGGGACATTCCTGATTTAGACGCACCACCTCTGCTGTCGCCGTTCCCTACGTGGGTTAACTAAGGAATGTCCCCGATGACCCAGGAATGGCTTCCAAATCAGGAATGTCCCCAATCCCAGGAATGTCCCCGATAGCGTTAACCGAGGAACGCCCCAATTGTTCTTAGCAGTTCGACGAAGGCAGAGGGGTCGATCGCCGCCACGAACCCGAGACCGCTCAGTGCGCCACAAAGGTGCGCATCGTGGTTAATGCGCCCGCGAGACTGTGTTGATGCCCAGTACGAGTAGCCAACGTAGCCGACCGCAAACAATACGGCGGGGATCGGAATGGGAATGGGGATGATCATCAGCGTGGTCATCGGGAAGTAGACGATGTAGGCAAACAAAACCGCGGAGATTGCGCCGGATGCGCCCAGTGATGCGTAGCCGGCATTATTCCTGTGCTTGAAATAGGTGCAGGCGTGGCTCGCGACGAGGCCTGCGAAGTAAAGGACCAGGAACGGTAGCGTTCCCATGAATCTCTCCAGCGGAAACGCAAAGAAATAGAACGTGAACATATTGAACAGCAGGTGGCCGACATCGGCATGCACGAAGCCACTCAGGATCATCGTGTCATACTGCTTGTTGCGCAGGAAAAAATACGGTCGGAACAGGCATTTGTCGATAATCGTCGGCAGTCGAAATAGCCCGAGAAGGCTAATTCCGATCGTGAGCGCCATGATGGCGGGCGCCGCGATTTGCCCATTTTCAAACAACGGTAATGTGCGCCCCAGGTTGCTTCGCTAGCCGGCGGCTGCGCGTCTCTTTACCTTGTTATCGTACATGTTCGAGTCGGCTTCGGCCAACAGGCTCTCTATTGTCGTGTGGCGGTCAGGGTCGAACGCGATCGTGCCAACGCTCCACGCGAGTTTTTCCCGATTTGGCAGTCAGTCCGGTCGGCCATTTCCTGCAGCCGGTCAAGGGCCGTTCGCGCACCGCCCTGGGAGTTACTGAGAAGAACGACAAACTCATCGCCGCCCAGGCGACCGATGGCGTCGGCGGTGCGAAAACACTTCACCAGCAACTTTGCAAAATGCTTGAGCAGATCATCACCGGCGGCGTGGCCGTAAGTGTCATTTATCGCCTTGAAGCCATCGAGGTCAAAGAACGCAATCTCGGCGGTCGTGCCTGTGCGTCGGCAGAGTGACAACAGATGATCGGCGATGAGGTGAAATCCACGGCGGTTAGCGACCTGTGTCAAATCGTCCACCGTGACCTGGGAAGATACCTTGATCTCGTCCTCGACCATCTCCGCCATGTCTCTGAGCGCATCAATGTCGTCTTCGCTCATCTCGCGTGGTTCCGGGTCAATGATGCACAAGGTACCAATGTTGAATCCCTCGGGATTCGCGGATCGGGCAACCGGCGTAGAAGCGTATAAACGGGGCGCCAGTAACCAGGGGGTTGTCCGCGAAGCGAACGTCGGCGGCGGCGTCGTTAACCACGAAAACATCTGAATTCAAGATGGCGTGACCGCAGAAAGAGATCGCACGCGAGGTCTCGCAGGCATCAAGGCCCTGTTTGGACTTAAACCACTGCCGGTCGGAGTCGACCAGGCTGACCAGGGCAATTTGCACGCCAAACAAGCGCTTCGCCATGCGTGTGAGCCTGTCATAGCGCTCTTCCGAGGGTGTATCCATGATGCGCAAAGAATGCAGGCTCATCAAGCGGGCTGTTTCGTCGATTGGCGGCAGTGGCTCTTGCATGGGGCGGGCTCAAATGAGAGGATTACCAGGCTATCGGCGGCATGCCCTCGGACTTTAGATCGGGCTGGACGAGAAAAACCGATGGTTGGGCTCAAGAAAAGCGAAAAACAGCCGATTAAGCCCCTAGTAAGCTATTGATTCCAGTGAGAACCCTGAGTGAAGCTGCAGATCGTCTTTCGTATGATTGCCCTGACAGCGCTGACGTCCCTGTTGGCGACGCCCGTATTGGCGTCCAGCGGTACGGCGGAAGCACCATTCCGGTTCTACACGGTCCTTGATGGCCTGACGCAATCCAACGTTGTCGATATCGAGCAGGATCAGGCCGGCTACCTCTGGTTCACGACCGCGCGTGGCCTGAATCGCTACGACGGCAAAGACTTCGACCAGTACACAATCGCTGACGGCCTGCCTCACAATTCGTTAACGGCTCTTCATGTAAGTGCGAAGAACTCGGTCTGGGTCGGCGACGCACGTGGCGGCATTACGGCGATTCACGGCGCACGAGTAGTTCAAAGCATCGAACCTCTGGACGGCATGGTCAAACCAGTCCTCGATATTGAAATAGTCGCGGATCGCAGGCTCGCGGTCATCGAAGACGTTGGCATTGTCGAGATCACAGGCGACGGCGGTGAATACAGCGTTAAATACCTGGTTGGCGACGAAACCACAGGCATTACGGATATCTCTGTCCACGGCAACGACGTTTGGGTCGAATCAACAAGCGGCCTCTATCGGTTGAACGTCGACGCAGAGCCGACACTTGAATTGCTCGCCGAATCGGTCCGCAAGATTCACGCTGACTCAACGGGCACGCTCTGGGTGGCCGATCTGGCGGGGCAAGTAGGTATCTGGCGAGATCGTGCGCTGGTGCCAAAGGTCAGAATCGAGTCCGAAAGCCCGATCGTGAGCATTGTTACCGATCGTGGCGGCCTGGTCTGGCTGGCAACGAGAAACGAGTTATTCAATTTCGACACTCGGGACGCGGGATCAGGAGAGATCGGCGCCAAAATTCGCAAGTACTCGGGGATCGACGATGTCACGTCGATGTTTGTGGACCGCGAGAATTCGCTCTGGCTGTCCAGCGGTTCCAGACTGATCCGATTCCTCGGCGATCGTTTTCAGCACTTTCGGTTGCGTACCGAATTCGATTCGGAAACGGTATGGGCGACGAGCGAAGACCGGCATGGCCGGTTTTGGTTTGGTACCGAGTCGAAACTTATTATGCGCCGGCAAGATGAATCGCTGGTTATCGTTGGGAAGAATTCCGGCATTCCACGCGGCACCGTGCGCGACGTAGTTGCCGACGAAAATGGCGACCTTTGGATCGGCATTACCGAACACGGTCTCTACCACGTTGATGTCGACGCCATGAGGGCGACGCATATCGCCGAATCCGGCCGCGCAAGTATCCTTGATGTTGACGTTGCGGGCGACGGGGCCGTTTGGTACTCGACGATCGGTAGCGGTGTTTCCAGGTACCAACCTGAAGAGAAATGGCTCACCAAATTTTCTACGCCGGACAACACGTCTGTCTACTCGTTAGACATTTCTGACGACGGCAGCATTTGGTATGGCGCGGATGAGATCGGCCTGGTGCAGCTGATTCCCGACGGCGACGGTGGCTTCGACCAGAAGATAATTGGTGGCGAAGTCAATGACGGAGACAGTGCCTACGAGTTTGTTCGCCTGACACCGGCGGCCGAGGGTGGTTATGAAGAGGTCATCCTGGACCCGAAAAAAGGCTTGCCCAAACGGCTTTTCAATCACATCAGCCTGACCGGCCCGAATGCGGCCTGGGTTGTCACAGAAGAGGGTGGTCTTTACCGCTTCGAGGACAATCGATTCACCGACTACGGAGAAGTGACTCCGTTGGCGGACCAAACGGTCTACCTGGTGCAGCCACTGGATAACGGCACAGTGGTCGTAGGCGGCGAACAGGGCCTGTATCAATTCGTGCCCGGGGTGCCGGGCATCGCTCATTATAACCAGCAGGCCGGTTTTATCGGTTTGGAAACCAACGTGCATGCCACTTTCCTCGACTCCAGCGGTCAGCTGTGGATAGGTACTGTGGATGGCGTCGCACGCATGGACATTTCACAGCCAATGCCGCGTGCGTTTGAGCCGCGACCAGTGATCGTCCGTGTCGAGACTCAACTTAGCGGCCTGCCAATACTGGACGCGGAAGAAATCGAGCCGAAGGAGCTCGGTGTGCGTGTCGAATTTGCCGCGATTTCTCTGCTCAGTCCGCGCGGCATGCAGTACAGCTACAAGCTCGACGGCGTGGATAGCGATTGGGGATCGCCGACAACCAGCCGAACGGTCAGCTATCCGCGGATCCCGCCAGGCTCGTATGAATTTGTCGTGCGCGCTCGATATCCCGGCGGCGACTGGAGTGGCGACGTCGCCGTTCATCGCTTCACTGTATTGCCTTTCTTCTGGCAAAGAGCGTGGTTCATCTTCGCTGTGTTAGTGGCCAGCATTATGATATTGCGCGCCTTCATGGCTTATCGAACAAGAAAAATAGAGTGGTTGAACGACACGCTTCGCGCGCAGGTTGAGGAGCGCACAGAATCGATCGAGAAAGCCCGACAGGAACTTGAGCACAGTAACAAACGCTTATCTAAGGAAATTGATGCGCGCACCGAGGTGGAAACGCGCTTTCTTGAATGCGTTTGAGAATGCGCCGATCGGCATGGGTCTGCTCGATGCCGACGGCATTCTGTTTGACGCCAACCCGGCACTGAAAAGTATGTTCTGGCCGGCTCTACTCCATCGAAAATTCTCCGATGCCGTTGGCGAAGACGATCGTGAGCGCTTCGAAGAGCAGTATGAGGTCGTCGTAAAAACTGAATTGAGCAGCCTGCACGAGAAGCTTGTTTGCATCGGCGCCGCCGGCGAGGAAATACAGGCAGTCGTAAATCTCTCCGTCGTCGCTTCGGACACGGGCGAGTTCCTCTATAGCGTTCTTCAGGTCCAGGATGTCACTGAATCAATGAAGCTTACAGTACAGCTCGAGTACCAGGCGAGCTATGACGAGCTGACCGGCTTGCTAAATCGCCGGGCATTCGAAACTCAGCTGGAACGCGCCTGGCAGAACAGTGCCGAAAACAAAAAGAAGAGCCATCTGATGTTCATGGACCTTGACCAGTTCAAGGTCGTAAATGACACATCAGGACATACTGCGGGCGATCAGCTATTGCGTGCCGTCAGCGAAATCCTGCAGGACAGCGTGCGAAATGACGATATTGTTGGCCGACTCGGTGGTGACGAGTTTGCGATCATACTTTGGGAATGTCCGCCTGAAGTTGCCAGACGAATTGCGGAATCGATTCGACAGAGAATTGAGGATTTCCGTTTTCATTGGGATGTTGAGACGTACCGTATAGGCGTCAGCATCGGTGGCCTGCCGATCGATCCGGATGTGGGCGACATTAGCGAGTTGCAGCAGCTTGCGGACGCTGCGTGCTACGCCGCCAAGGAGGCCGGTCGCAATCGTGTGCACATGGTTTCCGGTGAAAAGGACTCGGCACGTGTGCATCGTGGGCAGGTACGTTGGGTGCAACGACTTCGCGACGCGATGGACAAGAACCGTTTCGCAATATATGCCCAGCTAATCAAGCCGGTAAGCGACACTGTCGACGAGCCGGAAAGCCTTGAGATCCTGTTGCGCTTGCGCGATCCGGAAACGCGAAAGCTGATTCCGCCCGGCGCGTTCTTGCCGGCAGCTGAGCGATACGGCATGAGCGTGGAGCTCGACAAATGGGTTGTCACCAGCTTGTTCAACATGCTCTTCGTGCACCACGCATTTGAGGCCGTTCACCGAAAATACTGGATCAACCTGTCCGGCAGTAGCGTCGGCGATCGCCGTTTTGCCGAATTTTTGAAGAACGCGGTTGCGCAATCGCCGCTACCCCCGGGCACTATCAATTTCGAAATTACAGAGACGGCGGTTATCAGGAACATCGCTGAAGCGGGTGAACTGATTGCGTCGCTTCGAGACATGGGGTGTCAGTTTGCGCTGGATGATTTTGGCAGTGGCCTGTCGTCCTTTTCTTATCTCAAGAATCTACCGGTCGATTTCGTAAAGATCGACGGCAGTTTCGTTCGCGACCTGATGCATGACCAGACGGACCGCATATTCGTCAAATCAATCATCGATATCGCGCACACCCTGAACATAAAAGCCGTCGCCGAGTTTGTCGAGAACGAGGAGATATTTGAGGTCGTTCGCGAGCTTGGCGCCGATTACGTTCAGGGCTTTATGAGCGGGAAACCGTTCGTTTTTGCGCCCAGTTTTCCGAAGGTTGCGGTTTCCGAGAGCAATCAGACCGGTATTCATGAAAAAGCAGGCTGAGGGAGAGAAATGACTGCCGTAAAAGATTCATCAGATACATCCGTGGACTTGGCAAAGTCGGTAATGGCGTTACCGCCGCTGCCTGCGACGGCACAGGAAATACTGACCTGCTTCGGCGATGAGTTCATTGACGCTGAGCAGGTGGCCGCCGTGGTTGAGGGCGATGCCGGCATTTGCGCCAAATTGCTTGGCCTTGCGAATTCAGCATACTTTGGACTATCGGAACCCGTTAATGATCTGGGCGAGGCGATTTCGCGGGTCCTGGGCGTCGACACGGTTCGTTCGCTCGTATTGGCGATGGCGATCCAGCAATCGTTCAACAGCAAGAAGTGTGCAGCTTTCGACGTTGAGCGATTCTGGCGGGTATCGCTAATGACCGCGGAGTGCTGCAAAAAGATCGCATCGTCGGACGAGTCTGCCGACGATGCGGAGCGTGACCTCGCGTACTCGGCCGGGCTTTGCCACAACCTTGGCCTAATGGCGTTAACCCATATTGAAGCCGATAGGACGTGCAAAGTGCTCATGCACAACGACGAGCATCCGGACACCGGCACGTTGACGCAGGAGCTCTATGAGGAATTCAAGACCGATCACAAGATGATGACGGCGGAACTCGCCCGAATCTGGTCGCTGCCAGCACCCATGGTTGCGGCTTACCATTATCGGGCGTTTCCCGACTCCAATTGCGATGACCGGCTGGGGTTGGTGGTAACCGCCGGTGTGACTGCCGTGCAGAATGCCACGCTTCCCGAAGACCGACGCATCAGCCTTGAACCATGGTCCGGGCTGCTCGGAAAAACCGCGGAAGACCTTCAGGGTATGGCCATTTTTGGTGAACGACAGAGGGACCGCGTGCAATCACTCGCCGGCCGACTTACTCACTGATTCTCTCCAGAATGAAAAGCGATTCAGGTGTTCCTGAGAATAGCGACGTATGACGAAAAAGAAACGAAAACAGCCCCGTATCATCATTGCTGATGGCCATGCATCCTCCCGAGGGTCGATGCAAGCAGCCCTGGTCGCGCGTGGGTTAAAGGTCATAGCGGTTGAGAGCGGCGTGCAGGCATGTGCTGCATTCATCGAATGTCGTCCGGAGATAGTGATCCTCGATAGCGCGTTACCGATACAGGACGGTCTCGCGACGTGCGCGGAGATCAGGCGCTTACCGCGGGGCGATAGCGTTCCTATCGTGATGGTCTCGGAACACGACGATGCGGAGTCTATCGATCATGCCTATCTGGCGGGCGCGACCGATTTCGTGGTCAAGCCTATCAATTGGCCGATACTGGGTCATCGAATCCAATACATCTTGCGGTCCTCCAAAGACTACCGAACTATGCAGAGGGCTGAAGCCAAGAACAAAGTTCTGTTGACCGCAATTCCGGATACTTTTGTCGTGTTTACTGCTGATGACGCCGTGTTGGACTTCATTCCGGGTAACTTCGAGCATCCTTTTCCGAAACCATCTCGCGGCGTAATGTGCTTGAACGATTTTTTACCCGGGAATATTGTCAAATTGTGGCGCAAGTCGCGACGATTTGTCAGCAAGAATGGCCGGCCGACGAGGCTCGAGTTCTCAGTTGAGCACGGCAAGGACAATCCAAGCTACTTTGAAGCTCGTTTTGTCCCCTACGTCGACGGTTGTACTTTGGCGTTAGTATCCGAAATCACAGGCCGCAAGCTCGCTGAAAAACGCATTCGTCGACTCGCGTTTTACGACACCCTGACCGGGTTGCCAAACCGGCAGTCTTTTCGTCTTCAACTTGGCGGAATGATAGACCAGGCAAATGAAGCTGGCGAAAAAGTCGCGGTTATTTATATTGACCTTGATAACTTCAAGCGCATCAACGATACGCTCGGACATACTGTCGGTGACGGTGTTATTAGCGCCATTGCGAAGCGCCTGACGGGATCCATTCGCGGCAGCAATCCGGATTCATCGAAAAGCGATGGACCGCCCGGTATTGCGAGGCTCGGTGGCGACGAGTTTGCCTACGCGATAACCGGCTTTGAAAGCGATCGCGTGCTGTCGTCAATAGCGGAGAGGATTAGTGAGACCATGCGAAAGCCTGTGCTCTACAGAGGGCACGAATTTGTTGTGACGCCAAGCATCGGGGTGTCGATTTACCCGGATGACGCCGACAATGTGGAGGACTTGCTCAAGAATGCCGATGTCGCCATGTACCAGGCCAAGGACGCGGGCAGGGACAGTGTTCGTTTCTATTCCGGTACGCTTGCGATACGTTCTCTGCATGGACTCGCGCTGGAGAATGACCTTCGTAAGGCGCTGGAAGACGAGAGTCTCGAGCTTCATTACCAGCCGAAAATCGAGCTGAAAACCGGGGAACTTGTTGGCGCCGAAGCGCTGGTCCGATGGCGCAACGACGAGGGTGAGTACGTTCCACCGTCGAGATTCATTCCGATGGCGGAAAAATCCGGGCAGATCGTGCCGCTTGGCGATTGGGTCCTTCGCACGGCGTGCAAGCAGGCCCGAGACTGGCAGAATCGTCACGGCCGGTCGACACGCATTGCCGTCAATATTTCAAGCCAGCAGTTCTACCAGAGCGATCTGCAAGAGACGGTCATGAAGGCGCTCTTCGAGGCGGGTACAAAACCGAGTTTGCTGGAGCTTGAACTGACCGAGAGTATTCTAATGCGTGACGTCGACAAGACGATCGCAACACTCGAATACCTCAAGAATACGGGTATTACGTTGGCGATGGATGACTTTGGCACGGGCTACTCATCGCTAAGTTATCTGAGGCGTTTTCCTATTGATACGTTGAAGATCGACCGTTCTTTCGTCACGGATCTTGAGGACAGCGACCATGGTGCTGCGATTTGTGCGGCGATCATCGCCATGTCGCGCCAGCTGGGACTGACCGTCATTGCTGAGGGGGTGGAGACCCAGGCACAGGTTGAGTTCCTGCGATCTCATGACTGCGACGAGATTCAGGGCTTCCTGATTAGCAAGCCAATTCCCGCTGCCGAGTTCGAGGATAAATTTCTCACCAGCTCAGAGATACAGTTCCTGTTCGAGTCTTCCCAATAAGCGACGGGATACCGGCTGCTATTGATAACCGCGTGCCTGCAAGTGGAAAAGATGTGCGTATTGACCGTCCTCGGCGAGCAGACTTTCATGGTTGCCGCGCTCGATAATCTTGCCTTCGTGAATAACAACGATCTGTGCCGCGGCCCGCACCGTAGAAAAGCGGTGCGAGATCAGTATCGTCATCTTGTTGCCGCTTGCCTTGCGAAAGTGTTCGAACACCGCGGCTTCAGACGACGCATCCATCGCGGCCGTCGGTTCGTCAAGGACCAGGATGTCCGCGTCGGACCGCATGAAAGCGCGGGAAAGCGCGATTTTCTGCCATTGACCGCCCGATAGTTCGCGGCCGTCTTTGAACCAGCGCCCGAGCTGCGTCTGATAGCCCTCGGGCATGTCCTCGATAAAAGGCGCTGCCATGCCGGTTTCGGCCGCTTTCTTCCATCGTTCCGAGTCGCCGATGTGGCGGACGTCTCCGGCCCCGATATTCTCGCCAACCGAGAATTGGTAGCGACCGAAGTCCTGGAAGATGACGCCGATTCGTTGACGGAGTGCCTCGACATTCCATTCCTGCAGGTCCAGTCCTTCGAGGAGGATCTGTCCTTCCGTCGGGTCGTAAAGCCGCGTCAGCAATTTTATGAGGGTGGTCTTGCCTGATCCGTTTTCGCCGACCAGCGCCAGGCTTTCGCCGGGCCGAACCTGCAGGCTGATATCGCTTAACGCTTCATGCGTCGATCCAGGATAGCTGAACGATACGTTCCGGAATTCCAGCCCTGATGTCGGTACGGGGCCATGAACGGCCTCACCGCGCCTGGCCGGCACGGGCTGCTCGAGATACTCGTAAAGATTGGACAGGTACAGGTTGTCTTCGTACATGCCGCTGATCGACGTCAGGATGGCAGCGACGGCGGACTGTCCCTGTCGAAAGAGCACGAGGTACATCGTCATCGCACCCAGCGTAATGGTACCGGCGATCGTCGTGATGACAATCCAGGCATACGCGCCGTACAGGGCAGCCGTTGAGATCAACCCCAACACGAATCCCCAGCCATCGCGCCGCAAGGTCAGGCGCCGGTCTTCCACGAAAAGTTTCTTGAATATGTCCCGGTAGCGCTGCAACAGGCGTGGGCCGAGCTGAAACAGCTTGACCTCTTTCACGCCATCTTCCCTGGCGATAACGGTCTCAAGGTACATCTGCATACGCGTCTCGGGCGAGCGCCAACGAAACAGTCGGAACGCGTCACCGGAAAACTTGGCCTCGGCGAAGAACGATGGCAGTCCCGCACCGATCAGAATGATAACCGCCCAAGGCGAAAAGGCGATCAGTAGCACGGCGTAGCTGGTCAGAGAGATGGCGTTCTGAACGAGTCCGAATGTTCGAGTGACGAGGCTCAGTGGTCGACTCGAGGCTTCACGTCGCGCCTGTGTGAGCTTGTCGTAAAACTCCGAGTCTTCGAAATGCATGAGTTCGAGGGTCATCGCTTTTTCGAGAATCATGACGTTAACGCGTTGCCCGAGCAGAGCGCGCAGTAAGGACTGGCTCGCCGAAATACCGCGCTGTGCCGCCGCGACAACAATCACAACGAGCGCTTCGAGTAGCACGAGGTTTAACACGCCGCGTGTGTCGGGGTTCTCTGCTCTTGTCGCTGCGACCACACCATCAACGATCAGTTGGCCAATATAGGCGATCGCCGCCGGAAGAATGCCCGCAAGCAGTGTCAAGACGGCTAGAGTGATCGTAAGAGGTCGGCTGGTTGTCCAAACCAGTTCGAGCGCACGGCTGCTGTACCGGAATACGCCGAGGCTTCGCCTCAACAGGCCGACGGAATTACCTGGCGATTCGGACATATGATGAACAGACTCTTTAGCGTGGTTGATCTGACTATCCGGGTCGGCGGGCATTAAACAAGAATACGTGAAACGAGGCGCTTGTTTATGAAGATCGCAGACATTCCCGGATTCACAGAAATCGATATGCTGCCGGGCGGCATTCTTGTGGCGACAGTGGCGGTAGCCATAGATGCCGAAGACTTCCGTCAGGCCCAGTCGAAGTGGGCAGTGAAATGCCGCAGGAATCTGGGCGCCTTCACGATTCTCATGCCGCGAATAGCGTCGCGTCTTTCCCAAACGAGACCAATGGCCTCAAGTACGTAGTCCATGTGGCTTTGCGTATAGACGCGGCGCGGGATCGCCAGGCGTAACAATTCCAGGCGTGCGGGGTGCTCTTCGCCGGTGCGAGGATCCGCCCCGAACATTACCGTGCCGATCTCGACGGCGCGAATGCCGGCCTCGATATACAACTCGACTGCCAGCGCCTGACCTGGATATTGCAGCGGCTCAATGTGCGGCAGGAAGCGTTTTGCGTCGAGGTAGACGGCGTGCCCACCGGCCGGTGCCATCACCGGGATTCCGGCTTCTCGAAGATGTTCAACAACGTAGCGAGTTGAATACAGGCGGTAGTCAAGGTAGTGCTCGTCCAGTATTTCTCGCAGCCCTACAGCGATGGCTTCGAGATCGCGCCCGGCGAGCCCGCCATAGGTTGGAAACCCCTCGGTAAGAATCAGTATGTTGCGTTCCTTATGTGCCAGCTCGGCGTCATTGGTGCACAGGAAACCGCCGATATTGCCGAAGGCGTCTTTCTTGGCCGACATCGTGCAACCGTCGGCATAGCCGAACATCTCGCGGGCGATGTCGATCACGGGAATTCCTTCGTATCCCGGTTCGCGCTGCTTTATAAAGTGCGAATTCTCGGCGAACCGGCAGGCATCGATATAGAAAGGAATGCCGGCCTTCCTGGCAACCCGACTTATCTCACGAATATTGGCCATCGACACAGGCTGCCCACCACCTGAATTGTTGGTGACTGTGACCATGATGACAGGAATATTTTCGGGTCCTTCTTCGGCGACGAGTTTCTCAAGCGCGACGATATCCATATTGCCTTTGAAAGGGTCATCCGAATCGAGATCATCGGCTTCGGCGCAGAGCAAATCGATCGGCTTGCCGCCAACAAACTCGATGTTCGCGCGGGTAGTGTCGAAATGCGTGTTGTTGGGAACCAGTTGACCCGGTTTAACCATAACGCTGAACAAGATGTGCTCTGCCGCGCGGCCCTGGTGTGTTGGAATCACCTGTTCGAAACCGAAAATGTCTTTCACCGTGTCGCGGAAGTGATACCAGCTTCTCGCCCCGGCGTAGGACTCGTCGCCGCGCATCATCGCGCCCCAGGCCTCCGACGACATCGCGCTGGTGCCCGAGTCGGTCAGCAAGTCGATAATGACGTCTTCCGCTCGCAGCAGAAACGGATTGTAGTGAGCCGCACGAATCAGCGCCTCTCGCTGCTCGCGAGTTGTCAGCTTGATCGGCTCCACCATCTTGATGCGGAACGGTTCAATTACGGTTTTCATACGTTAGTCGGCCAGAGTCACTGTGGTCTTCAAGTTAGCCGCCTCGTCTTAAGTGGGCGATACGTAAATCTACTGCGGGTTTCAAAGAAAATTTGCACCGGTATATGTACTTATGGATTCTTGAACCATAAATTAGATAATCCTAATGTACGGTCTCTGCCGTGAAATCCCTGATCGCGCATAGGAGTTGACGATGAAGTTCGGCACACGCTGGCCTCCGGTACCGGCCGGAATTCTCATAGGAATCAGTATGTTACTCGCGTTCGTGGTGGCCGGACGCGGCATCGGCGCGAGCGGGGCGACGACCCGCCTGGTTGCGTGGGTTCAGCACGGCCTGTTCCCGGTGGCGACCGAGCAGAGCGCCTATTTCGGCAAGTATTTCGCTGATGGCGCGCACCCGCTGAACGACTACGTTGTATTCCTGTTGGTCGGCCTGATGGTGGGAAGTTTTGTCGCGGCCTGGTTAAGCGGCGAACTGCGCGTTGAGGTTCTGCGGGGGCCGCGAATCTCGAGTCTCAATCGCTTGATTCTCGCGTTGTCGGGCGGCGTCATTGCGGGCTTTGCGGCAAGACTCGCACGGGGTTGCACCAGCGGTCAGGGACTGGTCGGCGGTGCCGAACTGTCCGTGGGTTCGTGGGCCTTCCTTATGGCGATCTTTGCCGGCGGCTGGATGGCCGCCTGGTTTGTGAGAAAACAATGGATCTAGTTGCTCCTTTCGCCAAGACCGGCGTCATATCGGCGGCGACCAATTTGTGGCTGGCGGTGCCCATCGGCGTTGTTTTCGGGTTCGCGTTGTTCCACGCCGGCTTTACCGATAGCCGCCGCATTGCCTGGGCGTTCTATTTCAAGGATGTCGGTGTCCCTGTCGTCATGTTTTCAGCGATCGTGACCGGCATGCTCGGACTGTGGGGTTTAAGCCTGATCGGTTTCCTGGATATCTCGCTGGTGTACATGCTGCCTACCTACCTTGTGCCGATGGTTGTCGGCGGCCTGCTTTTCGGCGTTGGCATGGTCGTCGGTGGTTACTGTCCGGGTACGGCCATCGCTTCGATCGCCACGGGAAAACTCGACGCGCTCGTGTTTGTTTTCGGTTTTCTCATCGGTAGCCTCGTGTTCGGGGATTTTTTCCCCGTCTGGGGTGATTTTTACGAAAGCAACTACCTGGGTGCGTTCCGACTCGACCAGTGGCTTGGCATCGGGTTGGGCGGCATGGTTCTGATCGTGGTCTTGATCGCAGTGTTCGGGACTTTAGCGATGCGCCTTGTTCAACACCGGGTGTGGCCTTCCGGTGAATCGGATCCACAGCAGCGCAACATCATAAAGCTCGAAGGTACGTTGGTCGCGGTTGCCATACTGATGGCGATGGTCTTCTCGTTCTTCCCCGGCGAGTCATTTATTGATGACCAGACTGAAACGCCTTATTACCTGATTCCTCGTTCGGGCACGGATTCCGGATCATGAAGCGGCGCGAGTTCATCAAGGTTTCCAGCCTGGTGAGCGCAGGCGCGATGGCGTCACCCGGTCTACTGCTGAGTGGCTGCGTTTCGAAGGCGCTGCCCGGTTCGGGTATGGTCAGCAAGACCCCCACGGTCTGTGACATGTGTTTCTGGAAATGCGCCGGCGAAGTCTACAAGGAGGACGGCGCACTGTGGAAGATCACCGGTAATGCGGACGATTTGCACAGTGGCGGACGCTTGTGCACCCGAGGCACGGGTGGTCCCGGCGCGTATCTTGATCCGGACCGGCTCAAGAAGCCGCTCATGCGAGTCACCGTCAACGGCCGGCAGACATTCCAGGAAGTGTCCTGGGACGAAGCGCTGCAATTCATTGCTGTCAAAATGCAGGGTATCGCGGATAGCGTTGGGCCTGAACGCATAGCGATGCTGCATCACGGCGCGGGCGCGCACCACTTTCTGCACATGCTGCGCGCGTTCGGTTCCGACAGCCACGCAGAGCCGGCGTTCGCACAGTGCCGCGGGCCACGGGACGTCGGATTCCAGCTTACATTCGGCGAAGGCGTCGGCTCCCCGGAACGTACGGACATGGCGAATTCGCGCTGTATCGTGTTGCTGGGTTCACACATCGGCGAAAATCTGCACAACGCGCAGGTGCAAACGCTCGCCAAGGCCATCAACGAGGACGCCACGTTGATTACCGTTGACCCGAGATTTTCGGTGCCGGCCGGCAAGTCCAATTATTGGCTGCCCATCAAACCCGGTACCGACATCGCACTATTGCTTTCATGGATGAATGTCCTCATCGCAGAGAATTTGTACGACAAGGATTATCTTGATCGGTACGCCATGGGCTTTGAACAACTGGCAGAACACGTGCGTCAATACAGTCCCGAGTGGGTCTATCTGGAAACCGGCATTCGACCGGAGGTGATTCGCGACACCGCGCGGGAAATGGCGAAAGCCGCACCGGCGACAGTCATTCACCCTGGGCGACACGCCGTCTGGTACGGCGATGACACGCAGCGCAGCCGGGCGATCGCGATCCTGAACGCATTGCTGGGTACCTGGAACCGCAAGGGCGGATTTTACATACCGGAGAAAGTCGACCTGCCTCATTTCCCGGTGCCGAAATACCCGACGCCAAAATTCAAAACCAGTGATGCGTATCCCGGCAAATGGCCGTTCGCCAACCAGGGCGTCACGAACGGCGTCATCGAAGCGTCTATTGGCAACGACGCGTTCTTTAAAGGCTGGTTGGTCTATGGCACGAATCTGCCACAGTCAATTCCCGCCGTTGCGGCCAATCTAAAGGCGGCGGCCGAGTCACTGGACCTGCTGGTGGTTGTAGAAACCATGCCGTCGGAGATGACCGGCTATGCGGACGTCATATTGCCGGAGTGCACCTACCTGGAACGTTACGATGACATTCGCAATTCCGGTGAAAGGCATCCATCGCTTGCACTGCGTATGCCGGCTTTCGAGCCGATGTACGACAGCAAGCCTGGCTGGTGGATTGCCAAGCAACTCGGCGAACGACTGGGTCTGCACGAGTACTTTCCGTGGAAGGATTACGCCGACAAGCTGGATTGGGAGCTAAAGCAGGTTGGCAGCTCGCTTGCCGAGATGGAAAAAATCGGAGTCAAGAATTTCCCGCGTAAGCGTCCGCTGTATTTCCAGGAAGGGCAGCGCGCCAAATTCTGGACGCCAAGTCGCAAGATTGAACTCTATTCGAAGCAGCTGGCGGACAAAGAATTTGATCCGATGCCGGTGTATACGCCACCGCAGCCCGTTCCGCGCGGGTTCTATCGGCTGAATTACGGTCGCATGCCGGCGCACACGTTCGGCAAGACGACCAACAACCCGCTGCTATTCGAACTCGCCCCGGAAAATCAGCTTTGGGTAAATCCCCTGGTCGCGCATGAACATTTCCTCGAGAGTGGCGATTACGTGCGCCTTGCATCACGGGAAGGTGCCGTCAGTAACAAGATCCGCGTGCGTGTTACCGAGAGAATTGGGCCGGACTCCGTTTTTATGGCACATGGCTTTGGCCACAAATCCAAACGACTTCGACTGACGGCGGGGGTTGGCGCCGATGACTCACAATTGATGACGAATATTAAGGTGGACCCGATTATGGGTGGCACGGGCATGCGCAGCAATTTCGTAACGTTTGTAAAGAGTACAACGGCTGAGGGCAACTCGTAATGCGCTTCGTCATGGTAATCGATACTCGCACGTGTATCGGATGCGGCGACTGTGTGGTGGCCTGCAAAACCGAGAACAACGTGCCGGAAGGTCTCAACAGGGACTGGGTTGTTGAAACGACAAAAGGTACATACCCTGATCTGAAAACAGAGTTTCGCTCCGAGCGCTGCAATCACTGCTCCAATCCGACCTGCGTAACGTTGTGTCCGACCGGGGCAAGCCACCTGTGGAAAGACACCAATATCGTCCTGGTCGCGCCCGAAAAGTGCACAGGCTGTAAAGCTTGCATAGCGGCTTGTCCCTACGATGCGCGACTTGTTATGCACCCTGACGGCTACATCGACAAGTGTACGTTCTGCCATCACAGGGTTGAAAAAGGTCTGGACCCGGCCTGCGTATCAAGCTGTCCAACGCGCTGTATGTACTTTGGTTCGATCGACGACCCCCATAGCGAGGTTAGTCAGTTGTTAAAGACACGCGAGCACAAAGTGCTCAACCCGGAAACGGGCAACGATCCGAATGTCTACTACCTGATTTAGAGGCCAAGACGGAATGTCAGAAGAACTACTCGTCACCGCCAGGGACAACGCGCTTATTGACCCCGGCCTGCACATATGGACCTGGGAAGTGGCGATGTACCTGTTCCTGGGAGGTCTAACGGCAGGGATAATGATCTTTGCTGCCTTAATGGTTGTGCGACACAAGGACGAGATCGCTCCCTTCGCAACTACGCGCCTGGCAATGCTTGCACCAATCGTGTTGTCACTGGGCATGACGACGTTATTTCTCGATCTGGAACACAAACTATTCGTGTACCGGTTTTATACTTCGTTCCAGCTTACGTCACCGATGTCATGGGGTGCCTGGATCTTGATCGTCGTCTACCCCATGTCAATCCTGCAGATACTGTCGACGTTACGCAGCGGGTATTCGTTTCTCGCGGTGTTTGTCGACAGGTTGACGATTGGGAGGCTGATCCTGGACTGGTGTGAGCGTTATCGGAAGGAGATCGCACTGACGATCATTCCATTCGCCGTGATGCTCGGAATCTACACGGGCATTCTGCTTAGCGCGTTCAGCGCCAGACCGTTCTGGAATTCCGGGGTGCTCGGAATTCTGTTTTTGGTCTCGGGCATGTCTACCGCCGCAGCGCTAGTCGTCCTCCTGGCGAGACAGCGCAGTGAGAAAGAACTGTTTACCTGGATAGACCTGGTACTGATCGTCGCTGAGATTGGATTGGTTGCACTTGCCTTGATCAGCCTGGCGTCAGGGTCGGCTCAGCACCTGGAAGCACTGGAAAGTGTCATGGGAGGTTCGTACACTCTCTCATTCTGGGTATTGTTCGTCGGTATCGGATTGCTGATACCTTTGCTGCTCGAGGTCCTCGAAATATCAGGTGTCAACAAATCGCTCGCGATGCTCGCCCCGGTATTGGTCTTGATAGGTGGGTACGCGTTGCGGCAGGTTGTGCTGGACGCCGGCCAGGAGAGCACATGGACAAACTACCAAACTCAGTACAATTCTGAACTGCTGCAACGATTGCAGCGATCGGACTAGTGGTCTTTTCGTAGAAAATCGCTCAGAGGTAAGAACCCTTGTGAAAAACACCATAAAGGCGACATTGCTTTCACTGTCAGTTGCGTCCATTGCCGCCTGCGGTCCGTCCAACGAATCGGAAGTCTCACTCGCAGACGTCGCGCAAGCGGCGGCACGAAAAGACGATCGGGTAAGTGTTGAGGACGTCGCCAGCTGGTTGATTGAAGGGCGAGGCGATTTCAAACTCGTTGACGTACGTAGTCCTGAGGACTTCGAAAGTGGCAAGATTGGCGATGCGGAAAACATTCCGATTACTCAGCTTGTCACACCGGACGTACTCAAGGCTTTGCGGACGGATCGCTTGGTTGTCGTGTACTCCAACGGTTCGGAAAACGCTGCCAAAGCCGCGGTCATGCTCCGACTGTCGGGTATTGACGCGCATTTATTGACGGGTGGTTACAACGCTTGGCACGCCCGAATTCTCAACCCCGAAATCTCTGCTGCGGCCCTGGACGGAGAGAGCCTGCGGGTATCCGAGCAGCGTGCCTACAGCTGCTATTTCGTCGGCGAACGTTCGGATGCGGCGGCATCTGAGAGTAGCGAGAGCAGCGAGCCGTTCGTCCCTCCTGTCTTTGTCGAGACGGAAGACTATGACGAGCTTGAACAGCCACCCCCGGCCGAGGGCTGCTAGCAGTCGAGTAGTCGACGGCCTTGTTGCTTCACTCCAATGGCGCGTTGAGGACGGACTCCATCTCATCCCGGGTTAGCGGCCGCTGACCCTCCACAGGCCCGAGACCTCCGAGCGAGCGCTCCAGGTTCGTCCAGGCGTCGAGTGGCAGAGTGTCCTGAAGTCTTTCGAATGCCGGTACAAAGTGTTTCTCGCCTTGTTGATCGGTGATCTCCCCCTGGCCGAGGCCTAACGCCGCGCTGGAGCGATGACACGAAACGCAGGTCCGCGACGGACCGGTCGTGTGTGGCGAAAGTGCTCCGAATACACGAACGAACTTATCCTTATCCCAGTCCGGATGGGCCACGGTCATGATCATTCCTGGGACAAACAGATCAACGCGATCGCGTTCGATTGACGCCCAAAGCGGCCAACCCATTGCGAACATCCGAGCGTTGTTCGGTCCAACGTCCGTCGGTCTCAACTCGTTCTATGTGGTCCCATTGTTTGCCGTTGGGGTCGTAGTCTATGTGACAGCCAAAACACTGCGGCGCCCATTGGCTGTGACACGTGACGCACTCCAACCGGTCATGATCCGTGTCCTCGGCGTGATGCGACGGATCGAGATTCGGGATCTTCAATAGTCGACCCGTATTTTTCGTATGCAGCCAGAGGCCGTCTGTCCGTTGCTCAATGTGTGAGAGGCGCGTGTGGTTCTTTTCGGTTGCGAGGAAATTCGCGGCGCCCATCGGCGATCGGTTGTTTTGATGACAATCGGTGCACGAAATATCCACCGCGTCGCGTTGGTGGGTGGCGTCATTCGCGGTGCCCATCAGGCCGACGCCCGTGTGACAATCGATGCAGCTCATACCCGCCAGGTAGTGCACATCGGCTGGCTTCCTTTCGACAGGGCGGCCGTCAGGTAAACGCAGCGCAGAGCGCTTTCCTGTCGTTGCGGATGCATCCACCTCTGCGAGACCGGTGTAGCTTAATGAGATCCTTCCAGATCGAGAATGACAGCCAAAGCAGCGTGCATCAGAAACGTGGACAGTCAACGCAGGGTGAGCATTGTCCGGGTAATCGTTAATGTGGCAGGCCAGGCAGCCACCGCCCCGGTCGCGCATGACATCGTGTCGGTGTTCGGTCTTCGATTGCCCCAGGTGGCAGCTCGCACATTGTTTGCGCAACAGTGAGTCGGCGACACTGTCGCCGAGCGATTGAAAGTTGATCGTGTCGTGCGGACCGCTGGTGCCATCGATCAGCCGTCGCGTCACATCAACAATACCTCGTCCCGTGTGCATCAGGCTGTTCGTTACGGATGCAACTTTGTCGCTGTGGCAGCCCCCACAGCTGTGCATGGCGTTACCCAATTCGCCGGGAAAAGCGATGAGTTCGACGTGCGCTTTGTCTTCGGCGGTCGCGGTGCTGTCGCCCGCGTGGCAGCTGACGCAGTTGCTTGCCCCGAAAACGTGTCCCGCAGCAAAGCCACTGATTTTTGTCGCATGACACTGCACGCAAGAGTTGCCGACGGCTTCAGCGCTCGAAGCACTGAAAGCAGATCCCCATTGCCAGAGGGAGAGAACGAGCAAGAAAATAGTTGGGATCGTCCGGGGCGCCATGTTGGAAGTACTCTAGATTGGCAACATGTAGAGAGCAAATTCAAGTCGCCGGAATCGGGCGCTCGCCAAGGTGCCGGAAAACACCAGTAAGACCCCTGGTGTACCGGGGACATCCCATGTCTATGGTTGGCAAATAATCATGACTACCCATGACTTGACACAACGTGCGAACCTGACGCGCCACGGCCGAGGTACATGGAAGCTGCGCTCATAGCGTCCTGACTGCGTTGATTTCCTTCCACCCTGCAACGACCTTTGCTCGGCTGGCGAGAACATCCAGGTGTGGCTGGCATTGGTGCAAGCCGGGTAGGGGAAAAACCGAACAAAAAAAAGGGCGAGACCCAAAGGTCTCGCCCTCTCTTTCTAAACCGTTTAGAGCTTAGACCGGTACGATGTTCTCAGCCTGCGGACCTTTCTGACCCTGCGTTACTGTGAACTCGACTTTCTGGCCTTCGGCCAGCGTCTTGAATCCATCGCCCTGAATGTTGCTGAAATGAGCAAATACATCAGGACCTGATTCCTGCTCGATGAAGCCAAAGCCTTTAGCTTCGTTAAACCATTTAACGGTTCCGGTGGTAGTAGACATAATAATTTCCTAATTAATCAAAAGTAATGTGGCCTCAAGTGAGACCGGGTCGCAAGAAGTGATGCTTGTACTTATGAAAAACAGGACGAGGTACTACTAAGGAACTTCGAAATGGAATACACAAATATCAGCCGATCAATCTAGCTGAGCGCAGTATATCTCCCGAATGCGACAAGTCAATGATTTTAGCCAGTTATTTCGGAGACCTGGGTCCCGTATTTGCGCAACAACCAGGCCAAAAATGCCAGATTAAGCCCGATGCCCAGCACGCCGACCTCGGGGCCGTAAATATCGGTCTGCTGTATCCCAAGCGCGCCAACCCTTTCACCGAATCCGAACAGCGGGTAATCGATGCCGTTCCAGACCGCGTGGCACAGGCTCGGCACGACCACGGAGCCTGAAATCATGCGAAAAACACCGAAAACAGCGCCGATTAGGGTGGCATTTATCAGGTAAATCGGGATTTCATCCGCAGGAATATCGAAGCCCGTATCGAGGGATATGGCCGAGATGTGCCAGGCCGTGAAGGCGAGGGTTGAAGCTATCAGGACCACCCTGTCGTTCAGTCCGGCTCTCTTGAGCACAGCCCAGAGCCAGCCGCGGAAGAAGCCTTCCTCGGTCAGCAACACGACCAGGGTTCCCGTGCTGCTCATCAGCCCCATGTTCAAAAGTGTTTTATTCCAGTCAGTATCGCTCGTGTCGAATGCACCGAACGCGTACGCGATGGCTGCCGTTGCTCCAAGCACGAGTACCGGGTAGACGAGTGCCAGACCGTAGTAGCTGGCGCGGCCCCAGATCAGGCCAATCTCGGCGCGCGAAAACTTTTGCAGATACCAGAACAACGCCGCCAGTGGAAACAACGGCAGTGCGCTGAACATCGAGTGGCCTGTAGCGTCCATCGTTGTCGTGATTGCGATAGCGACGGCGAGACCGCCGATCGCCGGCCATAATTGCCTGTCCATAGGGCTATCCGTTTGGTTTTGTTATCATCAGATGTACGGCAATCACGTTTGGATGCAAGGCCGTTGGACAGGAGTTCACCTTATGATCGATCGCAGAGAGTTCCTTCGACGCACAGGTGCTACGGCTTTGGCCACATTGGTACCTCCCATGGCCGTCGCCGGACAGCGAAAACTACCGGCGCGGCGCATTCCCGGAACCGACGAACGGCTCGCGGTTGTCGGACTCGGTAATTCTCAGGCTTTCAGGGGAGGTGATTCCGACGCGTCCAAGCGACTGCTTGCCACGTTTTTCGAGCATGGCGGTCGCTACATCGATTGCAGCGGCGATGGCGCCTACCTGGTTGCCAGTCTTGCCGGCACGCTGGGTCACAAAGACACGGCGTTTCTTGGCAGCTATTTCAGCGGTGAGTATTCAGCGCAGTCTGAGGCGGGCGCGCGGCGACTGCGTGCTGTCAAAGGCGGACAAGCGCTGGATCTGATGCATAGCTATCCCGAAGATGGGGTCCCGAATTGGGATGTGTTCAGAGGGTGGAAAGATGCCGGACTAACGCGTTACATCGGCCTTGCGCGCCACAACGTTCGATACTACGAGGCCATGATCAAGGTGATGGAGACCGGCACGATGGACTTCGTGCAGGTGAACCTCTCGCCGCTTGAGACTGAGGCTGAAGATCGAATCCTGCCTATGGCGAATGATAAAGGTATCGCGGTATCGATCAATCGACCATTTATCAATGGTCGATACTTTTCGATCGTGAAGGGGCGGCCGTTGCCAGCTTGGGCTGTCGAATTTGACTGCACGAGCTGGGCACAGTTTTCGATTAAATATATTCTTTCGCACCCGGCGGTAACGTGCGTGTTGACCGAGACGGCCAATCCGAAACACTTGCTCGACAATCTCGGCGGAGGGTTCGGGCGCCTGCCTGATGAGAAGACCCGTATCCGGATGCGCAATCTGGTTCAGAGTTTCACCTGATTGCGGACGTATTGTTCTAGACGACGTCGGCCAGCAGTTTTATCTCCATCACTACAAACATGCCGATCAGCAGCTTGTGAAAAAATGCCTCGGAAATTCTCCCGGCGAACGCGACGCCAATGCGCGTGAATACCAGCGTTGGGACTAATGCAATCAGCCCGAGGAGCAGGCGTTCTGGCGTAAACAGTTGCGTACTTGTGGCTGTTGCCAGCTGTGCGAAAGAAAAGGTCAGGAACGCAAAGGCGATCAAGAAAGCGTAGGCTTGTGCGCGCAGATTGCGGCCGTGCAGATACGGGGCGACGATATGCGCCGAGACGCCGGTGGCCCCCTGGATCGTGCCGGCGGTCAGGCCGACCACGGCCGACCCTGCACCCTGTGCCTGAAATATCGCTCGCAAGAAATTTCCGAAAGCAAATTGCAGCAGGTACACCGCCAGCCATGCGGCAAGCATCAGCTTTAACCATCTGTCGTCGACCATCGCGAGTGCAAATGTGCCGAATATGCCGCCAATGAACCCCGCGACGAGAAACAGGGCGTGCTCCTTCAGAAGCTTGGCGAAGCGCCGGTGGTTCACTACCAGCCAAAGGTTGGAACCGAAGGTTGGGATGATCATGAGGACGACAGCTTCCTCGACGGACGTGAACGAAGCGATAGCCGGAACCGCGATCAGCGGCAGTCCAACGCCGGTCATGCCCTTGATAAGAGCACCGAAAGAGATCGCCAATAAGGCAACAACGACCAGGCCCGTACTAAGAGTAGTCAAGTCCAAAGAATGATCTGCCTGAGCTGCACGCGCATCCGCCGCTCATCCTAAAGCAATCGTTCCTGAATGTCTGGCAGTGGTAGTATTGTCTTCACTGAAATCGAGCAACCCCATTCCGAGGAGCTTCCATGAATGTCGTTAGTAGTCACGCGATCGTGATTAGCAATACCGAGAGTATTCCGGGCCGCAATATCGTCGAGTTCTATGGCGTCGTTACCGGCAACACCGTTCGCGCCAAGCACGTCGGTCGCGACATCATGGCCGGGCTCAAGAACATTGTCGGCGGCGAGCTGAAGGGATACACAGAACTGCTTCAGGATTCTCGCAAAGAGGCGACCAACCGAATGATTGAACAAGCGAAATCGATGGGTGCCAACGCTGTCGTTAACGTTCGGTTTGCGACGAGCTCAATTTCTCAAGGTGCCGCCGAGCTATTCGCCTACGGTACCGCTGTTCGCGTCTCGTGACAGGGTAAAACCCATGGAAAATCTGAGTCTGTTTTTCAACTTCGGGCTGCCACTGATCATCCTGATGGTGGCGTATTTTATCGGTAGCGCTATCGAGAAAAAACACTTCGCAAACATTCGGGAGCGCGAGGACCAACTGCACGGGTTTCCCGTCGTGTCATTCGATACCATGCCAGATGACTGGAACGCGTCGTCTTCGGATATGGTCACCGGCAGTATTGTTATTTCTCTCGACTACTTCAAAAGGGTCATTGCCGGTCTTCGCGGCCTAATCGGCGGCCGAATCAAGACGTATGAACCGTTGCTCGAACGCGCAAGGCGCGAGGCCTTGTTGCGAATGACCGAATCTGCCCGCACGCAGGGCTATGACGCGATATTCAATGTGCGGCTTGAAACATCGCGACTCGCCAACGCAACCCGTGACGGCAAAGGCACGGCGGGAGTCGAAATGCTCGCCTTCGGCACGGCCGTAAAACTCAAGGGACGGTCCGGGTAACACGACGTTGAAGTTCATCGCGAAGAAACCACGCGAAGGAATAAACGTCAGTGACGAACACCCGCTGGTGGAGGCTGGCACACTGGTGCTCGGTCTCACGGCGATCTTCATCGCTATTGCGCTGCTACTCGTTTTCATAATCGAGATCGCGTTGTATTTCGTACCCGCTGAGACCGAGGCAGAGCTCTTTTCGGACTGGATACCGGAGGACCTCGTCACGGTTTCGCCCAACGACGAGCAGTTGTACCAGACGCAATTACTGGTGGACCGGCTGGTCGATCATTGGGCCGATGCGCCCTACGATTTTCGGGTTGAGATCGATGACTCCGACGTTGCCAATGCCATGGCACTACCCGGCGGCCTGATTATCGTTACGCAGGGCTTACTGGATCAGGTTGAGTCGGAAAACGAGCTGGCGTTCGTGCTGGGGCATGAACTGGGCCACTTCAGGAATCGCGATCATCTTCGTGCGTTAGGCCGCGGTGTCGTCATGGGTCTGTTCTTCGCAGTAATCACGGGTAACGACGTTGCGGGCTTGGGGATAAAGGCCACGGATATCACCCTGCGCGGATTTGGCCGGAAACAAGAGTCCAGGGCCGACGAATTTGGGCTGGCTATCGTGCATTCCGAGTATGGCCACGTCTATCAAGCGTCTCGGCTGTTCGAGCGCTGGAGCGCGACGAATCACGGTGCGTCTGCGTTTGTTGCCTACTTGTCGACGCATCCTCAACCCGGTGATCGGGTCGCGAATTTACGGGCGATTGCGATTCGTGATGGCTGGCAAACCGACGGCGAGGTATTGCCGCTCAAATGGGATAAGAATTGACTGCGCTCGATGCTATGCCACAAGAAAAAGACCCGCCACCAACAGGTGACGGGTCAGAGCCAAAAGATAAGACTTGCGGGGGATAGAGGCCTTATCGTCTATTGCGGCTCAATCAGGTGGACGCCAATCTTGTACGCTGTGAACTCGTTGGCACCGGCGTCGTACTTGCCTCGAGCATGCATCGATCGTGCCTTGTCGCCGCCAAGCAGGCTGGCGCTCAGATCATTACTGAAATCGGCGAAATCCGAAAACATGCGAAGGCTGTCGGCTGACTTGATATAGAACGCCAGTCGGCCCGTTTCGCGCGGCACGATGGTCGTATCGGAATCGAGCATCGTGAGGTCAATCAGGACAGGGCCCTGCTTGATGTAGTGACGTTGATCGATGTCTTCATTCCGGTTATTAAGAACCAGGCGCTCCATTGTGATGTCGCTAAACGGCATTGCGGTGCCATCGATGCCCCAGCCGACACCCAGGACACTGCGTACGTCCGTGTAATCGATGACCGTGCGGCCGGTGAAGTCGGGTGGCGCCATGCCGAATGCTGTCGGGAAGCCGCGCGCAACGATTGGCTTGCCAGCCGCGAAGTTCGCCAGCGTCAGGTTGCCGGTAGCGACTTCGTAGTTGTCCGGATCCGCATCTTCCATTTCCGATGCACCGGTACCGGCGAAGTCAAAGATCTCCACTCGACGACGGTCGATCGAGTGCAACCTGATGTCCGTTTGGCCGGTCATGACTGTATTAACGACGCCTGACAGATGCGTTACGTGCATGCGAACGGCGCCTTGGGTCGCGTCAAACAGGATTTGCGGAGCCAATGCGTCGGTCGTCGGTGTCGGCTGGTTACCCCGAATAGTGACTCGCTGGCCAACAGAAATATCGGCGATGCTCAGATCAGACAATCGGTCGCCGTCCTTGAACACCTTCGTGTTTTCGCTGACCTCGACAACGACGTCATCGTGGAAGTGAAAACGACGATCTGACGGAACGATCGTTGCACCACGAATTGTCAGGAAGTTTCCATCGCGTTTGATCACGTTCCCGACAACCGCATCTCTGTCGATTCCCGGTACGCTGGATCCGGCCAGCACGATATTGGCGGTGAACTCGCGATCCGCCACCGCAAAAGTGCCCTGGGCCACGGTTGGTGTGCCGAGACCGGCCGCGTCCAGTGCGCGCAGGCCCTCTGCGCCGACAAACACAGCTTCGTCAACCTCGAATTCGGTTTCATCAGTGACATAGACTTTGACTCGGCCGAAGTCGCCGTCGCGGTCATGGAAGGGCCGAATTGCAACCGTGTACGTCATCTCGTCGACGCTGACGGCGGCCAGCGGGCCTCGAACACGAATTTCTTTCTCGTCGACAGGCGCAACTTCAGCCAGGATAAACTGCGCTGATACGGCTTCAGCCGGCGTCTCGGTAATGTCCACGGTATGGGAGGCGGCAAGATCAAAATCAAGCTGCAGGAATGCAGGGCGCCCCTTGCTAACGATCAGTCGATCGCGATTTGACAGCTCAACCTTAAGTTCGGTCTGCGTTACCGTTTCGCCGCTCAGATTCTTGACGACGGCGGCTTTCGATTCACCGTCCGCCTCGACAACTACCTCGGCATCGGTGTAGTCAAGGCTGATTGTTCCGGATACGTAGGTACCTGGCGGGATGGTTGCGACGGTCACAAGTTCCGTCAGGTCGACGTAATCACTGAAATTGATCCGCGTCTGACGCGGCAGCGTTTCGACAATTCGACCGTTGGCGGTTTCGAGCGTCAAGGACGAAACATCCACGGTGTAGTTGAGAAAATCGCCGTCGGCATCGGTCAAGGCAACCATAACGGTGCCGCATTCGGCGAACGTACTGGCGTCGTTTGGATCGCAAACAGCGGCAGCGCCGTTGTCCTGATTCGCCGTCGTGCCAGTGCCGCCGCCGCAAGCCGTCAAAATAACGACGGCCAGCAATAGGGTCATCCAGCTGGCTAACTTCCTTGTGCCTGCGAGTTCTGGCAGGTCCAGATACGTGTTTGTCATGAGGGTCTCCTTTCGTCCCGTGTTTCGATATTCACGGTTCTAACGGGACAGCCGCCAATCGGTTGACGCGGGATCGGGGACACGGCTTATGTCAAACTTCTGTATGCCGAGATAAAGCAAAAATTACAGCAACTTAGCTTGTATTCCTCGGGTATCGTGTCAAAATGTTGCCCCGTAATGACGAATCCGTCCGATATCGCAAAAACGCCGGCCGTCCGACACCGCAAGCCGCGGGCCGGAGAGCGAACCCGCGGTGCTGTGGACGCCCTGCAGACCAAGATTGCGGTTGGTGTGCAAACCCTCGATCCAAAAAGTTACCTCGAGCAACTTCAGGCGATGGTCGATGATCTGCCTGAGGCAACCGGCACCGATGCCGCGTTTATCGCACTGATCGACGACAACGGATCGAATATCGAAACCGTCCTGGCTTCGTGTAACGGATTTGCCCGGTGCAGCCCGGGCGTGCTTGCCGGTGAAAAACTCGACGACTGGCCCTGGCTGTGCCAGCGCCTGGGGCATCTTCGCGTCGTGGAGGTTGCCGACACGTTGGATGGTCCACGGGTTGCAAAGGACGAATTGGAGCGCCTTAACGAATTACGAATTGGCGCGGCCCTGGTTATTGGCTTTTCAGTACACGATGAGATCAGTGGATTTCTTGCCATCGTCAACGAACGTCCGGTTGAAGGCTGGGATGCAAATCTTCATTTGTTGATGAAACTGTTTGGCTCTTCGCTTGCTGCGGGACTCGAGCGCGTGAATGACAGGGAATTGCTGTCGGAGCTGCAGGAGCGCAATACGCTGGTCGCGATGACGGCCAATGACGGAATCTGGGATTTCGATGGCGAATCCAAACACATCAGTCTCTCTCGGCGCTGGAAGACGATGCTCGGCTACGATGCAGACGATGAAGACGTGATGCTCGACTGGTATCGCCTTGTCCACCCCGACGACATGGCGCGCGTGCAAACGCGAATGCGCGAGCACCTCGAGGATAAGGCACCGTTTTTCGAATCGGTGCATCGCATGAAGCACCAGAACGGCGAGTGGCGCTGGATGAAAAGCCGCGCCAAGGCGGTCGTCGATTCAAATGGTCGGCTCTTGCGTCTGCTCGGTGTTGAAGTCGATATCACGGAGCGAAAACTCTACGAAGATGCGTTGTTCCGTGAAAAGGAGAGTGCGCAGATAACGCTGCAGTCTATTGGTGATGGCGTGATTACAACGGACGCCAACAGTAACGTCGAATACATAAATCCGGTTGCCGAAGAACTCACGGGCTGGAAGGTTGACGATGCCAGCGGCCGTCCAATTGACGAGATTTTTCGCGGGTTTCACGAAGAAACCTGTGAGCCGCTTGAGAATCCGTTGGCCGTATCCATTCGTCGCGACCGTGCGATCAAGTCGGTTCGCCCGACGTTGTTGATCCGTCGTGACGGCAACGAGTTGTATATAGAAAGTACGGCGTCGCCGATTCGTGATGGCAAGGGTGATGTCACGGGAGGCGTCCTGGTTTTTCATGATGTTAGCGAGTCGCGCGATCTCAACCGCCGCCTTAGCTACCACGCGAGTCACGATATCCTGACCGGTCTCGTAAACCGACGAGAATTTGAGAATCGTGTCGAGCGCGCACTGAAAAGTGCAAAAGCGCGCGAGACCTCGTACGCGCTTTTGTACCTCGACCTCGACCAGTTCAAGATCGTCAACGACTCCTGTGGCCACAGTGCCGGAGACGCATTGCTCGGCCAGCTCGGTGCTCTGCTCAAGTCCAAGATCCGGTGGCGTGACACGTTGGCGCGACTCGGCGGCGACGAATTCGGTGTGTTGCTGGAAAGCTGCAGCCTCGAAGAGGCAATGAACACCGCAGAAACTCTGCGTATGGCGATCGGGGAGTACAAGTTCGTCTGGGAAGAGCGCAACTTCCGGCTCGGCGTAAGCATTGGTGTCGTGCCTATCACCGCCGATAATGAGAATGTCGCAGCTCTATTGACCGCCGCGGATAGCGCTTGTTCAGCCGCGAAAGAAGCCGGGCGCAATCGTATTCACAGCTTCCAGGAAAACGACATCGATTTGATGCGCAGGCGGCGCGAGATGCAGTGGGCGGCCCGAATCAACAATGCGCTGGAAGAGAATCGTTTCGAACTGTTCCGTCAGACCATCCAGCCTTTGCAGACGGAGGAAGACGGTGCACATTACGAGATTCTGCTGCGCATGCGCGACGAGAATGGTGGGATAATTTCGCCGGGCCTTTTCATTGAGGCGGCCGAGCGTTACTGCATCACGCCCAGCCATTGATCGATGGGTAATTCGGAGTGCGTTCCGCTGGCTGGTGTCCGAAGCCGACGAGCGCGAACGTCTTTCGCTGTGTTCTATTAACTTGTCGGGTCAGAGCCTGGGCGATGAGAAGTTTTTGCCGTTCGTTGTGGATCAATTTCAGATGAGTGGTATCGATGCGACGAAGATCTGTTTCGAAATCACTGAAACGGCGGCAATCGCAAGCTACTCTCAGGCCAACAGGTTTATTAATGCGCTCAAGGAGCTAGGGCTGCATGTTCGCGCTGGACGACTTTGGCACCGGGCTGTCTTCATTCGGGTACCTCAAGCACTTTCCAGTCGATTTTCTCAAGATCGACGGCAGCTTCGTCAAAGAAATCCTGCATGATCCGATCGATCGAGAAATGGTGCGTTCGATTAACGAGATCGGTCACCTTACGGGCAAGAGAGACCATCGCCGAATTTGCCGAGAACGAAGAAATCATCACAATGCTTCGCGGCATGGGCGTCGATTATGCGCAGGGATACGGAGTTTCCGAACCCAAGCGCGTTACACGCGCAGTCGCCTAGCAGCCTGTTGAAAACGTCTCAGGCGAGAGCGAGACAAGGCGAAAACAACCGAAAAAGCGCAGTGTACACGCTAGTACATGAGCATTTTGAGGTCGTTTTCAACACCGTATCGACCCGGCTGAGACTTTTTCAACAGGCTGCTAGTCAATTCTGAATAACATCGAGAAGTCACTAGCATCGACATTCTTGGTCAGCGATCCGGTGGAAATGTAATCAACGCCAGTCTCGGCAACGGCTCGAACTGAATCCAGCGTGATGTTGCCGGATGCCTCGAGTTCTGCAGCGACAAAACCGTAACCCCGGTTTGTCTCGACCGCTCGCTTCAATTCATCCAACGTGAAATTGTCCAGCAGAATACGCGTGGCGCCGGCGGTCAGAGCTTCGAGCAGTTCCTCATGGCTCTCAACTTCTACCTCGATGATTACCTCTGATTGCAGGTCCCTGGCGCGTTGCAATGCCGCAGTGATGCTGCCGGCGCTCTTGATGTGGTTTTCCTTGATCAGGATGGCATCAAAAAGACCGCTGCGGTGATTTCTTCCACCACCGCAGGTGACGGCATATTTTTGGGCCAGGCGCAGACCGGGCAAGGTCTTGCGGGTATCCAGAATTTGCGCGCCGGTCCCTTCAATCGCCTTGACGTAACGTGCCGTGATGCTCGCCGCTGACGACAGTGTTTGCAGGAAATTGAGAGCCGTGCGCTCACCGGTCAACAATGCGCGTGCCGGCCCCACCAGCTTGCAGATTACGTCATCGGCTTCGGCACTTTGTCCATCGCCTATATACCAGTCGATGATGACGCTGCTCGTCGAGTTGCGAAAACACTTCGTCAACCCACGGTTGCCCGGCGAGAATCAGCGACTCACGGGCGATGATGGTTGCACCGACGATCGCGTCCGCATCGATCAGCGACGCTGTCAAATCGCCGTCGCCGATGTCTTCCAGGAGCGCAGTTGCCACCGTCTGGCCGATGGATTGCTTTAGATCGTCTGACAACTTCACGGGATTCTCACAAGAAGCCCGGCGTGTCAGCCGGGCTTCGGGTAGTGCCGAGTAACCGTTCTTACATTATCCAGCCGTGGTGCGAGCCAATCATGCTCATTACCATGGGAATCGACATCAAGGTGTTCGATCGCGAGGCCATGAACGCAATATTCTTTGCCTTGGCAACCTGGTCGGCGGTTGCTTCAACCATGCCGAGCACTTTTTTCTGATTTGGCCAGATCAATACCCAAACGTTGAAGAGCATGATGGTACCAAGCCAGGCGCCGATGCCTATCGTCGAAGCGTAGGGATTTGGTGTATCGCTCATCAGGCCGAGCGTAAACGCATGGTGCAACATGCCAATAAGATAAAGATAAGCAGCACCGGTCAACCACGTGGCGAGCGCGCCCCATCGAAACCACCATAACGCGCGAGGAGCGACGTATTTTGCAATACCTGCACCGCCAGGGCCGCCATCATCGCTGGCCGCTTCTCCGAGTGCCGGAACCTGCACAAAATTGAAGTAATACAGTAGGCCGATCCAGGTAATTCCGGACAGTACATGCAGCCAGATAACAACAGACTGTGCCTTAGAGGCGGCGGGGATGTGTTCGCCGGGGAGGAAAAACACGATGAGTGCTGCGAGTACGATGCCGGCGATAATCGTACCGCCAATGCTCTTCAAGGGATTCATTGTTCGCTTCTCCGGGTTTCTTTGATTATTGATTTATTTTGAGTTGTTATTCGCGGATCATTGCGTTCTTTCGCTGCCGGTATTATAGAGACTGCGCTTCGGAAAAGAGAACTATTTCCGGCGTAAAGGGTCGATTGATTTAGCTTCTGACGATTCGAGGAAAGACTTACAACCAATTGATTTATAAATAAATGAATGATGAAGACCACAATGAGGGATCGAGCCGGAGCGAAAGACCGCTGTCACCCTGCATACTGATTTGCACGCTGGATGACGACAAAGTCTGCCTCGGCTGTGGCCGAACTCTCGCGCAGATCTCGAGCTGGGCACTGATGAGCAAGGATGAGCAGTGGGCGGTGGTGAATCAACTGGCAGAACGCGAGAGCGACGTTTGAAGGTACAATCGCCGCTTGATTCGGAGAATAACGATGCGCATTTTGATGGCCCTGCTATTTGCACTGACCCTCGGTGGCTGTACAGCCATGATGGTCGGCGGCGCCGCGGTGGGTGGTTATCAGCTTGGCAAGGATGAACGGCCGGCGAGCGTCGTTGCCTCTGATTCTGCGATTACGACCAAGATCAAGGGCAAGTACGTTGCCGATTCGGTGGTCAGCGTGTTTAACATTGGTGTTCGGACCTGGGAGGGCACGGTTACTTTGTCGGGAACAGTCGGCAGCTATATCGCGCGAGATCAGGCAGAATCCATTGCGAAAACGACTAGTGGCGTGAATGCGGTGAATAACCACATTGTGGTTGAGGACAAAAGCGCGAAATAATTGGCGACCGACTATTGAAACTTCCGATAGCGGCCAAACTAAAGGTTGCTGTCGCTAAACATGCAGGTATCAGACGTGGATGTAAAAACGAGAATCGAAGAGCAGCTTGGGTCAAATGACGTTCTTCTCTACATGAAAGGCACGCCCGATTTTCCGCAATGCGGTTTTTCCGGCCAGACGGTTGCAGCATTGAATGCAGTCGGCAAGCCTTATTCGTACGTGAATATTTTTGAAGACCCGGAAGTTCGCGAAGGGCTGAAGCAATACTCGAACTGGCCGACCTTCCCGCAACTTTACGTCAAGGGCGAGTTGATTGGCGGTTGCGACATCGTCATCGAGATGTACCAATCAGGCGAGTTGCAGAAACTGCTTGAGGAAAGCGTCGCGTAGCACGCGGCTATCAGGGCTGCGGCGGCGCGTTTCTGAGCGTCGCTTCGAAAATATCACGATAGCGATTGACGGCTTCACAAAAAAGGTCCGCGGTTACCTCGGCGTCATACGACGCGGAATGCGCCTGTGTCTCGTCCCAACCCATTCCTGCCGCGATGGCGGCTCTGGCCAGGACAGTCTGACCGAAAGCTATGCCGCATATTGTCGCGGTGTCGAAGCAGCTGAAAGGATGAAACGGGTTGCGTTTTATCGAAGAGCGTTCGACGGCCTGGTTGAGAAAGCCGAGATCGAAATGCGCGTTGTGGCCGACCAGAACGGCACGACTGCATCGGTTTTCCCGCACGGCACGCCGCACTTCCCGAAACGTGCGCTGTAATGCGTCACGCTCGTCGATGGCGGGGCGCAACGGGTGATAGGGATCGATTCCGTTCACGGCCAGTGACGCTGCCTCAAGATTGGCCCCTTCAAACGGCTTCACGTGGTAGCGAATAGTCTCGCCTCTGCTGAACAGGCCGTCCGAATTGAAGTCCAGCAACACGGCGGCGATTTCAAGCAGGGCGTCCGTCTTTGAGTTGAAACCACCGGTCTCGACATCGACGACGACTGGCAGAAAGCCGCGAAAGCGGTCTGCCATTTTAATGTCATCACTCACTTAGTAGTGTCCTTTCCGGTATGTTCGTGTGGTTTCAGCGCGTCTATTCAGGTCCTATGGAAAGGACGCTAGCTTGCCTTGAGCAGGTTCTCATCGAGGATGACACTCATGGTGTAACGTACGCCGAATCCGGTGAATTTCGACCCAACATGCGCGAGCCCGTTTTTATTTTCGCCTGCGCTCAGGTCCATGTGCACCCATGGTACATCGTTCTCGATGAATTCCGCGAGAAAGCTGGCCGCGAGGATGTGGTCGCCAGCACCGTTCGGCGAGCATTGCATTAAGTCCGCAGTATCGCTCTTGAGTTCTTCAAGAAACTCTTTGCCGATGGGAAACGGCCATACACGTTCACCGGTACGATAACCGGTACGCTTCAGCCGTGGATGCAGATTGGCTCTGTTCGTGAAGACCCCAGAATATCGCTTCGTTATCGCGCTGATGCAGGTACCCGTGAGCGTCGCGTAGTCAAAGATGATGCCGGGTTTTTCACGACTTGCGAGCACCAGCGCATCTGCAAGCGCCATGCGGCCTTCGGCGTCCGTGTGAATAGTCTGTATGGTTTTGCCATTGGCGGCAGTGACAACGTCCTGGGACTTGTAGGCCTTAGGTCCGGTTCGGTTCTCCGTTAGGGCCAACCAGCAGTCGACGGCGATAGGCAGCTTCAGATCAGAAATAGCGAGAAAAGTACCGAGTGCGACCGCGCTACCCTGCATATCGCCATGCATGTCGAGCATGGACTGGAATGGCTTGAGATTGGTGCCCCCGGTGTCGAAGATAATGCCCTTGCCAACGAGGCTCAGGTCGGCGCCAGCCTTTTTGGATCCGGGCCGGTAGCGAAGATGCACGATGCATGCGCTGTCATTTTCGTTGCCCTGTGCCACGGCCAGGAATGCGCCGGCTCCGAGTGACTCCAGTTCCTTGGTGGCGAAGCGTTTGTATTGCCAGCCATGCTCTTTCGCCATGCTCTTAACGAGATTCGCGTAGCGAACGGCGTCCAGCATATTCGGCGGCTGCGTGGTCAACCAGCGAGCGAGGTTATTGCCCTTTGCTTCGGCCTGGGTTCGGCTGGTATCGAGCGTGGTCTCGAGTCCCAACAGCCGAATACTTTTTATTGTGGCCGGTGCCGCTTTGCTCTTGTAGGCGGGCAGTGTGTGACCAGCCGCCAGCGCAGCCGCCAGAACGTTGTTGACGATGCTCGCCTGATCCTCTGCTCTAAAACCGATTGCGCAAATGCCCAGGCTGCCTGCCTTCTGCCCGGTTGCCCCGGCAACCAGTTTGCGGCCCAGCGTGAGCTGCTCAAAAGCGCTGGCGTCGGCTCGTGTTGTTCCTGCGACGACCAAGGTCTGCTTCTTATTGTTGATGCGAGTCGTGAAGGCGGGCGTTGAGCCTGCAGCATGTTTACGAAGCACAGCCTGCAATTTATTGCCGTGCGGGATGCGGCGAAAATCGGCCGCAGTAGGTCGGGCAGGTAGTATCAACAGTAACTGATCGACCGTGTCGAGCGCCTTCGCGGTGACGCGGCCAAGCTGCTGAAAGATGCGGATATCATGAATGGGAGGGGCAACAGTAGTCATACGATTCAATTCTCCGCCACGAGCTTGACGCTCACGGCACAAACCCCGAAGATGTCGGCCGCAGCAATGGTTCGCACGGTCCGGTGCAATGAAGCGGTGATCCTAGCAGGACGCTTCACGTTATTCACGCGACAGGTCGGGCAGTATCCCGGCATACACTCGGTGGACGATTTATGAGCAGTTTTGATCCTTTCGATGACATTGACCCTGTCGAAACAAGCGAGTGGCTGGAGTCGATTGATTCAGTACTGGGGCAGCACGGTCCGGAGAGGGCACATTTCCTGCTGAACCAGATGATCGACTTCGCCCGGCGGTCGGGCGCTTACCTGCCATACACTCCAAATACCGCGTATCTGAACACCATATCGACAGCGCGCCAACCCGAGTATCCGGGCGACCGTTCCCTGGAGCGTCGTATCGAGGCGTATATTCGCTGGAATGCGATGGCGATGGTGGTGCAGGCGAATCGCAAGAGCACGGAATATGGCGGACACATTTCAAGTTATGCGTCTTCTGCGACTTTGTACGAGGTCGGTTTTAATCATTTCTGGCGTGCCGCCAACGAGAAACACGGTGGTGACCTGGTCTTCATGCAAGGGCATTCGGCGCCGGGCATGTATGCGCGCGCCTACCTCGAAGGACGCCTCACCGAAGTCCAACTGAACCGATTTCGACAGGAGGTCGGCGGTGGCGGCCTGTCGTCCTACCCGCATCCCTGGTTGATGCCGGAGTTCTGGCAATTCCCGACCGTGTCGATGGGCCTGGGCCCGATGATGGCGATCTACCAGGCGCGTTTTATGCGCTACATGGAGAACCGAGGCCTTATTTCGGCGAGTGATCGTAAAGTCTGGTGCTTTCTCGGCGATGGCGAAATGGACGAGCCCGAGTCGATGGGTGCGATCACGATGCCTGTGCGTGAGGGCCTGGATAACCTGGTGTTCGTCGTCAACTGCAACCTGCAACGCCTCGACGGGCCGGTTCGTGGCAACGGCAAGATCATCCAGGAACTCGAGGCTGCGTTTGGCGGCGCGGGCTGGAATGTCGTCAAGGTTGTGTGGGGTTCCAAGTGGGATCCGCTGCTCGCGAAAGATCAATCGGGCAAATTGCGCCAAATCATGGAAGAGACCGTCGACGGTGAGTACCAGAAGATAAAGTCGATGGACGGCAAATATGTGCGCGATTCCTTCTTCGGCAAACATCCGGAAACCGCCGAAATGGTCGCGAATATGTCGGACGACGAGATCTGGCGCCTTAACCGTGGCGGCCATGATCCACTGAAGGTCTACGCGGCATACGATGCGGCGACGAAGCATCAAGGTGGGCCGACCATTATTCTTGCCAAGACCGTCAAGGGTTTCGGCATGGGGTCTGCTGGCGAAGGACAGAATATCGCGCACCAGCAGAAGAAGCTCGGTCTCGAGGAACTCAAGAAATTCCGAGATCGATTCAATATCCCGGTGTCCGACAAAGAAATCGACAACGTGCCGTACTGCAAACCAGCGGCTCACAGCGCAGAGCTCGAATACCTGATGGAGCGACGCAATGCGATGGGTGGCTTCCTGCCGAAGCGGCGCGCGAAGTCGAGCGCTTTGCCGGTGCCGCCGATTGAGGCATTCAGAACGCAGATGGAAGGCACGGGTGAGCGCGAAGTGTCTACGACCATGGCCTTTGTACGGATACTTACGGCGCTGCTTCGCGACAAGCAAATCGGCAAACATATCGTGCCCATCGTGCCGGATGAGGCCCGCACGTTTGGCATGGAAGGACTGTTCCGCCAGGTGGGAATATATGCCTCGAAAGGGCAGCTTTACGAGCCACAGGACTCCGAGGAGCTCATGTACTATCGCGAGGACAAGAAGGGACAGATTCTCGAGGAAGGCATCAACGAGGGTGGTGCGTTTTGCTCGTGGCTCGCAGCCGGTACCTCGTATTCGAATCACGACGTCCCGATGGTGCCCTTCTATATTTACTACTCGATGTTTGGTTTTCAACGCATCGGGGATTTCATTTGGGCAGGGGGCGACCTGCAGTCCCGCGGCTTCCTGATAGGTGGCACGGCCGGGCGTACGACCCTGGCCGGTGAAGGACTGCAGCACCAGGATGGTCACAGCCTGGTCAACGCATCGACGGTACCGAATTGTGTTGCGTACGACCCCACCTACGCTTATGAGCTGGCCGTCATCATTCAGGATGGTTTGCGGCGCATGATGGGCGAGCAGGAAAACGTCTTTTATTACATCACGTGCATGAATGAAAATTACGTGCAGCCAGCAATGCCGGCCGGTGTCGAAGATGGAATTCTGCGCGGCATGTATTTGTTGCAGGTGGGTGGCCAGGGAAAAATCCGCGCGCAACTCATGGGCTCCGGCACTATCTTGAGAGAAGTCCTCGCTGCCGCGGACTTGTTGAAAGATGATTTCGGTATTCCCACCGATGTCTGGTCAGTGACGAGCTTCAACGAGCTGCGCCGCGACGCGCTCGAGGTCGACCGCTGGAATCATCTGCATCCGACAGAAGCACCACGTAAGTGTTACATCGAAGAGAAGCTTGCCGATAAGCCGGGGCCATACATCGCGGCAACCGACTACATGAAGATTGTCGCCGACCAGGTACAGCGCTGGATGCCTGGGCGATTTGTGTCGCTTGGCACGGATGGCTATGGCCGCAGCGATGCGCGCAAAGCCCTGCGCGAACATTTTGAAGTGGATCGTCGATTCATCGCCGTCACGACGCTCAAGGCATTGGCCGATGACGGGGTACTCGATCAGAAAACGGTTGCGCAGGCCATTGAGAAATACGGCATCGATCCGGATCGCGCCGATCCGGTGATGTTGTAATCGGGCCGGGAGCACGAGTATGGCGAATACGATCGACATAGTTGTACCCGATCTCGGTGATTTCGAAAACGTCGAGATTATCGAGGTGCTGGTGGCTCCCGGAGATTCCGTGGCGCGCGAGGACGGGCTCATTACGCTGGAGACCGACAAAGCCTCATTCGACGTACCGTCACCCGAGAGCGGTGTTATTGAATCATTGACGGTTTCGAGCGGTGACTCCGTTTCGGCCGGCGACGTAATCGGCAAGCTAGGCGTGCAGGTGAGTGACACGGTCGTGATCAAGCCGGCTTTGGCGGCTACGCCGACAGGCGATACGACGGTGATGGCCAGCCCCGCAGGCAAGAAAACGAAATCCGGCGGCAAGCAGACACTGGTTGTACCCGACCTGGGTGATTTTGAAGACGTCGAGGTCATCGAGGTCCATATCGCGCCAGGGGATACTGTCGCGGTAGAGGATCCGTTGGTGACGCTGGAGACGGACAAGGCTGCCATGGATGTCCCGGCCGTTGTTGCGGGGACGATCGAATCGGTCTTAATCAGGGTCGGCGAAAAAGTCTCTGCCGGCGCGTCGCTGGCGATTATCGATGCCGTTGGCGGCAACGATCCCGACGTCGTGCCAGAGCCGGTGAAGCCCGCGGCAGCGCCTGCGGTGACGCCACCGAACCCTGTTCCTGAAAAGCCAAAGCCAGCAGCACCCGTTACTGCGTTACCACGCATTGAAGAATCCGGATTCTCCAAAGCGCACGCAAGTCCTTCTGTCAGAAAGCTGGCGCGAGAGCTCGGTGTCAACCTGGTGCAGGTCAAGGGTAGCGGCATGAAGAGCCGCATATTGCACGATGATGTAAAAGCGTTTGTTAAGGCGATTCTGACCGGGCAGTCGTCTCTGCCGGCCGGTGGTGGACTGCCGAAAACGCCTACGGTCGACTTCGCGAAGTTTGGTGAAATCGACGTTCAGCCGCTGACGCGCATTCAGAAAATTTCCGGCCCGCGACTGCAGGCGAGCTGGGTCAACCTGCCGCACGTCACGCAGCACGACCTGGCCGACATCACGGACCTGGAAGCCAAACGACAGGTACTCAAGGGGCCTGCAAGAGAACGCGGCATCGGATTGACGCCGTTGGCATTCATAATGAAAGCCTGCGTTGCGGCACTCGAGGAGTATCCGAGAGTGAATTCGTCGTTATCGGAGGACGGTAACAGCCTGGTTTTCAAGAAATACTGTCACTTGGGGTTCGCTGCCGACACCGACCAGGGATTGATGGTTCCGGTTATTCGCGATGCTGACAAGAAGGACATCTATGAGATTGCCAAGGAACTCGGTGAGCTCTCGGCACTTGCGCGCGACGGCAAATTGAAAGCGGATAATTTGCAGGGAGCGACATTTACGATCTCCAGCCTGGGCGGTATCGGTGGAACAGCGTTTACGCCCATTGTTAACGCGCCGGAAGTCGCAATTCTCGGCGTCTCTCGCTCGTCAATGCAGCCCGTATGGAATGGCTCCAAGTTCGAACCCCGACTAATGCTGCCCTTGTCTCTCTCATACGACCATCGGGTTGTCGACGGTGCGCAAGCGGTTCGCTTCACGACGTTTCTCGGCCAGAGGCTTGCGGACGTCGACTCTCTTTTGCAGGCGATTCCTTAAGTGACGGTGCAGCTCTTGGTTCCGGACCTGGGCGACTTTGCCGACGTCGAGGTCATCGAAGTTCTGGTTTCGCCGGGTGACATCGTCGCCATTGAGGATCCGCTGGTCACGCTGGAAACCGACAAAGCATCGATGGATATCCCGGCGAGCCGGGCGGGGACAATCGTTTCTGTAGACGTTAGCGTTGGCGACAGGGTCTCGACCGGTACGGCGGTTGTGACGATTGAAGCGACGCCGGGCGAATCCGAGGTGCCAGTCGAGAGCATTGAAGAGACGCGCAAAATGTCGGCGCCGGAAATCGTGGCTATGCGAACGCATGAAGCTGATGCTTCGCATTCGGCGCAACTTGTTGTGATCGGGGCAGGACCCGGCGGCTATACCGCGGCGTTTCGTGCGGCAGACCTGGGTCTCGACGTTATTCTGATCGAGCGTTCGCCGGTGCTGGGCGGTGTATGCCTGAATGTGGGCTGCATTCCCTCGAAAGCCCTGCTGCATGCCGCCAAAATTATCGATGAAGCCGAAGCAATGGCTGAGCACGGCGTCACTTTTGGCAAGCCTAAGATTGATGCTGAAAAACTGCGGGACTGGAAGAACCAGGTCATCGGCAAGCTGACCGGCGGACTCTCGTCGATGGCGAAGCAACGTAAAATCCGGGTCATCCAGGCGTCAGCACGATTCGTCTCCGCAAATCGCCTTGAGCTCGATAATGACGAATTCGTTGATTTCGAGAAGTGCATAATCGCTGCCGGTTCGGAGCCGGCAATGTTGCCCGGTCTCCCGGATGATCCGCGCATCGTTGATTCGACGGGCGCGCTTGAACTCGCGCCGCTGCCGCGACGACTGCTCGTCGTGGGCGGCGGCATCATTGGCCTGGAAATGGCATGCGTGTACAGCGCGCTGGGAACCGATGTCAGCGTCGTCGAGTTAACCGATTCATTGATGCCGGGGACTGATCCCGACCTGCTGCGTCCTTTCCTCAAGATCATCAAGAAACGCTACGAAGCGATCCTGGTGTCAACGAAGGTGACCGGCATGCGTGCCACGGTACCGGGCATCGAAGTCAGCTTTGAAGGCGAAAAAGCGCCGTCCGTCGGTGTTTATGATCGGGTGCTAATTTCGGTGGGGCGCAAAGCGAACGGTGGCAGGCTGGACGCGGAGAAAGCCGGCGTTGAAGTCGATCAACGTGGCATCGTCGCCGTCGACAAGCAGATGCGCACCAACATTCCGCATATCTTTGCCATTGGGGACCTTGCGGGCGGACCGATGCTGGCTCATAAAGCCACGCATGAAGCCAAGGTCGCTGCCGAAGTTGCGGCCGGCGAGAAAAGCTACTTCGACGCACGAACGATTCCATCGGTGGCCTACACGGACCCCGAGATTGCGTGGGTCGGCCTGACCGAACTTGAAGCGAAAGCAGACGGTATCGATTACGAGAAAGGACAGTTTCCGTGGGCCGCCAGCGGCCGAGCCCTTGCATTGGGGCGTGCGGAAGGCTTTACCAAGCTGTTATTCGACAAGAAGACAAAGCGCGTGCTGGGTGGTGCCGTCGTCGGTCCCAACGCGGGCGACCTTATCGCCGAGGTCGGACTCGCGGTCGAAATGGGCGCGGACGCGGCCGACATCAGTTTGACCATTCATCCGCATCCGACGCTGTCTGAGACGGTCGCGCTCGCGGCCGAAGCGTTCGAAGGTACGTTAACGGATCTCTACATTCCGAAGAAGCGCTAGTTCTCGTTGGATTCCTTTAGAGCCGTGCGTTTTTCTATCCAGTAAAAAAACATACCGATAGCAATCAGCATCGATACAGCGATCCAGGACTCGGTCTTCGATTGCATGAGCAGCCAGATGCAGATAGCAAGCGCAATTATCGGGATGGAATAGCCGCCCTTGAGGCGATAGGCCTTCTTGCGGACCTCGTCGCTGGCATTGCGTCGTATCGCGGGCAATGAAGCAATACAAATGATGTAGCCGAGCAATCTCGCCACTGAGCTCGCGATCGCCAGTTTTACGAAGGAGCCGGTAAGCGCCAAAACGAGTGCCATGCCACCCATAATCAGGATGCAGCGGTCTGGCGTGGCGTATTTCGCGTGCACGTGCCCAAACCATTGCGGCAGCAGACGATTCTCGGCCAGCGAAAAGATGAGGCGCGGCGCTGCGATCATGGAGCCGGCCAGGTTGCCACCAATTGAGAAGACCGCCGCCAGCGTGATAGCGAAGGCACCGACCGGACCGGCGAGCGCTCTACCCACGTCGATCAGTGTGGCGTTTGCGTACTGGTCGGCGGATATCACCGAAATAAACACCAGTACGATCAGGAAGTAGAGCATGCCAGTGCCAATAACGGTACCAACCAGGGCCTTCGGCAGGGTGCTGCGCGGTTGCGATGTTTCCCCTGCTGTAACAGCCACTGTCTCGAAGCCGACATACGCATAAATCATCAACAGAGTGGTGCTTCCCAGCTCCTCGACGAAGAACGGGGCGGCGGGTATCAACGTACTGCCGGTTACGTGCTGCAGTCCCATGAGGACCAGCAGGAACAGAGGAGTGACCTTGAGGAATGTGAACACACCCATTGTGCGCACGCCGTCTTTTACGCCGAGAAGATTCGCCCAAGTCAGGCCGATAGTGACGACGCTGATGATGGTGCCACGTGCAATATCGCTGGCGAAAAATTCAGAGAGCGATCCGAGGTAAATCGCCATGACGTTCGCGTTAGCAGCGAAAGCGGTCATTCGAGCGAGATAGATTACCCAGCCGGTGCTAAATCCAGCCAGGGGCCCAAATGCCTCGGTCGCATAGATGACTGGCCCTCCGGTCTTTTCGTAGTAGCTTGCGAGTTCCGCGAACGTTAATACAACGGACAGAAACAGCACGCCAACGATCAGAAATAGCCACGGACTCAGCAAACCTGCATTGACGGCCACCTTTCCGGGCAGCGCGAAAATACCAGCGCCGATCATCGCGTTGAGAACAAGGAACGACGCGCCAAAGAATCCGATGTCCCTGCGAAGACCGCTTGATTGGCTCGCTACCATCGGCCGATACTAGCAGATCATCAGCGAGTACAGCGTTCTGCACCGGGAGCTCGATCGTGAGTGACAAGAAATTTCAGCGAGCGTTTCTCGACAGGCGGTTTGCTGCGGTTCGTTGTCGGACGAACGGCTGCGGTCCACAGCTGCCGCTATTGCATCAGTCTGCACAGTCCACAGACGAGTTTCTCGGCGTAGCGGCACACTTTCATGTTGCTTGTTCTGCGGTCCGATTCTGCGTACCTATCTCCGGCCGATAATGCCACGCCGACGCGCAATCAGAATCGACGATTGCGTTGTCACCAACCTAAAACAGACTCCACGCCTATACGAATCGCTTGGCAAGTACGTGGTCGAGGCTGAGTTTGCCTGCGCCCATAAAAACCAACGGCAGCAGCATAACGAGGAACAGCAGCGGGATGCGGTAGTTTCCAAATCCTTTGTTCGTAACCGAATAGCCTTTCCAAAGCTCGGCAAGGCTGTTCCAGTCATCGGGCCAATGCACGCCCGAAATAGCGACGACCGTCAGAATGATAAGGCTCAAGGCCCAAAAGCGAGTAAACAGGCCGAGTACCAGGCATGCGGCGCCGAGAATCTCTGACCAGGTCGCAAGAAACCAGCTGATTTCGACGGGAACGACGTTGAAAGGAAACGGGAAGTTGTCCTGCACATTCGCGAACCAGTTGCTGCCATTCAGTTTCATCATGCCGGCACGGCCGAACTCGTATGCCATGAGCAGGCGAATGGGTAATAGCGCCACCCAGTCGCCGGCGGGTTCGAGTACGCCGACCACCTGGTCCTTCAGTCGAAATAGTGATTTCATCGCTAGTTCCTTTGTTGGGTACGTCGCGTGCCGGTCAAAATGTCCAGTTGCCGCATTTCGGTGAGCGCATCAGCGCCGTGCTTCACCAACGCCTCAATATCGGGGTAGTGAATTTTTTCAGCGAGTTCGCGTAACAACTCCTTACCTGTCTTATTACCGTGATTATTTTCGACCGCGTCGAGCAGGCCCGCGGTAACGGCGTTGAGTTCCAGAAAACGAACCTTGTCGGTGCTGCCCCGGTGTATCGCCAAATACACAGGCTGCCCGGAGGCCTCTGACGGCAGGAAGTCCGGCGAAATGCGGTGCACGGGGTAGTGATAAGCAAATGCCCATGCCAGCACAGACTTGACGGGTGTCCCTGCCAGCAGATCACCGTCAGGGTCGATACCCTCGAAGTCGTCTTCCGCGGTCGAAACCGACAAGGCGAGTTCGACGTACTCGTAATGCGCGAGCTCGAGCAGAAACGGGTGATCATTCGGTGCTGGCACGTACTCGTTTTCCAGAAAACCCAGGAATTCCTCAGGCAGCTGCAGGAAGTAGGGCGTCTCCGCCTTGTGACGCTGCATAAACTGCCGAATCATGCCGTGCCACTGCTCGTCGGTGTGAATCCTGCGAATTACCGGGAACATCGTAGCCAGCAGGTTGACGAGATTGTTGAAGAAGAGTTTTCGATAAATCGCCATGCGCCGATCTTCGATGCCCTTGGGCGCCGCGACATTGTCGGGATCCCTGATATGCGCGGCAAACGCGTACTGCTTCGCTTGAAAGTCCGGGCGCTCAGGCATTAGCCACTCGCCGATTGGTGGTTTCGATTTGAAGCTGTTTGATTCGTCGAACCTCATCCAGCAGTTCGTCCATCGGTGGAAAATTGAAGTCGCGCTCCAATAGCGTGGGGACCGGACCAAAATGCGCATAAGCTTCTTCAAGCAGTTTCCATGCCTGGTCGTCGACGGCAGAGCCGTGGGTATCGATGCGAAGGTCCGGAGCCTCGACATAGTGTCCGGCCAGGTGGAAATAGCGAATCCGGTCGGCCGGCATGTCTTTGAGAAAGGCGTTCGCGTCGTAGCCATGATTGATGCTATTGACGACAATATTGTTGATGTCGAGCATCAGGTCGCAGTCGGATTCCTGGAGGACCGCCAGCAGAAATTCTTTTTCACTGAGGGATGCGTCGATGGGCGCATAGAACGACACGTTCTCAAGTGCAATACGTTGCTCAATAATGTCTTGTACGCGGCGTACGCGTTCCGCTACGTAGGTCACGGCTTCTTCGGTAAACGGAATCGGCATGAGATCGTAGAGTTGACCGTCGTCGCCGCAGTAACTCAGATGCTCAGAGTACATGCGAATATCGTGTTCCGCCATGAAGTCCTTGATGTCCCTCACCAGCCGCTCATTGAGCGGCGACGGTGCGCCGATCGATAACGATAACCCGTGGATGAGGAACGGGTAACGCTCGGTGAAGAAACGCAATTTTTTCGCCAATGCTCCGCCGACGTGTATCCAGTTTTCCGGCGCCACTTCCATGAAGTCTACATCGCCAGGCGGGTCTGCCATGAGTTTGTCGGCGATGGGGCGACGCAGGCCGAGGCCAGCGCCGTGAACCGGGTATTGTGAGTGTTGTTCGCTCATGGTGTTACCGTTACTTGAGTTATTTGATCAGACCTGTCCGGGTCCGAAATTATTACAGCCGGTCAGGCCGTCAGGCGCTGCAGGCGTTCCAGGTATTTCTGCTCATCGGGCGCACCGTTTCGGCTCTGGGCTTCCCAGAGGGTTTCTGCAAGGCACTCGATCATCTGATGCTCGGCAACATGGGGGTCACCGGTTTTGGCTGCCAACGCTGCGTAGATCGTGGCGATGCCGGCAGGCCGGTTCGTGGAAACCTGCTCACGAATGCCGAGGTGCAGTCCCATATGCAGGAACGGATTAGTGTGACCGCCGTCGGGCGTGTAGTCGCGATCGAGGTCATCATCAGCGACGTCGCCGTGATATTCGGGGTGCCAGTCGACGACGGCAGCTATCTGCGCCTCAAGCGGAGACAGCGGCAATCTTTCGCACTGCTTGCGCCAGGCTTCGGCATACATCCTGCGCAATTCCGTACGGTCCTGACCGAAAATCACGGCAGTTCCTTCCGGGTGTATTCGCACCACTCGATAATCGGGCACTCACCGCATGCCGGTTTGCGGGCCTTGCACACATAACGTCCATGCAGAATGAGCCAGTGATGCGCATCTTTCTTGAACTCGTCGGGTGTTAATCTTAGTAGTCGCTTTTCCACTTCTAGCGGCGTTTTTCCTTTTGCGATACCGGTTCGGTTAGACACTCTGAATATGTGGGTGTCGACGGCAATGGTCGGTTCGCCGAAAGCCGTATTTAAGACGACGTTCGCCGTTTTTCGCCCCACGCCGGGCAGCGCTTCGAGCGCCGATCGTGAACGGGGCACCTCACTGGCGTGCTGTTCCACGAGAATCTTGCAGGTTTTGACGATGTTCTCGGCCTTGCTGTTGAACAAGCCAATAGTGCGGATATACGGCTTCAGTCCCTCAACGCCCAGCGCCAGTATTGCTTCGGGTGTGCGCGCCACTGGATAGAGTTTGGCCGTCGCTTTGTTAACGCTGATATCGGTTGCCTGCGCGGACAGGATCACGGCGATTAGCAGTTCGAACGGATTCTCGTATTCGAGCTCGGTATCGGGCGCGGGCATGCGTTCGCGTAGGGTGCTGAATATGGCCGTGCGCTTTTCCCTGTTCAAGACGGCGTCTCTATCATGCGCGCCTTGGCATCGCGCGCTTCAGCTTCTCGTGTCGCCGGCGATCGAGCGCGTTTTTGGCCGCGATGGCGAGTGCAAGACTGAAGAATGCACCAGGCGGCAGAATGGCGAGCAGCCAGCCGCCGTCGGTAAACACCAGGCCGCGCATGGGCTCACCCCCGAGCAACATGTCCATCCGTGCGAACAGTGAACCCTGGCCGAGCAGCTCCCGAAACGCGCCCACGGCCATCAACAGAATTGCAAAGCCCGAGCCCATGACGAATCCATCGACAAGGCTTGCCCCAACCGGGTTGCGGGCGGCAAAAACTTCCGCGCGCGCGACGATCGCGCAGTTCGTTACGATCAACGGGATGAAGATTCCCAACGAACGGTCCAGTGCGGGAAACCAGGCTTTGAAGATCAGCTCGATGCAGGTCACCAGGCTCGCGATGATGAGAACGTAAATAGGTATTCGAATCTCTGCCCGTATCCATCGCCGAGTTGTTGATACCAGGCCATTCGATGCAACGAGTACGACAAGCGTCGCGATACCCAGGCCGAGTCCATTGACGAAACTCGAGGTGACGGCGAGCACCGGGCATAAGCCGAGGAGCTGCACGAGTCCGGGATTCTCATACCAAAGGCCGGTTTTCAAGCGGTCGATAAATCCCGATGAAGTCACGGAGCTTCCTCTTCTTCGTTACTCTCCGCCGTCACTTCGGCGAAGATTTCAACGCGGTGAGCATCGTAGTATAACAACGTATTCCTTATCGCCTTGATGATGGCTCTCGGCGTTACCGATGCGCCGGTCAGCTGGTCGAACTGCCCGCCGTCGCCTTTGATTGCCCAGCCACCGGGTTCAGGATCGACGAGAGAACGACCGTCGAATTGTGCAACCCAGTCGGACTTCGTCGACTCGACGCGATCTCCCAGCCCTGGCGTTTCACGATGCTCCAGTACGTGCACGCCGGTCACTGTCCCTTTCGTGTCGACGCCAACGAGGATGCGAATCGGTCCTGAATAGCCGTCGCGAGCACTGACGACGAAAAGCGCCGCGACCGGTTCCCCCTGCGCGTAAACGCGATAAATTATCGCCGCGTCGGAACCGGGCAACTCGTGTGGGGGAGGAACGATGATCTTCGATTCTGTAACGCTGCCATCGTAGAACAGTCCCGATAGCGCAGGCTGCAGGCTGCGCTCCAGCCAGGCCTGTTCGTTGGCCTCAATGCGTTCCTCAGTCAACTGAAAGGTAAACGCGACCAGCGCGGTGCAGATTGCCGCGATCGCTGCAAGCGTGACCCCACTTTTCAGTATCGCGGCATCTTTCACGGGCCGTCGCTCTTTTTGTCGTGACCGACAATGTGCGGTCGGGTTACGAGGTCAATCGCCGGGACGGCCATATTCATCATAAGGACGGCGAACGCAACGCCATCCGCGTAACTGCCCCAGGTACGAATACTGTAAATAAGGAAGCCGATCCCCAGTCCGAACAGCAAACGTCCTTTCGGACTCGTCGCCCCCGAGACGGGATCTGTCGCGATAAAGAACGCGCACAGGATGGTAGCGCCGCTGAAAAGATGGAAGCCCGGGCTCGGATTGGAGCCGGGATCGACCAGGTACATGACGGTTGCGGGCACGAGCAGTCCGACGCCGACGCCGACTGGGATCTGCCAGCGAATGATCTTCTTGATAAGTAGCCAGAAACCGCCAATGGCAAGGAAATTTCCGATCCACTCCCAGCCGCGGCCACCGAAGTCACCCATGATCGGATTCGTGCGTATCTCGTTCACGGTGCGCATGCCGTTAAGCCCGGATTTCATGACGTCGAGCGGCGTCGCGCGGCTTACGACATCGAATCCCAGGGCATCGGGTAGCGAGCCGGTCAGCGTATAAACGAGCGTCTGGATTACCGTCAGGAATTGATAGTCGATATCGCCAATTCGGGGCGCCGTCCAGAGGTTCAGGTGCATCGGGAAGGCAACAAGAATAACCACGTAACCGGCCATGGCGGGATTGAATATATTGAATCCCAGGCCGCCGTAGAGGTGTTTTGCGACAACGATCGCGAATAGCGCGCCGGTCGCGGTAACCCACCACGGCGTGAGCGAGGGCAGGGCGAAAGCCAGCAGTGCAGCCGCTACGAGTGCGCTGTAGTCGGTCAGTGCCACCTCGGGCGGTCGCTTGCGCAAGCGCATCATCAGATACTCGCCGCCGACAGCGAATACTGACGCAATCAACAGATTGAAAATAAATCCAGGCCCGAAAAACCAGACGTGCGCAATGGCGGCAGGAACCAGTGCCATCAAGACCTGCAACATTAGCGATGGAACTGCGACCCTCGCCGACCAGTAAGGTGATTCGCGCCGTGTGAACTCCACGGTCAGTCTTCCTCGCTCTTTTTCTGTTTGCGTTTCAATATCTCCGCAATGGCTGCCGGTCCCGCTTGCTTCGCCGATTCTTTTTGCCGTGCCAGTTCGGCATCGCGACCCTCTTTTTCCCGCTCGCAGACGTGCATTTCGAGCTTCGAAACGGTCGCGTGCCCGTGCAGCGCGGGCTTTCTCGTCCGCGAGTTCCTGGATACGACCCTTGGCGATTCGAAAATTGGCCGTAAGAGGGATGTGGCTCGGACAGACCAGGTCGCAGCAGCCGCACTCGATGCAGTCCATCAGCCCGAATTCTCGCAAGTTCTTTTCGTCATCAGCACAAGCGTGCCAGAACAACTGTTGGGGCAAGAGTTGTACGGGGCACACCGACGCGCAGTCGCCACAGCGGATGCACGGCAACTGTCGGCCCTGAAACGATGTCCTCAATACCACCAGGATCGAGTTCGTGGCCTTGACAAGGGGTACACGGTCAGTGGAGACGGACTTACCGGTCATAGGGCCGCCGATAATGAGATGATCTGCGTGGTCGGCATAGCCGCCGGTAAACTCGATAACGTCGGCTATGGTGGTGCCTATGCGCGCACGCACGTTCATCGGATTCGCGATGCCGTCACCCGCCACCGTCGTAACGCGCGAGATCAGGGGCTCCTGATTCTCGATCCAGTTACGGATTGCCGCTGCCGTGCCGACATTTTGCACGAGACAACCGACATCGGAGGGTAATCCGCCACTCGGCACCTCGCGATTCGTCACAAGCTGCACAAGTTGGTCTTCGCCACCAGACGGATAGATGGTAGGAACCTGCTTGAGAACGATCCGCTCGTCGTCAAGCTCGGCCATCGCCTCGCCAAGACTGTGCAATGCTTCCGGCTTGTCGCTTTCGACGACAACGAAACAGGATTCGATTTGCAGAGCGTGCATCAGGATTCTCGCGCCGCCCAGAATCTCTGCGGCGCGCTCGCGCATAAGCATGTCGTCGCAACTGATGTAAGGCTCGCATTCGACGCCGTTCAATATCAGGTTGTCGATGCTGCAGGTTCGTGCCTGCATGAGTTTCTGCGCAGTCGGAAAGACGGCACCACCCAGTCCAACGATGCCACCCCGCAATATTTGCTCCAGCAGGGTCTCGGGCTGAAGACTTGTGTAGTCATCAGCATTGCTGACGGGTTCAATCGCACGGTCTTCGCCGTCACATTCGATGACGATGCAAGGCGCCTTGTCGCCGTAGCGTCGAGACACCGGCCACGGTTCTATCGCGACCACCGTGCCAGACGAAGACGCATGCACGGGAGCGCCCAACGTGCCATCAGGTTCCGCGAGCAATTGACCCTTGAGAACAAAGTCGCCCATTGAAACAACGGGCTGCGCCGGATCGCCGACATGCTGCGTTATTGGCAGAATCAGCTGAGAGGGTAATGGCACATCCTGGATCGGCCCGGCCGTTGAAGCGGCCTTGTGCCCGGGCAGTCGCAGGCCGCCATGCAGCTTGCCCAGATCATAAGTCGGCGCAGTCAAGTTAAGGGCCTGTTCAAGCTGGCCAGATCGCTTCCCGTCGCAACGACCTGAAGGGCATTAACTGGCCCTAGCGTCCTCATGCTGATGCAATCCACGGGACATGGCGCGACGCAGAGTTCGCATCCCGTGCATTCACTTTCGATAATTGTGTGCATGAAATGCGGGGCGCCGACGATCGCGTCGACCGGGCAGACGTTGCGGCAGTGCACGCAGCCGATGCACAGGGATTCGTCGATAACGGCGACCGCGGGCTCCAGTCGTTTGGCCAGCGGGATGGATTCCCGGCCCAACAGGCCGGCGAGACGCTGAACAGTGGCCTCGCCACCGGGTGGACACAGGTTGATCGCGGCCGTCCCCTCGACGACGGCTGCCGCGTATGGCAGGCAGCCTGGATACCCGCATTGCGCACATTGCGTCTGTGGGAGGAGGTCATTGACCTGCTCGACGAGGTCGCCAGGGCTGGGAGGCAGGCGTCGCGACGCGAAGCTCAAGGAAAGGCCCGCGGCGAGAGCGATGAGTGCGATTGTTGCAATGGCTACCCACATAATCGGTCGTCAAGGACGAGCCATGCCCGAAAAACCCATGAAGGCCAACGACATCATTCCAGCGGTCATCAGGGCGATAGCGGTGCCGCGAAAAGGTGCCGGTACATCCGCGACCTCGAGGCGTTCGCGAATCGCGGCGAACATGACGAGTACCAATGCGAATCCGACGGATGCTCCGAAACCGTAAAATACCGATTGCACAAAACCCTTGGACTGCTGAACGTTGAGCAAGGCGACACCCAGTACCGCGCAGTTCGTCGCGATCAGGGGGATGTAGATACCCAGCACCTGTTCCAGAAGCGGGCTCATTCGACGTACCATGATCTCGGTAAATTGCACGCTTGCCGCGATGACCAGGATGAAACTTATTGTGCGCAGGTAGTCGAGCTCGAGCGGTACGAGAACAAACTCATGCAGCAAATACGCGGTCGCTGACGACAGCGTCAAAACGAATGCGGTAGCGAGCGACATGCCGGCGGCGGCTTCCAGATTTCGCGACACTCCGAGAAACGGGCACAGCCCAAGAAACCGCACCAGTACGAAGTTGTTGACAAGCACCGTGCTGATGAGAATGACGATCAATTCGGTCATTCCGCTATTGTAAAGATTACTTGACGCGCATGCCCGCTTTTGCGCCGTCGTCGGGGGATAACAGGAAAATATCCTCGCCGCCGGGACCGGCGGCAAGCACCATGCCCTCGGAAACTCCGAAACGCATTTTTCTCGGTGCGAGGTTCGCAACGACGATCACATGTCTGCCCACGAGGCCATCCGGCTCGTACGCGGACTTAATGCCGGCAAAAACCTGTCGGGTCGAATCGCCGACGTCGAGCGTCAAAGCGAGCAACTTGTCGGCGCCTTCGACGGGCTCGGCTTTTTCGATACGGGCGATTCGCAAGTCGACCTTCATGAAGTCGTCAATGCTGATTGTTTTCTCGTCTGAAGTCGTCTCAGGCACAGCGGTGCTCTCCCGGGATTGCTCGACCATGCGTTGCACCTGATCGGGCTCCACGCGGGTCAGTAGCGGTTCGAATTTGGGCAGTGTTGTACTTAGCAATGGTCGCTTTGCGTCTTGCCACTGCCACTCGGCCTCTCTCAGGAAACGACGCGCATTCTCAGCAACGGCTGGAATGACCGGCGCAAGGTAGATCATGAGGCTGCGAAACATATTCAGGCCCTGCGTGCACACGAGCTGCACGTCAGCAACGCGGTCCGCATCCTTTATCATCACCCACGGTTTTTGTTCGTCGATATACCGGTTTGCTTTATCGGCGAGTGCCATTATCGAGCGCATTGCCTTCGAGTACTCGCGGCGCTCGTAGTGCGACGCTATGGACTCGGACGCCGCCTGGAACTCGGCGAAAAGCGCTTCATCCGGCAGGCTGTCCGCCAGTTGACCGTCAAATCGTTTGCTGATGAACCCCGCACAACGGCTGGCGATATTGACAAGTTTGCCAACCAGGTCGGAATTGACGCGAGCGATGAAGTCCTCGAGGTTGAGATCAATGTCCTCAATCGTCGGGCCGAGCTTTGCGGCGTAGTAGTAGCGCAAGAAGCTCGGATCCAGGTTGTCGAGGTAGGTCCTGGCCTTGATGAAGGTGCCCCGAGACTTCGACATCTTTTGCCCATTGACGGTCAGAAAGCCGTGCGCGAATACGCTTGTCGGGGTGCGAAAACCGGACCCGGCGAGCACCGCTGGCCAGAACAGGGTGTGGAAATACATGATGTCCTTGCCGATGAAATGATAGACCTCGGCATCGCTGTTCGGCCGCCAGTAGGAGTCGAAATCAAGATCGTCGCGGCGTTCGCAGAGGTTCATGAAACTCGCCATGTAACCGACGGGCGCGTCCAGCCAAACGTAAAAGTATTTGTCCCTGGTTCCCGGTATACGAAAACCGAAGTAAGGCGCGTCACGGGAAATATCCCAGTCCTGCAGGCCTGCTTCGAACCACTCGTCGAGTTTGGCGACGACGTTCTTGTCCAGCGTCGCATCGCTCATCCAACGGCGCAGCCGATCGCCATATTCGCTCAACCTGAAGAAGTAGTGTTCGGATTCGCGCCGCACGGGGGCCGTACCCGAGATGACTGAAACCGGATCAATCAGATCGGCCGGCGCATAAGTCTTGCTGCAATTCTCGCAGGCGTCGCCGTACTGATCTTCCGTTTTGCAGTACGGGCAGGTGCCACGGACAAAGCGGTCCGGCAGGAACATGCCTTCCTTCTCGTCGTAGGCCTGTTCGATCGTGCGCGTATAGATATCACCTTTGTCACGCAAGACCGCGAACATCTCGCTGACGAGTTTTTCGTTTTCCGGCGAATGTGTCGTGTGGTAGTTGTCAAATTCGACACCGAAGTCGCGAAAGTCGTTGGCAAATTCCGCGGCATATCCCTCTGTGAGTGCCTCGGGTGTGATGCCCAGTTCCCGCGCCTTGAGCATAATCGGCGTGCCGTGCGCGTCCGAGGCGCAAACGTAGATGCAGTCATGCCCGCGGAGTTTCTGAAACCGCACCCAGATGTCGGTCTGTATGTACTCGACGAGATGGCCCATATGGGGTGAACCATTGACGTAGGGCAGGGCGCTCGTTACGAGAATTTTTCTCTTCTGGGACATCGCTGTAGGCTTCGGGTTGGCAGTGGCCGCGATTATGCCACGTGTCAGTAGGATCTGTAGTGGCAATAACGGCTGCGGCCAATGCTACTCGACGTCTTTGATGCTCTCGAACTTCGACTTGTTACTGGCCTGCTGGTAGGCCTCGCGACCCGAAACCCAGCCTTTGTTGACGAGATCCATAAGAGCGCCGTCCATGGATTTCATGCCGATATTGCCGCCACTCTGAATGGCGGTCTCGAGCTGGTCGAGTTTACCCTGCCGTATGAGGTTTGATACTGCGGGCGTGTTGATCATGATCTCCAGCGCCGCTGCGCGTCCGGGTTGATGGCAGGTGGGGAGCAGCTGTTGTGAAACGACGCCGCGCAACGACGTGGAAATCATCGTGCGTATGTGGCTTTGCTTGTCTGCGGGAAATGAGTTGATGATGCGGTCTACGGTCTGCGCGGCACCGTTTGTATGCAGCGTACCCATTACCAGGATACCCATTTCTGCCGCCGTCACAGCAATGCTGATCGTCTCGAGGTCGCGCATCTCACCAACCAGGACGACATCCGGGTCTTCACGCATGGCGGAATGCAGGGCTTCGGCGAAGCTTGGGCTGTGGACCCCGACCTCGCGCTGGCTGATCAGGCAGCCCTGGGCCTTGTGAACAAACTCGATCGGATCTTCGATAGTCAGGATGTGACCCTTCAGGCGCTTGTTCATTGCGTCGATCATGGCCGCAAGCGTCGTGGACTTGCCGGAGCCGGTTTTGCCGGTCACCAGTATCATGCCCTGCGTGTATTTGCAGAGGTCGTGAATAGCTTTGGGCATATTCAGGTCGACAAGGGTGAGCGCGGTCGACGGGATCGCCCGGAAAATCGCACCAATTCCGTTCAAATGGCGAAAGGCGTTCACGCGAAAGCGCGAGACATCCGGTATTTCATAGGCGAAGTCGGCCGCATCCTCGGCATCAAATGTTCGCTTCGTTGTACCGTCCATGATCTCGAAGATTATCTGCTCGGCCATATCGGTCTTTAGCGTTTCCTCCATGATCACGGCGAGATTCCCGTGTATGCGGGCACGGATCGGGTCACCGGAGACAAAATGTAAATCCGACGCATTTTGCTTCAACGCCGGTTCGAGGTACTTATCAATTTGCGCCATGACTCGTCCTAACCTTCGCTGATGTCGAGCGTCTGCAACATTTCAGTATCGGTGACGAAGCGCTGGAATTTCTTTTTATCGTTCGCGTAGCGAATCGCATCATCAGGATCTATTTCCTTCGCCCGAATTGCATCGAGCAAGGCCTGGTCGAGAACCTGCATACCAACATTTTTGCCGGTCTGCAATTGCGAGGGTATCTGGTGCGTCTGGTCGGTCATGATCAACTTCGAAATCGCCCGCGTGTTAACCAGGATCTCGAGAACGGCACGCCGGCCTCGGCCGTCCGGCGTCTTGACCAATACCTGAGTGACCACAGCCTTGAGGCTCATCGACAGGAAGCCCTTGGTCTGCTCACGCAGCTCACCGGGAAGTGCGTCGATAATCCGGTCAATGGTTTTCACGGCGCCTGTCGTGTGCAGAGTGCCGAGAACGAGGTGGCCGGTTTCAGCCGCTGTCATCGCCATGGAGATAGTCTCGGCATCGCGCAACTCGCCAACCAGGATGACGTCTGGATCTTCACGCATCGATGACCGCACGCCGTCGGCAAAGCTCCTGACATGCGTGCCAACCTCACGTTGGATTACCTGGCAGTTCTTGCTTGGATGTACGAACTCGATCGGGTCCTCGAGACTAATGATATTCAGATTTCGTGTTTCATTAAGGTGATCGATCATTGCGGCCAGCGTGGTTGACTTGCCGGTGCCGGTTGATCCCGTCACCAGCACCATGCCCTGGTGATAGTCGCAGAACTTCTTCAGTATTTGCGGGACTTTCAGGTCGTCGAGTTTCGGGACGGCGCCGGGGATATGTCGGAAAACCGCGCCGATACCTGTTTCCTTACGAAAAACATTGACACGGAATCGCCCGCTTTCTTCACCAACATAAGAGAAATCGAGATCGTGCCCTTCTTCAAGTCGCTCTTGCTGCTTGGTCGTCAAGACTTCGGTAATGTAGGTTTCGAGCTCTGTGTCTGACAGCTCCCGGAACTTGATCGGCATAAGGTCGCCATTCATTCGCAGCATGGGCGGTACCCCGACCGCGAGATGCACATCAGAGCAGCCTTGCGCCAATCCAAGTTTCAGGAATGCATCAATTCGTGCCATAGCCGGCCTCAGATGGTAATTGCGTCTAGCGCATCAGTTAGCTCTTCCATCGACTGGAAGCGCTTCGACTTGTCGACGGACATTGCTTTGACGATCAAATTTGCGAACTCGTCGCTAATTTCCGGGTTAATTTCCTGGCAGTGTTTCGCTTTACCCTGCACATGCTGGTACATCACCGACATATGGTCGCCGCGACTGTATGGAGGTATGCCGGTCGCCATCTCGTAAATAATGACGCCAGTGCTATAGACGTCGGCCGTTACGTCAACTTTCTTGCCGAGAATCTGTTCAGGCGCCATGTATTTCGGCGAACCGATAACGTAGCCGGTCTTGGTCAGCTGCGTGTCGCCGCTGCTGGCTGCGGCGGCCACGCCGAAATCCACGATCTTGAGCAAGCTGTCCTCGTTGACGAGTATGTTGGCCGGCTTGAGATCGCGATGAATGACACCGGCCTGATGTGCCACCGCCATGCCTGCCGCGATGTCCCGCGAAAAGCGCAATACTCTCTCGATGTCCATCGGCTTGCTGTCGGGGATCTCGCCAGACAAGGTGTGCGACGGAAAGTACTCCATCGAAATAGCGTAACAGCCCTGCAGCTTGAGGAAGTCATAAATACGAATGATGTTGCGGTGCGTGATTTTGCGTGAATAGCGCAACTCATGAACGAAACGCTTCATCATTTCCTCATCAGAGGAAACATTCGGATTCAAAAATTTCAGAATCAGCTGCTCATCGACCACTTCGTCTTCCATGAGCAGCACCGTACCAAAAGCGCCTTTACCAATCTTCTCGATGTACTTGTAACGGCCATCGATGACATCGCCAGGGTTGAGCTTGGATATATCGAGAATTGGCTCTCCCACGGCCACCGGAGCTTCTGCTGCCTCCTCAGGTTTCGCAGCCTCCGCGATTTGTGCCGCCTGGGCGCTGAGCAGCTTGTCGAGCTCGTCATTTTCGAGCAACAGCGTTTTCGTGTGCGCAGCAATCTTTTCGGCCCGCACATTTTCTTCGAGTACCGTTTCCGAGTAACGTGCATCCAGATCTTTCAATGCTTTGGTCGCGACATTGATAATGGTTGCGTCGGGCGACTGCTGGATTTTTTTCAACAAGGTGCGAATTGATTCTGCGTGCGTGTCATCGGTCAGTTGCGTTAATGCCTTAATCGCTTCCACCTGAATTTCGCGTTCGGGTCGCTGCAGCAACGGCATGATCTTGCTGATGTGCTTTTGACTGCCGAGTTTGCCCAGCGCGCGAATTACAACGGTATCGGTCTTACTGTCTTTGCCGAGCATCAGTTCCAGCTTTGGTACCGCTTTGCTGTCGCCGATCTTTGACAGCGCGTCGACGGCGCGCTCGCGCACCCACCAATCCGTGTCATCGGTCGCTTTGATCAGGTGGTCGACGGCACGCGAATCTTTCGTCGCATTCAATATTTCAACAGCAGTACGGCGAATGTCTTCGTCTTCGTCATTGATCAACTCGACAACCGAATCGACAACCCTGGGGCCACCGATTTCGGCGAGGGCGTCGCCGGCGCGGGAACGAACCCACCAGTCGTCATCTTTGATAGCGGCCAGCAAGTCCTTCACCGAATCAACATCGCCTATCTCATTAAGTACCTCGACCGCGGCGCGCCGCGCGTATTCGGACTCGTCCTTAAGCGCGTTAACGAGGTATTTGATAGTGTCCGGATGATTGGCTTTTATCAGCACATCGACCGCTTTGTTTTGCACATCGAGATCCGGGTCGGTCAGAACTGCCGCGACTTTATCGATGTTGATCTTCCCGCCGCGTGTACTCAGCGCCGAAAGTGCCGCGCTGCGTACCATCTTGTTCGGATCCTTGAGCTGCATTTCGAGCGCATTGGTAATCTCGGGTTTATCGAACCTGGCCAGGAGGTTCATCAGGTGCATCTTGATGACAGGATCCTTGCCACCCATGCGCGCGATCAGATCCGGCACCATATCCGGCTTGATGATTTCCTCGATGATCTTGAATATCGCGGCCTTTTCCTTGGTTTCGCACTCGTAGGCCCTGCGCAGCAATTCGTGCACGCTCAGGTCCTGCTTGTGCACGCGCAGCACATCGATGAGGGCTGCCTTGGAGACTTCATCGTCGTCGAAAAAGTCGAGCAGGCTGTTTGGGTTATAGACGGTGCTGCTTGAGAGCGCCCAGGCGGTGCCGGAGACGACGCGTTCGTTGCCGTCGGCGAGTCCCTCCCGGTACATGTCGAGGTTCTTGTCATTGACGAGGTCACCGAGAATATCGACAAGCACCATCGTGTGCGTTTTGTCGGTCATGGCAAGCGCGTCAATGATCTTGGGCACGGCACGGTTGCCGGCCGTCTTCAACTTGGCAATGATTTTCTTTGCCGGGGCCGACGAGGTGTCTTCCTGCGCAACGAGTTGCGTGAGAAGTTGGTCGGAGCGAAACGAGGCAAGGAAGCTCATCGCGCGGTGTCGCCTCGATCGCCAACGCAGAACGGCCGGGTGCAGGCAGGTCTCACGTGCGCCATGCCTGCAATCAACATAATCTTCACTGATTTCTTATGTAACGCCAATTCGTTTGTGCTCTTGCCCAAGCAGTTTTGGGACGACCGGTGCCTCAAAAAGCACCCTCGGCTTCCAGGTCGCCGTTTTCCCGACGCGGCATTATGCCACATCAAACTAAGTACATTGCCCGTCAATGCTGGCTTTCAGCAAATAGTGACGAATTCACGGCGGTCGGCCGAAAACGCTTGGTTCCTGGCTGACCTCCGTTACAATGTGCCACCGAATTCCCGGCCGCGACCGGAATATCAACTCCAAATTTTACCTAATGCAGGCGTGCGAAGTGTGACGGTGTCAACAGATTCAGATGTGAGCAAGTTCCTCAATTCCATCGAGTTATCGGTGGTTCGGCAGAAATTGGGGGAGATGGGGCGGGTTCGCGCCGCCAGCCTTTCCGGCGGGGTTGCAAGAGCGAGCATAGAGCTCGGTTTTCCCTGCAAAAGCGCGCATGCGTCGATTCGGGAGCAGCTTGCCGACGCCCTGAGCGTGGAAACGGGTGCGGCAAGCGTCGAAATCGAGCTTGAAACGCGGATAATCCGGCATGCGGTGCAGGGTAACCTGAAGCCCATCAAGGCGGTGAAGAACATCATTGCCGTGGCATCGGGCAAGGGCGGCGTCGGCAAGTCGACGGTATCCGCGAACATTGCGCTCGCGTTATCAGCAGAAGGTGCTGCAGTGGGCATCCTGGATGCCGATATCTATGGACCCAGCCAGCCTCACATGATGGGAATCGTGGGCGAGCAGCCTGTCAGCGAGGACGGCAAAACCATGCTGCCGCTGCGTGCGCATGGTTTGCAGGTCATGTCGATCGGCGCATTAGTGGATCCAGACCAGCCGATGGTGTGGCGCGGACCGATGGTGACATCGGCGTTGAGCCAGCTAACTCACCAGACGCAGTGGGAGGACCTCGACTACCTGATTGTGGACATGCCGCCGGGTACCGGCGACATACAGCTGACGCTGGCACAACAGGTTCCGGTGTCGGGCGTTGTCATCGTAACCACACCCCAGAACATTGCGACTATTGACGCGCGCAAAGGCCTCGCGATGTTTCGCAAGGTGTCGATTTCCGTGTTGGGGGTGGTTGAGAACATGAGCACCCACGTTTGTTCGAAATGCGGGCATGAGGAGGCCATTTTTGGCGAGGGCGGCGCCGAGAAAATGAGCCACGACTTTGGTGTCCGAATTCTCGGGCAACTGCCGCTGAGCTCCCGGGTACGTGAACAGACGGATTCCGGCACGCCCACGATGATTGCCGAGCCTGATTCAGTCGCAGCGCGGGCCTATCGTGAAGCCGCGTGGAAAATTGGCGCCGCCCAGGCGGCGGAGCGCAAGGACCACAGTTCGAAGTTCGGGACGATCGTCGTTGAGGGAGGCGAATGAGTATCAGAGCGGATCACTGGATACGGCGTATGGCGCGGGACCACGGCATGATCGAGCCGTTCGAGCCGGGCCAGGTTCGGGAAAACAACAACGGGAGTATTGTGAGCTATGGAACATCGAGCTACGGCTACGATGTTCGTTGTTCCGACGAGTTCAAGATATTCACGAATATCAACTCCGCCATCGTCGATCCGAAGGCCTTCGACGCGACTAGTTTCGTTGACATTAAAAGTGACGTCTGTGTGATTCCACCGAATTCGTTTGCGTTGGCGCGCACGATCGAGTTCTTTCGCATTCCGCGAACGGTGCTGACAATCTGTCTGGGTAAGTCCACGTACGCGCGCTGTGGAATCATCGTTAACGTAACGCCCCTGGAGCCCGAGTGGGAAGGTCATGTGACGCTCGAGTTTTCAAATACGACGCCGCTACCGGCAAAGATTTATGCGAATGAAGGTGTGGCGCAGATGCTGTTCCTGGAGTCGGATGATGCTTGCGAGACGTCGTACAAAGACCGGGGCGGAAAATATCAGGGCCAGACCGGCGTAACCTTGCCCAAGACCTGATGCACTATTAGCGGGTGCCGTGATCGGCCGCGATCGAAGGCTCCTGCAGCCTCGTTCCCTCACGGTCGAAGGTCTGCACGACAGGCTCGTCAGCGACAGCACCGTCAATCCAGGTATCGCCGTTCCGAAATTCGACCCGACCTTCGCCAACCCAGCCGGCTGCCTCGGGGTAAATCCGGTGTTCGACGGACTGTACTCGCGCCGCCAGCTGTTCGGCCGACTCACCGGCGACAACCGGCAGTCTTCCCTGCAGGATGCGTGGCCCACCGTCGAGTTCCTCGGTCACGAAATGCACGGTGCTGCCATGCCATTCGTCGCCCGCGTCCAATACGCGCTGATGCGTGTTGAGCCCCGGGTATGCCGGTAACAGCGCCGGATGTATGTTAAGAATTTTGCCGGTATAGCGTTCCACGAAGCCGGCACTGAGTATGCGCATGAAACCGGCAAGGACCAGCAGGTCGGGTTGCCACTCATCGAGCTTTGAGACGACGGCGCGATCGAAAGTGTCTCGGTCTGAATAGTGGCCGTGTTCGATGCAAACCGTTGGGATACCGGCATCGCTGGCGCGAACCAGGCCGTACGCGTTGGGTTTGTTTGACAGGACGACGGATAGTTCCAGATTCAGCGTGCCACGCGCGACGGAGTCGATGAATGCCTGGAGGTTGGTGCCCGAACCCGAAATCAGGATCGCGGTTTTGCAGCGTGCCGCCATCAGACGTATCGCGTCGTCCGGTGGCCGGCCACGATGCGGCCCAGTCGCCACGCGTGCTCGCCCTGCTCGACCAACACGCCGATTGCTTTTTCGACATCGCTTTCATTGACTACCGCAACCATGCCGACGCCACAGTTGAACGTGCGTCGCATTTCGGCGGTTTCGATATTGCCGTTCTCGGCCAGCCAATCGAATACCGGGCCTTGTTGCCAGGTTGATGTGTCAATCTCTGCATCGAGCGCGTCGTGCAAAATACGCGGAATATTCTCCGTGATGCCACCGCCCGTGATGTGCGCAAGCCCTTTGACGGGTACCGTGTCAATAAGCGCGAGGATTGCCCTCACGTAGATTCGCGTCGGCGCAAGTAGCCTGGTTTTGGCGGGCTCGCCCGCAATACTGGACTCGCCGGAACGCTCCAGGACCTTTCGGATCAGCGAGTAACCGTTGGAATGGGGGCCGCTCGATGCGAGACCGATCAGCGCGTCACCTTCTTCGATAGCGCTACCATCGATCAATTCCGATCGCTCGACGGCGCCAACGGTAAACCCCGCGAGGTCATACTCGCCGTCCGAGTACATGTCCGGCATTTCCGCGGTTTCGCCGCCAATCAACGCGGCTCCGGCCTGCACGCAGCCTTCGGCGATTCCTGCGATGACCTTAGCTGCGACCGACGTATCCAGTTTGCCGCACGCGAAATAGTCGAGAAAAAATAGCGGCTCCGCGCCTTGCACAAGGACATCATTGACGCACATTGCGACGAGATCGATGCCGATCGTGTCGTGACAATCAAGGTGTTGGGCAAGCATCAGCTTGGTACCGACGCCGTCGGTTCCTGAGACCAACACAGGCTCACGATACCGACCCGGTGGCAGCGCGAACAGGCCACCAAATCCGCCGATACCCGACATTACCTCGGTTCGTTGTGTGCGCTTGACGAGCGGCCTGATGCGTTCGACAAGCTCGTTGCCGGCGTCGATGTCAACACCCGCATCTTTATAGGTTAATGGTTTTTTGGTCATTTCTGAGTGGCATACTCCGCGAGGACGATATAATAGTGCTTAGTTCTGAACGGGGATACCACCCTTGCTAAAAACACCAACATCTCGGCTGGCTGGACGACGCCGACATTCGATCCACATCGTGCTGGCAGCCGCAATCATTAGCGTTGCACTGTCGTCCGTGGTGGGGGCGGTCGAAGTGCCGACGCTTTACACCGCGCAGGTCCCGTTCGATCGGGAGGCTGAAAACCCGCGCAATGATGCCTACGAACTGGCGCTGTCAGAAGTATTGTTGCGCGTATCCGGGTCTGAACTCAGCAGCAATGCGGTGGCGATCGCCGAGCTGTTTCCGGAGCCAGCCTCCTATGTCATTCAGTTTCGCCAGGGAGCCAATGACACGCTCTGGGTGTCATTCGACGGCGAGGCGATCGAGCAGACATTGCGCAGCGCCGGGCAGACCGTTTGGGGCGCGGACCGACCGCTGACGCTGGTTTGGCTGGCCGTCGACTGGGGGCAGGGCAGCCGCGAGATTATCGCCGCCGACGATCCGGACAGGACGGAGAGCCAGGGTCGTTCGATCGACCGTAACAAACTTCTCAGGGAGCGCGTGTTGGAAATCGCGGAGCAACGTGGGCTGCCGCTGGTTTTTCCGTTGCTTGATACGACCGACTTGCAGAGCGTCACGTTCAGCGATATCTGGGGTGGCTTCGACGAACGGATTATCGATGCATCGGAGCGATACGACGCCGATTCGATCCTGATCGGTCGTGTCCGTCAGTCCCCCAGTCGTCGCGAAAACTGGAGCTACTATTTCAGCGGTGCCGAGCGCAGCTGGAACGGGCCGCCCGAAAGCATAGTCGCGCAGGTCGCGGACCTGCTGGCGGCCGAGTTCGCGGTAGGCGGTAATGCACCCGTCGAGACGGTAGCGCTGAGTGTGTCCGGTGTGCAGTCGGTTGAGGCCTATGGATCACTGCAGAGCCTGTTGGCCGATGTCAGCCTGATCGAGCACTTTGTCATCGTCGAAGTCGTCGGCGATCGCGTGAATTATCGTGTTGATGTCCGTGGCGGTGCGGATCGGCTACGGCGCGCCCTCCGGTTTAATGGGCTAATCGAGCAGGACAGCGTGAGCAGTTTTGGCGAAATTCAACCTGACGGTGACGCGGCGCTAGAGTTTTTCTACAGCCCCTGAGATTCCTGCGAATGAGCCTGAGCTGGTTACCCAACGCTGTTTCGTTGTTGCGCATCGCGCTGGTTGCGCCAATATTGCTGCTGATCCTGGATGGCCGCTTCGGCTGGGCGCTGGGTCTGTTCTTTGTCGCGGGCTTTTCGGACGGAATTGACGGCTACCTCGCCAAGCGTTTCGACTGGCATACGCGCCTGGGCGCCTTGCTGGACCCTGTTGCCGACAAGCTACTGGTCGCGGGAACGTTCATTACGCTGGCGTATACGCAACATATTCCAGTTTGGCTGGCGGCGGTTGTGATCCTGCGCGACGTGGTCATTGTGGGTGGAGCGACCGCTTACAATTTCATCGTCAAGCCAGTGCAAGGTGAACCCACGAAGATCAGCAAACTGAATACGGCGCTTCAGCTCCTGTTCCTGCTGTTCGTACTGAGTCGCGCCGGATTTAACTGGCCTGACAAGATTTCGATCACCGTGCTGGGTGCGTCCATCCTCATCACCGTCGTGATCAGTGGCGTAGACTATGTCTGGTCCTGGTCAAACCGAGCACGTGCGGGTGAATAATATGCAAACGGATCTACGCTTGAACTGGCTGATCGCAATCGCCCTGACGGGCTGGGTGTTCTACCTGCTGGCCCCGGTCTTGACCCCGTTTGTCGCGGCAGCACTGTTAGCTTACATGGGGGATCCGCTGGCGGACCGCCTGCAGAGACTCAAAATGCCGCGGACTGTCGCGGTTGTGGCTGTGTTCCTGATCACGTTCCTGGTGCTTGCATTTCTGATACTGCTCATCGGTCCCTTGATCAAGAGCCAGGTCGGTGCGCTGTTCCAGGCGCTGCCTGACATCGCGCGCAAGGTCGAACAGGTTTGGCTGCCAAACGTGATCCGGCTGGCTGAACGTCGACGCCGGCGATGATGTCGGCATCGGTCCGTTTCTGGCGCGTTACAGCGATATGGTCGGTAGTTGGAGTGGAAAAATACTGCTCTCAGTCAGCAGGTCAGGCGGCGCGCTTGCAGCCGCGGTGCTCAGCCTGTTTCTGATCCCGATTCTCACCTTTTACCTGCTACGGGACTGGGACTCGATCCTCGTGCACTTTGGCGCACTGGTGCCCGAAAGTCAGCGTGAGACAGTATTCCGTCTCGCACGGGAAACAGACGACGTGCTCAGCGCATTCCTGCGCGGACAAATACTTGTTATGGCGGCCCTTGCCGTGATTTATTCGGTCGGGCTTGGCCTCGTAGGCCTTAAGTTCGCGATCGCGATCGGCGTCGTATCCGGCCTTGTGAGTTTCGTGCCTTACCTCGGATTTGTTTTCGGCATTGCGCTGGCCGGATTAACCGTTGCGCTTGAGCCGAATCCGCTGTGGCAACTGGTTGGCGTGGTCATCACTTTCACGCTGGCCCAGTTTATCGAAGGCTCGATCCTGACGCCGAAACTGGTGGGCGATCGAATCGGCTTGCATCCCGTGATCATTATTTTCGCGGTTGCAGCGGGCGGCCAGCTGTTCGGGTTCTTCGGCATCCTGCTCGCGCTGCCCGCGGCCGCAGTGCTCTCTGTCCTGGTGCGTTTCGCATTTGACCGATATCTCAAAGAACACCCTGACGCACTCGTGGTACTCGAAGACGAATGAGCCAGCTTGCCCTGCCATTGCGTCTCGCAGACCACGCGGTGTTTGCGAGCTTTCTTGAACACGGCAACGAGTCATTGGTTGCAACTCTGAGTGATCTAGCTCGCGGCGCGGCGGACAGTCACGGATGCTGGATATGGGGCGCTCCGTCGACGGGCAAGACGCACCTGCTGCAGGCGGTTTGCGAGTCCGCAGGCGACCGATCGGTATACGTCCCGTTGTCAATGTTCGCTGCGGCCGGACCCGCAATCCTGGAAGGCCTCGCAAGTCGCGAACTGATTTGTATGGATGATATCGATCGCGTTGCCGGCAACGCCGACTGGGAGCTGGCTCTATTCGAGCTTTGCAACCAGGTGTTCGACGCAGGTGGTCAGCTGATTGTGGCAGCAAACACTGCACCCCGTGAATGTCCGATTGGACTTGCCGACCTTGCAAGTCGCCTGTCACGCCTGCCGGTGTTTCGCGTTCAAGCACTCGATGACGCAGAACGAATGGAAGCCTTGCAGTTACGCGCCAGGCACCGTGGTCTGAAACTTCCCGATGAGACGGCCAGCTACCTCATCAAACGCAGCCGCCGCGACATGGCGAGCTTGTATGAGTTGCTCGATCAGTTAGATATGGAGTCGCTGCGTGCGAAACGGCGCCTGACAATCCCTTTCGTGCGGGACGTATTGGAATCGCGCAAGGTCGACCCGGATTCGGACTAATCGGCCAGCCGGCTGGCAATCTCCGCAACCCGCTTGCCGAGTGCACGCGCCAGTATCTTTCTCGTCGTCTGACAAGGCGTCGGGCTCGCGATTCCAGCTAACGTGCGTGGCGCCATAGGGCGTACCGCCAGTGGTTGTGGTCGATAACGCTGCTTCCGTGTACGGCAGGCCGACGATCAGCATGCCGTGGTGCAACAGGGGCAGTACCATGCTGATCAGGGTCGTTTCCTGCCCGCCATGCAATGATGATGTGGAAGCAAACACCCCCGCCGGCTTGCCGACTGCGGCACCCTGGAACCACTCGCCAACGGTGCCGTCCAGGAAGTGCTTCAGAGACGCTGACATATTGCCGAAGTTCGTCGGGCTGCCCATAACCAGGCCGACGCATTCGGCCAGGTCGGCAGCCGTGGCATACGGCGGGCCGGACGCCGGGACATTATCCGCAACAGCTTCGGTAACCGCGGATACCTCCGGCACCGTCCGAAGGCGTGCGGACATGCCCGAGATAGCGTCGACCCCGTGGCATACCTCACGTGCGAGCGCTTCGGTGGCACCTTTGCGCGAATAATAAAGAACCAGTACGTCTGCCATCAGCGAAGGAGCTCCAGGACGTTTTCCGGTGGCCTGCCGACTACCGCTTTGCCACGTTCATCGTCAATGACAATCGGGCGCTGCAGGACAACCGGGTGCGACGCGAGCCAGTCCGCAAGCGCTTCAGCATTGTCAAGATCGGGTAGATCAGTCGCCTCTCTGAACTCTGCCTCTCCACGTCGCAAAAGGTCGGCGACGGTCGAGCCCAATTTTTCTGCAATATCGAGGATTTCGGGCGCCGATGGTGCCTCTTTAAGGTACAAAACGACCGTTGGCTCGGCGCCGGCATCGCTTATCAATTGCAGGGTCTTGCGCGACTTGGAGCAGCGCGGGTTGTGGAAAATCGTCAGTGCCATGCAGCCCTCCCGCCGCCATCCATTATGCCAGCACGCACTCTAGCAGGCCGACATCGACGCGTCAGCGCCTGTCTTACGCTTGACGGCGTATGCCGCGTGTTGTTAGCGTTGGAGGGTTTCCGATAAAAAGAATAAGATGTGAAATCAAACGGACTAAAATCGCTGGTACAGGCCCTCCTGATTGCGGCCGTGGCCTTCGCGTACGGATGCGAGACCGCGCCGCCGGTTCAGGAAATGAGCGATGCGCGCCAGGCGATTGCCGTGGCGAAGGAAGCGGGAGCAGCGCAAAAAGCCGCAATTCACCTCAAAGCGGCCGAAGTCTACCTGGAGAGCGCCGAGCAGAAACTCAGCGATCGACAATATTCCCAGGCGCGGCGTGACGCGAAGCAGGCGAAAATGAAGGCTCTGGACGCCCTCAAGGCAAGCGAAACGGCGGCGGCCAAGGACGACGGCGCATAGCTTCGGATTCCGGCAGTTCGTCAGCAGAGGCCCGACGGATCCGGATTCGGGGTCGAGTCCAGGGAGTCTGGTTTCGTGACAGTACTCGGCGCGAGGCTGAGCAGCTTGGCATCACGGGCTACGCGATCAACCTGGATAGCGGCGATGTTGAGGTCCTGGCTTGCGGGTCTGGTGAGGCGCTTGAGGCGCTGTGTGCCTGGTTGCGGCAGGGGCCGCCGCTGGCGAAAGTAACGGACATCGAGGAGAAGGTGGCCGAATACCAGGATCTGCCCGGCTTCACGATCGGCTAATCGCGTCAGGCTTTGAACCACTTCCTGCTGAGCTTGTCGATGACCTTGTTCGGGTACTTGCGCTTGCCCAGGCTACCGTTGTAGCGGCCCAACGCCCGACGCAAATCGCCGTTTTCCTTGTCGAGATAGAAACGCAGAATCGTGCAGCCGTAGCGCAGATTCGTGTCAGTGTGCAGCAGGTTGTCATTGGGTCGGCCAATTTCATCAAGCCAGAAGGGCATGATCTGCATCAGCCCGAGCGCTCCTGCAACTGAAACCGCGTAGCGGTCAAAATTACTCTCGACTTCGATCACGGCGAGTATGAGTTCCGGTGGCAGTTCAACCCGGGCCGCTTCGAGGTGAACCAGCGTCAGGAGTTCAATGCGCTCTTCCGGATCTTTGACCTGTCGGTCCAGGCGCCCTGACATATCCGTCAGCCAGACTTCGGCGTGGAATCGGTCGCTGAAGCTCGCGGCTTCACTCGCGGCCTCGCGAAGCACTTCGCGGAGTTCCGGGTCCGGAATTTGCTCACCCATGGCGACGCCGCCTGCCAGCAGAGCGAACAGCGACGCAACCGTTTTGACGCGATGGATGAAATTCATGAGTCCAGCATAGTCTACCAAGTATAGTTTCTTATAATTAATAGCTTACAGTCGATTCTTCAATCAGTTTGAGAGCCTCTTCACGTTTTAAGTTGCGCGATTCCGACTCCCGGCGATGGCGGTACTCCAGTTCGTCAGCCGCCAAATTGCGTTCACTGATGACCAGGCGATGGGGAATCCCGATCAGCTCGGCGTCCGCGAATTTTACGCCGGGCCTGGCATCGCGGTCATCAAACAGCACGGCGAGGCCCCGTTCGGTAAGTTCCGCATACAGCGTTTCGGCTGCCTCGCGCACGGCGTCGGAGCGCTGCATGTTGATAGGCACGAGCACCACGTCAAACGGTGCCAGCGGTCCTGGCCAGATGATGCCGTTCTCGTCATGATTTTGCTCGATAGCCGCCCCGACGATGCGCGTAATGCCGATCCCGTAGCAGCCCATGGACATGACCCGGTTTTTGCCGTCGGGATCCTGCACCGTTGCTCCCATGGCCGTGCTGTACTTGTCACCGAGCTGGAAGATGTGGCCGACTTCGATGCCGCGGGCAATACTGAGCGTACCGTTTCCACCCGGCGTCGGGTCGCCGGCGACGACATTGCGGATGTCCACAGTGTCTGGCTCGGGCAGGTCGCGGTCGAAGTTAACGCCGGTGTAGTGGAAGCCGACCTCGTTCGCGCCGCAGCTGAAATCCGCCAGCTTGGCAACGGCATGGTCGAAATACACTGGCAGGTCCAGGCCGACCGGTCCGAGCGAACCGGGTTCACTGCCCGTTGCCTGAACGATGGTTGCGGTGTCGGCCATCGTCAACGGCGATGCGATGCCATCGAGCTTCTGCGCTTTCACGGCGTTAAGTTCATGATCGCCGCGTAGAATCAGGGCAACTGGCCCATCGGTTCCCTCGACGATCAGTGTCTTGACCGTCTGCGATGCTCGAATGTCGAGCAATCGACATAAGTCATCAATCGTTCGCACTCCGGGGGTCGCAATTTTTTCCAGCGATTCTGACGCCTCATGCCGAGGGCCTTCCGCCACAAACGTTGCCGCTGTCTCGATGTTGGATGCGTAATTGTCAGCGTCACAGTAGGCGATTGCGTCCTCGCCCGAATCGGCGAGTACATGGAATTCCTGCGAGCGGCTGCCGCCGATCTCGCCACTGTCCGCGTCGACTACCCTGAACTCCAGTCCGAGGCGCTCGAATATCGCGGTATAGGCAGCGTGCATCTTCTGGTAGGAAGCTTCCATGCCGGGCTGATCGATATCAAAAGAGTACGCATCCTTCATAATAAACTCGCGGGATCGCATGACGCCGAAACGCGGTCGAATTTCGTCGCGGAACTTGGTTTGAATTTGGTAGAAATTGACCGGCAGCTGCTTGTAGCTGCGGAGTTCCCGCCTGGCAATATCCGTGATGACTTCTTCGTGTGTCGGGCCAAAACAAAAATCCCGTTCGCTGCGATCCTGCATCCGAAGCAGCAGTGGACCGTACTGGTCCCAGCGGCCCGATTCCTGCCAGAGCTCGGCGGGCTGCACGGCTGGCATCAGCAATTCGAGCGCGCCGGCGCGGTCCATCTCCTCGCGCACCACGGTTTCAACTTTACGCAATACGCGCAGGCCTATCGGCATCCAGGTGAACAGGCCGGAAGCGAGGCGCCGGATGAGACCCGCACGCAGCATCAGTTGATGACTGACAATCTCTGCCTCGGCAGGTACTTCCTTGAGGGTGGTCAGTCCGAATTGGGAAAAACGCATTGATCGATAACCTTGTATCTGTCAGCGGCGCATTCTAACTGTTTCTGCCCGACGGTGTGACGACCGTGTCGCGGCCTTATTGACTCTGCCGCGAAAGCAGGGGATCGTCCATGGTCGCGTTGCCAATGGGATCCCTGTTTTGCACGGAAGACGAAATCCGTTTGTTGCCCAAGAAGGCGTCCTGCCCATGTTGCTGGTGGTGGCGGTCGGTATTCTGTTGTTCCGGTACGGTGACCCGTGGCTGGCTCTGGTACCGGGATTTCTGTTCGTCTTCATGTACTTGTTGTTCCGGGATCCGCTGCGCGAGGTGCCATCCGTGGCACTCGGCGTGGTCAGTCCCGCCGATGGCGAGGTAATTCTCGTCGAAACGACCGACAAGTGCGTGGTCCAAGGCAACGCCTACAGGATTCGAATTCGTGTGAACAGCCTCGGCACCTATACCGCTCGAAGCCCGATCGAAGGCAAGGTCATGGATCTGCACTCGCGCGAACAGGGCATAGGGCCTGATTGTCCCGCCAACGCCCTTTGGGTGCGAAATGACGAAGGAGACGATGTCGTGTTGCAGTTCGGCGGCTACCGGCTCGGACTTGCGCCGAGATCCTTCATTCGATTCGGTGAGCGCATCGGACAGGGGCATCGTTGCGCTTATCTTAGGCTGGCGAAGTTCGCCGATGTCTATATGCCGATCAACGGCAAGGTCCTGGTCAAGCCGGGTCAGCGGCTCACGGCAGGCACCGACCTGATCGGAATGGTCCCGCACCCGTAAATTCCAGTCGTACCGTGTAATGGCGGTTTCGCCGTGGCAAACTATTGCTTGAAAATTGCCAAGGGCCCTTAACACCGGTTTTTACATGACCCAACCTGAAACTCAACGGCGAGCCTATCTGCGAGCGATGGGCATTGACGTGTGGTTGCCACGGGATTCGGCAGATGCCGAGTCACCGGCGGAGACTGCGTCGACCGATGGCATGGATTGGAGCGAGCTGCGTGACCGTGTTGCAGGGTGCACTCGCTGTGCCTTGTCGAAAAGCCGGACGAACACGGTCTTCGGAGTGGGCAACCCGACCGCGGACTGGCTCATTGTTGGCGAGGCGCCTGGGGCGGAAGAAGACAGGCGTGGCGAGCCATTCGTCGGCAGAGCCGGCAAGTTGCTCGATGAAATGCTGCGCGCCATCGGGCAGAGCCGGGAGAGCGTATTTCATTGCCAATATCCTCAAGTGCCGGCCACCCGACAACCGCGATCCGAAGCAGGAAGAATCCGATGCCTGCCGGCCGTATCTCGAACGCCAGATCGAACTGCTGCAGCCAAGAATTATCCTCGCGGTCGGGAGAATTGCGGCGCAGAACCTGCTGGGAAGCAACGATCCGGTCGGCCGCATGCGTGGCCGGCCCCATGACCTCGGCGGGATCCCTCTGGTCGTGACCTATCACCCCGCCTACCTGCTGCGCAGCCCGTCGCAGAAGAACAAGTCGTGGAGTGACTTGTGCCTGGCGACAAGGCTCGCCGCGGAGTACGGCGCGTGATCAGGGCACTGGCAGAGTCGCCCGTCACAATTCGGGATATGGCGCATGATGATCTGGCCATGGTGTCGGATATCGAGCGCCGCAGTTACGAATTTCCCTGGAGTCACGGGGTGTTCAGGGACTGTTTGCTTGCCGGCTATCGCAGCAGTGTGCTCATTCGTGACGACCGTGTTGCGGGCTACGGCATATTGTCGATTGCGGCGGGCGAAGCGCACATCCTCAATCTCTGCGTGGATCCGGAGTTCCGCTCGATTGGGTATGGCGAGCAGCTGCTTAACAGGATGCTTGCTCAAGCCCGGTCGGCGTCGGTGCGGGAGGTGCTCCTTGAGGTACGTCCGTCCAACAAGATGGCGCTGGCACTGTACCGGAAGAGGGGTTTCTTCCAGGTTGCCAATCGCCCGGCTTACTACCAGTCGCACCAGGGCCGCGAGGACGCAGCTGTTCTCGCCAAGAAACTCGTCATAGACACCTGAGCGCGCGGTTTCGCGCGAGCCACGATTGGGCTAGACTCCGCGGCCTTCCAGTCCGGACGGTTAAGTCACAGACAGCAATGTCCATAATCGAACAACAAGTCAGCAGGCGGCGTACATTCGCGATAATTTCGCATCCGGACGCCGGTAAGACGACGCTTACAGAAAAGCTGTTGCTTTACGGCGGCGCGATTCAGCTTGCGGGAACCGTCAAAGGGCGAAAAGCCAGTCGGCACGCGACCTCGGACTGGATGGCGTTGGAGCAGCAGCGTGGTATCTCGGTGACGTCGTCGGTCATGCAATTTCCTTATAGAGACTGCATCGTCAACCTGTTGGACACACCGGGCCATGAGGATTTTTCGGAGGACACATATCGCACGCTGACGGCAGTCGATTCTGCGCTCATGGTGATCGACTGCGCAAAAGGTGTCGAGAAACGTACGATCAAGTTGATGGAAGTGTGCCGCTTGCGCGATACGCCGATCATGACCTTCATAAACAAACTGGATCGTGACGGCAGGGAGCCGATCGAACTGCTTGATGAAATCGAATCGGTCCTAAAGATTCAGTGCGCGCCGATCACATGGCCTATTGGCATGGGGCGTTCCCTGAAAGGTGTCTATCACCTGATGCAGGACAAGATTTATTTATACGAGCGGGTGGGTCGCGAAAAGGCCGCTGAGATTCGAATGATCGATGGTCTGCAATCAGACGAGGCGGCGTCGGTGTTGGGCGACAGGGTCGAGGAATTCCGCGAGGAAATCGAACTCGTAAAAGGCGCTTGTCCGTCGTTTTCACTGGACGATTATCTTGCTGCGAAGCAGACGCCGGTCTTTTTCGGTTCAGCGATCGCCAACTTCGGCGTCAAGGAATTGCTGGATGAGTTTGTTGCCCACGCGCCCGCACCGCTGGTTCGTGAGAGCGCGCAACGCGAAGTGAGCCCGACCGAGGAACCGTTAACCGGTTTCGTATTCAAGATTCAGGCGAACATGGATCCGGGGCACCGCGATCGCATTGCTTTCATGCGGATTTGCTCGGGTGAGTATCGCAAGGGAATACGCACGCTGCATGTTCGTTCCGGCAAGGAAATGAAGATACCTGATGCGATCACATTCATGGCTGCAGACAGATTGCATGCCGAGACGGCCTACGCCGGCGATATTATTGGCATTCACAATCACGGCACCATCAATATTGGTGATAGTTTTTCGGAGGGCGAGCAAATTCGCTTTACCGGCATTCCGAACTTCGCGCCTGAAATCTTCCGCCGCGCCGTTCTAAAGGATCCGCTGCGCCTCAAGGCGCTGCACAAAGGTCTGGCGCAACTCTGCGAAGAGGGCGCGACGCAGTTGTTCAAGCCGATGCGCAACAACGACCTGATCCTGGGCGCCGTCGGCCCCCTGCAATTCGACGTTGTGGCACATCGACTGAGTGATGAATACAACGTCGATTGTCTGTTTGAAGCGATCAATGTGGCGACCGCACGCTGGGTCGAATGCGACGATGCCAAAATGCTCGCGGACTTCAAAATAAAGGCACATGACAATCTCGCGCTGGATCATGGCGGCAGTCTGGTCTACATTGCTCCCACCCGGGTCAACCTTAACCTGACCGAGGAGCGCTGGCCTGAAATCGCATTCCGCAAGACGCGGGAGCACTAGTTGCCAGGGGCCTCGGATGTGAGGCCAACTTTTGTCAATATCGCCAGTCCTTAATCGCAGAGTCATCGGCTGGGCGCTCTACGACTGGGCGAATTCAGCCTTTGCACTTAGCGTGCTGGCCGTTTTGTTCCCTCTCGTCTTGGGTAACTTCTGGAGCATCGGCGACAATGGTGCGGCCGTGACCGCGCGACTTGGGTGGATTACCTTTGCTGCCAGCGCGATCGTGTGCGTAACCGCGCCCTTGTTCGGCACCATTGCAGATGCCGGTGGCTATCGAAAACGGTTTCTGTTTTTACTGGCGACTATCGGCGCGATTATGACGGCTGCGCTGGGATTGATCGGCGAGGGCGAGTGGCCGCTCGCGCTCGGCATCTACATGGTTGCGTCATTCGGCTACTACAGCTCGACGGTTTTCTACGATTCGTTGCTCATTGATGTCTGCGAGCCGCGTTATTTCAGTTTTGTCTCGTCGTTGGGATTCTCGTTTGGTTACCTTGGTGGTGCCGTGCTGCTCGCACTGCACGTATGGATGCTGTCGAGTCCGGCGACCTTCGGTTTCGACAATACGGCAGAGGTTTTCAGCTTTGCGTTTATCTCCGTGGGCGCATGGTGGATCGTCTTTCTCATGCCCTTGCTGTACTTCGTCCCCGAACGTCACAGCCCGAATGAAGTGCATGGCGGCGTAATCCGAGCTGCCTACGCGGAACTGAAGGCGACCATGCTCAAAGTCGGGCAGTATCGCAACGTCGTCGTCTTCCTTACAGGCTACTGGTTATATATCGGCGGCGTGTTTACCGTGATCTTTATGGCCGTCAACTACGGCCAGCGACTGGGGTTCGACGATAAAGATCTTGTGATGGCACTGCTCATTACCAACTTCATTGGTTTTCCGGCGACGTTGTTATACGGCTTTGTCGCACATCGTATCGGCCCGAAGTCGGGGATCTACTTCGCACTATTTGTCTATATCTGTATGTCAGCATGGGCAATTTTCATGAAAGAGGTGCAACAGTTTTACATCATGGCGATTGTCATCGGTATGGTGCAGGGCGGTGTGCAGGGTCTGAGCCGTTCCCTGTATGCTTCGCTCATTCCTTCGGGGCAGCCTGGCGAGTTTTTCGGCTTCTACAACATGGTGACGAAACTTGCGCACGTGCTGGGTCCGGCGATGGTGGCAATCGCGGCAACGCTGTCCGATGATCCGAAATGGGTTCTGCTGACGTTGATGCCGCTATTCCTGGCCGGAGGGTTTCTGCTGACCATCGTCCGGACGGAACCGGCGACAACGCTTACCCCATAGCGCGCACGGCAGTCTTAAGGCGCACAATTGCTGCCGTGCTGACCGGGCCGTAGCGTGCCTCATGATAGGCCTTTGTCACCGAATCGATGGTCGTTCCCGGCAGGGTGCCGGCGAGCGTTGCGCGGCGCGCGAAACGCGCGGCGGTTTCACCGGTTTCCGGTTCAAGGCCGGTCTTCTTGGTGAACCGCTGATACAGAATGGCAGCCGCGTCTTTTTCGGGTGACCTGTAGCGCAGCGCCAGCAGTACGCTGATGATTGCGATAAAAAAGAAGACCACCCCGATCATTGTCAGCATCATCTTACGCCAGTTCGGATCGCGCATGCCGAGCCATTCCATGAACTTGTTTTGATTTTCCGGACCGTAACCCAACACCCACTCGTTCCATTTCGCGTTTAGCGCATCGGCGGCAAGCGTCAGATTGTGGACCAGGCGTGATGGTGCTGAAAATCCCCAGGCAGCACCAAGTCCCTCGAATGCCGCATCGCTCACGCTGTAGTCAATGCGTTCGGGGGCGACGGCCGCGGTCGGATCGATGCGGTACCAGCCTTGCCCGTCGAGCCAGACTTCGTTCCAGGCATGGGCGTCGGACTGACGCACGGTCATGTGTCCGGCCATCGGGTTCATTTCTCCGCCGTGATAGCCGAGCACGATGCGAGCCGGGATGTTTGCAGCACGCATCAGCACGGCAAAAGCCGATGCGTAGTGTTCGCAAAATCCTTGCCTTAGTATCAAAAAGGAAGCGATCGACCGAGTTGCTCCCGAGCGCCGGCGGTTGCAGCGTATAGAAGTACTCTTGCTCGTTGAACCTGGCCAACACTGCGTTGATGTACTTGGTATCCGAGCCGGCCGCTTCGCGCATTTCCCTGGCCAGAGCCTGAGTTTCCGGATTACTGCCGTCCGGTATCCTCTGGTACCAAGAACGCGCGTACTCGGTCAGATCGACGTTCATTTTGAATTCGGGATAGGAAACCGCCTGGTAAGAAATACGCTGATCAACCGGCAGGGCACGCGCCAACTGGTGCTGCGGGCCCATGAATGTCCGTTCCAGCGTCCAGGACCAGGGCATATCGAGCGCAAATACCCACTGCTGGCGAGTCGGTTCGAGCGTTATCTCGTAACCGACGGGGTCACCTTGGACCGTAACCTCTTCATGGGCGCGCGGACCTTCGAAGGGGTCATTCAGCGACCAGGAGCGGCCATTGAAAACCGTAAGAACCAGGCCCCGCCAGTAAAGCTCGCGTGGCGCCGGAACGGCCCCGTCAAATTTGACGCGAAATGCAACCGCATTCGACATCGACAATGAGCTGATATCACCGGGACTCATGGAATCGCTGATGCCGGAGGTCGCGGTGCCGGTGTCCATGGGCACTGCCCAGAACGGAATTGCGATCCTCGGGAAAAAGACCCACATGGCGACAGCGAGCGGCGCCGCGTACAGAATCAGCCGGCTGCCGGTCGAGAAACTTTGTTTCGCGGACTCCCTTGGCGTGGCGGACATGCGAAGCCACGCAGTCATAATCACGAAAACAGCAACAAGCAGATACGGCAACGACCAGATGTATTGTTCACGCAGCAGCGCCGACATGACAAGAAATATGGAAATGAACAGCAGTACGAACTGGTCGCGTCGCTTGCGCGTCTCAAGGAGCTTTAGCGATGCCATGACTGCGAGCAACGCCGACCCCGGACCCACGCCACTGATCGTGGAGTAGGTCGCCAGCACCCCGAGGAAGCAGGCCAGTGCCAGGCCGGCACGCAACCAGACGGACGGTAACGGGCGGCGGCGCTTTTCGATCGCGTAGCGCCAGGCGGAGCAGCCGAAAAACGCGGCGGTTACCCAGATCGGCAAGTACGGCAAATGCGGTGCTATCGACAACGCCAGCGCGCCAAGCGTCCAAGGCAGGCTGGAAAGTAATGATCCATCGGTTCCGCGCGGCCGCACCATCATGCCGGACCCGTCTCAAACAGGGCGAGCGTTTCCAGGCAGTTTCTGCGATGCGTCTCGCCATGCGTCGGCGGAAACTCAGTGCTGGGCATTCGCAGGCCATAGTCTTCAAGAGAACGGTCAGCATCGATGATCCATCGAGTCAGTATGGAGAGCCGCTCCTCGGCGTCGGCAACTGGAATGTCATTGAAATCAAACCACTGACTGCTGGTATCGGCGCCTGCAAATTGTTTTGAGAGCAGCTGTCCACTGCGGGCGAATGCTTTCCAGGCGACATGACGCGGTGAATCACCGGCCTGGTATTTTCGCAAGCCGGCGAAGTCTTCTTCTCCGCGAGCGTCGTGCTGTCGATGACCGTGAGCGACCATCGTCGGTGGCGGTTGCAGAGGGTTGGTCGCAGGTCGCGGAAAGACGAGACCGCGAATATCCATGTGCAGCCAGGCCCACGATCGAAACAACTCGAACGGGAACAGTGTACGAACGCCAAAGCGATCCAGCGTGATCCAGCCGCGCCGCTCGGTGGCCACGGGAATGACGAATACCTTGCTTTCTCCTGGTTGAAGATCCTGAGCGTCCGTCTGAATACCTTCACGATAAAGGCGAATGCCGTAACGCGGGCTTTTCGAGCGGTTGGTAACCGCCACGCCAAAGCGCATTGTCTGACCCGCAAAAACGGGCTCCGTGCCGGCGAAGCTCAACTCGAGGCCGACCAGGTTGCGCTGACATTGATGCATCGATACGAAGCCGATACCAATCAGTATAAAAGTCAGGACAAACGAGAGATTGTTGGTGTAGTTCATCGAGCCGAGCAGCATCGCAAATGCCATGATGCCGAAGACGATACCGACCCCGGTCGGCAAGATATAAACTCGGCCCGGCCGCAGTGTTATCGTGGTCGGATCAGTGCCCTGTCGTTTCCGGGCCCAGCGTCCGACCCACTCAACGGCACTCGTTCTCAGCGAACGAAAGAAGTTCCCCGGACTAGGGAATGGCCACGCAATCGAGGACATGTTGGCAAAGCTCGGCGGGACTGCGGAATCGCGTACCACCGGCAGGTTTGAGTCGATGGCCCGCGATCGCGGCAAACACCACCTGGACATCGTCCGGATAAGCGCCGGAATGGCCTTCTATGAACGCCAGGGCTCTTGCTGCTGCGACCAGAGCCTGGGCACCACGGGGCGATAAACCGATTTCGATATCGGCCGATTCTCGTGTATGGCGCACAAGCGCCTGGATGTAATCGATCAGCGCATCGCTGACATGCACTTCTCTGACGGACTGTTGCAATGCGGTCAGTATGTCGGGGCCGGTAACCGCCACAATGTCTTTCAGCATCGATCGGCGGTCGTCGCCGGCTAACAGCTCGCGTTCGCTTTCCGCATTGGGATAACCGAGCTCAACGCGCATCAGGAAGCGATCCAATTGCGATTCGGGCAGCGGGAAGGTGCCAATCTGATCGCCGGGATTTTGTGTCGCGACAACGAAAAAAGGCTCGGGCAGCTGCCGTGTTGTGCCGTCAACCGACACCTGCTGTTCTTCCATGGCTTCCAGCAGCGCGCTTTGTGCTTTCGGGGTGGCACGATTGACCTCATCGGCGAGGATCAGTTGTGAAAACACAGGGCCTGGTTGGAATTCGAACTCGCCGCGATCCTGACGGTACACCGACACACCGATGATGTCGGCCGGCAGCAAGTCACTGGTAAACTGAATGCGTTGAAAACTCAAACCCAGCACGCGAGACAATGCCTGCGCAAGCATGGTCTTACCGAGCCCCGGCAGATCCTCGATCAGCAGGTGCCCGCGCGCGAGCAAGCATGCCAGCGCCAAAGTGATCTGCTCGTTCTTTCCGAGGATGATTCGGCCAAGTGCTTCACGGGCCTGCTCAACGACAGTGCGCTGCGCATCCTTGCTGACAGGCAACTGTTCCAGAGTGCTTCTCTGTTGCATCAATCGGTCCTCGACAAACTACTTTTGAGCTTTAGTCGGATCATAGTCACTCAAGCTCCGTTGTTTTGCACTTGCTCGCCAAGCAGAGTGTGATGCAGTGCTCAATATAAGGCCGATGTCAGTTGAGTTCATCGAGTTTGAGACGCTGCTCGGTCAGCTGTTCGATTGTCTTCTCAAACTCGGCGGCCCGTGCTCGTTCTTGTGTGACCACCTCAGCCGGGGCATTGTTCACAAAATTTTCATTGCCTAACTTGCCTGTAGCGCGCGCCAGCTCGGCTCGAACCTTGTCCAGCTGCTTGTCGAGACGAGCGCGTTCGACATCGACATCGATCAGGCCTTTCATGGGCACGAGTAGCCGCATATCACCCAGCAGCGCTGTTGCGGCAGCCGGCGGCTCTTCGTCATCGTCGAGGCCACTCACAGATTCGACGCGCCCAACGCGCTGCAGTAGGAATGCGTGTCGCTCGACGCGGCGCTTATCGGTTTCGTTCGCATTCTGCAACACGACGGGTAGGGGCTTGCCAGGTGAGATATCCATTTCTCCGCGAATCTGCCGCAGTCCGAGAATGAATTGTTTGACCCATTCAATGTCCGCAACCGCGTCGGCGTCGTGCGCCGTGTCTAACGTTTCGGGATAGGGGCGCAACATAATCGTCTCGCCGCTCAATGCCGGCGCGCGCGGCAACTTGCTGCCAGATTTCCTCCGTGACAAATGGCATCAGCGGATGTAGCAGCCGCAGTATCGACTCGAGGACTTCGATCAGCGTCTTGCGGGTGCCGCGCTGCAAGGCGGCTGAGGCATCGTCGTTCTGCAGCACTGGTTTGGAAAGTTCGAGGTACCAATCGCAGAATTCGTGCCAGGTGAATTCGTACATGACCTGTGCGGCCAGATCGAGCCGATAGGAAGCGAAGTGATTGTGCACTTCCGACACGGTCTCATCGAGACGTGCAGTGATCCATCGATCGGCCACGCTAAGTTCGACGTCGCCGTCGGTCAGCGTCTCGGTGTTCATCAACACGTATCGCGCCGCGTTCCAGAGCTTGTTACAGAAATTTTTGTAACCTTCGATTCGACCGAGGTCGAATCGAATATCTCGCCCGGTAGTTGCAAGTGCGGCAAATGTGAAGCGCAATGCATCGGCGCCGTACTGATTGATGCCGTTTGGGAACTGTTTTCGCGTCGCTCTTTCGATTTTCGGCGCGAGGTGATCCTGCATCATGCCAACTGTGCGCTTCTCGACGAGCGCATCAAGTTCGATGCCGTCAATGAGATCGAGCGGGTCGAGCACATTGCCCTTGGTCTTCGACATCTTCTGGCCGTCCTCGGCGCGGATCAGGCCGTGAATGTAAACCTCATGGAACGGCACATCACCCATGAACTTGATGCCCATCATTATCATGCGGGCGACCCAGAAGAAAATGATATCAAAGCCGGTCACGAGCACGTTGCCCGGATAAAAATCGTCTAGCCTGTCTGTCTGTTCGGGCCACCCCAACGTACTGAATGGCCACAGCGCGGACGAGAACCAGGTATCAAGTACATCGTCATCCTGGCGCAGTGCGACGTCGGTGCCCAGCTGATGTTTTGCCCGCACATCGTCTTCTGAATGGCCGACGTACACGTTGCCGCTATCGTCATACCAGGCCGGGATGCGGTGGCCCCACCAAAGTTGGCGGCTTATGCACCAGTCCTGGATGTTGTACATCCATTCGAAGTAGGTTTTCGACCAGTTCTCCGGAACGAACTTGATCCTGCCGCTTTCAACCGCGTCAATCGCGGGCTTCGCCAGCGGTTCGACCTTCACGTACCACTGGTCGGTCAGGTACGGTTCGACGACTGCATGTGAACGATCGCCGCGGGGAATTTTGACCACGTAGTCTTCAATTCTTTCGAGAAGACGCAGTTGCTCGAACTCCGCGACAATCTTCTTGCGTGCCTTGAACCGATCCATTCCTTTGTAAGCATCCGGCACCGACTCGTTCAGCGCTGCGTCATCGGTCAGGATGTTGTACATCGCGAGGTCATGACGTTTTCCGATTTCATAGTCGTTGAAATCGTGTGCAGGTGTGATCTTTACGCAGCCGGTGCCAAATTCGGGATCAACATAGTCGTCGGCAATAATCGGTATGCGCCGGCCGACGATTGGCAGAATAATCTCCTGCCCGACCAGGGCTTTGTAGCGTTCGTCGTCAGGATGCACTGCAACAGCACTGTCACCCAGCATGGTTTCCGGTCGCGTCGTCGCAACGACCAGGTGGCCTTTGCCTGAAGCGAGAGGGTAACGGAAGTGCCAAAGGTTTCCATCTTCGTCGGCGGACAAGACTTCGAGATCCGACAATGCGGTGTGCAGGACGGGGTCCCAGTTGACGAGTCGTTTGCCGCGATAGATGAGACCTTCATCGTGGAGCTGCACGAATACCTTGCGGACCGCCTCCGACAGACCATCATCCATGGTAAAGCGGTCATGCTCCCAGTCCAGGGAGGAGCCCATTCGTCGCAGCTGATTCTCTATCTGTCCCCCAGACTCTTCCTTCCATCGCCATACGCGCTCCACGAACGCTTCGCGACCGAGATCATGCTTGGACCTGCCTTCGCTGTTGAGCACGCGCTCAACCACCATTTGCGTCGCGATACCAGCGTGATCCATGCCAGGTTGCCAAAGAGTCCGATCGCCCTTCATGCGGTGATAGCGGGTCAGGGCGTCCATTATGGTGTCCTGGAACGCGTGGCCCATGTGCAGCGTTCCGGTCACGTTCGGCGGCGGAATCATGATGCAGTAGCGCTCACCATCGCCCTGCGGCGCGAAATAGCCGCTTTTCTTCCCAGCGGTCGTAGACGCGCTGTTCGATTTCTTTAGGTTGGTAAGATTTATTCATCAGAGCTTGTGTGTCTGGATCGCATGACCCTTATCCCGGTACTCCGCGAATCGCTTGCGACTCAGAAGCCTGCAATTCTCTTCGGAGGTGACAAGTTCCGCAACTCGCGGGAAGGATTCGGCGAAAGCCGGTATCTCATCGCACAGGTTGATCAGCAGGTCGCATGACTCGACGCCGTCCGGTTCAAACCCGATTATGACGGGGGCCACTTCCGTGCCGTCGTGTACACCAGCGAGACTGTGCGGGACGAAGCTACCGTCACGGAATGTCCACAAGAGCTCATTGAGCCGCTCTGCATCGTTCCGGCTCTTCGCGTGTATATAGACGGAATGCTTGAGCCGGTAGGCTTTCTCGGCCAGTTTGCAGGCGAGCATGTGTCGCGAGCGCTCATCAGGGCGCTCGAGCACGTAAAAATCGACTCTGGCCATTACGTTAGATCGCTTGTATCAGGGCAGTGCGCCGCAGCGCGCCAGCAGCATCTCCGACAGCAAAGGCACCGGCCGTCCAGTCGCGCCTTTGTGAGTACCGCTTTTCCAGGCCGTACCGGCGATGTCCATGTGCGCCCAAGCCATTCCGTCTGTGAATTTTCCGAGGAAGCAAGCGGCTGTTACGGCGCCGCCACTGGGGCCGCCAATGTTGGCCATGTCCGCGAAATTGCTCTTCAGTTGCTCGGCATATTCCTCACCGAGCGGCATCGGCCAGGCGAGATCTTCAGCACGCGCTCCCGCAGCGACCAATTCATCGCGCAGCGCGTCGGTATTGCTCATCACGGCGCTGCGATGAGCGCCGAGTGCCACGACACAAGCGCCGGTGAGTGTGGCGACGTCAATAATTGCCGCGGGCTTGAAGCGCCGTGAGTAGGTGAGGGCGTCGCAAAGAATAAGTCGACCTTCAGCATCGGTATTCAGTACCTCTATTGTCTGGCCGGACATGCTCTTGACGATATCCCCAGGCTTGGTGGCGCTGCCACTTGGCATGTTCTCGACCGTCGGTACGACGACGTTGAGATTGATCGGCAGATTGAGCTCCGCGACCATGGCCATAACGCCGAGGACGCTGGCTGCGCCGCACATGTCGTATTTCATCTCGTCCATGCCGAGGCCAGGCTTGAGTGAAATGCCGCCTGCATCGAAGGTGACACCTTTTCCAACAAGCACGACCGGTTTGTCTTTACCAGCCGCTTTGTATTGCATAACGATCAGCTTCGCAGGTTCCTTTGTTCCGGCGGTCACTGATAACAGCGAGCCCATGCCAAGTCGTTTCATCTCGGATTCGCTGAGAATTTTGGTCGACAACTTGCCGTTGCCCGTCGCAAGTTTCTTCGCCGTGCGCGCGAGGTAGCTCGGTGTGCAGACGTTGGCCGGCAGGTTGCCGAGGTCTTTGGCGAGTGATGCGCCAGTTACAATGGCATTGCCGTGCTCGGCGCCGCGCATTGTGTCTGCGGCATCCGTGCGGTTGGCGATCGCAAACCCGACCTTCTTCAACGGGCTGACAGCGGGCTTGCGTCCGCTTTTCATTCTATTGAATTGGTAGAGCGCGTCACCGATTGCCTCGGCGGAGTGGCGTGCCAGATAGTAAACGCTGGTATGTGTCACACGTTCGAGGGTAAGGCAGTTCAGGACCTGCTTTGTCTTGGTCTGCGAGATCGTGTCGGTCGCAGCGGCCAGAGCTTTTCGAAACTGCTTGGCACCGAAGTCACTGGATTTGCCAAGCCCCACTACGACAACGCGATCCGCTTTGACGCCAGGCACGTTGGTTAACAAGGTACAACGACCGAGTTTTGGAGAGATATCGCCGCGCTTGATTAGTCGGCGAATTTCGCCGCCGCTAGCCGTATCGATGTCGCTGGCGCCGACCCCCAGCTTGCCGCGATTGTAGATTCCAACGATGGCGCAATCGACGGCGCGTCTTGAAGATTTGCTCGTAGTGGTGAAGTATTCCATAAACTTTGCATGTGCTCCTGTCGGGGTCGGGGCTGTCGCGGGCAAAACAAAAGCGGTAGTCTAACTGTTTCGGCTGCCAGCGGCCACGCCATTCCCGGACACCGATGACCCGCATTCTGGATCGGTACATTTTTCGCGAGATCGCCATGACCTGGCTTGGGGTCACGATGGTTTTGCTACTCATCCTGCTGACGAACCAGTTTGCGAGGGTGCTTGGTGACGTCGCGAAAGGCAAACTTCCCAAAGAAGCCGCTTTCGACGTTATTGGACTGTCGGCAGCGCAATACCTGACGGTTCTCATCCCGATCGGCCTGTTCCTGTCGATCATGCTCGCGCTGGGACGCCTCTACCGGGACAGTGAAATGCCCGCAATGATGGCCTGCCGAGTAGGCCCGTCGGGTATCTACCGGCCATTGTTGTGGTTGCTGGTGCCGCTTGCGCTGGCGGTGGCCTGGCTGTCTATCGAAGGAGCACCGCGTGCACTTACTGCCATAGATCGTATCGGCGCCGAGGCTCGTCGCGAGGCGGATCTCGCCAGCATTGAACCCGGGCGCTTTACGATGTTCGGCCCGGATCAAGCGGTTGTCTATGGCGAACGCGTGACGGTCGATGGCGATATGGAAAAGGTCTTCATGCAACGTCTGGTTTCTGACGGGCGTGTCGAGGTCGTTATTGCCGACAGGGGCGAGCAGGTCGAGTCCGAAGACCAGGATACCCGGATGCTCGTACTGCACAATGGCCGTCGTTACGAGGGTGTGCCGGGCACAACCAGGTTTCGAGTGGTCGAATTTGCCGAGCACGGCATCCCCTATCAGCTGCCCAGCCTCAACCCGCCGGATCCGCAGCCGCGCGCAATGCCATTCTCGCAATTGATGCGATCAGGCGAGCTTGCACATATCGCGGAGATGCAGTGGCGCCTCGGCATTCCGTTGTCGACGATCATTCTGGCGATGCTCGCCGTTCCGCTAAGCAAGAGTCGCCCACGTGCCGGGCGCTACGGCCGCATCGGAATTGGTCTTCTCGTCTTCATTATTTATCTCAACATGCTGAGCGCGGCTAAAGCCTGGATTGAGCAGGCGACCCTGTCACCCTCGCTGGGTCTCTGGTGGGTGCATGGCTGCGTAATGCTGTTCACCCTGACATTGTTGGCTATTCAGAATGGCTGGCACAGGCGGATCTGGCGATGACGACAATCCTCAGTCAGTACCTGATGCGCACGATCCTGACGAGCACCGCGCTAGTGCTCGTTGTTCTGCTGGCCCTGGCGGGCCTATTCGATTTCATAGCAGAACTCGATGATACGCAGGGCGGATACCAGACGCCTCAGGTCATCTTGTTCGCGGCGCTTCGCCTACCCAACCTCGCGTTCGCAATGCTGCCGGTTGCGGCGTTGATAGGTTCCTTGCTGGGTCTCGGAGCGCTTGCAGGAAACAGCGAAATTATTGTTATGCGTTCGGCCGGTCTGTCGGTAACACGGCTCTCGGGGATGGTTGCGGTCTCCGGGCTCGTGCTGCTAATCGTTACCGGGCTTATTGGTGAGTTTATCGGCCCGCCGCTCGATTTGTACGCTCGCAATATGCGCCAGGAGGCTCGCTTCGAAAAAGGCGATGCACGCCTCGGTAATGAAACGTGGGTCAAGGATGGGCCGGTGTATTTGCATCTTGAGCGCGTCAACTCAGAATTCGAGTTTGGGAGCATTTACCTGTTTCGCTTTAACGATGACGACGAACTGGTGGCCATCGCCAGAGCGGAGAATTCAGGCATCGACGAGGATGACAACTGGATTCTGGAGAATCTGCGAGAAACCCGGTTTAACAACGGCAGCGTGCAGGTTGTGGAGTCGTCGGTCGCCGTGGAGTCATTTGAAGTCAACGCCGAACTACTGGGAAGTTCGCTTGCCAAGCCCTTGACCCTGTCGGCTCGTGGCCTGCTCGTCTATATCGACTACCTGAAGCGCAATAACCTCGATTCGGCGCAGTACGAGTCAGAGCTTTGGTATCGGGCCTCACGGACAATAGCCGTTCCCATAATGCCGATACTGGCGCTCGCCTTCGTATTCGGTTCGGTGCGAACGGGCGGTGCTGGTGGCCGCCTGATGCTCGGCGTAATTATCGGGCTGGCTTACTACCTGGGCAGCGAAACGCTGGCGAATTCGGGACAGGTTTTTAACTTGAATCCCGCGCTCGTGAACTGGTTGCCAACGCTGCTACTTTGTCTGGTCACGGGCATCGCGCTGAAGCGAATTCGGTAGCGCCGACTTAGTCTCTCTTCGATTTTTTTTCTCGCGGATAGTACACGAGCCGGGTCTTACTGAGCCGGTCGTGCCACGTTAGTTTGTCTTTATCGATTATCTGCCACAGGAAGCCGAGGCCAAGTGGGATCAGCGACAAAATGGCGGCGAAAAACCGAAGGCTGGCGGTTGCCGCTGACGGAACATGCCCATCCCTGGTTTCGAGCTGCAGTCCCCAGGACTGCATGCCCAGCGTGCGGCCAGAGCGGCTCCAGAAGCCGACGAAAAACGTGAATACGACCGCCGCCAACACGAGTCTGTACAGTAGATTTTCGCCAACTTCCACCGGCTCACCACTGCGTAGCGCAATGAACGGAATGGTTGCCATGAACATTAGTGCAAACACAAGTAACGCGTCGTAGAGCATTGCGGCGATTCGACGAGGCAATCCTGAATTAGTGGGCTCGGACACTAGATGTTCGCGAAAAAATCCAGCATGCGCGTGCGCATGCTGCTGTCAGGCAATTCACCGAAACCGGCGCCGAGATTATCGACCATGTGCTGCGGTTTGCTGGTTGCCGGAATTGCGCACGTGACTGCCGGATGGCTAATAATGAATTTAAGGAAAAACTGTCCCCAGCTATTGGCGAACTCCCGGGCGAAATCGGGCAAAGACTGACCGGCAACGGCGCGAAACAAGCGACCTGCCTGAAACGGACGGTTAATCAACACCGCAATTCCCATTTCTTTGGCCAATGGCAGAATGCGTTGATCGGCTTCCCGCTCACCGAGCGAATAGTTGATCTGGACAAAATCGGGCTTGAATTTCTTCATCTCACGTTCCAGCGTCTCGTGTGCGCTGGCGGTGTAATGTGTGAGTCCGCTGTAGCGTATGCGCCCGTCGGATTGCGACCTGCGTATAGTCTCCATGTGGATGCCCGTATCCCGCAAATTGTGAACCTGCATCAGATCAATGACGTCAGTATTCATGAGTTCGCGTGACCGGCTCATTTGTTCGATACCGGCGTCACGCCCATTTGTCCAGACCTTGGTGGCGAGAAACAGTTCGCTACGATTCGTGCCTTTGCGGATGACGTCGCCAATCACTTTCTCGGATCGGTTGTACATTGGCGAGGTGTCGACGACGCTCCCGCCGTACGCCGTCAGCAGTCGCAGTATTTCTTGCTTGCCGGTGATTTCGCGATCGGAACTCTCCACGTCGAACACGCTATAGGTGCCGAGACCTATGACCGGCAGCGACTCTCCCGAAGACGGGATTATTGCGGTGCGCATTGCCGTAGCCTCATTGCCAAGCGAAATGCCCGGTATTGCGCTGCAGACAGCGGCCGTCAGCACTTCGCGCCTGTTCCATTGTCTTGATATCACTTCACACCGCTATGCTTGAGTTCCCTTGCCTGGCGACGATAGTCGCGACCGAGCCAAAGCGTGACGATAGCCCAGATGACGGCAAATGGCAGCATCACAACGGAGATTCCCGCGATGCCAAGTGCCGACATCAATTTGACCGACCAGGTTCCAACGACGTCACCACCCCGATAAACGGCCGTGTCAATAACGTTCTTGGTTTTGTATTTTTCTTCCGGGGTCACGACGGAATACAGCATATCGGTCGTGGGCTTGCTGAACCCGAACCCGAGGGCACGCCGGGCGACTGTCAATACTGCGACGACGCCAAGCACCGGATCAAATGCCAATACCGCGAATCCGACGACCGACACGATTGGCAGCAAAGAAAGACTCACGCCGATTCCGAAGCGACTGACTACGTGCTTAACCAGGAACATTTGACCCACTATGGAAAGCGCATTGGTTGCGACATTCATATTCGAAAAGAATTGCGTTTGCTGATTCGAATCCGGCATTGCGGTCTCCACCAGTTCCGCTGCGAACATGTAAAGCGCCGTGCCCAGCAGGCTTGCGATGACCGACGATATTGCTATGCCGGCAAAGTACTTTGAAGACAACAGATGAGTGAGTCCGGCGAGGGGATTGCCGCCTAATGGTTTTTCACTCGCCGCAGTTTCGATGATTTCGTTTTCATGTTCGAGGACAACCCACTCGCGGAGTTTTGAAATACAAACAACGGCGAGCAACAGCAGCGCGGCTGAAATAGGCAGCAGATTCTGAAAACCGATGGGTACTACGAGAGCACTCGTTGCAGCGCCGCCGAGAAGTGCGCCGATACTGCCGCCCGCTGTAATAACACCGAATAGTCGGCGGCCCTGTTCGCGCGTGTAAATGTCGGCCATGAAGCTCCAGAACACGGACACGACAAACAGGTTAAATACGCTGAGCCAGACGAAGAACGCACGACCAAGCCAGACGTATTCCTGCTCGGCATTTACCGCTTGCGAGAACACGACCCAGAATATGGCAATATTCGAGGCGAAGAAGAGATAAACCCAGGGAAGAAAGACGCGTCTTGGAAATCGTGATGCGACCCAGCCAAATATGGGCGTCGCAACCAGCATGGCGACGAAGGTACCGATAAACAGATAGGGAATCGTATCGGGACCGCTTCCAACGGCCATCGCCTCGCGAACCGGTCGCAGGATGTAATACGAGGACAACACGCAGAAGAAATAGGCAAAAGACCAGGCGACCGCCACGTATTCATGCCGCTCGAGGCCGAGAACGGTATCAAACAAAAATGTGCGAAACTTGTCGATAGGTGTGGTGCCTATGTCAGCTTGCAAAAGGATGACAAGATGGCAATAGTCACAGAAAAGCCGATAAATGTCCTACAGGGGAAAAAAATGGAAGCAGTCGCAATCGTTACGATACTGGCTTTGGCGCAGTTCGTCTTCTTTTCGATCCAGGTGGGGTCGATGCGAGGCAAGCATGGCGTCAAAGCGCCGGCAACCGCGGGACACCCGGAATTTGAGCGGATGTTCCGCATTCAGCAGAACACCATGGAGCAACTCGTCGCTTTCGTACCGGCGCTCTGGATCTTTGCGTATCTCGTGAATCCGTTGTGGGCAGCCGGATTCGGCCTGGTGTTTATCATTGGTCGATTTATCTACCGGTCGTCGTATCTGAATGATCCGGGTAGCCGCGGCACGGGATTTACGATCACGTTCTTGCCGACGGCCGTGATGCTCGTTTGGTCGCTGATTGTCGCGTTGTTGTCGTACTTCTGAGCGCAATTGTTCGAAAGCAAGAGATTCGCCGCTTTTGAGTTGGCGCTAGCTGATGAATGCTCTACTTGTGGATCAAGCAAGGAGAGGAACAATGGCGAATCGGAACTTTGCCGCGCTGATGCTTGCGGGCATCGCAATATTGACGCTATCAAACAACGCCCGAGCGGAGGAGCACTATATTGGCGTGGACGGATGCGCGGTTCTCGCTCAGTTGGTCTATACCGAGGTTACAGCTGCAGCCCGGTACGGGCCCGATGGTATGCGGACATTGGTCGATGAAGCGAATGACACTGGGATTGCTGTCTGTTACCAGACTACCCGTACCGTGAGCAGAGCCTTCAACTCGGCAATGACGAGCATGGGTTCACAGGTCCGTTGGGGATATCCGTCAATCAACCCTGGCGATGCGTGCTTGAGCACTTGTCTGGACCAGTGTCATCCGGATAGAAGTCATCTTGGCGGTGTCGACGCTACCTGGAGAGCTGTTAGAAAGACCGTCAGACAAGCAATGACTGACGCGGTCACAACAGACCAAAGTATTTTCAATTCGTCGACAATGCGACGGGCATTGCGGTTCGCTTTGGACGAGCAAACAGTCGGTACTATTGCGCCATTGTCATTGTCGCCGCTCGGAGTCGGAGCCAAAGCCAGGCCGCCGCGGCGCCAATGAACGGCGAACTAAAAAGGCCCGGGAAATAGCCGCCCGCGGCGAGGGCGAGGAGAGGATGTGCGATGGCATTGATCATCCCGGCGATCGCGAGAAACCAGGCGGCGAAGAAGGCGCCGGTTCTATTTGACCGCAATCCCGGTACCGACGCAGCCCAGATTCCGAGCCACGCCAGGTTAAAAGCGAGGAAGAAAGGACATAGGCATGGCGGGGAGACCGAGCAGGGCGCCCAGCCGTTCCGGGAAACCGGTCAGCGCCTCTTCAGAGAAGTGGATGGCCTGAATGCCCGCAGAAACGGCCAGCGCACGTGCGGCGACGTTCCGCTCGGCACTGTTTTCGGGGGGCGAACGATAGACCAGCGTGAAGCGCAGGGCGGCAATCGCGGCCAGGCCCAGAACGACCATGCTGGGGAGCAAGCTGAGTAACATGACTTCCTCCGTCCCGACCGGGGATATTTGATATCTAATTCAGCGATACGAAGACTGGCGCGATCCATCCGGATTTCCCATTATCGGATTCTCGACGCCTGCCAATTTGATCCGAGTTTACTGTGTGTTCTCCAATCATTCAGGAGAATTCCTGATCGCCAGTTTTGGCGGGTTCCAGGATATTGCTATCGGGCTGGAACCGGATGGTCGCATGCTAACATCGTGATGGCGGGAAGTTTCTTAACGCGCGTATTGTTGCGCTTGTAGTTGCCCGGAACAAGAAGATACAAATTGAGCCTATCAATAATCCGAGCGCACGATCGTGCGAAACCATAGGGGCAGCGAAAATGACGGACGACGCCTTGCGTTGGGAAAAACTGGGGAGCGAACCCGGGCCGGAGATTCCGTTATTTCGCGTTCGCTTCGATGTGATGCGACACCCCGACAGCTTGCGCGACTTTCAAGCGTCTCGTATTGGAAACCAATGACTGGGTAAACGTCGTTGCGGTCACGGCAGAAGGGAAAATAGTGATGGTAGAGCAGTACCGATTCGGTATCGGCGATCTGACGACAGAACCGGTCGCCGGAATGATCGATCCGGGCGAGGAGTCACTCGATGCCGCTAAGCGAGAGCTTCTCGAGGAAACCGGTTTCGGAGAAGGAAGCTGGCGCTATCTCGGCTCCGTGCAAGCAAACCCTGCGATTCACAATAACCTCTGCCATCTATGGTTGGCTGAAGATGTCGTCGCCGTGCAGTCACCAACTCCGGACGCCGGTGAGGCAATTCGTGTGCATCTCATGTCGCTTGATGAGATTAAAGAGGCCATCGATTCGGGCCGGTTGAAACACCCGCTGGGGCTTGCAGCGCTGTCGCGAGTGTATTCGCTTTGGGAGGTACCATACGTCGCCGCTACAACCTAGCGACGCGGTCGATATTGGGGAATTGGCAGGTAAGAATGTCCGCTTACAGGCCTTACCCTACTTTGATGGACACCTTGAATGTCCGCGATAATACGGAGGAATGTTACGCAGACATTTTCTGACAACCGGCCCTTTGCGTTCATCTTGTTATCACAGAGATCTCAACTATACTGAATGTCATGTGCCATGAGTGCCACGATGGGCACTTTGGAATTGCCATGATTGAGGAGAAGATAGTGAAAATAATCACTCTTGCACTGTTGTTTTTTGTACCTATGGTCGCTTCTGCTGAGTATATGGATGTTATCGAGTTCGAGCTGAATGATGGCTGTTCGTTTGGTAAATACATGGAAATCGTAAACGACTTCAACAAAGATTGGGGCGAGGCAAACGGCTATACATCTCGCGTTGCGATGCCGTTGCAGAGCGAAAACCTAGTGTCGATGTACTGGCTCGGAACGACGAAGGACGCGGCGACTTATGGCAAAGCTTGGGATACCTGGCGTGATGCGCTGAGCGATCCGGATTCAACTCCGGCTAAGCTTTGGGAGCGTTTTCAGGTCTGCAGTACCAATATCGGTAGGTGGGGCTACGACATCTACTGAGTCTGCCTATCGAAATGGAGTGACAAAAGGCGGTGCGCGTGAGTTCACCGCCTTTTTCGGATCTCAATCCAGATCAATCTGATTGGCCGCTCTTGGCCGTCATCAGACCTTCGATTTTGACAGTCTGTCCTGATTTGAACGACTGCTATTGGTGAAAGCAGACATTACAAATATCTAAAGCAACTTGGCCAAACGCAGTACCAGCACAGTACAAAAAGAAAGGGCTAGCTCCTTGCGGGGCTAACCCTTTGTTCTGTTTGGTACTCCCTAGGGGATTGATTCGCATGCTGTGCATGCTCACCGCTGCGCGGCGCCTTCGGCGTCTGTCGGCCGGCTTTGCCGGCCTCGGATCGAACCCCATCCAGTTCAAATCCGGTGATCGTGCCGCAATTACAAATAAGGCTCGCGTAGCGAGCCATATTTTGGAATTTGGTACTCCCTACCGGATTCGAACCGGTGTTACCGCCGTGAGAGGGCGGCGTCCTGAACCACTAGACGAAGGGAGCGGAGTCTATACCGGTCCTGTAGAACCGGGGGCGCTATTATACGGCCCGATCTCAAATGCTCAAGCGGGTTTTTCGGCTATTTTCATGCGCCGTTGGGCACGTAATCGCGGCAGGCTGCTATCATACGGTCGAACTAGTGATCTCCAGGCGGAACAACATTTGAAAAACAGCGGGAACCCGCGGTCGAGAGCGCCGAAGATCATCCCCCGCGCCGCCCATAACGTATCGCGGAAGGAATTCTCCAAGAGCGCTCTCAAAGTACTGTACCGACTCGACAAGGCCGGGTATCAGGCATTTTTGGTGGGTGGCTGCGTGCGCGACGCCATGCTTGTGCTGCATCCCAAGGATTTCGACGTGGCCACTAACGCGACGCCGGACGAGGTGCGTGCGTTGTTTGGAAACTGTCGGCTCATCGGCCGCCGTTTTCGACTGGCGCACGTTCGATTTGGTCGCGAAATCATCGAGGTGGCCACATTTCGCGCTGCTGCAAATCACGTTGATGATGACGTGGAACATGATCACGAAGGCCGAATTCTCCGCGACAATGTCTACGGCACTATTGACGAAGACGTGTGGCGGCGCGACTTCACCTGCAATGCGCTCTATTACAACATTGCAGATTTCAGCATCTGGGACTACGCCGGTGGGGTTGAGGATATTGAGCGTCGTCAATTGGTGCTGATCGGTGATCCGGAGCAACGCTTGCGCGAGGATCCGGTTCGAATGCTCAGAGCAATTCGATTTGCGGCGAAGCTCGATTTTTCGATCGACCCTGCCGTTGTCGAGGCGATTCACCATCACGCGCATCTCTTATCGAATGTTCCGGCTGCGCGCCTGTTTGACGAGTTCCTGAAACTCTTCCAGTCGGGACACGCGGAACGCACGTTCGATCTGCTGCACGAGCATGACCTGTTCGCCGAAATGTTTCCGCGACCGAGCAGGAACTGTTACGCGACGATGACTTTTCTGAAGTTCGTTCGGGCGGCCTTGCAAAATACGGATCGCCGGGTACGCGCTGGAAAATCGGTCACGCCGATGTTTCTGTTGGGGGTCTTCTTCTGGGCGCCGGTTACGAAGTTGGCGGAAATACGTCGTTCCGAGGAAAATATGTCCGAATCGCAGTCGCTGAGCGTCGCGTCCTACGATATTGTCGCCCAGCAACAACGACGTATTTCGATTCCGCGTCGGTTCACCGGACCGATGCGCGAGATGCTCGCACTGCAGCCACGATTCCTGCAGATGCGAGGCAAGCGTGCGATGAAATTGCTCGATCACCGTCGCTTTCGCGCTGCTTACGATTTCATGGTCTTGCGCGCTGAAACTGGCCAGATCGAGGCGGACGTGGCGAGTTTCTGGACCGACGCACAAACACAGACAGCCGAAGAGCGTGCTGTGAACTTCCAGTTAAATGCTCAGTCAGAAAACAAACGCCGCCCGCGCGCAAGGCGTCGCCGCAGGAAGTCGCAGAGTTTGTGAAGACCAGTCGTTAACGATGTCGAACGCCAGCGACGACCACTGGCTGCCGGCTTACGTCGGCCTGGGCAGTAATCTGCAGGGCCCGGCGGGCCAGCTCGCCAGCGCGTTCGATTTGTTGGCGAGCGATTCCGAAGACTCGATTGATAGCCCGGTCTTCGCTTTATCGGTCTGCACCATTTGGTGGCATCGAACAGCCGGACTTCGTCAACGCGGCCGCATCCTTGCTGACGCGGCTGACAGCACGTCAGCTGCTTGATGAACTGCAGGAGATTGAGGCTCGGCGCGGCCGCGAACGTGGTGATGTCCATTGGGGGCCGCGCGTACTTGACCTGGACCTGCTGGCCTATGCAAACGAGCGCATCGACGAGCCTGACCTGATTGTTCCTCATCCGGGCATTGCCGAGAGAAATTTTGTATTGTTGCCACTAATTGACGTTGCGCCCGGCCTGGTGATCGTTGGCCTCGGGCGGATAGCGACGATCCCGATCAACCATCTTGAACCGAAAATCACGCGAATACTTTAAGGGAAATTAGTGTCCGTTAGTCAGCTGAAAAAAGCCGGTAATGCATCTCGCTATATCGCGATCGAGGGGCCGATCGGGGTGGGCAAGACTGCGCTGGCCAGACGCCTCGCGGACAGCCTGTCCGCTGACCTCGTTTTGGAGGAGGTGGAAGAGAATCCCTTTCTCGAGCGCTTCTATAGAGACGGCCGATCTGCGGCGCTGCCAGCCCAGATGTTCTTTCTATTTGCGAGAGCGCGGCAAATCGAGGATCTTCGGCAGACCGATTTATTTACGAGCGTGCGAATCTCTGACTACCTCTTTACGCGTGACCGCTTGTTTGCCGAGCTTAACCTGGATACCGAGGAGTTGAAGCTTTACGATCAAATCGTGGAGAACCTGGCGGTCGATGCGCCGGTGCCCGACCTGGTTATTTACCTGCAGGCGTCGGTCGACGCAATTATGAGTCGATTGGCGCGGCGCAACTCAAGGTATGATCGTTTCGTGGATCGAAACTACGTCGAAGAGCTGACCGACGCCTATGCGAGGTTTTTTCACGCCTACGATGAAGGCCCGTTGTTGATTGTAAATGCGTCGCAAATCGACCTGGTCAATAACGATGCTGATTATGAGCAGCTTTTCCAGCAGATTGAGCGGACCACAGGTGGCCGGCACTTTTTCAATCCGGTAGCTGCGGCTCTGGCATAAAAGGCCTAAAAATCATGTACACACAACTCGAACAGCGAGGCATGCCGGAGCCACCGGTCAATATCTCGACGCTGCGGACAATGAAGCGCGACGGTGTGCCGATCGCGTGCCTGACTGCCTACGACGCAAGCTACGCTGCGCTGGTGGATGCCGCCCGCGCTGACCTTGTGTTGGTGGGCGATTCACTCGGTATGGTCATTCAGGGTCATGACACGACCGTTCCCGTGACCGTTGAGGACATCATTTACCATTCGCGCGCCGTCGCCCGAGGGTTGCGCAGGGCGTTCCTCGTCGCCGACATGCCGTTCATGAGCTATACGGAGCCGGGTCAGGCGCTCGATAATGCAGTAAGGCTCATGCAAGACGGTGGCGCGATGATGGTCAAGCTTGAGGGCGGAGAGGGTCAGATCGACATCGTCGAACATCTTGCGCGTCATGATATTCCGGTCTGTGCGCATCTCGGCCTGAAACCGCAATCGGTCCACAAGATTGGCGGCTTTAAAGTGCAGGGTAGAGAACCGGACCAGGTCAAGAAAATGCGGCAAGCGGCGGAGCGACTTCAAAATGCGGGCGCCGATATCGTGCTCCTTGAATGCGTCCCGAACGAGGTGGGCAAGTTGATAACCGATGCGCTGGCTGTTCCCGTTATCGGAATCGGCGCGGGACCGGGCGTCGACGGACAGATTCTTGTCTTGTACGACATCCTCGATATTACGCAGGGCCGCACACCGAGATTCGTGCAGAACTTCCAGGCAGATTGCACGTCGCCGCTAGAGGCGGTGGAATCCTACGTGCGCGCCGTAAAGGACCGCAGCTATCCGGCGCCCGAACATTGCTTTTCCTAATTCGCAACAGGCTGTAACCACCCATGCTAGTCGTACACAGCAAGCAGGAGCTTGCGGAACACATCGCCGAGTGGCGTCACAACGATGAGCACGTGGCGCTTGTTCCGACCATGGGTAGTCTCCATGCGGGTCACCTCGCGCTGGTGGAGCTCGCGCGCGAGCACGCGGAGCGGGTTGTCGTCAGCATCTTTGTCAATCCGACCCAGTTCGCCGAAGGCGAGGACTTCGATGAATATCCGCGAACCCTGGAGCGCGACAAGCTGCGACTGAAAACCACGGCGGCGGACCTGATCTTTGCGCCCGAGGTCAAAACCGTTTATCCCTTCGGCATCGAGAATGCGACGACCGTTTCTGTGCCGGGCCTGACGGAAAACTTTTGCGGCGCTTCACGACCGGGGCACTTTGACGGCGTTACGACCGTGGTCGTGCGGCTTTTCGCACTTGTTCAACCGGACGTCGCAGTATTCGGTCAGAAGGACTATCAGCAGCAACTTGTCATTCGGCACATGGTAGAGGATTTGAACCTGCCGGTTTCGATCATCACGAGTGAGACGATTCGTGAGGACGACGGATTGGCGTTGAGTTCGCGCAATGCCTATCTCGATGAAGAGCAGCGAGCAACGGCGCCGGCGCTCTACGCAGAAATCAGTGCCGTGGGCCAGGAACTACAAAATGGCCAACGAAATTTCAGCGAATTGGAATCCGTCGCGCAGCAACACCTGGTCGATTCGGGCTTCGAGGTGGAGTACTTCGCCATTCGCCGTGCGCTGAATCTCGAGATTCCGGATCGCGACTGCGATGATCTCATTGTTATTGCCGCGGCCAAACTGGGCGAGGTGCGTCTTATTGATAATATTGTCGTTACGGTTTAGTAAGTGCTGGACTATCTATTCGGATACGACATTTCGACCGGCATGTTTTGCGCGGTATAGCGCGGCATCGGCATCACGAATCAAGCTGTCGATCGTGCCCTCGTGCTGCAACTCGGCAACACCCATTGAAATCTTGATCGGGATTTGAATCAACGAGTCAGATCCATCCCCGGTGCTTCCACAAACGGCGACACGTACTCGCTCTCCGATCACGAGCGCTTGTTTGATGTCGACGCCGGGTAAGAGGACTGCAAATTCATCGCCGCCGTATCGTACCAACAGATCGTCAGGCCGAAACTGGGCGCAAAGAATCTTTGCGACCGATGAAAGGACCCGATCGCCGGCAATGTGGCCGAACATATCGTTGAATTCTTTAAAATTGTCGACGTCGATCATGATGAACGCGATAGGTTCGCCTTGCGCGATGCAGGCCGCAATCTCTTCGGGAAAGATCTCTTGCATCGCGTGCCGGTTTGCCAGCCCGGTCAGCGCGTCCGTTGTAGCGTGTCGCTCGAATTTCCGCATTTCACCGTAGCTATCGGCGATAACACGATTATGGCTGCGCACACGCTCGGACAGCACGACGAGAAGGTTCTTGGCGAATTCGTGCGATGCATCGACCATTTCCCACAACACCGACTGATGTATCACCAGCATGTGAGTGTCTTCGGCTCCGATGACATAGGCGGACGGGTCGCGGTCCTCGATGATTGACATCTCACCAACGCACGCTCCGGCCTCCATGGTGGCGAGAATCGGCGTATCCGGCGACCCGACATGAACGTTCAGGCTTCCCGATAACACGATGAACACGTGCTCGTTCCTCGCGCCAGGGGACAACAGTAGTTCGCCCGTCGCAATATCTCGTCGATCGCAACGCTGCAATAGTTCATGGATGTCGTCCGGATAGACGCCCTGGAATAGCTCGAGCCCCTCGAGTAGCGAGCGTCTGTAATCCGAACTTGTGGCCAGTGATTCCTGCAAAACCGGGTATTCCATCCCAAAAAAGGGATTGTCGCGTCTAAGCCAACGACACGACTATCGACTGGGCCACAGTATTACCGACCGAGAACTGTGACCCAGGTCAAATTTGGAGGTCATCCATCTTCGGACACAAGCTCGGCGCGGGCCTTGGCAAACTCCTGGCGATCCTTGTCAGATGGCTCGGGATACTTGAGGCCGATGCTATGCAAAGTGGCGATGATGATGTCGGCAACGCGTGCTCGCATGTAGGATTTGTCGTCAGCGGGAATGGCGTACCATGGCGCCCACGGACGAGAAGTTGCGTTGAGTGCGGCTTCGTAAGCCTTCATGTAGTCGTCCCAGGAGCGGCGCTCGACCACGTCGCGCGGTTCGAATTTCCAGTTCTTTTCAGGGTCATCAAGGCGTGCCAGGAATCGGCGCTTCTGTTCGTCCCTGGAAACGTTTAACCAGAACTTGAGGATGACCGTGCCATTGCGCGCCAGGTGTTGCTCCTGTTGTCGTATCGATGTAAGTCGTTGGTCCCAGATAGATTCGAGATCTATTTCGCCGGGTAATTGCTGGTAGCCGAGAATCTCGGGATGTACGCGAACGACAAGAACCTCTTCGTACTGACTGCGGTTAAATATCCCGATCCGGCCGCGTTCCGGTAAGCGGCACGTCGTGCGCCAGAGAAAATCGTGGTCGAGTTCCAGGCTGGAAGGCTTCTTGAAGCTGAAGACCTGGCAGCCGGATGGGTCGACACCCTGCATGACGGAGCGGATCGTACTGTCCTTTCCCGCGGCATCCATGGCCTGAAACACCAGTAACACAGCATGACGATCACCCGCGGCAAGCACCCGCTGCAGCTTGTTCAGGTTTTCCATACGATTTGCGCGATGCTTGCCTTTATGCCGGCGGCCATCGGTCTGCGGCGTCGTGCTGGCTTTTGCGACGTCGAAATTGCCGTCGAACGGCACAAGGTATGGCGAATCGGGTGCCTCAAACATTATTGGTCTCCATTGTTGTCGTCGTGTTGCGCAAGTGCCCAGCGCACGTGTTCCGCAACCAGGTCGGATGAGTCATGCTGCCGTGTATTCAAGGCGCCGACAACCTCGTGCGTCGTCTTCGCATTGCCCAATGCAACCGCCAGGTTACGCAACCAACGTTCATAGCCAATACGTCGAATCGCGCTCCCCTCCGTTTTTCGTAACCAGGTTTCTTCATCCCATGAAAATAACTCCGTGAGTTCGGCCGATTCCAGTCCGTGCCTGGGCGCAAAATCGGCTTCAGCGGTTGGCCGCGCGAACTTGTTCCACGGGCAAAAGATCTGGCAGTCATCGCAGCCGTAGATGCGATTACCGATGGCCTTGCGGAACTCCACGGGAATCGACTCTTTCAACTCGATCGTGAGGTACGAAATGCAACGCCGCGCGTCCAGAGAATAGGGTGCGACAATTGCACGGGTCGGGCAGATGTCGATGCATGCTGTGCAGCTGCCGCAGTGCGATTGTTCGGCCTGATCAACCGGCAACGGCAGGTCGGTGTACAGCTCGCCCAAAAAGAACCATGAACCATGATCCCGGTTGATGACGTTGGTGTGCTTGCCGACCCAGCCGATTCCGGCCTTTTCGGCCAGCGCTTTCTCGAGTACGGGTGCACTGTCAACGAATACCCGGTATCCGAAGTCACCGATTCTTTGTTCAATACGATGTGCCAGTGTTTGAAGGCGCTTACGAAGTACCTTGTGATAATCACGGCCGAGCGCATACCGGGAGACGTAGGCGCGCGATTCGTCATCGAGCAGCTGCATGGCCGCATCCTGCGCTTCCGGCAGGTAGTCCATGCGAACCGAGATCACACGCAGTGTTCCCGGAACGAGTTCGTCCGGCCGGCTGCGCTTGCTGCCGTGGCGTTGCATGTAGTCCATCGTGCCGTGGAACTGTGCGGCCAGCCAGGCTCGAAGTCGATCCTCCGCGTCTGTGAGATTGATGTCGCTGACGCCGGCCTGCTGGAAGCCAAGGTCTAATGTCCACTCGACAACCTCGGCCTTGAGAGCCGCCATATCGGTATTGCCGTATGAATTCGTGGATATCGTCAATGTCGGTTCCGGGCTACGTGACAGTATAATCGTCCAGATGCAGACCTTACCCGCTAACGTCTATTCCGTCGCATCCGTTCGTGAGATCGATCGGGCGGCTATCGAGGATCACGGTATCCCCGGTTACACATTGATGACCCGGGCAGGTGCATCGGCGCTGCGCGCCGCCCGGCGGCGTTTCCCTGATGCAAGGCGTTGGCAGGTCATCTGTGGCGCTGGCAACAATGCTGGTGACGGCTATGTTGTTGCGCGGCTTGCTGCCAACGACGGCATCGGCGTGTCGGTCCTTGGACTGGTCGATCCGGCATCATTGTCAGGTGATGCGGCCGTCGCCTACGAAGATTTCGTCGCTGAAGGCGGCGTCGTAATGCCGTGGGCAGGCGAACTCGACGGCGAGGCTGAGTTGCTGGTTGACGCGATTCTCGGCAGCGGTCTGGAGCGGGACGTTGTCGGAAAATTGGCCGAAGCGGTATCGGCGATCAATGCGCATGGTGCCAACGTCCTCGCCCTGGACATTCCCACTGGAATCCATGGAGATTCGGGAAACGTCCTTGGCGCTGCCGTTATGGCGGACCTGACCGTGACGTTTGTCGGTCTTAAAACCGGCCTGTTTCTCGATGACGCCACGAATTTCCGCGGCGAGTTGGTGTATGACGGCCTGGACATTCCGGATGTTTGCCGGGCCGCCGTAAGCCCCGCGTTTCGGCGCATCGACGACGGGTTGCTGCAACGTGTGCTTCCGCCGCGGCCGCGTGCTTCACACAAGGGCGATTTCGGTCATGTGCTTGTCATTGGCGGAGGCAATGGCATGCCGGGTGCCGCGCGATTATGCGGCGAGGCGGCTCTGCGCGCCGGTGCTGGCAGAGTCAGTATCGCAACCGCACCGGCGCATGCGGCAATTCTGACGGCGACAAGGCCAGAACTCATGTCACATGCCGTTGCGGTGCCGGCCGATCTCGAGCCCCTGCTGGCGAAAGCAGACGTGCTCGCGTTTGGTCCCGGCCTGGGAGACTCAGACTGGGCACGAGCATTGTTCAAAGTCGTTGCCGCCGATTCACGTCCTGCGGTTTGGGACGCCGATGCGCTGAACCTGCTGGGGCAGTCCCCGGATCACGCGGAATTGCGGATTATCACACCCCATCCCGGCGAGGCCGGGGTCTTGCTCGGACGATCCACCGCCGATGTTCAGTCGGACAGGATCGCAGCCGTTCGGGCTTTGCAGGATCGGTTTGCTGGCGTGGCGGTATTGAAAGGCGCCGGCACTCTGATTGCGGCGGATCCGGAGACGCCGTCGATGTGCACATCGGGAAACCCGGGCATGGCAGCGGCAGGGATGGGCGATGTGCTGACCGGCATTATCGCAGCTCTGCTGGCTCAGGGGCTGACGTTGGAGGCGGCGGCGATGGCGGGCGTTGAGAGCCACGCTCGCGCCGGCGATATTGCGGCGAGCCGCGGCGAGCGCGGCCTGATCGCCTCTGACCTGATCGCCGAATTGCGCGCTGTCATCAATCCGTGAGATGTGCCCGATGAGCCTGTTTCTCAAGGACGAGGCGGCCACGATGGATTTCGGCAGGCGATTCCTTGAACGCCTGCCAGAAGACCTGGCCGGTTGGACGGTCTTGCTGAGCGGTGAACTTGGCGCGGGCAAGTCGACTTTCGCGCGCGCTTTGATCACTTCGGCCGGTCACACCGGGACGGTGCCCAGCCCGACCTACACGCTCGTGGAACCGTATCAATTACCGCGTGGGAATATTTATCATATTGATTTATATAGAGTTTCATCCGAGGATGAGCTTCGCTATCTTGGCTGGAACGAGTTCGATGATGGATGTCGCCTGGTGGAATGGCCGGAGCGGGCACCGCAACTCTCATCGAAAGCCGACATCCAGGTGACGCTTTTTTACGAAGACGAGGGGCGTCGGGCCGAACTCACCGGCTTGAGCAAGCGAGGCGGGGCGCTTGTCGAGGCGCTTGAAGCCTCTTGACTCAGAATATTAACTAAGGCTGGTATCTGTCTAATTTTGAAGCGAAAACTCTTGGTTTTTCCTTCCAGATTCGTATACTCACCGGACATAATCCTTAGAATCCGGCCTCGTTACCCGCTATGTTTCAACGCCCAGCCTTAATCCTGTCACTGTTTTTGCTGCTGCCGATGATGGCGAAAGCCGAAACGACACTGGAAAACGTGCGTATCTGGGCCGAGAACGACAAGACGCGGGTGGTATTGGATCTCAGCGAGTCCGTCCCGCATAACATCTTCACGCTGCGGAGTCCGGACCGTCTGGTCATCGACCTAAAGGGCGGGCGGCTTGGGAAATCGTTGACCGACCTGCCAAACGGGACCGGGGCCGTCAAGTCCATCCGCAGCGCTATCCGCGCCAACGGTCAGCTTCGCGTGGTCCTTGATCTTGGCGCCGGCGTTCGTTCACGTAGTTTTACTACCGGGCCCAACGCGAAATACGGGGATCGCCTGGTGATCGACTTGCAGCGCTCCGGCAACCTGACCACGGTCAAGCGAGCATCCGAGGAATATCGACCGGGTCGTGACATCGTTATTGCGATTGATCCCGGACATGGCGGCCACGATCCCGGCGCGATCGGTAAGCAGCGAACCCGGGAAAAAGACGTAGCCCTGGCGATCAGCCGCGAAATAGCCCGCCGTATCAATGCTGAGAAAGGTATGAAAGCCGTTCTTGTGCGCAATACGGATACCTACGTGGATCATCGCGCACGCACCGGATTTGCGCGCCGCCACAAAGCCGATCTGTTCGTGTCCGTGCACGCGGATGCCGTGTCGGATCGGCGCGCCAACGGGGCGTCGGTCTACGCGCTTTCCCTTAAGGGCGCGAGCGACGAGGCTGCCAAGCAGCTGGCCGAGCGCGAAAACGCGTCGGTCGGTGGCGTCTCTCTGGAGGACAAGGACGATGTGCTTGCCTCGGTACTGATAGACCTGTCGCAGAACGCGTCCTTGAGCGCCAGTCTCGATGTCGGTAGCCACGTTATTCGCGAGATGAGCAAGGTCGCAAAGATGCACCGTAAGACCGTGCAACAGGCCGGTTTGCTCGTCCTGAAATCACCCGACATGCCCTCGATCTTGGTCGAAACTGCGTTCATCTCCAATCCAAGCGAGGAGAAGAAGCTGCGCGACAAAGCGCACCAGGGTCGGCTCGCCAACGCGATTCTTGCGGGTATACGCAATTATTTCTACACGAATCCGCCGCCGGATACGCTGATCGCGGCGGAGCTTCGACGCGAACCAGCTCGCCAGGTTCGTCATGTCATTAGTCGCGGTGACACCCTCTCGGATATCGCCGAGCGCTACAACGTCAGCACCGCCGCCATTCGCGCGGCCAACAAGCTGTCGACGGACAACATCCGTATCGGTCAGACGCTCCAGATTCCGGTCTTCGCGGGCGGCTAGCCACAGGCCTCATCGAGAAAACCGGGGTCGAACCGAGGTTTTTCAGCCACAATGCCGTTTGTGCTTGATGAAAAACCTCGGTTCGACCCCGGTTTTCAGTCCGGCGAGACTTTTCTTCTTTGTTTTGAAAAAATGGCGGCCCTTCGTCATCGTTCGTCCTTGCTCATGCCCATTCAGCAACTGCCAAGTCACCTGATCAACCAGATCGCCGCCGGCGAAGTCGTCGAGCGCCCGGCATCCGTGGTCAAAGAGCTGCTCGAAAATAGCCTGGATGCCGGCGCGCGGTCGGTCCATGTCGATATAGTTGCAGGCGGGCAGAAACTGATTCGTATCCGTGATGACGGTAAAGGTATCGCGCATGAGGAACTCGTGCTGGCCCTGGCCCGTCATGCGACCAGCAAGATTTCGAGCCTCGATGATCTCGAAGCGGTGGCCTCGCTCGGGTTTCGCGGCGAGGCGCTACCCAGCATCGCCTCGGTTGCACGACTGACGCTTGCGTCACGAGCGATTGGTGCGGATTCGGCCTGGCAGGTTGAAGCCGATGGCGGAGAAGTCAGCGTGCCGGCGCCGACCGCCCATCCACAGGGCACGACCGTCGAAGTGCACGACCTTTTTTACAATACGCCCGCACGACGCCGCTTCTTGCGCACTGAGCGGACCGAATACGGCCACATCGAAAAGTGGGTGCGCCGCCTTGCGTTATCCAGGCCCGAGATCGCGTTTACGCTCACGCATAATCGCCGTACGGTGCTGAGTCTCCCGGTAGCAACCGACAAAGAAAAACGACGTCAGCGTATCGCGAAATTATGCGGTGATACGTTTGCTGACCAGTGCATTTACATCGAACGCGAGACGGAAGGCATCGCGTTGTCCGGTTGGATAGGGTTGCCGACATTCAACCGCAGTCAGCCGGATATGCAGTATTGGTTTGTTAACGGCCGGAGCATTTCCGACAAGACCTTGTCGCACGCAGTTCGACACGCCTACCGCGATGTTCTGTTTCACGGCCGTTACCCCGCTTATGTTCTGAATCTGACAATGGATCCAGCAGGCGTAGACGCCAACGCGCATCCGGCGAAACACGAAGTTCGATTTCGGGATGGGCGCCGTGTCCATGGGGTCGTATCGCAGGCGGTCGAGGTTGCGCTCAGCGACATGCGACCCGGCGGGCATAATGTGACGCCGATTCCGATGACGCGCGAGGCGGTCTTCAACCAGGGTGCAATGTCGTTGACAACCGGTCCGTCCTCGTCAGCCGTTCGTGAGACGCTGGCCGCGTATCGTTCCATGGCAACCGCACCCGCGTTTGCCGAGACTCCGGAACAAGCCGGCGAGGTACCGCCGCTTGGATTCGCTGTGGCGCAACTGGCCGGCATTTACATACTTGCTGAAAACAAAGACGGTCTGGTCGTCGTCGACATGCATGCGGCACATGAGCGTGTCGTCTACGAAAAATTAAAGCGTGGATACGACGATCGCGATATTGTGCGTCAGCCACTGCTTGTACCGGAGCTGGTCAGTGTTTCGGAAAGCGAGGCCGACATCGTTGAGCGGTCGGGACAATTGTTCGAAAAACTCGGCCTCGTTGTCGATCGATCCGGACCGACGAGCCTCACGGTTCGCGAGGTCCCGGCACTGCTGAAAAACGCGGATGTCGAGTCAATGCTTCGGGATGTACTCTCCGATTTGTCGGAGTCAGGGCACAGCAGTCACGTCGACGATGTCAGTGATGACTATTTAGCGACAATGGCCTGCCACCATTCCATCAGGGCCAATCGTCGTTTGACAATTGACGAGATGAACGCGCTGTTGCGGGAGATGGAGCGCACGGACCGAGCGGATCAGTGCAATCACGGCAGACCGACCTGGACCGCCATAACGATGTCTGAGCTCGATCGCCTGTTCCTGCGCGGGCGTTAGCGATCAATTGTGAAACCTACCGCAATCCTGTTGATGGGACCAACGGCGTCGGGAAAGACTGAATATGCAATTAGCCTCTGCAAACGTTTCCCCTGCGACATCATCAGCGTTGACTCGGCGCTGGTTTATCGGGGCATGGACATCGGTACGGCAAAACCCGATTTCGAGACGCTGCAACGAGTGCCGCATCGTCTGATTGATATTCGCGATCCCGAGGAAAGTTACTCAGCCGGCGACTTCGTTCGTGACGCCCGTGCAGAAATGGCAGATATTCTCGACCGTGGCCGTCTCCCTTTGCTGGTGGGTGGCACGATGATGTATTTCCGCGCGTTGACCAAAGGGATCGCCGAATTGCCTGGAGCAGATGCGGCGACAAGGCATAAAATTGATGCGATGGCGGCCGATGACGGTTGGCCCGCGGTGCATGCGGAACTGCAGACAGTTGACCCAAAAGCGGCCTCACGGATTAACCCGAACGACAGCCAGCGCCTGCAGCGTGCCCTGGAAGTCTACCGACTGAGCGGCAAAACGCTGACACAGTGGCAGGATGAAGCCCGCGGCCCGAGCGATGACGTCACCTATCTTAAAGTTGCGCTGCAGATTGAGCCCCGCAACTTGCTGCATGAGCGCATCGAGCTGCGCCTGGACCAGATGGTCGAGAATGGACTCATCGAAGAATTGCGGGGCCTTCGCGAACGGCCAGGACTGACGCAGAGAAGTTCCTCTATGCGCTCCGTCGGTTACCGGCAGTTCTGGGACTTTCTGGAACACCGCTGCACGCTGGACCAGGCCAAAAAGAAGGCCTTGTTTGCCACTCGACAATTGGCCAAGCGACAGTTCACCTGGCTGCGGTCAGAGGAATCTGTATTTGCCGTAAATCCACTTGAAGCGGGCGCAATCGACACCATATCCGACCATCTAATACGGCACCTTGGCTCATGACTGGCCGATTTGAGCGTGTTTACCGGAATTCGCCTGTGTTAGACTTTTTAGACGCTTAGGCAGAGATTCGCATTAGGGCACTCCGGCGCCACCGGAACGCGGGTTTCACGAAAGAAAAACGACAATAAGGAGACCCAATATGGCTAAAGGGCAGACACTTCAAGATCCCTTCCTGAATATCTTGCGAAAAGAAAAGGTTCCGGTGTCCATATACCTCGTCAACGGCATCAAGTTGCAGGGGCAGGTGGACTCGTTTGATCAGTTCGTGGTTTTGCTGAAAAACAGCGTAAACCAGATGGTCTACAAGCATGCTATTTCGACGGTCGTGCCGTCGCGCAATGTTCGTTTGCCGCTTCCGGACGATGAACCGGGAGACGATGACGACTAGAGCAGCGACGACGTTACTCCGTCAGGAGGACGTGATTGTTTGAAAGACCGCAAAGTGGCGAGCGAGCCGTCCTCGTCCACGCGAGTTCCGACGGACTACCCGATGATTCCGAACGCGAGGAGTTTGCCGAATTGGCACGCTCTGCTGGCGCCGTGGTCGCAGCTGAACTCTTAAGCGCCCGGCGGCGGCCGGACGCTCGGCATTTCATTGGCAAAGGCAAGCTCGACGAACTTCGAAAGATCATTGAGCATGACGACGTGGAACTGGTTATCTTCTCTGCCGCGTTGAGCCCCAGCCAGGAACGTAATCTCGAGCGCGCGTTGCGTTGCCGCGTGGTGGATCGTGCGGGCCTTATCCTGGATATTTTCGCGCAGCGAGCGCGGAGTTTTGAGGGCAAGCTGCAGGTGGAACTCGCGCAGCTCAGGCACCTGTCAACGAGGCTTGTACGTGGTTGGACGCATCTTGAGCGGCAGAAGGGTGGAATTGGCCTGCGGGGACCTGGCGAGACCCAGCTGGAAACTGACCGCCGACTGATCGGCGATCGCATCCGACAGCTCAAGGAAAGGCTGGACAATGTCGACACCCGACGCACGATGAACCGGCGAAACCGGGTCAGGGCGGAGATACCGACCGTTGCGCTCGTGGGCTACACAAACGCCGGAAAATCGACTTTGTTTAACGCGCTAACGGATGCGGATGTCTATGTTAAGGACCAGTTGTTTGCGACTCTGGATCCCACGGTCCGGCGATTGGACCTGCCTGAGGGCGAGCACGTAGTTCTGGCCGACACGGTCGGATTCGTGCGTGACCTGCCGCACGAATTGATCGCGGCGTTCAGGTCCACGTTGCAGGAAGCGCGCGAAGCGGATCTGATTCTGCACCTCATTGATGCCAGCGATCCGAATCGTTGGCAGCGCGTCCGGCAGGTCAATTCGGTGCTGAAACAGCTGGATGCTGATCGGGTCCCGCAGATTCGCGTGTACAATAAGATCGATAAGCTGGATCGGCAGCCACGCATCACGAATAATCGCGACGGAGAGGGTCGCGCGGTCTGGCTCTCGGCGATCACAGGCGAAGGTATTCCGATGCTCAAAGACGCAATCGCCCGGCGGTTGCGGCAGAAAACGGTGCAGCGGGTAATTCATCTTTTGCCTGGGCAGGGACGACAACGCGCTAAACTATTTGAGCTGGGAGCGGTCACTTCTGAAGAGCTTGATCCGGAGGGCGGCTGGACGCTCGAGCTTAAGATGACCGAAAAGGACTTGCGACGATTCCTGAAGCGTGAAAATCTCGCGGAACAAAATCTGGGCCCACTGTCGATGAAGCCATCGGCAACGGCCGCAAATGAGTGAGAAGCACTATTACTATGGCATGGAATGAATCTGGAAACGGTAAGGACCCCTGGAAGCGCGATGGCGATGAGCCCATCGAGCTCGACAAGATTGTGCAGGATTGGCAGAGGCGTTTCGCCGGCCTGTTCGGCGGAGGCCGCGGTGGCGGGCCCGGCGGGGCAAGCGGCTTTGTCTTGCTCGTCGTGTTGTTGGTTGCATGGGGGCTGACCGGTTTTTATCGAGTGGACGAAGCCGAGCGCGGCATCGTGCAACGCTTCGGTGCCTACACTGTTACCACGTTGCCGGGGCTGCACTGGCACTTGCCGTTCCCTATAGAGACGGTTGACCTAGTTAATACCATCGCGGTATCCAATTATGCCTATCGCACCGAGATGCTCACGGCGGATGAGCAGTACGTTTTTATCGATATGGTCGTACAGTATCGGCGTGCTGATCCGGTGAAATACAGTTTTGAAGTCGTCGAGCCGGATCTGACCTTGCAGGACGTTACGGAAAGCGCGCTGCGCGAGGTCGTTGGCACCACCTTGCTTGACGTGTTGGTGACCGCGCGTCGTGATGAAATTGCTTCACGAACGCGCGAAGTACTGCAGGAGACGATAGATCTCTACGGCGCAGGCATTACGGTGACGTCAATTTCCCTTGAGACCGTCAACTACCCGCAAGCCGTGCAGGTTGAAGTGGATGACGCGCAGAAAGCGCGTAACGACAGCGAGCGATATGGACTCGAAGCGGATGCTTATGCCAATGACGTGGTTCCGAGGGCGCGCGGTGATGCGGTTCGCATACTTGAGGATGCGCGAGGCTATCGCGATCGCGTAGTAGCAGACGCCCAGGGTGAGGCAGCGCGCTTTGAAGCGTTGTTGACCGAATACGCGAAAGCACCAAGGGTTACGCGTGACCGCCTTTACATCGAAGCCATTGAAGAAGTTTATGGAAACTCATCCAAAGTGCTGGTGGATTCCGAAAGTAGCGGCAACCTCATGTACCTTCCGCTTGACAAGTTAATGAATCAGACCGGCAGGACGGATTCCAGCGGTGAATCGAATCGGGCGGCCGACTCGCAGTCGCCGCAACAGCAGTCTGCAGGCGGATCGAATGCGGATGACGTGCGCGAACGGAGGGTCCGCGAATGAACGGTGCAAAATTTGCCGGCGTAGTGTTGCTCGGCCTTGCTTTGGTTATCGTTGGTTTGTCTGCGTTTACGGTAAGTGAGCGCGAACTGGCCATCAAGTTGCAATTGGGTGAAGTTGTAGAGTCTGGCTACGATCCCGGTCTGCACTTCAAGTGGCCGCTGGTGCAAAACGTTCGCAAGTTTCCGCGGCGGATTCTGACAATCAGTGACCGTCCCGATCGGATCTTCACGGCCGAAAACGAAGCGGTGCAGGTCGACTTTTTCGTCAAGTGGCGCATTGTCGATCCGGTTCGTTATTACACGTCAACGGGAGGAGCGTTGACCGTCGCCAATGGCCGCCTCTCGGAGATCATCAAGAACGCCATTGTCACCGAGTTTGGCAAGCGCTCGGTATCGGAGGCGATTTCGGTGGAGCGCGCGGAGCTTATGCGTGACATGCGAAATACCGCCGCCGCCGCATCTGAAGACCTGGGCGTCTCGCTGATAGACTTCCGCGTCAAGCAGGTCGAGTTCATGGACGAAGTGCGAAACTCGGTATACCTACAAATGGGTGCAGAGCGTAAGAGAATTGCGGCGGAGCGTCGCGCCGAGGGCAGGGCAGGAGCCGAGGAAAAACGCGCCGCAGCCGACAGGCAGCGCACTGTCATTCTAGCTAATGCGTACCGGGACGGTCAGAAGATCAAGGGTGAGGGTGACGCAAAGGCTGCAGAGATATACGCGACCGCGTACAACAAAGACCCCGAATTCTATGCGTTCTATCGAAGCATCGATGCCTATCGAAAATCGATGGGCAAAGCCGGTGACGTGCTGATTCTGGACCCGAATAACGAATTCTTTCGTTATCTGAATCAATCAGATGGCAAGCAGTAGCCAGGAGTAAGGTTCGCAACTCGGTATGTACTGGACCGAAATACTGACGGCGTTGGCCCTGGTCTTCGTTTTGGAGGGGATGCTGCCGTTTATTTCCCCGGCAAAATACCGGCAGATGGTGGCGGAAATTACTCGGCTCAGTGACAACAACATTCGCAATATCGGACTGGTGGTCATGATAGCGGGCTCTGTTGCTGCTGTACTTCGTGCGCGGTTAGTGCGATATCGGGAAACGACAGATAAGCGGGAGAATCATGGGCAAGAATGTAGTTGTCATTGGCACCCAGTGGGGTGATGAAGGCAAGGGGAAAGATTGTTGACCTTCTCACGGACCGTGCGGCGGCGGTCGTTCGTTTCCAGGGCGGTCATAACGCTGGTCACACGCTCGTCATCGGTGGAGAGAAAACCGTTCTTCACCTTATCCCGTCGGGCATTCTGCGCGATGGTGTGAGTTGCCTTATTGGCAACGGCGTCGTGTTGGCGTTGGACGCGCTGGTAACCGAAGCGAACGCACTGATTGAGAATGGCGTTCCGGTCTACGAGCGCCTCAGGATAAGCCCCGGATGTCCGCTGATTTTGCCGTCGCACGTGGCGCTCGATGAGGCGAGAGAAAAAGCGAGGGGGGCCAGCGCTATCGGCACGACGGGTCGCGGTATCGGGCCTGCGTATGAAGACAAAGTGGCGCGACGTGCATTGCGTGTATCGGATCTTTTTGTCCGGGAAAAATTTGCGGCGAAGCTCGGCGAGATACTCGATTACCACAATTTCCTTTTGAAGAACTATTTCAAGGCTGCAACGATCGACTTTTCGAGGACGCTCGACGAGTCACTCGCGTACGCTGAGATCATCGCGCCGATTACAACGGACATTACGCAAATACTTCAGGATCTGGCCGATCTCGACAAGAGCATTCTGTTCGAAGGGGCGCAGGGCAGTTTCCTCGACATTGATCACGGCACGTATCCGTTCGTAACCTCATCGAATACGGTGGCCGCTGCAGCGAGTACGGGCACCGGAATTGGCCCACGCAACCTCGACTATATCCTCGGCATCGTAAAGGCGTACACGACCCGCGTTGGTGCTGGTCCTTTTCCGACCGAGCTATTCGATGATCAGGGCAAACACCTGGCCAGAGTCGGTGCCGAATTCGGAGCAACGACGGGCAGACCGCGACGTTGCGGCTGGTTTGACGCGGTCGCCTTGCGGCGCTCCATCGTCAATAGCAGTGTATCGGGATTGTGCGTCACCAAGCTCGACGTTCTCGACGAGCTGGAGACCATTCAGATTTGCGCGGGCTACGCGATCGACGGGAGTCCCATCAGCGGCGTACCGGTTGTTGTGGATCGATTTGCCGAGTGCAAGCCGATTTATGAGGAATGGCCCGGCTGGCAGGAGTCGACGGTCGGAATCACTGAGTTCGACAAATTGCCGAAAAAGGCGCGCGACTATCTGGGGCGCATCGAAGATCTTGCCGGCGTGCCGATCGATATCATCTCCACCGGTCCTGATCGCGAACAGACTATTATCAAGACACATCCATTCGAGTAGTCGCTTTTAGCGCGGCCGCCAGGCCGAGAATACTGAGCAATAACAGCGATGCAGGGCCACCGCCGCTGCCACCACCTCCGGCAGCCACCGAAACAACGCTGACAGTGACCGACACTGTGGCGGTATCCGACAGACCGCCAGGATCGGTCACCTGCAGCTCAAAGCGCAGCAATGTATCCGAGCTGACATTGGGTGCGGTAAACGAAGCTGTACTCGAGTTCGCGTCATTGAGTGTAACGGTCGGCCCCAGGGTCTGGGTCCATGCATAGCTCAGGCTATCACTGTCCGGATCGTTGGACTGACTGCCGTTTAACGTGACGTTGTTACCCGGAGTCGCATTCTGGCTGGAACCTGCGACCGCGTTCGGTGCCAGGTTCGCACCAGAACCATCAAGTATGTCGACCCGCAGCTGCGTGCGTGCACCCAGCGAAGCGCCTGTCGGGTTGCTTAGCGTCACATCGAAGAATTCGTCGGTTTCACCCGACCCGTCATCGACGATCGCGAACTCAATCCACTTCGGGTCTGCGTCTCCATCGGCCCAATTCAAGGTTCCGTTTGCCGGGCCCGAGTAGTCCTGACCCGCGGATGCGTCGCCGTTACTGACCGCAAAGTCGACGGAAATCGCCCCGCTGGCGCTCCCGGCTCGTTGGACAACGGCCACAGCGGTTGCAAATCCCCGCTCGGCTATCGACACCGACGTATCGAGAAACTCAACGTCAGCTGAAGCGCCAGAGTCGCTAATGTATATGCTGGCAACGCTCGGCGACGATAGCGTCGCGCCACCGGATGGCGCCGTGAGTTTGATCAACAGGCGCTCGAGTCCTTCCGATATGCCATCATTCAACGGCGCGATACTGATGATGCGATCGGAACCGTCACCTGCATCCCAGCTCAATGTGCCGCCGCTAACCGATACGTCGCCAATTGATGCGGTCGCGCCGACGAGCTCCCACTGAACCGCCACCGCTCCCTGTGAGCCGCCGCTACGTCGGACCAGGATATCGCCTGGCTGCGTTTCGCCTGCACCGAAAGAGGAGGCTGAGAATGCCAGCGTTCCCTCGGGCACGTTCAAGGTATTGTCAGCGACAACGTAGAAACCGCTATCGATATCGCTGATCATGACGTTACCGCTGGGCAGAAACGGATACGTTCCCCACGCACCGGGGAAGCCAACCGTGTCCGAGGCAGGGTAGGTATCAAAGCGGCCAACGGTTGTCGGGCTGGCCGGGTTGCTAATGTCGAGAATCGTAAGACCGCGCGCATAATTGGACATGTAGTAGCGATTGCCGCGCACGAATCCATTGTGGTCGATGGCGGTCGTGGGGCCTGTCCAGCTTCCGGCAAGCGTCGGTGCGGTCAAATCCGATATTGAGAACACCCGGAGCGTCGTGCGGAGTCCGCGATCGCGCTCGTCGGTCTCGTCCTGCACGAACAGGTGTTGTTTATCCTCGGACCACCATCCGGAATGCACATAGTCCGCATTGTCGTAAGGGGTGCGACTGAGGCGCACAGGGCTCGAAGGAATCGTGACGTCCCAGATATCGACAGTCGATTCATTGAAGTCAAACAAGACGTCACAGTGGGCGGCGCCCGCCGCGTTGACGCACTGCGAATTCTTGCGCGCGTCGCTCACCATCATCGAGGCCGCATCGTGCATGTAGAGACGGTCATTGCCGGGCTGGCCGGCCGGTGTGCCCGGAGCCGCAACGAATGTCGGCGATGCGGGGTTGCTGATGTCGTAGCCTCGAAAACGACCGTCGCTCCTGTTGGGTCCTGCGAGAATAAGTGTCGGAGCGGCGCCGCTGAGCGAAAGCCCGGTACTGAACTCCGTCCCCGTGAGATACACATTGTGCGCGGCGCCAAAGTCGCTGGCGTAGTTGATGCGTGAAACGCGGTGGGGAAGCTCACTAAGGTCGATAATGAACAAACCATCGGACGCGTTATCTGCTGTGACGTAGGCGAGCGCGTTCCAGCGGCTGTCCGCTGCATTCCAGAACTGGTGAATCTTGATATCCCGCCACGTCGTTGTCTGGCCATCGATGAAACCGACTTCGCGCGGATTTTCCGGGTCGCTTACATCATAGACCGCCGTACCGACCGAGTAGCCGACAATCGCATACTCACGATTGCTGTTGAGGTCCATGAACCCCCAGATATCGGCTCCGCGCGCGCTGGTGGTTCTATCCGCAATGTGAGCGAGAAGATCGACATTGTTGCAGGCGAACGCGCCGGCGGATCCGCCAACACACGGTGTCGCTGCAGCGTTGGTCTTGAGGCTCGCCTGCGTTTCGACCAGTGCTTTCGCCTTTTGCTCGATTTCCCGCGTAACGCCCTTGCTGTCGGCGATTACGCGAAAACCGCGGCGGGCAAGCTCGTCGGCGTACTCAAATGGAACGCCGATTAACGTCGTCTCTGTTCCGGTTCGAACCGAGAAGTTGTCCGTTTTGCGAAAGCCACCGCGAACATCGATGGCGCCGCTAAGCAGGTAAACGACATCTTCGACGGCCGCTAATTCGTACGATCCCTCGGCAACACGTATCTGTCCGTTCTTGCCAACTCGCTTGAGCGCATAGTCAATGCTTTTGCAGGGCGATGCAGGGTCCTGGCAGGAGCCTGCATCCACGCCGCTACGTTGTGACGAACAGCGGTGGCTGGTCGTCATCGGCGAATACGACGCTACTGAACGTGAACGAGGCAATCGTGAGAACGGCGGGTAACAGGCGTCGAGTCATTTGTCGAACCGGATCTTCAGGAATAAGTCCCTATAATAGCCGTTCATTACAGCAATCTTCTCGATGAATTCCATATTCTGTGAAGTCGTACTCTTTGACATTCAGAGCGGGGGCGGGCGCCCTTCGGTCCGTCCGAGGCGAGGGATTCGATATCTCGTCGGTTGGCACCATCGCGGGCGCGTCAGGTGGTGCCAAGTGGCTGGTTCTGAGCCAGCTCGACCGAGCTATCCTCGGCAACCTGGTTCCACACATGAGTGGCCCGGTTCACCTGATCGGCTCCTCCATTGGTTCGTGGCGCTTTGCCTGTTACGCGCAGAATAACCCGATTGCTGCGATAGAGCGGTTTGAGAGGGCATACCTGGAGCAGACCTACAGTGAGAAGCCGGACATCCACGAGATTACGGCGAAGAGTCGCGAAATACTGGCGCTCGTGCTGGGAGAGACAGGCGTAGATGAGATTCTTGCAAATCCGTTATTCAGGACGCACGTCATGGCGGTTCGGAGCCGGCATATCACGGCGTCTGAGAATCGGGGAGTGCTCGCGGCTGGCCTTGTTGCGGCCGCGACCCTCAATGCGATAAGTCGCAAGACTCTCGGTCTGTTTTTCGAGCGCGCATTGTTTTTTGACAAGAGAGATGTGCCGCCGTTCTTTGACCTCGTTGGATTCCCGATTCAGCGCATCGAGCTGTCGGCAGAGAACTTACAGGATGCGGTTGTGGCAACCGGATCGATACCCCTCGTATTATCCGGGGTTCGAGACATCCAGGGTGCCAAGCGCGGAATGTATCGGGATGGCGGTGTCATCGATTATCACCTTGATTTGCCGCACAGCTCGCGAGAGAGCCTGACGCTGTTTCCACATTTTTACGATCGAATCGTGCCGGGTTGGTTTGATAAGAAACTCAAGTGGCGCAAACCGCATCCGGGCAACGTCGATCGCACGATCCTCATAAGTCCGTCTGCAGAGTTCGTCGCGAAATTACCGAACGCGAAGATCCCTGATCGAAGCGATTTCCTGAACTACACGCCCGGGGAGCGCGTCAAGGCGTGGAAATCATGTGTCGCGGCATGCGCGGAACTTGCCGATGAATTCAACGAGGTGATGGCCACAGATCGGCTGGCAGCACGACTGCAGCCACTGTGGTAATCTGGCGCGCAAAATAATAAGAAAGGGGCACGCGGTGGCAGAATCACCATCGACAATAACCCGGCCGTACCCGGAACTCACCTGGATTGCGTTGGTTACCGGCTGGTTTATCGGCGTCATTATCGCGGTTGCAATTGGCTACGCGGCGCTGATACTGGGGTTCTCGATTGAGGGATCGGAACTCGCGGCGATTCTCGGATTCGGCATCCTGCGCGGCATGTTCCGGCGCAAGAGTATCGTCGAGAATAATATCGTGCAGACCATCGCGAGCGGCGTGAACGGCGCGTCGTCCGGCATGATGTTTTCTGTTCCCGCATTGTTCCTGCTGGGTTTTGGCGATCGTTTCGACCCGGTTATCCTGACGTTCGGTTGTATCGCCGGTGCGTTTCTCGGCATCGCGTTTATTATTCCGTTGCGCAAACACATGATCGACTTTGAGCGCCTGACCTACCCTGGTGGCGTTGCGGTCGCGACTATTCTGAAGTCACCGGGTGCCGGCGTTAAGAAAGCCATCGTTCTCTTGATCGCTGCATTTGTCAGCGCCTTCGTGCATTTCCTCACGATCCAGACGGGTGTCGATAACTGGAATATTGGCGCGATCGTTGGCCTGCCGAACTACATGAACGGCATCTGGTACCTGTCGCTGATGACAATCGGCGTCGGCTTTATTGCCGGCCGCGGTGGCATCGCGTTCATCATCGGTGGATTCGTTGCCTACTGGTTCCTGTCCCCGATGTTGGCGGCGACGGGGAGCTTCCCGCTGGATGCGGCCGGAGAGACCATCAGCGCCCCGGGACCGCTGCGGCTCTTGCTTTATCGCCCGCTGGGCATCGGCATGCTGATCGGCGGCGCAATAATGGGCGTGATACTCGCCTTTCCACTTATCGTTAGCGCGATTCGGTCCATGCAAAAAGCGGCCGGTGTTTCGTCCGACGTATCGAACGACGAGTTGCCGATCAAGATGCTGTACTTCGCAATTGTCGGTGCGGTGATTCTGCTCTGCGTTATGGCAGTAACGTCCGTGGAGACGGTTAGTCTCGGTCGCGGCATTGCGATGGCGTTGCTCGGCACGCTTTGGATATGGATGGCCGGCATCATTCTTTCTGAAGCCATTGGTCGAACAAACTGGTCGCCGCTGTCGGGTATGACGTTGGTCGGTATCACGCTGTTAATCGTCGTTACGCACGGCATGGAGCGCAGCGACTCGATCATTGCCGCACTCATGGTTGGAGCGGCGACCTGCGTTGCAATGTCGCAGGCGACGGACCTCATGCTGGATCTAAAGACCGGCTATCTTGTCGGCGCGACACCACGCATGCAGCAGATCGGACAGTTCGCGGGTGCCTGGCTAGGGCCGATTGTTGTCATCGTCGTTATCTTCGTGCTCGACAAGTCCTACGGACTTGGCAGTGAGCAACTGCCGGCGCCGCAGGCTCAAGCACTGGCCAGCACGATCGACGGGATCCTGGGCGGCGATGTGCCGACCGAAAAGTACATGGCGGGTGCCGTCCTGGGCGGCGTGTTGTCTGCCGTGATGGGCGGCCTGGGCATCACCGTCGGCCTGGGTTTTTACCTGCCATTTAATATCGTTCTGACGTATTCGCTGGGTACCCTGGCGCGCGAGGTCTCCAACCGGGTGAAAGGGAATACGTGGAGCGAGGAAGTCGGCATACCGATTGCTGCGGGACTCATTATCGGTGAAGCGCTCGTCGGCGTTGGCAACGCGTTAGTAATCGTGTTCTCGTAGCGAAGCAGGAGAAAGAGGAATGAAGGGATTTGGTTACTTTTTGCTCGCCGCGGGCTTTCTTGGTGGTGCCTATGCCACGTCGCTTGACGTTCAGGAAGTTCATTGGACCATTTTCGCCATATCAGCGGCTGCGGCGGTGGTCGGCCTGGTGCTTGTCAAGCGCGAGGCATCTGCTATCGCGCGATCGGACACGGTGCTCGAAGTGAATCGCGGCGAGTTGCGTGAGTCGATTCACAATATAGTCCGGGATCTGAACGAACTGAACACAACTGCGGTGAAGCAAGGAGATCATTTGCGTGAAAAGATCGATCTCGAATTGAGAACAGACCTCAGGCGCTTCGCAGACGCGCGCCAGAGCATGGTGCACTTATTTGGTCTCCAGACGTACGCCGACATCATGAGCAGCTTTGCGGCCGGCGAACGCTATATCAACCGTGTCTGGTCAGCATCGGCAGACGGCTATGACGAAGAGGCGACCGCGTACCTCAAAAAGGCGGCGGCACAGTTTGTAGAGGCCGAGGAGCTGCTGACAAATGCCGCGCAGGACGCGGCCTGATTTTGAATCAGTTTTATGCCTTGGCCGCCGAACGCCGGCATCGCACGGTCATTTCTTTTTTCAACACGTCGACGTCCTCGTTCATCAGGTGGTCGGTATTGTCTTTCCACCCCCTCAGCATCGCGATATTTCGCTCATTGACCAACAGGTGATCCTCGTTGGATTGCTCGACGACCTCCCATCCGGGCGCAGCAATCACTGACCGGACCCTCACTTTGTGTCCGAGCATGTCGTTAAATTCCTTTTCGAGGCGTTTTGCCCGTGCGGCGATGTCGACAATAGATTCATCGGTCTTGGCGTTCGAGAACTGCAACGCGTTGCCATGCAGGCGAACGCTGGCATCGCCAGGAGCGCGTCTCGCCACGACATTGATGGCGTACAGACCAGTCTGACTGATAACGACGTGGTCGACGACGCCTGCGGTCGTCACGACGTCGTGAAACACCTGTGTAGCGCCACTTGAGATCTGCTGAAGTTGATGGCCGATTGCGATATTGGCATCCTGCAGGAACTTAACCTGTCGCCTGGTGAGTATTGTCTTGCCTAGGTAGTAAGTCGCGAATCCGACGGCCAGGGTGAGGAAGGCAAGCTGGATATACAGCTGCCAGTCCGGATAGCCGATAAACAGTTGTTCCGCTTGCAGCACGTAGGCGGCAGTAAAGAGCACGGCGAAAACAAGCGCGCCCCCAAGGTAGATGGACTGTGATGCTGAGAGCCGGTCGAGTTCGTCTCGAAACCGCTGCGCCGCTTCGTGCATGATGCTGTCGGCGAACGTTGGACCTGAGCCAACTGTTCTCGATAGGGCGTTCCACGATTTGGCGATCAACAGGAACAGGATCGTACTGGTCAATGCAACGGTCGCAGCGCCGCTAATCGCCTCAATATCCATCCAGCTGATCTCTCGTCCCTTCTAGGGATTGAGGTTAGCTTGACCGGACGCCTGGCACTGTGACACACGTCACAGTGATTGTTTATCCGGAGAGGCTTACCGCCCAATTTTCAGCATCCATTCAGGCACGGGGGCGTATCTGTGAATGTCATCACGGAAGCCGCGATTGCCAGGCGGTAGCGTCGACAACAATATTGTCAAGAATTGAGCAGATGGAGCAAGTCATGAAACGTAAATGGATCACGATCTGTATGTCACTGGTTCTCGCGGGCCTGAGTGGCTGCGCGTCAATGAGTGGTGACGAATGCATGACTAGCGACTGGGCAGCTATCGGTTACGAAGATGGTGCACGTGGCCATACGACGGATCGTATAACCGAGCGCCGGAAGGCATGCGCCAAACACGGCGTCACGCCTGACTTTGCCGCGTACCAAAGTGGTCGTGAGCAGGGCTTGGTAGAGTATTGCCAGCCGGGTCGCGCGTTCAACGTCGGTTCGAACGGTGGAAGGTACAACGGCGTCTGCAGCGTTGATCTCGAGGCGGATTTTCTCGAAGCTTACAATGCCGGCCGTCATCTCTATACGCTTCGCAGCAACGTTAATCGCGCCAGTTCGGCGATCAACTCAAAGCAGAATGAGCTCGAGAGGATAGATGACGAAATACGTCAGAGCGAGGCGTCTTTAATCAGTGATGAGACAACGACCGAGGACAGGGTTTTGCTGCTTGTTGACCTTAAGGATCTGTCAGAGAGGACCGGTCAGCTTGAAGCAGAGATCCAGGATCTTTATGAACAGCGGGCTCATTACCAGGCCGAACTCGAGCACTACCAGGTCGCTCTGCTGGACCACGGCTACTAGGCAAGCCAGCACGAACTAGAAATTAATGGTATCGCCGGAGCGGCGCCGGTCACGCCCTACCCGGCGCTCGACTTTAAATGTTCCTGTTCCGCCGGCGTAGGTCGCGGGGTTATACGGGTTGCGGCGGTCACTGCCACTTCGGCGATCGCTATGGTGCGCGAATCCACAACGACACTCCAGCGCGTTGCATCCCTTGAGCGGCAGTTGCGGTGCGGCGCCTGCGAGAAAACGACGCCCGGTCATTGCCTTGGCGGCATCACATGCATTGCTTGAATACTTGAGCGACACGGCATGGAACGCTGAAGTTTCGTCCCTGCCTTTTGCTGGCGGGTTCCGTATTGCTCTTACTTCTGCGTTACCGCGGCGAATTCGAACGACCAGCCATGCAATCGATAGTAATAAAGCCACAACTAGTAGCAGTTCTTTCATCCCGGCACCCTTGTATGAAACTACCGTGGCGCATTGTCCAAGCGCACACCCCTATTTATAGCACGGAAGCGCCGCTTATTTGGGCGTGGAATACCGAATAATTAGTTTCGTCAGTAAGGGCTAACGCCGAATAGCGTCGTATGAAAGTACAGTACGGATGCAAAGACGGCCGACCCTATGGCGAGCGGAATAACATCAAACTTGATCGCGGCGGGTCCAGGCTTTTGCCATTTTCCATCCCGGCGGTTGATGAAGACTATTTCCAGAATAGCCCAGGCAGCAAAACCGCCGAACAGCGTCAGGGAACGGCTGTCTCCGTTTGTCAGCAGGTGTGCAAGGGACCAGAGCAGCGTTCCGATCATCTGCGGGTGACGTACGAATCGTTTTATGTTGCCCGCGAATTGCGACGCGAAAAACAACACGAGTCCGATCAACACGAGTGCTGAGATGAACGGGCCGCCCGTCAGCGGTGCTGAATACACTGCGTGGGGAACAGCGGACTTCCAGCCCAGCACGATCAGGATCAGCGAGCCGATGATGACAAGCGAGAATACCCCGCGATACCGGTTTTCGCCCAGTTTCCGCTCGATTCGGTCGCGATTGGCCGGCGACATTGCTTTGAACAGGTGGGCGACACTCCAGATAATGACGCCGAGAATCAACAAAGACATGCTTGGTGTCCTAAGTGACCGCTAGGGGACGTTAGTATACCGTTTCATGCTAAATTTGAGCTGAAATGAAGCTCGGAGTAGCAAATGAAGACGAACGGAAAACTGATGGACATGCTAACGGGCTATGCGGCTTCGCACCAGCACCCGTTCAATGTGTTCGTGCACCTGGTGGGTATTCCGACGATCATGCTCGGCGTATTGATCCCGCTGACGTGGGTCACATTTTCGATCGACGACTTCTATTTCAGCCTGGCGCATGTGCTTATCGTGGCCTTTTTTCTCTTCTACCTGACGCTCGATGTAGTATTTGCTGTCGTATTCCTGATTGGCGGGTTCTTCCTGGAAATGCTGGCGGCGAAGCTCGGCGCCTATCCTGGAAACACAGGATGGATTATCGCCGCTGTCGCGTTCTTTGGCGGGTATGCGGCGCAGTTCATCGGGCACGCGGTTGAGAAGTCCATGCCGGTGCTCGTCAAGCACCCGATCCAGGCGAATCTCGCGGCACCGTTTTTCACCGTGGTCGAATTGTTCAATATTGTGGGTCTGCGCGACGCGCTCTTCAAAGAAGTCCAAAACCAGATCGACGCGCAACGCCGCGAAGACGCTGCATAGCGTTTGGCCGGCGATTTCCCAGCCATGGATACTGACGCCGCGGTAAAAGTCATCACGACACAAGGCCTCATTCTGGCGTTTCTGCCCGCGCTAGTCGTCATTGGCATCATGTTCCGCTGGGCCGCTGGCGCTAAAACTGCCGTTTACGCGACGCTGCGAATGCTCGTGCAATTACTGCTGATTGGTTATGTACTCGTTCACATTTTTACGGCCGATCAACCGGGCATTATCGTCGCTGTTCTCGTGATCATGCTGCTTGCCGCGAGTTGGATAGCCATACGGCCGGTTCACAAAAAGCAGCCGCGCGTTTACCTGAACGCATTGGTCGCTATTTCCGTTGGCGGCCTGCTGACGCTCGGGCTCGTCAGTCAGTTCGTTATCAGTGTCGAGCCGTGGTTCAGCCCGCGCTATGTCGTCCCGCTGGCAGGTATGATTTTTGCCGGAGCAATGAATACAGTCAGCCTGGCCGCCGAGAGACTGCAGGCGGAAATCGAACGGGAGACGTCGTATCCTGAAGCACGGCGGACGGCGTTTCAGGCCTCGTTAATTCCGATGATTAATTCGCTCTTCGCGGTGGGGCTCGTATCGTTGCCCGGGATGATGACCGGACAAATTTTGTCTGGAGTCTCGCCGCTTGTCGCGGCCAAGTACCAGATCGTGGTCATGTCAATGCTGTTCGGCGTCTCCGGGATTTCGGCTGCGCTATACCTGGTGCTGGAGCATCGGGGCCCTATCGATGTGGAGACATAGTTGAACCAACTCAACAAAACGCCCGACAAAAGCGGCCTTCTGCGAACGGTGTTTTCAATCGTTGTTCTTGCAACGTTGTCTGCCTGCGCGACAGGGCAAGCGCCCGTTGTCGAGAAATTGGATGAGCTAACCGCAGTCACGTATACCTACGTTCGAACGCCGCTGATTTTATCGCCCGACACGCCACTCGATCGAACGCAAGCAAGAGACTACGTGCAGGTTGGTGTTATTGAAGTCAATCGCATGGGATCTCTCAAGTACTATCTTTGGCTCGGAATCTCGGACACCGAACACGTGGGAAGTTCGGATTCGCATCACGGCGGATTCAAATCGATTGTCCTTACCCTTGGCGACCAGAAGTTGCCACTCGATATTCATGGTTGGACGCATGAGGCGATTGGTGTCAGTGAGCCGGTCTATAAGAAACTCTTTTCGACCTCAATAGATGCTTATTACGAAGTCACACTCGAGCATGTTCGGTTGCTGGCTGAAGTGGACAGCATGAAGTTACTCACATCCGGGTCTGCGCCCAAGGAATTTGTATCGTGGTACAGACAGACCGCAGCCGAAGAGGAATTGGCGGAGTTTCTCAGGACTGTATTGCGATAAGGCCAGGAATAATTGGCCTACGTATTGCGCGTACCCCCTTGGATAAGTCACGGATTATGCTAATATTCAGCATATTACGTAATGTATCTAACCCAAAATCGATAAGCTGTAAGCTCCGGGAGAGGGCACGAGAGTAGTGCAGGAGCTTCGCCGCAGAACTGGCGGTGTAAAAAAAATAATAAGAAAGCGAGGCACAAAGTGGCTGACGAACAGCGCCCATCCGGGAATTTCATTAGCAAAGCAATCCGATCCGAACGGCAATCGAGCGGTAAGGTGGACCACAAGAATCTGAAGGACACTTTGGTGAAAAGCTCGCTGTGGAAAACCAATACGCTACAAAGGATCGAAAACGGCCGATCTGGCCACACGGAAAACGGTCAATCTGGCCGTACAGAACGTGGTCAATCTGGCCATACGAATGAAAGCAAGGATGCCGTCCTGCAGTCGCTAAAGCGGGAACTGCTGCAAGTGGTCGAGCGATACTGGCAGGACTCCGTCCCGAATTCAGATGCGAATAGCGACCAACCGCTGGACGACAAGCCACGCGCGTCGGCCGTTGACGACGATCAGCCTTCACACCGCGACGCAAACAGACGCCGAGAGTATGAGGGCATGCGAGAGACGTTGACGGTTCACGTGAAAGAAGCAATCAAAGCCAGGCGCAGCCTGCGGGAGCAAGCGGTAAGGTTGCAGGAGCGCGACGAACAAATTGAGCGCTTGCAGCAAACGATCTCGCAATTGAAAGCTGAGAATACCAGCCTGACTATGCGCCATCAGAGCGAACTCGATGGGACGAGAAATCAGTTTTTTGACCTCCAGGCCGCTTACGATCAGTTCCAGCAGCAGTCCGATCAGCTCCTGACCGAACTTGACCAGGAAAATGCGCGTCTACGAGCCGGTCCAACCCACTAGTACCAAAGGGCCGCGATACACCCCCCCTCGATTGGACCGGACCGCGTTGCTCTAACCAGGCTGCGCTCGGGCATCATCGTCCGTAAGCCGACGAGCCACGGGCCAGATTCAAATTTCAGTGACGGATTAATTTACAGTTCCTGGCGAGTTTCTGATGTGCCTTATTCGATTCAGCGTCTATCTGCTTGATTTGATAAGGCTGGCACATTGTTTGCTTTATTTTGATGTATACCCGGCGCTTCTCCACCTCGGCTCAGCGCTCTATAAATTAGAGCCGAGGACCAATTCTGCAGCCCCTCCCGGCGGGAGGGGCGCTGCGGCTTTTTCAAGCATTGGCCGTCAGAGACATCGCAGAAATCCACGCTCCCGATCTGTTTCACGCGACGGCCGGAACCGTCAGGCGGGATGCGCGTTGTTGCGATGGCCGTTGGACTATTGAGTTTGGACGGCGTCTGTTCCCGAAGCTGGAGTCAAAGCAATCCAGGAACAAAGACCTTGAGCTTACTTTAAGAAGTCAATGTAAGTGACGCTGCATCATTCCTTTTTAGCCCAGCCCTCGGTGCACCGTATCAGGCTGACATTTGTTGAGCCCGAATTGCTGTCCTTCCGACATGCTCTCGAGACGATGCGCGAACATTCATGCGCGGCAACGATCAAGTAATCAAAATGTAAAATGCCGGCTCAATCAAGAATCTGATTAGCTCCGCAGTCTTGGTTGAGCGTGTCATACTTAGCACTAGCGCATCAGAATAGACGGTAAAAGTGCAATCGAGCCAACACAAACGAAGTAGCGAACAAGCTAACCTGGGTGAGCTTCAGTCAAGTCTCGACGACTACGTGGGTAATCGTCTGAGCTTTGACGAACTACGGACGCAATGGATCACTCGGCTGGCGGGTAACCCCGACATGCGTGGTGGCGCGCTGCGACTACTCTACAAGCAGCCATTGAGCAAGTACCTGTCCGAAGTGAAAATCCTGTCGCTGAAGCGAATAGTCGAGACTGCCATCGAGGACGACCCGGAAGATTGGACAGTAGAGATGGAGGTTCGGCAGCGGACCGAGCCTTTGCCCACATTGGTCAGGAAAAACACGACTGCAGTTCGACGAGTCATCAAAATTGCGAAGACCACTTCTTCTGACAGAGTTTTACCTGGTATCAACGGACGTCGTCCGAAGTCCCAGGTAAATTCATCGAGAAATGGTTCGATAGAGATGCTCGCTCCCGGCCATGTTCTTAATGACCGCTTCGTGATCGAGCAACCGCTCGGCAGGGGCGGCAGCGGCGATGTTTACCGGGCCCGCGACCGTCTGCGTGCGCAGGCAAATGCTGCGACGATTGAGATTGCTTTAAAAGTTCTGCGAAAGGATTCTCGAGCGGATCCATGGCGACTGGACACTCTTCAGCAAGAGGCTCTATTGACCCAAAGCCTGTCACACCCGAACATTGTCCGCGTGTATGACTTCCACAAGGACGGTGAGACGCGATTTTTGACGATGGAACTCCTTGAGGGCGATGCTCTGAAGACACTGTTTTCGCGGATTCAACCGTCGGTGGTTTCAAGACAACGTTCGATCAAAATCATTCAAGGGATGTGCCTTGGACTCGCGCATGCACACGCGAACGGTTTCGTACATGCAGATTTCAAACCAGGTAACGTCTTTCTAACGGTGGCAGACGAACCGAAAATTCTCGATTTCGGTCTAGCCCCATTCACTGCGGCGGGGGCTCGAGCTGGCGGCCCGCGGTCGATTCCAGGTGATGCGGCGCTTCGGGCGATAACACCCGCCTATGCAAGCTGTAACCGCCTGGACGGTGGTGTTCCGGTCTTCAGCGATGACGTCTATTCGCTGTCCTGCGTCATTTATGAGTTGCTCGCCGGCGTTCATCCTTATCAGCGCAAATCTGCGACGGAGGCGCGCGGGCTGGGTTTGCGGCCAACGCGAATTGATGGACTGACTGAAGTGCAATGGCGGACTTTGGCGACGGGACTGCAACTTTCCAGCACGCACGGCACGACACAAGTGCACGATCTTCTTGACGCATTTAACGCGACGTCGCCGCCGAAACCGGCGCGCGCTCCGGTAGCAAGAAACGTCCCGATTGCGAAGAAAAAGGCTCGTTCCTGGACGCTGGTGGCAGCCGCCGCGTTTCTATGCGGTGCCGGCGCCGTGATTGCGATGACGTTGCTCGGTATCCAGCCCATCGATGCCCGCTACATCGATCTGGCTCGCGAATCCAGATTCATGCAGTTTGTGCAGTCGACGCCGGGCGATCCCAAAGATGGAGCAGGGATACGGAAGGCCGTCACGCCGGCGACGTCGCCTGATGTCGAGAGTGTGCCAACCAATCTGGTGGCTGAATCATCAGTAGCGGCATCGGGGCAGGAGTCGGACGCGAACGAATCTGACGCATCGGTGCCGGGGCTTGCCGATGGGGATGTCGGTAAAACGAACGATCTGCGGGCCGTCCCTGTCGACGATAGTGAACTTGTGATCGGCGCTTCATCGCCGGAATCGCCGGAAGATGTAATGACGGCGATGACCGCTGGCATACCGGGGTTTCAACTGGGTTCTGCAGAGTACTCCATCGAGGAGAATGGCCAAGCGCTCGCTGTCGAGATTTACCGCCAAGGCGATCTCTCGATCCCGGCAAGCGTCGAACTGACAACTTACTCCGTCTCAGCTGAGTCGGGGGTTGACTTCGCGGATTTCGAGCGCCACGAGATTCGTTTTGCGGCCGGCGAGGCAAGCAAGACCATTTTCGTGCCGATTGTGGCCGACGCTACGCCTGAGGGAAGCGAAGTATTTCGGATCGCGCTGGGAAATACCCTTGGGGAAATGATACTGACCGAAGGAGCGATCGCAACCGTCATCATTCTAGACGACGACGCCTGAGTCCTGGCAGGAATACTCATACAGCCGCGCAAGCTCCGGCGCCTTGCCGCGCTCGAGTAACAGATCGTTGCGATGTCGCGCCTCGGGGCGAACGTATTCGTAACAGACAACGTCCCGGCATATTGGCGAAATACTCGTCGCCGGTATGGCACAATGCATAACAGTACCTGGCGCAGTGACCTCATCCAAAATCGTGCTTCTCAAATACACAAAAGCTCACGCGGATAAGACTCCTTGAAGGTTCTGCACGTCAATTTTGGGAAAGGTTTTCGCGGCGGGCAGCGGCAAACCGAGTTGCTAATTCGGGCCTTGGCTGAGCAGCAACTGCCGCAGGGCATCCTCCTGCGACATGACTCGCCGCTGATAGAACGGTTGCAGAATCTTGCAGACCTGGAAATTCTGAAAACCAGGAAACCCTATATTCGGCATCACATTTCAGTAAGTCAGTTCGACTTTTGCCATGCACACGAAACGAAAGCGGCGCAGTGGGCGTACATAAATAAGCTGTTTTACAAGACGCCATACGTCATAACACGTCGTGTGCCCAGAGTGCCGAATAACGACTGGTTTACTCGATCGGTCTATACGAACGCGGCAACTACGATCTGTTTGTCGACTGAAATTCGAGACAACCTGTTAGGAATCGCGCCGGCCGCGAGCACCCATTCGATTCCGGACATGTCCGCGGGTTTACCGGTGGATGAAACCCTGCTACGCCATCTCAAAGAAAAATACCGGGGCAAGTATGTTGTTGGAACTGTTGGGGCGTTAATAAAGAAGCACAAAGGTCATCACGTCTTATTGGAGACGCTGCGGGAGCTTCAATCCGACACAGATCTGCATTGCCTGATTCTCGGAGACGGTTATGACCGTCAGGAGCTTGAACAACAGGCTGAAGGTCTGAGCAACGTTGAATTCCTGGGCTTTAGGTCGGAAGTGGGAACTTATCTCAGGCTGTTAGATTTGTTTGTTTTTCCGTCATTGGAAGAAGGCTTTGGGTCGACGCTACTGGATGCGATGCAGGCGGGATGCCCGATAGCGGCCAGCAACGTTGGTGGTATCCCGGAAATCGTAAGCCACGAGGAAAATGGATTGCTCGTGCAGCCCGGCGACGCGACCGCGCTGCGTAATGCAATTACCAGAATGCGCGGGTCGCCTGAATTGGCTCAGCGCTTCGTGAACAGCGGTAAGGATCGGGCAAAATCATACTCGCCGGAACGTCTGGCCATCGACCATCTCGAGTTGTATAAAAGTCTCTTCAATACCAGGGCGGATTAGGTTTTCGGTGGACGAGGACTTGTGGATCGGAGCCATGCAGCGTGTCTTCGTATCTCCTCGGCCATTCTCTTGGTATCGGCCGCACTGAGTCAATCCCTGGTCTCTGCTAGTATCAAGCGGGACGACAATCGGAGATTGGAATGCCAATAAGACAGTTCGGATTCATTATCCTGATTGGCGCCGGCATCTATGCAATCTATCTGTCTATCATGGCAAACCGGCTTCCGTCGAAGGTCAGATTGGCCATCAGGCCGGTGGAGCCAAAAATGAAACCGACAACAGGGTCGCGCAGGTTTTGCGAATCGATAGACTTGCCAGCGCCGATATCGATCACAGCGACAGAACCATCAATGCCGACCCGCCAGCCGCTAGACTTGCGGAACTGGTCGAGAGCACGCTCCGTCATAAATGCGATGACGATCGACCTGGCCTGCGCGCCTGCCTGTAGCCCGATCGACCCGCCTGAGACGCGCATGTAATTAACCGTCTTGCCGCCGACCCGCAACACGCCCTGTCCTGTCTCCGCGCCGATACCCAGGCCGGCCCTTACCACGCGCGGAAAGACCATGTAGCCGACTGCCTGGTTCAGAAAAACCTCACCGCCATTCACCTGCTCGGCAAACGTCACGAGTGCGTCATCGGCCTCCTGATCGATTCGGGTCGCCGACCACTTCATCGACGAGCAAGCCGAGACGAGCGCGGTCAGCAAGACAAGTACTGCAAGTCTTTTCAGCGACGGGATGTTCATTCGCAGATCACGCTCCGCTATCAGCCGACGGCTGCTCCTCAACGTCGCGGCTGGAGCCTGGCAAATGCCTGGGATCATCGACGACAACATCAGAAAGAGTATTCAAGTGAAATCGCGGTAAACGTATCGGTTTTGTCTATGCCCGGCAAAACGTCGGAGTTCCTCCTGATCGTATAGGAGAGGACCAGCGCCAGGCTTTCGCGTACGTTCGCGTTCAACGCGGAAACGGCTTCCGTAAACGTGTTGCTCGAACCACTTTCGATGGACAGGGTCTGTGTGAAAAACGACGTTTCACTGATATTCCAGCGGTAGTCGCCGGACAGGCGAAAAATAAACTCATCCTCGCCCGTGCCGTCACGAAGATCGGCCCATCGCGAACCAACACCGGCTTCTGCATTCAGAATGTGTTTGTCCGTTTTGATAAAGTGTCGACCATAGCCGACGGAAGCCCTCGTCTGTTGATCGATGGAACTGAACTTGTCGCTGTCAAAAGCAAGCAGCCCGAAGAGGTAGCTGGTCTCGGACATGTCGTATCTGCTTTGGGCGGCAAGGCCAAAGGCTTCAGCGGTCGTGACGCCAGAGGCGCTCGAATTGATGACCCGGCCAGTCAATGAATGCAGCCAGGGTTCTTCGTTCCAGTAAAGCTCAAAATTGCCGTTCAGGCTACTGCTGTCAGAGTTGCCGCTTGTCGCCAGATATCCGAGCCCGACGCGACCTGAAAAGCCTGGCTCATCCTGAGCATGCGCGGCAAACGAAATCATCAGTAAAACTGAGGGGGCCAATGCCCGGCAAAGCGATTTCAAGACGATTCTCCCATGAAAAAGAGCGCTATTATGCCCGAAACAGAGCCAGATGAAAGAGCCATGCTGCATTACATTATCCCTGACTGCTACAGGCTGTCAGAATCAGACTACCGGGCCAGCCAGAATCGCATGTGCGCCATCAGCACTAGTTGGATCAGACAGGGTGTTTGAATTGTTTGGTGCCCAGGAGAGGACTTGAACCTCCACCTACTTACGTAGACCAGCACCTGAAGCTACGTATCGCGTGGGCAAACCCGCCCGTACTGCAGGAAATCAATGGGTTAACAGCCGGTGGGCAGTAACCATGTGATATCTGTGTGGATAGTGGCCATACCGAAAGTCGTACCGGTATGACCCTAGTTCACACTATCTCAGTGTGTTTCTGTGGCGCTTTCACTGCCTAGATTCGTCGTAACGTCAACTATCCCATCCGCTTCGTCAACTGTGGTTAGTGGTTGTGAGGTGTCGAACAGGGTGTTGTCCGTTGAGTTTCGATTGTGCCGGTTACAAGCCCTATTAGTCATATTGCTGTTATAACTGTCGTTGTGGACTGGCGAAACTAATACACCGCCGAAATCAAAGGCTGTGTGTCGTGACCATCCAGATGTGGCCGCTCCAGTTCTCGCTTCCCGCAGGATGATCGAACAACCATGACAAACGAATTCATGCTGACAGGCGCATTCCTGCGGCTGTCAGCATGATAATTTGTCGGGTAACATCGGCGTGCGTTATGAAATTCGGTAATCTATTCGTCCAGGCAAGGCGTCGGCGCGTTTTTCGCACCGCGGGTCTCTACGTTGTTGGTGCCTGGCTGTTGCTACAGATTGCCGCCATGGCATTTCCTGCGCTGTCGATTCCCGAGGAATCGATTCGTTTTGTCTGGATTGCCGTTATCCTGGCGTTCCCGGTAGCAATCGCCTTTGGCTGGCGGTACGACATTGAGGGCGGGCGAATAGTCCGAACCAGCGATGTGGACGACAACGCCCCCTTATCCTTGCAGCGGCCCGACTACGCGGTACTCGGGGCGCTGGGTATCGTTGCGATAATGATCGTGGCGGGTTCGTTATCGGAGATCTCAGACACGCAGAAACCGGCAGCCCCGAGTAGCCCGATTGAGCAAATTGACCGCGCCTCTATCGCTGTACTCCCCTTTGTCGCCGCCACTGCAGAGTCAGACGATGAATACCTGGCCGATGGGATTTCCGAGGTACTCATTCATCAGTTGTCGAACGTTCCGGACCTGAAGGTCATTGCCCGCACCACATCGTTCATGTTCAAAGGTCAGAATATTGATGTGCGCGAAATCGGCCGGCAGCTCGGCGTAGCCGCTGTTCTTACGGGCAGTGTGCAACGTTCCAAGGACAGGCTGCGCATCACAGCCCAGCTGATCGATTCCCAAAGCGGAACGCACTACTGGTCGGAGGAATTCAAAGGACAGGACGACGACATATTCGCGATCCAGGACGAGATTGCCAGACGCACTGTCGAGAAACTACCTGCCGCGCTACTTGCTCAGAATCCGGCATCGAGGATTGGCGGGATTGGTACCGATAACCGCGAAGCCTACGAGGAATACCTCAAAGGTCTCGAACAGCTGCGCATTAGCAGCGTCGATTCATTGCCGCGCGCGCTCGACCATTTCGAGCGCGCGCTCGAACTCGACGATGGTTACAATGAAGCCCGCATTGGGCTGCTGCGAACCTACCGCGAGCAGCTCTCCATCTTTCAAATCGACTATGCCGATTTGCTGACCCGGAACCTGACCATTCCCCTTGAAATACTGCAGCGCGACCCGGGCTCAGCTTACGCAAAGAACGCTCTGGCCGCTGCGGATTTCAGCCTGCATTTCCCGACCGGATCGGGCAAAGCCGTCCGTCTCTGGAATGAAGCCCTGGAAACCGCGCCAAACGACCCCTGGATTCTGATGGATTACGCCTATTACCTCGCGTGGAATGACCGCCCGCAGGAGGCCGTTAAGACCCTGGACAAAGCACTTGAAGCCGATGAGCTGGGACCGCACGTACTCGCGAGTGCTGCAAGACTGGGCGACCTCACACATGCACAAACGCTGCGCGAGAAAGTCCCGGAAAATGCGGCGGGATGGGCCGTAGCGGGTGAGGCGTACCTCAGGCGCGGTGATCTTGCACGATCATTGGAATATTTTCGAATCGCCGAGGAAAAGAGTCCGCAAGACCCGGAGTTCCCCGCGTTCATGGCAATGATCTATTTGACAGCGAGTCTGCTGGAGGAAGCCGAAGCGGCCGTTCGGCGGGCCGAGGCCGCCGGGCCTACGGCGCCTGTCAGCGTCGCTGCGCGTATCGCTTTGACGTACCGACAAGAGGGTCTAGAACCGGCGGGCGAGATGGCTCTGGCCGCTTTGCGCAGCGCCCTGCCGCCGCGCCAGTTTTCTCCCACCGTTATCAACAACCTTGCGCTGCAACATGCGTTGCATACAAACAGGCCCGAGCAGTTTATCGAGGCCTACGCGATGTCATTTGAGGCCCCGGGGACGGGCGGTGCCGGAAATTTTCGGCAAAGACCGGTCGCATCCACAGCGGACTACACCTTTCTGGATAATTTGTTGCCCGCGCTGCGTGCCGCCGGGGAGACTGGTGCGGCGGAGCAAATCCTTTCCGCACTGCAAGCGTTCTTCGATAACGCGAGTGACACGTTGAGACATCACGAGACCGAGTACCGGTTGCAGCTGTTCTCCGGTGATATAGAGGGCGCGCTGGATGCGCTGGAGGCGCTAATCGACGACGGCCGTGGCGGCATGGTTCCGTCGTGGTCCACGAATCTGTCCGAACTTCGCTGGTGGCTCGAGTTCGATGGAGTGCTCGCTGGGCCGCTAAAGAACAGTCCACGCTATTCCGAGATCCTCGAGAAGCGCCAGGCCCACGTAGATCAACAACGAGAAGCGATTCTCGCCATCAGCAATAAAGAGGCTGAAGCCACGTTGCCCTAATTGGACGGCTGTCCGAAACTGTATCGAGCGCTGAGTCCCCAGGTTCGCGGCCGTGCGTAGGTTGCATACGCAAGACCAAAATCCGGTTTATTGGAACCGCCAGATACGATGTAGCGTTCATCGGTCAGGTTGTCGCCAAACAGCGTGAACGCCCAGCGCGCATCGTTGCTCGCGAGTTCCGCGGCCGCAAACAATAAGCCGTGAGCGGATTGTTTAACTTCGGGTGTGTTGATGGCGTCTTTGTACATGTCGTCGCGCCAGGAGTAGTCACCGCGCAGCGTAAACTGACCGAGCTGTCCGACATCCGTCGACCAACGCATACCGAAATTTGCGGTCCACTCAGGGGCGTTCGGCAGATCGTTATCGATGCTTATCGGCGTAACCAGCCCCGCAAGGTCGTCTGCATCGAGTCGCGTATATTTGGCATCAAGGTAACTGATTCCTGCCTGAAATTTGATTGTGCTGGTCGGCGCCATGACGAGCTCGACCTCGGCTCCTTTCGTTTCCGCTTCCGCAGCGTTGCGAAACTCCGGCGCTACATCATTGAAGACCGGGAATTGAATGTCCTCGTAGTCATACAGGAATGTCGCCGCGGCCAGGCTGAATCGTTCCCGCGTCATCTTGAAGCCGAGTTCATAAGCAGTGATTTCTTCGGGCTTGAACGGCAAAAATTCTTCTCGTGGAATCAACACTATCGTGTTGAAGCCGCCGCTCTTGAAGCCCTGTGAAGCGCTTGCGTAAAACTGCAGACCCGGATCGACGAGATACTGCAACCCGACCGTCGGCGCGAGCTTGTTGAACGTTTTCGAGGTTTGACCGTTTGCCACGAGGCCACTTTTATCGATGGCGGTCTTCTCTTCGCGCGTATAACGCAGACCGGCAATTGCCGACAGACGATCGCTCACCGCGTAGTCCAGGTGGAAGAACGCGGCAGCGCTCTTAGCACTCGATGACGGACCAGGCCCGATGTTTCCCAGCGGCACTCCGAATAAGGGGTTCGGCACGCCGAAGACCGGGTCGACCGGCACTTCTGCAACGTCAGGGATAACGAGGACGAAATTCTCTGCTGAGACGGCGTCCTCTTCAAAATAGTATGCGCCGGCCAGCCAATAAAGTTGTCCGGACCCTCCCTGAAGTGTGAATTCCTGGCTGAACTGATCCTGGTCAGTCTCGACAGTGCTTTCAATAATCGTCAATGGAGACAGGTCGGTATCTGAACCCCACACACTCTCAAGTGATCTGTATCCAGTGATCGACTTGACTGTCAGATCGCCTACATTCAATTCGACAGTAGCCGTTAGCCCTTCTGTATCGACGTCCGTCAACGTCTGGCCCGTTGCGAAATTCGTGAACTCGCTGGGAGTCAGAAACCGGGCATCCCAGTCAATCAACGCGCCACGCGGTCGTGATGACGCGATGATATTCAGTGTCGTGTAGCCCCGCAGACGAGCGAGGTCGGTCAACGTCCGGTGAAGCCACCCTACTCCAATGGCACGGCCGATGTACACACCGTCCAGGTACACTCCGACTGCCGGATCGGCACTACTTTCAAAAAAGCTGGCAGACTGACCGATACCGCGAATAAAAACCGCCGAGAAATTGCCGGCGCCGAGAAAACTCTGATCCCATACCAGGTTGGGCGTATATCTCGCGACTCCCGCAATATTAGTGAGCTTGAGAGCCTCGATTTCCGAGTTTTCGAACACAGTTATTGCTATCGGTACGTCTTGCAACGGACGCTCACGTCTTTGCGCAGTGACGATAATCTCTTCTATATAGACGTCGGAATTGTCAGCATTTGATTTCGCTACCGTCTCCTGCGTGCGGCCAGGAATAGGGATGAGCAGATTGAGCAGGGCGACGAGCAGCAATAGCGATACGATGCGGGCTGACGTATCGTGCAGTTGGACAGCATCAATAGGGATTGAGCTCTGCACCGATAGACCCTTTGAAGGGCGCAATGTGATTACACCCCACCAAGTAATCAAATACCGCGGTTCAAGTCGCTGCGCTATAAGGACATTCCGAAGTATTGCCCTATGCGCAGACGGGATGGATTTCAGGGACAGAGAGTCGGTCTAAATCACCTGACTGCGATTCTCAAACGACCGGTCGGTTTAGAAACACTTCTCTCCGCCTCGCAGATTCGCTTGGAATCCAATTACTCCCACTCTTATGCTCACTGAGCTGCAAATGAGAGCTGACTCCCTGAAAAGCGGGTGTAGTTCAATGGTAGAACATCCGCTTCCCAAGCTGACGGTATACCTTCCGAGGACTGTCCTATCAAGACAGTGACTCGCACGTGAGTAAGAAGAGACTATTGGAAGTCGCGAGCAGCGGTGGGGCTCGACAAGCAAGGGATCTGTGGCTGGCGCGCTGTCATCGCCAAACACGGATCTCATTAAGTTCGAAATCTCGTAACCAACTGGATGCTCGGATAGAATCTAGCATTCCAGCTAAGTCTGATTGGTGCCCAGAGCGAGACTCGAACTCGCACATCCGTAAGGACACGGCGACCTGAACGCCGCGCGTCTACCAATTCCCTTGAACCTCCACCTACTTACGTAGACCAGCACCTGAAGCTGGCGCGTCTACCAATTCCGCCACCTGGGCATTTCACTAGCCAATCAGATTTTCAACAAGCTTATCAAACCGCATATACGACAAAAATGATACCAGTCGCATTGCCCTTGGTCGACCTTGGCACTGTAACCGCGTGATTCTTCGGTAGATTATCATCACGAGTGACATCGGCCCGCTAGCAACTGAAGCCAGCGCGTCTACCAATTCCGCCACCTCGGCAGGTCTGGAACCGCGTACAATCCAGTCCCGATGGGTGGCGCACTGTACTCAAAGCAGTCGCGATCTGTCAATCGTCGTTTAATAGCGCCACAAAATTACGGAGCCGCATCACTTGCCGGGCAAATCAAAAAAGACCAAAGGCGCTCGCAAGAGCAAGCCTTACAAGCACCCAATTCCCAGCCAAAGTCAGCTTATAGACTTCTTGAACGAGGCTGGCAAGCCGCTGAAATCAGAAGAGATTCTTAAAGCTTTTGATCTTAAGGGCCAGCGCATGCGCTCGCTCCTGGTCGATCGCCTGCACGCGATGGTCCGCGCGGGGCAAATCCTCGAAAATCGCCGCGGCGAATACTGTCTGACCGCCAAGCTCGATCTCGTCACAGGGACCGTGAGTGGTCACCGTGATGGCTTCGGATTTGTTGTTCGTGATGATCGCGAGCCAGAGGATATTTACTTGTCGGCGCGCGAGATGCGCTCGTTATTCGACGGTGATCGGGTCGCTATTCGGGTCACGGGCCTGGATCGTCGTGGTCGTGCGGAGGGCGAGCTGGTCGACGTACTCGAACGTGGAACCCGACAAATCGCGGGTCAGTTCATCCGTGAACGCGGCATTGGACTCGTGGTGCCGGACAACTCGAGAATCTCGCATCGTATCCTGATTCCCAAGGGCGAGGCCGGCAAAGCGCAGGCCGGCGACATGGTGGTGGTTGAGATTCTCGACTATCCATCTCGGGTCGAGCAGGCAACCGGACGCATCATCACGGTCATCGGCGCGCCTGGCGAGAAAGGTATTGCCACCGATATCGCTATTCACTCACACGCAATTCCCTTCGAGTGGCCAAAATCCGTACTGACCGAGATCAAGGCGTTTGGCAGTGAAGTTCCCGGCAAAGCCAAGGAAGGACGAACAGACCTTCGCGATTCGAATCTCGTCACTATTGATGGCGCAGACGCACGTGATTTCGACGACGCGGTTCTCTGCGAGAAGTCGGGAGGCGGTTGGAAATTGCTGGTCGCGATCGCCGATGTGTCGCATTACGTCAGCGTGGGAACAGATCTTGACAAGGAGGCAACACGCCGCGGGACGTCAGTGTATTTTCCTGATCGAGTCGTGCCGATGTTGCCCGAAGTATTGAGTAACGGTCTGTGTTCGCTTAACCCAAAAGTTGACCGGCTTTGTATGGTCTGCGAGATGCGCGTTAGTGGTGAGGGAAAAGTGACGCGCTCGACGTTTTACGAGGCGGTGATGCGCTCCAAAGCGAGGTTGACCTACAGCCAGGTGAGCGACTTCCTGGAAGGAAAGGACAATACCTCGGTGCCGAAAGCCCTGCAGTCGTCAATTCGGGAGTTGCACGGCCTGTACCGCGCCTTTGCCAACGCGCGCGGCCGGCGTGGTGCGATCGAGATCGATCTGCCACAGACAAAGTTCAAACTTAACGACGACGGCGAGATCGACCGCATAGAGGTGGTTCCGCGCAATGATGCGCACCGCCTTATCGAAGAGTGCATGATCGCGGCCAACGTGGAGGCGGCGAAGTTCCTGCAGAAGCAGCGCATACCCGGGCTTTACCGCGTGCATCCCAAGCCTGACCCGGATCGATTCAATGACCTGCGTCTGTATCTCGTGTCATTGGGTTTGAAGGTCGCGCATCCGGATCATGTTGAGCCACGCCACTTCACGCAGCTTACTCAGCAGATCAAAGATCGACCTGACAGTGCCGCCATCACGATGGCCATGCTTCGGTCCCTGACACACGCCGAATACTCGCCGACGAATATTGGTCACTTCGGACTGGCGTTGGCGTCCTACGCGCACTTCACGTCGCCCATTCGTCGCTTTCCCGATCTCCTCGTGCACCGTGCGATCCGGCACATCGTGCGTGGCGGTAAGCCGGGGCGCTACGACTACTCGCCGAAGGACATGGAGCGTCTGGGTGCTATAACGTCGTCGCATGAGAAACGAGCGGAGGAGGCGACTCGCGATGTCGAGGCCTGGCTTAAGTGCCAGTACATGGAAGGTCATGTTGGCGACGAGTTTGACGGGGTCATTACCGGCGTCACGAATTTCGGCCTGTTCGTGCAGATAACCGATCTGATGACGGATGGGCTGGTTCACGTAACCAGCCTGGCCAATGATTACTACAAGTACGATGCAGGCTCCCAACGCCTGATCGGCGAGCGCAGTGGAACTGCCTTCAGTCTGGGTGAAGCAATGCGTGTGAGGGTTCAACGGGTTGACATGGAAACCCGGAAAATCGATTTTCGGCCGGTCGACGTCGAGCCAACCAGGCCCGGGAAGGGCCGGACAACGGGCCGCAGGAAGCGGCGCGCATGAGCAAGTCCCGCTATGTGACGGGCTTGCGAGCGGTTGAACAACTACTCATTGGCGGTGCGGCGGGCATTCGGCAGATTTACGCGGAGTACCAGACCGAAAACCCGCGAGTTCAGGCGGTTATTTCGGAGGCGCGTAAAGCGGGCATCGAGATACAGGCAGCCAATCGAGCGAGACTGACACAGATTAGCGGCGAAGCAAGGCACCAGGGCATCGTCGCCGAGGTCAGACGCAGCACCGTAATGGACGAGGCGGGATTGCGTACGATGATCGAGGAGCGCTTGCAGCGCGATGATGCTGCCGGAGTGCTGCTCTTGGTATTGGATGGCGTGCAGGACCCACACAACCTTGGCGCCTGCATGCGGACCGCCGATGCGGCCGGTGTAGACGCCGTCGTGGTACCGCGTCATGGCGCCGCCGGTCTGGGGCCCACCGTCAGCAAAGTCGCGGCCGGGGCCGCCGAACAGCTGCCGTTTGTCCCCGTTGCCAACCTGGGTCGCGTACTGGCCTGGCTCCGGGACTATGGCGTGTGCTGCGTTGGAACCAGCGACAAGGCCGAGATTAGCCTCTTCGATGCCGATCTCACGGGCTCGGTCGCGCTGGTGATGGGTCGTGAGCATTCCGGCCTGAGCAAGGGTCTGGCGAGCCGCTGCGACATGCTTGTCAGTTTGCCGATGCGCGGAGCCGTGACAAGCCTGAATGTTTCGGTTGCCACCGGGATCTGTCTTTACGAGATCGTACGACAGGGCCGCTAGTGGGCAGGTGTCCAGATCGTTGAAATTCAGGGATTTTTGGCTTGCGTCTTGCCGGATCGTTGGGTAGGATGCGCCTCCCGCTCAGATGGGTGGGTTTTGACCTCTTGCTATACCGGATTTGCCGGGTAGCTGTAATCCATAAGGGTAGTCTGGAAAGACGCTAGATTACCCAATGTGATTTCATCCACAAGGGAAACACAATGAGACATTACGAAATCGTGTTTCTGGTTCATCCGGACCAGAGCGAGCAGGTACCTGCGATGGTGGAACGCTACCACGGCATGGTGACCGAATCCGGCGGTACCGTTCACCGCAACGAAGACTGGGGCCGACGCCAAATGGCGCACCCGATCAACAAGATCCACAAAGCGCACTATGCTCTGCTGAATATTGAGTGCGATTTCTCCGTGGTCGACGAGATCAAGACCGCATTCAAGTTCAACGATGCCGTTTTGCGTCATCTGGTGATTTCCCGCGACGAAGCGGTGACCGAGGCGTCGCCCATGGCGGTAGCCGTAGCTGAAGAAAAAGCCAAGGAGAAAGAGGCCCAGCAGCGACGCGACGCCAAGGCCGTAGCCGAGGCAGCGATGCGCACAGCAGCGGCCGCAAAAGAAGCGGCGGCCGAGGCTGAAGATGCTGCTGATGTCGAGGCGACGACAGAAGAGCCAGCGAAGGACGAAGCGCCGGCCGAGGCTGCGACAGAAGAGCCAGTGAAGGACGAAGCGCCGGCCGAGGCTGCGACAGAAGAGCCGGCGAAGGACGAAGCGCCCGCTGACGCAGAAAGTGTGGCAACAGAAGACAGTGGCGATGACGCAGCGGACGCAACAACCGCTAAAAGCGCCTGAGGAGAATTGCAATGAGTCGTTATTCACGCAGGCGTAAATATTGCCGCTTCACCGCTGAGGGCATTAAAGAGATCGATTACAAGGATCTCAACCTACTCAAGGCTTACGTTAGCGAAACGGGCAAGATCGTTCCGAGTCGTATTACGGGGACCAAGGCTCACTATCAGCGCCAGCTGGCGACTGCAGTAAAGCGGGCCCGTTTTCTCGCGCTGCTGCCGTACACCGACCGGCACTAAAAGCCAAGGGCTAAGGCCGGTGCAGGCGATCGCCGCGTGGCTCGTATCAAGGCCACAGAACGCCGTGACTGGGACTGGCAGTAACGCTGCTCTTACCGGCGCCGCAGTTGACCAGTGGTGTCATTATGGTCCTGTTGGTCCTTGGGCAAGGAACGAAGCTCGCCGTAATTGAAGCGTGCATTGCTGCGTCGGTTTTGTTGACGGTGTCACTGCTGTTCGGCGTCTCAATCTCGTCGATCGTGGCGCTGATGTTGGGAACGTGGCTGCCCGTGTTCCTGTTGGCGGCATTGTTGTCAGGTTCGAGGTCGCTGACGCTGACGGTGCAAGTGTCGGTGATCGTTGCCGCACTGGCGATGTTGGGATTTTATGTGGTCGTGGTCGATCCGGTGTCATTTTGGCAGCCGTATATGACGCTGATGGCCGAGCTCGTAGAGAAGAATAATCTGCAGCTGAACTTGGAATTGCTCACTGCAGAGGTAATGACGTTATCAGCCGTGCTGGCATTTTGGATGCTGTATACGGTTGGATTGCTGCTGGGGTACGCGCTTTACAAGCGCCTGCCGCGGGAAACCCGCGATTTTGGCTGGTTTCGGAATTTGAATTTGGGACGTGTCATCGCGTTTACTATGGCAGTAACGTCGCTATTGGCGTTCATAGTTGACGTGGCTTGGCTGCAGAATCTCGCGTTCGTTCTGTTCGTGGTCTTCTGGATCCAGGGTCTGGCAATCGTGCATTGGATGCACGCGGAAAGACAGTTACCGCTGGCGGCATTGGTTGCCGTCTATGCGCTACTGCCGTTCTTGCAGGTACTGCTGATGACGGCACTGGCGGTATTTGGTTACATGGACGCCTGGTTTGATTTCAGGCGTCGTCTGAAGAGAGCATAGAAGGTTCGAATAATGAACGTTATTTTGTTGGAAAGTGTCGAAAACCTCGGTGGAATCGGCGATATGGTTAAAGTTAAGCCTGGCTACGGCCGGAATTATCTTCTGCCGCAGGGCAAGGCCGCTCTGGCGACGCCCGGTAATATGAAAGCTATCGAAGCGCGGCGTGCCGAGCTCGAGAAAGCAGCTGCTGAGGAAATCGCGAAAGCCAAGACCCGCGCTAAGGCCATCAACGGTCTGGAAGTTGTCATACCGGCAAACGCTGGCAGCGAAGGCAAGCTGTTCGGTTCCGTCGGCCCAATCGACATCGCTGAGGCGCTGGCCGGCATACAGGTTGAGGTCGAACGCGCTGAAATACGCATGCCGGACGGCCCGATTCATGAGCTGGGTGAGTTTGCTATCGGCGTTCATCTGCACAGCGAAGTTGATGCTGAAATCACACTGCGGGTTGTTGCTGCCGAGTGACGTCTGGCTGTGTTACCTTTAAGTCAGCTTTGAATTTCACGACTGACTTGCAGGGGAACCCATAAGATGGTGCGTGCTTTGGACGATGGCTACGCAGGAGGGGGTGCTGAGCAGCGCCTCAAGGTGCCGCCTAACTCCATTGAGGCCGAACAAGCACTGATCGGAGGCCTGATGCTCAATGCTCAGGCCTGGGACAAAGTTGCGGACGTGGTCGTCGTCGACGATTTTTACCGCAAGGACCATCGACTCATATTCGCTGCTATCGGCAAACTGGTCGAAGGCGGCAGCCCGTGTGACGTCGTCACATTATCCGAACATCTGGATGGCTGTGGCGAATTGGAGCAGGCCGGTGGTCTCGAGTACCTGGCCACACTGGCGAATGAGACTGCCGGTGCAGCGAACGCGCGAGCCTATGCCAAAATCATCCGTGAACGCTCTACGCTTCGCGCTTTGATCAATGCGGGCAATGAGATTAGTGGCAACGCGTTTGCAACAGACGGACGTACCGCGTCCGAGGTCCTCGATGATGCCGAGCGCAGGGTCTTCGAGATTGCCGAGAAAGGCAGTCGCGGTCGCAAGGGTTTTCGGTCGCTCAAGCAAATATTGCCCGAGGCGGTCGATCGGATCGATCTGCTGCATCAGTCCGACGGCAGTATCACCGGTGTTTCCAGCGGCTATCACGAATTCGATAAAATGACAGCCGGCCTGCAAGCGGGTGACCTCGTGATCATCGCCGGTCGTCCGTCGATGGGTAAGACTACCCTGGCATTGAACATCGCGGAGAACGCGGCGATAGGGTCTAAAGTCCCAACGGCAATCTTCTCGATGGAGATGCCTTCGCAACAGCTGGCGTTCCGCATGATTTCATCACTGGGTCGCGTCGACCAGACCCATCTTCGCACCGGTAATTTCCCGGACGAGGATTGGTCCCGGATCAATACTGCCGTGCAGCTGATGTCGGACGCACCGATCTTCATCGATGACACGCCGAGCCTCTCGCCGACCGAGATCCGTGCGCGGTCGAGGCGACTGCATCGTGAGCACGGTCTCGGCCTCATCGTTATCGATTATCTTCAGCTGATGCAGGTCGAAGGGAGCAAGGAGAACCGGGCAACCGAAATATCCGAAATCTCGCGTGGTTTGAAAGCGCTCGCCAAAGAGCTCGAAGTTCCGGTGATTGCGTTGTCACAGCTCAACCGAAGCGTTGAACAGCGTACGGACAAACGACCGGTGATGTCCGACCTTCGCGAATCGGGCGCCATTGAGCAGGATGCCGACCTGATCGTCTTTATCTACCGCGAGGAAGTCTATAACCAGGACACGCCACGCAAAGGAATCGCGGACATAGCGATCGCCAAGCAACGTAATGGCCCCATTGGTGATTTCCCCCTGACGTTTGTCGGGCGTTACACCAAGTTTGAAAACTGGGTGCCCGATGCCTACGCGGAAGAGGCGTATCCGTGAGCTTTGGGGCTCGAGCGCTTATCCGGCTCGGCGCACTAAAACATAACCTCGATATTGTCCGTCACGCAGCACCTGACTCCAAGGTAATGGCCGTGATCAAGGCAAATGCCTATGGTCACGGGATGGTGACCGTAGCCCAGCACCTGACCGACGTCGACGCATTTGCAGTTGCGCGCGTGCCAGAGGCCGTGCAACTTCGGAAAAATGGAATCAGTGCACCGATCGTTCTGTTGGCTGGCGTTATGAACGAGGTCGAGCTGCAGACCGCCGTCGCATCGGGATTCGAACCGGTGGTTCATTGTAGTGAACAGCTGGAGCTTCTGGAGGCGATGACTGCCGGCTCCATTACTGTCTGGCTCAAGTTCGACACAGGAATGAACCGTCTCGGATTTTCGCCCGCAGACGCGGAAGAAATTATTAGCAGGATGAAGGCGATGCCCGCCATTGGCGAGCTGCGATTGATGACGCACCTCTCCAGCGCAGATGAGCTCGAGGCGAACACGACAATCAACCAGCTGAGTCGTTTCAAGCCCATTATTAATGGTTTCGACGGTGCAGTCAGTATTGGCAATACGCCCGGTATTCTGGGTTGGCCCGCGGTGTCTGACGCGAGGCGAGAATTCGGCTTCCATGGCGACAACTGGATTCGTCCAGGGATTGCCTTATTCGGTGTCTCGCCCTTTGAAGACAAGACCGGCGTTGAATTGGGGCTTAAGCCCGTGATGCAGTTCGAGGCGCGGCTCATCGCGACAAAGCCGTTGGTCAGTGGCGCGATGGTGGGCTACAGAGGCAGTTATATTGCCGACACTGATACCCGGCTAGGCATAATTTCGGCGGGTTATGGAGACGGATATACGCGTCATTTTCGAAGCGGCACGCCGGTGTTGATTAATGGTCGAAAAGTGCCGCTGATCGGTAACGTCTCGATGGACATGATAGCCGTCGATCTCGGGCCAGATTCGCGAGACTCCGTCGGTGATATTGCGACGCTTTGGGGGGACGGGCTGCCTGTGGAGGAAGTTGCGCCCTATGCGGACGCAATTCCATACGAACTCGTGTGCGGCGTAATGAATCGCGAAGACAGTGAAGTGGTTAAGTGCTAACAGGCCCTAGGACAGAAAGAATCCCATCTTCACGCCGGCCAGCTGCACGACGTCATTGTCCGCGAGCTTCTTGGCCTGGGGGCCGATTGGCTCACCGTTGACCAGCGGATAATCACCCTCTTTGCCCGATTCGACATGAACGATGTAATAACCCTCCGCGCGGCGCGTAATTGCTGCTACTTGCACGCCGGGTCGGCCCAACGTTGTCAGGGCTTTGGTTAACTCGAGTTCTCGTCCCGCAAATGCGCCGCTTAGGACCTGCAGCTTCGCAAGTGGCAGGGCACTGGGCGCTTGTGACGCATCGATTCCGGTTAGCGTCTCTGTTGGACGCACGCGCTCTTGTTTCGCGAGCGGCGGCGTGTCATCAAGAGCGGCGGCCTCTTCGGGGTCCAACCTGACGGCAGCTGCGGCTTCGGATTCAGCCTCGGAGCCGGCTTCTTGCCTGGCAGCCTCTGCGGCGGCTTCCGCCGCCTTTTCGGCTTTCGCCAGCTGGTCGGCGTTTTGCTGACCGGCCGGAATTACCATCGTCTTTTCGAATTCATCCTGCTCGTTCTCGGGCGCTTGTTGGTCCGAAAAACGAAGCTGGTGATGGCCGATCGTAATCACGTCGCCGTGTTGCAACGCGTGCTTTTTGATCAGTTTGCCGTTGACGTATGTGCCATTGGTACTGTTCAGATCTTCAAGGAAAGAGTCATTGAGAATATTAATAATCAGGGAGTGATGCCCACTGACCGCTGGATTATCAATCCGTACATCATTGTCAGGAAGGCGCCCAACCGTGTAGCGCTCCTTCGTCATGTTGTATTCGGCCAGAACCTGATTGTCCAGACTTAAAAATAACCGTGCCATGTTTACTCGCTCTTAGACCGCTGCATCCCTTATGAGCGAAACCACCCGGCAATTTTTGCTAGCAGACCCTTCTTCGCTGGGAAGGGTTCTATTACCTGCGCAAGCATCACCGAGATGTTGTCCCGCCCGCCGTGGTCGTTGGCCAAGTCGACAAGCTGTTGACCAACTACCTCAAGACTAGCATTAAAAGTACTGATAGTTAAGTGAATATCGTCATCTTCGACCATGTCAGGCAAGCCGTCGGAACACAGCAGATAGACATCGTCAGGAAGTACGTCGTGTTCATGAACCTCGACCTCAACGGTCGGTTCGACACCCAGGGCGCGCGTAACGTAATTTCGATTGGTGGACCGCTGCGCCTCTTCTTCCGAGTAGAAGCCCCGGTCGACCAGTTCCTGCAGCAAGGAATGATCGAGGGTTATCTGCTCCAGTTCGCCACCGCGCAATCGGTAGGCCCGAGAGTCGCCAACGTGGGCGATTGACACTTTGTTGTCGTAATACATACAGGCGACAATCGTCGTGCCCATTCCCTCGCAGTGCGTCTGGCTTTGCGCCGTCTGGAAAATGATCTTGTTGGCGCGGTAAACGGCGTCCCGAAGCACGATCGATTGGCGCATCAGGCCGCTATGCGGGTCGATATCATCACGCTCTTCGCGGCCAGCTCCGACCGTGGCCAGTTCTGTGACAATCTGCACGGCGATGCCACTGGCGACTTCACCCGCGTTATAGCCGCCCATACCGTCGGCCAGCACCATCAGCCCGATTTCGGGAACCGACCCGATGGCATCCTCATTGTGCTCGCGCACGCGGCCGGTATCGGTGATCTCGGCAAAATCAATTTTTCCGCGAAGACTCATTAATTTAGTTCTTTATCGCTCGTTGCTTTGTTATGAGAATCTCGCACAATTCCGCAGCGCAATGGCCATTTCGGCACCACAGGAAAAGCGATCTTCGGGTCGTTTCGCCAGCGCTTTGGAAAGCACAGCATCAACACTGGGCGGTATCCCGGCACGTCGAGAGGACACCGGGGATGGATCTTCAGATGTTATTTTTGTCATTAGCACCGCAATGTTCGTTGCTTTGAACGGGACCTCACCAACCATGAGTTCGTACAGGGTAACACCAAGTGAAAATAAGTCCGATAGTCCGGTGAGATCTTCAGCGCCCAGCTGCTCCGGAGACATGTACATCGGGGTGCCCAGCACGATACCCGTCTTGGTGCGATTGTTGTCCGTCATTCGGGCAACGCCAAAGTCGCTGATCTTCAATGAGCCGTCTTTCGGGTTGTAGAGCAGGTTAGCCGGTTTGATATCGCGGTGAATCACGCCCTGGTTGTGCGCGTAATCCAGCGCCTCAGCCGTTGCTGCACAAAGCTCCAGCGCTCGTTTGGGCGCAAGTAGTCTTTTTGGATCCGTGAAGTCCCTGAGCGGGATGCCCGGCACATATTCCATGGCGATGTAGGCGAGCCCCTTGTCTTCGCCCGCGTCATAGACGGTGATGATATTTGGGTGTGTCAGGCGGCCGGCAGATTCGGCCTCCCGATAGAACCGCAATCGCGCTTCCTTGAGTTCCTCGTCCTCGAATTCCTTTTCAATAGCAATAACCTTGACCGCCACCGCGCGATTGATGCGCGGGTCCTTACCGAGGTAAACCGCGCCCATCGCCCCGCGGCCAATTCGACGTTGAATGACGTAGCGCCCCAGTCGTTGGGGCACGCCACTGAGTTTTTTCGGCGACAGGTTTTCCTGCGCATTTGCCGTGTGTGTTCGCTTCATCCATTCGAGTACGGCCTCGGCGCGTTCCGGCTTCGCCTGGTCTTCGAATGCCAGCGACAACTTGTACATCAAAGCTGCCACCGTCTCGGAAGGATTGCAGCGCCGGAACTCTGCAAAGGCCGGTTCGAGTCGTCCCGCTGAAAGGAAGTCGGAGCCTTTCTTCAGCGCGTCGACCGAAACCTTCTTGACGTTTGCCGCGAGGTAGGCGCAGAGAATGGCGACCCCGGCAAAAATCAGAATGGGACGGCCGAGATCAATGCGGATATTCAGTCCCAGGAGCAGTAATGCCTCCAGCAACAGCAGCGAGAAAACGGTCGTCAGCGCAAAAACCGCGATTTCGCGGCGATTGCGATCGGGCATGAAGAGCACGGAGACAATCGCGAGCAATACAGGCGCCAGCCATTCCATTGCTTTGACCCAGGTCGGCGCAATTATCATCTGATCGTTCTCGATATTAGCCAGCAGCGCGGCGGTCAATTCCGACGTCGTAACAAATTGACCCGATGGCAGCAGGGCTTCGGCACCGACGATGGTGGGGTCGGAGTCGACAAAAACAGTGGATCCGGTAAGCGTCGAATCTCCGTCAAGCACTTCAGCAACGCTCAGGCGCGGTACTGCAGCGTATTTGGAGAAATAAATGGCATCGTCGGACCTCGACAAACGCGGCGCAGTGGCCGTCGCTGATTCGGCAAGTGCAACAGCCAAAGGCAACGACGGTGACATTACGTCTCCGTTCAAATGCCACAGCTCCGAGCGTCGCAGCACGCCGTCGCTGTCGGCGTTGATGTTGACGAAGCCATCGTGTTTTGAGACATCTGCGAAGCGATGGCGTGACGGGACAAATACCGGGACTCCAGAGGTCAGCAACGCCGACCATCCGGGTAGCTCGTCGGTCATGGGAATATTCGGCGGATTCGCCAGAATAATTCGCTTCGCCCTGACGTCCTGCAGTTTCTCGAGGACCTTGCCATATTGATTCAGCACATCGCTACTCGTCGCACGCTGAGGGTCAATGCTGACGATATAGGTATTGGTCAGGGGCTGGGCAGGCAGGCTGCTTGCGAACTGGTCGAAAATAAGACGATCGGCGGTCACAAACCACTGCGCGAGCGGGCCGTAGACCAGCAACAACAAGACACTGACGAAGCTCAGAGCGATAAGTCGATTTCGTTTGGGGTTGTTTCCCGTGTTCAAAGTGCGTCATGTCCCTGTTTTAAGGGCAAAATTATATGTAAATGCAAGCAGCCGTAATGAGATAGGGTTGGCACTTTTTATGTAATACGGATTCTGGATGCGGTGATATCATTGACTTGTCGCGCTTTTTGCGAATTTAACAATAATCTGAGCAGGCGTCGCGCCAAATCGGCCTCCTGGATCACTAACCCCATACTTAACAACCAGTTGAGATATGAGGGGCGGGACCTGGAGCGATTTTCCGCGCGCCATCCGACTGAATCACGACGGTTGCAGGGGTAGGCAAATCGTGGCAAAGGCTAAGAAAGCCTATGTTTGCGCCGAATGCGGCGCACACAGCGTAAAGTGGGCGGGCCAATGTCCCGACTGCCTGATGTGGAATACGCTGGCAGAGACGACGTTCTCGGCGCCGGTGTCCGTGTCACGCTCCGGCCCCTCGACCCAAAAGTTGGGGGAATTGCCGGGTGACGTCGAGCAGCGTCATGGGACGGGGTTTAGCGAATTCGACCGTGTTCTCGGTGGCGGGCTGGTTCCAGGTGCCGTGACGTTGCTAGGCGGCGATCCGGGCGTCGGCAAGTCGACCTTGCTTCAACAAGTCTCTGCCACCCTGATGACCGACCTGCCCGTTTGCTACGCGACTGGCGAGGAATCCTTGCGGCAGATCGGACAGCGATCCATCAGGCTCGGACTCGACGCATCGCGATGAACCTGCTGGCAGATACGTCGATCGAAAACGTGCTCGAGCAGGCATTCGCGATGCAATGCGAAAGTGCTTGTCGTGGATTCGATTCAGACGATGACCTGCGAACATCTTCCGTCAGCGCCGGGCTCTGTCGCGCAGCTACGCGAGAGCGTGGGGCGTTTGGTGCAGTTTGCAAAACAAAACGAAGTGTCCGTGTTTCTGATTGGGCACGTAACCAAGGAAGGCGCCATCGCGGGTCCCCGCGTTGTCGAACATATGGTCGATACGGTGCTGTATTTCGAGAGCGATCCGGCCAGTCGTTACACAATGATCCGGTCTGTGAAGAATCGTTTCGGTGCGAGTGGTGAGATGGGTGTGTTTGCGATGACCGAAACCGGTTTTCGCGAGGTCAGTAATCCGTCAGCGATTTTCCTTTCGCGCGATTCGGTCAACGAACCTGGAAGTATCGTGTCCGTCGCATGGGAAGGCAGTCGCCCGCTGCTTGTCGAGATACAGGCACTGGTTGCTGATGGCAACAGCAACTATGCGAAGCGACTTGCACAAGGCATTGATCAGAACCGCCTGGCGCTCTTGCTCGCGGTACTTCAACGTCACGGCAGCCTGGCACTCGGCGACGAAGACGTTTTCGTCAATGTCGTCGGCGGTTTGAGGATTGGCGAGACGGCGGTTGATTTGCCCACCGTGCTGGCGATCGTTTCGAGTTTTCGAGACCGCGCCTGTCCGGAGCGAATGGTATGTTTCGGTGAAATCGGTCTGGCTGGAGAAATCAGACCGGTTCGGTTCGGCACGGAGCGGATCGCGGCTGCTGCGAAACAGGGATTTACGAAGGCAATTGTTCCTGCGGGTAACGTGCCGAAGCGGGTGCCTAAGGGGATAGAGGTCTGCGGCGTGCGCCGTTTGGGCGAGGCGCTGGACGCGGCCTGGTAAAGCCGGTCAAGGCGTCGGTGCGGACGCCGAAATCTGTTGACCGACTCTCACAGATCGTATTCGATTGTCGTCGGCCTCGACGATCTCAATCGGGTAACCATTAATCTTCAGACAAGTACCCGGTGCGGGAATTGTCTCGAGCATCTCGATGATCAGGCCGTTCATCGTCTTCGGACCATCCGTCGGTAAGTTCCAGTCTTGAGAACGATTTATTTCGCGTATGTTGGCTGCGCCATCGACCAGAAAAGTATCCGACCCCTCGTTAACGACATCATCCTCGTCGTCCGCCGGGTCGGTCGTGAACTCGCCGACGATCTCTTCGAGGATATCCTCCAATGTGACAATGCCCTGGATATCGCCATACTCATCGACAACCAGTGCGGTCCTCTCACCGCGTCTCTGGAATTGCACCAGTTGCGTACTCAACGGCGTGCCCTCTGGAACAAAGTACGGTTCCGAAAGCAAGCGAAGCAAGTTGTCTCGAGTGAGGTCCTGTTGCGCGAGATTCGCCAGCTTGCGCAAATGCAATATTCCGACTACCTGGTCGATGTTGTCGCGGTACGCAGGCAGTCGTGTGTGCTGGCTCGTCCTGATAAGGGATTCAATCTCCGCGCTGTCGCTGTCCAGGTCGATTCCTACGATTTCATTATGTGGAACCATGACGTCGTCGACAGTGACCTGTTCGAGATCGAGAATGCTCAGCAGCATTTTGCGGTAGCGGGTAGAAATTCGCGCGCCGGCTTCGTGCACGACGGTCCGAAGTTCCTCGCGCGTCAGCGATTGCAGATCGCTGTCACTGTCGCGAACACCGAGCAGGAACAGGACGCCGTTCGATGCGGCGTTCGTAAGCCAGACGATAGGGTAGGTAATCTTCAACAACGGGTAGTAGATCATCGCTGCCGGAAAGGCGAGCCGTTCCGGATGCATTGCGGCGAGCGTTTTCGGCGCTGCTTCCGAGAAGATCAAAACAGCCAGGGTCAGAATCAAGGTGCCCAATGCGACGGCTGGCTGCCCTCCGATTTCGAAGGCAATCACCGCGACCAGAGATGCGGCCGAAAAGTTAACGAGGTTGTTGCCGAGCAATATCAAGCCGATAAGGCGATCGGGGCGTTTCAACAATCTTTCCGCGAGGCGCGCACCGCGGTGACCTTGACGTGATTTGTGTCGCAGCTGGTAGCGGTTGAGACTCATGAGGGCCGTTTCCGAGCCCGAGAAAAAGGCGGAAAGCATGAGCAAAACAATCAGCAGGCTGATGAGGCCGGCTAGCGGAACGTCGTCGCCCAAAAGAAGGGCACCTCCAAGTCAGGCATAGGAAAGGCAGTTCAACAGGCCGTTAGCAAGCTGTCAAGAACGGCTGTCTCAGTGCCAGCTCTGGCCGAAAATCTCCTGCAAGATGACGCGGCTGCCGAAATACGCGAGGCACAAGGTGGCAAATCCCCACAGGTAGAGTTTAACCGCGCGCTTGCCGCGCCAGCCGGCGAAGAATCGACCGGCGAGCAAGATTCCGAACACGATCCAGGCGAGCAGTGACAGCGCAAATTTATGCGCAAGGTGCTGTTCGACCAGGTCCTCAACGAAGGACAAACCGGACGCGATGGACAATGTCAGGCCAGCAAAACCCGCGCCAGTAATCCCGATCAGTAGTTTTTCGGTAGTCTCCAGCGGCGCGAAAAGCCGATTGACCGCTGTAAAGCGGGCCAAATGAAGTCGTCGCTCCTGGATCACTGCGTAAATGGCGACTATGGCGCCGACCGTCAACAGTCCATAGGAGAGTAATGCAATCAGGATGTGCGCTCGAACCTGCCATGCCATTGCAAGCCCGCTACCCGGGTCGGTGGACGGGCCCATCAACCATGCCGTAGCGGCCGACAACAGCAACATGCCGGCGCTCATGCCGCGCAACGTGGGTTCGATCGAGGCGATCAAGGCGATCAAGGCGAGCTCCAACCCGATCATCGATGCAGCACTGCCGATCGACAGGTCAAAGCCCTCGCCGGGCAACATCAACGCGAACAGGTTTTGGGCATGCAGTGCGACGCCGACCGCGGCGAACGCGATCGCAACGAGGAAGTAGGGTCGGGACTGTTCATCAAATCGAGGCAGTCGGCCCATTGCGAATGCCGATGCTGCGAGCAGATAGAGCGGAATAATTGTGATTTGAGACACAGAAACCCAATGGGCATTAACCTAACGTCAGATCATCCCATATGGCGTAGTTCAAGAGAACCCTCGTTATGCGAATTCGCGTGCTTGGTTGCAGTGGTGGTATTGGCGCCGGCGCGCGAACCTCTGCAATGCTGATCGACAATGATGTCCTGATCGACGCGGGCACTGGTATTGGTGACCTCGATCTCCAGGACCTCGATTCTATTCGCCACGTTTTCCTGACGCATGCACATCTCGATCATATTGCCGGGTTGCCGATGCTTGCTGATCGCGTCTTCGACGAGAATTTCGAGATACCACTGACGGTTTACGCGCGCGAAGAGACGCTTCGCGCCGTTCAGGATCACCTTTTCAACGGCGTAATCTGGCCTGATTTCGCGAAGCTGCCTTCACCGCATAACCCGATGCTTCGATATCATGTCTGCAGCCCGGGTGATACGGTCACTATTAATCACCGCGCACTTCTATGCCGTCGACGTTATGCACTCGGTTCCCTCACTCGGGTTCACGGTGCAGAATTCCGGCGGCGCATTTGCGGTCAGTGGCGATACGAAGACCAACGAGACGCTTTGGCCGGTTCTGAATGCCTGTCACGATCTCAGGGTGCTCGTTATCGAGGTTTCTTTTCCCGACGAGATGCAAGAACTCGCTGCAGATTCCGGTCACTACACACCCAGGACCTTGACGGACGATTTGCAGCGTCTCCGCCATGATCCTGAAATCTGGCTCACCGGGATGAAACCCGGTGAAGAAGACAAGATATATGAACAAGTTAAACAGGCAGCACCTGGGAAAAACATCAAAATGCTATCGCGCGGTACCGTTCTGACCGTGTAGGAGCGCGCCTCCCCATGCGGGGACAATGCCAGCGCGCGAGCGATAGCAGCTGACCGTGTAGGAGCGCGCCTCCCCATGCGGGGACAATGCCAGCGCGCGAGCGATAGCAGCGGCCGTCAGGCCGCGTTAGAATTGCCTGATGTTTGACAATCTAAGTGGCCGTCTCTCGGATGCTGCCCGCCAACTATCTGGCAAGGGCAGGCTGACCGAGACCAACATCAAGGATACGTTGCGTCAAGTTCGTCTGGCGTTGCTGGAAGCGGACGTCGCCTTACCTGTCGTGAAGACCTTTGTCGATCGCATTCGCGAGCGTGCTCTCGGCGAAGAGGTTGGCAAGAGCCTTACGCCGGGCCAGGCGTTGGTGAAGATCATTCACGCCGAGCTGGTTCGCATCCTCGGTAGTGAATCGGCGCCGCTGGATCTCAGGGCGCAACCTCCGGTCGTTATTCTTCTGGCCGGTTTGCAGGGAGCGGGCAAGACGACAACGGCGGCGAAGCTCGCCAAGCGACTTATCGACGCGGATAAGAAGAAAGTAATGCTCGTGAGCGTCGACGTGCACCGGCCTGCCGCGATACTCCAACTTCAGACACTCGCCGGCGAAGTGAAAGCGCTTCATTGCGCCAGCGAACCGACTGAACAACCGACCGCGATCGTTCGTCGCGCACTTGACGAGGCCCGCCGTTCCTTTGCAGATGTCCTCATCGTCGATACCGCCGGCAGGTTGCACGTTGACGGCGAAATGATGCAGGAAGTGATCGAGGTGCATGCGGCTGCGCAACCTCACGAGACCCTGTTCGTCGTCGATAGTATGGCGGGTCAGGACGCTGTTAATTCGGCGACGGCTTTCGATAATAGTCTGCCGTTGACCGGCATCGTGCTCACCAAAACAGACGGAGATGCCAAGGGTGGTGTCGCGCTTTCGATCCGCGAGGTGACGGGTAAACCGATTCGTTTCATGGGCGTCGGTGAAAAGGTCGACGCGCTCGAGGCATTCCATCCGGACCGGGTGGCGTCGCGAATTCTCGGAATGGGCGACGTGCTGACGCTGGTCGAGGAGATCGAACAGAAGGTCAGCAAGGAACAGTCGGAAAAGCTGGCGAATAAACTAAAGAAGGGACGTGGTTTCGACCTCGCGGACCTTCGGGATCAGCTCGAGCAAATGATGAATATGGGCGGCCTTGCTTCCATGCTGGAGAAGCTGCCGCTGCCCGGGAACGTCAATCCCGCGGCGTTGAAAGACGGCGCCAACGAGACAATGATTCGCCGCCAGATTGCGATCATCAATTCCATGACCCCATCGGAGCGCCGTTTTCCCAAGACCATAAATGGATCTCGCAAGAAACGTATCGCGGGGGGGGCGGGGCAGCAGATCCAGGACGTCAACCGCCTCCTCAAGCAGCATCTGCAGATGGAGAAAATGATGAAGAAAGTCTCCAGGGGCGGCATGAAGAAGTTCATGCGGGGGATGTCAGGCGGCGGAATGCCACCAGGAATGCGCTGATTTTTCGCCCGTTTACGCGCTGAAAAGTGTCGCCTCGGCCCCAAATTGGCGGCGGCTGCTCTAAGGTACGGAAATACTTGACTATTTTCGCTGCCAAAACGCTTCACATTTGGCGCAATTCCCGTACAATGCGCCGTCTACTCGGGCCGGCCCGAGTCAAGGCATGTCTGCCTCTCTTTTATACAAATACGGAAATGTAATGGTTAGTATTCGACTTTCGCGCGCTGGTGCGAAAAAGCGTCCCTTTTATCACCTGGTCGTGACCGACAGCCGAAATCGTCGGGACGGCCGGTATATTGAGCGTATCGGTTTTTTCAACCCGGTCGGGCAGGAGCACGAGGAGAACCTCAGGGTTGATCTCGAGCGCGCTGATTACTGGATTGGGCAGGGTGCACAGCCATCAGACCGCGTTGCATCGCTGCTGAAACAGCATCGTAAGGCTGCTGCGAGCAACTGATCTTTTGGCACCCGAACCGATAGTGCTGGGACGTATTTCCGGCGTGTTCGGTGTGCGGGGGTGGGTCAAAATATACTCCTACACGGATCCTCGGGAAGCAGTACTGGAATATGAGAACTGGCTGCTCGGTCACCCAGGTGCCTGGCAACCGGCAAAGGTCGCTGAAGGACAGCGGCACGGCAAAACGGTCGTGGTTCGGGTCGACGGATTCGAGGATCGCGATCAGGCAGCAGCGCTAATTGGTAACGAAATAGCGGTCCTCCGGGACGAGCTGCCGGAAACGGAAGACGGGCGCTACTACTGGTCGGACCTTGAAGGTCTGAGAGTGGTGCGAGCCGATGGCTCGGAACTCGGCACGCTGGCCTACCTGCTTGAGACCGGCGCGCACGATGTAATGGTCATAAAGGGCGAAGAGGAGCGATTGGTTCCATTCGTCAAAGACGAAATAGTTACCGACGTTGATCTTGCGGCAGGCGTGATCACCGTCGACTGGGATTGGGACTGACGGTATGCGATTTGGCGTCGTCAGCCTTTTTCCGGAAATGGTTTCGGCAATTGCCGAGTATGGGGTCGTGGGCCGAGCAATGGACCGTGACCTGGTTTCGCTGGATATCGAGAATCCGCGCGATCACACGGAAGACGTGCATCGTACGGTGGACGATCGGCCATACGGTGGTGGTCCCGGCATGGTGATGAAGTATCGACCGGTCGCCATGGCATTGCAGGCTGCGCGAGCGCGATTGCCAAAGGGTAGCCCGGTCGTCTACCTGTCGCCGCAAGGCGCAGTGTTCGACCAGGCTGTCGCCAGGCGCTACGCGGCTTTGCCGGGCATAGTGTTACTGGCCGGACGGTACGAAGGCATTGACGAACGACTCATTGAGTCCGAGGTTGATGAAGAGTTGTCGCTGGGCGATTTTGTATTGTCGGGTGGCGAAATTGCGGCGATGGCTGTGATAGACGCGGTAGTGAGGTTGTTGCCTGGTGTTTTAGGTGACGATGAGTCGGCGGAACAGGACTCCTTTATGGAAGGGCTGCTGGATTATCCTCACTATACGAGGCCGGATGTTGTAGAGGGTAAGATCGTGCCGGACGTATTGCTGTCGGGCGACCACGCGAAGATCGCGCGGTGGAGGCACAAGCAGGCACTGGGTCGGAGTTATATACGACGGCCGGACTTGCTTGAAAAACTGGACCTAAGTGACGAGCAGCGCAAGTTGCTCGACGAATTTTTGAAAGAGCAGAGAACATGAGCAAAATTATTGAAGCGATCGAAAACGAGCAGATGGGCAAGGAAATTCCCAAGTTTGCTCCGGGCGACACGGTGGTTGTCCAGGTCAAGGTCAAAGAAGGCGAGCGTGAGCGCTTGCAGGCGTTTGAGGGTGTTGTCATTGCCAAGCGCAATCGTGGCCTGAACTCGTCTTTTACCGTGCGCAAAGTCTCGCACGGCGAGGGCGTAGAACGCGTATTCCAGACGTACAGCCCGGTTGTTGATTCACTCGCGGTGAAACGCCGCGGGGACGTGCGTCGGGCTAAGCTTTACTACCTGCGTGGTCGCACCGGCAAGGCGGCTCGTATTAAGGAAAAAATTTAGTTTCCTGAGAAGATTTTTCGACACCCCGGATACGAACGTATTCGGGTGTGTTTCTTGCCACGAGCCTTCGGCCGAGTTTTGAATATTAGCGATAGTCCATAGAATGCGGTCTGTCCGGAAACCCGACTTGAACCAATTCCCGTATGCGGGGTCCCTCGTGACATGGCAAAAATTCCCTTGAATCCCCTTTTTAAGGTACTAATCCTGCTGCCGGTGAGCTTGACGCTGGGTGCCTGCGCGTCGTTGATGTCTTCGGTGGCGACGGACCTGGCCGACAATCTTTCCGTGGCCATTCTCAACCAGGACGATCCCGAGATCGTCCGCGCGGGCGCACCCTCGTACCTGCTGTTGCTTGACAGTTTTGTGGAGGGCAGCCCGGATGACCCCGATATTCTCGCGGCAGGAGCAACCCTTTACGCGACCTATGGCGCCGTTTTTGCGGAAGAAGAGGTCCGTGCGCAACGATTGACCACGCGCGCGCGTCGTTACGCGCTCAAAGCCATGTGTGAGTCCTACTCGGCGGCTTGTGGCTGGCCGGATGCGACGTACGACGAGTTTGTTGCGACGTCTCGATGGCATCGGTCCGAAAAAAGCGGAATACCTGTATACCTACGGCTTCGCGTCACTCGCTTTTCTGAGGGCACACAGCTCGGACGTTAACTCAATCGCCGAATTGCCGCAGATTGAGGCTCTGTTCGACCATTATCTGGACATAAGTGGCGACGCAGTTAACAGTAGCGCCTACACCTATATGGGAATATTGCTGACATTAAGGCCGCCGGCGGCCGGTGGCGAACCGGAAAGGGCGCGCGAGTACTTCCAGAAGGCCATCGCGTTAACCGATGGTAAGGACCTGGGCGCCAAAGTTGAGTTCGCCCGGAACTACGCGAAAAAGTTGTACGAACGGGAAATGCACGACCGACTTCTGAATGAAGTCATGGCGGCAGATCCCTACCAGGATGGGTTTACGCTGAGTAACGTCCTTGCACAGGAAGAAGCGGCGGTGCTACTCGCCGAAGCGGATGACTATTTTTGATGGGTAAATCATGAGAAAGCTATTTCTGATTCTTGCAGCGTTGGCATTCAGTCTGCCTGCGTATGCTGTAACGCTGAAAATCGCCACCGCGACGCCTGATGGCACGCAGTGGATGGATGATATGCGCTCGGGCGCCAAAGAGATAAAAGAGCGAACCGAAGGTCGCGTGCAAATCAAGTACTACGGCGGTGGCATCAAGGGAGACGACAAGAAGGTGCTGGGCCAGATCAGAATCCGGCAACTTCAGGGCGGGGCATTTACTCCGTCAGCGCTTGCTTCTCAATACTCAGACCTGAATTTGTACGGCATGCCGCTGATTTTTGACTCTGAAGAAGAGGCAGCTTACGTACGGAGTCGCATGGATGCACGACTGCAGCAGGGCCTGGAGGACGCTGGCTTTGTCAATTTCGGGTTCGCGACATCGGGATTTGCAAACATCATGTCAAACACGCCGGTCAGGTCGCTGTCCGATTTGAAAGGCAAACGCGTGTGGGTGCCCGAGGGAGACACCATTAGTTACGCATCGATGCAGGCGCTGTCATTGTCACCGGTTACGCTGCCACTGACAGATGTTCTAACCGGCTTGCAAACCGGCCTGATTGACATCGTCGCGATCCCCCCTTATGTCGCGTTGATTTTGCAGTGGCACACCAAGGTCAAGTTCGTGACGCGGGTTCCGCTGGTGTATACGTTTGGTTTCATGGCCGTCGACAAGAAGACGTTTGAGAAAGTAAGTCCCGCCGACCAGGCAATCGTTCGAGAAGTGATGGGCAGGATCTACGAGAACTTCAACAAAGCGAATCTGGTCGATAACGATGCAGCATTCGATGCGCTGCTGAACAGCGGTATCGAGTCCGTCGAGCTTGACGAGGAGGAACTCGTAAAGACCCGTGAGGTTTTGCTCGCGTCGAACCGGCAGCTCGGCGAACAGGGTAAGTTCACGTTGGAACTTTATGACGAGATGATGCGGTATGTTGATGAATATCGCAGCCAACATGGTGCCACCGGTCGCAACTAGTGTCCTGTTTGCCTAGTTCGCTAACTATCAGCGCTCCCAGCAGCCCGTCCTGCGAGGCGCGGGAGTGCAGGATTAGCGGGCTACTTCAAGCGAGCGCAACGTGGCAGGACGGGCTGCTGGGAGCGCCCGGAGGGAAAGCATCCAAAGCGCTATTGCGGCGTTACAGCCCTTGGCAAGGGCTAGCCATTACCGGCGGGCTGCGCCTTGCACTAGCGCTTTGGATGCTTTCTGAAAATAAGCGAACTAGGCAAACAGGACACTAGTCGTGTATTACCGATTTATCGCCCTGCTCGAGCGTCTCGAAAGAACCGGTAACTTTCTGGAAACCGCCGCTCTTGTAACACTTCTCAGCGCGATGATGCTGCTCGCTGTTGGACAAATCGTTCTCAGGGAAGTATTCAATACCGGGTTCGTATGGGCGGATGAACTAATCAAGTTGATGGTGCTATGGCTGGCGATGGTTGGTTCGATCGCAGCAGCCCGAGAGAATCGTCACATACGCATCGATGCGCTTTCTCACGTCCTCCCGAAGCTTGCAGTGGAGCTAACCCGGGTTCTCGTTGATGTTTTCGCTGCGATCATTTGTGGCGTCGTCGCTTGGCACGCCTGGCGATACCTGCAAGTAGAGATCGAGTACCAGGATACGGTTCTCGTCAATATTCCTGCATGGATTGCGCATAGCGTTTTGCCTGCCGCATTCTTGCTCGTCAGCTTTCGTTTTGTTGTCCTCGTTGTGAAGCAGATCGGCGGAATTGTCACGGGCGCGTACCGGGAACAGGTCACGTGATCTTTCTCAGCGCCCTGTTAGTGCTATTGGCGATTTTCGGCGCGCCGCTATTTGCGGTTATCGCCGCAAGCGCGATGATCGGATTCTACAAAGAGGGAACGGACCTGATGATCATGGCGCTGGAAGTGCAGACCATTGCCAGCATGCCGTTTCTCGCCGCCATTCCGCTATTCACATTTGCCGGTTACCTGCTAAGCGAAAGTAATGCGCCCAGGCGCCTCGTAAAACTGACGGGCGCAATGCTGGGCTGGATGCCCGGCGGGCTGGCGCTGGTCTGTCTCGCTGCCTGCGCTTTCTTTACCGCTTTTACCGGTGCGTCCGGCGTAACGATCATCGCGCTGGGTGCCATTTTGTATCCGGCCCTGAAACAGGATGGTTATGGCGATAAGTTCAACCTCGGCCTGGTCACTTCGGCTGGCAGCCTGGGACTCTTGTTCGCACCATCATTGCCGCTGATCCTCTATGGGGTCATCGCTGAAGTCCCGGTTGACAACCTGTTCCTGGCTGGCATCTTGCCAGGGCTGTTAATGCTGTTGATGCTTTCAGGATGGAGCCTCTGGGTGAATCGTGCCATCAGGAAGCCGCTCAGTTCATTCTCCATCCGTGAGGTTGGCGCTGCGTTGCGCGAATCGATCTGGGAGATGCCGCTTCCGTTCGTTGTACTAGGCGGCATTTATTCGGGGTTCTTCGCTGTTTCCGAGGCCGCTGCGGTTACGGCCCTGTACGTCGTTTTGGTCGAAGTCGTGATTTTGCGCGAGATACCGCTCCGCGAGTTGCCCAGAATCATGCGAGCATCGATGATTCTTGTCGGCGCCATCCTGGTAATACTCGGCGTGTCAGTGGCTTCGACCAGTTATATGATCGATGCTGATATTCCGCAGCGCTTGTTCGAACTCGTATCGAGCATGGTGAGTAGTCAGACTTCGTTCCTGATTCTGTTGTTGCTATTCCTGCTGGTGCTCGGCGCGATACTCGATATCTTTTCCGCGATTGTCCTCGTCGTGCCGCTCATTCTGCCGATCGCCGCCGGCTATGGTATTAACGAGGTGCATCTGGGAATCGTTTTCCTTGCTGCGATGCAGCTTGGGTACCTGACGCCGCCGGTCGGACTCAATCTGTTTATCGCGAGTTATCGCTTCGAGAAACCGATCTTGCACGTATACTCGGCGACATTTCCTTTCCTGATTATCCTGATGATCTCAGTCGTCATAATTACGTTTTTGCCGCAATTGTCGCTTGCGTTCCTGTCGAATTGATAGTGTGCCAATGCTGGTTCGACGAGGCTTTATCTGATGAAAGAAACAACCTGGGGGCCAAGAAACCATGAGTGATCGCAACTTATTCGTACGGCTGATGAGCTCATTGTGGCGCGGCATTAACGGGCTGCGAAAGGTGTTACACCTGCTGCTCTTGCTGTTCATCTTCGCCGTATTCGTCGGCGCGATATCTGGTGGACCGCCATTGCTACCGAAGAAAGCGGCGTTAGTCATTAAGCCGTCCGGGGCACTCGTTGAGCAATTGGCAGGTGACCCGTATGAGCGCGCACTGGGCGAGTTGCTGGGTGAGGCGCCGGTGCAGACCCTGGTGAAGGACATCGTCGACGCCCTCGAGTTCGCACAGACCGACGATCGTATTACGGTCGTCCACATGGATCTCAGTGGCCTCGGTTCGGGCGGACTTACCAAGCTGCAGAGTGTTGCGGCGGCGATCGACTCCTTCAAAGAGTCAGGCAAACCGGTTATCGCGAGCGCTGATGGTTTTGCGCAGCAGGGGTATTACCTGGCGGCTCATGCCGATGAGTTGTACATGCACCCGGAGGGCATCGTGTTCTTGCAGGGCTACGGTGGGTATCGGAATTACTACAAGGACGCGATAGACCACTTGCGCATCGACTGGAACGTATTCCGGGTTGGGACTCACAAGTCTTTCGTTGAACCTTTCACGCGCATGGATATGTCGCCGGAAGACCGCGAGTCCAGGACACGCTTGATCGATCAATTCTGGAGCATGTACCGGCAAGACGTTGTAGCCGCGCGTGGTTTGCCGGAGGGCGCAATCGATGATTATGCGCAGAACATGGTTGAACATGTTGCAAGCGCCAATGGCGATATTGCTGTCGCCGCGCGTGACACCGGGCTGGTCGATGATTTACTCGGCCGTGCTGCGTTGCGCGACCGTATCAGAGAATACGCTGGAGCGGATTCAGACGATGAGACGATGTATTCGTCAGTTGCCATGCACGAATATCTTGGACAGATGCGCCTGCTTCATGGCAAGAAACCCGAAGCAGAGAATGTCGCTGTCGTCGTAGCAGTTGGCGAGATACTCGACGGAACGCAGCCCCCCGGCACTGTAGGTGGCGACTCAACCGCCGCCTTATTGCGCGAGGCGCTGGGCGATGAATCCGTCAAGGCCGTGGTTCTGCGAGTCGACAGCCCCGGTGGCAGCGTTTTCGCATCTGAGGTCATTGCGCAGGAAATTCAGTCATTACAAGAGGCGGGAAAACCTGTCGTGGCTTCCATGGGTAGCGTTGCAGCCTCGGGCGGCTACTGGATATCCGTTGTTGCCGACAAGGTGCTAGCCAGTCCGGCGACGGTGACCGGGTCAATCGGAGTTTTCGGGATGGTCCCGACGTTTCAACGATCACTTGAGGTCGTGGGGGTAGCGACTGACGGCGTGGCGACGACTCCCTGGTCGGCGGTCCGTCTGGATCTTGAATTGCCGGAAAAAGCGAAACAGTTGATCCAGATGGTAATCGAAAACATCTACGACGATTTTGTCTCCAACGTTGCCGAATATCGTGGCATGGACAAACAGGCAGTAGATAGCGTGGGTCAGGGGCAAGTCTGGACCGGCGTCGATGCCCTCGAGAACGGACTGGTTGACCAGCTTGGCGGGCTTGACGATGCCGTCGGCATTGCTGCCGAACTTGCCGGGCTCGCGGAGGGAGATTACGGACAGATTTCTATTGAGCCGAAGCTATCGCCGACAGAGCAAATGATCCTCGATATGCTAACCGTAGCGAAAAGCGTTGGCATCGATCCTTCAAGTTTTGTTGCGGCGCCCACTCCGATCGCGGTGTTTGCGAATCGGCTGCAGGAGATGCTGGCGGCGGTTACGAAGTTCAACGATCCGAAAGGCGTTTACTCGCACTGTTTCTGTGAGATCGACTAGAGTCCTGTCCTATGCATCAATTCCAGTGCAGGATCACCTTGCCCGTCTGACCGGACTCCATGAGTTCGAAGGCGGGCTGAAACTCGTCGATGTCAAAATGGTGAGTGATCACGGGGTCCATGTTCAGCCCGCTCTGCAACATGCTGGACATCTTGTACCATGTCTCGAACATCTCGCGGCCGTAGATGCCTTTGATCACCAGGCCTTTGAATATGACTTCATTCCAGTTGATCGCCATGTCGCCGGGTGGTATGCCGAGCATCGCGATCTTGCCGCCGTGGTGCATGGTCCGAACCATATCGCGGAAAGCCTGAGGATTCCCTGACATTTCCATGCCGACGTCAAATCCTTCTTCCATGCCGAGGCTACGCATGGCATCGTCGATCGTCTCGCTGGCGACATTAAGGGCGCGGCTGGCACCCATTTTTCGTGCGAGGTCTAAACGGTAATCGTTGACATCGGTAATGACGACGTGTCGCGCGCCCGCGAAGCGCGCGATAGCAACCGCCATCACCCCGATCGGTCCGGCGCCGGTGATCAGAACGTCTTCGCCTACAAGGTCAAAAGACAACGCCGTGTGCGTGGCATTGCCGAGCGGGTCCAGTATTGACGCCATTTCATCGCTGATCGAATCGGGCAACTTGAATACATTGAACGCCGGAACGGATATGTACTCGGCAAACGCGCCAGCCCGATTCACGCCAACGCCGATCGCATTCATGCAAAGATGACGACGGCCCGCCCGGCAATTCCGACAATGGCCGCACGTGATATGCCCCTCCGCAGAGACGCGGTCGCCCACGCTATAGCCGCGAACTTCGACGCCCATATCCACGATTTCGCCACTGAATTCGTGACCGACGGCCATCGGCACGGGGATCGTCGCTTTGGCCCAGTCGTCCCATTTAAAGATGTGGATATCCGTACCGCAAATCGCCGTGCGGCTTATCTTGATCAATACGTCGTTGTGGCCGACCTCGGGGACCGTGATGTCTTCCATCCATATGCCGCGCTCAGGCTTCGCTTTTACCAATGCTTTCATCAGCTTTTCTCAAAAAATCCAGCTTACTGGATGACCTTTAGTTCGCGACCGACGTCCGTGAATGCGTCTATCGCTTTGTCCAGCTGTTCTCGTGTCAGTCCTGCCGACATTTGCGTACGAATTCTCGCTTGCCCCTTTGGCACGACAGGGAAGGCGAAGCCGACGACGTAAATTCCCCGTTTTAGTAGTGCGTCTGCCATTGCGGTGGCGAGTTTCGCATCCCCAAGCATGACGGGAATAATTGGATGTTTGCCGGGCTTCAGTTCGAAGCCCCTGTCCGTCATTTGGGTGCGGAAGTAGGCCGCGTTCTCATGCAGCAGTTCCTTTAATGCGTTGTCGCGCTCGAGCAGGTCCAGTACGGCGATCGACGAGGCAGCAATCATGGGGGCAACCGAATTCGAAAACAGGTAGGGACGTGATCGCTGGCGTAACCAGCCTACGATTTCCTTGCGCCCGGACGTGTATCCGCCGGACGCGCCGCCGAGCGCCTTGCCGAGCGTCCCGGTAATGATGTCGATGCGTCCCATCACGTCGCGATATTCGTGGGTGCCACGCCCTGTCTTTCCGAGGAATCCCGTTGCGTGACAGTCATCGATCATCGTCAGGGCGTCGAACTCGACCGCAAGATCGCATATGCCGGCGAGGTCGGCAATTGTGCCGTCCATGGAGAAGACACCGTCGGTGACTACGAGGCTGACGTCGGCGCCAGAGGCATCCTGCAGCTGCGTTCGCAGGTCCTGCATGTCGCTGTTTGCGTACCGGTAGCGGCTCGCTTTGCACAAGCGAATCCCGTCGATAATGCTCGCGTGATTAAGTGCGTCGCTGATAACCGCGTCGTCTGGTCCGAGCAAGGTCTCGAACAGGCCACCATTGGCGTCGAAACACGATGGGTACAGTATCGTGTCTTCGGTGCCGAGAAAGGCGCTTATGCGTGCTTCAAGTTCCTTGTGAATCGTCTGCGTGCCGCAGATGAACCGTACCGACGCCATCCCATAGCCGTAATCGTCCAACGCCTTGTGCGCCGCGGCGATAACCTTCGGATGGTTGGCGAGGCCCAGGTAATTATTTGCGCACAAGTTGAGTACATGCTGGGTGCCGCCATTAACGCGTACATCGATGGCAGATTGCTGGGGTCCCGTAATGAGTCGTTCCGTCTTGAAAAGGCCCTCGGACCTGAGCGCTTCAGTTTGCTCGGACAGTGATTCCAGGAATCGTGTTGGCACGGTGTTGCCCTCTGTCTTAGAAGGACGCACAGTATATCAGGCGCTGACTAAGGATAGCTTGTGTCGAAGGGTTCATTAAGACTGGATCGGTGGCTCTGGTTCACGCGATTTTACAAGACCCGGACCGCGGCGAGTGCGGCCGTTCAAGGCGGGCACGTGCGCGTCAACGGCGAACGCGCACGCGCAGCGACGCGGGTCGGCGTGGGGGACGAGATCAGGCTAAAGCGGCTGCAATTGGAGCACGAATTGACCGTCACCGGTATTCCGCTGCGGCGGGGTCCAGCCACTGAAGCAAGGGCGTGCTATGAAGAGTCTCTCGAGAGCGTCGCGCGCCGCGAAGCGCGAGTCTCGGAGTTGCGGCGTGATCGGGCGCAAATGCCCATGACGCGAGGCAAGCCGGACAAACACACGCGCCGCCAGTTGCGGGATCGAAATCGTGAGCCTGAGTAAGTACGGGTAGTTAGGGCGAATACCGATGCCCGCCGGGTAGCGAATACCCTATAATCGCGCCCCGTTAGTTCCATTTTGAATCCGCCGAAAAAGTGGTTGATTGGAGTTGTCGCATGAGCTTTGTTGACCAGCCGGCTGCCCGGGAAGGCAGCATTCCCTACATCAATGATCTTTATCTCGCAGACGAAGAGAAGCTCGTCAGGGAGCTGGTGGAAGCGGCCGATCCCGGCGACTCCACTCGCGAGAATATTCAGAAAACCGCAGCGCAACTGGTGCGCGCGGTTCGCAAGAACACGGCCAAGGACGGAGGCATCGAAGCTTTTCTGCAGCAATACGACCTGTCCTCGGATGAGGGCGTGTTGCTGATGTGCATTGCCGAGGCATTGCTGAGGATTCCGGACGCAGATACGGCTGACCGGCTCATTGCGGACAAGATCACGTCCGCGAAGTGGAAAGACCATCTTGGTGTGAGCGACTCCGTGTTCGTTAACGCATCGACGTGGGGCTTGATGCTGACAGGCCGGATTTTGAGCCTGGACGAGATCGCCACGAGCAATCCAGGGCAAACGCTTGGCCGACTCGTCAGCCGCGCCGGCGAGCCGCTGGTGCGAACCGCCATGCGTCAGGCAATGAAGATCATGGGCCACCAGTTTGTCATGGGACGCACGATCGGGGAGGCAATGAAACGCTCGATGAAAAACGAAAAGCTGCCGTACCGTTATTCCTTCGACATGCTCGGCGAATCCGCGCTGACCGCATCCGATGCAAAGCGCTATCTCGACAATTACCATGAGGGCATTGACAGCATCGGTAGCGGTCCGCAGATTGACGCGCCAGACGTGTTTTCGGCACCGGGTATATCGGTCAAGTTATCTGCGCTGCATCCGCGCTACGAGTACACGCACGAACAGCGGGTCATGGACGAACTCGTCCCGTCAGTCCTGGAACTTGCAAAACACGCCAAGGAAGTCGGCATCGGCCTGACGATCGATTCGGAGGAGGCGAGCCGGCTCGAGCTGTGGCTGACCATATTCGAGCATGTCTATCGTGACCGAGCGCTCGACGGCTGGGATGGATTCGGCCTTGCCGTACAGACCTACCAGCGCCGCGGCCGCGACACGATGCGCTTTGTTGAAGATCTGGCGGGCGACGTTGGGCGTCGCATTCCTGTGCGCCTGGTAAAAGGTGCGTACTGGGACAGCGAGATCAAGTGGGGGCAGGAGCAGGGGATTTCGAGTTATCCCGTGTTTACGCGCAAGTCTCACTCGGACGTGTCGTATCTCGCCTGCGCGCGGGCTGCACTTGCGGCCGGCGAAAAGATCTATGCGCAGTTCGCGACGCATAACGCGCATACACTGGCCAGCGTGCTGCACTATGCCGGTCCACGCCGGGACTACGAGTTCCAGCGACTGCACGGCATGGGTGAAGAGCTGTATGCCGAGGTCGTCGATCCCGAAAAGCACGATCGGCCTTGCCGCGTCTATGCACCGGTTGGTAATCACGAGGATCTGTTGCCGTACCTCGTTCGACGCCTGTTGGAGAATGGCTCGAACACGTCGTTTGTGAACAAGATTATCGATGAGTCTATTGATGTGCAGGACATAGTCGCCGATCCATTAACCGTCGCCGCGCAACACAACTGTCTGCCGCATGACAAGATTCCGAGGCCGGTAGACATCTTCCAGCCCGAGAGAGATAACTCGCACGGCTTTAACCTTGCGGATCGCAATGTCACTCGCAAGCTGCTGTCGGATATGGAGGAGGCCAGTGCCAGGTCTTTTACCGCCAAACCAATAGTCGGAGGGAAGGAGATGGCGGGGGCGGAGGAGCCATCAGTCAATCCGACAAATACTGACGATGTCGTGGGTATTTGCCACCTGGCTGCGGAAGAACACGTCGATGTTGCGTTGGAACTATCGGTCAAAGGGCAGGTTGCCTGGGATCGGATGGGGGCCGACGGACGCGCCGGGATTCTGAATCGCGCGGCGGATCTATTCGAAGCCCATCACGCCGAGTTACTGACGCTGTGCGTCAGCGAAGGCGGCAAGACCATCCCGGATTCGATCGCCGAGTTACGCGAGGCCGTGGATTTCTTCCGCTACTATGCCGCACAGGCGCAGCGTCATTTCGGGGAGCCGTTGGTCATGCCCGGTCCAACCGGAGAGCACAACACCTACGGTCTGCGTGGTCGCGGTGTGTTCGTCTGCATCAGCCCCTGGAATTTTCCGCTGGCGATATTTACAGGCCAGGTAGCGGCCGCTCTCGCGGCCGGCAACGCAGTGCTCGCGAAACCAGCGGCGCCGACACCTCTGATCGCGTACCGCGCCGTCCAGCTGATGCTCGAAGCCGGCGTACCGGCTGACGTGCTGCATTTCATTCCAGGTTCCGGCTCCCTCATTGGTGGCCGTGCGGTGGCCGATCCGCGGATTGCTGGCGTGGTGTTTACAGGATCAACCGGGGTCGCCCAGACGATTAATCAGACGCTGGCTCATCGGAACGGCCCGATCGGCACCCTGATCGCGGAGACCGGCGGGCAAAACGCCATGTTTGTCGATAGTTCGGCGCTGCCGGAGCAGGTCGTGCACGACAGCATCTATTCGGCGTTCAACAGTGCGGGACAGCGGTGCTCTGCGCTGCGCTTGCTCTGTGTTCAGGAGGATATCGAGCCGCGAACACTCGAGTTACTGAAGGGCTACATGGAGGAACTCGTCATTGGCGATCCAAAGTATCTGTCGACTGACGTCGGGCCCACGATTGATGCGCCCTCCAGATCGGTGCTGGAGGCACATGTCGAGAGAATGGGGAAGGAAGCGAGAATCGTCCATCGATGCGCGTTGCCTGCGGGATGCGAGGCGGGGACGTTCTTTGCGCCTACGCTGGTGGAAATCGACGATATCGGTGTCTTGACAGAAGAGGTCTTTGGGCCGGTTCTGCATGTACTCAAGTTCAAGGGCAGTGAACTCGACAAGACGGTCGAGGCAGTTAACGCGACGGGCTATGGCCTGACAATGGGCTTGCACAGTCGCATAGACTCGCGCGCGCGCGGTCTCGTCCAGGCGTCCGGCGCCGGCAACATCTACATTAATCGCAACATGATCGGCGCGGTCGTAGGCGTACAGCCATTCGGTGGCAGAGGATTGTCGGGCACCGGGCCAAAGGCGGGCGGGCCGCACTACGTGCAGCGATTTGGTAGTGAGTACACGGTCAGCAATAACATCTCCGCAGTCGGCGGCAACGCAAGTTTGCTTACGCTCGGCTCCGACTGATGTCCGCCTCCGGCGCAGCCACGAAATGACTGATCAATGCTCCCTCAGCATATTCGATATATTCAAGATCGGTATCGGACCATCGAGTTCGCACACAGTCGGGCCGATGAAGGCGGCTAGGGCCTTCCTACTTGATTTGAAACCTGTGTCCGCCGATGTTGGCCGAATCGAAGTCACGCTGCATGGCTCCCTGGCTTGGACGGGCAAAGGCCATGGTACGGATTCGGCCGTGCTACTTGGCTTATCGGGGCTCATGCCCGAGACGATCGATGTGGACGAGGTCGACGACTTGCTGGCGGGAATTCGCGCAGAGCGCCACATCGAAGCGCCAGGTATCGGTCGCCTCGCGTTCGATCCTCAGTCCGATCTGAAGTTCGATTTTGAGACGGAGTTGCCGAGACACACAAACGGCATGAATTTTATAGCCTACGCGGCGGATGGTAGCGAACTGCTCAATGAAAAATACTATTCATTGGGTGGCGGCTTTATCGCCCGCAACGAAGAGCCGGAACCGCTGGCCCAAGAGGGCGAGCCGCCATACCCGTTTTCGACCAGTCACGCCCTGCTCGAAACAGCCGCGGCCCAAAACCTGACGATTGCCGAACTCGTGCTGCAAAACGAAATGCAGTGGCGAAGCCAGGAAGAAGTGCAACAGCGTATCGCGAGTATCTGGCAAGCAATGCGCGATTGCGTCGAGCGTGGGTTGCGAACCGATGGTGTATTGCCGGGCAAGATGTCAGTGCTTCGGCGGGCCGCAAAGTTGCACCGGAGTCTCTCGAAACACGGCGCAGCCAAAGCAATCGATGCCATGGAATGGGTAAACGCGTTTGCGATTGCGGTCAATGAAGAAAACGCATCCGGTGGGCGGGTCGTGACGTCGCCAACCAATGGTGCGGCCGGCATCATTCCGGCGGTGTTGATGTTTTATGATCGCTTTGTTCCGGAAGCGGACGAAGAGGGCATTCGCACGTTCATCCTGACGGCGGGGGCGATAGGTATCTTGTATAAGATCAACGCTTCGATATCTGGCGCCGAAATGGGCTGCCAGGGCGAGGTCGGTGTGGCGTGTTCGATGGCGGCAGGTGGTCTGGCCGCCGTGTTGGGTGGCAGCAACGATCATATCGAAGAGGCCGCCGAGATCGGCATGGAGCACAACCTGGGACTAACCTGCGACCCCATCGGCGGGCTTGTACAGATTCCGTGCATCGAACGAAATGCCATGGGCGCCGTCAAAGCGATCAACGCGGCAAGACTCGCGATGCACGGGGACGGCACGCACAAGGTCACTCTGGATCAGGTCATCGAGACGATGCGTCAAACAGGAATCGACATGTCCTCGAGATACAAGGAAACGTCGAAAGGTGGATTAGCTGTGAACGTGCCGGAGTGCTGAAGCCCCGTTTTCAGCCCGGTTTCTTCGGATAATCGTGTACCAGTAGCTGGGTCTTCGGTCGCTCGTAGAGATTCCAGTGGTCCTGATCGATTTGCACGCAAACGACGCCGGCAGTTGGTAGATTCTGTGTCAGGCCAGGTGATAAGAAATTCGCGAAGTCGGTTATGCCCGGGTTGTGGCCCACGACCATTATCGAATTGAATCCCTTGTCTTGCGCGACCAATACGTCCAGGAATTCATCAAGCGACGCAAGGTAAAGACCGTCTTCGCGCTGCAGAAATTCGATCGGGTACGAGATTTCCCTCGCGATTAACTTCGCAGTAGACCATGCCCGTTTAGCGGGGCTGCAAACAATCAGAGACGGGCGGATACCGTGTTCGGCGATTCGTCTTCCCATCACCGGGGCGTCGTTTTTTCCGCGCTTGTTCAGTGGTCGCTGTCTGTCGCTGAGATTTGAATCGCTCCAGCTGCTCTTCGCATGCCGTACAAGGGTCAGTATTTTCATCGTCGATCTGCCGTGTCCGAATTACATCATCCCGGTCTGCAAACGTGCCTCGTCAGTCATCATGCCAACATTCCAGGGAGGATCAAACACGAGCTCTACGATTACGGCGGAAATCGTCGGGATAATCGAGATTTTCTCACGGGCATCCTCGACCAGGACTTCTCCCATTCCACAGCCAGGCGCGGTTAAAGTCATATCAACGCTTACCGACCGTTCGCCATTGCCCAGGGCGGTGACGTCGCAACGGTAGACCAGGCCGAGATTCACGATATCGACCGGAATCTCGGGGTCATAACAGGTTTTCAGCTGCTCCCAGATAACCGCTTCGATATCCGCGTCCGTCGCATTATCGGGAATCTTGGGCGGCGGCACGGGCTCTTTGCCGAGCGCGTCTGCGTCGGTTCCTGAAATTCGGAACAGGTTGCCTTCGACATAGACGGTAAAGCTGCCGCCAAGCGCCTGTGTAATGAAGCCGCTGGTTCCCTCACGCAGGGTCAACTGCTCGCCTGCCGGAATAATGATGGCGGAAACGTCGCGCGACAGTGAAAATGGTTCATTCGTGTGACCAAACATCGTGCTTCTTACTCCGTAGTAGCCGGTGTTGCTTCCTGGTTTAATGCCGAGTGCAGTGCGTGCCACGCGAGGGTTGCACACTTGACGCGCGACGGGAACTCACGCACGCCATCGAGGGCCTTCAGTTTCGCGAAAGGTTCTTCAAGGTCGATATCCAACGTGGACTCATTGTCGGCGCTTCCTTGCGTTAGTCTGTCCGTGACTGCGTTAAAGACCGCTTCGGCCTTGTCCACGGAAAGCCCAACGACCGTGTCCGTAAGCAACGACGCTGACGCTACTGAAATAGCGCAGCCGGAGCCTTCGAAGCTCGTCGCCTGGATAACCCTGTTCGCATTGACAATGATGTACATCGTCAGTTTGTCACCGCAGAGTGGGTTGATGCCTTGCGCGGTGTGCGTCGCTTCTTGCAGGCGGCCGAAATGTCTCGGGTTACGCGCGTGGTCAAGTATGAGTTCCCGATACAGATCGTACAGTTCGTCAGTATTGGCAGCTTGGGTCGTCATCCGAATACCTGTTTGCACTTCAGTAGCGCCTTGATCAGGCGATCCACGTCGTCGGTAGTGTTATAGAAAGCGATTGATGCCCGCGATGTGCCTGAGATGCCGAAACGTGTCATGACCGGCATGGCGCAATGGTGACCGGTGCGGATGGCGATTCCCTGATGATCGAGGATCGTGCCCAGATCATGGGAATGAATATCGTCGAGCAGGAAGGACTGCACACTGGCCCTGTTTACAGCAGTGCCGATCAAACGAATTCCGTCGACATCCTGTAGCGCCGAGACCATGTAGTCATGCAGGTCGTGTTCGTATGCCGCGATGCGTTGCATGCCGATGTTCCGCAGATAATCGATGGCCGCGCCAAGGCCAATGACACCGGCGATGTTAGGCGTTCCCGCCTCAAACTTGTAAGGCAACTCGTTGTAGATGGTCGATTCGAAGCTAACCTCGAGAATCATGTCGCCACCCCCCTGGTACGGTGGCATTTCCTCCAGCAGCGCTTCGCGCCCGTAGAGTACGCCAGTGCCGGTTGGGCCAAACATCTTGTGGCCGGAGAAGGCGTAGAAATCGCATCCCAGATCCTGCACGTCGACCGGCACGTGGGGCACACCCTGGGCGCCGTCTATGAGCACCGGGATGCCACGTTTCCTCGCCTTTGCGATGATCTTCTTGATGGGATTGACGGTGCCAAGTGCATTCGAGACGTGGCCGATCGCGAGAAGAAAGACATCGTCCGTCAGCACCGACCAAAGACTATCCAGCTCCAGTTGTCCTTCATCGTCGATCGGGGCGACGATGAGTTCGGCGCCGGTCTGCTCGCATACGAGCTGCCACGGCACGATATTCGCGTGATGTTCCAGGTGTGTAATCACTATCTTGTCGCCGGACCCGATTCGGGGGCGGCAAAAACTCTGGGCGACCAGGTTAATGGACTCGGTCGTGCCGCTGGTCAACACTATTTCCGATCGATTGGCGGCGTTGATGAAATCGCGAATCTTGTCTCGTGCACCTTCGAAGGCGTCCGTCGCCCGATGGCTCAACGTGTGCACGCCGCGGTGGACGTTTGCGTGATCCTCGCGCTGGTATCGTGCTACAGCGTCTATGACGGACGCAGGTTGTTGCGCAGACGCGGCGCTATCAAGGTAGACCAGTGGCTGGCCATTGATCGACTGACTCAGAATCGGAAAGTCATCCCGCCAGCCGGCGGATATCGGCGAGGAACTTGCTTGAGTTTGGCTCATGAGAGTATGTCCGCGATGAAGTCGTCGGCGGTGAGCTCGGCAAGGCGTGTCTCAACAATCTCAGTAATCGCTTCGGTGACCGCCGCGACCGGCACACGCCGCACCAGGTCTGCCGCAAACGCATGCGTCAGCACCCGGGTCGCATGATTCCTGTCGAGGCCGCGCGAGCGCAGGTAGAACAGTGCGGTTTCGTCGAGCTGGCCGACCGTTGTGCCATGGCTGCACTTGACATCTTCGGCGTATATCTCCAGCTCCGGCTTTGCGTCAATCTCCGCTTTTTCGGAAAGCAGGAGGTTGTGATTGGCCTGTTTCGCGTCGGTACCATCTGCGCCTTTATGCACGATGGCTTTGCCATTCCAGACGCAACGGCACTTGCCGTTCAGGATGCCACGATACTCCTGCGATGAGGTCGACGGCCCGACGCGGTGATCGACGCGGGTGTGATTATCAATATGTTGCCCGTCACCCGCGAGGTAAAGACCGTCGAAGGAGACATGAGCGCCGGGCTGACTGAGGTCGATGTCAATGTCGTTTCGGATCAGGCCACCGCCAAGATCGTAGCTCGCCATGCGAAGCGTCGCGTTTCTTCCCAGCGCGATCGATGTTCTACCGGTCTGTACATGCCGGGTTGAGCGATTTTGAATACGCACATGTTTTACATCAGCATCATCGCCGATGCCCATCGTCAACACCGAGTTGGCGTAGTGATCCTCATCACCGTCCGAGAGATGGTATTCGATTAGCTCTGCCGACGCGCCCGGTGCGAGTTCAATCTCAACGCAGGACTGCGCGACACCGGCGTTCGCGCCAGCACGGTCAGCGAGCAAGATCCCGACCGGTTTCTCCGGTTGACCTGTGATTCGAATACGCAATCCGTCATGCCGAAGCGCGGCGTTGAGGTCCGCCAGCGGTCGCCCCATCACAAATGGCGCCGGTGCATCGCTAAGCCGCGATACCTCGATAGCGCCGCTCCTGAGACTCCCGGCAGGCAACTGTTCGATGGTGCCGTCCGCGATAACAAACCAGGTTGCATCAATCGAACTCAGAACTCGTTCAACACCGTCGTATCGATCGCCTGTTGCTTGCTGCTGTCCTCCAGCACGCAACCAGCGATTACTGATATCGACGAGCGGCGACAAATCCGTGTATTTCCAGTCCTCGTCGCGCAGCGTCGGCAAGCCGTGCTCATCGAGGTGCGCCAGTGCAGCTTCGCGAGACGGCATCAGTGCATCGTTCGGCAGCTGGCGAACAACGTCGCGCAGACGGTCAATATCGAGAGACGATGGTTTCATCCGGTTGCCGCCTCACGAAGCCAGTCGTAGCCGCGCTCCTCGAGCTCGAGGGCCAGCGTCTTGTCGCCTGAGCGGACTATCTTGCCGTTCGAGAGAACGTGAACGTAGTCCGGCTCAATGTAGTCGAGCAGACGTTGGTAATGCGTGACGAGGATGATGGCGCGCTCCGGGCTGCGCAGGGCGTTCACACCTTCGGCAACGGCCTTAAGCGCATCGATGTCCAGTCCGGAATCCGTCTCGTCGAGAATTGCGAGGCTCGGCTCAAGCATCGCCATCTGCAAGATCTCGTTACGCTTTTTCTCGCCACCCGAAAATCCTTCGTTAACACCACGATTCAGGAACTTGGGATCCATGCCGAGCATCGCCATTCTCTCTCGGGCCAGCTTCAGGAATTCGAACGCGTCCACCTCTTCAAGCCCCTGGTGCTTGCGCTTGGCGTTAACCGCAGCTTTCAGCAAGTAAGCGTTGTTGACGCCCGGGATTTCCACCGGGTACTGAAAGCCGAGAAAAATGCCTTCCCGGGCACGTTCTTCCGGCGCGAGTTCGAGCAGGTCCTGGCCGTTATAGTGAACGGTGCCGCCAGTTACTTCGTGGTCCTCATGTCCCGCGATGACTTGCGCCAGAGTGCTCTTGCCGGAGCCATTCGGGCCCATGATCGCGTGCACTTCGCCTTTCTTTACGGACAGCGACAGGCCGCGCAAAATTTCTGTATCGCCAATGCGACTCTTGAGATCTTTGATTTCGAGCATTTTTATTCCTTAGCCGACTGCGCCTTCGAGACTGACGTTCAGGAGTGCCTGAGCCTCGACCGCGAATTCCATGGGCAATTCCTTGAACACTTCTTTGCAAAAACCGTTCACAATCATGTTGACCGCGTCCTCTTCCGAGATTCCTCGTTGCCTGCAATAAAACAACTGGTCGGCAGAAATCTTGGATGTCGTTGCCTCATGTTCGACTTTGGCCGTCGGATTCTTTATTTCCATGTAAGGGAAGGTGTGCGCACCACACTGTTTGCCAATCAGCAATGAGTCGCACTGCGTGTGATTTCTGGCGCCGTGCGCCTGCGGCATAACGCGCACCAATCCACGGTAGGCATTCTCTGCCCGTCCCGCGGAAATACCTTTTGAAACGATGGTGCTACTCGTGTTTCGGCCGATGTGGATCATCTTCGTGCCCGTGTCCGCTTGCTGCATGTTGTTTGCAACGGCAACCGAGTAGAACTCTCCAACCGAATTGTCGCCACGCAACAAGCAGCTTGGGTACTTCCAGGTGATCGCGGAACCGGTTTCTACCTGGGTCCAGGAAATTTTCGAGTTTGCGCCGCGGCAGTCGCCGCGCTTGGTCACGAAATTGTAAATGCCGCCCACACCGTTCTCGTCGCCCGGATACCAGTTCTGTACGGTCGAGTACTTGATCTCCGCATCCTTCAACGCGACGAGCTCGACAACCGCTGCGTGCAGCTGGTTTTCATCGCGCATGGGCGCCGTGCAGCCTTCCAGGTAGCTAACGTGACTGCCTTCATCGGCGATAATCAGTGTGCGCTCGAACTGGCCCGTATTGGCCGCGTTGATACGGAAGTAAGTCGACAGCTCCATCGGGCATCGCACGCCTTTCGGAATGTAGACGAAGGAACCGTCGCTGAATACCGCAGCGTTAAGCGCGGCGAAGAAGTTATCGCGTCGCGGTACGACGGTGCCGAGGTACTGTCGCACAAGGTCCGGGTGTTCCTGCACCGCTTCAGAAAAAGAGCAGAAAATGACACCGGCCTCGGAAAGCTTCTTCTTGAAAGTGGTGGCAACCGACACGCTGTCGAACACGGCATCCACCGCCACGCCGGCCAGTCTCGCGCGTTCGTGCAACGGTATGCCGAGCTTGTCGTAGGTCTCGAGGAGCTTCGGGTCAACTTCGTCAAGGCTCTTCGGTCGATCTTCGTCAGACTTGGGCGCGGAGAAATAAGAAATCTCGTTGTAGTCAATTTTCGGATAGTGCACGTGTGCCCACTCGGGCTCGCGCATCTCCAGCCATTGCCGATAGGCCTGCAGTCGCCACTCGAGCATGAATTGGGGTTCATTTTTTCGCGCGGAGATCGCACGAACCACGCCTTCGTCGAGGCCCGGCGGAAGGCTGTCGGTCGCGATTTCGGTTACAAAGCCGTGCTCGTAGCGGCGGTTGACAAGGTGCTCGATGTTTTCAGGTTCTGTTGCCATAAATTCAGTTCTTGTTTTCAACGTTGATTGACATGCCGCCGAAGCGGAAATTCGGGACCGGGCTGTTGGTACGGAGAAGATCGCTCAGGCTCACGTCGTCCAATGCGCGCCGAATCGCGATATTGATTCGCTGCCATGCGCCACCGACGCTGCAACTGTCCTCATGCGCGCACAGGCTTGCTGACGAGCTACATTCGGTGATCGAGACCGGGCCTTCCAACGCGTCGATTACATCAGCGGCACTAATGTCTTTCGGGCTGCGCGCCAGTTCATAGCCGCCATTGGCACCCCGAGTCGACGAAACCAAACCGGCTTTGGCCAACGACTTGAGTAGCTTGCTGACCGTCGGCAGCGCTATTCCCGTGGCGCCTGCCACATCGGCGGCGCTGCAGACATGCGGCTGGTTTGCCGCCAAATGGGCGAGCAATACCGTGCCGTAATCGGTCAGTTTGCTGATTCTTAGCACCATTCGCTCCAATTCGGCCGTGATAAGGGACTATTTTAGTCCTATTTCCACTCGCAGACCAGAGCCAATAACGATTTCTTGAGCCTCGAAGCGCCGGATTCTTGTTATGCTACTGCGTCACCTGGCCCGCATTGGCCCGGCGATACTCCCAGAGAAAACCAACAAGAACAGAGCGCATTGGCTGATCCATCCGAAAATCTGATCGAGATACACGACCTCAAGTACTCGCGTGGTCCGCGAGTTATCTTCGAGGGGCTTAATCTGGTGATCAAGCGTGGTGAAATCACGGCGTTGATGGGACCCAGCGGCACGGGCAAAACCACCCTATTGCGGCTGATTACGCGTCAGCTCATTCCGCAGCAGGGCACGATCACGGTCGACGGCGTGGACATTTCGCGGCTGAGCATGGCCGAGCTGTATCAGCTGCGGCAACGCTTCGGGATGCTGTTTCAGAACGGTGCGCTGCTGACGGACCTGAGCGTGTTCGAGAACGTGGCCTTTCCGCTGCGAGAGCACACAAAACTCACCAACCGACTGATCCGTCATGTTGTCTTGACCAAATTGCACGCCGTCGGTTTGCGAGGCGCGGCAGACATGATGCCGGCAGAGCTGTCGGGTGGCATGGCGCGCAGGGTAGCGCTGGCGCGTGCGATGGTAATGGATCCCGACATACTCATTTATGATGAACCGTTCGTCGGACTGGATCCCATTTCGATGGGCGTAATCGTTCGTCTCGTGCGTCGTATGAACGACGCGCTCGGAATAACCAGCATCATTGTGAGCCATGACGTGGAGGAAATATCGACCGTGGCGGATCGCAGCTTCCTGATATCTGACGGCAAGGTTGCCGCGTCCGGCAGCCCGGATGAACTGCGTGTCGCAAACTCCGAGCTCGTGCGCCAGTTCATGAATGGCATGGCCGACGGCCCGGTCGCTTTCCACTACGATGCGCCGGGATACGAGGAGCAGCTGCTCGGGCGAGACAACGAGTGAACCAAGTCCTGCGTGATATCTACGACACCAGCGTCGAATTCGTCCGCACGTTTGGCGCATTCCAGTTGTTTTTCATGCGGCTGCTTCGACACTCGCCGGGAATACTGTTTCGTCGCTTCGACCTTGTCGTCAAACAGGTGTTTAACTCCGGTGCCTTGTCCCTCGTCATCATCATGGTCAGCGGCCTTTTCGTCGGTGGCGTTCTCGGCTTGCAGGGATACTCGAATCTCTCCCGGTTCAATGCCGAAGACGCGGTCGGTGTATTCGCGGCGTTTGGCCTGGTCAAGGAACTCGGGCCAGTCATCACCGCCTTGCTGTTCGCGGGTCGTGCAGGTACGGCGCTGGCTTCCGAAATCGGTCTAATGAAAGCAACCGATCAGCTCTCGGCCATGGAGATGATGGCGGTCAACCCGGTACAGCGAGTGCTTGTGCCGAGATTCCTCGGCGGCGTAATCGCGATGCCTTTCCTGGCGGCGATATTCAGCATGGTGGGCTTGCTTGGTACTCACCTTGTCGCCGTCGAGCTATTGTCGGTAGATGTTGGCGCGTTCTGGCAGCAAATGCAGATTACGGTCGACCTCGAGGATATTAATGAGGGTATTTTGAAGAGTGTCGTATTCGGCGTTGCTGCCAGCCTGATTGCTGTTTGGGAAGGGTATAATGCGATTCCTACAGCCGAGGGAGTCGGCAGGGCAACGACCCGAACCGTGGTAATTACGGCGATTGCAGTGCTGGTGTTCGATTTCATGATCACCGCGTTGATGCTTTGAGGTAACACAATGCAACAAACACGTTCAGTTGAGGTTGGCACCGGTCTTTTTGTCCTTTTGGGGATGGGCGCACTGTTTTTCCTGACGACACAGACGACGGGCGGCGATGATTTCACGGCGGAAGAGACTTTCACCGTTGAGGCGCGTTTCGAAAACATTGGCAGTTTGCGGAATCGTGCGCCGGTGGCCATGTCCGGCGTGACGATTGGCCGGGTGACGAGCGTGAGGTTTGATCCGGTGACGCTTGAGGCGGTTGTTGGTTTCGTTGTCGACAGTCAGTTTGACCAGATTCCCGATGATTCAGACGCGAGCATTCTGACGTCAGGCATCCTGGGCAGCCAGTATATTGGCCTCCAGGCGGGTGGTTCCGATACGTACCTGCAAGATGGCAGCGAGGTCTTGTTTACACAGTCGGCCATCGTACTCGAGAACCTGATCGGAAAATTCCTCGTCAATGCGGGTTCAAAAGATGAGGAGTGAAAGGCAGGGGAAGAAGTTTATGAAGCGTCCTTTATTCATGCCAATGATCGCCGCGTTAGCGACAATGATTGTCTCTGCTATGGCTTTTGCTGAATCGGACACGCCGAATGCGATCATCGATAGTGCGGTTGTTGAACTAACCGAGCAACTCGACGGCCGCAAGGCTGAGCTGGCTGTCGATCGTCAGTCGCTGTACGCACTGATCGATGAGATATTATTGCCACGTTTTGATCGAAAATTTTCAGCTCAAATCGTGCTTGCCAAGCACTGGCGTTCGGCGAGTGATTCGCAGAAAACGCGCTTTATCGACGCGTTCTACCAGGCGCTGCTGCGCAAATATGCCGACGGCGTTCTTGAATTTGACCCGGACAGGATAGAGGTCCTGCCGTATCGCGGCGACGTATCCAAGCCTCGAACCAAAGTCAGGAGCACGGTGGCGTTGGATGATGGCAGCAAGGTTGCTGTCGATTACGATCTTGTCAAACGCAAGGCTGGATGGCTGGTCTTTAACGTCGTTATCGAAGGTGTCTCTTACGTGCGAAATTATCGTGCCGAGCTGGACGCGGAAATTCGGAGCACAAGTCTCGACGCCGTTATTTCGCGTCTTGAACGCGAGGCCGATATCGTCGCGGATGAGTGATTTTACGCTTGAAGACCTCGGCGACGGTCGTTTCGCACTGAGTGGCGAGATGACGTTCGACACGGCGGAGAGGATCCTGAAAGAGAGCGAGGAACCGTTCGAGGCGCACACCCAGCTTGAAATCGATCTTACCGGTGTGTCGCGGAGTGATTCGGCGGGCCTCGCGCTTCTTCTTGAATGGGTAACCTGGGCCAATCACACGGTTCGAGAGATTCGATTCACGGGCATGCCGGAAAGGGTGTCAGCCATCGCAAAAACGACCGAAGTGGAAAAGCTATTGTCGCGTGGCGAACGTTGGGCCGGATTCATTGAGGCCCCCGAAGTCTGATCATTGGGTTTGTTCTTCTTCGAGGTCTTCCTCCTCAAAAAATTCGTCAAAGAACTCATCATCTTCGGGCGGATTACCATCGTAGATGGCGAAATTGCGAATTTGCCGGAAAGACTCGCGTACCGTGATGTAACGGTCCTTTGAGTCGTCGAGAAACTTCTCGGCGACCAACAGGCGCTCTCGCAGTTCGATCGCGCGCAGAATGTACAGATGGGTCTCGGACGGATGAATCGTCGATAGTGGTAAAGCGGGCTTGTAACAATATCGATCGGTATCGCCACTGCGTCTCGAAGCGTGGCCGGTCCCAGCAAAGGCAACATGACATACGGGCCCGGCGGCAGTCCCCATACCGCCAACGTCTGGCCGAAGTCCTCACGATGCGCCTCGATTCCGGTGTCCGTCGCTATATCCATCAGACCGCCGATACCGAACGTGCTGTTGAGCACAAAACGCACTAACTTCGGTAAAGCCATGCCGCGGCTTTCCTTGCAGGAAATTATTGACGACGGATCGTGGCGTGACCAGGTTTTTCATGAAGTTGGTTACACCGGTGCGCACCGGGCGCGGCAGCACCTTCTGGTAGCCTTTGGCCACCGGTTTCAAGGTAAACTTGTCGAATGCCGTATTGACGCTGTACACCGTGCGGTTCATGGGCTCCCAGGGATCCGATTCCGTGCGCTGCTCGTCGGGAACGCTGGCACAGGCGCTCAGCATGGAAATCAGCAACAGGCAGGGGAGCAACGCCCTGAACCGAGAGTTGCCGGGTCGCCGCATGGCTAGCTCGCGTTCCGCGCTGACATACCGACAGGCTTGTCGCGTTGCATCATCTTGAGCTGCTCTTCCGACATGAATTCCCGGATGAAATCGATGCGGGCTTCAAAACGGATACGCTGGATTTCCTGAAGCTCAGGCAGGCGCAGTGCTTGTTGCAGATAACCAATGCCGCCGCTGAGATCGCCGATCATCAAACGGTATTCCGACAGGTAGTAGTACGCCTCGGCATCCTCGCCAGCCTCGTCGGCTGCTCTTGCGATCAGCCGCACCTGTTCCGGTGTAGGAGGCACGTTGTTCATCAGGTCGAGCAACATGGCGTGCGCCTTGGCAGCCTGGTTGAGCCGCAGGAGTTGCTCACCGTAATCGAGTACCAGGGGAACATTGCGTGGAAACAATTCCAGGGCGCGTTCATAGGTGGCGAGGGCATCGCGCGGTTGGTCCAGCGCCACCAGGGTTTGCCCCACGCCGATGTGATAGGCAATGACGGATTTGTCGTCATCGAGCAGCTCTTTGAATATATCGAGTGCCTCCCAAAACTTGCCGGCACGCTGGTAGGCAACTGCTCGTCCGTAGCGTTCTATGCGGGTTTGGTTCGCGTAGGGCCGTCTTTCGAAATACGCAACCGCCTCTTCAGCGGTGTCGAAGCGGGCGACGATCATCCGTGTGCGCGCGATGCCATAGCTGGTCGAATCGTCGCTGCGAATAGCCGGGTATTCGCGGGCCCGGCTTCGCGCCTCGGCGATGCGAGCACTGCTGACCGGGTGAGTGCGCAGGAATTCCGGTGCGCGCATCTCGGGGCTGGTTGTTGTCTGCCGACCCAAGACTTCGAAGAAGGACGACATGCCGTAGGGATCGAAGCCTGCATCAGCCAAAGCCGCAATGCCAACACGATCGGCCTCGTACTCATTGGTGCGGGTAAAGTTGATTTGCTGCTGGACCGCCGTACCTTGCGCAACGGCCATCGCGCCCTGCACGGCGTCCGAACTGCCGCCGGCGGCTGCCACGATGATCGCGCCGAGCATCATTGCAGTGCTAAGGATACTCTGGCGAGAGTTGGCGTGGATCGCGCGCGCGATGTGTCTTTGGGTGACGTGAGCCACCTCGTGCGCAAGCACGCCAGCCAGTTCATCTTCGTTGCGCGTGGCTTCGAGGAGCCCGGTGTGCACGCCGATGTAACCACCGGGCAGGGCGAACGCATTAATTCGTGGATCGTCGATGACGAAGAATGTGAAATCGTGGTCGCCGTCATTGGTTTGCGCAACGACGCGGCTACCGATCTCATTGACGTACTCGATGACAAGCGGGTCTTCGACAACCTGGCCGCTGCGGCGGATGTCTCGCATGATCATGCGACCCAATCGGGCTTCGTCGTTGCTCGAGAGCACGGCGTCCGCAGGGCTCCCCATATCCGGGAGATTGATATCGTCGGCGCCGGCGCCGCTCACAAAAACCAGCGATGCGAGCATTAGCGCCAAGAATGCGCGATTGACGGTGCCTGAAATCATAAAGAAAAGCCCAAAGTTGAAGCGTCTGTCAGATTCCGACTGGACGCGTGGCCCGGTGTTCCCTCAATTATAGAGCCTTCACGGCCTCAAGTACTTCCTCAGCATGGCCATTGACCTTCACCTGACGCCATTCCCCTCGGAGTTTGCCGTCTTTGTCGATCAGGAAGGTGCTGCGGACGACCCCCATGAATTTCCGCCCATAGAGGGATTTCTCGTGAATGACATCAAACGCTTTACATAACTTTTCATCAGGGTCAGAAATCAGGTCGAACGGGAATTCCTGCTTGGCACGGAATTTCTCATGTGAAGCGATGCTGTCGCGTGAGACGCCCAGTATGACGGTTCTCTGTCGCCGAAACTTCGCGTGGAGTCGGCTGAAGTCACGGCCTTCGGTTGTGCAGCCCGGCGTGCTGTCTTTCGGGTAGAAGTACAGTACGACATTCTGGCCGCGAAGGTCCTTGAGCCGTATCGTCTTGTCGCGCGTGGCATCCACCGTGAAATCAGCCACAACACGGTTCATTCTGGGTGCACTCACTGGGTTCTCCTTGACCGTTGGTTTGTTTTTGCGGGATCAGGCTTTGACGGGTTCGATAATCGCGTCCAGATTGAGACGGTCACAGACCTCGAGAAAATCTTCGCGTAACTGCGCAATATTCAGAGACGAGGGAACGTTTACGGCCATCTGCACCGAAAACATCGTCGCGCCGGTGTGGGCTGCAGAGTAGCTGCGCGTGGCCACGTCAGCGATTTCGATGTCGCGGGACGAGAAAAATTCGGCGAGATTGTACACGATTCCCTGTTCGTCCAGCGCGACGACATCGATCGCATAGGGCATGCGATCCGCCTCAGCGGGCTTTGTGTCTGTCTTCCGGATACCGATAGTGAGCCGACCGTCTTCGCAAAGCTTGTCGAGACCCTGTTCAAGACGATTCAGCGTGTGCCAGTTTCCCGACACCAGTAACAACATTGCGAATTCCGATCCCAAGGTTGTCATACGGCTTTCCTCGATATTGCCGCCGCAGGCAAGGATGACTTTGGTCAGGTCCTGGACAACGCCAGTTCGGTCCGTTCCAACTGCTGAAATAACAATAAGTTGTGTCATTTTTCTATAATCAACTTTATATCAATGCCAAGGTTCGTCGGCGGTCTCGGCGTTCTTGTCACTGACGCTTTGGCCGGATCTCGAGAGTTCTTGCCAGCGCCCAACATGAACAGTAACATCGCCGCCTCATTTCTGGCGAGGTACATTTGTGTTCAAAGGCAGTCTGGTCGCACTCGTAACGCCGTTCGATGACAAGAATCGGGTCGATTACGCGAGTCTCAAGCGATTGATTGACTTTCATGTCTCGAAGGGTACCGACGGTTTGGTCGTTGCCGGGACAACGGGCGAGTCGGCGACGCTGTCACGCTCTGAGCACATCGAACTCGTCGGCAGGGCCATTGAGATTGCCCGGGGGCGCTTGCCGATCATCGCCGGGACCGGTTCGAACTCAACGGCACAGACCATCGATCTATCGCTCGCCGTGGCCGATCCGGGCATTGCCGCCTACCTGGTGGTTGTCCCGTACTACAACAAGCCGACCCAGGAAGGCCTGTTTCAACACTTCACGGCCGTCGCAAACGCGGTGGACCGGCCAGTGATGATGTACAACGTGCCGGGTCGAACGGTGGCGGACATGCGACCGGAGACCGTCGCGCGACTGGCAAAGCACGACAACATATTTGGCATCAAGGAAGCAACGGGTGACATCGGGCGGTTGAAGGAAATTCAGGCGCTGGTGGACGGTGATTTCATGCTCTACAGCGGTGACGATTTCACGGTGCTGCCGTTTATCGAGCAGGGCGGGCACGGTGTCGTAACGGTCAGCGGCAATGTAGCGCCCGAGCAGGTATCACGTCTCTGCAAACTCGCCCTGGCGGGCAAGCACGCAGACGCAGCGGCACTTGACGAAACCTTGCAGCCCCTGAACAAGGTGCTGTTTATTGAGTCGAATCCGATACCCGTTAAATGGGCGGTGAGTGAGATGGGTCTGATGGCACCACATATTCGACTGCCTCTGACGGCTTTCTCAGAGCAGTATCATGAGGCGATGCGATCCGCGATGCGTAATGCGGGCGTGGGCCCGGAGAACGATGCATGACGGCGATTCGGTTAATTTTATTTCTGGCGATGCTCAGCGGCTTGTCGGCCTGCGGTGGAGACGGTCCCATCATTACGACATGTGACGAGCCACAACGATATCAGAGCGTTACGGCCGGTAAGCGTGTAGAGGCGCCAGCGGGTCTGGATCCGCTGAATGAGTTTGCCGAGATGCCGATCCCCAAATCACAGGATGCACCTCCGCGGCCACCGGGTTCGCGATGTATCGAGTTGCCGCCAAAAGTAGGAAGCAGCGATTAGGGTCGGAGCGATTTTGAACCGCGGAGCGGCCCGCAGGGCGGCGAACAGGAGGTTCGCCGTTAACGCGCTTGTAGCGAGCGCCCTGTAATGAACAGGATTTGCCGCAGGTGTGAGGAGAAACAAATCGGAGAGGTGGCTGAGTGGCTTACAAAATCGCCGGGAGCGATTTTGAACCGCGGAGCGGCCCGCAGGGCGGCGAACAGGAGGTTCGCCGTTAACGCGCTTGTAGCGAGCGCCCTGTAATGAACAGGATTGTTCGCCGTTAACGCGCTTGAGCGAGCGCCCTGAGAACGATTCCGCAGGTGTGAGGAGAAACAATCGGAGAGGTGGCTGAGTGGCTTACAAAATCGCCGGGAGCGATTTTGAACCGCGGAGCGGCCCGCAGGGCGGCGAACAGGAGTTCGCCGTTAACGCGCTTGCAGCGAGCGCCCTGTAACGAACAGGATTGCCGCAGGTGTGAGGAGAAACAAATCGGAGAGGTGGCTGAGTGGCTTAAGGCGCTCGCTTGGAAAGCGAGTGTACGCTAATACCGTACCGGGGGTTCGAATCCCCCCCTCTCCGCCAGAAAAGTAAAAGGCCCCTTTATGGGGCCTTTTGTTTTTCTTGCCGAGTGCGGTGGAGGATGAGAACCCTGTTCGAGTCAAGCAGCGGCGCAGCCGCCATTGACGGCGCGAAGCGCCCATCCCCCCCTCTCCGCCAGAAAAGTAAAAGGCCCCTTCATGGGGCCTTTTGTTTTTCTTGCCGAGTGCGGTGGAGGATGAGAACCCTGTTCGAGTCAAGCAGCGGCGCAGCCGCCATTGACGGCGCGAAGCGCCCATCCCCCTGTCCGCCATGAACGAACCAGGTCCCCAACGAGGGCATTCTTGGTTGCTCTTCTAACGATTCCATGACGCGGGATGAGAGAGATTGTGCGAATATCATAGGTGCGCTGCGGCAGAAGCGTTATTCTATCCCTGCACCCAAGAGCGAGGTAACATGATCATGTTCAGCAAGAAGAAGGAAGAAGAGTCCGATTACGAACGGACCGAGCCAGACGTAGCAACCAGTCCGGATGTGCGGAGACGCAAGACCTCTGTCATCGGACCGACGCTCAAGTTCAAGGGCGAATTGTCGGCCAATGAAGATCTGATCATCGAGGGCGAGATTGAAGGCACGATTGCCCACCAGGACAAGAATCTCACGGTAGGAAAAGAGGGACGCGTCAAGGCCGACATCAATGCGCGCACGGTAGAGATATATGGCAGGGTGGAGGGCGATATCCACGGCGAGGACGTTGTGAAACTCGCGAAGTCGGCTGATGTGAAGGGCAACATTTACTGCGCCCGAATCGTCATGGATGACGGCGCGCAGTTTTCCGGCAGCATCGAAATGAGCCAGAAAAAACAAGCTCCGAGCAAACCAACGAGCTTGCCGATTGCGGAGTCAGCCAAGCAAATCGAATCAGCGGGATAGACGTCAGTGACTGCTCGGGATCCCGTCCCGGAAGAACCGTTACGCGACTGCGAACCACAGGCCGACGAAAAGGGTTCACGGCACCCCCGGCCTTTGTCGTCGATTATCGGCAGTACAGTCGTGATGAAGGGCGACCTGATCGTCGGAGAGGATCTTGTGATCGAAGGTACGTTTGACGGCACGATAACCGGCAAGGGCCCCGATACAGTAACGGTTCGCCGGACCGCGCGACTCAGCGGCGAAGTATCGGCGAGCAATGTCCGAGTCGATGACGGCACTAATCTTGAGAACACCGTCCTGTCGGGCCGGATAGGGCGGACAGACCGGTAAAACGCAGCCGGCAGCCGGTTCGTTAGCGTCTGGCGCACGCTAGTGGAAGGGCGCGGCAGCTCATTGCCCGTTCATTGGATGTCAAGCGCTCGCTTTTGGGGTGATCGCTTAGCGCTTGGCGGCATTTCCCTTGGCGGCTTCGACGGTATATCTCAACGCGTTCTTGTCGATTTTTTTCGATATCGCCTCTTGCAAGTTTATGTCCAGCCTGTCTGCCAGCCTCAAGGCGTAAATCAAGACGTCGGCCAATTCCTCTGAAGCGGCCGAGAGTTGAGTCTCAGTTAGCGATGACTCGTTGAGACTGTTCTTCAGTTAGCCACTGGAATATTTCAAGTAGCTCACCTGCCTCGCCAGCCAACGCCATGCTGAGGTTCTTGGGACTGTGGAATTGCTCCCAGTCCCGCTCCTTTGCGAAGTCGGCCAGGCGAGCTTGTATTTCGTCAATGTTCACGTTATTTGGTCCGTTTTCGCTGCGACAAAACCAAGTAACTTAGCGGATGATTAGTATGGTGGCAAAGTAGCAGACAAGCTCCCAAGCGAGTTTTGCCTATTCGTCGGCGATCGCAGCGTCGGCCAGGCATTGCCAGGCGTCATCTTCGACAGCCTCATTTGTCGCGGCGAACTGGACGTGGAGCTGCTTTTATTTCTGAGCCCGGCTCGCTGACATGATATTTTATCGCAAATACTACTTCGCCAGCAGCATGCTGGCATGCACATTGAGTGATTCTGAATGACCAAGATGATAGATATGCTGCGGGCCGCGATGCCCGGGCTGCTCCTGAGTGCGACCATCGCACTTGCCGTGAGATTCGTTAGTGACCGGCTTGGTGGGCCTGCGATGTTGTATGCCTTGTTGTTTGGGATGGCGTTTAACTTCCTTACTGAGGATGAGCGTTTCGCAAGCGGCATTCGTTTTGCGAGCCGCAATATCCTCCGATTTGGAGTCGCGCTACTTGGTCTGCGCATTACGACTGGCGACGTGATGGAGCTTGGCTGGCCCGTGGCTGCCCTGATTGTGGTGAGTGTGGCAGCGACTATTCTGGTTGGCGGGCTCATCGGACGAGCCTTCGGCTTGCAAAGCGGCCAGTCCGTCCTCTCGGCAGGTGCGGTTGCTATCTGCGGTGCGTCCGCGGCGCTTGCGATCGCGTCTGTACTGCCGTCGCACAAAGATCATGAGCGCGACACAATTCTGACCGTTGCCGGCGTTACGGCGCTGAGCACGGTCGCGATGGTCTTTTACCCGGTTTTCGTTACGTACCTGCAGTACGACAATGCAACCGCAGGCATTTTTCTCGGTGCGACGATTCATGATGTCGCGCAGGTAGTCGGTGCCGGTTATATCATCTCTGATCAAACCGGTGAGATATCCACACTCGTGAAGCTTATTCGCGTTGCTTGCCTGGTACCGGTCGTCATTACAATCTCGCTGCTACTGCACCGCCGCCGATCCGCAGATGCTGGCAACGCGCCCCTGTTGCCATGGTTTCTCGTGGCCTTCGTCGTACTCGTGATTGTCAACAGCCTGGGCTGGGTTCCCGCAGAAGCGCATACGATGTTGACGCCAGTGTCGAGCTGGTGTTTGCTCACGGCCGTCGCGGCGCTCGGGGTCAAGACCTCACTCAAGGCGCTGGCGGACGTTGGCCCAGCGCCGATTGGCGTGATGCTGATTCAGACCATTTTTCTTGCCGGAATTGTGATCGGCGGTATCGCGTTGATCAGATAGTCGGCTTTAGGAGGAGGACGTTCTAATGTCGAATCTGGTTGCCGCCGCATGGTGCGGACTCCCTGAAGCCGCTGCTCTTGCCGGAGATCGAGAGGGCGGAAGAGGCCCGGCGGGCCGTGCGCCTGAAGCAAGTCCCGCTGTCCAGCCGCGAGGTCTCCGACCTGTTCATGCTCGGCATGGGCGCATACACCCCACTCGACGGCTTTATGGGCGAGGCGGACTGGCACGGCTGCTGCGAACAAATGCGGCTCGCCGACGGGCTTTTCTGGCCCATCCCGATAACGCTGTCATGCGCACAGGAACTCGGCGACAGCATCGACGTCGGCGAGGATGTGGCTCTGGTCGACATTGATACCGCCGAGCTGCTCGGCATCCTCACCGTCGAGGACAAATACGCGATCGACCGCGAATTCGAATGCTCACAGGTGTTCCGCACGACTGATCTTGCGCATCCTGGCGTCAATAAGGTGATGAGCCAGGGCCTGGTCAACCTCGGCGGGCCGGTCCGCACGCTATCAGAAGGCCATTTCCCGAAAACCTATGCGGGCCTCTACCATCGCCCGGCAGAGACGCGGGCGCTGTTTCAGGAACGAGGCTGGTCAAAGGTCGCGGCTTTTCAGACGCGCAACCCGATGCACCGCAGCCATGAGTATCTGGCGAAGATCGCCATCGAAATCTGTGACGGGCTGTTGATCCACCAGGTGCTTGGCGCGCTGAAGCCCGGCGACATCCCTGCCGCGGTGCGGGTGAGCGCGATCGACGCACTCGTGAACAATTATTTCGTGAGTGGCACCGTCTTGCAGGCGGGCTATCCCATCGAGATGCGATATGCCGGCCCGCGCGAGGCTTTGCTGCATGCCGTGTTTCGTCAGAATTTCGGATGCTCGCACCTGGTCGTCGGGCGTGACCATGCCGGCGTCGGGGATTATTACGGGCCGTTCGATGCGCACCATATCTTCGACACGCTGCCTGCGGGCAGCTTGAAGACTGAGCCACTGAAGATCGATATCACCTTCTTCTGCTACAAGTGCAACGCCATGGCGACGGGAAAGACTTGTCCTCACGAGGCGGAGGATCGGCTGGCGATCTCCGGTACCGGGCTACGCGAGATGTTCGCCAGACATGAGCCGATTCCCCCTGAATTCAGCCGCGCCGAGGTGATTGCTGTGCTCCAGGAATATTACGATGGTCTCGGCCGTCAGTAGTAATTCTAATTGACAGGACCACCCGGTAAGTTTTACAAAGATAAAGATTAGAACAATAGAATATTCTTAAATAGGCCGGAATTTTCATTAGGGAGATGTAATGTTCACGAGCAATCCCTTCGCCGAACTCTCGGCGTGGATATCACCCGCTGTCATGCAGACATACATAGTCGTCATGATAATCCTGGTCGCGGCCGGCACGATTTACGACGTCCTGCATAAGAAAGAGCGCCAAGTACTTCCGCGAAAACATGCGCAAAGCAAAAGCGAACGCGACGCAAAAGGTGGGTAGTGGGGAGATGCTGTCCATGGCGATCAAAACGGCCGTCGTGGATGTCGCGGCCTCCGGCGAATTCTGCAATTCGCGGCGCCGGATTGCTCACCTCCTGACAATGTACGGCTTCCTGGCTTACGCGATCACGACCGCGATCATGGTGTTCTCGTACGCGACACCCGCCGCCTCAACGCCCGCTATTCTGCCGCAACTGTGGCACCTCGGGGCACTGATGGTTTGCGTCGGCGGTTACTGGTTCTGGTTCTTCATTCGGGTGGATGTCGCCGCCGAGGGTAGTTCACCGTTCCGAATTATGCGTGCTGACCTTTTCATACTCTCACTTCTCGCGAGCGCAACATTTGCACTCGTCTGGTCGTATTTGCAGGTGACCGGTAACTCGTGGGCCAATGTGTTTTTCGGTTTGCACGTCATCGCCACTACGGTGCTCTTTGGATCCGTCCCATGGTCCAAATTTGCGCACATGTTTTTCAAGCCCGCAGCGGCCTTCGAGAAGCGTGTGTCGGCTGCGAACGGTTCGAGGAGCAACCTGCCGGCTCCTGCCGACAAACCGGAAAAGTTTGGCAGCGCCGTCGAACAGCCTCGCCACTACTAATCAGCCTAAGGAACAAACATGCCTACATTTGTTTACATGACACGTTGCGACGGCTGCGGACACTGCGTCGATATCTGCCCATCCGACATCATGCACATCGACAAGACCTATCGCCGTGCCTACAACATCGAGCCCAATATGTGCTGGGAGTGCTACTCCTGCGTGAAGGCGTGTCCGCAAAACGCGATCGACGTCCGCGGTTATGCCGACTTCGCCCCGCTGGGCCATAGTGTTCGGGTACTTCGGGAAGAGAAAAAAGGGCACGATCTCCTGGAAGGTGAAATTCCGGGATGGTCGCGAAAAGAATTTCGAGTCCCCGATCCGAACGACGCCGTGGGGGTCGATCAAATCACCGTCTGATTACGACGCGCCGAGCGAGGATGCCTTGAAGAGCCAGGAACTCGCGCATGAACCAGACGCGCTCAATATCGAAAAATTGCCTGCGTTAACGCCGGATCAACTCAAACAAGGAGTCATGTAATGGGCCTGCTGTCGGGGAGAAAAACGGTATATGTCGATTCCGACGTCCTCGTTATTGGTGGCGGGATGGCTGGCTGCGGCGCTACCTACGAGGCCCGGTATTGGGGGCGCGATCTCAATATCGTCTGCGTAGAAAAGGCGAATATCGAGCGCAGCGGCGCCGTTGCACAGGGCTTGTATGCGATCAACTGCTACATGGGTATGCAGTGGGATGAGAACCAGCCTGAAGACCATGTCCGCTATGCCCGCAATGACCTGATGGGTCTCGTGCGCGAGGACCTGGGCTACGATATTGCCCGGCATGTCGACTCCTCGGTGCACAAGTTCGAGGAGTGGGGCCTGCCGATCATGAAAGACCCGGAGACCGGGCGATATATGCGCGAAGGTAAATGGCAGATCATGATTCACGGCGAGTCCTACAAGCCGATCGTCGCCGAGGCCGCGCGCAAGGCCGCCAGCAAGGTGTACAACCGGATTATGGTGACGCACCTGCTGATGGACAAGACGAAAGCTAACCGCGTCGCTGGCGCTGTTGGTTTTAATGTCCGAACGGGTGATTTCTACGTATTCCGCGCGCCGGCCGTTATTGTGGCCGCCGGTGGCGCATCACATATTTACAAACCGCGTGCGGTAGGCGAGGGCATGGGTCGTACCTGGTATGCACCATGGAGTAGCGCAAGCGCCTATGCGCTGCCTATTCTTGCCGGCGCCAAGATGACCCAGATGGAGAACCGCATCGTTCTGACCCGATTCAAGGACGGTTACGGTCCGGTCGGCGCCTACTTCCTGCACCTGAAAACCTACACCGAAAACGCCTACGGTAATGAATACGAGTCCAACTGGTACGAGAACACCAAGGAACTGGTTGGTGATTACATTGACCGGCACCCGGTGCCGACGTGTCTGCGTAATCACGCCATACTTGAAGAGGTAAAGGCGGGCAGAGGTCCGATACGCATGGTCACGAAGGAAGCGTTTCAGGATCCGCACAAAGAGACCATCGGCTGGGAGAACTTCCTCGGTATGACAATCGGTCAGGCGGTCGTGTGGGCATCGCAGAATATCGATCCCAAGCACACCAATCCCGAGTTGACGACTTCCGAGCCCTACGTCATGGGATCGCACGCGACGTGTTCCGGCGCATGGGCCAGTGGTCCGGAGGACTACGCCCCGTCCGAGTACCAGTGGGGCTACAATCGAATGATGACCGTCGACGGTCTCTTCGGCGCCGGTGACACCATTGGCGGTACGGCCCACAAGTTCTCTTCAGGCTCGTTTGCAGAAGGTCGGATTGCTGCGAAGGCGGCGGTTAACTATGTGAAAGACCTGGGTAAGGAGCGGCCGCAGGTGAATGAGGCCGAGTACCAGAATCTGAAGAAGGTGGTGTTCCAGCCGATGGAGAACTACGAAGTGGGCCGCAATGAAATCGTCGCGGGAACCGTTTCGCCGAGCTACCTGTTGCCAATCCATGGTCTGCAACGTCTCGAAAAGATCATGGATGAATATGTCGGCGGCATCAGCTCACACTACACGACCAACGAACCGTTACTCACCCGCGGACTGGAGTTGCTGGGCATGCTGAAGGAAGACCTCGATCACCTTGGGGCAGAGGACCTTCACCAATTGCAGCGGGCATGGGAACTACAGCACCGGGTCCTGGCTTCTGAGTCTGTGACGCATCACACGATGTTCCGCAAGGAAACGCGTTGGCCGGGGTATTACTATCGCGGCGATCACATGAAGCTCGACGATAAAGACTGGCATTGCTTCACCTTATCCCAGTACGACCGGGAATCCGGCGAGTGGGCGATGGAGAAGGCGCCCGTGTATCATATCGTTGACTAAGTGCGGCAATTGCTAATCGCCCAAATCAGCGATACCCACATTCTTGCGCCGACATCGGATCACCCTGCAGTGCAACTGCGGGCCGACTGCCTGCGTCGCTGTGTTGAGGACATCAACAGACAACAGCCGGACGCGGTGATCTTTACCGGCGATACGACGCAGCATGGCCAGCCGGATGAGTACGCGAGCCTGCGCGAGTTGCTCGCGCCGTTGAAACCACCGCTCTACCTGATCCCGGGAAATCGTGATGATAATGGCGCGCTGCGCACGTCTTTCGGCGACCAACTCTACCTGCCCAGGAACGGTGACTTCCTTCATTACGTAATCGAGGACCATGCTGTGCGCCTCGTCGCCCTCGACTCGACATCCACGGGCGAGCGCAAGGGCGTCTTTTGCCCGGCGCGCCAGGCCTGGCTCGACGACGTGTTGAGTGAGCAGCCGATTCGGCCGACGCTGCTATTCATCCACCATCCACCGTTCGACGTCGACGAACATTATGTCGGCGGCTACCGCCGGCCCGAGGAGGCCGCCGCGCTCGCCGACCTGGTCCGGCGCCACCCTCAGGTCGTCGGGCTGATCTGTGGCCATGTACACTGGCTCATCGAATGCCGCTGGGCGGGCAGACCGGCCCGCATCATGCCGAGTGTCGCCGTCGATCTTCGCAAGGGCATAGACGAGGCGGAGGCCCGGGAGCAACCCATATACCTGCTGCACCGCCTGTCGGACGAGACCGGCCTCGTCAGCCAGGCAAGGAGCGTTGACGGTGGAGTGTGGCGTGGTAGTTCTGCATGCTCGAACTAATGGGTGCTGTCCAGGAACGGAGCTGAGCATGGTCGGCACGTGACTTGCTCCACCACCAGCAAATAACAGGAGATTGCCATGTTGCGCCGAGCACTGTTCATCGGGTCGATATTCGCGGGACTAGCGGCCTGCGGAGGTGGCGACCAGGAGTCCGCGAGGGACCCGGATGCCCTCCGGAAAGCGGCCCCCACAGTTTCCGAAACAGCGGCGCAGATAGATACCGAGCGCTTGTCGGAGATCGTCAAGGTGCTGGCATCCGACGAGTTCGAAGGCCGTGCGCCCGGAACGCCCGGTGGTAAGAAGACCGTCCAATTCCTGATTGATCAATTCGATGAGCTTGGACTGGAACCCGGCGGCAAGGATGGCTCCTGGATCCAGACCGTGCCGCTGATCCATACCCAGGTCCAGTCGCCTGCGACGACGGCATTTACGGTTGGCGGCGTGGCGCAGGAACTCGAGATGCAAACCGATATCGAAGTGAGTACGGTTCGACCGGCCGAGTCGATCGCGATCGATGCGCCCGTCGTGTTCGTCGGATTTGGTGCCTACGCGCCTGAGCGTGACTGGGATGACTACGGTGACATCGATCTCAAGGGAAAGGTCGCGCTTTACCTCGTCAACGATCCTGACTTCGCGGCCGCGGCTGACGAGGTCGTAGCAGGGCGTTTTGGCAACCGGCGCATGACCTACTACGGACGCTGGGCCTACAAGTTCGAGGAAGCCGCACGTCGCGGCGCGGTGGCTGCTTTGGTAATCCACGAGGACAAAGCTGCCGGATACGGCTGGAACGTCGCGTCCTCGTCCCCCGGCGAGAACTATGCGGTCGTGGTTGCCGGGTCCGATAAGGTGCCGGTCACTTTGCAAGGATGGTTGCACGGCGATGCTGCGACGGAACTGCTCGCGTCTGCGGGTCTCGATCTGGACGAGCTGCGCGTGCGCGCACGGAGTCCGGACTTCGAGGCGTTCGAACTCGACGATGTCACTTTTTCAGCAGATCTCACGGTGACGGTCGAAAACATCGAGAGCAGTAATGTGCTTGCAAAACTGCCGGGTACCAGCCGGCCCGATGAGGTACTCATGGTCTCGGCGCACTGGGACGCGTACGGCGTCGGCGAACCCGACGCTGAGGGTCGCACGGTGCGACCCGGTGCCAATGACGACGCGCTCGGTATGGCCGGTGTGCTTGAAATCGCGCGCGTCCTGGCTGCGGGTCGGCCGCTCGAGCGTAGCGTTGTTTTCGCCGCCTGGACCGCGGAGGAAAGCGGTCTGCTCGGTTCCGAAGCCTATGTAACTGATCCCGTGTATCCGCTCGAGAAAACCGTAGCGAACCTGACGCTGGACATTTTGCAGACGGCGGGCCCGGCGCGTGATGTGATCCTTGTTGGTGAGGGACAGAGCGAGCTCGAGGACGACCTCGCGCGCGCCGCGGCGGAACAGGGGCGCGTTGTTACACCCGAGAACCTGCCTGAAAACGGGCTGTTCTTTCGCGCCGATCACTTTTCACTCGCCCGGCGTGGTGTGCCGGTTCTCCTTATCATGGGTATTGCGGGAGGTGCCGACCTGGTCGACGGCGGCCGCGATGCAGGCGATCAGTGGATCGCCGATTACATCGGCAGCTGCTATCACCAGACTTGTGACGCGTGGGGACCCGACTGGGATCTTCGCGGCGCGGCCGAAGACGTCGCTCTGTTCAAGGTCATCCTGGAAGATCTTGGCAACTCGACGCGCTGGCCCAACTGGAAGTCTGGCTCTGAGTTCAAGGCTATTCGAGAACAAAGCGCAGCAACGCGGCGCTAGTCGCGGGCAAGCCGAATCCATCCCGGCATAAGCGAGCTCTTCGCAAAATTTTAACCCTGAGTCTATACTCAGTATCACAGGCACAGCAGTCGCTGATGCCAAATAAAAAAAAGTAAGGGGAAAACAAATGAGAAAGTTATTGACGATGCTCGTTTCGGGCGGCTTGTTCTTGTCGGTCGGAGTGGGCATTGCAGATGAACACGAGGGAGAAGCCGAAGAGGCCAATGTCGCAACGCCGGTAGAGATGTTCTCCTGTAAGTACAAAGAGGGTAAGGGCCCAGCCGATACGGACGCGGCAACCAAGAAATGGAATGCTTGGGCTGATAAACAAGGCGTTGACGATTATTCGGCGTGGACGCTGGTGCCGTACTACTCCGGACCCGAGCAGGATTTCGATGTGCTGTGGCTTGGCGCTTCGCCAAATGGAAAAGCGTTGGGTCGCATTCAGGATTCCTGGATAGCCACGGGCGGAAAGGCCGCGGACGCCTTCGATGAGGCGATCAGCTGCGATACGCATGGTGCTTATGCGGTGTTGCAGATGAAGGCACCGCCGAAGCGCGATAACCCGTCGAATATCGTCATTTCGTTTTCGGACTGCGACATGGTAGGCGACACGACTTTTGATGATATGTACCCGGCACTGATCGAGTGGGGCAAATACAAAGGAGAGAACGGCTCGACGGCGGGGATGTGGGTGTTCTTCGCAGCTAACGGTGGCGGTGGCGAGGAGTTCGACTTCAAATGGGTGACCGCCCATCAGAATCTTGAGGACCAGGGCGCCGATTTTGATCAGTACAGCGAGAGTGGCTGGCAAAAGGGCAACGAACTCTTCGCCGGTAAGCTCGACTGTGATTCGTCGCGAACCTATCTGGCGACCAACCGGCGCATGGCGAAGGATGACGACGAGTAAGAGTCCCAGCTTCACTTTGGACTTGGATAGCGGCGGGCTCAGGCTCGCCGCTTTTCATTGCGCGTCGGTATTTACGTAGATCGAAACAGCGGAGAAGGTCCTATAGTCGGGTAGAGTTTCAACGCAAGGAGACGAACAATGAATGTCTCATTGATGCAGATCTTTGCCGCCCTTGCGATGGTGGGTACAGCCATCGTCCTGCTCATCGCTTATCGCAGCTACCTGGCCAACAACTCTGAGCGGAGAATGCGGACGATGCTCGAGTCCGTCGGACTCGATCCCGCAATTGCCGCCAGCGGTGAAATCCCAGCCATTATGAAAGAAGTACGGCAGCGTTGTCGGAGCTGTGCGTCGGAAGATGCATGTGAGCATTGGCTGGCAGGCGACAAAAAAGACGGCAACGACTTTTGTCCCAACGCGAAGGTGTTCGAGATCCTCAACAAATACAGTGATACCGCCGCCTAGAAGAGAAATCACGTTGCAATGAGTTAGTCCACCGGCTGGATACCGGTGGTCTGGGCGCTGTGATGTTTGTACTATCGTGCGGAACCTATCCGAACGCAGACCCAGCCCTTGAACTCAATGCGAAAACATCACCTGCTTTTCGTCGCCGCCTGTTTGTCTCTGTTAACGGCTTGCGACCCCGGCCCGCGTGAACTGCGCCTTGTGACCCCTACGGAGCGTGTGGATCGTAGTATCGTCGAGGAACTCAGCGACCTGCTCGACGACGAGGCGTCCGTAACAGTCCGCCTGACGGCAACGCCGCTGTCCGAGGAGGCAGCGCTTGATGCCGTACAATCCGGCGACGCCGATCTTGCGCTGGTATCCAATAATTTGCCGTTCCGCAGTGATATTGCGACCGTGATGCCACTGTACCCAACGGTATTGCACATCGGGCGCCGCGAAGGTGCGAGCGAGTTGCCGGGGCTCGAGATGGTGCGCGGTGCGACGATCTACGCCGGGCCTGAGGGCTCGGCATCGCGCCTCGTATTTGAACGCATTGCCAAGCGTATGCATCTCGGTTCTGACGAGTATCGTTACGTCAGCGGCATCGATGACGTTCCCGATATCGTCATCGTGTTCTCGCCGATTTCACCCGACAGAAAAGAAATCCGCGACCTGCGACAAGGAGTTCCCGGATTTCGAATTGTCCACACTGGGCACGCCACAAGACATCGGCACCGGCGGCATCATTGATGCCGCCGTGCTGGCGAATCCGCATTTTCAGCCGTTTGTCATTCCCGTTGGAATCTATGGGGAACTGACAAGTCAGCCGGTGGTTACCGTTGCCGTCGACAAGATCCTCGTCGCCAGAAGCGACCTCGACGACGCCGTGGTCTATGACCTGATCAATGAAATATTGCGCTTGCGCCCTGCACTTGCGGCGAAACGACCGGGATTGTTCCAGCAATTGAGCGGTGACTTCGATACGAGTCGATCGACCTATATTGTGCATGCTGGAACGCAGGCCTATTTGCAGCGATCCGCTCCCACTGTGTATGAGCGCTACTCCGGCATCGCTGAGGTTGTCGTAACCCTAATGGTTGCGATTGTTAGTGCCTCGATCGCCGCGGTCCGCATCTTCAGGATGCGCCGCAAGAATCGAATCGATACTTTTTACACGCAGACCATCGCCCTTAGACGGTCCGTAACCGACTCAACCGAGCCCGATGAACTGGCGCAAGTTATCAGGGAAGTCCGTGCATTGCAGAACACTGCGTTTGACCTGCTTGTCGACGAAAAACTTGCGGCCGACGAAAGTTTTCGTATTTTCATTACACTTTCGAACGACGTACTGCGTCAACTGGGCGATATCAGTCCGCAGCTTCGCGTGTCGGACGCATGACAACTACGGCCGCGGAAATCGTGTTTCTGTCCGACGGCGTTTTCGACCCGAGACATGCCGCGAGCGCGAGACAAGACTGAGGTCTCATGTTCCGACTATGCCCATTTGACCGTTGATTATTGTAAGGTACAACAATAAGCATTTTTCCCTATTTTGAGCCTCCCAAGAGAGGCGGATAATTAGGCAATATTTTCGGCCTCAATTGAGAGTGAGATCATGACAGATAGTAAAATTGGCAATCCGAAGACCGTTGTCGCGATGTCGAAAGCAGAGGTGGATGCCAGTAACGAACTGGAATCGCCATCGCATATCTTCGGCAAGATGCGGCATGATCCCGAGCAGATCAAAGACCTGTTCCGTAATGGCACCTACCCGTACAAGACGAGGATTCGCAAAGGCGTTTACGAAAAGCACAAGGAGGAGCTGCAGGTAGAGCTCTTGAAGATACAGAGCTGGGTCAAGGAAACCGGGCAGCGCATTGTCCTCATATTCGAGGGCCGTGACGCGGCCGGCAAGGGTGGCACTATCAAGCGTTTCATGGAGCATTTGAACCCGCGCGCGGCGAGAGTCGTGGCGTTGGAGAAACCAACCGAGCACGAACTGGGCCAGTGGTACTTTCAGCGCTATATCCAGCAGCTGCCGACTAAAGGCGAAATGGTTTTCTTCGATCGCTCCTGGTACAACCGCGCGGGCGTTGAGCGCGTCATGGGGTTCTGCGACTCGCTGGACTACCTTGAGTTCATGCGGCAAGTGCCGGAAGTCGAGCGCATGCTGGTCCGTTCAGGAATTCGCCTGTTCAAATACTGGTTCTCGGTAACGCACGAGGAGCAGGAGCGGCGCTTCACGGCACGCGTCGGTGATCCTCTCAAGCATTGGAAGCTGAGCCCGATCGACCAGGAGTCGCAAGGCAAGTGGCAGGAGTATACGGAAGCCAAAGAAGCGATGTTCTTCTACACCGACACGGCCGATGCGCCATGGACCATTGTCAAATCGGACGACAAAAAGCGCGCGCGGCTCAACTGCATGCAGCACTTTCTTTCTCAGCTCGACTATCCGAACAAGAACAAGCGCGTTTTGCACGGCCCTGATCCGCTGATTGTCGGCTCATCCTCACAGGTTATCGAGAAAGACCGCCATCTCTGGGGCTGACAGCGAGATTGTATTGAGGTCGGCTTGCGGCGATAATCGCCGCCGGTCCGCGTCGGCTTTCCCGCGACGGTCAGCCGTGAATTCCGCCAGGCCCGGAAGGGAGCAACGGTAGCGGTGATACCGGGTGCCGGGAAGCGGCTGGCGCGGGCCACTTCTTACGTTACACTGTTCGATCCTCACCTGGCCCCGAAGGCGGCTGAAGTTTTATGAGCTATCTCGTTCTGGCCCGCAAGTGGCGGCCCAAAGACTTCTCGGACACGGTCGGCCAGGAGCACGTGCTCCAGGCCCTCATCAATGCGCTCGATTCAGGCCGGCTGCACCATGCGTACCTGTTTACGGGCACCCGAGGCGTTGGCAAAACGACGATCGCACGCATTCTGGCGAAAGCGCTCAACTGTGAAAAAGGCGTCACCTCACAGCCCTGTGGTGAATGCAGTGCTTGCCGGGAGATTGACGAGGGACGGTTCGTTGATCTTATCGAGGTCGACGCTGCTTCGAAAACCAAGGTCGACGACACCCGTGACCTGCTCGACAATGTGCAATATGCGCCGGCGCGCGGTCGCTACAAGGTATACCTGATCGACGAGGTGCATATGTTATCCAGGAGCTCATTCAATGCGCTCCTGAAGACGCTCGAAGAGCCGCCGCCGCACGTGAAGTTCTTGCTGGCAACAACGGACCCGCAAAAACTGCCGGCGACGGTGCTTTCCCGGTGTCTGCAGTTCAACTTGAAGCGCATGACACCGCGCTTGATTTCGGATCGCCTGGCCTATATCTGCGAAGCCGAGGCGATAGAGGTCGAGCCCGCCGCACTCACGCTCCTGGCCCGGGCCGCCGACGGCAGCATGCGCGATGCGCTGAGTTTGCTCGACCAGGCGATCGCTTATTGCGGTGGCAAGATTGAGGAAAGCCAGGTGGCCTTGATGCTTGGCACCATTGATCGGGAGTATGTGTCGCGCTTGCTGCGATTGCTGGCTGACAATGATGCGAAAGGCATTATCGATGCGATTCGTGAGATCGACGAGCATTTTCCCGATTACTCGAACATGCTGGACGATCTCGCCCGCGACCTGCAACGTGCGGCGGTTTACCAGCTCGTCGGTGCCTGCGACAGTGATGATGATATTGGCGAACAGGAAACAGCCGCGCTCGCGGAGACGATGACGCCCGAAGATGTGCAGCTTTTTTACCAAATTGCGATCATGGGTCGTCGTGACCTGCCGCTGGCTCCCGACCCACGCAGCGGTGCGGAAATGACGTTTTTGCGGATGCTCGCCTTTCGCCCGACATCCGGTGAGGTTGCTTCAGGGTCGACTGGCGGTTCTGTGGTCTCGAAGCCGCCTGCCGAGCTCCGGAAGCCGGTGGCAGCGGTCACCGAGACGAAGTCAGCGCCCACGAAAGTCGCGGCGGAGGCCTGGCAGGATCCGGACTGGGGCAAGCTGGTTCCCAAGCTCGGCGTCTCCGGCGCTGTGCGCCTGCTCGCGAGCAACTGTGCGTTCCTGCGTCGAGATGGCAACACTGTCTACCTGGGGCTCGATCCGAGATCGGAATCGTTGCTAACGAAGCAGCGAAAAGACACGTTGGCCGAGTTGTTATCAAGTCATTTTGGCGAGCAGCTGCTCGTCGATGTTGCACTGGGGGCGGAGACCAGCGAAACACCCGTACAACAAGAGTCGCGGATGGCGGATGAGCGCATGGAGGCGGCCCGGCAGGAGCTTGAAGCGGATCCGAATGTGCAGGCGATGAAGAATATCTTCGGTGCTGAAATAAAAACCGAGACTATTGAATTAATCAATCCGTCGCGGTCAGACTGAACAGCAAGTTGGGAGAAAACGAATGAAAGGCGGTATCGGTCAGTTGATGAAACAGGCGCAGCAGATGCAAGCCGACATGCAAAAGGCGCAGGAAGAAATGGCGTCGATGACGGTCACCGGGGAATCGGGCGCCGGTATGGTGAGCATAACGATGACTTGTCAGCATCAGGTACAGGCAGTTGAAATTGATGATTCGTTGGTCGGCGACGACAAGGAAATGCTCGAAGACCTGATCACCGCTGCATTCAATGATGCAATACGCAAAGTTGAGGAGACCGTGAAAGACAAATTTTCCGGCATGACGGCTGGCCTGGGGTTGCCGCCGGGAATGAAGCTACCGTTCTGAGTTTTCCCTGACGATGTCCTATTCACCACTATTGGTTCGCCTGATCGATGGCCTTCGCTGTATGCCGGGTGTGGGCCAAAAGTCCGCGCAACGCATTGCTTTTCACTTGCTGGAGCGGGATCGTGACGGCGCCAACAACCTGTCGACGGCGCTCGCCGATGCGGTTAGCGGGATAGGTCACTGCAGTCGTTGCCGTATGTTTACTGAACACGAATTGTGTTCGATATGTTCGGCGAGCGGCCGGGATGCGTCGCAGCTTTGCGTTGTTGAGTCCCCCGCCGACGTCATGGCCATAGAGGACGCAACCGGGTTCCGTGGGTACTATTTTGTGCTCATGGGGCATTTGTCACCTCTGGATGGAATTGGTCCGGATGAACTGGGGCTTCGTCTGCTCGAAGACTGGTTGGCAAAAGGCGATGTCAAGGAGTTGATTATCGCGACGAATCCCACCGTTGAAGGCGATGCGACGTCACACTACCTTGCGGAATTGGCCGCCAAACAGTCGGTGCAGGCCAGCCGCATAGCGCATGGTGTTCCATTGGGCGGCGAACTCGAATACGTTGACGGCGGTACGCTGTCGCACGCGTTTTTCGGTCGCCGGGCCGTGGACTAAAAGGAGAATTAGGTGGCTAACGAAGATTGCCTGTTTTGCAAGATCCTGAACGGTGACATTCCAGCAGATGTCATTTACGAATCCGATACGGCCATCGCGTTTCGAGATATCAATCCGAAGGCGCCCACGCATGCGGTGATTATTCCGCGCCGGCACATTTCCACGATCAATGATATTGGCGAGGACGACCAGGAGGTCGTTGGCAGTCTTTATCTCGCTGCAAAAGCGATAGCGGCTCAAGAAGGTTTTTCCGACGAGGGATTCCGCACGGTGATGAACTGCAACGAGGCCGCAGGTCAGACGGTGTTCCACATTCACCTGCACCTGCTGGGCGGACGACAGCTAGGCTGGCCGCCGGGCTAGGGATTTACTGATAGCGGCCTTCCGACAGCTGATCCGTCAGGTTGATAACGCGCTTGTAGCTTTGGTAACGCCGCTCGATGATGGTTCCGTCTTCGACGCCGGCCTTCACCGCACAACCGGGCTCACGAAGATGGCGACAGTTTGCGAACTTGCAGTGCTGCGCTGCTTCGGTGATCTCTCGAAACCCCTGCGCGGCGACGGTCGATGACTCCAGCGCCGGTGCATAATCGCGCACGCCCGGTGAGTCGATAACCGACCCGCCGTTCGGCAGAGAGATCATTACAGAGTTAACGGTTGTGTGGCGACCTTCACCGGTCTTGTCAGATAGTGCGGAGGTTCGTTGTTTCGTGTTGCCCACCAGGTGGTTGATGATGCTGGATTTGCCAACCCCGGATTGACCAACGATGATCGCACACCGACCCTCAAGCAAGCGTGCTACATCGTCGGTCCCTTCTCCTAACGACGCGCTGCAACGAACGACGTCATAGCCGATCTCGGCATAGCTCGCGAGCTCTTCCGCGGTTGACGCAGCTTCGGTCTCAAGGTCAATCTTGTTGTAAACCACAGCGGCGGCTATTCCCATTAGCTCGGCCGCGCAAAGATAGCGATCCACGATGTACCAATCGACTTTCGGTTCGGCCGCTGCGACAACCACAAGATAGTCAAGGTTCGCCGCCAGGACTTCGACCTGGCCGCGCATATTGGGGCGGGTCAGTTCATTGTCGCGGTCCGCAATCGCGGTGATCAACCAATCCGATTCACTATTGATCGGTTCGGCCATGACACGGTCGCCACAGACCGGCTTGATGCGCTTGCCCTTGATGCGCGCATCAACTTGATCACCGTTCGCAAGCCGCAACCGCATGCGGCGGCTGTACGTGGCGATGACGGTTGCTGTATCGGGGGTCATACCTGAAGAGTATGCAGCCAAGTGGGAAGCCTTGCACATCCAAGACATGTAAACTACGACAGTTCATTAGCATCGGAATCATATGCCTATGTCGACGTCAGCTTCTGATCGTTCAAGCAACCTCATCTGGATCGATCTTGAGATGACCGGTCTCGATCCCGGGGCCGATACCATCATTGAGATTGCGACCATCGTTACGGATAAAAATCTGAACGAGCTTGCCGAGGGGCCGGTCCTTGCAATTGGGCAGCCAAAAGAGCGCCTGGACGCGATGGATGAATGGAATACGCGCCAGCACGGCGGATCTGGATTGACGGCGAGGGCCCTGGCGAGTGAGGTGAGCCTCGTTGACGCGGAGTCAGAGACCCTCGTGTTTTTGCAGGATTGGGTCGAGCAGGGCGCGTCGCCCATGTGCGGCAATAGTATATGTCAGGACCGCCGATTCCTGGCTCGGGAAATGCCGGAGCTCGAGCGCTACTTTCATTATCGGAATCTCGACGTCAGCACGCTGAAGATACTTGCTCAGGCGTGGGCACCGTCAGTAGCCAAGGGTTTCGTCAAGGAGTCTGCTCATCTAGCGCTTTCCGATATCCGGGATTCGATCGAGGAGCTCGGTTGGTATCGGGAAAACCTGTTCGATGCGTCCGTTCTGGATACCGATGTCAGCGATGCATGATCGACCTTACGCCGAGTCCGCACAGCGCAATGCGGAACCGATACTCGAAATTTTGCGACATGAATTTCGGGATCGCTCAGAGGTTCTCGAGATAGGATCCGGCACGGGCCAGCACGCTGTTCGATTCGCTTCCGAACTCGAGCATTTGAAGTGGCAGACGAGCGACCTCGATGAGAATCACGCGGGTATAAGTGCCTGGGTAGCCGATGCACGACTGCCGAACGTTCGTGCGCCAATTTCGCTGGACGTCATGACAGCCGATTTATCGTCGTCCTACGACGCCGTTTATTCGTCGAACACAGCACACATCATGAGCTTCGATGCGGTTGTTCGAATGTTCGCACTTGTTGCCAACGTACTGCAGCCCGAAGGTGTCTTCTGTCTTTACGGTCCCTTTCGTCGATTCGGCGAGTTCAACACGGAAAGCAATGCACAATTCGACGCCAACTTGCGGTCCCGCGATCCGGCGATGGGAATACGGGATCTCGAAGAACTCGACGAATTGGGTGCGATGCACGGACTACGGCGAACGAGTTTATATGCCGTCCCTTCAAACAACCTGGTGGCTGTATGGCGAAAGACGATGTCGGGCGAACGATGACAACGCATACGGGTGGCTGCCACTGCGGCCGGGTCCGATTCGAAGTCGATGCGCCTGCCGCAATCAAGGCAGATCAGTGCAATTGCAGTATCTGCGCCAAGTCCGGCTACCTGCATCTAACCGTGTCGGCGGACGCGTTTCGGCTCCTGCAGGGCGAGGATGCCATTCAAACCTATACGTTCAATACAGGAGTGGCGAAACACCATTTCTGTCGCCACTGCGGCGTAAAGTCCTTCTATGTGCCGCGTTCACATCCGAACGGCATTAGCGTGAACGTGAACTGCCTTGATCCAGAGACCGTCGAGTCGCTGGAAATTGTGCCCTTCGACGGCCAAAACTGGGACCAGAATGTCTCGAAGCTGTCTCCGATAAGCGACTGATATGCTTTATTTTCGGCTGGCGAGCTATACGGCCTTCGCTTATAGTTGCGTCTTTCGGGTAAGGCCCCTGGCGAGAACACGATGAAGAAGATAGTGCGGATTGCATTGGTATACGCTTTGTTTGCCACGTCGGCGGCATTTGCCGCGCCGGCCTGGGTGAGCGATCAGTTCGAAATCACACTGCGATCCGGTCCCAGCACGAGTAACGCAATCCAGCTAATGGTCGATAGCGGCTTGCGCCTCGAAGTCCTGGAACGCGATGCCGAGAGCGGCTATTCACGTGTCCGCACGCCGGGCGGCACGGAAGGGTGGGTGCTGAGCCGCTACCTGATGAGCGAGCCTAGCGCGCGTGAACAGCTCGAGAAGCTGACCAGCCAGCTGACGAACGCGACCTCGCGGGGCAGTTCCCTTGACTCTCAGATGAAGGCCGTCAAATCCGAGTACGACTCCGCCAACAAGCAGATCGCGAAACTGGAGCGCGAGAAAGCGGCTGTGGAGAAAGAACTCTCGGAGATCAAGCGAACCGCAGCCAATGTGCTGGCGATCAATGATCAGAACAAGTCGCTGATGGACCAATTGGCAGCCGCCCAGATTCGAGGGGACACCCTCGAGCAGGAAAATCGACAGTTGTCGGGTCAATCGACTCGCTACTGGTTTATGACAGGTGCGCTGGTACTGCTGGTCGGCGTAATACTTGGAATCTGGCTGCCGCGCATACGCTGGCAGCGCCGCTCCCGGTACGACCGGTTCTAGACGGGAATACTGATCAGACGGTTTCGCCGGCCAGGAACATCCAGGTTTCGATAACGGTGTCCGGATTCAGGGACATGCTTTCAATACCCTGATCGAGCAGCCACCGGGCCAGGTCCGGGTGATCGGACGGCCCCTGGCCACAAATACCCACGTATTTGCCGCGCTTTTTGCACGCAGAAATCGTCATGGCGAGCAATGCCTTGACCGCATCGTCCCTTTCGTCGAATGTATCGGCGACCAGCGCGGAGTCACGATCCAGCCCTAATGTCAGCTGCGTCATGTCATTCGAGCCGATGGACATGCCATCAAAGAGATCGAGGTATTGGTCGGCGAGCAGGGCATTGGTCGGCAGCTCACACATCATGATGATCTTCAGGTCGTCCTTGCCGCGCGCCAATCCGTTCGCCGCCATCAGGTCGAGAACGTCTTTGGCCTGCTGCACAGTGCGCACGAACGGGATCATGATCTGCACGTTGCTGAGACCCATGTCGTTACGCACCCGTAGCAGGGCCCGGCATTCCAGTTCAAAACAGGGCCGGAAGCTGTCGGCGAGGTAGCGTGCTGCGCCGCGGAACCCGATCATTGGGTTTTCTTCGTCGGGCTCGTATTTCTCGCCGCCGATCAGATGCGCATATTCGTTCGACTTGAAGTCCGACAAGCGCACGATCACCGGTTCCGGCGCAAACGCCGCCGCAATCGTCGCGACACCTTCCGCCAGTTTGTCGACAAAGAAGTCGACCGGGTTCGGGTAGCCCGCCATCTGCTCATCGATAGCGGCGCGTGTATCGTCGTCGAGCTTGTCGTATTCAAGCAGCGCTTGCGGATGTACTCCGATCATGCGATTGATGATGAATTCGAGACGCGCAAGACCGACGCCGCGGTGCGGAATATTCGCGAAGTCGAATGCACGGTCCGGATTGCCGACGTTCATCATGATCTTTACGGGAATGTCGGGAAGTGAGTCCAGCTCGATCAGCGTCTGCTCGAACTCCAGATTGCCATGATAAACGATGCCCTCATCGCCTTCAGCGCAGCTCACAGTGACCTCCATGCCATCCTGTATGGCATCGGTGGCGTTGCCACAGCCGACGACCGCCGGGATGCCGAGTTCGCGGGCAATAATCGCGGCGTGGCAGGTCCGCCCACCGCGATTGGTAACGATAGCGGCGGCGCGTTTCATGACGGGTTCCCAATCCGGATCGGTCATGTCGGACACGAGCACATCACCTGGCTGAACGCGGTTCATCTCGGACACGGATCGAATGACTTTGGCGGTGCCTGCGCCGATCTTGTGGCCGATACTGCGACCCTTTATAACAACATCGGATCGTCCTTTCAGAGTAAAACGCTGGATAGTTCTCCCGCTCTGACTCTGCACCGTTTCCGGACGCGCCTGCAGGATATAGAGTTTGCCGTCGCTACCGTCCTTGCCCCACTCGATATCCATGGGGCGCCCGTAATGCTCCTCGATCGTGACGGCCATCTTCGCGAGTTCAATAACGTCTGCATCGCTAATCGAGAAAGCGAGACTGTCGGTCTCGTCCACGTCGACCGTCGCGACGGTCTTGCCCGGTGTCGGATCCTCGCTGTAGATCATCTTGATCGCTTTGCTGCCGAGGTTCTTGCGAAGAATGGGATGCTTGCCGGCTTTGAGGGCGGGCTTGTAGACGTAGAACTCATCCGGGTTGACGGCGCCCTGAACCACGGTTTCACCCAGGCCGTAAGAGGCGGTAATGAAAACAGCGTCCCTGAATCCCGTTTCGGTGTCGAGGGTGAAGAGCACGCCGGCAGAACCGATGTCGCTGCGCACCATTGTTTGCACACCAACAGATAGCGCGACCTGGCCATGATCGAAGCCCTGATGAACGCGGTAGGCGATTGCGCGGTCGTTGAACAGAGAAGCGAACACCTGGTGCATTGCTTCGACGAGGTTGTCCAGGCCACGAACGTTGAGGAATGTTTCCTGCTGACCGGCAAACGAGGCATCGGGAAGGTCCTCGGCCGTGGCCGAAGAACGGACAGCAACCGCAATGTCCTTGCCACCGCTCATCGTATCCCAGGAGGCCCGTACATCATCCAGCAAGCGATCGGGAAGCGGTGTTTCGAGAATCCAGGTGCGGATCGATTTGCCAGCGTCGGTCAGCGCGCCGATGTCATCAACATCGAGCTTATCCAGCACACCGGCAATTTTCTTGTCGAGCCCGCTGGCGCCCAGAAAGTCCCTATAAGCGGCGGATGTCGTTGCAAAACCGCCGGGCACGGTGACGCCGAGGTTGGCGAGATTGCTGATCATTTCACCGAGTGACGCGTTCTTCCCACCGACGATTTCAACGTCGTCCATGCCAAGCTCTTCGAGCTTGATGACGTATGGCTCCAAGACAGACTCCCTTGTGTTCTTTGGCAGGAAATGGAGAATCCCACCAATGGTTGAGCGCGCTGTATTCTTTCTCTCAGATCAGACCGGTGTCACTGCTGAAGCACTTGGACACAGTCTGATCACACAATTTGCAGGACAGAATTTTCGGCAGACGACTTTGCCATTTATAGATAGCGAAGACAAGGCGCGAGAGGCTGTTCAGACGATTAATGCCGCGAGCAAGACATGATGTGCCGAAACCGATCGTTTTTTCGACGCTGGTGCAACCAAATCTCCGGGCCATCGTGAAGCGAAGCGCAGGGGCTGCATCTCGACATATTCGATGCTTTCCTGGAGCCGCTGTCATCAGAACTCAATGAGTCGCCCACGTTCGTGCTGGGCGGCGCTCATGGCATGAGTGATATCAACACTTACATGAAACGAATGGAGGCAACCAATTTTGCACTCGCCAATGACGATGGTGGCGTCAGTCGCAATTACGAGGCGGCGGACGTCATACTTATCGGAGTTTCAAGGTCCGGTAAAACGCCAACCTGTCTTTACCTGGCGCTGCAATACGGCGTCTACGCGGCAAATTATCCTCTCACGGACGAAGAACTCGAAACCGGTCAGCTGCCCGCCTTTTCTTGACTGCGCAGGCGAACAAGCTTTTCGGCCTCACGATTGCGCCGACGCGCTTGCGGCAAATACGCAAGGAGCGGCGGCCGATGGGCAAGTACTCGTCCGCGCAGCAGGTGCGATTCGAACTGAGAGAGGCGGCGAAGATATTTCGTCGTTACGGCATTCCGTACGTTGACACGACGGAATTTTCTATCGAGGAAATCTCGAGTCGAATACTGGATAGTACCGGTGTTGAGCGCAGAGTACGACCCTGATATTGCATGGCTTGTGCATGCTATATTTGATGCATGTTGCTTGATTCTCACCTAGTCCCGCAGACCATAATAAAGCCTGGCAGCTTTGTCGGCCTCATGTCGCTCTATGAAAGCAACTACCTGCGGCTGCTGCGATTGATTCCGGAAGTCGCGAGGCTTGATGGTTGCTTTCGTTCACGTGTGGCCGGCGATTGCGACCTGTATGTGGAAGTTCTGGAGCGTTGTCGCTATACGGTTACGCTTTCATTGACGTATCACTTCGAGACCGACGAGGGATTGCTGATCGATCCCGACATGACGATTCGCGTCTACCTGGATGGTCAGCTTGCCGAGGCCATGGCTATCGGCAAAAAGCAGCGCCATGCGGCGCTGCTGCAGCTGGTTCGTCAGCAGCGCCGTGAACTGGATTTACGCTGGCAACGCAACAGTATTCTGAACAAGTGGCTCGACTACCTCTCGGATCAAGGACACCTGATCCTCGACCGCTAAAACCTCGCCTCCGTCGGGTTTCTGAAAGTGTCGATTCAGTCAGAGTTTACCGGACGATCAATTGTCATCATGAATGCCTGCAAAGGTTCGGCGTGCATCAGCCGAAACCGTATTATGTAAAGAGACTATGCATTGGCGAGTTTGACGACAATATTCAAGAACGACGCGACCGATACGCATGAGGCCGACAAACTTGTCGATCTCTTTCGTAACCGTGCAGAACTCAAGAAGGAATTCGCGGCACTCCGAAACGAGAAATACCAATTACAGGACCGTATCAAGCATCACCAGGGCGCCACGGCGCGGGTGCAGCAGCAGCTGCTACACCTGGAGAACCTTCTCCTGGACTCGGAATGGGTCTATAACGTGGTCGCCTTCTACCAGTTGCGAGCCCTGGCCGAGCATTGCAGGAACCAGCTGATTCGATTTTCCGAGCATCTCAAACAACAGAGAGAACAACGGGTTCACAGCAAGCTGCTTGAGTCCTGGAAGGAGCAAAAACAGCGCAAATCCGGTCAAATCGAAACTCGTATCGGCGAACATAGGATGGCGCTGCAATTATTGGAGGATCGCCTGCAGTCGGAGCGACACAAGCTGATGACCATGGGTGGCCTCTCAAAGCTACTGCGTGGCCGGTCAGTCGCCGCGGATGTCGGTGATATCGAAACGCGCATCGAAGCGGCTCAGCGTCAGGAACATGAATTCCTGGACGAACTGGATGCCGTCAATAAGCTTAACCCCCCAGATCATCAAGGGCTGGACATAGACGCGAAGCGCTCCATCAACTTCATGATTCTCGCGTTTGCCCAGCATCTGTACCTGCATTTCGAGGCATACAATATTGTTGAGTTGGCGAAGGAGGCCAGCGAGAAAAGTGTTGGTGCCATCAACTATGGTAGCAAGGGGGACTGCGACGCCATTCTCGAGCGACTGGCGGAGCTGAAGAATGCCGAAGACGGGGAGACCGATCTGGCAGAGGTTTTGCGGAAGCGAGTGAAGTTAATCGCGGACCAAGCCCAGTTTCGCGGTGATGATGACGCTGTCCCGGTGCCCGGAACGGTTAGCACGGTTTTTTCGATCAACGCCAACGGTGTCGTCGAGCGACAAGACGCGAGCATTCTTGGCAACAACTATTTTGGAATCGCGAAAGTCTTGAGTCGCTAATCGCTCAGTCAGATATCTCTGCGGTACATCTGTCGCTTGTAACGAGCCAGGTCATTATCGGAGACACCGGGTACTCGTGCTTTTACTGCCGGCTGCTCGTCACCATCGGCCAGACGGGTCTCGGCGATAGGCGAGTCTGCGGCCGGTTTGGTCGATTTCTCGAAGACCTTACGAAGTTCGGCTTCAGCCTTGGGCGACAGATACTTCGCTGGCGACAATGCGTCGGCGTCGTTATTCGATTTCGAAGTCTCAGCGCGGCTCGCGTCGATCTCGTGACTGATCTTGATTGCCTTAAGCTGGCTGCCTGATATTTCAAACGATGGGTCTAGGCGCATCGTCGCATATATCGGCAGAATTGGCGGACGCAAACGCCGTTCCAGTGTGCCAGGCGGCTATTAACAGAATCGCGGTGCCAGTCGCGAAACGATTGCGCTGAGTGGGCGTCAATTGCCGTCCTGCCATGGCTACTCCCGTTGGCGTGATTGTAGCGGCAAAATACCCCGCAATCACCATGGTGTTATAGCCGAGTATAACACCGGGACCCTTGGTCGCAAGGTGGCTCGCTTAAGGCTTAACCTGCGCCGTTCGTTCGAGGCCGGAGGGAATCTGGCGAATCGTCGCCATGTCGGCGACGATGCCGGCCGCCTGGTCTAGCAGCACGTCCGGCAACTCATCGACTTCAATGTCGTCGAGGCTCGGCAACGGCTCGAGGTTTAGTGCTTTTCGGCGGTCGTTCTCGCGCTTGAGGCGTTTCTGGAGGTCCGCTTCGCGCTCGGCACGCCGAGCGTCGATGTTTAGCGATATCACCTTTTGTGAGCGCACTTCCTCGGCTGCCCGGATCATATCCACCTGGTACTGGAAGTTCGGGTCCTCCTTGGATCGCTCATTATGTGTTGCCGTCAACGACTCAATTGTACTGTCTAAGGGTCTTCCGGCCCTGAAACGCGTGGTCTGCACAGTATCCCAGGGCAGGGCGCTGTCACGCACGCTCTCGCCGACGAGTTCCGCATCGATACCCGAGGGCAGCGGTATATCCGGATCAACGCCACGATGCTGTGTGCTTTCTCCAGTGACCCGGTAATACTTGCCTATCGTGAGCGTGAGCTGGCCAAATCCTTTGTCGCCTTCCGGTCTGAGGTATTGATCCAGCGAATAGAGGTTTTGCACGGTTCCTTTGCCAAACGTTTGCTGTCCGACAATGACGCCACGGGCGTAGTCCTGGATGGCCGCCGCGAAAATTTCGGAGGCCGACGCACTAAAGCGATCGACAAGCACGGCGAGCGGGCCGTTATAGGCGACACGGGCCACAGGGTCGGGGTCATCCAGGCGACTGATCCGGCCGTTCGCATTTCGTAACTGCACGACCGGGCCGTTATCGATAAACAAGCCTGATAACGCCGTCGCTTCCGTGAGATGGCCACCGCCATTGCCGCGCAGGTCGATCACGAGTCCATCGATGCCCTGATCCTCGAGTTCGGCGATAAGCCGTTTAACGTCTTTCGTGGTGCTTGTGTAGTCTTTATCGCCGTTGCTTAGCGCGCGATAGTCGCGATAAAAGCTCGGCACGTCGATAATCCCGATGGACCATTCGCGCCCGTCACGAGGAATCTTGACGATCTCACTCTTGGCTGCCTGTTCTTCGAGTTTCACCTGGTCGCGGGTCAGGTTAATGATTTTCTTGGGGCTTCCCGGGACGGCATTTGCCGGAATAATCTCAAGGCGAACAACCGAGTCAGCCGGTCCCCGAATCAGGTCGACTACGTCATCGAGACGCCAGCCGATAACGTCCTCGACTTCGCCCTCCAGACCCTGCGCCACACCCGTTATTCTGTCATTTGGCTGCAGTTTTCCATCGATCGCGGCCGGTCCGCCCGGGATAATTCCAACAATCTTTACGAAATCATCTTCTGTCTGCAGGGACGCGCCGATGCCGAAATAGGACAGGCTCATTTGTATTCGGTATTCCTCCGAATTCCGCGGTGACAGATAGCTGGAGTGCGGATCGAGCGCGTGCGCGAACGAATTCATGAAACGTTCGAAGACATCGTCGTTGTTTACCTGGTCCAGGCGCTTGATAAAGCCCGTGTAACGGGATGTCAGAACCTCCCGAATTTTCTCCCAGGGCTCATCCTCAAGGGCCAGATTCAGAGCATCATTAACAACGCGTTGTCGCCAGATCTCGTCGAGTTCCGCGTTGCTGGATGCCCACGGAGATTCGGAGCGATCAAATACGTATTCCTGATCGGATTTGTAATCGGGCTCCGTTTCGAGTTGCGTCAGCGCGAACGTCAGTCGCTCACGGACGCGGGTTTGATAGACCTCGAATACTTCGAATACAGGATCCATCGGTTTGCTCTTGACGATGTCATCGAGTTCATAGCGATAAGCGTCGAAATACTTGACATCACTCTCAAGCAGGTACATGCGGTTGCGATCAAGCGATTCGATGTATACATCCATAACCCGCGACGACAACTCGTCATCGACTGAAATGTGCATGTAGTGAGAATTCTGAATGAACTGCGTTATCAGTTCGCCGATTTTCTCGTGGCGCTGCTCGGGGAAGAGAAACTTGTTCTGCTCCACCGCTGTCATGGTTCCGAATGCCTGCATCGACAGCAAGGCCACGGCCGCGGCTCCGAGCCAGTTGAATTGGCGAATAACAGTTCTTCTCAAAGTTCTCTCCAAATCTGTCTTTGACAGTTTTTCGATGCGTGTATCTGGGCTAGGCTAGATGGCTTATGGCCGCGGATCAAGGGCATACTCGTCATAATCCCAGCCTATCTATCAATTTTATTGTACCGATCCGGAAACTAATCAATGCGACCTTTGACCGCGGTAAACCTCATCATCCTTGGTTCCTGTTTTGCGATTACATTCAGCCTGGGCGCCGTCCTCATCGTTGTCCTGGTTCTGGGCGAGGAGTATCCGCGTTTACAAGCTGAGTTCGACGCACTACTCAAGAGCCTGCTCGTGTTCCTCGGTATGACCGCGATTTCGGCAGCAAGTTTCTACGCGCTTATCAAATCTCACGATCTTCGGTTTTGGGCCCAGGGTGCGATGTGGCTCGGGCTCTTCGCGACCGGGTGGTACTACTGGCCATAACGGTGCACGCGGTCGTCTATCTCAAAATGCCTGGCAGCCCCTTTCGCCTGCGATGCATACGCGACTGAAGCGCTTTGCGTCGCTCGCTAAGCCACCCTTCGCGGCTGACCTTAGCTTGCTCTCCCTGCTCGCGCAGGGTTCGATCTCGATAGTCACAGAAATCCTGATATGCCTCGATCTCGTGTTTGAGTTCGCGCACGACGAGTTCGATCATGATCGCATCGTCAAGAAAACCCAGGCCGGGGATACTGTCCGGGATGAGATCCTCCGGCTCCGCGAAATACGCCAGGGCGTTCAAAACCCGCACAGCGTCCTGATGCGGCAGACGCCATTCGATGTCGGAGATCATGTCGATCATTAGCCGAAGCTTTTGAATTCGATCGACGATAAAGCCCGGAGCGCGCGCCTCACCGACGTCTTTGAGTAGACCTTCGGCGCCCGCCACGATGTCTTCAGGGGCCAGTCGGGTCGCGGCCTTGCGGGCGTCCTCCATTATCAGGCGGAAATGCTTTAGATCGTTTTCATCCAGATCAAAGGAAATACGTAGTGTCACAGGTTCGCCAGCCCCGAGGTAAACAAGGAGAGCAGATTATCATGGAGGTTTGGCATTGGCCCAGCGTTACTTGCGGAAGCGCTGATCCCATTTCTTGGAGCGATCGAAGCCACCGGTGTTATACGGGTCCAGACCGGGTTCCTCGCCAGAGTCAATCATCGAATCGTCAAGGATCTTGAGCGTTTCATGTGTGCCGGTTTCTTCGCGCACCAATCGGTTTCGTATAAGAACGTTTTTTCCAGGACCGAGGCTCTGGATTTGACCGTGCAGCTCGGGGTCAACCTCGACGACATCGGGATTTTCGTCCGGGGCCTTCTTTTTGGGCGCACGCTGGCGAGCGACCTGAACATAGCTTGTCTTTCGCAGATTCTGCGGGGGCGCCGTCTTTTTTGAAAAGCGGTCTTTCAGCCAGTTTTTGATTGTCTCAATCATGGATACGCTTGCCGTAGGTGACGTGGCGCGTCGAAAATAGCGCCCGCGTGGAGTGTAACCTCTATCAGAATGCCCCAATACGCGCCGGGTTGCCATGCAAATCCAGTCATCTGCCGCCGTCGAAGATACAAAAATGAGACACGCTTCACATTCCTTAGGATCTGCGGGTCACCGAAAAATGCCAGGATCATGCCGCCCGGCCCAGCAATCGCCATGCGAGGCCGGTCAGACGGAGGCACTGCCAGGCCAGGTAGGGCGCGAGCACCAGAAACCACGCGACGCGATCTCCAGCGCGGATCTTCTCGCTAATCGTGCCGAAGAATTCGCTGTACCCATGACCGCCGTAGGCGCCGAAAATACTCTGGCCGACCCAGTAGATCGCGATCGGCATTAGGACCAGACCAAAGAAAAGCAGACCGGCAAGCAATCCAACCTCTTTGCGAATAACATTTTTAAAAACTGACGGCTTGTCGCTCACAACCGGCGCCTGAGTTATGTCAATGGCGGACTATCCTTGCGCAGCTAACAATTCGCGTCAAGCCTCAATACACAAGTCGCTATTCCGTGTTGTCCGTTGGGCCGGTCGTTTTTTCGTGACGGCGCCGATACACGATGACGCCGAGATGAAGACAGACGGCTGAGAACAGCACGTAGTGGGGGAGGATCCAAAACCACTCACTGATGTAGAGAGTGGCAAAGAAAGCAACGATGCCGGAAGCGAGGTAAAAGTAAGGAAGAGAGTCGTAAAGTAGTTTCGGCAGCCATATCTTGCGGGAGACGAGGCTGCTCTTGTTGCGGCGGGCACGCCGCGCTTCAGTGTGAGTTGTCGCTTTCCCTGCGGCGCTGCTCAACATCGTCTTGACTCAATTCCGTGTCAGTCAAAACAGCATAGTCGAACTTGATCGAAAAGACCGTGATTACGCTCACAATTCGGCTTGAGGCGATGACCAATTCAGGAGTCGCGTTTAGGACGTTCCTCATAACGGAATTTTGCATTGCCGACAGAAACGATGTCACCGTTTGACAGGAACCGCTCCTTGACTCTTTCCGAGTTGACGTAAACTCCGTTCTTGCTGCCCCAGTCGATGACTCGAGTAGCATCACCCTCAGTCAGAACGACTGCATGTCGACGACTGATATACGCCGTTTTGAGTTGAATATCGTTCTCTGCGGTTCGTCCGATGGTCAAACGGTCCTTGAACAGCGGAAAGCGCAGTTCCTGATCACCGACGTTGCCGACGAGGACTCGCGTAATCCTGTCGCGATCGCTAGCCACGTGAACAACACTCTGTTGCCGCACAGCATCTTCGATCGGCTCGTCAATTTTCTCTGACATTCGGCTATCGATTTCCTGAATCACGTCTTCGATTTCGCCGATGGAGTCAATTTGCTCGGACTTCTTCGACAATTCACCGAGCAATACATTGATTGCGGTGTTCTTGGTATCGAGTTTCTGCTCAAACCCTTCGGCTACGTTTGCGAGTTTCTCAATTTGTGTCTCGAGGTCGGTAATGCGCTGCTGCGCGTCCTCCTCGTTCTTGGTCAGCATTCGTTCCAGCTCTTCTTTGAAGACGCGCGTATCAATCAGGTCTGACGCCAGTTCACTATTCAAGTCAATCGTCTGGGCGACAGATTCCTGTGCTTCTCCCAGTTCGAAGCGTAGTGTGCGGATTTCCTGCTGGTGATCGGCCCGCAGTTGCTCGAGCGCTGCGCTTAGCTCAGCGTTTGTGTTTCTTGCAGCGTCAAGCTCTGCAGAGAGGGAATTGTCGCTTTCGGTCATTCGCGCAACTGCGTCTCTCAAATCATCACGGTCCCGCGATAACGCAGAAAGAGTTCCACTGAGATCCTGAAAATTCCAGCGCAGTGTATCGGCGTACTGTTCTGACTTCGCCAGCTGTTCCCTTAGTTCCTGCACAGTAGTCGACGTCAAGTTCTGGGTTTGCGCAATCTCAGCTGCGTTCTGCTTGCGAGTAGCCTCGAGTTCGGAGGTCAACATCTCAAGATCGTTTTGCGCGCTGTTTAGCGACGCAATATTTTCAGCATCCCTTGCACGTTGTTCCGAGAGTTGCTTTTCGAGTTCCAGGCTCTTTTGCTCGAGCAAAAACTCAAGTTCCTCGCGCTGACTAATCTCAGTATTGAGATTTTGCTCGTCGTGCACGGCGGCCTCGAGTTCCGCACGTAAACTTGCCAACGCTCGTTCGGCGTCTTCGAGTGCGGCGACATGCTCCGCGTCTGTGACCTGCTGCTCAGCGAGCTGCTGTTCGAGCAATTGGTACTGCTCGTCGCGCTGCGGATTTCCGTCTCGGCGGACACTATTTCGGCCCGAGCAGTCTCAAGGTCGGAGCGAAGTTCCTCTAACGCACGTTCGGTTTCTTCAAGTGCAGCGACATGCTCCGCGTCTCTGACCTGCTGCTCACCGAGTTGCTGTTCGAGTAATTGGTACTGCTCGTCGCGCTGCGGATTTCCGTCTCGGCGGACACTATTTCGGCCCGAGCAGTCTCAAGGTCGGAGCGAAGTTCCTCTAACGCACGTTCGGCGTCTTCAAGTGCGGCGACATGCTCGGCGTCTGTGGCCTGCTGCTCAGCGAGTCGCTGTTCGAGCAATTGGTACTGCTTGTCACGTTGCCGGATTTCGGTCTCGGCGGACAGTATTTCGGCCCGAGTGGTCTCAAGGTCGGAGCGAAGTTCCTCTACCGCGCGTTCGGCTTCTTCAAGTGCGGCGACACGCTCCGCGTCTGTGACCTGCTGCTCACCGAGTTGCTGTTCGAGCATTCGGTGCTGCTCGTCGCGTCGCTCGGCCTCAGCCTTAGCCGAAACTATTTCAGCCCGGGCATCCTCGAGTTCGGAGCGTAGTTCTTCTGAAGCGCGCTCGCTTGCCTCGCGGGCGTTGATGTTTTCTGCTTCTGTCGACTGCTGGGCTTCGAGTTTCCCTTTGAGTAGGGCGTAGTCTTTGTTGTGTTGTCGAATCTCCAATTTCAGAGCTCTTTATTGACTGTCTACGTTTCTTGACAAGCCTGTCCTTATGCGCAACCTTTTTCTTCAGCTTGCCCGTTTCTTGCAAAAGATTGCTTACGATTTCTTCACGGGCACTGATTTCCGCTTCCAAGCCGAGCCACTTCGAGCGCAATTGCTGAATATCGTACTGAAGCTTTCCGATGGTTTTTGTACGTGATTCAAGATCGGATTGCAGTTCCGGAATTGATTGTCCCAACGTCGATTCGACACGCTTGCGGTCCGCGAGCCCGTAGGTGTGGGCATCGGACTCACGTTGCTCATCCGAATCGTCAGATTCGTCGCCCGGCAAGCTGAGAATCTCCAGCTCCGCAGTAGGGTCATCGTCGTCTGAGACTAACTCTTTGATATTTTTGTTTTCATTAGCCATAAACGCAGTTTAGCACGTGCGTCGCGCGGCTCAACAGCAGGCACGAGCCGTTTCGGAATCGCATTAAGTAAAACAACGCTTAGTCGCAGGGAACCGTGCGGCCGGCGGCCCAGTCGCGCATGGTCGCAATTTTCTCGTGCATGACGACGGAAAGAGGCCGAGTCTGGCCGATTTCCTCCGAAATATGTTCAGTCGCCAGAGGTTGGTTCTTGGCATGTGCCGCGTACAGCGCCGAAACAACGGCTTGCTCAACCTCGGCGCCGGAAAATCCTTCCATCGCCGCGGCCAGCCCGTCGATGTCGAAATTGCCCAGCGCTTGTTTCCGACTGGTCAAATGAATGGCGAGTATTGCTGCACGGATTTTGGGTCCGGGAAGATCCACGAAAAATATTTCGTCGAAACGGCCTTTGCGAACCAACTCTGGCGGCAGGGTGCTTATGTCATTCGCTGTAGCGACGATGAAGACCTGGCTCTTCCGCTCCGCCATCCAGGTCAGAAAGGTGCCGAGTACGCGCTGAGTCGTTCCGGTTTCTCCGCCACGGCCTGCGATGCCTTTCTCGATCTCGTCAATCCACAAAACACAAGGGGACATGACGTCCGCCGTCTTGAGCGATTCGCGTAACTTTCCTCTCGGTCTCGCCATGATACTTGTCATAGATAGCGCCAAAATCGAGGCGCAACAGCGACACACCAAAGATGCCGGCCGTTGCTTTCGCCGCCAGACTTTTGCCGCAACCCTGGATGCCGAGGAGCAGGATTCCTTTTGGCGCATCGAGGTGCGACGCGGTGATATCTCTTTCGAACGCGGGTCGGCGCTGAGTCAGCCATTTCTTGAGCCTGGCGAGGCCTCCGACATCACTAAAACGCGCGGTATCGTATTCGAACTGCAGCGCGCCCCCTCGATTCAGCAATTCGTACTTGGCCTGCATCACGCCGGGCAGGTCGCTTTTCGTTATGGCGCCGTCCACGTAGATGGCGTTTCGTGCCAATCGCTCCGTATCGCTGTAGGTCAGGCCGGCAAGGTTTTGCACCAGTAGGCTGTGCGCTTTTCGATCGACCTGCACGCGACTTCCGGGATGGTCTTTGCCGTAGTCATTGACGGCTCGTTTAACGATACGCGCGCGTTCTTCCTCAGAGGGTAAGTCCATGTCGAAGCGCGCACTGAATGTCTCAAGTTCGTGAGGCATCGAGATCTTGTGACTCATCAGGATCAACTGTCGAGCAACGTTTCGATACTGTATGCAGATATCCTTGATCAGTCGCACGTGTACCGGATCGTCGAGAAAAGGATGAAAGTCGAGTAGGACGTAGATGCCAGGCTTCGAAACGGCCCGTATATGTTTGAGTACATCGGTGGGTTGCGAGTTCAGCGATTGTGGTTCGAGCGATATGTCGATCCGCTGCAGACCGTCGGTGATCGTCCAGCGAAACAGAGGTGCGTAGTCGTCTCCGGTACGGCTGACAGCAATAGACTGGAGCACCTCCAACATACGGGCCTCGTCCTGAGATTCGATCAGGACGATGGGCGTTCGCGATCGCAAGATCAGTTCGAGGTCGTGACGTCGGTCCATTGTTATGCTTCAGTTGCCTTGATTGCCTGGCGATATTCTAGAGCAGCCGGGCAAGTTGTCGATGTGAAGTGCGTCGGACGGTTCGCCGATAATTCCGCCGGCGATTCTCGAATAATGTCTGCGAGATCGACGGGTACGCGTAATGCGACGACCTGCCGTAAGACGTCATCCAGGTCGCTGGCACCCGATGTTTTGTCGACGAGTTCCTGGTTTAAGGCCTGCAAGACGGTCACCGCGAGGGCCGTCGTTGCACCGGTTGAGTGCTTACCACAAAGACCTTTTGCTCTCTTTGCCCAATCCGCCTGTTCGGCGATCGCGCTTGCATGTCGACGAGCCGAAATTGCACGGCCCCGTCGCAATAATTCAAGGCTGTAATACTCGGCCAGTCCCTCTGCAATCCAGTCGGCGCCCTCGCTGGCTCGAATGGACAGAGCGGAATGAATGACCTCATGCAGCAGTGTACTCGTTCCGTTTTCGCTGATCAGCGGCCGGTCAGAATGTATGTATAACGACGCGGGTGCAGAAAGGCCGCCCCTCCACATTGGCTTGCCTGCGCTCACGATGGTGAGCCGGGGGGGTGGGTCAGAAAGCAGTTCGACCAGTTCCGGCAATGTCCAGTTTAGAAGCGCAAGCATGTCCAGACGCCGAACGGCATGGCCTTCCGGACCGGCGATGGCAACCCTTACGCCAGCGATCGTTTCGCGCCGCACGCCGATCCCGCCGATGACCATCCAGCCCGTCGGTTGGTCGAAACGCCGGTCCGCTCGCTTGACCGGAATCGGGTCCTGCTTGCTTGAATACTCGGTCACAGCGGACCATCCCACCGGCAGATCGAATGAAAAGGAGGTGTTCGACGTCGATCCTTTCAGGGATCGTGTCTTTGCGCGTGGAATGATGTCCTCGGCCCGGAAAATACCCCATTCAGGACCGAGCCACGCGTCATAGGCATCTTGTCCTCGCCGATGGTTGACGCGTGCTCGCCAGTGCAGCGTCCCGCCAGTCGTCGGTATCAGCCAGCGCAATGTCCCACCATTGATCTCAAGTTCGCCGTCGCCCTGGAAGTCCTCGAACTGCTCGGACAGCTCAGGAAAGCGTAACTCGCGCAGCAAATGTTGCGATTGCCGAATTTCAAGAGAAACGTCGACGGCGGAATTTGCAGGGTCGACCGTAAGCAAGTAGCGCGCATCGTACTCCCGCTTGGCCGGGCGGTCGGCCGACTCCGAGGTTTCGACACCGCACGCCGCTACCATGATGAGGGCCAATAGCAGTGACCACCGACGATCTGTTGGCGGTGAGCTTGGCAGGGACCGGGCTTCCGATCCTGAGATACAGTTCATATTGGATTAAGGCTCCATGCCGTATGGTGGATTGATTCCGTAAGTCAGAGTAATTTCGATGATAGCGCAGCCGGCTCGCATTATTCGGATTTTTGCCTTAACAATCACGATGTTGGGGTTGGCTGCGGCATGTTCATCCACTCCCCAATCAACACAGGCGCGACCGGCATCGGTCGTCAAGCCGTCCAAGAGCAGTGCTGCAGGCGAGATAGCAGCTTCGGTCGCATTGGACCAGGTGGGCGTCCCGTATCGATACGGTGGTAGCAGTCCGAGCGGCTTTGATTGCAGCGGGCTGGTGCAGTACTCCTACTCCCGCGCAGGCAAACGGATACCGAGAACAACCGGACAACTCTGGTCATCCACGCGGGCGGTGGGTAGGCACGAGCTACGGAAAGGTGACCTGTTGTTCTTCAGCATCGAGGGGAAGATGTCGCACGTCGGATTGTATTTGGGTGGGCGACGTTTCGTGCATGCGCCTTCATCCGGTCGTACGGTATCTGTGGCGTCGCTGGACGCGCCGTTTTATAAGACCGCATTCGTACGGGCAGGGCGTCCACACTAATTCCGGCACCAGTACGCTCGATTGATCACTGGATAATGAAAGCCTTCAGCTGCTGCGCCAGACCCTTGCAGGCCGCGGACTGCGTCCGGGCGATGAGTGGGATCGGCACGACCAGCGCCGGCAGGAAGGAGGTACCGCTAACATCCGCCGTCACTGTGCCGGCTGTCTCGTAGCCGTCGAGGTCCCAAACAGAAGCTTCGTAGTCTGCGTCTTTCTGCCACCAGGCGAAACCAAAACAACCGCCACCACCGGGGCCGGCGGCGCAGGACAGGCTGCCGCCCTGAGCGACGGTTTCGGTGTCACCATCCAACCATACGATATAGCGCACGCCCAGATCCTTCACAACGTCGGCGACGCCGGGTCGCTCCATCAGTTTCGTGAGGCCTTTTGTTTCCGCCGGTGCCGTGCGGGGTTCGAACCACGGAAACAGTGAGTCGACGAATTGTTGCCGCGGAATGACTCGAAGGCCCTTGCGAGCCTCGCCCGAGGGCGTCCTCGATACAGCTGATGTAGCCGGCTTCCGTTTCGTTACCCTGATGGTAGCTTTTCGCCATGATGACCACTGACTCGCCTTCCTTCAGTCCCGTGACGTTTTCGCGGGCGTCCTCGACACGAGAAGTTACGCAGCCGCTCGAAAAAATAACGAGCACGCCGAAAACCGCAACAAGTCCTGCACTTCGCGCTGGGTTATTCTGAGTCATCCTCAATTCCTCCGATGACGAATACGCCGAAGTCATCGTCCGCGCTACCCAGACCCTGACCCGACTCGGCGGCGACCTGCAGGGATTCGTCGGCCGATGGGGCAAGTCCGCCGTTGGCCAGCGCGCTGATCTGGGTCGCTTTGTCCATTTGCATGATAATCAATGCGGCGGCGTCGCGCATCGCCAAAACGGCGGCCCTTTGCAATGCCTTGGAGCCATTCATGCCCTGTTTCTCGCTCTTGCCGTACGCGCTCACCGTCCAGTTCGAGGCGTTGTTGCCTTCGCGGTCGAAGACTCGAAGCCGATAGCGAATCCACACCGCGAATGCTTCCGTCTTGCTCTGCGTTGGCACCGAGAATTCGAATCCGTCGATGCTGGGCTCGATCAAGGCGTCAAACTTGATATCGCGTGCATCGTCATCGGGACCGATGACCGTTACGCTCGTAAACAGGTAACCGAAGAGTTGCTCAAAAAAGGAGGCGTTTGATCGCCCGAGATGAATGGTCCAGGAGTCCTTGCCCAGGATGCTCTCTTCGTGGACGAAATCGTTGAATTCGTCGGGGATGCGCAGGGCGACGGCAACCGGAATCTTCTCAGTTTTCGGTGCCGGTATCGTTGGGTCCTCCATCGTCGTGGTCGAGCCGCAACCGGCGAGCACGATAAGTATCCAACAAACGGGGAGTGGGGCACGTATCTTGTCGATCAAGTGGCTGAAGTCCACGCGGCAAATAGTAATAGATTCGTATATCAGAACGATTCCGTCATCCAGAGTTCCAAGGAATCTGACCGATTCCATTGAACAAGCACTTTAGTGGCAGTACATCTGCAGTGCAAATGGAAATCAGCTTCACGGGTTGACCCATTATGTGTATAAAGTCGGCCCGTAGCGATCGCAGCTGGAGCAGGGCCGAGCGCCGATGCCAAGACCGAAAATACTTGTATTTCAGCATGTTCCCTTTGAGCCTCTCGGGACGCTCGACCCTTTGCTGAAAGAGTCGGGCTTTCGCATACGCTATGTGAATTTCGGACGAGAACCTGATGCAAAGCCTGCGCTTGAAAAATATGAGGCATTAATCGTTCTGGGTGGGCCCATGAACTCGGATCAGATCGAGAGCTATCCGAATCTCGTCACCGAGGTTGAAATTATCCGCGAAGCCGTGGACCGGGATATGTCGATACTCGGCGTTTGTCTTGGCGCACAATTGCTCGCAACCGCCCTCGGTGGCGCTGTATCGCGAAACCCGGTGCGGGAAATCGGTTGGCATGACGTTGACCTGACGGAGCTCGGTGCCGCCGATCCGGTTTTGTCGTCGTTTGCAAGCAAGCAACAGGTATTTCAATGGCACGAGGACGGGATTTCGCTACCGCCCGGTGCTGTTCACCTGGCGAGTTCAGATGTGAGCGCTGTTCAGGCGTTCCGCTACGGCAAGCATGCCTACGGGTTTCAGTTTCATCTCGAGGCCAGCGAATCGTTGATAGAGCGATGGCTTACGGTCCCGGACCATCAGGAAACGCTGAATGACGAGTGCGGCAGGGTTAGCGCCGAGGCGATACGCATGCAAACGGCCGAGTCGATTGGTCCCCTGCAGGAGCTGAGTCGGCGGACGTTCCGGCGATGGATCGATCAATTCGAGATTGGCCCGCGGCGGCGGCGCCTGCCGTCGCGCTAGTCAGAAGTCGCGCCATTCCAGTGGCTGTTCCTGCATAAGAGCGACCTGTTCGCGCAATGCGAGTACGTGGTCGTCCCAGTAGCGACGGCTGTCGAACCATGGGAACGCTACCTTGAATGCCGGGTCATCCCGGCGACGCGCCAGCCAGGCGGCGTAATGCATGATGCGCAGGCTGCGCAGTGCTTCGACCAAATGCAGCTCGCGGGCATCGAATGCCCGAAACGATTGGTAGCCTTCCAGCAATGCCGTGAGTTGCGGCGTTTGCTCGTCACGGTCTCCCGATAGAAACATCCAAAGATCCTGAATTGCGGGCCCGTGGCGGGCGTCATCAAGGTCGACAATGTGCAGTTGATCGCGGGCGACCAGGACGTTGCCTGGGTGAAAGTCGCCGTGTAGCCGGATTTCTCCAATATTGCCTGCCCGGCTGAAACACGCTTCCACGCCGTCGAGCACCAGCTCGGCGACGCTCTCATACGCCTCGCGGTTTTCGTCCGGAATAAAATCGTGGTCTAGCAGGTATTCCAGTGATTCGACACCGTAAGAGTCTATGTCGATGCTCGGACGATGTTTGAAGCGACGCGTTTGCCCCTCGAGATGAATGCGTGCGACCAGTCTTCCCAGCTGAGTTTGCAGATCATAGTTGTCGAGATCCGGTGCGCGACCGCCGCGACACTCGTAGACAGCGACCCGGTGATGCCTGGTGTGATGCAAGGTCTCGCCACCGCGCAGCAGCGGTGGAATAACCGGAATCTCCTGAGCCGCCAGGTCGATGGCAAATTCGTGTTCCTCGAGAATGGCGGCATCACTCCACCGTTTCGGACGATAGAATTTCGCCACAATCGGGCTGTCGTTTTCGATTCCTATCTGATAGACGCGATTTTCGTAGCTATTTAAGGCAAGAAATCGACCGTCGCACTCAAACCCGATTTCGCCCAGAGCTGTGAGGATGTCGTCGGGATGCAAGTCGGCGAACGCGAGGGCGGCCGCGTCTTGGGTCATGAAACCTTCCTGCGTGAGTCCCTTTTTCTGTCAGATTCCTTCAGGATCTTTTTTCGCAGGCGCAGATTCTTTGGCGTGACTTCGAGCAACTCGTCATCGTCGAGAAACTCGAGCGCCTGCTCCAGTGAGTACCGTGTTGGCGTCGTCAGCACGAGGTTTTCGTCGGTTCCTGCGGCTCGTACATTGGTCAGCTGTTTGGCTTTCGTCGGGTTTACGACCAGATCGTTCTGGCGTTGATGGATGCCGATTATCATGCCGTCGTAAACCGGCGCGCCGTGGCCGATAAACAGGCGGCCACGTTCTTGCAGATTGAACAGTGCATACGCGAGCGCTTTCCCCTGGACCATCGAAACGAGCGCGCCGTTGCTGCGCTGCGCGATCGTTCCCGGGACTCGCGGCGCATACTTGTCGAGTACATGATAGATAAGGCCCGTACCGGACGTCGCCGTCAGATACTCAGTGCGAAATCCGATGAGGCCACGGGTCGGGATCCTGTAATCAAGCCGTATGCGACCCTTGCCGTCCGGCAACATATCGACGAGTTCGCCTTTACGTTCTGCCAGGCGCGTCATGACCGCACCCTGATAAGCTTCATCGAAATCGACGGTAAGCTGTTCCCACGGTTCGTGTTGCTTGCCGTCAACGTCGTGCATGATGACTTCAGGTCTGGAGACCGCGAGTTCGAAACCTTCGCGGCGCATAGTTTCGACGAGAACGGAAAGATGCAGCTCGCCACGGCCGGAAACGCGGAACTTGTCCGGATCGTCAGTCTCGTCGACGCGCAGCGCAACGTTGTGTTTGAGTTCCTGTTCGAGCCGTTCCCGTATCTGACGGCTGGTCAGGAATTTGCCGTCCTGTCCTGCAAACGGCGATTTATTGACCGAAAAGGTCATGTTGACGGTTGGCTCGTCGACCGTCAGCGCGGGCAGCGCCTCTTCGTGATTCGGATCGCATAGCGTGTCCGATATTCCGAGTTTGTCAATGCCGCTGAACACGACGATGTCGCCGGCGGAAGCCGACTGCACGCGCTGCCGCTTGAGGCCGTCGAATCCAAACAGCTCGAGCACCCTCGCGCGCCGCGACGCATGGTTCGGGGCGACGATGCTGACCGATTCATTCGCACTTAGAGTACCGCGACTGATTCGCCCGATCCCAAGCACGCCAACATACGTGTCGTAATCAAGACTCGACACCTGCAATTGTAGCGGCCCGTCCGGATCAACGTCGGGCGGCGGCACATGCTTGATGATAGTTTCGAACAACGGCGTCATGTCTCCGTCGCGCGTATCGGCAGTTTCGCTGGCATAGCCGTTAAGCGCCGACGCATAGATGATCGGGAAATCAAGCTGTTCATCGGTCGCGCCAAGGCGATCAAACAGGTCGAAAGTTTGATTGACGACCCACTCGGGACGTGCGCCATCGCGGTCAATCTTGTTTACAACGACCACGGGGACCAGGCCCTGGTCGAAAGCCTTCTGTGTAACGAATCGTGTTTGCGGCATGGGCCCTTCAACAGCGTCCACCAATAGAAGCACGCTGTCGACCATGGAAAGCACGCGCTCGACCTCACCGCCAAAGTCCGCGTGACCTGGTGTGTCCACGATGTTGATGCGGTAGTCGTTCCATTTGACAGAGGTGTTTTTCGCAAGAATGGTGATTCCGCGCTCGCGTTCGAGATCGCTGGAGTCCATGACGCGGTCGGGTACGGCAGCACGCGGACCCAGCGTGCCGGATTGCTGTAGCATCTGGTCCACCAGGGTCGTCTTGCCGTGGTCGACATGGGCGATAATCGCGATATTGCGAAGTTTGGAGATATCGGGCATTAGGGTAAGGCTTAAGGAAGCAGGCGCCGGATTATAGAGACCCGGTGTCTGAATTGATATGGCCCGGACAGTGAGAACGATGAAGAATTTGGTTGCAGCGACATTGTCAGTGCTAGTGCTGACCTCGTGTGGTCAGGCCGAGCCCTCGACCGACGCCCTGGCCTATGAACAGCAGGTCCTTGAGTGGCGGGAGGGGCGGCTGGCAGCTCTCAAAGAGCCCTCGGGCTATTTGAACCAGGTCGGGCTTTTCTGGCTGGATACCGGCGAACACAGTTTTGGATCTGATCCGGGCAGTGACGTCAGGTTTCCGGCGATGGCAGCAGCGCATATCGGCATGTTCGACGTTAGCGAGGATGGGGTCCGAATGCAGGTTAATTCCGGAGTCGAGGTGTTTAGCAATGACCAGCCGGTTACGAGCTTGTTGATTGCGGACGACACGACACAGGCCCCGGTGCAGGTTACGCACGGTTCTATCGCCTGGACGGCGATCAGGCGTGACGGTCGCTTCGCGGTACGCGTACGCGACTTCGAGCATCCATCCGTCGAGACTTTTGGGCCCCTGCCTTATTTTCCGATCGATGCATCGCTGCGTGTGCCCGCGACCTTGCGGCGATACGACGAGCCCAGGATCGCCGATGTCGGCACCGTGATCGAAGGCCTTGGTTATCACCCGGAGTCGCCCGGTATCGTTGAATTCGAGATTGAAAGCCAGAGCTTCGCGTTGGAGGCTTATGCGTCAGGCGACCGGCTGTTCTTCGTATTCGGTGATGCGACGAATCGTGACGATACCTACGGCGCTGGCCGTTTCCTGTATGCCGATGTTCCGGGCCCGGATGGTAAAACCATTATGGACTTCAATTTGTCATACAGCCCGCCGTGCGCATTTAATGATTTTTCGACTTGCCCCGTGGCTTCTCCGCGCAACCGCCTGCCGATCCGGATCGAAGCGGGGGAGAAATACGACCCGGCACTGCACTACTCAACGGACGCCGGCCACTAGTCGCATAAATCGAAGGTCAGGCCGGCATTTTCCGTCAGGCGCTGTAACAGTGGCCGGGCCATGGCCGAAGCGGGCGTCCAGACGCCGCCGCCAACGTGAATATCGTCCTTGGCCAGGCAAACAGCGCATTCGCTGAGCATCTTGCTCGTGGAGCCGTAGCCCGGATCCTGGTCACCCGTTATACGCGATTTCAGCAACGTGCCGTCAGGCAAGACGCCAATCTGCATGAGGTTGAAAAAGCCCTTCTGTTGCATTTCTCGGTCGGGACCTTCTCCCGGTTCCGGCAACACGAAATTCTGCAGGAACTTGCGAGTCGGTGAGAACGATGCGCCAAGAACCAGGCCGCCGATACCCAGCGTCATGGTCGCTCCCTTCAGCCAGCCGGCAACTCCGCTGCCGGTCATCACGGCCTCCTGGTAGCGAAAGTCCTTACCGTACGGGTAACCCGCGAGCGCATGGCTGCGTCGAACAACCTTCGTGTTGACGCTGGCCATCACGAAGGGTGCTGTCCAGGCCTTTGCGTTCTCATCAAACACGACGCCTTGCTGATCACGGCTATCCGGTCCCCGACGCTCTCCGTCCGGGTTGAGCGAGTAAGGATTGACGAGTACCCGCGCTGTCTCGCGATCCTGACGACTTTCCTGAATCAGGTTGACCATGCTCGCGATCGTGCCGCCGCTGGCTGCACCCTTGGTGGCTTTGACCAGCATCGTGATGGATTCGCAGTACGCGCCGTATCGTTTCTTCGCTTCTTCCTGCAAGAACCACACGCCGATATCCATGGGCACGGAATCGAAGCCACAGCAGTGCACGATGCGGGCGCCGGTTTGTTGGGCACGCTCGTGGTGCTGGTCGATCATTTTGCGAATCCACTGCACCTCCCCGGCGAGATCGCAGTAATGCGTGCCTTCTTCGACGCACGCTTCCACGAGCGCGGAGCCGTAAAGCGCGTATGGGCCGACGGTCGTCAGCACAACACGTGTGCGACGCGCGAGATTCCTTAAGGCGTCCTGGTCGAAGCTGTCGGCAACCATGGTTTCAAGGTTCGCCGCCTTGTCGCCGAGCGAGTCGCGCAGGGATTCGAGCTTCTCTCTGCTACGCCCGGCGATAGCCCATCTCAGGTCTGCATCAATGCCATACTGACGCAGCAGGTATTCGGCGACCAATGTGCCTGTAAACCCGGTGGCACCGCACACGATAACGTCGAACTCTCTTGTTGCAGTCGGTTCGCTCAAAGCTTCATCTCCATTAATGCGACCTCTTTCTTGCCGCCTTCCGTCTCTTGCGTGCCCACTTGCACGAAACCATGTTGTTCGTGATAACGCATCGACGATTCGTTGGCCGGGCGTATGTTGACTTCACAGGTCATTACGCCAACGGCCTTATCAAGTGTCGATGCGAAGTCCCGGTAGAGACGGGTGGCAACGCCAAGGCGTCGAGCCGATTGTGATACGGCAACTCTGTCGACATAGCCGAAGTCGCGATAGTTTTCGCTGAACCAGCGATAGTTGAGACTGCCGTACGGCAGGCCGGGCCTCAGGCCAATCAGGAAACCAGCCAGTCGTTCGTCGTGCATTGCGACGCGAAAATAGTGGGCATGATTTGCGAACCACTGCATTTCTGTCAGGTCGACGCTGCTGACATGAGGCACCGAGTCTTCATTGAGGCGCCATACATCCTCGAGGTCGCCGGTCGTTACGTCCGAAATTTTCATAATCGCAGTGTACCTTTCACCGCGTCCGAAGGCGCAATGTCTTTGATTATCGATCCTTACAGGCAAGCTTACGAAGATGCTAGGCTATCGAATACGGGTATTCAGGCGAGCGGCCAGGGTCGCCGTGGCTGACCGAAATGACGCCGGAGAAGATATGAACAGAATTTTGCTGATTGTCATCGGTAATTGGCTGGCGCTGTCAGCGTGTGCCGGCGATATTGATGTCGCGTCCTCATCGCCACTAAAGGTGGATCTCAACAATGTAGTCGAAACCGGAGTGGTGCGGCCGGTCAACGGAATTACAGCAGCGGGTCAGCCCGACGAGGCTGCATTGGCGGTATTTGCGAAGAACGGTTACGTCGCCGTCCTTGATTTGCGAACGGCAGGTGAGGACCGTGGTCTGGACGAGAAGGCTGTCGTCGAAGGGTTGGGTATGGACTATGTGTTGTTTCCTGTCGACCGTGACGGCATCAGTTTCGAAAACGCGACGGCGCTGGACGAAGCTAATAGACAGCCACGAAGGGCCGATCCTGGTGCATTGTGCGAGTTCGAACCGTGTCGGTGCTTTGCTGGCGCTTCGCGCGAGCATCAATGGTGCGGACGACGTTGTTGCATTGGAAATTGGCAAAGCCGGCGGGTTGAAAAGCCTCGAAGGGCGAGTTCGTGAGATATTGAATGAAGATTGATTCCTTCGGCGTCATTATTGGTACCCGCCGCGCTTGAGCGACAAATAAGATCCCCCGATCGCCAAGCCGTTTTTTGGCTATTGCGAAGCTCGTTTGTTTGTGTCGAGGTGATCCCAGAATATCCTCGAGACTACATCGGGCGATGCTGAGCCGAACGTTTGAGCATGCGGGTGCATGGTCCATGCGGTTCTTTCGATTTGCGCAAGAAAAAGAAATATTTCAGACAACAGAACGGGATTGTTGCACCAAAAAGTAGCATGTCATGAACACACATTTCGGTTCGAATTTAAAGGAGATCTCGATGAAAAACACAATTGTACTGATGGCGTTATTCGTTCTTGTATCAGTATCGCTGGCCGATGAACCAGCGGAGGAAGGCCTCGATTACGGCGATTACACATCGGTCACACTTCAAGTAAAGGCGTGGGACGCATTAGGTGAAGGCGAATACGAGAACGCCGTTGAGTTTACGGAAAAATGTGCGGAGCTCTACGAAGATGAGGCGAGAAAAATGCAGGCATCATTGAGCGCAAAACCGGCGACCGATGACGTACATGATTACTGGGCGCTCAATGATGTAGGCACCTGCTATTTCATCAGGGGCGAAGCCCTGGTGAAATTGAGAAGGAATACAGAAGCTCTGGCCGCCTACAAAGTCGTCAGGGATGAACTCTACTACTCACAAGCCTGGGATCCGAAAGGCTGGTTCTGGGCGCCAGCCGATGCGGCTTACCCGAAAGTCGAGATGCTAGAAGCGCGAAAAAATAACGATTTCTAGAGAAGCTAATGCATCGCAAAACAATTGTTTTTGTCATCGCGCTCTTGCTCGGTTCTTGCGCGGCCAGCGGACCGGGCGATCAAAATTCAGCGCCAGGCGCCAGGGTACAGTTGGTCAAGCAGTCTGATGGCACCTTCAAGCTGCTGCGTAATGGCGAGCCGTACCTGGTCAGGGGCGCAGGCACCGGAAGCGGACAAGGGCTCGGAGGTGGCAATCTTCAGCTGCTCGCAGCATCCGGCGGCAATTCCATTAGAACCTGGGGGATAGAGCAGCTCGAGGTGGTCGTGGATGGAAAGCCCTTGCTGGACCGCGCCCATGAATTGGGTATTTCCGTCACCGCTGGATTCTGGGTTCAACATGTGCGGCATGGCTTCGATTATTCCGATTCGAAGAGTATCGAAGCGCAGCGAGTGCGGCTGCGAAATATGGTCTTGAAGTACAAAGATCATCCCGCGTTGCTCGCCTGGGGCCTTGGCAACGAAATGGAAGCCTTCGAGCCGAACGTGGAGGGCGAAGTCATCTGGCGGGAGTTGAATTATCTGGCCGGTATCATCAAAGACCTGGATCGGTATCATCCGGTCGTAACGGTGATTGCCGGAGCCGACTCAGCGAAAATTTCTGGCATTCTGAAGCACTACCCGAACTTGGACATTCTGGGTGTCAATAGCTACGGCGGCGCGCCCATTGTCGGCCAAAACCTGGTCGGTATGGGTTGGAAAGGCCCCTACCTGCTCACCGAATTCGGCGTGGCCGGAACATGGGAGGTTCCTACTACGCCATGGGGTGCGCCCGTGGAACCGGACCCCAGCACCAAAGCGGCGGAGACCTATACCGCTTACACGATGGATCGTGATAACAATGGTGGACGTTCTCTTGGTTCCTATGTTTTTTTCTGGGGGCATAAGCAGGAAGCTACCGCCACTTGGTACGGTATGTTCCTTCGATCCGGCGAGAAGTTGCCACGCGTGGATGCAATGGCGTACGCGTGGTCAGGTAAATGGCCGGCTAATCGCGCTCCCAAACTGGAGTCTTTGGCAACGCCCGTTGCCTTCAAGCGAGTGAAACCTGGTTCCAGCTCGTATGCCGAAGTTGACTGTATCGATCGGGAGGGCGACGAGCTACGTTACGATTGGGATATTCGTGCGGAGAGCTCGGATCGCAGGGTCGGCGGCGACCCGGAAGCGGCCCCTCCATCCTTTGCCGATACGATAGTAAAAGGGCAGGGAACCTCTCGAATAGAGTTCGAGGTTCCGGATCGGCCTGGCGGTTATCGCGTGTTTGTGACGGCTTACGACAGACAAGGCGGAGCCGTGGTTCATAACCTGCCTTTCTTCGTCGAGTAATAGCAGCCTTTCGTGCCGGTGAAGGTGGCGAGAATGGACGCGGGCCATCCATCGCCCTCGCTCTTTGGGCGGACTGCGTCCGTCCAAGTCAAACCAACGACTACGCCCGGACTGTTTACGGTCGGTGGTGTTGCGGGTGACGACCGAAACCTATGCGCTCTAGCAGGCGAACAAGGCCCTGGTGAAACTCAAGGAACGGCACTTGCGTAGGGCGAAGGTGCTGGCAATAGCCAGCAGCCCGGCGACGCCTTCAGTTTGAATACTCAGGAATCCGCCTGGCTGCCCCACCACGCTGACAGACGTTCGGTGAGTATGCGAGCCGGCACACCCTCGTAATGCGACACGTCGTTCAGGAGACGCAGTCGTGCATGGACGTCACCCATAAAGTCGAGGATGCTGAGGCCGGCCGGGCTCTGGTCGAGCCTGTCGCGATAGCCACGCACGTCAAAGCCCAGCAGGCTCGATATAAGGATACGATTGACGCCCTTGTGCGCAACGACCAGGACGTTCTTGTGGCGGTTGTCCTCAACGATTCGGCGCATTACCGGGAGCGCGCGATTCAGCACATTGACTCCGGACTCGCCATCCCGCGGCCCAATCGTGAACGGGTCCTCCTGCCAGGCCGCGTATTCATCGCCGAAATCCGCTTCAATCTCGGAGCGCTTGAGGCCTTCCCAGTGACCGTAATCGATTTCCATCAAACCGGGTTCGGCTATGGGTTCAAGCGCGTGGGGACCGGCAAGGATCGTGGCGGTCTCAACGGTCCTGTCCAGAGGGCTGCAGTAGACAGCATGCAGCGGCTCGTGCTCGAGGCGTTGGGCTAGGCTCGAGACCTGTCGCCGGCCCTCTTCGGAGAGATTCACGTTTGACGACCCGGCGAAGCGGTCTTCGGCTGTCAGGGTCGTGGCGCCATGGCGAACGAGAAAAATTCGTGTGGGCATCGGTGCGGGGCAATGTTTGTCGCGGATTGTCATTATATCGACATTCAGATGGAGGTGGCGAGAATGGATGAGCTGCCTGTGGCAGCTCACCCCTGCGGGGCGGACTTCGTCCGTCCAAAACGGGCGTTGCCGCGTTTTGTGAACCCGCTACGTGGCTTCTCTTCCTCACCACCGGCCACAAAATAAAAAACCGCCTTCCGGCGGTTTTTCCGTTTTGGTGGAGGTGGTGGGAATCGAACCCACGTCCGCAAGCCCTACGCTACGAGGTCTACATGCTTATACCGTCTTTAATCTCGCTGTGGGCTACCCGACGGGCAGGGAAAACTCACAGCCAGCTCAGAAAGGATTTAACGGTTTGAGCCCTGAGCACGCTCTTGCCGCGGTCCTGTGTCGGTGACTCCTGGGATCCGGACGCACAGGCACGATCCGGGCAGAAGGCATTAGGCTGTTTTTTAAGCAGCTAGTGCGTAGTTGTCGTCGTTGGCAACTATAAGTTTTACAGCTGGATTTACGAGGTTATCTGTTCCTCGGCATGCACTCGGAGTTTCGCGACCCACGTCGAAGCCATGTCACCCCCGTGTAGCCTCTAGTGTAGGGACTGATCCGGGAATTACAATGCGAGCACCGCACAAAACCGGGGTCGAACCGAGGTTTCTGGCAAAAAAACCTCGGTTCGAACCCGGTTTATTATAGTGATACTTAAGATGAAGAAAGACTAATAAGATATTGAAAAAAAAGACTAATGCTTCAGTATTCGTTCTTTCTGCCGCTGCCAGTCGCGATCTTTGTCCGCCGCGCGTTTGTCATGTTGCTTCTTGCCTTTCGCGAGGCCGATATTGAGTTTGGCCCGACCTTTGTGCCAGTGGAGGTCCAACGGCACCAGGGCGTAGCCTTTTCGCTCAACCGCGCCGGTCAGCCGGTCGAGTTCGTGGCGGTGTAGCAGCAGTTTTCTTGAACGGGTCGGGTCAGCTTTGAGGTGCGTCGCCGTGGTTTTCAATGGCGAGAAATGTGCGCCGATCAGCCATGCCTCGCCGTTTCTCAACTGAACATAAGCCTCGGTAAGCTGGGCGCGGCCTTCGCGCATGCTTTTTGCCTCCCAGCCCTCCAGTGACAGACCCGCCTCGAATGTATCCTCGATGAAATAATCGTGACGCGCACGCCGATTGACGGCGATTGTGTTGCCTGAGGGCGTTTTGGACTTTTTCTTGCTCATGTATCTCTGGTCTGCGCTGCGGTCCGGCGAGCGGATTATACGGTCAAAGCGTTGTCACACTCCCGGATTTGTATAAGAATCGCGGCATTCAATGCCGATTTGAGAAGAATAATGCTAAGTAATCAGGCAGGTGATGCAAAACGAGCCTCTCTCCACGGTCACTGGTCTTCCCGCATGGCATTCATACTCGCCGTTACGGGTTCCGCCGTCGGGCTGGGCAATATCTGGAAGTTTCCTTACATCGCCGGGCAAAACGGCGGTGGCGCGTTTGTGCTGGTTTATCTCGTTTGCGTCGTCGTGATTGGTATGCCGGTCATGATGTCCGAGATCCTGATAGGTCGTCGGGGACGACGAAATCCGGTAGCGACGATGGAACTACTGGGCAAGGAAGAGGGTAGCTCCGGCCGGTGGCGCCTGGTTGGCAGCATGGGCGTCCTGGCGGGTATCCTGATTCTTTCTTATTACAGCGTAATCGCGGGCTGGACGCTGGCTTACGTAGTCAAGAGCGCGTCGGGTGTGTTTGTTGGCGCCAGCGCCGAGGCGGTCGGCGCGCAGTTCAGCAATTTTGTTGGCGACTGGAGGCTGATCACACTGTGCCACACGGCTTTCATGGCGCTGGCCGTTTTCGTCGTGGCTCGGGGCGTCGAGCGTGGCCTGGAACAGGCGGTTCGGTTTATGGTGCCCGCGCTATTGCTGCTGATGTTTGTGCTGCTGGGTTATTCCATCAATTCCGGCTACTTTCGGCGAGGGCGTGGCTTTCATGTTCACGCCGGACTTCGACAGGCTGACCTGGAACAGCGTGCTGGCGGCATTAGGTCAGGCTTTCTTCACGCTGAGTATTGGTATGGGAGCGATCATGGCCTATGGCGCCTATCTTCCCGAAGAGACGTCGATCACCGGCGCATCTGCCGCCGTGGTCGCGGCCGACACGGCGATCGCGATACTGGCGGGACTGGCGATCTTCCCGCTCGTGTTTGCAAACAACCTGGATCCGGCCGATGGGCCCGGACTGGTATTCGACACGCTGCCGCTCGCATTTGGCCAGATGGCGGGTGGCGTCTTTTTCTCCACCATCTTTTTCGTGCTGCTGGCATTTGCTGCGTGGACGTCGGCCATTGGTCTTATGGAACCGGCTGTTGCATGGATCGTCGAAAAATACAGCAAGTCACGGTCCCAGGCGACGGTAATGACGGGACTGACGATTTGGCTTATTGGCATGGGCTCCGTCTTGTCATTCAACGTGCTCGCGGACGTGAAATTCCTGGCCGGCACGCTTTTCGATAACGTCGACTACCTGACCAGCAACATCATGTTGCCTTTGGGTGGACTGCTCATCGTTATCTTTGCCGGTTGGGTCATGTGCCGCAATTCCACGGCCGATGAGCTCGGTAGCTCCGGTGCCTTGTACAAGACCTGGCGATTGCTCGCGCGCTTCATTGCGCCGGTGGGCATTCTTTTTGTCCTGATCAACGCGGTATTATAGGGCTTGCCGAGAAGCGCACCGTAACCTTGCTAATGTGCCGGCTCTATCCGAATGCGTAAGGTCAGTCGTAGCGCCCTCGTGCCTTACACGGCCGCACAAATGTATGCGTTGGTCAAGGACGTCGAGGCGTACCCCTCGTTCCTGCCATGGTGTAACGATGCGGAAGTCCACGTGCGGAAGCCCGACTTCATCGAAGCATCACTCGAACTGCATCGGCGCGGCATCAGTAAACGATTCAGAACGCGCAACGCGTTGCAGGAAAACGTCTCGCTCGGCATCGAACTACTTGGCGGTCCGTTTCGCCGCCTGTCGGGAGGGTGGCAATTTCAGCAGCTCGGCGACGCCGGGAGCAAGGTGTCGCTTGAACTTGAGTTCGAGTTTGAGAGTCGCGCCACCGATCTGATCTTTCGGGCGCTTTTTCGAGAGCACCTGTAATTCGTTAGTTGACTCGTTTACAGATCGGGCGGCGCAAATGTATCGGGGTCGATAAGCGCTATGCCGGACCAGGTGCGGGTGGAGGTTGTGTTTGCAACGGCGGAAACGCAGCCGTTGGTTTCTGTGACACTTCCGGCCGGCGCGACTGTCGCCGACGCCATTGCGTTGAGTTCACTTGCCGAGCGTTTCCCTGCCGCAGACTTCAATGAGCTGCAAGTGGGAATCTGGGGGAATCTCGTCGACCGTGGGCATATCCTGTCGGACGGCGATCGCGTGGAGATTTACCGGCCGCTGGAACTGGATCCGCGCGAAGCGCGGCGTCAGCTCGCGCTGCTGGGCCAAACGATGGGTGGCGGTTCCACGGACTAGCAGGGTGTTGAAAAAGTCTCGGCCCGGCCGAACGGTCTCGAGTCAATTACTACTCGTCCGGATAGAGCGATACATAAACGCGGTTGTTGCCTGCCGCGATCTGATTCCAGACTGACGCCGGGACTCCGGTGGTTGTGGCAGGGTAGTCCAACAACGGACTCGAATTTCCGAGCGAGACTATCTGGTATCGGATCTTTGCCGCCGTCGCGTTCGCCGGCCAGATTGATGAAATTAGCGAAGGCGATGGATTGTCGAAGTCCCAATTCGTGCGCCTCACTCGATTCAAATCCGATTTTTTGACATTCTGCTGCCGGCAGGTCTGAGGCTGCGAGCGAGAATCCGTCCGTCGCGCTCTCCGACATGCAGAAGTCTCCAACATGCGATTCAATCCGGACCAACCCCCGATAATCGAGTGCCGCAAGGTGGCTCGCCAAATCGGCAATAAGCGAAAGTCGAGCATCGCCCAGCGGTAACTCATCGAAGTCGTATTGCGCCGTAAGGTTTGCCGCCCATTCAAGACTGCTGAACGCAACAGCGCGCGTGACATCGAGTGCCTGTTCGTATTCAGTGAGTTGCCGGCGAATCTGCAGCGTATCCTGCGTCCCCACGGACTGCTGCTCGTCCAGCGCGCGCTGCAGCCTGATATTTTCCTGCAATAAATCCTGGCCGCTTTGCTCTGCTTTCCAATAGAACCACGCAAAACCAATGGCAAAAATGGCGACGACCGCCGTTACAGAATGTGAAAAGGCGGGTCGGCTCCGTTCCAACCAGCTCTCCCACCTGCGGCTGGCGGCAGCGTCGGGAGACTTGATTTCATCGGCAACACGCGCTGCGATCTGCGCCTGACTGTCGCGCAGGTCACGGCGCAAAATCGCGCGCTGCTGGTCAAAAAGTTCCTGAATTAAAACGCCCAGGTCCTGATCGAACTTCTCGAGACTTGGGTATTCGCCAGTAACGAATTTTTCCTCGGTCTCGTCGTAATGTTCGCGCCGTTCTGCGTCCTCGCCGATTACGCGCAACGACTCAAGAACTTTCGACAGCTCGACAGGCTCTACCTCTTTGGGTAACACACCGACCGCCCCCAGCGCGCGCGCCTGACCGACGTAGAGTTCACCCTCTTGCGCGGTGTACATCATGATCGGGATAGTCGCCGTCGCTGGATTCTTCTTGATCGCCGAAACCGCCTCGAAGCCGTCCATGCCGGGCATCTCGTGATCCATGAAGATGATGTCGGGCCGATTTTCGCCGAGATACGTTAGCGCACTCTCAGCTGACTCGGCTGTATCGACCTCAAGGTCGTGCGTCTCGAGCATTTTCTGTAGCACGACTCGTGCTGTCTTGGAGTCGTCGACGATTAGCGCCGTCTTATGCAACGGTCATTCCTCGTGTGGCACGACTGGTTTGTCAGTCGAGACAACGACCATAATACAACTAGAGACCCGGATCGAGTTCCTGTTCCTCGCGGATTTCGCTGACCCGGTCTTCTGCAAAGAATATCGACACCCAGCGCTTTGCCGCCGCGTCCCTGCGACCGATTTTCAGGTAGTAGACATAGTCCCAGCGATCTTTGTGAAAAGGATCGTCGATCATTGGGGTGCCCAACAGAAAACGAATCTGGTTGCGCGTCATGCCCACCTCAGCCTGATCAAGATCCTCCTGTTTGATGAGGTTGCCCTGCGCAATATTGGCCCGGTATACGCAGCCGCTGGCCACTGCGAGCGTCATGCAGATTAGAAAGATAATGAATGATTTACGGTTTGCCATAGAGCCCGACTGCCAACTGCGTCATAATAGGCGCGCATCATACCTTGAAAGAGTTTGTTCATGCAGCAACGACAGGAACTGCGCAAGGCTGGCCTGAAGGTCACTCTGCCGCGCTTGAAGATCCTCGAGATTCTCGAGGGCGCCAAGCAACGCCACCTTAGCGCGGAGGATCTTTACAAGGATCTGCTGCAGGCAGGTGAAGACATCGGTCTGGCGACGGTCTATCGCGTGCTGACCCAATTCGAGGCCGCCGGGCTCGTGACCCGCCACAATTTCGAAGGTGGACACTCCGTCTTCGAGCTCGACGATGGTGACCATCACGACCACATGGTTTGTGTTGAAACGGGTGACGTCGTGGAGTTTGTTAACGACGAGATTGAGCGATTACAGCACGTGATAGCGGAAGAATACGGCTTCGAATTGTTAGACCACAGCCTGGTCCTTTACGTGAAGCAGAAAAGCACGGATACCGAATCCGACGATAGCTGAGTCAGGCCCGTTTCTTGGGTGCATCGGCCAGCATTTCCGCCGCGTGCGCCAATGTCTTTCGTGTTATTTCCACGCCACCCAGCATTCTGGCCAGTTCCTCTATTCGCTCGTCTTTGCTAAGGGCATGCAGTCGCGTTCGTGTGGATTTTCCGTCAGTGACTTTGCTGACGCGGAAGTGCTGATCCGCAAGACTGGCGACCTGTGGCAGGTGCGTAACGCAGAGTACCTGGCGGTTGGCACCCAGTTCCTGCAAGCGCCGGCCCACCATCTCTGCGACGCCGCCGCCGACACCGCTATCGATCTCGTCAAAAACCATCGTGGGAATTGTGCTGCCATCACTCGCGATAACCTGGATGGCGAGGCTCATCCGCGACAATTCGCCGCCGGATGCGATCTTCGCCAGCGGCTGTGGCGCCTGTCCGGGATTCGCGCTAATGAGAAAGTCTATCGCGTCAATTCCCCACGGACGTGCCGAAGCTGCCTCAAGCGTCGATAGCGCTACCTCGAATACGCCGCCCGGCATGCCGAGGCCTTTCATGGCTTCGGTGACATCCGTGGCGAAGGATTTGGCCGCCTTCCTACGCGATGCCGAAAGTGATTTGGCCAGTCGCAGAAACTCGGTTTCCGCGACACCAACCTGTTGCTCGAGCTCGCGGCCGCGTTCCTCTGCGTGACTCAGTTCAGAGTGTTCTTTTCGCAAGCTCTCAAGCAGGGCGGGGAGCTCACCGGCGCCGACCCGATGTTTCCGCGATGCGGTTTGTATGGCATCAAGCCTTTCTTCGACCCAATCACGTCGCATTGGATCCATGTCAATTGAATCGGCGTAGCGGCGCAGCGACTCGACGGCCTCGGTGACCTGGATGTTGGCGCTGTTCAATATTTCCACCACGGGTTTGAGGTTGCTGTCGTAGTCAACCAACGACTCTATGGTACGAATTGCTTCCGCAACAAGACTGTTCGCGTTGCCGACTTCGTTCTCGAACAGGACCTGCATGGCGCTACGGGTTCCCTCGGCCAGTCGGCCGCTGTTTTGCAGTTTTTGCCGCTCGGACTGAATGTCTTCGAATTCGCCGGGCGCGAGCGCGAGTCCGTTGAGTTCCTGTATTTGAAAGTCCAGTAGATCAAGGCGTGATGCCCGGTCAGACTCCGCTGCGGTCAGTTGCTGCAGGCGATCGGCAAGCGCCTTCCAGGCGTCATAGGCGGCTTCGGTTGCGAACCGTTTGCTCTGGAGTCCCGCATAGTGATCGAGAAGATCTCGTTGAATCGACCGGTGCCCCAGCGATTGGTGAAAATGCTGACCATGGATGTCCAGCAACTGCTCACCCAGCGTTTTCAATTGTGCCAGGGGAACCGCGTTACCGTTGATGAATGCCCGTGATCGACCCTCGGCACTGATAACGCGGCGAAGCACACACTCGTTGTCCTGATCGAGTGTCTGTGCGGTGAGCCAGGCGCGCGTGCCTGGCAGAGCCACGAGGTCGAATTCGGCAGCAAACTCGGCGCGCTTTGCACCGTTGCGCACTAGCTGCGCGCCGCCACGCTCACCGAGAACAAGTCCGAGCGCATCAACCAGGATTGACTTGCCGGCGCCGGTCTCTCCGGTTAGCACCGTCATGCCGGAATTGAACTCGATATCAATTCGGTCGACGATGGCAAAGTCACGTACCTGCAGATTCATCAACATGTCATGCGTTCCGGCGGTCAGTTTTCTCGCTTGCGGCTGTCTCGTCCCCAGAACAGCTTGGACCGGAGTATTTCGTAGAAATCATAGCTGAGCGGGTGGACGAGAGTGATTCGCTGGTCGGCCGCTGAAATGACCAGCCGGTCAATGGGTCTGATTCGACCCATTGGTCGCCCATCGATCGTAATCGATGCCGTGGTGCCTTCGCGTTCCAGCAGCACAACTTCGATGGATTGGTTGGCAGGAATGACAATCGGACGGTCAGTAAGCGTGTGCGGGCAAACTGGCACGACAACCACTGCATCCAGCTGCGGCGTAATTATCGGCCCACCGCAGCTCAGCGAATACGCGGTTGACCCCGTCGGCGTAGCCACGATCAATCCGTCGCCCGAGTGCGTATTGACGAAGGCGCCGTCGACACGCGTCGAAAAATCCACCATTCGACCGGTTTCATGGCGCTTCAGGACGACATCGTTTAGCGCATAAGCCACGCTCTCCTTGCCGTTCTCCGTGATCAGGCGCGCCTTCAACAGCATTCTCGTGTCGCGGGTGTAATCGCCGTGCAGCACCTGCTCGACGCCCGCGATCATCTCATCCGGAGTGACATCGGCGAGAAAGCCGAGCCGACCGCGATTGATGCCGAGAATAGGAGTGCCCGATTCGCGGGCAAGTCGACTGGCGTGAAGCATGGTTCCGTCGCCGCCGATAGCGATCACCAGGTCTGCACGCTCGCAGAGATCGGCTTCATCCATTCGCTTGACCGGGAGGTCCAGCTTCATCCGCGTGGACGCCAGTACGCTAATTCCGGCTTTTGTCAGATGCTCGGTTACGGCCCGCATGGGGTCGGCGACCCGGGAATCCTCGTGGCGACCCAAAATCGCGATGGTAGGAAATTGCGTGTTCATGCAGCGATTGTTGCAAACCCTTGACCGGCCGCCAAGCCGTTGCTAGCGTGTTGATACCTACATTAACACAGCCAAGTGCAATGGGATTTCCCTTGTTTCTAGTGCATGTCAGCAGAAGCAACTAAACCGGTACCGAGCGACCGCGGGCAAGAGCTGCTGCGGGCGCTTATTCAACGCTATATCCGCGACGGGCAGCCTGTCGGCTCCCGGACTCTGTCCAAGGACTCCGGCCTCGACTTGAGTCCCGCCACAATTCGCAATGTCATGTCGGACCTGGAGCAGATGGGTCTTGTGTCTGCACCGCACACGTCGGCCGGCCGTATACCGACCCCGAGAGGGTATCGTCTGTTTGTGGACACGCTCGTTCATTATCGGCAGCCCGTCGATAGTGAGATCAAGAGGATGCAACGCAAGATCAAAGGTGACTTTGATGATTCGGGAGCCCTGATCACGGCGGTATCAAGCCTGTTATCGGAGTTCACCAGCATGGCCGGCGTTGTGTCGGTTCCGAGAGCAACACAGGTGAAGCTGCGCCAGATCGAGTTTTTGCCTCTGTCGGAAAACAGAATATTGGTCATCCTGGTTACCAATGACCGCGAAGTACAGAACCGTATTCTTCACACCGATCGAAATTACGGCGCGTCCGAGTTGCAGCAAGCCCAGAACTTCATTAACGAGCATTATGCCGGCGAGGATCTGCAAGCGGTTCGGGAACACCTGTTAAAGGATCTGGATGACACGCGAAATTCGATGAACCAGGCGATGCACGATATTATTGCCGTCGCGCACTCCGCTATGGATAGCGCGGCAAATCCGGATGACAAGTATGCGCTGGCCGGCGAGACAAACTTGATGGATTTCGCCGAATTGTCCGATGTCGACACGTTGCGGCGATTATTCGACGCTTTCTCGCGCAAGCGTTTAATTCTGGATTTGCTGGACCGCAGCATAAACGCGGATGGTGTTCAGGTTTTCATCGGGGAGGAGTCCGGGTTTGGCATTTTTGAGGACTGCAGTGTCGTGACAGCGCCATACCATGTGGATGATGAGACGATCGGTGTGCTCGGCGTGATCGGGCCGACGCGCATGGCCTATGACCGAGTGGTGCCAATTGTCGACGTCACAGCGAGACTGCTCGAGTCCGCCCTGAGTCACAACGGCTGAGGCGCGCCGAAAAAATAAAGCGCCGCGCTCTTGATATTTTTCTCCCGGCCCCCAGACTGCGGGCGTTATTGATGCGTTGGCCTCTCGGCTGGCCGCCTGAAACCTAGACACGGAGTATTTGAATGACTGCAGAACGCCCGGACGAGGCAATCGATGAGGCAACCAGCGAGGCGGAGCCTCAGCTTGAGGAGGCCGAAGCGACGAATCCTGAAAGCGCGTTGGCCGAGGCACAGGCCAAAGCAGACGAAAATTGGGAGCGGTACCTCAGGGCCGCTGCGGAAACCGATAACGTTCGAAAGCGCGCCGCACGTGATGTCGAGAATGCGCACAAATTCGCGATTGAGCGGTTCGGCAAGGAATTGCTGGCCGTCACCGATGGTCTCGAGATGGCGCTGGCTGCGTCGGATAACGCAAGCATCGAGAGTCTTCTTGAAGGGAGTCGGGCGACGCTAAAATTGCTCGGTACGACGATGGAACGCTTCGGTATCTCTGCCATCGATCCCGAAGGTGAGCCTTTCGACCCCGAATTGCATGAGGCGATCAGCGTGCAGCCATCGGACACTGTTGAACCCGGCACGGTCCTCAACGTTGTTCAGAAGGGCTACGTCCTGAATGGTCGGCTGCTGCGACCCGCCATGGTCGTCGTCGCCGAAGAGTGAGGCGTATTCGTCGAAAAAATGCGCAAAAGCGCTTGAAACATGGGGTGGCGGCCCCACTTATCAGCCAGTTTAGGCAATTTCTACCGAATTTGGAGCTATAGATAATGGGCAAAGTGATTGGTATCGACCTGGGTACCACAAACTCCTGCGTGGCAGTTATGGAGGGGAATACACCCAAGGTCATTGAGAACAGCGAGGGTGATCGTACAACCCCGTCAATCGTCGCGTTCACGAAAGACGAGCAGGTGCTGGTCGGACAGTCTGCCAAACGGCAGGCTGTGACGAATCCAGAGAATACGCTGTACGCGGTCAAGCGACTGATTGGACGCCGTTTCGAAGACGAAGTCGTACAGCGCGATATCAAGATGGTGCCGTACACCATCATGAAGGCCGACAACGGCGACGCCTGGGTCGACGCCAATGGAAAGAAGATGGCGCCGCCCGAAATTTCCGCGCGCGTGCTGATGAAAATGAAAAAGACCGCCGAAGATTACCTCGGCGAAGAAGTGACGGAGGCGGTTATCACCGTACCCGCCTACTTTAACGATTCGCAGCGCCAGGCAACCAAGGACGCCGGCAAGATAGCCGGACTCGAAGTCAAGCGCATCATCAACGAGCCGACGGCCGCGGCGCTTGCCTATGGCATGGACAAGAAGCGCGGCGACAAGAAGATCGCCGTATTCGATCTCGGTGGCGGTACCTTCGACGTATCAATCATAGAGATCGCCGAGGTCGACGGTGAGCATCAGTTCGAAGTATTGGCCACGAATGGCGATACCTTCCTCGGTGGTGAAGATTTCGACATGCGAGTGATCGAATACCTTACGTCCGAATTTGAGCGCGAGACCGGCGTGGATATCAGCGGTGACGCACGTGCCATGCAACGCCTTAAGGAGGCCTGCAGAAAAGGCCAAGATCGAGCTGAGCACCCAACAGCAGACCGAAGTTAACCTGCCGTACATCACGGCAGATGCCAGTGGTCCCAAGCACCTGAGCATCAAACTGACGCGTGCCAAACTGGAGTCCCTGGTTGACAAGCTGATCGAGCGCACGATCGCTCCTTGCAAGGTCGCGCTAAATGACGCCGGGCTGAAGGTCAATGAAATTGACGATGTCATTCTTGTCGGCGGGCAGACTCGTATGCCGAAGGTGCAGGAAGAGGTTCAGAACTTTTTCGGCAAAGAGCCACGTCGTGACGTGAATCCGGACGAAGCCGTTGCACTGGGTGCGGCTATTCAGGGCGGCGTCCTCGCCGGTGATGTCAAGGACGTGCTGCTTCTGGACGTTACGCCGCTGTCGCTTGGTATCGAGACCCTTGGCGGTGTTATGACCAAGCTCATCGACAAGAACACCACGATCCCGGCGAACGCCGAGCAGGTTTTCTCCACGGCTGATGACAACCAGACGGCCGTCACCATCCATGTGCTGCAGGGTGAGCGAGAGCGTGCTCAGGATAACAAGTCGCTGGGTCGTTTCGACCTGTCAGATATCCCGCCCTCACCGCGCGGCTTGCCGCAGATTGAAGTAACGTTTGATATCGATGCCAACGGTATCCTGAACGTATCTGCGAAAGACAAAGCCACCGGAAAGAGCCAGACCATCGTTATCAAGGCGTCCAGCGGACTGTCGGACGACGAAATCGACAAGATGGTGTCTGATGCGGAGAGCCATGCTGAAGAGGATCGCAAGTTCCGCGAGCTCGTCGACGTGCGTAACCAGGCGGATGGACTGATTCATGCGGCAGAGAAGACGCTCAGTGACCTGGGCGAGAAAGCCAGCCCGGAGGAGCGACAGGCCGTTGAAAATGCGGTGTCGGATCTAAAGACAGCGCTCGAAGGTGACGATAAAGATACTATTGTTACGAAGACGGCGGCGCTCGGTGAAGCATCGGGTGGGCTTGCGCAAAAGCTCTACGCCGAGCAGGCGGCGGAAGATGCTGGCGGTGACGGTAGTGCGTCCGCGTCAGATGACGATGTCGTCGATGCAGAATTCGAGGAAGTGGACAAGGACGATACGTCGAAGTCTTAACGGGCTTGCGCACTTAGGGAAATGTCCGGGCGCCCTGCGGGGCGCCCGAGCTGTAGGTAAACATGGCAAAACGCGACTACTACGAAGTTCTGGGGCTCTCCAAATCGGCATCGGCTGATGAGATCAAGAAGGCCTATCGCCGCCTTGCCATGAAGCATCACCCCGACCGCAATACGGATGGTGATGGCTCTGAAGCGCGGTTCAAAGAAGCCAAGGAAGCCTACGAAGTCCTGAAAGACGAGGAGAAGCGGTCGGCCTATGACCGCTTCGGTCACGATGGCGTGCGCGGCGCGGCCGGCGGCGCAGGCGGTTTCGGCGCCGAGGGATTTGGCGATATTTTCGGCGATGTTTTCGGCGATATTTTCGGCGGAGCCGGTCGTCGCGGCGGTGGGCCGCAGGTCTTTCGCGGCGCCGACCTGGGCTACGAGCTGAAGCTCGAGCTTGAAGAAGCGGTCGCTGGTGACGACGTCAAGATCGACGTTCCGACGCAAGTCAGCTGCGAAACCTGCAAAGGTAGCGGGGCGAAGAAAGGCAGCGAGCCCGTTCAGTGTACGACCTGTGGCGGCGTAGGCCAGGTTCGCATGCAGCAAGGTTTCTTCTCGATTCAGCAAACCTGTCCCGCGTGTAAAGGTGCCGGCACGACGATCGCCGATCCCTGCAACGATTGCCACGGTCGGGGACGTGTTCGCAAGACGCGAACGCTGGCCGTCAAGGTGCCCGCGGGCGTCGACGATGGCGATCGTATCCGGCTCTCCGGCGAAGGAGAGGCAGGCCGGAATGGCGGACCTCCCGGCGATCTGTATGTCGAGATCCGGGTGAAACCCCACAGAATCTTCGAGCGTGATGGCTCGAACCTGTCCTGTGAGGTGCCTGTGAGTATCGCTGCCGCAACGCTGGGTGGCGAGGTCGAATTGCCGACGCTCGATGGCAACGTCGCGCTCAAAGTCCCAGCGGGCACGCAATCGGGCAAGGTTTTCAGGCTGCGAGGCAAAGGTGTCAGGACGGTGCGCGATGCGCGCGTGGGCGACCTTTTCGCGCAGGTCGCGGTGGAGACGCCGGTTCACCTGACCGCAGAACAGAAAGAGCTGCTTGAGAAATTTGACGCGTCGTTACAGTCGGGCGGTGAAAAACACAGTCCGCGTGCCGGCGGCTGGCTGGACACAGTGAAACGTTTCTTTGAGCGGATCGGCTAAGGGACGAACCATCAGTCCACTAAACATAGGCATTGCCGGTGCCGGCCGTATGGGCCAGGCCATCTCGGCATCCATCGAGCGACAGGCCGACCTTGGCCTGGCAGGTTTGTGGAGACGCGGCAATGATCTTGATGTCGTGGTCGAATCGGCTGACGTCGTCATTGACTTCAGTTTGCCTGCAGCCACGGTCGAAGTACTGGAAGCGGTTGTGCGCCACCGGAAGCCACTCGTCTGCGGTGTTAGTGGATTGAATTCTGAGCAACTGTCGCGCCTTGATCAGGCCGCGACACAGGTTCCGATCGTCTACGACCGCAATATGAGCCTCGGTATCGCGGTACTGGAGCGGTCGGTGCGTCACGCGGCGGCAACGCTCGGCCTGGATTTTGCCGTCGAAATATCGGAAACCCATCACGTGCACAAGAAAGACGCACCGTCAGGCACGGCGCTCAAGCTCGGTGAGGCGATTGCTGAAGCGCGCGGTGAGAGCGGGACGGGTTCCTTGCATTTCGACGTCGAGCGCCGTGGTGAAGTTCCTGGCGATCACGAGGTCGTGATGCGTTCCGCGTCCGAGCGCTTGACCTTCGCTCACAGCGTGACGACGCGGCAGGTGTTCGCCGACGGCGCTATCCGGGCGGCACGTTGGGTTGTCGGCCAAGCGCCCGGTCGTTACGAAATGGGCGATGTGCTGTTCGGCAGCTGAAGAAGATCGTCAATTCGTTCCAAAAAACTGGTGTTTGACTCTGGCGTGTGAAGGTCGCGTTCAGTAAACTACGCCGGATCGCTGGGCGGTCAGCGAAGTCGCAGGCGGGAGGCCTAGTCCTTCCGCTTTTGTGCATCTGAAGCAGACGCAAGTTGTCACGATCTTCCGGATCGTCGCGGCAGACACGCTGATCCTCGTGTGGTCTGGTTTTCATTCTTCTATTTGAGGGTCGTTCTTGAGCACGCCGGCGATACTTGCACTTCAAGATGGCACCGTTTTCCGCGGTACTTCGATCGGTGCCGATGGACGGACTATCGGTGAGGTCGTCTTCAATACGGCAATGACCGGGTACCAGGAGATCCTCACGGACCCATCCTATTGTCGCCAGATTGTCACGCTGACCTACCCGCATATCGGCAATACCGGCACCAACAGTAGCGATATGGAGTCCTCCAGGATCCACGCCTCGGGTCTTATTATTCGCGACAGCTCGATGCTAACGAGCAGCTGGCGCTCGGAACGATCGTTCAGCGATTTCCTGAAGCAGGGTGATGCTGTCGCGATCGCTGATATTGATACCCGTAAACTCACGCGCATTATTCGCGAGAAGGGCGCCCAGTCGGGATGCATCATGACCGGCACGCAGGCGGTCAACAAGGTGGTTGAGCACGCCAGAAAATTCCCCGGCATTGCCGGTACGGACCTCGCGAAGTTCGTCACGACCGAAAAGTCCTATCAGTGGTGCCACGGATCAGAATTCGGCCGCAAGCCTCGCATAATGAGCCGCCGCATTGCGCCCTATCATGTTGTCGCGTACGACTTCGGCATCAAGAGGAATATCCTGCGCTTGTTGTCGGACCTCGATTGCCGCATGACGGTCGTCCCCGCCCAGACATCGGCTGAAGAGGCCATGGCGCTGTCACCCGACGGCATATTTCTGTCGAACGGGCCCGGCGATCCGGAGCCCTGCGACTATGCAATCTCGGCGATTCAGTCGTTCCTTGAAACCGGCATACCGGTATTTGGCATCTGCCTGGGCCATCAGCTGCTGGCGCTCGCCGCTGGTGCGCGCACAACAAAGATGAAATTCGGTCACCACGGTGCCAACCACCCGGTGCAGGATGTGTTCAGCGGACAGGTGCTGATAACGAGCCAAAACCACGGATTTGCCGTCGATGAATCGACGTTGCCCGACAACGTTGAGCCGACTCACCGCTCATTGTTCGACGGCACCTTGCAAGGTATTGCGCTGAAGGATAAACCCGCCTTCAGTTTTCAGGGGCACCCGGAGGCGAGTCCGGGACCGCACGATCTGCTGCCGTTGTTCGAGCGCTTTATCAAGAACATGGATGTGCAAAAACTCAGCGGGCTAAAGGCGTTACTGTTGAAATGATAAAGTCATTAATTACAATAATATACAGATTAAAGTTAATTCACATTATCACTACTTGGATAGTTGCCTGACGTCATGCCCAAACGCACTGACATAAAAAGCGTCATGATCATCGGTGCCGGACCGATTGTCATTGGTCAGGCGTGTGAATTTGACTACTCGGGCGCACAAGCATGTAAGGCGCTTCGCGAAGAGGGTTTCCGGGTCGTGCTGGTTAACTCGAACCCGGCGACGATCATGACCGACCCGGACATGGCGGATGCGGTGTATATCGAGCCCGTCCAGTGGCAAGCGGTCGAGCGGATCATAGCGAAAGAAAGGCCGGATGCTTTACTGCCGACCATGGGTGGCCAGACCGCGCTCAATTGCGCCCTGGACCTGGTGCGCGAAGGGGTACTGGCAAAATACAATGTTGAATTGATCGCGGCGTCACGTGAGGCGATCGATATGGCCGAAGACCGCGATCTGTTCCGGGTCGCGATGGCGGAAATCGGCCTTGAGGTGCCCAAAGCGGAGATCGCGCACTCGCTCGACGAAGCGCTCGAGAAGCAACCGAATATCGGGTTTCCGGCCATCATCCGGCCGTCGTTCACGATGGGCGGCAGCGGCGGCGGAATAGCCTATAACCGCGAAGAGTTTGAGCAAATCGTTGCTCACGGGCTCGAGATGTCGCCGACGACCGAGGTATTGCTCGAAGAATCGGTGATCGGCTGGAAAGAATTCGAGATGGAGGTTGTTCGCGATCGGAACGACAACTGCATCATCGTCTGCGCGATCGAAAATCTCGATCCCATGGGTGTCCATACGGGCGACTCGATAACGGTTGCACCCGCGCAGACGCTCACTGACAAGGAATACCAGCGGCTGCGCGACGCGTCCATCGATGTATTGCGGAAAATCGGCGTCGAGACCGGTGGCTCGAACGTGCAGTTCGCTGTCTGTCCCAACACGGGCCGCGTACTGATTATCGAGATGAACCCGCGGGTATCGCGCTCCTCGGCGTTGGCGTCAAAGGCAACGGGATTTCCTATCGCAAGGATTGCAGCCAAACTGGCGATTGGTTACACGCTGGACGAGCTCAAAAACGAAATCACCGGCGGTTCGATGCCGGCGTCGTTCGAGCCGACGATCGACTACGTGGTGACGAAGGTTCCTCGCTTCACTTTCGAGAAATTTCCGGGCGCTAACGATCGCCTGACGACACAGATGAAATCGGTGGGCGAAGTCATGGCCATCGGTCGGAATTTTCAGGAATCGCTGCAAAAAGCCCTGCGCGGGCTCGAAACCGGAAATACCGGGCTGAACGAGATTTGCGGCCCGATCGCAACCGACGTGGATCGCGACCGACTGCGCCACGAATTGCGCATGCCTGGTCCAGATCGCTTGCTATACGTGGCCGATGCTTTGCGCCACGGATACTCATTTCATGACGTTTCCGAGATAACCGGCATTGATCCCTGGTTTGTCGTGCAGATCGCCGACCTTGTCAATGTCGAAGCTGAAGTGAGAGTCGCGGGTTTGCAGGCGCTGGACGAGCCCAGGATGCGGGCGATCAAACGCAAGGGATTTTCTGACGCACGCCTGGCCGAGATTCTCGACATTGAGGAGAGCGTCGTTCGTGCACAACGCCTGGAACTCGGCATACGGCCGGTCTACAAGCGCGTCGACACCTGCGGTGCCGAGTTTGCCACGACGACGGCTTACCTCTATTCCACTTACGATGAAGAATGCGAGGCGGAACCAACCGATCGGCCCAAGATCATGATTCTTGGCGGTGGCCCGAATCGCATCGGGCAGGGCATCGAATTCGACTACTGCTGCGTGCACGCATCGCTCGCGCTGAAAGAATCGGGCTACGAGACGATCATGGTCAACTGCAACCCTGAAACCGTTTCAACGGACTACGACACGTCGGACCGTTTGTATTTCGAATCGCTGACCTTCGAAGATGTCATGGAGATCATCGACAAGGAAAAACCGAAGGGCGTTATCGTGCAATATGGCGGACAGACGCCGTTGAAACTGGCTCGATCGCTTGAAGCGGCAGGCGCGCCAATTATCGGAACCTCGCCGAATTCAATTGACCTTGCCGAAGATCGCGAGCGGTTCCAAAAACTGGTTGAGGATCTCGGGCTCAGGCAGCCACCCAATTGCACTGCTCGCAGCAAGGCAGAGGCACTGGAAATGGCATCGGGCGTCGGCTATCCGTTGATTGTGCGACCGTCGTACGTGCTTGGCGGGCGGGCCATGGAGATAGTCCACAACGACGAAGATCTGGCGGCCTACATGGATGCGGCAATCAATGTATCTAACGACAGCCCCGTGCTGCTTGACCGATTCCTGGACCTCGCAACGGAAGTCGATGTCGACTGTATCAGCGATGGCGAGCGAGTGTTGATCGGCGGAGTCATGGAGCACATCGAGCAGGCCGGCGTTCACTCCGGCGACTCCGGATGCTCATTGCCGCCGTTCACGCTGACACCGGAAATTCAGCAGGAACTCGAAGAACAGGTCGTGAAGCTCGCGAAGGGGCTTAAGGTTCTCGGTTTGATGAACACGCAATTTGCCATTCAGGGTGATGTGGTTTACCTGCTCGAAGTCAATCCGCGTGCCTCGCGAACCGCGCCGTTCGTATCCAAAGCCACCGGCCTGCCGCTGGCCAAAATCGGCGCCAAGGTTATGGTCGGCGAATCACTGACCAAGCAAGGCTTCGCAAATCAGCGGATCCCGGAGTATTTTTCAGTCAAGGAATCCGTTTTTCCGTTTATCAAGTTCCCGGGCAGTGATCCGATTCTTGGGCCGGAAATGAAGTCGACGGGTGAAGTGATGGGCGTCGGCCGGACATTCGGCGAAGCCTATGCGAAAGCGCAGTTGGCCTCCGGCGTCGTATTGCCGCGGCAGGGCACGGCGCTGTTGAGCGTGCGCGAGCGCGACAAAGACACCGCGATTGAGCTTGGCAGGTTGCTGCACGATATGGGCTTCGATATCGTCGCAACACATGGCACGGCACAATGCCTTGCGAAGGCCGGTGTATTATGCCGGCGTGCAAATAAGGTTCGCGAGGGACGTCCGCACATTGTGGACATGATCAAGAACGGCGAGATTCACCTGATCGTAAACACCACGGAAGGAAAGCAGGCGATTAACGAATCCGTGTCTATTCGTGCCGAGGCTGTGCGCAAAGGCGTGACGTACTACACGACGTTGGGAGCGGCGATCGCCACTTGCCGGGCGATCGAGCATCTGGATGACGGCGACGTCAATCGATTACAGGATTTGCACAATGAGGTGGTGGCATGAGTAAGGTGCCCATGACGGTGCGCGGCCATGAGCTGTTGCAGGATGAGATCAAGCGACTGAAAAGTGTCGATCGCCCGGTCGTCATCAAGGCGATTGCCGAGGCGCGTGCGCATGGCGACCTTAAAGAAAACGCTGAGTATCACGCCGCCAAGGAACAGCAGGGATTCATCGAGGGTCGTATCAAAGAGATCGAAAGCAAACTTTCTCACGTACACGTCATCGACGTCACGACGATAGATGCGCGCGGAAAGATCGTATTCGGCTCTACCGTCGAATTGATCGACGAAGACACGGGTAAGGAAATTGCCTACAAGATCGTCGGCGAGGATGAGGCCGATATCAAGAATGGCCTGCTGTCGTATACCTCACCAATCGCGCGGGCACTGATCAGCAAGAACGAGGGCGACATTATTGAATTCCAGGCCCCCGATGGGCTCAAGACTTATGAGGTAATCGAAGTCCGCTACGAGTAAGCGGCAGACATCGTCTTATTTCGACGGCAAGCGAATTCGTTTTTCAGTTTTCTTGTTCAGGTTTGGCCGATACAGCAGTGCGACATTGCCAATACGCTGAATCAGGTTTGCTGAACTTTCCGAGCATAATTTTTCAATGATCTCATCACGCGCCGCCCGGTCACCAACGCGCACACGTATTTTTATGAGTTCGTGGTGGTTCAGCGTTGATTCGTATTCTGCGAGCAAGGATTCGCTGAGTCCGGAATCGCCGACAATAATCACGGGCTTCAGCGGGTGGCCAAGGCCGCGCAGATATTTCTTTTGGGATTCGCTTAATTTCATGGGCGCGAAGTGTAGCAGTGTGTCGATAATGAATCCTGTGGCTTTTGGAGGCGCACGGTGAGCAAGCCGAGACGATCGGGTGGCAGTTGGTATGAGCGCCAGGAGCGTGACCCGTATGTGCAACAGGCACGTAAAGAAGGTTGGCGTTCCCGTGCTGTTTACAAGCTGGAGCAAATCGACCAGAAAGAGAGGCTGTTGCGGCCGGATATGGTCTGTGTCGACCTTGGTTCGGCGCCGGGCAGCTGGAGTCAGTATGTATCCAGGAGGCTCAAAGGCAGAGCGCGAATTGTCGCGATTGACCTTCTTGAAATGGATTCTTTGCCCGATGTCGAGTTCATCCAGGGCGATTTTCAGGATGAGGCAGTTTATGGTCAATTGCTGGAACTGGTCGGTGAGTCCGCCGCCGACCTTGTATTGAGCGATATTGCCCCCAATATCAGCGGTTCAAAGGCGGTCGATCAACCCAAGTCAATGTACCTGGTGGAGCTTGCGCTGGACACGGCGCGCAGGTTGCTGAAGCCCAAAGGCAGCTTCGTTTGCAAGGTATTTCAGGGCGAAGGCTTTGACGCATTTGTGGTCGATGCGAGACGTTCATTTGAACGCGTCAGGGTCATGAAGCCGAAGGCTTCCAGACCCGGAAGTCGTGAGGTTTACTTGGTAGCGAGGAACTACCGTTTGTAGTAGTGTCAAACGCTACTGATTTGGCCAGATTGCGTGGCCTTGGCGCCTGGAGCTGCACGGAATCTGAATGTGAATGATTTAACAAAAAACATATTGGTCTTTATCGTCATCATCGTCGTACTGCTGTCGGTGGTGCAGGGTCTTTCAGGCGTGAGTGGCGGCCAGCCACAGAAGAAGGACTATTCGGAGTTCCTCACGCAGGTGCGCTCGGGGCAAGTCGCGATCGCCGTCATCGATGACGATCAGATTCGCTTCGGAAAGAGCGAGCCGCTGCAGTTCTACACGGTGAGTCCGGAGACCGACAACAACACGTTGATCGGTTTACTGGATAAGAACGGTGTGACCTTTACCGGCGCCGAAAAGAAACAGCAGAGCCTGATTGGGCAACTGCTAATCAGTTCGTTTCCTATCCTGCTGCTGATCGGTGTCTGGATCTATTTCATGCGCCAGATGCAGGGCGGTGGTGGTGGCCGCGGCGCCATGTCATTCGGCAAGAGCAAGGCCAGGCTGCTCGGTGAGGACCAGGTCGGCGTAACGTTTGCTGACGTTGCCGGCGTCGAAGAGGCGAAAGCGGAAGTCTCCGAAATCGTCGACTTCTTGAAAGATCCGAGCAAGTTCCAGCGACTGGGCGGCAAGATTCCGAAGGGGGTCCTGATGGTCGGTTCGCCTGGCACGGGCAAGACATTGCTCGCCAGAGCGATTGCGGGCGAAGCCAAGGTGCCGTTCTTCACGATATCGGGCTCCGATTTCGTGGAGATGTTTGTCGGTGTGGGTGCCTCGCGTGTGCGCGACATGTTTGATCAGGCAAAGAAGCAGGCGCCGTGCATTATCTTTATCGATGAACTCGATGCCGTTGGCCGGCATCGTGGTGCCGGTCTCGGTGGCGGGCACGACGAGCGTGAGCAGACTTTGAACCAGATGCTGGTGGAGATGGATGGCTTTGAGGGCACCGAGGGCGTTATCGTAATCGCCGCAACCAACCGGCCCGATGTGCTGGATCCGGCGCTGTTGCGTCCGGGCCGTTTCGATCGCCAGGTGGTGGTGCCGTTGCCGGATGTTCGAGGCCGCGAGCTCATCCTGAAAGTCCACATGCGCAAAGTGCCGCTCAGCGAAGACGTGCGACCGGGCATCATTGCACGCGGCACGCCAGGTTTTTCGGGCGCCGATCTCGCCAACCTGGTCAATGAAGCGGCTTTGTTCGCGGCGCGATCGAATAAGCGCGTCGTCAGCATGGACGAGTTCGAGAAGGCCAAGGACAAGATCATGATGGGCGCGGAGCGCCGTTCCATGGTGATGAGCGAAAAGGAGAAGCTCAACACGGCCTATCACGAGGCCGGCCACGCGATTGTGGGTTACCTCGTACCGGAGCACGATCCTGTTTACAAAGTGACGATTATTCCGCGCGGCAGGGCGCTCGGTGTCACGATGTACTTGCCGGAAGAAGATCGATACAGCATGTCCAGACAGCAACTTGAGAGCAGCATCTCGAGCCTGTTCGGTGGTCGCATCGCCGAGGAAATGATCAACGGCGCTGCAGGTGTAACAACGGGCGCGTCGAACGACATTGAGCGTGCTACCGAGATTGCTCGCAACATGGTCACCAAGTGGGGACTGTCGGAACGCCTCGGTCCTCTGACCTACAGTGAAGACGATGGCGAGGTTTTCCTCGGCCGCTCGGTGACCCAGCACAAACAAGTCTCGGACGATACCGCGCATGCGATCGATGAAGAAGTAAGACGGATTATCGACAGCAACTATGAGCGTTCGACGAGACTTTTGACCGAGAACATCGAGAAGCTGCACGCCATGGCCAAAGCACTGGTCAAGTACGAAACCATTGACGAATCGCAGATTAAGGACATCATGGAGGGTCGTGAGCCGCAGCCACCTGAAGACTGGGACGATACGATCGAGCCCCAGGCGCCCGGTGATGGCGGTTCCTCGACAGCGGAATCGGATGCCAAGGGTGCTATCGGCGGCCCCGCACGCGAGCATTAGCCGGTCGATCAAGTGCATTGCGAGCGTCGTAGGGCGCTGATCAAGGCTCGAATAAGAAGAACATGTTGCGTCTAGGTTCACTCGACATCCCGGCGCCCGCCGTTATGGGCATACTCAACGTTACGCCGGATTCTTTCTCTGATGGCGGTCGTTTCGACAATCCTCATATTGCGCTGCGTCAGGCGGTGACGATGGCGGAGGAAGGCGCGGCAATCATCGACATCGGCGGCGAATCCACGCGTCCTGGCGCGAAAAACGTCGGTGAGCAAGAAGAACTGGACCGCGTATTGCCGATCATCGAGGCCATCAGGGCTGTCTCAGACGTGTTGATTTCCGTTGATACGAGCAAACCGCGTGTCATGCGTGAGGCCGTCGCGGCCGGCGCTTCGATGATCAACGACGTTCTTGCCTTACAGGCGGAGCATGCGTTGTCTGCGGCTGTCGCTCTCCAGGTGCCTGTCTGCCTGATGCACATGCGCGGCATGCCGAGGACGATGCAGGAAGACCCGAAATACCGCGATGTCGTCGCGGAGGTGTCGTCATTCCTTGCAGACCGGGTCGATGCGTGTGTCGCCGCAGGGCTGGACGAGGGCCTTATTGTTGTCGATCCGGGATTCGGTTTCGGCAAGACGCACGCTCACAATGTCGAGTTGCTCGCAAATCTGCGACAATTGCGGGTGCGCGAGCGGCCGTTGCTCGTCGGTATTTCAAGGAAATCGACCCTGGGCGCACTGACCGACCGGGAAACCAGCGAGCGGATGCCGGCGAGCGTCGCGGCGGCGGTTGTTGCGGTGATGCAGGGCGCGGATATCATTCGCGCACACGATGTGAAGGCAACGGTCGATGCGCTGAAGGTTGCGCAGGCGGTACTGGAGACAGGCGGAAGACTATGAGCAAGCAATTCTTTGGCACCGACGGCGTGCGCGGGACGGTCGGCAGCGATCCGATGACCGCCGATTTCACGATGCGCCTGGCGAGCGCGGCGGCGCAGGTACTGGTTCCGACCGGCGGCACCGTGGTGATCGGCAAGGACACGCGCTTGTCAGGCTACATGTTCGAATCCGCGCTGGAGGCGGGTTTCGTCGCGGCCGGCGCAGACGTGCTGCTGCTCGGACCGCTGCCGACACCGGGCATCGCCCACCTGACCCAGGAATTCAACGCCAATCTGGGCGTAGTTATCAGTGCCTCACACAACCCCTATTACGACAACGGCATCAAGTTTTTCGATAGCACCGGCTCAAAATTGACCGATGCGATCGAATACGAGATTGAAAAGCACCTGCAAAACCGGGCAATTACGCTGGAGTCGCAGGCGCTCGGTAAGGCGAAACGTATCGACACGGCGCGCGTGCGTTACCAGGAGTTTTGCGCGGCCAGCATGCCCGATGGGCTCAGCCTGGAAGGTCTCAAGATCGTCTTCGACGGCGCCAACGGTGCCGGATACAAGGTAGGACCGCGGGCGCTGGCTGCCCTCGGCGCCGAAGTCATTCCGATTGGCTGTTCTCCGAATGGGCGGAATATCAACGACGGATGCGGCTCGATGGTGCCGGACCTGTTGCAACTTACGGTGCCCGCTGTCCATGCCGATGTTGGTGTGGCGCTGGACGGCGACGGTGACCGCCTGGTCATGGTCGATGAAAACGGCGATTTGATCGACGGTGACCAGCTGCTCTATATACTCGCGACCGCGCGCCAGGCAAAAGGCGAACTCAAGGGTCCGGTTGTCGGCACCGTAATGAGCAACTTAGGGTTGGAACACGCGCTCAAAGCGCAGGCAATCGAGTTTCGGCGCGCCAGTGTTGGGGATCGCTACGTGCTCGAGGCCCTGAGAGACAGCGGTGGGGTGTTGGGCGGTGAGACCTCTGGACACATGCTGGTACTCGACAAGACAACGACGGGCGACGGCCTCATCTGCGCCTTGCAGGTACTTGCAGTGATGCAGGATAGCGGCAAGCGGTTGTCCGAGCTTGCAGCGGGCATGCCCAAATACCCACAGACCATGGTTAACGTCCGCACCGAGCGGCGCTTGGACCCGGGCGAGTCCGCTGAGGTCCAGGACGCTATCGCGATTGCGGAGGGCGAATTGGCCGATAAAGGTCGGGTTGTGCTGCGCGCTTCGGGTACCGAGCCCGTTATTCGTGTCATGGTAGAGGGCGAAGACCGGCAGCAAGTGCTGGACCTCGCCAACCGTCTCGCCTCGGTTGTCGCCAAAGCAGCGGCGTGATCGTGGACGTATGTGCGTTGATTTGCCGGGTCAGCCCCGGTATCCTTGCGCGCCTTTTGAGCCTCCGGAAATACTGACATGCGCGAAATCCTGGTTGCTGGCAACTGGAAAATGAATGGCAGCCGCGAGACCAACGAAGCGCTGGTCGCGGGGATCGTCGCCGGTGTCCCGGAAGGGAGCGGCTTTCGTTTGCTGGTTTGTCCGCCGTTTCCGTACCTGGCTGCCGTCGTGGCGCAGGTTGCAGGGTCGGCGGTCAGCGTCGGTGCGCAAAATGTCTCGGAGCACGTTGCCGGGGCGTTCACGGGCGAGGTTGCGCCTGCGATGCTGCGTGATGTCGGCTGTGAGTTCGCAATTGTTGGTCACTCCGAGCGTCGCGCCCTTTACGGCGAGTCGAGCTTCCAGGTGGCCGCAAAATTTCAGGCGGCCCAAGCTGCAGGTGTCGTGCCGATTCTGTGTGTTGGCGAGACGCTCGAAGAACGTGAGGCCGGTTCGACTGAGAGTGTTGTCGGCTATCAACTCGGTGCGGTGCTGGATGCCGCCGGCATCGGGGCATTTGCCGAGGCGGTTGTTGCCTACGAGCCCGTTTGGGCGATCGGTACCGGTAAGACGGCGACACCGGAGCAGGCACAGGAGGTGCACAGGCACATTCGTGCATTGCTCGCCGAAAAGGACGCGGGCATCGCGGCGCGCGTCCAGATATTGTACGGCGGCAGTATGAAAGGGGAAAATGCGGCGGGACTATTGTCCATGCCGGATATTGATGGCGGCCTCATCGGGGGCGCATCATTGAAAGCGGACGATTTTTTGGCGATCGCCAGTGCGGCGGCCCAGTTGTCTAAAGAATTTTGAGGACATAATGGAAACTATACAAAAAGCGGTCTTGATCGCGCATACGCTGATCGCGCTGCTGATCATTGTGCTGGTGCTTCTACAACGCGGTAAAGGCGCGGATGCCGGCGCGGCGTTCGGAGCAGGCGCGTCTGGCACTGTTTTCGGGGCGCGTGGTTCCAGCAGTTTCTTCTCGCGAGCTACGGCAGTGTGTGCCACGGCATTTTTCGTGAGCAGTCTGACGCTCGCGTACCTGAGTAGCCAGGGCTCGTCCGCACCGACGAGCTTGCTCGAGGACGCGCCGATTGTGGAGGAAGAAACCGAAACAGTCACCCGAACTCAGCGACGAGTTGCCTGTCTCGGATTTGCCCTCGCTGGAACCCACGGAAGACTCTCTTGAGCTGCCGTCTCTCGAAGAGCCACCGGCAGCGCCCGATCAGGAATAGACTATCGACTACGCTCTGGTGGTGGAATTGGTAGACACGCTGTCTTGAGGGGGCAGTGGCGCGAGCCGTGCGAGTTCGAGTCTCGCCCAGAGCACCAAATCAGAACCGGCCTGCTGTGCCCCAAAATGCAGCAGGGCGGTTTTTTTATGCAACCCCAGGAATGCGGCAGGGTCTTAAAACGTAACAATCTGAATATGGGCTGTATTCGGAGCTTGTGAGACTGATACAATCCCGCGCTGATTGAGGCGCAATATAAGCCGCCGGACAAGCGGGCGAAAATGCTACAAGAATACGTTCCTATCCTGATCTTCCTCGGTATCTCTATGGGGCTTGGCCTTGTATTGCTGGGGCTCGGTTTCCTGATCGGTCAGGGTCAAAAAGACGAAGAAAAACTTTCCCCCTACGAGTGCGGCTTCGAAGCTTTTGACGACTCGCGGATGAAATTTGACGTGCGCTATTATCTCGTCGCCATCCTCTTCATTATTTTCGATCTGGAGATCGCTTTCCTCTTCCCCTGGGCCGTCTCGCTGGACGCGGTCGGCAAATTCGGGCTGATTGCGATGGCGTTATTCCTCGCCATTCTGGTCGTCGGGTTTATCTATGAATGGAAGAAAGGTGCGCTCGAGTGGGACTAGCGGACACAAAGACGGCGACTCCGATTACCGCTGACGCAGCCGGCGGCAGCCTTCAAGAAAAAGGATTCGTCGTAACACAAGTTGATACGGTCATGAACTGGGCGCGTACCGGATCGTTGTGGCCCATGACCTTCGGTCTCGCGTGTTGTGCGGTCGAAATGATGCAGGCCGGCGCCGCGCGTTACGATCTCGATCGATTCGGCATTATTTTCAGGCCCAGTCCGAGGCAGTCCGATTGCATGATTGTGGCCGGTACGCTAACCAACAAAATGGCGCCTCCCCTTAGAAAAGTCTACGACCAAATGCCGGAGCCGCGCTGGGTTGTGTCGATGGGTTCCTGTGCGAATGGTGGCGGCTACTACCACTACTCGTATTCCGTTGTCAGGGGTTGCGACCGGATCGTACCGGTCGATGTTTATGTGCCGGGTTGTCCGCCGACGGCCGAGGCACTGATCTACGGGCTGATTCAGTTACAGAACAAGATACGTCGCACAAGCACCATATCCAGGTAATCTGCGAAAAAAATAAAGAGAATGAGCGAGCGTTACGAGACATTGGCGAGCAAGATTGACGGGCGCTTTGGCGAGCAACTAAGCGGCGTGCCGTCAACTTGTGGTGAGCTAACCTATGAAGTCGACAAGGATGACCTGATCGAAGTTGCTACGGCGCTTCGCAACGAAGCGGATTTCGGTTTTGAGATGCTCATGGATGTCTGCGGCGTCGATTACCTGAACTACGGCAGCGACGAGTGGAAGACCAACGACGCAACCGATTCAGGTTATAGCAGAGGCGTCGAACGTGAGCCGGTTATCCTCGACGAAGCCGACGAGTTCGATCCGAGACGATTTCGCGGTTGTCTATCACCTGCTATCGCTGCAACACAACTTTCCGATTTCGACTACGGACTTTTACGGGCGCAAATAATCCGCCGATATTGAAATCTGTTGTCGACATCTGGAACGGTGCCAACTGGTTTGAGCGCGAGGTATTTGATCTTTTCGGGGTGCTTTTCGAAGGTCACCCGGACCTGCGTCGCATCCTGACCGACTACGGTTTCATAGGCCATCCGTTCCGCAAGGACTTCCCGCTCAGCGGAAATGTCGAAGTCAGCTACGACGCCGACGAAGGTCGGGTGGTTTACAAGCCCGTGAGCATCGAGCCGCGCACACTCGTGCCGCGCGTCATCCGCGACGACAATCGCTATTCAGCCGAGCTCAAGGACGCGAACGATGGCTGAAATCCAAAGTTACACGATGAATTTCGGTCCCCAGCACCCGGCGGCTCACGGTGTCTTGCGGCTCGTTCTGGAAATCGAAGGCGAGGTCATACAAAAGGCCGACCCGCACGTTGGTCTGCTGCATCGAGGCACCGAGAAGCTGGTCGAAAGCAAGCCGTATAACCAGAGCATCGGTTACATGGATCGTCTTGACTACGTCTCGATGATGAGCAACGAGCACGCGTACGTCATGGCAATTGAGAAATTGCTGGGCGTTCAGGTGCCAGTGCGTGCGCAATACATTCGCGTGATGTTCGACGAAATTACTCGCATCCTGAATCATCTTATGTGGCTCGGTGCGCATGGGCTCGACATCGGCGCGATGACGATTTTCCTGTATTGCTTCCGCGAGCGCGAAGACCTCATGGATTGCTACGAAGCAGTTTCCGGCACACGCATGCACGCAACTTATTATCGTCCTGGTGGCGTATATCGTGACCTGCCGGAATCAATGCCTAAGTACCGGGAATCGAAGTTCCGCAGCAAGAAAGAGCTGGACCGGATGAACGCTAATCGTGAAGGATCGATGCTCGATTTCATCGAGTCTTTCACGGATCGTTTTCCTGCCTGCGTTGACGAGTACGAGACACTGTTGACGGACAATCGCATCTGGAAACAGCGCACGGTAAATATTGCGGTCGTGTCGCCGCAACGTGCCATGCAACTGGGCTTCTCCGGGCCAATGTTGCGAGGCTCAGGCGTGGAATGGGATCTGCGAAAGAAGCAGCCTTATGAAGTCTACGACAAGGTTGATTTTGATATTCCCGTGGGCGTCAACGGGGACTGTTACGACCGTTACCTCGTTCGCGTCGAGGAAATGCGTCAGTCGAATCGCATCATCCGCCAGTGCGTTGACTGGCTGCGGGATAATCCCGGACCCGTGATTGTGGACGATCACAAGATTACGCCACCGACGCGGGTTGAGATGAAAGATGACATGGAGTCGTTGATTCATCACTTCAAATTGTTCACGGAAGGCTACTGCATACCTGAAGGTGAGGCTTATGCGGCCGTTGAGCATCCGAAAGGCGAATTTGGCATCTATATTATTTCGGACGGTGCGAATAAGCCGTATCGCGTGAAGATACGTGCCGCGGGATTCGCGCACCTGTCCGCCATGTCAGAAATGGTGGAAGGTCATATGTTGGCAGATGTGGTTGCCGTCATCGGCACACAGGATATCGTTTTCGGGGAGGTCGACCGATGAGTTATGCCTTGTCCGATCACGTCAAGGGCGAAATCGACCACTGGAAATCGCGATTTCCGGAAGGCAGGCAGCGATCGGCGGTTCTCAGTGCGCTGCATGCGGTGCAGCATGAAAACCACGGCTATATCACCGCCGAGCAAATGAACGCGGTTGCGGAATACCTGGAGCTGCCGACCATGCAGGTCTACGAGGTGGCGACGTTCTACTCGATGTTTCAGACCAGGGAGGTCGGGCGCAACGAAGTGGCAATCTGCACCAACGTTTCCTGCATGCTGCGCGGCGCCGACGACATCGTCGATCACGTGGAAAGCAAACTCGGTATCGGACTCGGTGACAGCACCGGGGATGGCCGCATCTTTCCTCAAGAAAGAGGAAGAGTGCATTGCCGCGTGTTGTGGGGCGCCGGCCATGATGGTGAATCACAAGTACTACGAGAACCTGACCAAAGAGCAGATCGACGAGATTCTGGACGGACTTGACTAATGGCCTACGAACAGAATCTTGTTTGCTTCAACACGCTCGGCTCGGAGGAGTCGTGGACGCTCGCGACCTACGAGAAACACGATGGTTACAAAGCGTGGCGCAAAGTGCTTGCCGGAGAGCTGAGTCCTGAGCAGATCATTGACGAGGTCAAGGCATCGGGTCTTCGTGGTCGCGGCGGCGCGGGGTTCCCGACCGGACTCAAGTGGAGTTTCATGCCGCGCAACGCCGACGTGCAGAAGTACCTGGTCTGCAACTCGGACGAGAGTGAGCCCGGAACCTGCCATGATCGCGAGGTGCTGCGCTATAACCCGCATGCGCTTGTCGAGGGAATGGCGATAGCGGCCTACGCAATGGGTGCGACGGTTGCCTACAACTACATTCGGGGCGAGTTCCTGGATGAGCCTGTACCGCGCTTCGAGGGCGCGGTGAAAGAAGCGTACGACGCGGGATTACTGGGTAAGAATATTCAAGGCTCCGGCATCGACTTTGATCTTCAGACCTTTGTCGGCGCAGGTGCCTATATCTGCGGTGAGGAAACCGCGTTGCTAGAATCATTGGAGGGCAAGCAGGGCCGACCGCGTTTCAAGCCGCCGTTCCCCGCCAATTTTGGCCTCTACGGCAAGCCGACGACGATCAACAACACGCAAAGCCTGGCGAGCGTTCCAACCATTATCCGCAACGGGGCCGCCTGGTTCGCCGGACTCGGGCCGGAAGGATCGGGAGGCACTGCGTTGTTTTCGGTTTCCGGGCATGTCGAGAAGCCCGGCAACTACGAGCTTCCGATGGGTATTCCGTTCAAGGTCCTGTTGAACGATATCTGTGGCGGCGTGTTGGGTGGTCGCAAGCTCAAAGCGGTGATCCCGGGCGGCTCGTCCTGCAAGGTTCTGCCTGCAGACATCATCATGGACTGCACCATGGACTACAACTCGCTGCAGCAAGCCGGCTCGTCTTTCGGTACCGGCGCGGTAATGGTAATGGACGAGACCACCTGCATGGTTAAGGTGCTGCGTCGGATCTCACGTTTCTATATGGCAGAATCCTGTGGCCAGTGCACGCCTTGCCGGGAGGGCACGGGGTGGCTGTATCGCATGTTGACTCGCATGGTCGAAGGCAAGGGTGAAGAAGCCGACCTCGAGAAGCTGGTAGACGTGGCTAACAAGATCGAAGGCCACACGATCTGCGCGCTCGGTGATGCCGCGGCATGGCCGGTGCAGAGTTTCCTGAATCACTATCGCCATGAATTTGAATACATGGTTCGCAATGGTGGCCGCAGCATCGTTGATGGCACGACCGAGGCGGCTGCGTAAGTATCATGAGCGACGATATTGTAAACATCGAGGTGGATGGCGAGCCGGTCGAGGCTCGCAGAGGGCAGATGATTATCGAGGCGACGGATGCCGTGGGCGCCTATGTCCCGCGTTTCTGTTACCACGAAAAGCTCAGCGTTGCTGCCAACTGTCGCATGTGCCTCATCGAGGTTGAGAAGGCACCGAAGCCCATACCGGCGTGTGCGACGCCGGTTGCCGAGGGCATGAAAGTTTTTACGAAGTCGCCCCGGGCCATCGCAGCGCAGAAAGCAACGATGGAATTCCTGCTGATCAATCATCCGCTCGACTGTCCGATCTGCGATCAGGGTGGTGAGTGCGAGTTGCAGGATCTCGCCATGGGCTACGGTCGCGATATTTCCCGATATAACGATCAAAAACGCGTCGTCAAAGACAAGGACATCGGCCCGCTCGTATCGACCGATATGACACGCTGCATCCATTGCACGCGCTGCGTGCGTTTTGGTGAAGAAATTACCGGCAAACCACAGCTGGGAACGATGGGTCGCGGTGAGAACGTCGAGATCAGCACCTACGTCGCGCAAAGCGTTGATCATGAAATGTCCGCCAACATCATCGATCTTTGCCCGGTCGGCGCGCTGAATAACAAGCCTTATCGTTACAGTGCGCGTTCGTGGGAAATGGTGCAGCGGCCGACCGTATCGCCGCATGACTGTGTTGGCTCGAACCTGTACGCGCACGTACTGCGCGGGACGGTGAAACGCGTGGTGCCGCGCGTCAACGAAGCAATCAATGAAACCTGGCTGGCGGATCGTGATCGCTATAGTTATGAGGCGGTCTACAGCACCGACCGGCTCACGGGACCCCGCATCAAGGAAAATGGTGTGTGGCGAGACATCGACTGGGAAGATGCGCTGGGTGCGGCGGCCGATGCTTTGAAGCAAGCAGACGCCGAGACGATCGGTTTGATCGCCACGCCCGCGATTACCGTAGAAGAGGGTCACCTTCTGTCGCAGATCGCTGATCATCTCGGCACGGCGAATATTGATCATCGAGTCGGCCGCCGGGATGTGTCCGATCAGGATGATGACCCTATTTATCCATCGCTCGGCTGCAAAATTGCTGAGATCGAGACGAAAGGTGCAATCCTGGTGGCGGGCTCGAATATCCGTGCGGAAGCGCCGATCATCGCGCATCGACTGCGTAAAGCCTCGCTGGCGGGTGCGAAGATCAGTTTCGTTAACAACGCGGAATACGAGTACTTCTTTGACGTCGCCAACTACCTGTCCGGCGAAGGGCTCGTGCAGTCGCTGGCCGGCATTGCGGTCGCGGCGGCCGGCACGTCATTACCCGACACCGTTGCGGCGATTTGTGACGGCGTTGAGCCGACCAAGACGCAGAAGAGCATCGCGAAGTCACTTAAGGACACCGATGACGCTCTGGTGCTATTGGGCAATATCGCGGGAAGACACGCGGCTTATACGGCGGTCCGGGCTCTGGCGTCATGCATTGCCGAATCCACTGGTGCGGTGTTCGGCGGCTTGTCGGAGGGACCGAACTCGGCCGGAGCGCACCTCGCCGGCGTATTGCCAAACCGCATGCAGGGAGGCGAAAATCGGGAGTCAGCCGGCCGCGACGTGGCGTCGATGTTATCCAGCAAACTCGACGCGGTTGTACTCGTCAATGTTGAGCCGGATTCGGACATTCATGCCACCGCAGATGCTGTTGGCAGACTCTCGGAGCAAAATTTTGTCCTGGCTCTGACACCCTTTGTGTCGGACGGTTTGCTGGAATGTGCCGATTTGTTGTTGCCGACGGGCACCTTCGCCGAGACGTCCGGCACCTATATCAATATCGAAGGCACCTGGCAGAGCTTCTCTGGCGTCGCTAGCCCGGTTGGTGCGGCTCGTCCGACATGGAAGGTTTTGCGTGTCCTCGGCAATTTGATCGACGCGCCGGGGTTTGAGTACGTAACAAGCGAAGAGATTCGCGAGGAATTCGTGGAGCAACTGGGCGAAGTATCCACCAGCAATATCTACGAGGGCACCGGAAAGATTGCGAAACCGAATGGTGGCGATGCGCCAGCCGACGAGATCGATGTGCCGCTGTATTCCGTCGATAGCTTGGTCAGACGCGCATTCGCGTTGCAACAGACGGATGAGGCGCGTCGTGCGGCCGCGAAGGGCGACACGAAATGATCGCGTTCTTCATGGATATCTGGAATTCCCTCCCGCCGTTAGTTCAATACCTGACGATCACCACCTGGAAGATCCTGTTTCTCACGATCGGCGTGATACTGATCGTGGCGTTTTCGACGTACTTCGAGCGCAAGGTGATTGGCAGCATGCAGGCACGAGTCGGTCCGAATCGTGTCGGGCCTCTGGGACTACTGCAACCGTTCGCCGATGTCATCAAGCTGCTCATCAAAGAAGTCATCGTTCCATCACAGTCGAGTAAATTTCTGTTCATTATTGCCCCGTTGTTGTCGCTGACTCCGGCACTGGCGACCTGGGCCGTCATTCCGTTGAACGACTGGTATGTCATCGCCGACATCAATGCCGGTCTTCTTTACGTCCTGGCGCTAACGTCGGTGGGTGTCTATGGCGTGATCCTTGCCGGCTGGGCGACGAATTCGAAGTACGCGTTACTGGGTGCCATGCGATCGGCCGCGCAAATCGTCGCTTATGAAATTGCGATGGGATTCGCGCTGGTCGGCGTCCTTATGGCGGGCGGCAGCCTGAATCTCGGTGACATTGTCGAAGCGCAATCCGGCGGGTTCAGCCAATGGTTCCTGTTGCCCTTATTTCCTTTGTTTGTCGTCTACTGGGTTTCCGGTGTTGCGGAAACGAACCGCGCACCGTTTGATGTGGCGGAAGGCGAGTCGGAGATTGTTGCCGGTTTTCACGTCGAGTATTCGGGCGTTGCTTTCGCGGTCTTCTTCCTCGCGGAATACGCCAATATGGTCCTCATCTCGACCTTGACGGCGATCTTCTTCTTCGGCGGCTGGGCGTCACCGTTCGAAGGCTGGACATTCCTGAACAATATTCCGGTGCTCGGATGGTTGACAGCGGGTGGACTGCACTGGCTGTTCATCAAGATGTGCTTCTTCATGTATACCTTCTTTTGGCTACGTGCCACGTTCCCTCGTTATCGTTACGACCAGATCATGCGACTGGGCTGGAAGGTTTTTATTCCAGTGACGATTGTCTGGATAGCGGTTGAAGGCGTGATGGTGTGGTTCCAGGTCGGCCCTTGGGCCGTAACCAGTGGATAGGGCGATAGACGCATGAATCGAGCAATGAGTTACGTAAAGACCTTCGCGCTCTGGGAGTTGTTGCAGGGCCTGTCTGTTACCTTGCGTAACTTCTTCAGGAAAAGCGTCACGCTTGAATATCCGGAAGAGAAGACGCCGCAATCGCACCGTTTTCGTGGCCTGCACGCGCTACGACGATACCCAAACGGCGAAGAGCGATGTATCGCCTGCAAGCTGTGTGAGGCGGTCTGTCCGGCATTGGCGATCACTATTGAATCGGAAGTCAGCGACGACGGTACGCGCCGGACGTCGCGTTACGACATTGATCTGTTCAAGTGCATTTACTGTGGTTTCTGCGAAGAAGCGTGTCCGGTTGATGCGATCGTTGAGACGCGAATTCATGAATACCATATGGAGTTACCCGGCGAGAACATTATGACGAAGGACAAGTTGCTGGCCGTTGGTGACAAATACGAAGCGATGATTTCTGCTGATAAAGCAGCGGACGCAAAGTACCGGTAGGGCGCACGATGTTGTTTCACTCCATATTGTTCTACGTTTTCGCTGCGATCATGTTCGGAGCCGCGTTGGGCGTCGTTTTTTCGCGCAACCCGGTGCACGCGGTCATGTTCCTTGTCCTGACGTTTTTCAACGCAGCCGTCCTGTGGTTGATGGCCGAGGCAGAGTTTCTTGCGATAGTGCTCGTGCTTGTTTACGTCGGCGCGGTGATGGTGTTGTTCCTGTTTGTTGTGATGATGCTGGACGTCGACGTCGAGGCGTCCAAGCGCGGGCTCACACGCTTTGCACCATTGGGTATCGGTATCGCGCTTCTGATGGTCATCGAACTCATACAGGTTATCTGGCTGCGCAGCCAGATTAGCGATGCGCCGTCAGGGTTTGCTGCGACACCCGAGGGCTATAGCAATACCCAGGCGCTGGGAGCTGTACTCTACACCGAGCACGTGTATGCCTTTGAAATTGCCGCTGTCATCTTGCTGCTCGCCATTGTTGCCGCAATCACGCTGACGATGCGCAAGCGGCCCGGCCTCAAGGTGCAGGATATTGGGGCGCAAGTTGCCGTGCGCGCCAAGGATCGTGTCCGCATCGTCAAGATGGACTCGGAGAAGCGCTCATGATTGGTCTGCAGCATTACCTCGTGGTATCGGCCATGCTGTTCGTCCTGAGTATTGCGGGGATCATCGTGAATCGCCGCAACCTGATCCTGTTGCTGATGTGCATCGAGCTCATGTTGCTTGCGGTGAATTTCAATTTCATCGCCTTTTCACGTTACCTGGGTGATGAGACGGGCCAGGTATTCGTGTTTTTCATTCTCACGGTCGCGGCAGCCGAAGCAGCCATTGGCCTCGCGATTCTTGTCGTACTGTTCCGCAACCGGCGTTCGATCGCCGTGCAGGAACTCAATACGTTGAAAGGTTGATATGTATACGTATTACCTGACAATCGTATTGGCGCCTCTTTTGGCGGCCATCGTTACAGGCCTCTTTGGCCAGAAGATTGGACGTGCCGGGGCGCACTGGATAACCAACGTGGCGGTGGGCATTTCCTTTGTATTGTCGATGCTCGTCCTGAAGAACATGTTCTGGGGTGGAGCCGACGCCGAGAACATCAGCGTCTATACCTGGGCCGTTACGGACGGCCTGCGCATGGAGGTGGGTTTCCTCGTCGATCGCCTGACAGCCCTGATGATGTGCGTTGTGACTTTTGTGTCGTTGATGGTGCACATCTACACGATCGGTTATATGCATGACGATCCGGGATACCAGCGCTTCTTCAGCTACATCTCCCTGTTCACGTTCTCCATGCTGATGCTGGTGATGTCGAACAACTTCCTGCAGCTGTTCTTCGGCTGGGAGGCGGTCGGCCTGGTGTCGTATTTGCTGATCGGATTCTGGTTCAAACGCGAAACGGCAATCTTCGCGAACCTGAAAGCATTTCTGGTCAATCGCGTCGGCGACTTCGGTTTTATTCTCGGCATCTCGGGCGTGGTCATGTTCACGGGCTCACTGGACTACGCGACGGTGTTCGCAGGTGCCGAGGGCATCGCCGCACAGAATATCGAGATCGTCTCCGGCACTCCATGGAATGCCATGACGGTGGTGTGCATCCTGCTATTCATCGGTGCCATGGGTAAATCCGCGCAGGCGCCGCTGCACGTGTGGCTCCCGGACTCGATGGCAGGTCCGACGCCGATCTCCGCCCTGATCCATGCAGCCACGATGGTCACGGCCGGTATTTTCATGGTTGCGCGCATGTCACCGCTCTTTGAGCTGTCAACGACCGCTCTGGGCTTCGTCATTGTAATCGGTGCGGTGACGGCCTTTTTCATGGGCCTTCTGGGCATTGTCCAGAATGACATCAAGCGAGTCATTGCGTACTCGACGCTATCGCAACTGGGCTATATGACCGTTGCGCTGGGTGCGTCGGCGTACAGTGCGGCGATCTTCCACCTCATGACGCACGCGTTCTTCAAAGCCTTGCTGTTCCTTGCCGCGGGCTCCGTCATTATTGCGATGCACCACGAGCAGGATATTCGCAAGATGGGCGGCGTCAGGAAATACATGCCGATCACCTACTGGACGGCGCTGGTCGGCTCTTTGGCGCTCATCGGTTTCCCGGGCAGCAGCGGCTTCTTCTCCAAGGACCTCTTGATCGAGGCCGTCAAGGAGTCGCACTGGCATCACAGCACGTCCACGGGAGACCAGTTCACCTACTGGATCGCCTACCTGAGCGTATTACTCGGCGTCTTTGTCACAGCGTTGTATTCCTTCCGTATGTTTTTCCTCGTCTTCCATGGCGAGGAACGCATGGACGCGGAAACGAAGTCGCATCTGCACGAGACGCCCGCCGTCGTGACCGTTCCGCTGATCATGCTGGCGATTCCGTCCGCCGTCATCGGCTGGTTTACCGCCGGTCCCGTGCTGTTCGGTGACTACTTCGGTGATGCGATACAGGTCAGTCATGATCACGACGTGCTCGCGCACATGGGCGAGACCATCTGGCAAGGCAGCATGGGGCTGGTCACGCATGCCGTCGTGACGCCGGTATTCTGGCTGGCTGCGGCCGGCGTTGCCTCAGCCTGGTACTTGTACCTGAAGCGCCCGGATATTCCGGAAACGATCAAAGACCGATTCTCGGGCGTCTACAATCTGCTCGATAAGAAATACTTCTTTGATGACCTGTACATCAAGGGTTTTGCCGCCGGTGGGCGATCGATTGGCACGTTCCTGTGGCAAAAGGGCGATGAGTTCGTGATCGACGGCATGATGGTCAACGGTACGGCCAGGAGCGTGGGCCGCCTGGCCGGCGTGATGCGCCAGATACAGACCGGTTATCTCTACACCTATGCCTTTGCAATGATAATCGGCCTGACGATGTTGCTCGGCTGGCTCATCTGGCTGAGGTAAGAAGACGTGTTCTCGACATACCTTCTGAGTACCTTGGTCTGGCTGCCGATTATTGGCGGTGCCGCGCTGCTCGCTATCGGAGATTCCGGCGATGCGCGTTCGTCACAGGCGGGCCTTATGCGAATCGCCGCGCTTGGCGTCACGTTAGTCACCTTCGTGCTGAGCGTTGGTCTGTATATCGCATTCGACAACGCCGAAACCGGCATGCAGTTTGTCGAACGGGTAGTGTGGGTCGATTCACTTAATGTCTACTACTACCTCGGCGTGGATGGGCTGTCTGCGCCCCTGATATTGCTGACGACGTTTATCACGCCGCTGGTTGTCATCGCGGGTTGGGATTCGATCAAGAATCGTCCGGCGCAGTACTTTTCAGCTTTCCTGATTCTGGAAGGCCTGATGATCGGCGTGTTCGCGGCGCTCGACGGTCTGCTGTTCTACGTCTTCTGGGAAGCCATGCTGATTCCGATGTTCCTGATCATCGGTATCTGGGGCGGCGAGCGGCGAGTTTATGCGACGCTGAAGTTCTTCCTGTACACGTTCCTCGGCTCTGTCCTGATGCTGGTTGCGTTCATCTACCTGTATCTGCAAACGGGCAGTTTCGACCTGCTCGGCTTCATGAACGAGCCGTTGAGCCTGCAGGTCCAGAAGTACATATTCATTGCCTTCCTGCTGGCTTTCGCCGTCAAGGTGCCGATGTGGCCGGTGCACACCTGGCTGCCGGATGCACACGTTGAGGCGCCGACCGGCGGCTCCGTCATCCTGGCGGCCATCATGTTGAAGATGGGCGGCTACGGTTTCGTTCGATTGTCGCTGCCGATCGTTCCTGACGGCAGTGAGTACTTTTCCGGCATGATGATCGCCCTGTCACTGATTGCGGTCGTCTACATCGGCTTTGTTGCGCTGATGCAAAAGGACATGAAGAAACTCATCGCGTATTCGTCAATCGCGCACATGGGTTTTGTCACGCTCGGCATGTTCCTGATGTGGCACATCACGGCGGAGACCGGCGCGGGGCTGGGCATGACCGGCGCCATGGTGCAGATGATCTCGCACGGCCTGATTTCCGGCGCGATGTTCCTGTGTGTCGGCGTCCTCTACGACCGGGTGCACAGCCGGCAGATCGCCGACTACGGCGGTGTTGCCAACACGATGCCCGTGTTTGCCGCGTTCATGGTGCTTTTCTCGATGGCGAATGCCGGTCTTCCGGGTACCTCCGGCTTTGTCGGCGAGTTCATGGTGATCGTGGCCAGCTTCAAAGCCAATTTCTGGTTTGCTTTCCTGTCTGCCACCACGCTGGTGCTCGGCGCGGCGTATACGCTGTGGATGGTCAAGCGGGTGGTCTACGGCGAGATCGCAAACGACAACGTGGCGCAGTTGAAAGATCTGAACTCGAGGGAGTTTATTGTGCTGGCCGTTCTCGCACTCAGCGTCCTGGTGGTCGGCCTGTGGCCGGCGCCGCTCGTGGATATGATGAACACCTCGGTCGAAATACTCATTGAACAGGTCGGGCAGCCGAAGCTCTGACAGGTCTACTTATGAATTTACCGGAACTAATTTCAGCCGCTCCCGAGATGACCCTGTTAGGGCTGATTTGCGGTGTGCTCATTGCCGATCTTTTTGTGGATGATGAAAACCGGGTAAGAACATTCTGGCTCAGTATGCTCGCGTTATTCATCACGGCTGCCGTTCTCTACGCGACTGCGCCAGTGTCAAGAGTCGTCTTGTTCGACGGCAGCTACGTCAGCGATCCACTGTCGCAAATACTGAAACTCGGTATCGTGCTGTTCGTGGCCGTGTCTTTCTTTTATGCACGTGACTACCTGCGAGCCAACGACCTGCACAAAGGCGAGTTTTACCTGCTTGGTTTGTTCGGCCTGCTCGGCATGATGATTATGACGTCAGCGAATAGTCTGCTGACGATGTATTTGGGGTTGGAGACGCTCGCGCTGTCGCTGTACGCGCTGGTGGCCATCGATCGAAATAACGTCACGTCGGCAGAATCCGCCATGAAGTATTTCGTGCTCGGCGCAATCGCGTCGGGCTGCCTTTTGTACGGTATCTCCTGGGTCTATGGTGTTACTGGCTCTCTGCAGTTCGATCAAATTGCGGCCGTTATTACGTCGGACCCGTCACTGAACAGCCTGCCGCTCTGGTTTGGTCTGACCTTCCTTATCGTTGGGATCGCCTTCAAATTTGGCGCGGTGCCGTTCCACATGTGGCTGCCCGACGTTTACCACGGTGCTCGCACGCCGGTCACCGTGTACCTGGCGACGGCGCCGAAGCTCGCGGCCCTGGCCCTGACGTTGCGGATCCTGGTTGACGGTCTGGGCAGCCTGCACGACACCTGGTCGTCGATGATCATGGTAGTTGCGGTGCTGTCGCTATTGGTCGGGAACGTGGTGGCTATTGCGCAGACCAACATAAAGCGCATGCTGGGTTATTCGACCATTGGACACGTCGGTTTCATTCTGCTCGGCGTGTTTTGTGGCACGGGTGAAGGCTATGCATCGGCGCTGTTTTATACGCTCACCTACGTAGTAGCGGCCGCAGGTGCATTCGGCATCATCATCCTGTTGAGCCGTCGCGGCTACGAGGCCGAAAACCTGACGGATTTCAACGGCCTGAATACGCGCAGTCCGTGGTTCGCTCTCATGATGATGTTCCTGATGTTCAGCATGGCCGGCGTACCGCCGTTTGTCGGCTTCTTTGGCAAGTTGAACGTCATCAGCGCGGTGCTGGACTCGGGATACCCCGGGCTGGCGGTCTTGATGGTGCTGGCCTCGGTCGTTGGTGCGTTCTACTACCTTAAGGTCATCTGGTACATGTATTTCGAGCCAGCCGAGGACCAGGCGGTCCTGCAGGCGAGCACGGATACCCGCGTGGTACTTAGCCTGAACTGCCCTGGCAGTACTCGCTCTTGGCATCATTCCGGGCTGGCTGATGGCGCTCTGCATAGAGATTCTTGGATAGGGTTGTAAACGCTCAAGGGGTTGCGTAGTATCCCGTTCCTGCCGATGCGGGGTGGAGCAGTCTGGCAGCTCGTCGGGCTCATAACCCGAAGGTCGCAGGTTCAAATCCTGCCCCCGCTACCAAATGACAAAGGGTCCCCTTGTGGGGCCCTTTTTCATTTGCATAGCGCGGCCGATTTGAACCTGCGAAGAAAGCAGGTTCACCCGCAGCCGCAGCGATGCGGGAGCATCGCGATCAGCGGCAAGAGCAACCGGAGCGCGAAGCGCGTAGGGCGAAATCCTGCCCCCGCTACCAAACAAAAAGCCGACCCCAAACGGGGTCGGCTTTCTTGTTTGTAGGAGCGCGCTCCAGCGCGCGACAGGTCGCCCGCAGGGGCGGGCTCCTACAGGCGGCGCAGCCGCGAAGGCAATCCTGCCCCCGCTACCAAACAAAAAGCCGGCCCCATACGGTGTCGGCCTTATTATCTGTAGGAGCGCGCTCCAGCGCGCGACAGGTCGCCCGCAGGGGCGGGCTCCTACAGGCGGCGCTAGCCGCGAAGGCCATCCTGCCCCGGCTACCATTTGATCCTACTCTTGTTCCAAAGGTCCTCGCCACGCGGGACACGGGACGGGCCCTCTAATTGTCTTTGCAAATGGCTATAGATAGACTGAAGTCGGGACACGGGCTACACACACTTGAAGGATTCACTCCGAGCACTCGCTAGAGACGCAAAAAATAGTTTGCGCGACCTGACCCCGATCATTGTTGTGATCGGCGTATTCCAGACGTTTGTCATCCGCCAGCCGGTCGAGGGTTTGTTATCGATCATCGGCGGCGGGTTGCTCGTGTTTGCGGGTCTCACCTTTTTCATCTTCGGCCTGCGACTCGCGCTCTTTCCCGTCGGCGAGGGGCTTGCTCACGCGCTCGCGCGCAAAGGGAGCATATTCTGGCTTATCTCCTTCGCCTTCGTGCTCGGCTTCGGGACGACGGTGGCGGAGCCGGCTCTGATCGCTGTCGCAGCCGAGGCAGCGGCAGTTGCCGCGGATGCGAAAGTCATCGCGAGAACGCCCGAGGCCATGGATGACTACGCGTTTGGCCTGCGCATGACGGTTGCGCTCGCCGTCGGCGTTGCGCTTGTGCTAGGAGTATTCCGCATCATCACCAACTTGTCGCTGCCGATGCTGATCATTAGCGGCTATGTGCTGGTGGTACTGCTGACGGCGATCGCGCCCCCCGAGATCATCGGCATCGCCTACGATTCCGGCGGAGTGACGACTTCGACTGTGACCGTTCCGCTGGTGACCGCGCTGGGTGTGGGGCTCGCCAGCTCTCTGAAGGGCAGGAACCCGATGCTGGACGGCTTCGGCCTGATTGCATTTGCCTCGTTGACGCCGATCCTGTTCGTGCTGATCTACGGCATGGTGGTCTGATGGATCTGGCTGTTAACACACTGATTTTCGTCGCCGACAGCGCGCTGGCCGTGCTGCCGATTGTCGTCTTTCTGTTCGCGTTTCAGTGGTTTGTCATCGGCAAAAGGATGCCTAACGGAGGCAAGATCATCGTGGGATTCCTGTTCGTCGTCGTCGGGCTCGGCCTGTTCCTGGAAGGCCTCGAGCAGAGCCTGTTTCCGCTCGGGCGCATGATGGCGGAGCAGCTCACCCATCCCGAATTCTTGCTCGACACTGTAGAGCATGCCGTGGCCGATTTTACCTGGGAGGATTTCTACTGGGTCTATATCTTTGCAGCGACGGTCGGTTTTTCCACGGCCATGGCGGAACCTTCACTGATGGCAGTGGCTATGAAAGCCAACACTGTCTCTGGTGGGACAATCAGCGTCGTCGGCCTGCGCGTTGCAGTGGCCATCGGTGCCGGCATCGGCGTGAGCTTGGGCTGCTTCCGCGTCATCACGGGTTTGCCGTTGCCCTATTTCATCGCGGCCGGTTACTTAATTGTGATCGTGCAGACGATGGCAGCCCCGAAAGAGATCGTGCCGTTAGCGTACGATTCGGGCGGTGTGACGACATCGACCGTTACAGTTCCCTTGGTCGCGGCGCTCGGGCTTGGTCTGGCCGACGCCGTGCCGGGACGCAGCCCACTGCTGGACGGTTTCGGTCTGATCGCCTTTACGGCACTGTTCCCGATCATTACGGTGCTCGCCTACGGCCAGTTCGCCATACTCCGGGATCGCATTTCGAAATCGCAGCTGTCAGACAAGAATTCAGAATAGGACGACCACCGCGCACTTCAAATAGATTGTTGCTTTCGTCGAGTAACATTCATAACTGGGGTCCTATCCGTGACTGCCCTAGTCATGTTCTTCTTTCTTTTCAAATGCGTCATACAGCGCTGGGAGGCTGCGGTCGTACTGGGGCTCTACTGTATTTACGTGTTGGTCAAGCTGACGGGGACTTTCGTGTGACAGACAGCATCTAATTTGTAGAGCCGGTGACTGGAGTACGGTCGGGACGCTATCCCTCCAATGTTACCGGACTAGTGAATCCTGGTGGTTTGATTGTTAAGACGGAGCAGTCGAGTTGCCCGAGAATGCTCTCCGCAGTATTGCCCATGAAGAAACCGTCAATTCCGGTGCGCGCGACGGTCCCCATGACGACGAGATCCACTGCCAGTTCGCGAGCTAACTCCGATACAACGAACTGGGCGGGCCCTTTAACTACATGGAGATGGAGGTCGAGGACGTCAGCGTTGTTCGTGTCTGTCGAAGTGCCGTAGTTCATAACGAGATTTTCCAGCCAGAGCCTTCGGCTGGTGGCTTCCTCTTCCAACATTGCCTCGAATTCAGCCTCCGAGAAGTCCCAGTTGTGCGACCGTAAGAGCGCTTCGCCAAACACTTCCCACGCATGCACGATGTGCGCCTCGCTGTATTCCGCTAGCGCCATAGACGTGGACATCTCCAGGATCTGGCGGTTGAGTGCGTCCTTTATCGGTTCCTCGGGGTCCTGGTCAACGGCCGCCAGTATGCGAACGTATTTTTGACGCTCCGTCGGCTTGATGATCCAGACGGGGCACGGACACTTGCGCATTAGGTGCTTGTCGGTGCTGCTGAACAACAACTCCTGCAGGTCACTGTCAGCGTTGGCACATTTGATGATCAGGTCGTGGTCGTTCCGCAACACCTGTCGGATTATCTCGATAAATGGTTTTCCGACTAGCACTCTCGTGTCTATGGAGACTCCGTCAGTCGCGACTGAGTTGACAGTATCTTCCAGCCATTCTTGTTTCATGGCGGTGGCAACATCAAGGACTTCGCGTGGCGTTATCGTGACAATACCCATTCGCACTTCGTGGGGAACTGTGTCAACGATTGCGCACACGGTTAGGCGAGCTTGGTTGTTCCTCGCCAGTGCAGCGCCACGTTTCAGTGCAGCCGAGTAGTCCGTACGTTCATCGGCAACAAGCAAGATATTGGAGAACCTTTTCACTGCTGATCCTCACGCAATTTGAACGACTACCCGCCTATACGGCGGACCCTTGTTTAGTACCAGAAGAATCATACCGAAGCCGGGTATATGCCACTATCGCCACTAGTACGTACCGATCTCTAGAGCAGCCTACTCTCTGGATTGGCGACTACACGATCTGTGCAGCTGGACGACCGGTTGAAATCACAGCCGATTACCGCCGGTCGCGGAGCGCAATCCTACCGCCTTTGAACGACCGCTTTCCGTAAAATCTGCCGTTCGCCTAGAAGAGCGGATAAAGCTAGGCCGCAACCAGCGGCACGTCCAATACAATCAGGGGCTCGGGAGACCTTGCTAACGTACAAAGCGCGCCCCCGCTACCAAACCAAAAGCCGACCCCAAACGGGGTCGGCTTTCTTGTTTGTAGGAGCGCGCTCCAGCGCGCGACAGGTCGCCCGCAGGGGCGGGCTCCTACAGGCGGCGCAGCCGCGAAGGCACTCCGAGGCCGAAATAAATGAGCGGCGCAGCCGCGAAGGCAATCCTGCCCCCGCTACCAGGAAGAACAGGCCGGTCACTTTGCTGGGGCCGGCTTTTTTCTTGCTACGACTATCTGAGATGACGCCTAAGAGCCGCCGAAGAGCCGCCATTGCGCGCTGAGCTCCCGATTGACCGCTAATGATTGCGAGCCCAAAGAATCGTTAAGTACATCCCAGAATTGACGGACTTCTCCTGGAGCCGAGAATGGTGACTGGGTAGGGGCGCCCGTGGGCGCACGCAGTGACGCCGAGTCGCGGGACATCCCTGACAAAAAGGGAACTAGAAGAGGGTATTGTCATGAAGAAAGTCCTGGTTGCCGGTGCCACTGGGTATCTTGGTCAGTTCGTGGTCAGGGCGTTAAAGGCGAAGGGTTATTGGATTCGAGCGCTCGGGCGTAGCGCCTCAAAACTTGCTCCTGTCGAGGAGTATGCTGATGAGTTGTTCATTGGCGAAGTTACCGACCCCGATTCTCTCACCGGTCTCTGCGATGGCATCGACATTGTTTTCTCGTCGGTAGGGATTACGCGGCAGAAGGATGGATTGACGTACAAAGACGTCGATTACCAGGGCAACAGGAATCTCCTGACAATTGCTGAAGGGTCGGATGTGTCGAAGTTCGTGTATGTGCATGTTCTGAATGCCGCGAAACTGCAACACGTCGCGATGATTCAAGCCAAGCAGGCGTTTGTCGACGAGCTCAAACAGTCGGCGTTGGATACTACAGTGATCTGCCCGACGGGATTCTTTTCGGACATGGAAGAGTTTCTATCGATGGCCCGCTCCGGACGCGTGTACCTGTTTGGCGATGGCTCGAACCGAATTAACCCCATTCACGGTGCCGATCTTGCGGAGGTTTGTGCGGACGCTCTGGAAAGTCGGGAACAGCAGCTCGATGTCGGTGGGCCGGAGGTGTTCACCTATCGCGAGATCGCCGAACTGGCCTTCGACGTCCTCGAAAAGCCGAAGAAGATCACGTGCCTTCCGAAGAAGCTGATCGCCGCGGCTGTCGGAGCGTTACGCTGGGTGGCGCCAGTCAAGTCGTATGGCCCAATACAGTTTCTCGCGACGGTAATGACCATGGATGTCGTTGGTGAGACGTATGGTCAGCGACGGCTGGTGGACCATTTCCGCCGTAGCTCAAAAGCCGTATCACACAAGACTGCAGATGAAACGAGGCAGTCACACAAGCTGACGAAACATCACCCTTGATACAGGACGTATCGAAACGGGTTTTGCTGGTCGGAGCGACCGGCTATGCAGGCAACAAGCTGGCGAGCTATCTGCTGAAGGAAACCGGCGCAACTGTGGTCCTCGCCGGCAGAAGCAGGGCGAAGCTCGATGATTTGCAGTCAGGCTTGCGTCAACAGGATCTTGCACATCGCTTGGAGGTTCTCGAGCTTGATGCGACGATTCTTGATTCCGCGGCATTGGATGATATCGATTTGCTGGTCAATGCCACGGCAGAGGGACCGCACAACGCGGCGCTAATCCAGGCCTGCCTCGACCACCGAGCGGACTGGATTGACATGCAAATGACCAACGAGCTCCTGAACCCGCCACCGATACTCCGAGAGAGTATTGAAAGTGCAGGGCGGCGTTTCGTCATTCAGGCCGGGTTTCATCCGGGGATAATCGCGCCGCTCGTGCGTTATGCGTGCCAGCAAATGGATGTCATGGACAGCGCCATCATCGGCAGCGTTATTCGTGACAAGACCGGCTTGCCGTATACGTCGGGGTTCTCCGAGCTTGTTGCGTCGTTTCGCGACTACAAGAGCGAGATGTACAAAGACGGCCAGTGGCAAAAGCTGAAGTATGCGAGCTATCCCAGACTTGAGTTTGAGTATGGTTTTGGCGAGCTGCTGACGTATCCCGTGGAGATGACGGAGTTGCGCCGGCTAACCGAGTTGATGCCGGACTTGAAGAACACCGGATTCTTTGTTGCGGGCTTCAACTGGTTTGCTGACTACCTCATTACGCCACTGATAATGCTCAGCTCCCGCATCTCACCGCGACAAACCGAGGCTCCGCTGGGGCGACTGCTGAGCTGGTCCACAAAGAGGTTCTCCAGGCCACCCTATGGAACGGTCGTACAGGTCGATGCCGAAGGTCAACGCGACGGGCAGCCCGTTCGCTTTCGGCTCTCCCTGTTTCACGAAGACGCCTACGTCCTGACGGCCGTCCCGACCGTGGCGATGATCAAGCAAATGCTGAGCGGAAGGGTGCAACCTGGCATCCACCTGATGGGACTTTGCTGCGACCCGGTTCAATTGCTCGAGGATATCGAGCGTACTGACGTTTCAATCAGTCAACGCCCCAAGAACTGTCGCTAGCGCAAAGATGTCGTGATCCCGGCGCATCTATTCCGGCGCGCTAAGCGGCTTTTTCCATGCTTCTAGTGCCCGTTCTTTGGCATTTGTCTCAATGAGGTCGCCATGGGACAAAATAATTTTGTCGAAATCCCACTCGAGGATTTTCCCTAGTGACCTACGAGCGGCTGACTTGTCTTTCCACCCCAGCTGATACTCCGGTGCCGGCTTGGGATGGTTCCACATGCGAAAGACCGCCTTCCACCACAATGTCAGCAGCCAGTTAACATCGGGCGTTTGATCGGTGAAGTTCTCGATTAGATCGACCAGCAGCAGCGTCTTGCTTGGCCTGTGGTAGAAGGCCACCTCCCAAATGAGTTTATTACCTCGGACCAGGACCTGGTCGAGGATTCCCGCCCATGCTTCCGGAGGCCGATCTCCGAGAAGCCAATCGAAATCCAATTCAGGCCGCTTTCTTTCGATTCCCGGGCATATGTAGGTCTCTGCGTCAGGGAAGGCCGCTTGCGCCGAGGGGACATAGAGATGGTGATATGAGCCTGGAGCAACGATATAGGCCACGTCTCCGAGTGCCGAAATCGCTTTCTTCGTCGCAGAGTCAATCTCGCACGGTGAGTGGATCAGGAGTTCCGTGTCGGAAACTCTTATCACGGCCATGCGAGCATTGAAGTCACAGCCTGCGAAATGAATGGGGTATTCCTGTAACCACAACTGCCCAGGCAGGTATTCGGTTAGTGGCACGATTCAATCTCCACCTTAGTTGCGAGGACTCCGCTCAATCACTGTCATGCCGCAATAGAGGAATGGTATGTATTCCATTCAGTACTTGCCGGCCAGCTTCACGATCCACTTGTGGATGGAGTGGTAGCTTGGCTCGGGCTTGACGTACATGACCGCGCAGCTCCCGGTCCGTGCGTTCATCCCTTTATCTTGCACCAAGGCGAGCGCCTCGGGGGTCTCCCGCCCCATGTGGATCCAGACGTCCTTGATACCGGCGTCGGCGACCTTAGCCACCCAGTCCTTCGTTTCCTCTTTCGGCACCTCGAGGACGACGGCGTCGACCTTCGCGGGAAGGCCTTCGAGCGTCGCGTAGGCGTGATCGCCCTCGATCTCCTCCACAGAGGAGTCGACCGGGAAGACCGCCTTGCCGAGTTTCTTGAGGCCCCGATACGTCAGGACAGGAAAGTTCTGCTTGGCCTTGTCTCCGACCACGGCGAAGCAGTTGTTCTCCCAGAAGGTTTCGTAATTGGATGCCATGGCGCACCTCTCTCTAGGCAGATTGGAAGAATAACGAAATCAGGCCCGCCCAGGCGGCCCGGGAAACCGGCGCCTGACCCTCAGTGACCGTAGATCGCCGGGCGTTGGTACACAATAAGTAGTACACGTAGACGTCAGCTGCCGCTGTGTGAGCGAAGACAGACGTTCGCAGAGCAGGGCGACCGGAATTATGCAGCCACAAGTGGCACGTATGATACGAACAAGGGTTTAAGTGGCGTTGCTAACGTACAAAGCGCGCCCCGCTACCAAAATGAATAAAGGGCCGGTCTCATTGGGGTCGGCTTTCTTGTTTTGTAGGAGCGCGCCCCGGCGCGCGACAGGTCGCCCGCCAGGGCGCGCTCCTACAGGCTTAGCATCGGTCAGACGGCGCCGAGACAACGCGAACGAAGTGAGCGATCATCCGAGCCCAGCAAAGCTGGGCGACAAACGCCAGCGCGGAGCGCAGCGTTCATCCTGCCCTCATAGATTCGACCGTTCGATTCACCCCCGAAAGCGACCGTTGAGCTGCTGACATGCTGACGTGCCGCTTTTGATCCCAAGGAAACCCGCGTTATTTGGAACACAAGCATCGCTGATTGGCCTTCAATTCACCGCCGTAATTCGTTCGCATGTGATGCGGGTCATCACCGAGCACCAGATGTCCCAGCGAAGTCATCACTCGGAGTGAGTCGCGGCGACGTGGCCGGCGAACCCGGTGCCAGCCTCGGCATAAATGTTGAATACGGCAGTGGCACCTGCCTTACGCAACTGCGCCTCCTCGTCCGGATACCGTGCCGTAGCGGCGATGCCGCCCGCGAAGCCGATCTCACGCAGCTGCTCCAGTGCATCCAGGTTGGCTGTCAATGTGGGCAGCGCCAGCATCACGAGATCGATGCTGGGATCCCTTTCCACCAGCTCCCAGAAATCTGCATCGCTGGGATCGCCACGCAGTACCTTGCGCCCTTCCTGTCGGAGTTGCCGGACTCGCTCGGCATTGAAATCGATGCCTACCACGGTATTGCCGCGCAGCTCACGCATCTTGTCGTAGGCGCCGGTACCGACCCGGCCCATGCCAAAGATGGCAATCGTGGCGTTGCCAGTATCCATCAGCTGGTCGTCGGGGAGGCGCTCTTCACGCTGATATTTCTGCCAGAAGGGCCGGTAGTGGCTGTAAATCTTGTCGTCCCGGTTGGTCAGAGGGGCGGCAACCGCGAAGGACAAGGACAGGGCAATGGATATTACGACCAACCAACCCGGGTCTATCCATCCGTTGGCCACACCGATGGCGGCTACGATCAGACCGAACTCGCTGTAGTTACTTAGATTCAGGGTCGCCAGCAGGGAGGTACGCGCGCGCAGCTTGAAGCGGGTCATCAGACCATAGAACATGGCCGACTTGATGAATACCAGAGGCGCCAGCAAGGTGCCGATCACCAAAGCCTCCGGCGAGAGCTCACCAGTCATGCCGATGGAGAGGAAGAAGCCCACCAGAAACAGGTCCTTGAAGCCCAACATCGACTTGGACATTTCGGCCGCCTTGGGATGGGTAGAGATCAACAGGCCCATGATCAGGGCGCCAAGGTCGTCCTTCACGCCGCCGAGTTCGAACAGCTCGGCCCCACCCAAGGCCAGCACCAGGCCATAGAGGATCAGCAGCTCTCCATGGCCTGCACGCTGCAACAGCTGGTGGAACAAGGGCCGCATGGGGATCAGCAGGAACAACAGCGCTGCCCAGGGCGAGGGCAGGTTGCCAGTGGACGCAGCCAGAAAGGCCACCGCGGCTATGTCTTGCATCACCAGGATGCCGATGGCGATACGACCATGCAGGGACTTCATCGCGGCCTTTTCTTCCAGACTCTTGACCACGAATACAGTGCTGGAAAAGCTGAGGGCGAAAGCCAGCAGCAGAGCCCCCTTGAAATCCAGGCCGCGTGAACAGGGGCGCACCCATCAAGGCGAGCACAAAGATTCCCAACCCAAAGATCGCGATGACCAAGCCGACATGCAGGCTGGTCACTGCCCATACCTGGGGCCGCAGCAGCGTCTTCAGATCCAGCTTCAGGCCGACCGTGAACAACAACAAAGTGATACCCAGGTCTGCCAACTTCTGCAGCACCTCGCCGCTGGCGATGCCGAGATAATTCAGCACGAAACCAGTGGCGAGAAAGCCCACGAGGGGCGGCAGGCCGATCAGTCGCGAGCCAAAGCCAAGCGCAAAGGCCAAAGTAATCCAAGCGACGTCACCAAGGGCTATGGCTACCCACTCAAAATCCATAATTCACATGTCCCGGATGATAGTCGAGCTGCTGCTACCCTATGAAATGACTAGTGTAAGTGAGCAGTCACGGCAGTAGAAGTCGGACTGTTGCCGTCGAATTGAAGTGGGCTGGCATCGTGTCGATGCCAATTTAGCTAATTCTTGCACAGCCGGCGTTCCGTAAGCAGATTCCGCGAGCTAATATGCAACCTCATTTCCTACGGAGGCAACATGCTGCTTTTCGTTATAGCTGTAAGTGTCGTACTTGTCATTTCGTTCCTATGTTCGATCTTCGAATCCGTTCTGCTGTCTCTGACAAGGTCGCAAATTGCCCTGGTTGGTCAAAGGAGGAAGCAAGCCGGTCGGCTGCTGTCCGGCTTTAAGGAAAACATGGACGTGCCGATCGCCGCGATCCTGATACTAAACACTGCGGCCCATACTGTCGGCGCCGCGGTCGCCGGCGCAAGCTACGCTAATGTGTTCGACGTCAAAACCTTGTGGATATTTACGATCATATTCACGATTGCCGTTCTACTGTTCACGGAGATCATTCCCAAGACGCTTGGCATTACGTACGCGTCTATGCTTGCCGTACCTGTCGCCCATGGCATCCACTGGCTGGCGACCCTGTTACGGCCGCTGGTTGCGGTTAGCGAAAAGATCTCCCGCTCGATTCGTAGCGACGTCGACGTCCCGGTAACGTCATCCGAGGAGCTACGACTGCTGGCTGCGCTCGGACGGAGCGAGGGGGCGGTCGGCGACCAGACCGCCGAGATCATCGTTGGCGCGACGCAGTTGCACTACCTGCACGCGAGAGATGTGATGCTGCCGCGCAAGCATGTACGTCATCTGTCCGCAACGATGGATCGCTACGAGGCAATCGAGCTCGTCAGGGAGTCCGGTCACAGTCGCTTCCCATTCTCGCCGACGACGCATCTTTCCGACGTGTCCGGCGTCGTACTGGCCAAGGACCTGTTGTACTGGCTCTTGGAGCACGACGACGACCAGATCGACTGGGAGGCGATTCGCAAGGACGCGCTGGTCGTGCCGGATAGCGCGCCTCTGCCACAGCTATTGCATACCTACCAGGACAGTCACCGCCACCTGGCGATCGTCGTTGATGAGTATGGCTCTGTCGAGGGTGTGGCGACGCTGGAGGACGTGCTCGAGGAAATCGTCGGCGACATTCGTGACGAGAGCGATTTGCCGGTGGATGACTTTCGAGAGCAAGCCGATGGTACGTTGCTCGTCCGCGGTCGTGTCGACTTGCGAAAGCTGTCTGAAGAGCTCGGCACCACGTGGGATCCGAACATAGACGTATCGACGATCGGCGGCTTAGTGACCGAGACACTCGAGCGTATCCCCGTCGTCGGCGATTCCATCGATTGGAATGGGCACCAGGTCGAGGTACTACGCGCCGACCGGCGCCGCGCCAGGCTATTGCGCGTATCAAAACACAACTTCGGAGGCCGGCAACGCCGGCCGACATAAATGAGCCGCGAAGCGGCGATGGCAACCCTGCCCCCGATAGCAGACATTCTGCGTCGTAGGCTCATGAACGCCTGCTAGAGATGGCAGACTACATAAGCCTAATTCAGTACCGGCTGTTCATATCCCTTTGTTCAAGTCGTTTGGCGACCAGCAGTTCAAGTGCAGCTTCAGAACCGTCCACCACACCATCGGCCCGAACGACCTTTTCAAGATAAGCCAGAAGATTGTCCTGTGTTTCTTCATCTTCATTGGTCAAACGATCAATGCAGGAGGTCACAACGCTACCAGAAGGCTGGAGACGCTCAATATAACGGCGCAGTTCAACAAGTGCTGCTTCGTCCGCTCTCACGCCCTTGCGGGCACCTTCAGCGCGAGCATAGTCCATGATCACATCAACTTCTTCAGTGTCGAGGTGACCATCCGCCCGTGCAACCGCGATCAGCACACGCAGGCCATCACGGAGAACAGAGCGGTATGAACCGCCACCGGTGCGTGCTTTGGTCGGGTTTGCTTTCAAGTGCAGGAACTCACGCACATCAAAAGTTTCGCCATGCTCGTCAAAGAGATTGACCACCCGATCCATCCGGAAAGAGCGCAAACCTTCGCTTAGAAAGCAGTGACATAGCAGCCGATTATGTCCATCCACTTCAGCGGTTGCGACAATCGTAGCCCAGCGACGGCTGACAGAACCATCAGCGTCAACATGTTCAATACCAATGGTCATGCCGGATAATTCATGATCCGTATGCTCATGGGCGACGCCATGAGCGTGACTCCGGCCGACTTCCTTCTCTCCAGCTTCCTGACCAGCCTCCGCAAAACGCGGACGCTTTGGCGCTCTGCCTTCAAATGATTTACGAATTGAAGCAAGAATTTCCATTGGTAACCCCTCACAAACAATTTACAGACTGCGCGTTTTTCCTTCGACAATGCACTTTTCGCCAAGAAACCTGGCCCTTCTCGCGATATCTTGTTTTTTAATATACGAATATTCTAATGGCAAACAACACTATATCAGTCAAAGGACAGAAAATTCTATCGCGGCGCAGCGCCGCGATTGCCCAACATCGGTACCAGGAATTCCGAACATTCGCGCCGAGAACAGCCTTCGGCATCATCGCGGTTTCGAAAGTTCATTGTCCATTCAGTTTGGAGAAAGTATCTTTCCTAGCATGTTACTCAGAATGGTCATCACGGGCATCGCATTTTATTCGGTAACAACGGTCGCGCAGACCAACGTCAACGATGCATCTACACTCGCACCACTAGCCATCGCAGAAGCGGGTATGGGAACGTGGACTTGGATTCCGAGAGGCGATACTCGCTGCCGGGATGGATCCAAGACCGGAATAGGTGTACGCCTGCTGCCGGATGCAAAAGCCGTATTGATTTACCTACAGGGTGGCGGCGCCTGTTACGACGCGAATTCCTGCGCGGAGAACGCAGGAACGCCAATTGCGGGTGAAAACTTTGGCGAAAAGAAGTTTGACCGATGGGTGGCAACGCTTGGCAATCAAGGTGTCTTCAACACAACTAATCCTGCGAACCCGGTCGCCAGGTGGAATCATATATACATACCCTATTGCACGGGTGATCTGCATGGCGGCGCAAGGGAAAATGTCAGCATTCCGGGCGTTGCCGGCAAGCAGCACTTTGTTGGCCACAGAAACCTTCGGAATGATCTTAAACTTTTGGCACCCTATTTTCGTGAGGCAGAAGACGTTGCCTTAGCGGGTGCCAGCGCGGGCGGATTTGGCGTCCTGGTCAACTATCCACAGGTAGTCGAGGCGTTTGATGGAAGATCAGTCGCCGCGCTCGTTGATTCCGCTCCGATCATTCCCGAATCTGCAATAAAAACGTCGTGTTTTGAGCGAAAAGTGATTCAGACGTTTGATCTGCAATTGCCGACTCGGTGCCCCCAATGCGCTGACCCATCGAAAGGTGGGCTGATCAATCTCTACAATTATCTCAGTCAAACGTACCCACAGGGTCGTTTCGCATTCGCTTCCGCGGATGCCGATCTCGCCGGCGTCATTCTCTACAATGCCGAGTCTAAAGCCTGTGGCGGGTCCGGCGTCAATATTTTTAACTATCGGTTCAGTCTGTACGCTCTCCGCGACAAATACATCGGGAATGAATGGGCAACCTATCTGCCAGGTGGAATCCAACACACCATGACGCAATCGGATGCGCTGTTTCTCGAAAGAAAGTTCAGGGGCGTAAGTGCTGCCGAGTGGCTCAGCAGAATAAATGCCGAAACGCCATCACATATTCCCGCGGCGCGACTTAGGACCGAAGGACTAGGGCGGTATCGCTTACAAACAGTGCACTCAGAATGCCGGCGCAGCCGGCCGACATCACTGAGCGGCGAGGCCGCGAAGGCAATCACGCCCTCGCTGCCAAACATGAAGCCGGCCCTTTGAGGTCGGCTTTCTTATTTCTGTTGATTTCAGCAACAAATCGGAATTGTTGCGTGATGCGCAACACGCTATACTGTGTTGGTGATAAAGTCGTTCAAGCACAAAGGCCTGAGGCGCTACTACGAGACAGGAAGCAAGTCCGGTATTCAGGCCAAACATGCCGGTCGACTACGATTACAACTAGCGGCCCTGGATACTGCTCGGGTAATTGACGATATGGACGTGCCTGGTTATCGGCTTCATTCGCTCAAAGGGCGAGCAAAGAACCGGTGGTCGATGTGGGTCAGCGGGAACTGGAGGCTGACCTTCGAATTCATAGACGGAAACGCGTACGTGTTGAACTACGAGGACTACCATTAATGGCCATGCACAATCCTCCGCATCCCGGCGAGTTTATTCGGGCAACGTATATTGAGCCTTTTGACATTAGTATCCGCTCGTTAGCTGAGAGTCTCGGTGTCGCTGCCTCCACTTTGGCGCGTGTCGTCGCCGAGCGGAGTGCAGTGAGTCCGGAAATGGCGTTGCGCCTTTCAAAGGCGCTTGGTCGGTCTCCGGAGAGTTGGCTGGCCATGCAGGACAACTATGATCTCTGGCAGGCCAAAAAGTCGGCAGATCTGGCAAAAGTACGCAAGATCCGGTTTGAAGCGACCGGATAGAGGTAGCATCCTGGGCTATATTAATCGGATTCCTCGCTGCGCTGTCGGAACAGGGCAAATCAAGCCCCCGCTACCAAACAAGAAAAATGGGTTCCCTTGTGGGTCCCGTTTTCATTTTGGTGACGATGGCGCCGACTGTTATCGATAGCCGGTCGAAAAGACAACCGCTTATGTGGAGAGAGGAAAGGGCGCGAGCGGAAGTTGCATACAATTCTTATTGGGCGCCCCCGCTACCAGGAAAATTGCACCGGCTCCATTGTGCGCTGGCGTTTTCTTGTGTCGACACTGCAATGTCGCGCTCATCGACCTTCACACACATTGCGTGTCCAATTGACGCGTGTCGGTTATCCGATTGATTCGGCGGTACTGAAGAGTATCGCGTGCCAAGGATCAATCTTCTGTCGCTAAAAAATGCAGCGCGTCCCTTTGGATTTGTAGGGCCCGGTAATAATAGAGTCCGTTGGGTCGCTTGTTCTTAAACCGGAGCCTTCTCAAAAATTCGAGTTCCTCGTCGGATAAATCGCCACTGAGCGAGGCGTCTTGCAGGAATTCCGTGAACCCCGGCTCGTCCTCGTGGCGACCGTCAATGCCTTTCTCAACGAATGCAAATCTCTTCGGCTCCCCGGGGGCGAGTCCTTCGTTCAGCGTAATTTCCATATCGAAGGTCGAGAGGTCGATGTCCCAGCGTGCTATCAACGGGTTCAGAAAGGAAATGCAGTCTTTGTTCGAGACATTAAAGATATCGGTGTCCAGGAATTCCAGAATGATGACGCGCATTTCCTCATAGCTCTTGTCACTGAGCTGCGCGACTTCGTGAAGCCAGGTCTGATTGTCCAGCTCCGCTCTCGCGACGTCGCTGACAACGTCGAGGAGCTTCTGCGTTACCAGCCGCTCGAGTTCGCCGAACGGCTGCCTCTCGAATATCGATCGAATCTGCTGCTGACTGGCCGGCACGCACTTGCGCAGTATCAGATCGCGGGCGTCCTTTAGCAGGGCTTCGGGCGGCTCCTCATAAGCACGCCTGTACTCGTCTGATCGTTGTGCGCGGGCCAGTTTCGCAAGCTCACCGTTCGAGAGCTGTAGAAACTTGCTCATTTTTTCGTAGATGTCTGTTCGATCCGGGGCGGGTGGCAATTTCTTCCGGGTCAACAGTTGGGATATGTAGGACTCTGTCACCTCGGCTGCGGCTGCCAGATTTTTCTGCTCCAGCCCCAGCTCCTGAAGTCGCGTCTTAATGACCGAACAAACGTCCATTTACAGTCTCTCGTGATTTACTTGTTTAGTTAACCATAGAAATACTGTCAGATATTAATTGACTATTCAAGTTAATTAACCGACCATGGTTAACGGATCGACAGGCCTCAGGCTGGATCAACCAAGCGAATTATCTGGCGTTCACTCGTGGCCAATCACATTGCGGCGACGCTAATAGCCGTCTAAATCCATCGAGTATTTCTCCAGCAGACGAATGTTCTCGTCTGCCGTTTGCTCGCGCGGCGACAAAGGCTTTCCGTATGAAATCGCGCCACCGAAAGCAGGTTCATCCTGCGGAGGTGGCAACGAAGAAATGACCGTCCGTGCAGGCTAGACGAATGCCCGGTGGCACACACAATAAAGGACACGAAGCGCATGTCATCGCAAATCAGTAACGGGTACAGGGGTGGCCCTTCCGGCCGCGGCACCAATCCAGGCTCCGAGCTCGAGCAACTCATTGGTCAGGGGCAGGCAAGGCTCAAGCAAATCGTGCCCGGAGGCGACTCGACCACAGTCATCATATTCGCTGTGATCGCGGCGCTCGTTGTCGGAGCATGGACCGCGTATTACACGGTTCCGAGTGATTCCGTCGCGGTTGTTCAGCGCTTCGGCAAGTATCTCAAAGATGTACAACCCGGCCTGCATTTCAAGTTTCCCCTGGGAATCGATACGGCGAAGATCGTTCCGGTAAAGCGGCAACTGAAGCAGGAGTTCGGCTTCACAACGCCGGGCGCCACGGACCCCTACCAAAGCCCGGTCGACGGCAGACGGGAAACGGAAATGGTGACCGGTGATCTGAACGCCGCGCTGGTGGAATGGGTTGTTCAGTACCGAATCTCGGATCCGGCTAAATTCCTTTTCGAAGTTCGTGAGCCGGGCGCGACGCTGCGCTACGTGTCGGAGTCGGTCATGCGCGAAGTCGTTGGTGATCGCACGGTGGATGAAGTAATCACTATTGGTCGCCAGGAAATCGAATCGGAGGCCCTCACAAAAATGCAGGAACTCTCGACCAAGTACGCGATGGGAATCAGCATCGATCAGGTACAACTGAAAAACATAAATCCTCCCGGCCCGGTGCAGGAGTCGTTCAACGAAGTTAACCAGGCGCAGCAGGAGAAAGAAAAGCTGATCAACGAGGCACGCCGCGACTACAACAAGGTGATCCCTCTAGCGGAGGGCGAGAAGGACCAGCGAATCCGCGAGGCGGACGGATACAGGCTCAAACGCATCAACGAAGCCGAAGGCGACGTTGCGCGGTTCAGCGCATTGTTGACCGAATACACCAAAGCCCCGGAAGTCACGCGCCGCCGCATCTACGTCGAGACTATGCAGGCTGTATTGCCGAGCATCCGCTCGAAGATAATTGTCGATGATCAAGCAAACAGCGTCTTGCCGCTGTTGAACCTCGACAGTGCAAACGGTGATCGGCCATGAATAAACTCACCGCTCTGCTGTTAGTACTGGGCGCTGCTGCCTTTGTCCTGATCAGTTCGATCTACACGGTCAGCGAAGTCGAGCAGGTGATCATCACCCAGTTCGGTAAGCCGGTCGGCGAACCTGTGACCACAGCGGGCCTGAAAACCAAGATTCCCTTCATTCAGCAGATCAACCCGATCGATAAACGGGTACTGGAGTGGGACGGGAATCCCTCGGACATGCCGACCAAGGACAAGCTCTACATATCGGTCGATCTGTTCGCCCGTTGGCGCATTACCGATCCGCTGCAGTACTTTCTGAGACTTCGCGACGAGCGCAGTGCTCAGTCTCGTCTCGACGATATTCTGGGCAGCGAGACCCGCAATGCCGTTGCCAAGCATGAACTGATCGAAATCATTCGTACTACCAGGGATCGCGTGCCCTTGCGTGACACGCTTTTGACGGATGCGGAACGCGAACTCAACATGGGGACGCTGGTGCCGATCCAGAAGGGGCGCAAGCTGGTTGAACAGGAGATATTTGCCGCAGCCGCGGAAAAGGTTCAGGTATTCGGTATCGAGCTGCTCGACATTCGCTTCAAACGAATCAATTACAACGAGAGTGTGCGCCCGAAGATCTATGATCGAATGATCAGCGAACGGCGGCAGATCGCTGAGCGCTTTCTTTCGGAAGGCAACGGTGAGGCGGCAAGAATACGCGGTAACCGTGTTCGTGACCTGAACAAGATTCAATCCGAGGCATACCGGGAAGTTGAGGAGATCCGCGGCCTGGCCGACGCGAAAGCGACCGAAATCTACGCCAGGGCGTACAACAAAAACGCCGAAGCCGTTGCATTCTACGAATTCACACGGACGCTGGAGTCCTACAAATTCATCATCGCCGAAAATACGACACTCGTCATGTCAACCGACAGCGAGCTGTTCAAGTTCCTGAAGGGAATGGATCCCAACGATGG
>CAVXCW010000006.1:0-155387 GCA_963760325.1 uncultured Gammaproteobacteria bacterium | reverse complement strand
ACGGCGCACAAAGTGGCCTGGAGTGCTGTAGAAAAGATTTATGCGAAAGATGATGCCGGGCGGTGGCGACGAAAAGCCCGCTAGCCGGCAAATAGACGGGCAATGGGCCAGCACCGCACAAGCACTTGAATTGTTTTGTCCACCTCGTTGCCTGAATTAGGTCTCTGCTAGGCTCGATTCGCCCTATGGATAGAATTTCTTTGATGTATTCAAGACTTGCTCGGGTTCGAACCCGGCGCCGGTGCGACTAGGATGTGGCGAAGATCACTACCGGAGGGCCTGTCGTTCACGGGCGATGTGCATGCCGCGTCCAAGGTAGCATTCCTGGCCGACCTGACCTGGGTAGATACAGAGGGTTTGCGGCACAGCAGCCAGAAAATATTCGATGCCGCATTCGAGATGATCCGTTGCGCTCGGCGCCTGGTGCTGCTGGACATGTTTCTTTACAACGACTTTCCGATGGGAGTTTCCAACCCGATACGTCCGTTGACGCGACAACTGACGGAACTGCTATTGCAGCAGAAGCGGGCGTATCCGAATATCAGGGTCGTCGTTATTACGGACCCGATTAATACTGTCTACGGTTCTTTTGCATCCGATGCATATGCGGAACTCAGGGCCGCCAATATCGATGTCGTGATCACCGACCTGGAACGCTTGCGCGACAGTAACCCGGTGTATTCCACCTTCTGGCGTCTCTTCGTACGGCCACTTGGAAATTCAACTCGCGGACAATTGCCAAACCCATTCGATCCGCACAGCAAAGTGACGCTCAGAAGTTATTTGGCCATGCCGAACTTCAAAGCTAATCATCGCAAGGTATTGGTCACGGACAATGGGGATGAACTTGTGGGCATGGTAACGTCGGCGAATCCGCACGATGCGAGTAGCGCACACACCAATATTGCGTGCACATTCAACGGCGCAGCCGTCAATGATCTGCTATTCACCGAAAATTCGGTATTGAAACTCTGCAAGCGGGCGCCGCTGATAATGTCGCCAAACGACAGCGAGGAAACGAGCGCTGTCACCGTGCAGGTACTCACCGAGCGCGCCATTAAGCTATCAGCATTGGATCTCATCAATAGCCGGCAGCGCGATGAGCGCCTCGACCTCGCGAGCTTTTATCTCGCGGATCGCGATGTTATTAAGGCACTAAAACGCGCGACAAGCCGCGGAGTACGGCTGCGCGTGCTGCTTGATCCAAACAAGGATGCATTTGGCCTCAACAAGTTCGGCATTCCCAACCGATCTGTAGCGGCGGATCTTGCGAGGTCAGGCATCGAAGTCCGGTGGAGTCACACGCATGGTGAGCAATGCCATGACAAGATGTTGCTCGGAGTGAACGACAAACAGCAGGCGCGACTGCTGATCGGTTCCGCCAACTTGACCCGACGTAACCTCGATGATTTCAATTTGGAAACCAATGTCCTGATTTGCGCGCCGCTCTCAGCGTCGGTCATGACGGATGCCGTGGCGCACTTTGATAGCCTCTGGCGCAATGGCCCGGACCAGGTGTTCTCCGTGCCGTACGAACAATATCGCGACGAGTCCCTATTCAAACGCGGCTTGTATCGGTTCATGGAGGCGACCGGTTTCTCTACATTCTAGACTTGTCACCAACAACGGGCAGCGCACCAGGATTCGGGGAGGCGATAAGTTTCACCAAGACAGCAGAAAAGGCTCAGCATACAAATGCACGTTCTTGGTAACCGCGCCCCCGCCACCTAAAAAAACCGGACCCCTCTGAAGGGGCCCGGATCTCTATTGCGCGAAGCAAGTCCTGAGCCTGTAGTCGGCGATTGAGTTTCTTGACGTGCTTCATCGCAACTTCGCCACTCGGTTTGGCAGATTGCGCGGAGTCGAAGTAGACCCATTCCTCGGTTATTTGTCCGTCCACGACACGCATCATCGTAGCGCCTTCGATGGTGATCTTGTTGGTGCTTCCGTCATCGCTGGTCGCCGTCCCGGTCACAGTCCATTGCGTAAACGCAATGTTCTTGCCAAACACGGTTTCGTTCATCGTGATCCTGAAATCCGGATATGCGGCGTGAAATTGACGTATACCCTCAATCATTTCCTCTCGACCGTTGGCACTAGCGTTTCGCCGGCCAACCTACGTCAGTAGTCAGTTGGTGGTAACATCAGAGGTCAAACCATAACCTCTGATGTCCAGGCAACGAATCCAAAAAACAATGAACGTTGATGGCACCCAGCAATTTGATGACGGGGCGCACCGAACCAAGGTCGTTACGGTGCTGCTATTGGTGTGTGCGGGATTGCTATGGATGCGCGCTGTAAATGCCGAGCCGGTGAAGTACCGCTTTGTTGACGTGCGGACAATGAGCGGGCCTTGTTGCACCGACCAGGGCAATGACCTCGTGGTCGATGAAGAGGGAAGCGTCCTTATTGCCGGGTCACGCGGCAGTCTCGATGTGGACTATGACGGCGTGATCGACCTCCCGACCTTCGGCAGACCGGATGCATTGATTGCCAAAGTCAATCTCGTCGGGGACGAGAACACCGGGTGGACGCGTGGACCTGGCGGGCCGAAGATGGACCGGGCAGATGGCATCGCGTCCGATCGTGACGGCGGCGTCTATGCGGTTGGTGCGTTCACCGAACACCTGCAGATGACCGAGACAACAATACTTCAGTCCGCAGGAGGCGGCGACGGCTTCCTTGGGCGATATGGTCGAGACAGCAAGTTGATGTGGGGCAGAGCGATCGGCGGCATCGGCGAAGACGGGTTTTACGACGTTGCGAGCGATAGCGATGGTAACGTTATCATGATTGGAACGGTCGTCGGTTCCGTTGACGTCAATCGTGATGGCAACATAGACCTGGATGCCGGCAAGGACGGGCAAGCGCTGGTTGTATCTTTCTCGCCGAACGGTGAGTTTCGCTGGATGCGCGCATCAGGCGGCAACGCCAGTGCCAGGGGGATGGCGGTCACGATTGGGCCGAACGACGATATCTATATCGCCGGCTGGTACCGCAATGGCGCGCCGGATTTCACAGGCGACGGGGAACCGGACCTGCCGGTCTCTGAAGAAACATCTCCTGACGTTGTGGCGCTGAATGACCCCGGCAAGTATGAGTTCAACGGCTTTTACGCGAGGTTGGACAAGGATGGCTCGCCCATCTGGGTCAAGAGCGTTGCCGGACCCGGCCTTCAGATGGCGGCATCGTTAGCGATTGCGGCCACCGGGGATCTGCTTGTCCTCGGCGGTTATACAGCGCCGCCGGACTTCGATGGTGACGGTGATTCGGATCTGGAGTTCAGGAGCAGGGCTGACCGTGTGTGGAAATATGACATAGATGGCAACGTTTTCCTGATGCAGGTTACGCCCGACGGGGAGCGCGTTTGGGCGAAGCGTTTTACGTCGCCAGCCAGGCATGTTACGGCGCGTGGCGGTCGTATAGCCTTGAGCGGCGCCTATTCCAGTGTGCTGGATGTCGACGACGACGGCGTACCTGAGCGTGAGTCCGACGGTGACGAGGAGCGCGAGGGCTTCACCGCAATTCTTGATGCAGACGGTGAATTGCAGCAGGTAATAACGGTCGTCGGTGATCATAACGACATCGTGAATGCTGCCGGATTCTCGCCCGATGGCAACACGCTTTACCTCACCGGATACACGTCTTTGGGGGCGGACTTCGACGGCGACGACAAAATCGAAGCTGCGTCCGTGTGCCATAAGGCCGGAGAGGTCTATCTCGCCGTGTATGCATTGGAAGATCAGAATTGACAGGTCGAAAGGTGCTGGCGGTTGTCTGCCCTATGAGGCAAGAAATCGGTCACGGCGTGAACGACGGCTTCGAGCGACGGCTTTCGTTGACGGGGTTTGGTGTCTGGATCCAGGCCGCTGTCAGTCGAATACTGAGCACGATTATGATTTCGGCGGATCTTGCCAACGTACAAAGCGAGCCCTCGCTACCAGGACTTAGCTCTCCATGTGCAGCCCTCAGCCGAGATGACTCTTGGTGTATCGAAATCGGGTTGCTATAGTTTTGCGCAGTATCAAAATGAGAGAAGTTCATGCACGAACATGCAATCGATGAGATTCTGCAATTTTGGTTTGAGGACATCGAGCATTCTCTCTGGTTCAAAAAGAATCCTGATTTCGATCGGGAGCTCGAGCAACGCTTCGGACACCTGCTGACGCTGGCTAACGACGATCAGCTGGACGACTGGTGTGATACTTCTCGCGGCCGTCTGGCACTGATCATCGTACTCGACCAGTTCTCAAGAAACATTCATCGCGGAACATCTCGCTCGTTCGAAGCAGATCCAAAGGCGCTTTCGCTAACGGTGAACGGCATCGATGACGGATCCGACCACGAACTTTCACTGGAGCAGCGATCCTTTTTCTACCTGCCATTGCGGCATGCCGAAGATCTGGCCATGCAGGAACTTGGTCTGGCGAAGACCAGGGAACTCAATGAGGCGGGCTACGGCACGGATAAGTACGCGCTAAATCACCTGGAAATAATAGCGAGATTCGGCCGGTTTCCGCACCGAAACGTTGTTCTTGGACGCCGCAATACGCCGGAAGAGGATGAGTATCTCAAGGACGGCACGGCAGGATTCTGAACAAAAAAGTCCAGGCGAGGGTGCGGCGCTTGGCAGCAATCAGCGCGAACTCGACGTCTTTGCCCGTTTATTCTGCAAGTGAGAGAATCGCAGCGAAACAAAGATGCGTTTTGAAAGGATTACGCTCATGAACCGACTAATTTGCCTGGCCGCAATGGCCGTTTTGCTCATGGCCTGCAGCGACAAGGCCCCGGACGCGACTGTCGGCGGAGCCGATACCGAACAAGCCGCGCAAGCGGCGCCTGCGCTGATTCCGAGGACCGACATATTCGGTAATCCGGAACGCTCGATTGCCCGAATCAGCCCGGACGGGCGTCACGTTAGCTGGCTGGCACCGAAAGACGCCGTCATGAACGTTTGGGTGGCGCCGACCAACGATCCAGGTAATGCCCGTGTTATTACGAATGACACCTATCGCGGCATAAACGAGTATTACTGGGCACCGAATAGCAGGTACATCTACTTCACCCAGGATGATGGCGGTGATGAGAACGATCACGTCTACTCCAGCGATATCGGTACCGGCGAGGTTCGCGACCTGACGCCGGTTGCCGAAGGCACGCGCGCCACTATCGAGCAAGTATCGTCTGCAAGACCCGATCACATTGTTATCGGCATCAACGCGCGCGATCCGCAGATCTTTGACCTGTACATCGTCGACGTCACCACCGGCGAACGAGAGTTACTAAAGGAAAACCCTGGCTATGGCGCCTGGCTGATCGACAACACGCTCGCGCCGCGGTATGGCGTGCAACCGACGCCGGATGGTGGCGCAAATATCGTCGACTTTGAAGGCGAGGTGTTCGAGGTGATTCCGCCGGAGGACTTTTTGGTGACCCAGCCGATCGGGTTCAACAAGGACAACACGGCCATATTCTTGCTCGACAGCCGCGAGCGAGATACCGCGGCACTGACACGCGTGGATATTCAGACAGGCGAACGCGTCGTGATTGCCGTCAATGATGATGCAGATATCTCGGGCGTACTGACCGATCATCGGAGCTTTGAGCCTATCGCATATAATGTGGATTACCTGAAGTCGTCGTGGCACGGTCTGACCGACGTGGCCAGAGCGGATTTCGAGACCATCTCGGCCCGACTCAAAGGATCGCTAAGCATTGTCTCAACGACGGACGACATGTCGAAGTGGGTCGTGCACGAAGATCCTACTGAAAAACCCGGCGCATATTACATTTATGATCGAGCCGACGGATCGGTGTCGCAAATGCTTATGACGCGGCCAGCACTAAGTACGGCCACGCTGGCACCGATGCAGGCAGTCGTTATCGAAGCGCGCGATGGCTTCGAGCTTGTGTCCTACCTGACATTGCCGGCGAACAGCGATTCAAACCGCGATGGACGGCCCGACAAACCACTGCCTATGGTGCTTGCAGTGCACGGCGGGCCTTGGGCTCGCGATAGCTATGGCTACCATCCCTGGCACCAGTGGCTCGCCAATCGCGGTTATGCCGTTCTTTCCATCAACTATCGCGGGTCTAGCGGTTTCGGCAAGGCGTTCATGCGCGCGGCGATAAAGGAGTTTGCCGGCAAGATGCACGACGATCTTATCGATGGTGTTGCGTGGGCTGTCGCGGAGGGCGTCGCCAACCCGGAAAAGGTGGCAATCGTCGGCGGCTCATACGGTGGGTACGCGACACTAATCGGCGTGAGCTTCACACCGGACACGTTCGCCTGCGGCGTCGACCTGGTGGGGCCGTCGAGTCTGGCTACGCTTATCGAGAGCTTCCCGGAATACTGGAAGCCCTGGCTAGCGGGTACCTGGTACACCTACGTCGGTGATCCGGCGAACGAGAGAGGACCGTGCCGACATGCTGGAACGCTCCGCTATCAGTCGCGTCGATGATATTAAGGTGCCGCTGCTGGTCGGTCAGGGCGAGAACGACCCGCGAGTGACGAAGCTGGAATCGGACCAGCTGGTCGAAGCCATGTCGAATAACGAGTTGCCTGTGACCTATGTGAATTTTCCGGATGAAGGACATGGATTCCAGCGCCCTGAGAACCGGCTCGCGTTCTATGCCGTCATGGAAGGTTTCCTCGCTCAGTGCCTGGGTGGCCGGGCCGAAGGCGTCAAGGATGCCTTCGATGGCTCGACCATCGAGATTCTTTATGGGAAAGGTTACGTCTCTAACCTGCCGCCAAGCGAGGAAGAGTCGGCGGACTAGAGGTTTCTCCGTTACCAGGAATAAAAGGCCGACCCCGAAGGGGTCGGCTTTCTTGCCAGAAAACCGCGGAATCTCTTCGCTACTCCGTTCGTGTTTCGGGTCGTAGACAAACGAGTTTGATTTGCCGCAGCTATTTCCTGGCGCAGTGGAGTTGTGGCCGCTTTGTCGGTATTGTCAGTAGTGTCCGACGACATCGTCATCGACAACTAGCTGTTCGCTCGGTGGCTACCAGAATAACAAGAGGGCGCGCCCGCACATGAATCGGCCGAAAGAACCGACACTTATCGATGCGTTGATCCCAATTGTCTCGCTGGTCCTTATGCTCTTTCTGTCGGTCAAACTGTTTGGCTCGGATTCCTCGTCGGGGCCAAACCAGATCGTGCTGACGCTGGGCGCAGCAATCGCGTCGATCGTTGCGATTCAGAACGGACATGCCTGGAATGACATTCTTGCCGCCATCATCGACGGCATTGGCACGTCGATGGCGGCAGTGCTGATCCTTCTGTCGGTTGGCGGGCTGATCGGTACGTGGCTTCTGGCAGGCACTGTGCCCGCTTTGATCTACTACGGTCTCGAACTGCTCAGTCCGCAGTGGTTTTACGTAGCCGCCTGCATCATCTGTGCGATCGCAGCGCTATCTACAGGTAGCTCCTGGACCGTCGCCGGTACCCTTGGCGTGGCGCTGATCGGCGTGGCGCTGGGGCTCGGCTTATCGCCGGCTATCGCGGCCGGCGCGATCATCTCCGGTGCGTATTTCGGCGACAAGATGTCGCCGCTGTCGGATACCACCAACCTGGCGCCAGCCGTCGCCGGAACGGATCTCTTCACGCATATCCGGCACATGGTCTGGACGACCGTACCGTCATTTACGCTCGCACTGATCCTGTTCACCGCACTCGGGCTCGGCGCCGACGTGCAGGCCGAAAGCGATTCGCTGCAGTCCCTGAAACTCACCCTGGACAAGGCATTCAACATCACACCACTTGCGATGATTCCGCTGCTCGTGGTGTTCTTCATGGCGTTTCGCAAAGTGCCGCCATTGCCCACCATCTTGTTCGGCGCGCTGTTCGGCGGTTTTGTGGCCCTGGTGCTTCAGCCTGAGGCTGTGCTGGCATTCTCCGATTCTCCAGACCTGTCGCCGGCACTCGCGATGACCAAGGGTGTGTGGCTGGCTCTCGCCAACGGTTACTCGTCCTCCACCGGTGTCCCGGAAGTCGACAATCTCTTGTCGCGCGGCGGCATGAGCAGCATGCTGGTGACTATCTGGCTGATCTTGTCCGCGATGGCTTTCGGTGCGGTGCTGGAGCACAGCGGTATGCTTTTACGGCTCATCCGGGCGGCGCTGGCCGCCGCCAAGTCCACCGGTTCATTGATGATGACGGTCGTGCTGTCGTGCATCGGGATCAACATTGTTGCCGCCGACCAGTACATCGCCATCGTCCTGCCCGGCAAGATGTTCAAGGCTGAGTTCCAGCGCCGGGGACTCAAACCCAAGAATCTGTCCCGCGTTATCGAGGACTCCGGCACGCTGACCTCGCCGCTGGTTCCATGGAACACCTGCGGTGCCTATATGGCGGCCACCCTCGGCGTCCCAACCCTGGCCTATTTGCCGTTCGTGTTCTTTAATCTGATCAATCCCGTGGTCTCGATCGTCTACGGCTTTACTGGCTTCACCATCGAACGATTCGAAGAAGGCGAGCCGGCAGCCGCAGCCGCTTAAATACTTGTGGCAATGATCGATGGCAAGGCCGTTTTTTGAGCAACTGGGTTCAGTCCAACGTGCGTGCATCCGACCGAATCCGGACGCTACATTGGCTAATCGTATTCGCGCCTACTACGCCGAACGGGCGCCTCAACAATAAACAACACTCGCAAGGAGATAAGCATGCCTCATTACCTGATAGCACAGGTCAAGGTTAACGACGACAGCTGGATTCCGGAATACGCCGCAAAAGTGCACGACATAGTTCACAGGCACGACGGCAAGTACCTTTCACGAAGCGGCAACATCACGACACTTGAAGGCCCTGACTCCACCGCGAATCTTGTCGCCGTAATCGAGTTTCCTAACGGTGACGCCCTGCACGCGTTTGTCAATGACCCGGACTATGCACCGTATGCCAAGGCTCGCCAGGACGGCACCGACAGCCACTTTATCGCCATCGACGACACGGATGCCGCAGGCTCGATTCCCTATTTGACGGCGGGTGGTTGAACAGCAACAACTTTGTCGCAGATGTACTCGCCGATCGGTATGGCCGACGTTGCGGCCGGAGAGGGCGCATTGCAGACATGCAGGCTGCGCGCGCTTTCCGCGAACAAGAAGTCATGTACGAGAGTGCCGTCGCGAAGCACGGCTTGTGCGCGTATCCCGGCGGGGTAGGGCTCGAGGTCTCGCAATCGGATAGATGGGCAGTATTTCTGCACCCGCTTGAGGTAGCCCGGCTTCCATAAGGAGTCGCAGGTTTCCTCTATCCCGGACTTCAGGTTCTTCAGGGCGACTTTCCAGAAGCCGGGAAAGCCCAGCATCGACGTCACATCTCGCGGGCTGATGTTCATCCTGCCGTAACCCTCACGCTTCCAGCCTTGCACCGCGTTTGGGCCGACGGTCACGGATCCATCGATCATTCGCGTCAGGTGCACGCCGAGGAATGGCAGGTCCGGATCGGGGATCGGATAAATCAGGTGCTTTACGATGTTGTTTTTGGCGGCCGGAAGACGAAAATATTCGCCGCGATACGGAATGATCTGAAAATCGATGTCGATGCCCAGCATGCGCGTAACGCGGTCGGCCATGAGTCCCGCGCAGGTGATCAGGTATCGCGTTTCCAGGGTTTGTCCGTCTGCGGTTCTAACGGCGATGGAGTTTGCGTCCTCCCGAAGGCTCGTTACGCAAGCGTTCAAACGAATCTCGCCGCCCAGTTCTGCAAATAGCTCGGCCATGCGAATACAGATTTCCCGATAGTCGACAATGCCCGTTGCCTTGACGAGGAACGCGCCGACTCCTTCGATAGCCGGTTCTCGCCTTTGCAGTTCTTCGGCATCGATGAGCTCAACATCCAGACCATTTTCTTTGGAACGTTCGAATAGCGCATGCATACGCTCAAGTTCAATTTCGTTGGTCGCAACCAGCAACTTGCCGCATTGCTCGTACGGAATATCATTGTCCTGGCAGAACTGGATCGTCGCGGCCATGCCCGACTTGCAAAACCTGGCTTTCAAGCTGCCCGGCGCGTAGTAGACGCCGGCGTGAATCACGCCGCTGTTATGGCCAGTCTGGTGGCTTGCAACCTGCGCTTCTTTTTCCAGCAACAGGATACGGCTCGCGGGTTTTCGTTGCTTTAGCTGCCACGCTGTCGACAAGCCGACGATGCCACCGCCGATGATGACGTAGTCATACATGGATTTGTGACGCTTCGTGATGTGTGACTACTCGATACCGCCCATGGAATGGAACTTGGTTTCGAAATATTCCGCGATGCCTTCTTTGCCGCCCTCGGAGCCGATGCCCGACTGCTTCCAGCCGCCGAACGGCGCGACCTCTGTTGAGAATACCCCCGAGTTCGAGCAGACGATGCCGTACTCCAGACGCTCGGCGACGCGAATAACCCGACCAATATCTCGAGTGAAGTAATACGCAGCAAGCCCGTAGTCGGTGTCGTTGGCACGCTCGATCACCTCGTCCTCGCTCTCGAAGGTCTGGATTGCCGCGATTGGTCCAAATATTTCTTCGTTCGCGACGCGCATGTTCCCGGTGATATTGGTCAACAGCGTGGGCTCGAAAAAGCAGTGACCCAGCTCATGTGTTCCGCCTCCCGTCAGCACATCGGCACCTTTGGATTTCGCATCCTGCACGAACCCCTGCATGTCATTTACGGCGGCATCGTTTACCAGCGGTCCGGTTGTCGTGTCCTTGTCGAAGCCGTCGCCGACGCGAAGCGCTTCGATAGCGGCTTTGAGTTTCGTGGTGAACTCGTCGGCCACCGCTGTCTGGACGAAGATGCGGTTCGTGCAGACACAAGTCTGGCCGCAGTTGCGAAACTTGGTGCCCATACAATCGGTGACTGCCGCATCAATGTCTGCGTCATCGAACACGATAAACGGCGCGTTGCCGCCGAGTTCCAGCGAGACCTTTTTTACACCCTTCGAGCACTGTTCCATCAACGTCTTGCCGACGGGTGTCGATCCCGTGAAAGTAAACTTGCTGATCTTCGGGTGCTGAGTGAGTACCTTGCCTATCTCGCGGGAATTGGAGCCGGCGACCACGTTAATCACGCCTTTCGGGATACCGGCCCGATCTGCGAGATCGCACATTGCGAGTGCAGAGAGCGGTGTTTCCGTGGCGGGCTTGATCACGATCGTGCAACCGGCAGCGAGGGCAGGGCCTGCTTTGCGGCCAATCATCGCGTTCGGAAAATTCCAGGGCGTGATACAGCCAACAACGCCTACCGGCTGTTTGTAAGTTTGCAGCCGTCGATCGTTGGAGATTGTCGGGATCGTGTCGCCCTTGTAGCGCTTGCATTCCTCGGCGTAGTACTCGATAAACGATGCGCCATAGGCGACCTCGCCAACAGACTCGAAAAGCGGCTTGCCCTGCTCAGCCGTCATGATCGCACCCAGATCGTCTGCATTCTCCATCAAGAGGTTGAACCAGTTTCGGAGCAGTATCGCGCGCTGCTTGGCGGGTACACGGCTCCAGGACTTGAAGGCCGCGGCAGCTGCTTCCACTGCGCGTTCGGCATCCGCGGCGTCGCCATTCGCTGTAGTGATCACGACCTGTCCGTTGGCAGGGTTCGTGACCTCAATGGTACCGGCACCGCCGGCGACCCACTGCCCGTCGATGAAGTTTTGGGATCTTAGGAGCGATTTGTCTTTTAGCGTCAGCATGATCTAGCCTCGTGGCGCAGGATTGATGTCAGTCGGAGGCGCATTTTGCCATCTCGGGCTCCCAAGAGCAGGGTTTTTTCGGCCCTTTATTCAGGTCGGTTTCGCCATTGCGCGGGCGGTCGTGATTGCCGTATAATCGCGCGCCAGTGCACCAAAGGGCCGAAAGACGGGCCCGCCGAGAGGCCGCTTTAGGGGCCCTCGCTACCAAGTTCTTGGTAGGTACAGGCCCCGCTCAGGGGTTTTTTGTTGCCTGAGGGCAACGATTTTGCGCTGGGAATGAATGGGCCGTTGGCCCTTTTTTTGTTTTTGAAACAAGTAGTTAGGCGACATTAGGCAGGCACTGGAATGACGGGAGATGAGTTGGCGACATTGCTCGAACCGACCGTCGAGCGGCTCGGCTACGAGCTCGCGGACCTCGAGGTTCGACTGAGTGGCAAGGGCGGCCTGGTGCGTGTCTTTATCGATAAGCCCGAAGGTATTGGGCTTGCCGATTGCGAAAAGGTCAGCCAGGCGGTGAGCGCACTTCTCGATGTCGAGGACCCCGTGCCGGGCAACTATGAGTTGGAAGTGTCGTCGCCAGGATTGGACAGGAAGTTGACGAAAGTCGAGCATTTTCAACGGTTTATGGGTGAAATCGTGAAGGTGAAAACGCGCTTTCCAGTAGAGGGACGCCGACGATTCCGCGGCAAGCTGATGTCAGCGGATGAGGACAACATTGTGGTCGAGGTGGATGGTGAGTTGCACAGCCTGGCGCGTGTCGACGATCGATACGGCTCGGCTGGTGCCCGACGGAGCGTAATCCGGCCGGGATATTTGGAGTTTTAAGGTAATGAGCAAAGAGATTTTGATGGTTGTCGACGCCGTTTCGAACGAAAAGGGCGTTGAGAAAGACATCATATTCGAGGCAATCGAAGCTGCATTGGCGTCTGCGACACGCAGAAAGCACGGCGATGACATCGAGGTTCGCGTTGCTATCGATAGAGAAACAGGCGAATACGACACGTTTCGCCGCTGGCTGGTGTTCGAGGACGAATCCACCGAGTTGGAGGTCCCGGACCGTGAGCTGCGCATGATCGACGCGCTCGACGTCGATGAAAGCGCCGAACCGGGCGGCTTCGTCGAGGTGCCGATGGAGTCGGTGGAATTTGGCCGCATCGCCGCACAGACGGCCAAGCAGGTCATCGTACAGAAGGTACGCGAAGCTGAGCGTGAGCAGGTTGTCGAAGAGTACAAGGAACGAGAGGGCGAGATGCTCTCAGGTCTCGTCAAGCGCGTCGATCGTAACGGCGTGTACATTGATCTCGGTGGCAATGCCGAAGGATTCGTGTCCCGCGAGCAGATGGTTCCACGTGAGCCGGTGCGGCCGCAGGATCGTATGAAGGCACTCTTGACCGAAGTGCGCTCCGAGCCGCGTGGCCCGCAGCTGTTCATGACACGAACCTCACCGCAGTTCCTGGTCGAGCTGTTCAAGATCGAGGTGCCGGAAGTAGGCCAGGGCCTGATCGACATTCTGGGTGCGGCCCGTGACCCAGGCTTGCGCGCGAAGATCGCGGTCAGAAGCAACGACAGTCGCATCGATGCCGTCGGTGCCTGTGTTGGTATGCGTGGCTCTCGCGTCCAGGCGGTGTCAAACGAACTCGCCGGCGAGCGTGTCGATATCATTCTTTGGGACGACAACGCTGCACAATTCGTGGTGAATTCGATGTCTCCTGCGGAGGTCGTTTCGATCGTGGTCGATGAAGACAAGCACAGTATGGACATCGCCGTCGAAGAGGAGAAGCTTTCACAAGCAATTGGCCGCGGAGGACAAAATATTCGCCTCGCCAGTGAGCTGACCGGTTGGGAGCTCAACGTAATGACCGCGGCTGATGCCGATGAGAAGAGCGAGTCGGAAATGCGTGATCTTATCGCGTTGTTTTCGAAACAGCTCGACGTTGACGAGGAAGTATCGTTGATCCTGGTTCAGGAAGGCTTCTCGACAATCGAGGAAGTGGCCTACGTGCCGGCATCAGAGCTCGTTGCGATTGAAGAATTCGATGAAGATATAGTCGATGAGTTGCGCAGTCGTGCACGCGATGTATTGCTGACGCAGGCAATCGTGCAGGAAGAAAAGATTGACGAAGTGGAACCGGCCGAGGATCTGCTGAGTCTTGAAGGCATGGACAAGGGGCTTGCGTTTGTGTTGGCAAGCAAGGGCGTTGTCACTCGCGAGGATCTTGCAGAGTTGGCGACGGATGACCTGCTCGAAATCAATGAGATGGACGAAGAAGACGCCGCCGCGCTGATCATGAAAGCGCGAGCTCATTGGTTTGAAGAAGAACAGCAGGCGTAGCAGCCTCTTATTAGGTACGGAGTAGACGTATGGCTGATGTGACAGTTACACAATTTGCTGAGGTGCTGAAAGTACCCGTTGAGAAGCTGATATCGCAGCTTGACGAGGCTGGCATCAAGGTCAGTAGTTCTGACGACACGATCAGTGAGGATGCGAAGCTCGAATTATTGTCGCACCTGCGGCGTGCCCACGGGCAAGACGACACGCCGGCAACAGCTGCTGCGCCGCGCAAGATTACTTTGAAACGCAAATCGCAGTCTGAACTCCGTTTGTCCGGAAACCAGGGGCGTTCGCGTACTGTCAACGTCGAGGTTCGACGCAAGCGCACCTACATCAAGCGCGATGTGCTTGAGAAACAGGCGCAGGAAGAGCAGGACGAGCTTGATCGCGTCCGGCACGAGGAAGAAGAGCGTGTTGCGGCGGCTGCCCGCGAAGAGGAACGCCTCAAGACTGAGCAGGAAGAGGCGATCAAACGCAAGGAAGCGGAGCTCGAGAAGGAAAAGCAAGCGCTGGAGAGCGCTGAAGAAGAGGCACGCCGGCTGGCCGAAAAAGTCGCGGTCGAAGCGGCCGACGAGAAAGCTCGGCTCGAGAAAGCCGAGGCCGACGCTCGGGCTCGTCGCACCAAGGAAAAAGCGAAACCCAAACAGAATCGTGCAGAGACCCGTTATGGACGCAAAGAGCTGCATGTTGCGGGTGATAAGAGTGGTCGGCGCAAACGCAAGACGCCAACCCGTCGTCGCCCCGTATCCATGGGTGGCGATTCCAAGCACGGCTTTGAGCGACCGACCGCTCCGGTGATTCACGAAGTGGAAATACCCGAGAGTATTTCCGTTGCCGAGCTTGCGCAACGCATGGCAATCAAGGGAAATGAGGTCGTCAAAGTATTATTTAATATGGGCGCGATGGTAACGATCAACCAGGTTATTGATCAGGACACGGCAACGTTGGTTGTTGAAGAACTTGGGACACGTTGCGAAGCGTGTAGATTCGGCCGAAATAGACGAGCAGCTGCTTGCGGACGAAGAGCCACAAACCGGCGAAGAGGTTCCGAGGTCACCGGTAGTTACCATCATGGGCCATGTCGATCATGGCAAGACCTCGCTACTCGACTACATTCGGCGCACCAAAGTCGCCGATCACGAGGCTGGCGGTATTACCCAGCATATCGGTGCGTATTCCGTCGAGACCGACAAAGGCAAAGTCACGTTCCTCGATACTCCGGGCCACGCGGCGTTTACGGCAATGCGCGCTCGCGGTGCTCATGCGACTGACATCGTTGTGCTCGTGGTTGCCGCCGACGACGGTGTGATGCCTCAGACCATCGAGGCCATCCAACATTCGAAGGCGGCGGGCGTGCCGCTGGTCGTTGCGATCAACAAGATCGATCGCGAAAATTCTGACCCTGAGCGCGTTAAGAACGAACTGACACAACACGAAGTGATTCCGGAAGACTGGGGCGGCGAACAAATGTTCGTGAATGTCTCTGCGCTCACGGGTGAGGGCGTTGACGCGCTTCTCGACGCAATTTTGCTGCAGGCCGAGGTCATGGATCTCAAGGCCATTGCCGACGGACCGGCCCACGGCCTTGTAATCGAGGCGAGCCTTGAAAAAGGACGTGGATCGGTCGCGACGTTGCTCGTGCAATCCGGCACGTTGCGCCAAGGCGACATGATTATCGCGGGCGAAGAGTACGGCCGTATTCGAAACATGTTCGATGAAACCGGTGCCTCTATCAAGGAGGCGGGTCCGTCGTCTCCTGCGGTTGTATTGGGTCTGTCGAAGACACCGAGCGCCGGTGATGACTTCCTCGTCGTCAAGAACGAACGCAAGGCACGCGAAGTCGCAGAGTTCCGTCAGGGCAAGACGCGTGACGCAAAGCTTGCGCAACAACAGGCATCGAAGCTGGAAGATATGTTCAGCAGGATGCAGGAAGGCGAGGCGTCCACCGTGCCAGTAATCATCAAGTCGGATGTACACGGTAGCGCTGAAGCGCTCAAAGATGCGCTAACCAAGTTGTCCAACGACGAGGTCAAGGTAAACGTTCTGAGCTCAAGCGTTGGCGGTATCACGGAAACCGACGCGAATCTGGCCGCCGCCTCAAAAGCGGTGATTATCGGCTTCAACGTGCGTGCGGACGCGGCGGCGCGCACAGCCATTAAAGAATCGGGCGTGGATGTTCGCTACTACAGCATCATTTACGAAGCGATCGACGACGTCCGGGCGGCGCTTACCGGTCTGTTGGCGCCGGAAATTCGTGAACAGATCGTGGGGCTCGCCGAGGTTAAGGAAGTCTTCCGCTCGCCGAAATTTGGTGATGTCGCGGGCTGTATCGTCAGTGAGGGTTACGTGAAGCGCGCGAATCCGATTCGTGTGTTACGGGAAAATGTCGTCATTTACGAGGGCGAGCTAGAGTCTTTGCGACGCTTCAAGGATGACGTCAATGAGGTCCGTTCAGGTACCGAATGTGGCATCGGCGTGAAGAACTATAGTGACGTGCAGGTCGGTGATCAGATCGAATGTTTCGAGCGTGTTGAGGTCGCCCGTACGCTCGACTGATTGTCGGCGGTGCAACGATATGCCACGTGAATTTACCCGAAATCAGCGTCTCGGCAACCAAGTGCTACGCACACTGAATGAGCTTCTGCGCTTTGAGACAAAAGACCCGCGCCTTGAAGGTGTATCGCTTTCGGCGGTTAATCTCTCGCGTGACCTGAGTGTGGCTCAGGTTTATTTCAGTATGCTTGATCCGAACGCGGATCCGGCACCGGTCCAGAAAGGTCTGGAAAAGGCAACGGGTTTCCTGCGCGCAAAGCTGGGTCAGGCCATCAAAGTGCGGCACGTTCCCGAATTGCGTTTTGAGCATGACGATAGTGCCGCCGAAGGGCAGCGCATCGCCGACCTTATCGAAGGCGCACTGAAATCTGACGCATCGCAGTGAGTTCCACCAATCCTCAGGAAAAGCGCCGCAAACAGCCGGTCGATGGTCTGTTGTTGCTTAACAAACCAAGTGGCATTACGTCCAACCGGGCGCTGCAGATCGTGAAGCGGCTGTTGAATGCCAAGAAAGCGGGGCATACCGGAAGTCTCGATCCGGCCGCGACAGGTATGTTGCCGCTGTGTTTCGGGGAGGCGACCAAGGTCTGCGCCTATTTGCTGGACGCTGACAAGACGTACCGGGTCACCGCAAAACTGGGAATAGCGACCGACACGGGTGATGCAGACGGACAGCAGATTGCCAACGCGGCGCTTCCGGAGCTGTCCGGTGACGACTGGCAGCGCATTCTCCAGCAGTTTCGTGGGCAGTCCATGCAAATACCGCCGATGTACTCGGCACTGAAGAAAGACGGCAAGCGTCTGTACGAGCTTGCCCGGAAGGGACTGACCGTCCCGCGAGAGCCACGGCCGATTACCGTCCATGACATCGAACTTATCGAGTTCGCAGGGTCGCGGCTGGTGTTCCGCGTGTCGTGCTCAAAGGGTACCTACGTCAGGACGCTGGTCGAGGACGTCGCTCGACGTGGCGGAACCGTTGCCCACACGGCTCGATTGCATAGAGAAACGGTCGGCCACTTCAAGTCAGAAGACATGCTCGACCTGACCGCGGTTGAAGCCCTGGCAGAGGCCGGATCGACGGCGCTGGAGGAAAGACTCCTGACGCCGGACGTGGCCTTGGCGGGGTTCCCGCCGATTAGCCTGGATGTGAGTTCGGGTGAGCAATTCAGTGGCGGGCAGATAGTATCGGTGGCTCCAGAGAGCAGTACGGGGCTAGCCCGTGTTTACGGCGCTGGCAATCAGTTCTTGGGTGTTGGAGAACTCGCGGGCAACGGTCAACTTGCGCCACGCCGGGTTTTTCTAATCCGCGAAAAAACCCTGTAGATATTTGTCTTTGGGGTATTAATGGGTCCGAACAGGCGCTAGAATACCGCGCTGCGAAAAAGGGCTGAAAATAGAGTTAATTGGAGTAATTGAAAGATGTCACTTTCCAGTGAAGCAAAGCAGGGCGTTGTCGCCGAATACGCGAGGGCCGAAGGCGATACGGGTTCCCCCGAGGTTCAGGTCGCGCTGCTTTCAAAGAGAATTTCCGAGCTTACCGAACACTTCGGCGAGCACAAGAAGGATCACCACAGCCGTCAGGGTCTTCTGAAGATGGTTAACAAGCGTCGCAAGTTGCTTGATTACCTCAAATCCAAAGACCAGGACCGCTATCGCGAGCTGATTTCCCGGCTCGGTCTGCGCCGCTAATTCAGCGAGCGATTCTGGCAGTGTAAACAATCGAAACGTCGTTCCCACCAGGGGTTCGTCGTCGGTTGCCATTGCCTACACACTTTATCTATTTGAGAAATCATCGTGAAATCCACTAGTAAGACGTTCCAATATGGGGAACACAAGGTAACTATTGATACGGGTGCTATCGCCCGTCAGGCCGACGGTGCTGTCATCGTCGATATGGCAGAAACCACCGTTTTGGTCACGGCTGTTGGTCGAAAGACAGCGGACCCGGGCCGGGACTTTTTCCCGCTTACGGTCAACTACCAGGAAAAGACCTACGCTGCAGGTAAGATTCCGGGCGGATTCTTCAAGCGCGAAGGTCGTCCGGGTGAGAAAGAGATACTGACCTGCCGCCTGATCGATCGACCGGTTCGTCCGCTGTTTCCGAAGGGTTTCACCAACGAAGTTCAGATTATCGCTACCGTAATGTCCCTGAATCCCGACGTCGATCCCGACATTCCTGCATTGATCGGTGCATCAGCGGCGCTCGCTATATCGGGCATGCCGTTTGCGGGTCCGATCGCCGCTGCCAAGGTTGGCTACAAGAATGGCGAGTACATTCTTAACCCCGGAGTCGCAGCCGTTGCGGAATCGGATCTCGAGCTAGTCGTTGCCGGCACCAAGGACGCGGTTCTGATGGTGGAATCGGAGGCCTCGGGCCTTTCGGAAGAAGTCATGCTAGGGGCCGTGATGTTCGGCCACGAGCAGATGCAGATCGCGATTGAGGCGATCAACGAGCTGGCTGCAGAAGTTGGCAAGCCCGCCTGGGACTGGCAGGCACCGCCGGCGGACGAAGATCTTGCTGCTGCGGTTGCCGCAGAAGCCGAAACCGGACTGGCCGATGCTTATCGTATTACCGACAAGCAGGATCGTCAGGCAGCGGTTGGCGTGGCAAAGGCTGCGACGACTGAAGCGCTCGCCGACCGTGAAGAGGCGCGTTGGTCAGCCGACGAAGTCAAGGGGGCGTTGTCGAAGCTCGAGAAAACGCATCGTTCGTCAACGTGTCATCAAAGGCGAGCCTCGCATTGACGGTCGCGACCAGAGTACAGTTCGGCCGATCGACGTGAGTGTCGGACTATTGCCACGAGCCCATGGATCAGCCCTGTTCACCCGTGGCGAGACACAGGCGATCGTTGTGACAACGCTCGGTACCGGTCGCGATGCCCAGATCATTGACGCGATCGAAGGTGAGCGCAAAGAACCGTTCATGTTGCACTACAACTTCCCGCCATTCTGCGTCGGTGAAACCGGTTTTGTCGGTTCTCACGAAGCGTCGTGAAATCGGTCATGGCAAGTTGGCCCGCCGCGGTATCCAGGCTGTCATGCCGAATATGGACGAATTCGGCTACATTATCCGCGTCGTCTCCGAGATCACGGAATCAAACGGTTCCAGCTCCATGGCCTCGGTCTGCGGGACGAGCCTGTCGCTCATGGATGCTGGTGTTCCGATTAAAGCACCGGTTGCAGGTGTTGCCATGGGCCTGGTCAAAGAGGGCGACGACTTCGCCGTTCTAACCGATATTCTCGGTGACGAGGATCATCTCGGTGATATGGACTTCAAGGTCGCCGGAACCGACGATGGTATTACGGCGCTGCAGATGGATATCAAGATCCAGGGCATCACGCGAGAGATCATGAGCAGAGCGCTGGATCAGGCACGCGACGCACGGTTGCACATTCTCGGTGAAATGAACAAGGTCATCAGCGAGCCGCGTGGAACGATGTCAGAGTGGGCTCCGACGATCATGACCATGAAGATCGATCCGGACAAGATTCGCGATGTTATCGGCAAGGGCGGCGCAGTTATTCGCGCTATCACTGAAGAAACGGGCGCTTCTGTCGACATCGACAACGACGGCACGATTCGTATCGCATCCGTAGACGGAGTCTCTGGCAAGGAAGCGCGCCGCAGGATCGAACTGATCACCGCTGACGTTGAAGTTGGTCGGATCTACGACGGTAAAGTCGCGCGTCTTATGGACTTCGGAGCGTTCGTAACCATTCTTCCCGGCAAGGACGGCCTTGTGCACATTTCGCAGATTTCGAACGAACGTGTGGAAAAGGTGAGCGATAAGCTGGCCGAGGGTGACTCGGTACGCGTCAAGGTTCTGGAAGTTGACCGTCAGGGTCGCGTCCGTCTGTCTATGAAAGAAGTCGACGCCGCTTAAGGCAAAGGCTCAGAAAGACCCCGAAAGGCCAGATTGCTGACGCGGTCTGGCCTTTTTTTATAGTCCTGGCTTTGCAGCAAACGGCTCGAGGAATTCCAGGATTCGCCCAGGTAAGTAGAACGTCGGACGCCAGGGCAGGCCGCCGTCTATGAAACCGACGTGACCGCCATTCTCGGCGACTTCGAGGGTTACATAGTCGGACAATCGATCCGCTGCCGGGATGACGTGTGGCGTCATGAAGGGGTCGTCCAGCGAGTTGATAATCAGTGTCGGGATCTCGATGCCTTTTAGAAAGTGCACCGAGCTACAGCGATCGTAGTAGTCCTGTTTGCCGACGAAGCCATGCAGCGGTGCGGTCACGGAATCATCAAACTCCGCAAACGTGCGAGCGTTCATCGCCCGATCCCAGTCAAACGCAGCCGTGTTGGGGTCGAATTTCCGAGTCACCGCGAACTTCATCCGTTTTAATAAGTATCGGCGATAAATCCTTGAAAAACCAATATCTAATGCGTCTGCACATTCGTGCAGATCAAGGGGAACGGAGACGGCCGTGGCTGCATTCAGCGGAGTGTTGCCCTCCGATTCGCCCAGGTACTTGAGCAGCACATTACCGCCGAGCGAGTAGCCGACCGCGAGCAGTGGCCCCGGGTTCTGTGAAGCATCTCGTTTGGACTGAAGTTGGTTTAGGAAGAAACGCAGGTCGTTCGTCTCCCCTGCGTGGTAGCGACGCGGCAAGCGATTGCGGTAGTCGCCACAGTCCCGAAAATGCAGGACACAGGAGCGCCAGCCGCGATCTAGTGCCGCTTCCATGAGCATGCGTGCATAGGACGATTCCGCCGAGCCTTCCAGCCCATGGAGAATGACCAGCAGCGGCGCGGCATCAGGCAGTGCATCGGCGTCGACAAGCCAGTCGACCGCCGTGATGTCGCCGTCGGGCAATTCCAGGCGACCCCGGCGTAGCGCAGGCCGGCTGGGCCAGGACCACGGCATGCTTGGGTAAATCGTCTGGGCATGCCTGTTTCGCAGCCAGGATGCCGGTCGGAACATGCTCGGAATTATGCGGTTATCGGTGTTGTCTGCGGTCATCGTCGAAAGTTAGCCGGGTTGGCGACTTGCCACAGGGAATTGGCAAAAAAAATGGCCCCCCGCTTGCGCAGGGGGCCCGCCGTGGAGTGATTTCACCTTCAGGCATTTTGCAACAGGGGGCGGGGGAGCGTATCCCCGTTGCAGTGTTGAAGCTAGGCCATATATGGGGCTCCTGTCAAGACACCCGGGCTACCAGATTCCGCGTCCAAGCGCGGCCATTGGCGCAGAATCAGTGCTTACAGCGGTTTGGCCTTGCATAGCATGAATTTGCCAGTTTTCGATCGCCCACTGCCAGACTTCCGCCAGCCCGCAATCCTGCAGCGACGATGGTGGTTCCTGCTGCAGAGCAACCAACGCCGCGCACAGCGCGCGCGTGGCATCGTGCGACGGTATCCCCGGAGCGCCTGTCAGTTTGCTCAATTTGTCACCGTTCGGGTGCGTTACAACGGGTATGTGCGCGTAGTCAGGCGTGCCGCAGCCCAGCAATTGCTGCAGCCATATTTGACGGGGTGTGGAGTCCATCAGGTCGATGCCGCGGACGATCTCGGTGATTCCATCGATGGCGTCATCGACAACCACGGCCAGGTGGTATGCGATTAGCCCGTCGCGGCGTCGGATGATGAAGTCACCCGAATCCCGTTCGAGGTGTTGGGTTTGCAGGCCTTGCAAACCGTCAATGAATGAGATCGGTGCGTCGGTTGTGCGCAAGCGAATAGCCGTTTCAGCGGCGTCGCAGCCGTCGCGACAGGTTCCCGGATAAATAGAGCCGAGGGGGCCTCTGGGCGCGTCTGCAAGGTCGCGACGCGAACAGCCGCAGGGGTAGGCGAGCTTGCGGTCCAGGAGCGACTGCACGGCTTCCTGATGGGACCCAAGGCGGCCGCGCTGGAAGATGACGTCTTCATCCCACTCGAACCCGTAGCGATCCAAAGCGAGCAATATGGCGTCGGTCGCTCCCGCCTGTTCGCGGGGCGGATCGATGTCCTCGATACGCAGCAGCCAACGTCCATCGTGGGCTTTTGCTTGCAGATAGCTGGCGGTTGCCGCAACCAGCGAGCCGAAGTGGAGTGGGCCCGTCGGCGACGGCGCGAACCGGCCGACGTAAGGGGCTGGTTCGCGCGTCTCCATCAGTGGTCTCGGCTTAGCGGTACCGATCTTCCCGATCTCGGAATTGCCGTTCGGCGAGCTCGCGGCGCTCCTGCGCCTCAAGACAAAGCGTTGCAACCGGGCGTGCTTCCAGTCGCTTCAACCCGATTTCTTCGCCGGTTTCGTCGCAAAAACCGTAGCTCCCATCATCAAGACGGGATAGCGCAGCGTCGATCTTGCGCAACAGTTTCCTTTCACGATCACGAGTGCGAAGTTCCAGGCCAAACTCGGATTCTTGCGTAGCGCGATCGTTCGGGTCAGGAAAATTGGCCGCCTCATCCTGCATGTGGTGGACGGTACGGTCTACCTCAAAGATCAATTCGCGTTTCCACGCGCCGAGGATTTTGCGGAAATGCTCGATCTGGGCGTCGCTCATGTACTCTTCGCCGCGTCCCGGCTTGTATGGCGGAATGCCATGAATAGGCCCAGACATGACGTCGCCTTTCGACCTGGCTCGGGCTACTGGCGCCTTGCGTGCAACGGGTTCACGGGCTGGCACAAACTTCTTTACCGGCGCTTTCTTGACGCTAACCGATCGCTTCTTACTGGCCGTCTTCTTCGTACTGACCTTTTTTGCCGCCTTTTTCTTGGCAACAGGCTTCTTCTTACTCACCTTTTTCTTGGCAACAGGCTTCTTCTTACTCACCTTTTTCTTGGCAACAGGCTTCTTCTTACTCACCTTTTTCTTGGCGGCAGGCTTCTTTTTGGTGACCTTTTTTGCCGCCTTTTTCTTAGCGGCAGGCTTCTTCTTGGTGACCTTTTTTGCCGCTTTCTTCTTCACGGGCGCTTTCTTCTTGCCGGCCACTTTTTTCTTGCCAGCGCTCTTTCGAGCGGGTGCCTTCTTCTTACTCGCGGTTTTTCGCTTGGCGGCTGTTTTCTTGGCCGCGGCCTTTTTGGTGACTGCTTTCTTACGTGCCGTCGTCTGCTTTCGCTTTTTGCTCGCTGCTTTCTTTACGGGCATTATTGGCTCCTGCCGGGGACAGAAAAGGGCGGGATTATACATGGCTGGTCGTGGCATGGAAGCGATATTTTTGACGTGATTTCTCGGCCTGTCGATAAGTGCGGAAACCCCTGTCAATACTGGGCTCGAGCGCCAATTGTCTTTTTTTAGCGACAATCGTTTTATTGTCAGATTTCCATTACACTTACCCGCTTTTACGGGATATCGACCTAATTCACCAATGCGATTAAGCAAGATCAAGCTCGCCGGCTTCAAATCCTTCGTCGACCCTACAACGATCACTTTTCCCAGCAGCCTGGTAGGCGTAGTCGGGCCGAATGGTTGCGGCAAGTCGAACGTTATTGACGCCGTACGTTGGGTTATGGGCGAGAGTTCAGCCAGCCGTCTGCGTGGCGACTCCATTACTGATGTTATCTTCAATGGCTCGAGTTCGCGCAAGCCGATCGGGTCGGCCTCGGTCGAGCTGCTGTTCGACAACAGCGATACAACGCTGGAAGGCCAGTACGCGAAGTATGCGGAGATCGGGATTCGTCGGGAAGTGAGTCGCGACGGTATCTCCAATTATTTCCTGAACGGTACGCGCTGTCGGCGCAAGGACATTACGGGTGTATTCCTGGGCACGGGCCTCGGCCCCCGCAGTTACTCGATTATCGAGCAGGGCATGATCTCGCGGCTGATCGAGGCGAAACCAGAGGAGATGCGGGTATTTCTGGAGGAAGCTGCGGGAATATCGAAATACAAAGAGCGCCGTCGCGAAACGTCCAACCGGATCAAGCACACCAAGGAAAACCTGGACCGTCTGCTCGACGTCCTCGAAGAAGTCGAGAAGCAGATCAAGCACCTCGACCGGCAGGCCAAAACGGCCGAGCGATACAGTCGTTACAAGGACGAGGAGCGCAAGACCTCGGCTGAGTTGTTGGCATTGCGAACCCGCGACCTTGACGATCGTGCCTCTGAAGCCAAAGCGCACCTGTCGGAACGAAAGACTCGATTGGAAGCGGCTATCGCCGAGCAGCGGAGCCTTGAGGCCGCGTTGGAAGATACGCGCGTCAAGCAAAGCGAGCGCTCGGACGAGTTCAACGTTGTGCAGGGTCGATACTACAAGGTGGGTTCGGATATCGCCCGGCTGGAACAGTCGATCGAGTACGCCCGGGAATTGCGGGAACGCCAGGAAACAGATCTGGAGCAGGCGGTCCTTGGTGCTCAGGAGATTTCCAAACATATAGACCAGGATCAGACTGAAATAGAGCAGCTTGAACTGACACTCAGTGAGTTAGTGCCGGGGCTTGAGCAGGCGCGTCAAAGTGAGCACGCATCGTCAGTTTCGTTGCAACGAGCTGAAGAAGCGCTTGCGGACTGGCAGCAGCAATGGGACACGCATGCACTGAAATATAACGCGGCGTTGCAGCAGCAGAATGTGGAAAACACGCGTGCGGAGCAGATTGAGTCTCGTCTGCAGAGTTTTTCCGAGAGACGTAAGAAGCTCGTTGATGCTCAGACCGTCGCTAGCCCGGAAGATCTTCAAGCACGGTACGAAGAACTCAAGGAGCAGGAGCTTCGTAAACGTCAGGCTCGGGACGAATTTGATCGTCATCTCGCGGACACGGCAGAAAAAATTCGTAAGCTACGTGAGCAAGATGGAAAGTTGACTCGCCTGGTTGAAGAACGTCGCACGACTTTGCATGACACACAAGGCAAGTTCGCGTCGCTGGAGGCACTTCAGGATGCGGCGCTGGGCGCGGGCGATGACGGCATCCAGCGCTGGCTGGCAGGCGCGGGGCTCGAAAATAACCGACGAGTCGCTCAGGCATTGAAGGTTGCAGGTGGCTGGGAGAGAGCGGTCGAGACGGTCCTTGGTGATTACCTGCAGGCAGTTTGTGTCTCCGACATAACACCGGTTGCCGAAACGATTGCGAAACTCAGTACTGGAAATTTGACAGTTTTTCGCGAGCAGGCCAAGGACGGAGCTGTAGAGGTTTCGTCGACTACCCTGGCAAGCAAGGTGACTGGAGCGCCCGCGGCGATCGGACAGATATTGTCCAAAGTTCAGATTGCTACCTCACTTGGTGGTGCGCTCACCATTCGTGAATCGCTTGATGATAGCGCTTCTGTGGTGACCGAGGACGGGATCTGGCTTGGAAAAGACTGGTTGCGCGTAGCGCGCACCAAAGACGGTAAAGCCGGTGTGCTGGCACGCGAACACGATATGCGTCGCATGAAGTCGGATCTCCGGGAAATGCAGGCGCGCTTTGAAAGCGCGCGCAAGCTGCAACGGGACGGTCGTACACGGCTAACGCAGTTGGAAGAAGGTCGTGAGACTTTGCAGCGGGATGCATCGTCGCTATTGAACGAGTACTCTGAAGTGAAAGCCGCGTTTGAATCCGCCCGATACAAAATGGATCAGGCGTCAGCGCGCACGCTTGCTCTTGCTGAAGAAGCCGGTGAGCTGGATAGCGAGAAGATCTCAGCCGAAGAACAGCTTCGCGAATCGCGTCGGATTCACGGCCAAGCCACTGAATCGATGGAGCGCTTGACCGCCGAGAAAGCCAGTCTTGAGGCGCAACGCGAGGAACTGCGCTCGGAGCTGCAGCGCGTGAGAGCACGCGCGGAAGAAGACCGGCAAACTGTTCAGAACACCGCAATACAATTCGAGAGTCGTCGAACGAGTAAAGAATCGGCGGCACAAAATCTTGCCCGGATGCATACGCAATTGAGTCAGTTCCAAGGCCGGGAAAAAGAGATTCGAGAACAGTTGGAGCAAAGCCAGTCGCCACTTGCGGACAACAAGGCACGGCTCGAAGAGCAGCTCGCAGCACGCGTCATTGTCGAAGAAGAGCTTGCCGGCGCGCGACAAAAAGTCGAGAAGATCGACAATGAACTGCGAGAACTGGACCAGTCCCGACTGCAAATTGATCAGTCCGTTGATGAGGCGCGGGGAAAGCTCAGCGAAGCTGAAATGGCGGTTCAGGAACTGCGGGTTCGACGCGAGGGTTTCGCCGAGCAGCTATCGCAGACCGATTTCGATCTGGAGTCATTGATTGATGAAATCGATGAGTCCGCGGCAATCGATTCTTGGGAAGAGAAGCTGACGAAATTGCGCCTGCGAATTGACCGCCTGGGTCCTATCAACCTGGCGGCTATCGATGAGTTCAAGGAACAAACTGAGCGCAAGGAATATCTCGATTCACAACTGGCCGATTTGAATGATGCGCTGGAAACGCTTGAAGGTGCGATTCGCAAGATCGATCGCGAAACTCGGACACGCTTCCGCGAGACCTTCAACAATGTGAATGATGGATTCAAGCGACTTTTCCCGAAGCTCTTCGGTGGCGGTCATGCGTATCTCGAGATGACCGGCGACGACCTGTTGTCGGCCGGGGTTACGGTCATGGCACGACCACCTGGCAAGCGTAACAGCACGATCCACTTGTTATCGGGCGGCGAGAAAGCGCTCACAGCCGTGGCCATGGTATTCGCGATCTTTGAACTCAACCCTGCGCCTTTCTGCATGCTCGACGAGGTTGATGCGCCACTCGATGATGCGAACGTTGGCCGTTTCTGCGAAATAGTCAAAGACATGTCGGACAAGGTGCAGTTTATATTTATCACGCACAACAAAGTCACGATGGAGCTGGCTCGACAACTCTCTGGTGTCACGATGCAAGAGCCGGGCGTTTCACGGTTGGTCTCGGTCGACCTTGATGCAGCGGTGAAAATGGCGGCAAGTTAGCCGCCAAATGCGAGTTTGAGAAATGGACGGACTGCGTTGGTTGCTGTTGTTCTTTGGAATACTGGTGATCGCCGGTGTTTATCTCTACAGTCGTCGCGACAAAGGTCGAGCGCGAGAGCGACGCTGCCGACGTCGATCGTGTTGAGCCAACGTTGCAGCTTGATGAGGCCACGTCCGATCCCGATGAAGAGCCGGTATTGTCACCCGGGCTGTCTGATGCCGGTGAATCTCCGGCGGTATCGGCCGACAGCCTGCCGTCGAAAATCGTTACATTGCGACTTGTCGCACGCGAGAAAGGTGCTTTCAAAGGGGACGATCTGATACTCAGCCTACGCGGCATCGGTCTGAGGCACGGTAAATTCGGCATCTTTCATCGATACGACGGGAATGACGAAAGTCGAACGATATTCAGCGCGGCAAGTCTTGTTGAGCCAGGCAGTTTTGATCTCGCCAATATCAAGGACCAGTTGATCCCCGGCATCAGTTTGTTTCTTGTTCTCCCTGGCCCGGTCGACAGCGTGGAGGCATTCGACTTGATGATGGCAGCGGCGCGTGCGTTGTCAAAATCGCTTGACGGTGAGTTACTCGATGAGTCGGGAAGCACGCTGAGTATTCAGCGAGAGCGTTACTTGCGCGAAGAAATCATTCAGTACCAGCACAGTAATCTGGTTGCCTGACGACCCTCGGCCGAACGTCATGACCGCGTCCGCAGCCAAACGCAAGAAAATTGAGTCTCTTCGCGAGGAGATTCGTCGTCACAATTACCTTTATCACACATTAGACGAAATCGAGATTCCCGACGCGGAGTACGATCGCCTGGTGCGCGAATTGCAGGCGCTGGAAAAAGACCATCCTGAACTGGTGACCGCTGACTCGCCAACACAGCGCGTTGGCGCCGAGCCAAGCAGTGCGTTGGCCACCGTCCAACATCGAGTGCCGATGTTGTCTCTGGATAACGTATTTGCCGATGACGAATTACGGGAGTTTCACGCTCGTGTTGCCGAAAAACTCGAGTTCGAAGATGGAGCACCCGATCTACACTACTCTGCGGAGCCAAAGTTGGATGGTGCTGCGGTCAGTCTTCTTTATGAGGATGGCGTACTTGTGCGCGGTGCAACGCGTGGCGACGGGACGACGGGCGAGGACATCACACATAATGTTCGGACCATTGATTCCGTTCCGTTGCGCCTGCTGGGTTCGGGCTTTCCGCGAACGCTGGAAGTTCGCGGTGAAGTGTTTATGCCCAGGGCCGGATTCGAGGCGTACAACAAGAAAGCACGGGACGCGGGCGAGAAGACATTTGTAAACCCAAGGAACGCGGCGGCTGGAAGTCTGCGACAACTGGATCCGAGGCTCACAGCGGAACGGCCGTTGGACATGTATGTCTATTCGGTCGGATTGGTTGCGGACGGCGAGTTGCCTGGCCGCCACAGCGAGATTATCGCCACATTGCACAAATGGGGATTCAAAACCTGTCCCGAAAGCAAAGTGGTTAAAGGTGTCGATGGATGCCTGAATTACTACGACGCAATCGGGAAGAAACGTGATGCGTTGGGCTACGACATCGATGGCGTGGTCTACAAAGTGGACAGCCTGGCACTGCAACGAGAGCTCGGGTTTGTCTCGCGGGCACCCCGTTGGGCGATAGCGCACAAGTTTCCCGCACAGGAAGAGCTAACCACTATTCTGGCCATCGAGTTTCAAGTCGGACGTACCGGTGCGTTAACGCCTGTCGCGAGGCTTGCCCCCGTATTCGTTGGCGGCGTGACTGTAAGCAATGCAACCTTGCACAATATCGATGAGTTGCACCGAAAAGATGTGCGAGTCGGGGACACGGTAATCGTCCGACGAGCCGGCGATGTTATTCCCGAAGTTGTAAGCGTTGTGATGAGCAAACGACCCGGGAAGACGAGGCGAGTCCAACTTGCCGAAATTGTGTCCTGTCTGTCGCTCACACATAAAGCGGGAGGAGGGCGAGGCAGTAGCCCGTTGCGCTGGTGGGCTCTATTGCAAAGCGCAGCGTGCAGAGGCTTTAAAGCACTTCGTTTCGCGAAGAGCACTCGATATTGATGGTCTCGGTGCCAAGCTCATCGAGCAGCTCGTCGAGGAGGACCGGCTCTCCGACCCGTCGGATTTATTCCAGTTGAGCAAGGAAGAGCTCAGCAACCGCGAGCGCATGGGGGACAAATCTGCCGAAAACCTGGTTCGCGCGATTGACGCGAGCAGGTCCACGACGCTTGCAAGATTCCTCTATGCGCTGGGAATTCGCGAAGTAGGTGAGGCCACGGCCGCGAGCCTGGCGTCGTACTTTGGTTCGTTGCCAGCTATCGAGCGCGCGTCGGCGGAAGACCTCACCAAAGTACCGGATGTAGGCCCGATTGTTGCGCAACGAGTCCGCAGCTTTTTCGAGGAACAACACAATTTGGACGTCATCGAAAGGCTTCAGGAATCAGGCGTGCGTTGGTCCGACACCCAGCCATCCACCGTCGCCGAAGACGGGCCGCTTTCCGGCAAGACATTCGTAATAACTGGAACCTTGCCTACGATGACCCGCGATGAGGCAAAGGCGCTGATTCAGAAAGAGGGCGGTAAAGTGACTGGCAGTGTGTCGAGCAAAACCGACTTCCTCGTCGCCGGCGACAAGGCTGGGTCAAAGTTGGCAAGAGCGCAAAAACTCGAAGTTACAGTGCTCGATGAAGCAGCGCTTCTTGAGCTCATTGCGATCTGAAGAATATCGCCTATGCTGATATTGGGTGCTGCAGAACCGGCATTTCTCGGCTAAATAGCGAATTAGGTGAGTAGCCGCCCGACATTCTTTGATTCAATAATTGGGCGATTTATCCCATTTGTACGCTTTGCCTAGAAACTCAACCAATTGAACAATATATTTCGGCGCGATGTCAGACATGATTAAACAGCGTGTTCTCAACGCTTTCCTCCTGGTAATGCGGCCTGTCGTTCGGATTCTCCTGAGATATGGAATCGGCTATCGAGAATTTGCGGAGATTACCAAGACGGCTTTTGTAGATATCGCGTCATCCGATTTCGGGATTCGTGGACGGCCGACAAATATATCGCGAGTCGCGGTGATGACTGGCCTTACTCGCAAAGAGGTGAGGCGTCTCCGTGACAAGATCGCAAACGGCGACGGGTCGGTCGCCGTAAAGACAACCCCATTCGAGCAAGTGTTACATCATTGGCACGCGCAGACGGAATTTACTGATTCCAATGGCGCGCCGAAGTCCTTGCCATTCGCTGGCATGGAACAATCATTTACGGCCTTGGTCAAGAAGTTTGGCGGCGACATCCCTGCTGGCGCGATGCGAACAGAGATGAAAAGGGTAGGTGTTATTCGTGAAGATCAGGCAGGGCAACTGAGTGTCGTTGCGACGAGATTACAAGGCAGAAAGTGACCACGAAACCCTCGTCAGCATATTGGTTCATGGCGCTTATCCCTTCTTTTCGAACGTGGCTCACAATACAAACCCGGAGCGTACCGATTCTACCTGGGCGAATAGAGTTGCTCATACGACTGCGCTGAGAAGTCCAGATACGAGACAACTGCGTCGAATTACGAAAGATAGAATCGTGGATTTTGCCGAGTCAATTGACGACGTCTTTATGGCCTACGAGTCGCTGCAGGACGATAATGATGATCCCGAATCGCAGGGCGCTGTCGCTGTTGGCATCTACTATTTTGAGGAACGGGACAAGAACGCCGACTATGAGTGGTAGCACGTCGATTGCCACGTGCCGAGACCACACTCGTCCGATCGAAGACTTTCCTTGTCGAATTTAAAGACTAAATTCCGATCGTTTGACTGATAGCTGCGTTCGTCGACGGCCTCAGTGGGCAATTCACCACTACTCGGACTGAAGTGCAGGATGGCCTGGTCTGGATCTTGCGCAATTCTCATTGTCCCTTCTTGCGACAGATATTCGGGTGGACCTTGTCAGCGTCAAAAAATTGTCGAAATGGATAGCTCCGTACGCACTCTGAAAGATGACGTTTCTTGAGTCGTGAAGCCAAAAAAAATAACATAATCAGCTGTTTACATAATGTACAATTAGTCGGTTTCAATCCTCCGGGCTCTTTGCAACGTTTTGACATATTACTGCGTGTTTGGCTCGTCGATTGAAGAGAGCTAATTATGAGGCCAATCAGGCGCTTGCATAGAAAAGCGCACCAAGATACTTTACATATTACGCAGGAGATGTGGCCTGAGATGGGGCAAGAAGTAAAAGACCACCTGAGGGACGCCCTCTCGCTGATGTTCAAACCGTTGGTGCGTCTTTTAATCGCACAAGGCGTGACGCATGCAGAGTTTTCAGAGACCGCGAAAGAAGTCTACGTTGAAACCGCGCTAAGGCATTTTGAGAGAGAAGGAAAAATAAACAAATCTCGCGTTGCGATACTAACGGGACTAACGCGAAAAGAAGTGAAAAACGTAGTAGATAGAGCAATAAGCTCTCGGCAAAAGGAGAAAACATATTCGAGGCCGGGTAGAGTTCTGACAGGCTGGTACTCAGATCCCGAAATACCAGGGGCCATACGGGATTCCGCTGGAACTTCCGTATGACAGTTCAGAACCCGAGACGCCAAACTTCGTTGAATTGGTAAGGCAGTACAGCGGTGATATGGCGCCACGCCAGATTTTGAATGAGTTGCTTGAGTCAGGCTCGGTTATTGACGTTGATGGACGGTACAAAGCGATAAGGCGAATTTTTAAGCACTCAAAGCTGACTCCGGAGCTAATTGAGAGACTTGGAAGAGTGGGATACCGGGTGTTTTCGACCGCCGCGAAAAACATCGACAAAGAGGCGGAAGCGAGTGGTCACTTTGATCGTATGGTCTCCGCTGACGAAGGATGTACCGATGATGTTCTTGAATTATTTGACGAATATATTAAGTCTCACGGTCAGAGCGTTTTTAGAAGAAATAGATGTCTGGTTCTCGTCTAGGAAGGACAAGAACCCTGGTCCGGAGCCTCGTAAGGAAACCGGTCTGTACATGGTGCACTACGTTGAAGACGAAGGTGAACTAGTGAGTTTGAGGGATTTGCTCAAAAATCGGGGATTAGAACAAGACAATTAAATTGCAATAGTTGCACTTTGAGCGAATGCGTTGGTTAGGCGAAATAATCTGGGTCTAACCCGTACGAAGGCAACAAATTGAGGGTTGGAAAAAAATAAGGAGCGAAAAATGTGTAATGCAAAGAGCGCCAAGGGATATATTTCCTTGGGAGCGACGCTTATTGCAATGGCATCGACAGCATCGGCGAGTACTAGTGACGCGGATGCGCTGGGGATAACCACGGCAGATGCCCTTGGGATAACCACGGCGGATGCCCTTGGGATAACCACGGCGGATGCCCTTGGGATAACCACGGCGGATGCCCTTGGGATAACCACGGCAGATGCTCAAGGGATAACCACGGCAGATGCCCTTGGGATAACCACGGGCAGATGCCCTTGGGATAACCACGGCGGATGCCCTTGGGATAACCACGGCGGATGCCCTTGGGATAACCACGGCAGATGCTCTTGGGATAACCACGGCGGATGCCCTTGGGATTACCACGGCAGATGCTCAAGGGATAACCACGGCGGATGCCCTTGGGATTACTACGGCAGATGCTCAAGGGATAACCACGGCGGATGCCCTTGGGATTACCACGGCAGATGCTCAAGGGATAACCACGGCGGATGCCCTTGGGATTACCACGGCAGATGCTCAAGGGATAACCACGGCGGATGCCCTTGGGATTACCACGGCAGATGCTCAAGGGATAACCACGGCAGATGCTCAAGGGATAACCACGGCAGATGCTCAAGGGATAACCACGGCGGATGCCCTTGGGATTACCACGGCAGATGCTCTTGGGATAACCACGGCGGATGCCCTTGGGATAACCACGGCAGATGCTCAAGGGATAACCACGGCGGATGCCCTTGGGATTACCACGGCAGATGCTCAAGGGATAACCACGGCGGATGCCCTTGGGATAACCACGGCAGATGCTCAAGGGATAACCACGGCAGATGCCCTTGGGATTACCACTGCGGATGTTCTTGGGATAACCACGGCGGATGCCCTTGGGATAACCACTGCGGATGCCCTTGGGATAACCACGGCAGACGTCCTTAGCATAACGACTGCAGACAGCCAAGTACTCGTCGGCCCCGTCGACTCAATCGATAGAATAAACGGCATTTTCGAGTCAATGGGGCAGGTTGTTATGGCCTCGCAGACCATGTTGTCGGGCATGAGTGTCGGCGATTACGTGTCTGTCTCGGGATCGATCGTTTCACCAGGCTGGCTTTACGCGGATGGTGTCTCGGTTTCCACGGACAGCTACGTACCTGGTGCAACCGAGGTCCTGGTTACTGGTTTACTCTCGTCAGTTGACTCGGCAAGAGGAACCGCACAGATGGGGAAGCTGACCATCGACTACACGTCGAGCCTCGGCAGTGCCAATGCGCCATCTGGCGCGATCTGGAGTTTCAAGGGTACTCGGCCTGTAGATCGCGGCGTCATGCTGTCGGATCGAGCCGGCGCCACCAGGTAGATTTGTTGGAAAGGATGGCTCTTATATCGCTCATACAGAGTTAACGGTCACGACGGCCGGTCCTTTCAGGCAACAAAGAACAAGGCCACCCTCGGTGGCCTTTTTCTTTGCGTGCGTTTATTCGGGGCGAAAAAAAGTCGGCGTCCCTGCCGACTTAGATCTCGTATCAACCTGTGAAGGAGATGCGAGGGTTGGAGGAGCCATCCCCGAGCGATTAGGAATGACTCGGAAAGAATACTAGGTGTGATGATCGCTGCGGGGTGTGACGAGCTTCACAAATAAATATCTGAATAAGAAAAGGGCGCCAAAAGGCGCCCTTAACTGAACAAAATAAAGGTATTAAGTTAAGTAGTAATTATTTCGCCAACGATGCGCGCAGATCCTCAAGATACTTTTGAAGCTTCTCTTGTTCTACCCGTTGCTTGATGACGTCACGAACACTTTCCAATGTCGGCGGTGTTGTCTCCCGCGAGTCCACGCGCAAGATAACGTGCCAGCCGAACTGCGTTTGCACGGGCGTCTTGGTAAATGCCCCGTTCTTCCAACGCCGCAACAGCCTGTGAGAACGGCGCGACCATTTGATTGGCGGAGAACCAACCGAGATCTCCGCCATTAGGTCCGGAAGGTCCGGTTGATTTTTCCTTCGCGAGTTCTGCGAAATCTGCACCGCCTTCGAGCTCTGTGACCAGGCCGAGTGCCTCGCCCTGTGTTTCAACCAGTATGTGGCTGGCATTAAATTCCAGCGGTGGAGCGAGCGCTATCTGTTCCTGGTAAGCCTTCAGAATCTCTTCATCGCTTGCGGCATTGCTTTCAAGAAAATCAGCTGCAACGGCCTGGGCAAGAATACCACGTGTTTGCAGCTCTATCATAGCCTTGTTTCGCGGGCTCTTGGCTAGCGCTTCCGCTTTCGGTTGCGTCGTCAGAAGATAGATGTCTTTCAGTTCATCGAGAAATCGAGTCCGCTCCTGGGGAGTCGCCTCAGAAACCGGCTTCTGGATGCGTGATTCCAGGTACATATTGAAAACATCAGCACTGATTTCAGCACCATTAACGGTTTCGACCGTTTGTGCCGAAAGCGATCCGGAGACCAGCAATGCAAGTGCCGCGGCGAGAGCCGCAGGGAGTCGTATTCCAGGAGATCTGGAACGAGTAACGAGATTCATGGTGAGGTCCTTTTTGCGAAGTTGGCGAATGATAAACGATATGACGTTGGCGGCGCGAGAAAGGTCCCGCAATTTTTGGGTACGGCGGTCCCTAGGCTTCCTGAGGGGTTTTCGCAGTGATACGCAACGCGTGGATGTCCGATTGCATCATTGAGTCCAGCGCCGCGAAGACCATCCGATGACGCTGAAGCGGTCTGCAGCCGTTAAATGCTTCCGAGACAATCGTTACCTGAAAATGGCCGCCACCGCTTTTTGCGCCTTCATGGCCCGCGTGCAGATGACTTTGATCTTTTACCTGGAGCGTCACCGGCGCGAAGGCCTCAGTGAGCGTCGCTTCGATTGCCTTCACCCGATTGCTGCTCATGGTAATGCTCGATTGAAGGGCTTGACCGTCACGCTGCTATATACGCCGGCGCTTACGTACGGGTCTTCATTTGCCCAGGCTATCGCTGCATCGAGTGACGGGAAATCGACAATGACGAGGCTGCCGGTAAACCCGGCCGGACCCGGGTCCGGAGAATCAATGGCGGGGTGGGGGCCGGCAATTAACAATCGGCCTTCATCGCAGAGCGCCTGTAGTCGTGCAATATGCGCGGGTCGTGCTGTCAGACGTTTGTCCAGAGAGCCTTCGTGGTCTTCGCTGATTACCGCATACCACATGCCTCACTGCTCCAAATCGTCGACGCTATCGCCGCCGATTAGATTCGCGATCCAGAACGTCTGCGCCAGCATGAAGACAAAGGTCAAAGCCATCAGTCCGAACACTTTGAACTTTACCCAGGTTTCCTGGGAGAAGTTATAGGCAACGTATATATTGAGAATCCCGGCTGCAACGAAGAACAACACCCAAACCAGGTTCAGCTTGTTCCACTGCGCCCGAGTAATCTTTTCGACTGGCATGCCTTCGACCAATCCGAAAAAGCGCTGCACCAGTGGTTTGTCGCCGACCCAGAAGCTACCGAGGAACGCGATGGCCACGACCCAATAGAACACGGTCGGTTTCCAGTAAAGAAACAGTGGGTTTCTGAAGTAAAGCGTCAGTGCGCCGGCGATAAGCAAAAAAACCGTGGACCAGAAGTACATCTTGTCGAATTTCTGGGTACGGACATATTTGACCAGCAGGCCCACGGGCATGGCGATCATCAGAACGACCAGCGCAAAATAAATGCCTTTGTAAAAAAAGGCACCGAGAAACAGAATAAGTGGCAGAAATTCAAAAATCAGGTTCATTAATCGCCCGCACGGCGGCAGAAATTCGAGCCGAATAGTAGCCCAATACGGTCTACCGATTCCATCGCAAAATGGGCTATGCGCGAAGTCCCGGCTCCCCTACAATCCGCGCGTGGCGAAACTCATCGAAATTCATCCGACAGACCCGCAGCCGCGCCGGGTGAAGGCCGTTGTGGAGATCATCCGCAATGGAGGCCTTATCGCGTACCCGACGGATTCCAGCTATGCATTCGGCTGTCACATTGGCGACAAGAAGGCGATTGACCGAATCCATCGGATCCGCCGCACGGACAAGAAGCACAATTTCACGCTGGTTTGCGCCGACCTGACCGAAATCAGCGTGTACGCGACGAGTGGACAATTGGGCCTACCGATTGATCAAGTCGCTTACGCCGGGCCCATATACCTTCATTTTGCCCGCCACGCGAGAAGTGCCCAAGCGACTGCAAAATCCCAAGCGGCGTACGATTGGTCTTCGTGTACCCGACCATGTTCTGGTTCATGAGGTGCTTGAGGAACTGGGCGAGCCGATTATGAGTTCAACGCTGTTGCTGCCGGGTGACGACATGCCGCTAACGGATCCACTGGAAATTGAGGAGCGAATCGGACACCAGGTGGAGGCCATTGTTGATGCGGGTCCGACCGGCATTGAACCGACCACTGTTCTGGATCTTTCCAACGATTCAGTGGAAATTCTGCGTGTAGGGCTTGGTGATGTCAGTCAGTTCGCTTGACCCGCAAATTATGCGATAGAATGCGCCGAACGACGTTGGAATCCGTATGAAGCCCGAACTGAGAGTCCTGACCCCCGAGGATGCGCCAAAGCCCCCTCAGGACGAGAAGCAGTCGCCTGCCCAGGCCGAAATGCCGTTCGCCGTTGTCGATGGCGAACCGGTTACGACGCTTCCCCAGGACCTGTACATTCCGCCCTACGCGTTGCAGGTCTTCCTCGAGGCATTTGAAGGGCCGCTCGATCTGCTGCTTTACCTGATCCGCCGCCAAAATATCGATATTCTCAATATCCCTGTCGCCGAGATCACCAAGCAGTACGTTCAATACATCGAGCTTATGCATGAAATGCAGTTGGAACTCGCCGGCGAGTACCTGCTCATGGCGGCGATGCTTGCGGAGATCAAGTCGCGCATGTTGCTGCCTCGGCCGGAGGTCGAGTCGGATGAGGAAGAAGATCCTCGGGCAGAACTCGTGCGCAGGCTGCAGGAATACGAACGCTATAAGAAGGCGGCCGAGGACATTGGCAGCCTGCCACGTCTTGAGCGTGACGTTTTTGTCGCTAGCGCCGACGCACCCGAGCGCAAGGTCGTTGCGAAATTGCCGGACGTGACCTTGAAAGAACTGCTGCTCGCGTTTCACGATGTCCTCAAGCGGGCAGAGATGTTCTCCAACCTCCACATGCAACGAGAGCCGCTATCGGTGCGGCAGCGGATGAGCGAGATTCTCACACGCATCAAGGCAAACAGCTTTACCGGGTTTTCCGACCTGTTCGACGCTGAAGAGGGGCGCCTGGGTGTTGCGGTGACCTTTATCGCCATACTTGAACTTCTACGTGAATCGGTGATTGAGGTCGTACAGTCCAGCGAATATGCACCGCTACACGTTCGGGCTGCATCCGCTGTCCGTTTGGTATCTGATGACGTTCAGGATATTGACGCCCAGAACGATGAGTTTGTTTGAGAAATCCCGGAATGGATGCGACAGAAGTAAAATACTTTATCGAGGCGGCGTTGCTCGCCTCCGGGCGACCGCTCAATATTGATCAGCTCAAGGGGCTCTTCGACGGTCGGATGGCTCCCGAAAAAGCTGAAATACGGCAGGCGATCGCGGCGCTGAATGAGGATTACGAACAGCGTGGCATTGTTGTATCCGAAGTCGCTTCAGGATTTCGCATGCAAATCAAAACATCGATGGCGGATCGGCTGACAAAACTCTGGGAAGAACGACCGCCGCGCTACTCGCGTGCCTTGTTCGAAACGCTGGCGCTGATCGCTTATCGCCAACCGATCACGCGTGGCGAGATTGAGGAAATTCGCGGAGTAGCGGTGAGTTCCAATATAGTTCGCCAGCTTCTTGAGCGCGACTGGGTTCGCGTTGTCGGGCACCGTGATGTGCCAGGGCGACCCGCTATGTTCGGTACGACAAAAGTCTTCCTCGACTATTTCAGCCTCAAGAAGCTCGATGATCTTCCGCCGCTCGCCGATCTCTCCGATTGGGAAAGTCTTCGGGTGCAGCTGAATCTCCCGGAGGTCGAAGACCATTCGGATAGCGACGTGGAGGAGAATTCGGAGATGGTTGCGGAAGAGGCAATGGAAGAGGTTGCAGAAGAGGCGATGGACGAGGCATTGCCAGAAGCGGCCAACGACCTGCCTGTGCTGTTTCCGGAAGGGCACGCCGAGCAAGAAGAAGAAATCGAGGAGCTGGTGGTCTCAGAGTGGCCTGACCCGGTTGGCTGATCGCATTCAGAAAGTCCTCGCGGCGGCCGGGCACGGCTCGCGTCGCAAAGTCGAAACCTGGATCAGGGAAGGGCGGCTCACTGTTGACGGTCGGGCGGCGGAACTCGGTGAGCCTCTCGAGGGTACTGAAAAAATTGCGTTAGACGGGCGACCACTATCGCTGCGACGGGTCCCTCAGCCGCATCGCCACATTGTCTACAATAAACCGGGCGATGAAGTTACAAGCCGCGACGACCCGGAAGGGCGAAAGCTGGTTTTCGACGCGCTACCGAAGCTCAAAGGCGCACGGTGGGTTGCCGTAGGCAGATTGGATCTTGCGACGACTGGACTACTCTTGTTCACGACAGACGGGGCGTTGGCTAATGCGTTAATGCACCCTTCATCCGAGATCGTTCGAAAATACGCGGTTCGAGTGCACGGTAGTCCGACGCGCACAGAGCTCGAGAAGCTGCAGACCGGGGTCGAATTGTCGGATGGGCCGGCTCATTTCGACAAGATCGAACACGCGGGGGGCGACGGCGCGAATCGCTGGTTTAATGTGACCTTGAAAGAAGGCCGCAACCGCGAGGTCCGACGGCTTTGGGATTCCATCGGTTATGAGGTCAGCCGACTGATTCGCACCGGCTACGGCCCGCTCCAGCTTCCTCGGAATGTGCGTCGCGGCAGATATGAGGCGTTAACGCCGGCGCAGGTGAGAGCCTTGTATCACGCGGCAGGCCTGAAACCGCCAGGGGAGCCCCGCCCGCAAAGGAAAAGGAATAAAAAGTATAAGAAACGGTAAGTTATAAGCCTTAATTAAAGCAAAGTATCACTGCGCATCAATGCTCTGTCCGGTGACGCCCTTGCTGTCCGGCCCTAACAGGTAGATGTACGCCGCCAGAATATCTTCCGGACCCTTGAGCTTGTCCCGGTTTTCCGCCGGGTAGGCCGCCAATCGCATCCCGGTGCGCGTGGGGCCCGGATTTATGCAGTTTGAACGCAAATTGCTTTGTCGATTTTCATCGGCAAGTACTTGCGACAAGCCCTCCGTCGCAAACTTGGACACCGCATAGGCGCCCCAGAATGCTTTCCCGGTGCGGCCAACGCCGCTGCTGGTGAAGATGACCGATGCATCGTCCGAATTGTGCAGCAGTGGCAATAAGACCTGTGTTATTGCGAACGACGACGTTACGTTTACGTGCATGACTCGCTGCCACAAGACGGCGTCGTATTGCTCAATGGAAAAACGTTCGCCCAGAATACTCGCGTTCAATACCAGGCCGTCGAGTCGGCCGAATTCCTGCTCAATGCTGTTCGCAAGCGAGGTATAAGACTCGCTGTTAGCGGAGGCAAGGTCCATCACTGCGATGGACGGTCGCGGGGCAGCCTCAATCGCTTCGAGCTCGTCGTACACTCTCTCGAGCTTTTTGACATTGCGGCCGTGCAGGACCACCTGTGCGCCGAGGCCGGCGGCGTGTAGCGCCAACGCCTTGCCTATGCCGTCGCTCGCGCCGGTTATCAGGATAATGCGATCACGGAGCAAATCATCGGGGTATTCATAGGACCGGGGATCGATCGTCATGGTTCGATTCCTTCGGTCATTGCGCGAGGCACGGATTCGAGCCTTTCCAGTGGCTCCACCTCTTTCCTGGCATGCACGCCCAGCTCGACGAACTTGCGAGCGCCGGGCAGCACGTTGCGTTCCAGTGACCCGACAGCCTTGTTGTAGTTGTCGACACTGCTTGCGAGCTGCCGGCCCACACGATTCATGTGCGTAACAAAAGTCGCCAGCCGGCCGTAAAGATCTTCCGCCAGAATTCGAATTTCCTTGGCGTTCTCTGCGAGCGCGAGCTGTCGCCAGCCATAGGCAACCGCTTTGAGCAGCGCGACCAGGCTGGTCGGCGTCGCGAGGATAATCTGTTTGGACAATGCATATTCGATCAGGTCGGGCTGTTCATTGAGCGCGGCGCTCAGGAACTGATCGCCCGGAATAAAGAGAATGACGAACTCAGGGCTCTCGTCGAACTGATCCCAGTAAGCTTTCGATGACAGCATGCGTATGTGGGCCCGTACGTTCTTCGCGTGTCGTTCGAGCCCAAGCTTGCGCTGCACATCATCCGCGGCTTCAGCCGCGGCAAGGTAGGCATCTAGCGGCGTTTTGACGTCGACAACCAGCACCCGTTGGTCGGGCATTCTTACGATCATGTCCGGACGAATCGCCTGGTTTTCCCCCGATGTATGGACCTGTTCCTGGAAGTCACAATGCTCAACCATGCCCGCCAATTCGACCAGGCGACGCAGGGTAATCTCGCCCCAGCGACCGCGGACCTCAGGTCGCCGCAACGCATTGACCAGGTTTTGTGTTTCCTTTGCGAGCGATTTCTGGCTGAGTTGCATCTCCTCGAGCTGGTTCTTGATGCCGCCATACGCCTCGCTGCGTGATTTCTCCAGTTCCGTGATCTGTTTCTGCGATGCCTCGAGCGCGTCGCGGATTGGTTTCACGAGGGTTTCGACGGCTTTTTCGCGTTCGCTCAGTTCGCGCTTGGCTTTCTCCTGTTGGGTACCCAGGTTCTGCTCCGCCAGCCTGAGAAAGTTCTCGCTATTGGATTGCAGGGATTGATTCGCCAGGTCTGAAAACGCCGCCGTGAGCTTCGCGTTAGCCAGTTCGAATGCGGCCTCACGCTCCTGCTGCAGCGTCTCCTGATTCTTCAGCTCGTTCTCGGTCAGGCTAATTTTCTCGATGAGTCTTTTGCGCCGCTGTCGGCTAATCAACCAGGTGATCAGGGCACCCGTGGCAAGCCCAATCGCCAGCGCTGGCGCCCCGACTTCGATGTAAACAGGGTCAATAGTGACAGAAATCATCAGGATTCAAGGTTAACTGCTTTGAGGACGATTTGCGTCAGTTCTTGGGTATCGACCGCGATGATATCGGCACCCCATTCGCGAGGGTCGTCGTCTTCGGTGATGTAGCCGTACGCAGCTGCAATCGTCGCCGCGCCGGCGCGAAGGCCGGCCTCGATGTCGCGTTCCGCGTCTCCGATGTAGATCGACCGATAGGCGTCCACGCCGGCAATGTCGCAACCGAGGAGGATCGGACCAGGTTCAGGTTTGCGAACTGACAGGGTGTCGCCGCTGATTGTGCAGACACTGCGATCTGCCAGTCCGAGCGCCTCCAGCAAGGGATTCGTCAGATGCTCTGGCTTGTTGGTAACGACGCCCCACGGACACCCGGCACCATCAAGTTGCTCAAGAAGTGTGTCGAGTCCGGCGAAGATCCGGGTTTGCTCACACAGTTGGTCTGCGTAGCGCTCAATGTACTCGCCGACCATGATCTGGCGACCCTCTTCGTCAATATCGGGGAAGCCGACGCGCAACAGTCCCATAGCGCCGTTGGACACGTTGGCGCGCCCGAGATCGTATGCGATCCGCTCATAGCCATGGTCCGCCTGCATTTCCTGCAGTGTCGCCACCATGTCTGGTGCGGTATCCACGAGTGTGCCATCGAGGTCGAAAAGCACCAGGCCAAACTCGTTGTCCTGGATCTGCATCAGTCCGTGGGCCGCCGGAAGTACATCAGGTAATTGACATCCAGGTTGGATCCCAGCGAATACTCCTTGGAGAACGGGTTGTATTGCATGCCAATGCTGGAGACGAGCTCGAGGCCCGCTTTACGTGCCCAGGCCTCCAGTTCGGACGGCCGTATGAACTTCGCATACTCATGCGTGCCGCTGGGCAATAGCTTAAGCACATACTCGGCGCCGACGATCGCAAACAGGAAAGACTTGGGATTGCGATTGATGGTCGAGAAGAAAACATGCCCTCCGGGCTTCACGAGCTCAGCGCAGGACTTGATGACCTGAGACGGGTCAGGAACATGCTCAAGCATTTCCAGGCACGTCACAACGTCATATTCCCCGGCCTCATTGGCGGCAAGTTCTTCAGCGGTCGATTTGCGATAATCGACTTCGGCGCCGGACTCATGCTGATGCAAACGAGCGACGGACAGCGGACCATCGGCCATATCTATGCCCGTAACAGTAGCTCCCGCAGCCGCCATCGACTCGGTGAGGATGCCGCCGCCACAGCCGATGTCCACGGCGTGACAGTCGCGAAGATTAATGTGCTGTCGAATCCAGTCGAGCCGTAACGGATTGATTTCATGTAGCGGTTTGAAGTCCCCCTGGGTGTCCCACCAGCGAGACGCCAGTGAGTCAAATTTGGCAAGCTCTGCCGGGTCTACATTGTCAGTCGTGGTTGTCATCGTCGAATTACCCAGGTTATCGGTCGGTCGTCGCGGCGATACGGTCGCGCCATTCGTTGCTGCGTTCCAGCAACTCGTCCGTATTGATATGGGCAAGTTCACCGTTATCCAGCTGATGTTTTCCTGCCACCCAGACATCCGAGACCTGATTCGCATGGGCGGTATACACGAGTTGCGAGATTACGTCGTAAACGGGTTGGCTGTTGAGGCCGCTGAGATCCACGCAGGTGAGATCCGCCCATTTGCCGGCCTCTATGGAGCCGATCGAATGTGCCAGCCCGAGCGCCTTTGCTCCACCCAGCGTTCCCATGTGTAGCGCCTCAGCTGCGGACAGGGTGGTGGCGTCGTCAGAACTCGCTTTGGCGAGCAGCGCCGCCAGGCGGATTTCGGCGAGCACGTCCAATACGTTGTTGCTTGCAGCCCCGTCCGTGCCGATGCCCACGTTCACTCCGGCCGATTGGTAACGGCTTATCGGTGCAATCCCACTCGCGAGTTTCAAATTGGACCTTGGGCAGTGCGCAATATTCACGCCGGATTCCGCGAACCGACCGATTTCCAAGTCCGTCATGTGCACGGCGTGCACGGCGAGAAGCGACGCATTGATAAGGCCAAGATCGTCCAGGCGTTCGAAGGGGCGTTTGCCGGTCTTCTCGACGGACGCTGCGATTTCTGCCGACGTTTCGTGCAGGTGTATCTGCACGGGGACGTCGAGCTGGTCCGCCAAAACCCGAAGCGCGGTAAACGACTCGTCTGACAATGCGCTCAGGGAGTGGGGCGCATAGCAGGTGGAAATCAGGGGGTGCTCAACGTAAGGGTCGTGCACCAGGTCCGAGCCCTTTCGCAGGTATTCCTCGGCGCTTTGTGCCCAGCTAGTCGGGAACTCGACGACGGGCGTGCCGACCATCGCGCGCATATGGAGGTCCACGGCTGTCTCAGCAACGATTTCCGGGTAGAAGTACTGGTCGCTGAAGCAGGTAATGCCGGCCGAAATCATCTCCGCTATGGCCAATTCCGTGCCGTCACGGACCATTTCGGCGCTGACCCAGCGTTTCTCGGCAGGCCAGATGCCCTCGCGAAGCCACGCCTCGAGCGCCATGTCGTCGGCGAGGCCACGCAGGAGCGTCATTGCCGCGTGTGTATGCGCATTGACGAGGCCCGGAATCAGCACGTGCTCGGGGCGCTCGATCAGCACGCTGGGCTGATAGATTTCGAGCGCCATTTCGAGAGGCAGAAGGTCCGTGATTTTTCCGTCCGTCACGATCACAGCGTGTCTGCCGAGGACGGTCCCGGAAGGTGTAACTGGGATGCACCAACGTGGCGCGATCAGGGTGTCACAATGATGCATAGTTGAGGCAGTATACGCGTCGCGGGGAACACCGCCAGCGCTGCGTTTCAGCCCCTATAAAGTCGCAGAAACTGTGCTGTTCAGGCCGCCGCTGTGGTATTATCACAGCCTTGATCGGAAGCTCGGAAAAGACCCTGTTTGACCCGCCGAAATCAAGATTCTGGTCCGCTTGAAACCCACTTGAAAATATCGCTTGCATTCCGGTTCCAGGGAACGGAATTGCGCTGAGACTGTGAGCCAGGAAAGTAGAAAATTATGACTGAAGTTGCACAGGAATTGCTGTCTGTAAGTCTCGAAGAGGAGATGCAGCAGTCGTATCTGGATTACGCGATGAGCGTCATCGTCGGTCGGGCGCTGCCCGATGTGCGTGATGGCCTCAAACCGGTTCATCGACGTGTCCTGCACGCGATGCGGGAGCTCGGCAACGACTTTAATAAGCCGTACAAGAAATCGGCACGTGTCGTTGGTGACGTCATCGGTAAATACCATCCGCACGGCGATTCCGCGGTGTACGACACGATCGTTCGCATGGCGCAGCCGTTCTCGATGCGCTACATGCTCGTCGATGGCCAGGGTAACTTCGGATCTGTTGATGGAGACTCGCCCGCGGCCATGCGATACACCGAAGTCCGCATGTCCAAAATTGCGCACGAATTGCTGGCGGACATTGAAAAGGAAACCGTTGATTTCGTTGAAAACTATGACGGCTCTGAGAGCGAGCCGTCAGTTATGCCGACGCGAATCCCCAACCTGCTCGTTAATGGTTCGTCCGGTATCGCCGTCGGCATGGCGACCAACATCCCGCCACACAATCTCATTGAAGTCATCAGCGCCTGCCTCGCGGTGATTGAAGATCCGACAATCGAAACGCCCGCGCTGATGGAACATATCCCGGGGCCCGATTTTCCGACAGCCGGCATCATCAATGGTGCCCAGGGCATCTATTCGGCGTACAGGACTGGACGGGGGCGTGTGCACATCCGTGCGCGCACAGAAATCGAAATAATCAATGCTCGCGGCAAAGAGGCAATTATTGTAACGGAGCTACCGTACCAGGTTAACAAGGCCCGCCTGATCGAAAAAATTGCAGATTTGGTGCGCGAGAAACGTATCGAGGGCATCAGCGAGCTGCGCGACGAGTCCGACAAAGACGGCATGCGTATCGTCATCGAGCTAAGGACGGGCGAGGTTAGCGACGTCGTACTCAACAATCTCTACAAACAAACGCCCATGCAAAGTGTTTTCGGCATCAACATGGTGGCGTTGATCAACGGCCAGCCCAAGCTGATGAATCTGAAGCAGGTGCTGGAGGCTTTCCTTACTCACCGGCGCGAGGTCGTGACCCGGCGCACCATATTTGATTTGCGAAAAGCGCGTGATCGCGCTCATGTCCTGGAAGGCCAGACCGTCGCGTTGGCGAATATTGACGATGTTATTGCCCTGATCAAGGGTTCCGCGTCGCCCGCTGATGCGAAGGTCGGACTGATGGGGCGGGGATGGGCGCCCGGCGAAGTGACGGCCATGTTGGAGCGTGCTGGCGACACGGATACGCGGCCGGATGACCTCGTTGCCGGCAGCGGCCTTGTCGATGGCGAATACCGCCTGTCCGCTGTGCAGGCGCAGGCAATTCTCGACTTGCGTTTGCACCGGCTGACCGGTCTTGAGCAAGATAAAATAATCAAAGAATACAAAGAGATACTTGGTAAAATTAAACAACTTTCTCATATATTGGCAGATCCGGACCGGCTGGTTGAGGTTATTCGTGAGGAACTCATCGAGATGCGCGACAGCTACGGCGACGAGCGCCGTACCGAGATCGTTCAGGATCATTCGGACCTCAGCGTCGAAGACCTGATTCCAGAAGAAGAAGTCGTTGTAACGCTTTCCCACGGGGGCTATGCGAAGGCCCAGCCAATTGACGTCTACCAGGCGCAGAAACGTGGTGGCCGTGGTCGCTCGGCGACGAAGGTGAAAGATGAGGACTTCATCGACAACCTGTTTGTCGCCAATACGCATGACACGATCCTGTGTTTCTCGAGCCGCGGCAAGATGTACTGGCTCAAGGTCTACCAGGTGCCACAAGCGAGTCGGGGTTCTCGCGGTAAACCCATCGTGAATCTGTTGCCGCTGGAGAAAGACGAGAGAATCAACGCGATTCTGCCCATACGCGAATACGACGAAGGCCATTTCGTGTTCATGGCGACGTCGGGTGGTACGGTCAAAAAGACGCCGCTGAAACAGTTCTCGCGGCCGAGGGCGAGCGGCATTATTGCGGTTGATTTGCGTGGCGATGACAAACTGGTGGACGTCGCGATCACCGATGGCAAGGCCGAAATTCTCCTTGTGGCCAGCCACGGCAAAGCTATTCGGTTCGCTGAATCCGACGTACGTCCGATGGGGCGCGGTGCGGCCGGCGTTCGGGGAATCAAGTTGCCCGACGGGTCATGAGGTGATTGCCCTGACCATTATGCACGACGGCCTGATTCTTACCGCGACTGAAAATGGCTACGGGAAGCGTACGCCTGTCGATGATTTCCCGGTACAGGGTCGCGGTGGACAGGGTGTTATCGCCATTCAGACGACGGATCGAAATGGCAGGACAGTTGGTGCTATACAGGTCGAGGAAGAAGACGAAATCATGCTGATCAGCTCAAACGGGACACTGGTTCGGACCGGTGTCGAGGACATCTCAATCATGGGCCGCAATACCCAGGGTGTGCGGTTGATCCGCGTTGAGAGCGACCAGCGACTGGTCGGACTGGCACGTATCGAGTCGATCGAGGACGACGACGAATAACGCACTGTTTTGGTGCGTTGTTTGGCCGTTGGTGTCGTAGTCGATCGCGTTATTTACTTAGTGCATTTGAGACGCCAAACCGTAACAATACTCGCCCTGAAATTACCCCCCTTTCTTGCAAGGATCCTGGCGACATGTCGCGCGTTTATAATTTTAGTGCCGGTCCCGCGGCGCTACCTCTCGAAGTTCTCGAAATCATCCGCAACGATATTCCCGACTGGCAGGGTACGGGCATGTCGGTCATGGAAGTCAGCCACCGCGGCAAGCACTTCGTAGAGCTGGCTGCCCGAGCAGAGGCCAACGCCCGGCAATTGCTCGGGATTCCCGGCGACTACAGTGTGCTTTTTCCACAGGGCGGAGCGACACTGCAGATGGCGATGGCGCCACTCAACCTGACACGGCCCGATGACACAGCCGACTATGTGGTTACGGGCAGCTGGGGCAAGAAAGCGGCCGGCGAAGCGAAGAAGTTCTGCAACGCGAGGGTGGTCGCCGATGCTTCCGATAGCAATTTCACGCATATCCCCGATGAATCCAGTTGGGATCGCAGTGCGAAAGCGGCGTACCTGCACTACACCCCCAATGAGACGATCGCCGGCGTTGAATTTCATTTCATCCCCGGTGGTGACGTGCCGCTCGTCGCCGACATGTCCAGCACTATTCTGTCGCGACCGATTGATGTCAGCCGCTTCGGCGTTATCTACGCTGGCGCTCAAAAGAACATCGGGCCCGCGGGCATTACGCTGGTCATCGTTCGTAATGAGCTGCTCGACAAGGTGCGGCCAAATAACGCTCACCTGATGACCTGGAAGGCGTACGCTGAGTCTGATTCCATGACGAATACGCCACCGACTTTTGCCTGGTACGTGGCAGATCTGGTGTTCCGGTATTTGAAGGATCGTGGCGGGCTCGAGGCGGTTGGGGAAGTCAATCGGCGCAAGGCCAGCAAGCTATACGCTGCGATCGATGCCTCGGCTTTCTACTCCAACCCGGTGAGCAAGGATTGTCGATCATGGATGAACGTGCCTTTTATTTTGGCCGACGCTTCGCTCGACGCGAAGTTTCTTGAGGAATCCAGCGCCGCCGGATTGACGAACCTGAAGGGGCATCGTTCTGTCGGTGGCATGCGCGCCTCAATTTACAACGCAGTCACAGAAGAAGCGGTCGATGCGCTGATCGACTTCATGGCGGACTTCGAAAAACATAACGGGTAATAGCATGTTCAAAGTACTAACGCTTAATAACATCGCAGTCGAGGGGCTGCGTCGACTGCCGCGCGAACGCTACGAAGTGGCGTCGGAAATCGCACATCCCGACGCGATTCTTCTGCGATCGCAAAATATGCATGACATGGATATCCCCGACACGGTTGCGGCGATCGGTCGAGCCGGTGCCGGTACCAACAATATTCCAATTGATATGATGAGCGCGCGCGGCGTGCCCGTTTTCAATGCGCCGGGTGCGAATGCGAATGCGGTCAAGGAACTGGCGATCGCGGGTATGCTTATTGGCGCACGCAATCTGTGCAATGCCCGGGAGTATGTTAGTTCGTTGACTGAGACCGGAGATGCATTGAACAAAGCGGTTGAAGCAGGCAAGAAGAAGTTCGTTGGCTTCGAATTGCCCGGCAAGGCGCTGGGGGTCATCGGTCTGGGAGCGATTGGCGTTGAAGTCGCAAATGCGGCCCTCGACCTTGGCATGAAGGTCGATGGATTTGATCCGTCGATTACGGTTCGAAACGCGTGGCAGCTGTCATCAGGTGTCGAGCAAGAGGACACTTTGGACCAGCTTTTCCAACACGCTGACTTCGTTACCGTGCATGTGCCCCTGATGGATGCGACCCGGAATATGGTGAACGCCGGCCGTCTGGCGCTGATGAACGACAACGCGGTACTGATTAACTTCGCTCGCGGTGGCGTCGTCGACGATGTGGCCGCGATGGCAGCATTGGACAGTGGCAAGCTGCAGGCTTACGTTACTGATTTTCCGACGACCGAACTGATCGCACACCCGAAAGTCGTCGCCCTGCCGCATCTTGGTGCCTCGACGAGCGAAGCCGAAGAAAATTGCGCCATCATGGTCGCCGAGAACGTCAAGGACTACCTTGAAAATGGCAATATTCGACACTCGGTTAACTTCCCGGAGGCGCGCCTGCCGCGTCTCGACGCCTGGCGTATAACCATTGCGAACGCCAATGTGCCGAACATGGTCGGCCAGATTTCCACCGACCTGGCGAATGCCGGTCTGAATATCGAAGACCTTCTCAACAAGTCAGTTGGTGATTTTGCGTACACGATTGTTGACGTGAATAAGGAGCCAACGGCTGAGCTCCTTTCGGAGATTCGCGCAATCGACGGCGTCTTGACGTTGCGAAATCTCGGTAAGCCTGTAACCTGAGGATTCCGTTACGGTTTTCTAACTGGATTGGAATGGCAGAGTCGGACCACAAGTCGAAAAAGCCGGATCTCGCTGAGATTCGGCGGCGCATCAATAGCATTGACGAGCAGCTTCAACTGCTTATCAATGATCGGGCCAAGATCGCGCAGCTGGTTGGCATTGCCAAAGGAGAGCTTGCCTCCGCTGTGGACTACTACCGGCCGGAGCGTGAGGCGGAGGTTCTCCGCGCTGTATTGGACCGAAACGAGGGTCCGATGCGCGACGAAGAGATGCTGCGTTTGTTTCGCGAAATCATGTCGGCCTGCCTTGCGCAGCAGGAGCCTCTTGAAAATCGGATTCCTGGGGCCCGAGGGCACGTTTACGCAAACAGCCGTCTTTAAGCATTTCGGACACTCAGTTCGCGCATTGCCGTTTCATACGATTGACGAGGTGTTTCAGGAAGTCGAGTGCGGTGCGGCGGACTTCGGCGTCGTTCCGATCGAAAACTCGACCGAGGGGTCCGTCAACAACACGCTGGATATGTTCCTGACATCGCCGCTCAAGATCGCGGGTGAGATCGAGCTCAAGATCGAGCAGCATTTGATGAGCAAGTTCAAGGGGCTCGAAAATATCGAGCGTATTTGCGCGCACGAGCAATCACTCGCTCAGTGTCGCGGCTGGATACGCGAGAATCTCCCGCACGTTGAGTTGATCGGCATGTCAAGCAATGCGGCCGGAGCGCGGCGCGCCCGTGACGAAGACGGCACCGCGGCGATCGGACCGGAGGTCGCTGCCGATGTCTACGAACTCGATATCATGGCCAACAATATCGAGGACCGCCCTGACAATGCGACGCGCTTCCTCGTCGTCGGACAAAAGTTGCTGGCGCCGAGTGGTGAGGACAAGACGACGTTGTTGATATCGACGGGCGACACGGCCGGCGGCGCGGGCGTTTTGCATCAATTGCTGCAACCACTCGCCGATCACAGCATAAGCATGACGCGTATCGAGTCGCGCCCGTCGCGGCGACGAAAATGGGACTATGTATTCTTTATCGATATCGAGGGGCACGCGGCGGAATCGCCGGTCTCCGACGCATTAGTGCAACTTGAAGAGAAGAGTTCACTATTTAAGGTACTCGGAGCCTATCCCAAGGCGATCGGCTGACGCATTAGCTTCATGCACTTTATAATTTCTCCATCCAAGGTCGGCGATGCAACGGTCACAGTGCCGGGCGACAAATCCGTTTCTCATCGGGCGCTCATGCTCGGTAGTATCGCGGAGGGACCCACCGACGTCAGCGGATTCCTGGCTGGCGACGACTGCTTCGCGACGATGGCGGCCATGCGGCAGCTGGGCGTGGAAATTGACCAGGTGAGCGCGACCGAGGTCGCTATTCAGGGGGTCGGCCTGCACGGATTGCGCCAGGCCGCCGGGCCGTTGGATCTCGGCAACTCCGGCACGGCGATGCGCCTGATGGCGGGCTTGTTGGCCGCACAACGTTTCGACAGTACGCTGGTTGGAGATGAATCGTTGAGCAGCCGCCCAATGGGCCGCGTGATCACGCCGCTGACCCAAATGGGCGCCGCAATCGATAGCGATTGCGATGGATCTCCGCCGCTGCAGATTGCGGGGGGATTGCGCCTGCACGCAATCGACTATGCAATGCCGGTCGCAAGCGCTCAGGTGAAATCGGCGGTCCTGCTTGCCGGGCTCTACGCAGATGGCGCGACGTCGGTTACTGAGCCCAACGTTACCCGGGATCATACTGAGCGTATGCTCAGATCGATGGGCGTGCCCGTAACGACTGAGGGCAACCGCATATCGATAAAGGGGGGGCAGACGCTGCGGGGATGCGAGGTGCAGGTACCGGCTGATCTGTCCTCAGCATCCTTCCTGATGCTGGCGGCACTGCTTGCCGAAAATTCCGACGTTCTGATTAGTAATGTCGGCGTCAACCCGACGCGCACCGGCGTGATCGACATATTGCAGGGCATGGATGCCAACATTGGTATGGAGAATGCCCGGCTGGTTGGACAGGAACCGGTCGCCGATATCCGCGTCCGGTCATCGAAGTTAAGCGGAGGAGTCGTGGATCCCGGGCTTGTGTCACTCGCGATTGATGAGTTCCCCGTGTTGTTCGTTGCCGCTGCGGCCGCCACCGGAAAAACAGTGTTTTCTGGAATCGGCGAGCTACGCGTTAAGGAAAGTGATCGAATCGCAGCGATGGCGGAGGGCATGCGAAGACTTGGTATCACTGTTGACGAATCGCCGGACGGTGCCGTGGTTCATGGTGGGCATTTCAACGGTGGCAGCGTCGACAGCTTTGGGGATCATCGTGTGGCGATGTCTCTAGCGATAGCGGGTACGGTTGCCGATGGTGAGGTCGTTGTTCGCGACGTCGACGCCGTTGAAACCTCATTCCCGGGTTTCGCTGCCTGCATGGCGTCGATCGGAGCGGATATTCTTGTCGAGGAGGGCGAGACGGAATGAAGAAGGCTGCTCCGGTCATTGCCATTGATGGTCCAAGCGGATCAGGCAAAGGTACGATCGCGCATCGAGTTGCGCAGGCGCTGGGGTGGCATCTTCTGGACAGCGGAGCGCTGTATCGCCTGGTGGCGCTGTCGGCGGTAAAAGCGGGTATTCCCCTCGACGACGCGCGTCGCCTGGCGGTGGTCGCAGGCGCACTGGACGTCCGATTTGACAGTTACGAGGACGGATCCGAGCGGATCTGGCTCGCAGGCGAGGATGTGACACGCCAGGTTCGAACTGAGGAAACCGGGGCGGGCGCGTCCGCGGTAGCGCAGATTCCGGCTGTTCGAGACGCACTATTAGCGCGACAGCGCGCCTTCCAGCAGCCGCCAGGGCTGGTCGCGGATGGCCGGGATATGGGGACGCACGTATTTGCGGATGCGGCGCTCAAGATATTCCTGACAGCGAGCGCCGAGGAACGGGCCAGAAGGCGCCATAAGCAGTTGAAAGACAAGGGTATGGATGTTAGCCTTGCCGCCCTTTCACGGGACATAGAGGACCGTGACCGGCGGGATTCCGAGCGATCGGTCGCTCCGCTAAGGCCGGCAGAGGACGCCAGAATTCTGGATTCCTCGGGCCAGTCCATCGAGGCTGTTACGAAGACGGTGCTTGATTGGGTCTCAGACCTCTAGTTTTTCAAAGGAAGATCTAAGGACGGGATCGGACAGGATGTTCGTTCCTTTTTTTTAATGACCGTCGGTAGCAGGAAGCGACCAGGCGTTTGGGTGGGAACCTATCGTTCCCTTGGGTTTTTTAAACATGTCTGAAAGTTTTGCTGAGTTATTTGAAGAAAGTTTTGCCAGTCAACAAATAAAGCCGGGTTCCATCATTACCGGTATCGTTGTCGCGGTTAATGACGATGTTGTACTCGTCAGCGCAGGTCTCAAGTCAGAGGCCGTAATCCCTCTCGAACAATTCAAGAACGACAAGATTGAAGGCGGCATCTCCGTAGGCGATACCGTGGAAGTCGCATTGGATGCCGTCGAAGACGGTTTTGGTGAGACCAAGCTGTCTCGCGAAAAGGCGATCCGTGCGCGCACCTGGATTGATCTTGAGAAAGCGTTCGAAGCTGGTGACGTCGTCGAAGGCGTTATCAATGGCCGCGTTAAGGGTGGCTTTACTGTCGAGATTGACAATGTCCGAGCCTTTTTGCCGGGTTCACTCGTTGATGTTCGCCCGGTTCGCGATCCGGCCTACCTCGAAGGCAAGAGCCTCGAGTTCAAGGTCATCAAGCTCGATCAAAAGCGCAACAACGTGGTTGTATCGCGACGGGCTGTTGTCGAAAAGGAGTTTTCTGCCGAGCGCGAAGCGCTGCTTGCAGAGCTGCAGGAAGGCAACATGGCCAAGGGTATCGTCAAGAACCTCACCGACTACGGCGCATTCGTCGATCTCGGTGGCATCGACGGTCTCCTGCACATCACCGACATGGCCTGGAAGCGCGTCAAGCATCCTTCCGAGGTGGTTGAAGTTGGCCAGGAAATTGAAGTCAAGATCCTCAAGTTCGACCGCGAGCGTCAGAGAGTGTCGCTCGGTATGAAGCAATTGGGTGATGATCCCTGGCAGGATTTGGCACGTCGGTATCCTCAAAACACACGCATCTTTGGCAAGGTCACCAACATTGCTGACTACGGTTGCTTCGTTGAGATCGAGGATGGTGTTGAAGGCCTGGTTCACGTTTCCGAAATGGACTGGACCAATAAGAACGTCAATCCAGCGCGTGTCGTATCCATCGGCGAGGAAGTCGAAGTCATGGTGATCGAGATTGACGAGGAGCGTCGACGCATCTCGCTTGGCGTTAAACAATGCAAGTCGAATCCATGGGCAGAGTTCGCAACAACCTTCAACCGCGGAGACAAAGTATCGGGACAGATCAAGTCAATCACCGATTTCGGCATCTTCATTGGATTGGACGGCGGCATCGATGGTCTCGTGCACCTCTCTGACATTTCCTGGGATTACCCCGGCGAAGAAGCCGTTCGTAATTACAAGAAGGGTCAGGAGATCGAGGCGGCAGTGCTCGCGATCGACGCTGAGCGTGAACGGATTTCTCTGGGTATCAAGCAACTCGAGAAAGATCCGTTTTCGAACTGGCTTGCGACGCATCCGAAGAACACGATCGTCAAAGGTACCGTCACGGAAGTCGACGCCCGCGGCGCAACGGTGGATCTCGGCGACGGGGTCTTCGGTTCGCTGCGCGCATCCGAACTGGCCCGTGGCCGCGTGGAAGACGCGCGGACCATGATCAAGGTTGGCGAAGAAATCGAGGCGAAGTTCACCAATGTGGATCGAAAGAATCGCGCAATAGCGCTCTCGATCAAGGCGAAAGAGGTTCATGACGAGGCCGAGGCTGTCAGCAGCTACAAGGCTGACTCCGCCGCAGCCCCTGTGGGAACCACCCTTGGCGAGCTTCTGAAGGAAAAGATGTCCGGCGGAAGCAAATAATAAGTAAAAAAGGTAGCCCGGACCGCCCGGTCCGGGCTATTATTGTCTTTACTATCCGTGGGTTACGCTGACAAGGCGGTACGGCGACAAGTATAATGACAAAATCTGAACTCATAGAATCAATTTCCCGCAAGCAAAAGCACCTGCCGGCAAAAGATGTGGAACTCGCGGTAAAGCATTTGCTTGACCTGATGAGCGACTCGTTGGCCAAGGGACAGCGTATTGAAATTCGTGGCTTTGGCAGTTTCTCGCTGCACTATCGTCCACCGCGAATTGGCCGCAATCCCAAGACGGGCGAAGCGGTAGCGCTATCAGGGAAATACGTACCGCATTTCAAGCCCGGCAAAGATCTCCGCGAGCGGGTTAACGAGAGTCGCCACTTTCCAATCAAGAACTGACTGCGCTTAGTACGGTGCGGCGATGTGTTTTTTTCCACTGTCTGACACTCCTGGAGTGAACGCATGCTGAAACGTGTCGGCCTGCTGGTTCTCATCATCGTGATCGCGGCGTTGATGGCGACGTTTACCGCCATTAACACTGGTACGGTCGATATCGATCTGGCTTTTGCAGAGTTCACCAAGCCATTGCCGCTGGTACTTACCGTAACGTTTGCATTGGGTTGGCTGTTCGGCATTCTTTGCATGGGTTTCTTTGCGATCAAACTGGTCAATGAACGGCGGGTCTTGCGTCGCTCGCTGCGCTTGTCGGAAAGCGAGGTTACGAGCCTTCGCGGGTTGCCGTTAAACGATGCCGACTGAATCCACCTTTCTACTGGCGGGCCTGTTTCTCTTGCTCGCCGCTGCAGGGTGGGCGATGGGTCGATTTGGTGAGCGTGATGAGGAGGATGCAGCTCCGCCACTGAACATTGATTATCTCAAAGGCCTGAACTTCCTTCTCAACGAACAAACCGACCAGGCGCTCGAACACTTCCTGCGCATGGTGCGAGTTGACGACAAGACCATCGAAACTCACTTTGCTCTTGGTAGCCTGTTTCGCCGCCGAGGTGAAATGGATCGTGCGATCCGAATTCATCAGAACATTATTGCGCGCCCCGACCTTGCATCGGATCAGCGCGACCAAGCCTTATTTTCGTTAGCGAAAGATTACCTTGCCGCGGGGCTACTCGACCGGGCGGAGAAAATCTTCGCGCGTCTTGCGGAGGGCTCTCGTTACCAGGTACAGGCACTGGAGAGTCTGGGACGCATCTACGAACAGGAGCGAGACTGGGAAAAGGCCATTGACGCAGGCCAGAGACTCGAAGTCTTAAGCGGGCGTTCGCTTGCACTACAAATCGCGCATTACTATTGCGAGCTCGCTGAAGCGGCTGCAGCTGAGAATAACTACGCGTCGGCTCGCGATCATGTCAAGAAAGCTCAGTCCGGTCGACCGCGAACGATGCGCGGCGCATTGACGCGAGCACACATCGCCCGCGATATGGGTGATGAGAAGACCGCTCTGAAGCTCTATCACCGAATTATCGATGAAAACACCTACCTCATCGCAGAGGCGCTGCCGGAGATCGTCACGATTTATGAGCGCGAGAATGCAACTGACAACCTGGAACGCGCGTTAAAGGCGCTTCTGACGAAAAATCCTGAGACAAGTTCGTTGATAGCCTACACGGCTATCGTGAACGACCTGGGTGGTATTCCTGTAATCGATAGTTGTGTCGAGCAATATATGCTGAACGAACCGACGCTCGGGGAGTTTGTCGAACTTCAGCAACTTTCCGAAGGGGATAAGGGCTCGCATGACTCGGCTTTGGCGAAAGTTCGCGGTGCCTTGTGCAAATTGGCGCGCGCTACGCCACGATATCAATGTCAGGAATGCGGCTTTTCCAGTCAGCGACTACTCTGGCAGTGCCCGAGTTGTCGGAATTGGGAAACCCAACGGCCCGCTTCCCGCGTGCAGTTTGACACTTTGCTGCAGCACAGCATTACCAATCGGTAGTATCCGTTTTCATTTATTCGGCATAGATTTGCGGACGGCGACATTGCGCCACCAAGACTATCCTCCTTAATGCCGCGGCTCTGCGGCGCTATCGTCACGATAAGGAGCTAATGATGAAGATTTTTAGATACGTTTGGCCAATCGTCTGGCTGGTCTTTCCACTGTGCGCATGGGCCGGTCCCGTAAACATCAACACTGCTGATGCGGAAACCATTGCGGCGGAGTTGAAGGGTGTAGGCCTCTCCAAGGCAGAGGCAATCGTCGAGTATCGGAAAAAACACGGGCCGTTCCAGAATCCCGGTGATTTGTCACTGGTAAAGGGAATCGGCGAGCGCACCGTGGACCTGAACCGGAGCGACATCCAGGTATCGAGCGCGAAGAAGAAGTAGCCGGATAATTCGCTGAGCAACAGCGAGTCGCGCCAGCCTGTAGCTGGCGCGACTCACTTTGCACAATACTCTGTGATGTTCGTCATGACGTAGCGTCGCACTTTTGGCTATCATGCGCTCCTCATCGGCTTTAATGGAGTATCGAGTTGGGCCAAAAAGTCAGAGCGGCCGTTTTTCCCGTTGCGGGGCGCGGAACAAGATTCCTCCCGGCGACGAAAGCGAGCCCGAAGGAAATGCTGCCAATCGTCGACAAACCGCTCATTCAGTATGCGGTTGAGGAAGCGATAGAGGCGGGCGCAACCAAGCTGGTGTTTGTCACGGGTAGTTCCAAGCGCGCAATCGAGGACCACTTCGACACCGACGCTGAACTCGAACAGGCGCTTGTTGAGTCCGGGAAGGATGAACTGTTGGAGTCCATTCGCGGCATCGTGCCGGCCGGCGTCTCCTGTATTTACATACGCCAAGGTAAGCCGCTCGGGTTGGGTCACGCCGTATTGTGTGCCCGTCCGGCAGTCGGTGACGAGCCATTTTTCGTGCACCTGGCAGATGACCTGATTGCGGGTAAGCCGGGTTGCCTGGCTCAGATGGCCGACGAGTACAGCCGGCATGGTGGCAGCGTTATCGCCGTCGAAACTGTTCCGCGCGAGAACACCTCAAGCTACGGCATCGTCGCGGTTGACGCTTCCAACAACAAACGAATCACCCAGATCGTTGAGAAACCCGCACCAGAGGACGCGCCGTCTGACTCCGCCGTTGTTGGGCGGTATCTGCTCCGCCCTGAGATTTTCGACAAACTAGAGAATATTGGCAAAGGCGCCGGCGGCGAGATACAACTCACCGATGGAATCGCGAATCTGCTTGATGAAGCGGCTGTGCACGCCTATTCCTTCGCTGGTGTTCGCTATGATTGCGGCAGCAAGCTGGGCTATCTGCAGGCAACCGTCGCTTACGGGCTTGATCACCCGGACACAGGCGATGCGTTTCGTGCGTACATCGGCGAATTGCTAAACAAATTAAGTGCCCACATTCGCAAAGGGCTCGATGGCGTGTCTAAGCGCTCTCGGCCGAACTGTTCAGAAACGCGACGCCGACGCCGAATATCAGATAAGATGCCTCCGTCATCGATGATCTGCCTGATCGCCAGAATCGCGGGCATTGGCTGTCCGACAAAATAAATCATGTAGGTCGGTACTGCGGTCAGCAGTGTGACTGCGATTCCGAAGCGCAAACCCTGGGCGAGCCAAGGTTTGCTTTCCTTGCCGCGTTGATCGATCCAGACGAATACACCGGCCATGACGACATGCGCGATGAGCATCAAGTGGAAGTACTATAGAGCTCCCTAATGGTCGGCGTTTGGTTTGAGTTATTGGACTCATCATTCAATACTTATTCAAGCGCAAGAGGTGGCACCTGGTTACTTTCGACTCGCGCAATAATCGCCGTACGTAAGTCACTGTTTGGGAACAATAAATATGCATTACCCATCTTTTTTCTTCGTCTTTCTTATGCTGTTGACGGTGCCCGCGAACGCGCAATCTGACTATCTCGTCGATTGGGATGAGGTCGGGCGAGAGTCCATTGAACACCTCGTGAACCTGGTTCGAATCGACACCTCCAATCCGCCGGGAAATGAGACCGAGGTAGCGCACTACCTCAAGTCGGTCCTGGCTGCCGAGGGCATTGATTCGCAGTTGTATTCACTTGATAAACGGCGAGCCAACCTCGTCGCAAGAATCAACGGCAATGGTTCGAAACGACCGCTACTGATCATGGGCCATACCGACGTTGTCGGCGTGCAGCGAGACAAATGGTACGCGGACCCGTTCAGCGGACAGCGAAAGGACGGCTTTGTTTATGGCCGCGGCACCCTGGATGACAAAGACAACGTCGCGGCGGGCTTGACGGTCATGATGTTACTCAAACGATACGGCGTTGAGCTGGATCGCGACATAATATTTCTCGCCGAGGCGGGTGAAGAAGGCACGCCAGAAGTCGGGATTAACTACATGGTCGAGAATCACTACGATGCCATCGATGCCGAATTTTGCCTTGCAGAAGGTGGACAGAGTCTCATCGAAGACGGGGCGGTAAAAACATTCGGTATTCAAACGACTGAGAAAATGCCGCGCCGAGTCACGCTTGTCGCGCGAGGCACGCCAGGGCACGGTTCCAGGCCAACCCTTGAGAACGCGGTCGTTATCCTGGCGAATGCCGTTGCGAAAGCAGGCGCATGGCAGACGGATGTTCGCTTGAATGAAACAACGCGAATCTACTTTCAACGCATGGCAGAAATATCCACCACTGAAGATGCCTTTCGCTACAACAACGTTGAGAATGCCGAAGAAAGTGATTCAATACAAAAGCACTTTCTTGAGACATTTCCCTATCACTATTCGATCTCGCGATCGTCTGTAGCGCCTACCGTTATCGATGCGGGTTTTCGTCGCAACGTTATTCCTTCAGAGGCGTCGGCGATTCTCGATATCCGGATGTTGCCGGATGAGGATGTCGACGCCTTTTACGAGGAGCTCGCGGCAGTGATTGACGAGCCGCGGGTCGAAATCGTACCCGAACATATTTACAGGCCGCCAGCCCCGCCGTCGGAAATCGATAATGTGATGTTCCAGGCACTGGAGCGCGTAGCGAGGCGGATGTATCCGGACGTCGCTGTGCTGCCTATTATGGCAACCGGCGCCACGGATATGTCGCAGGTTAGAGCCAAGGGGATGCAGGCTTACGGAATCGGCCCAGCCCGATCCATGGAGGAGATTAGCAGTGGTTTCGGCGCACACGGCGATAACGAGCGTATTTCGGAAGCGGCTTTCGTCGACCTGGTTCGTTATCTTTGGAACGTGGTGATTGAAATAGGGGTTGCGCGTTAATTCGTGACAGCGCGAACGTCCGGATAAATAGAATTTGGCCGTCGATACGGCCTCGTTGGGAAACGCGGGAGGAAATCATGTCGGAAATAACCGAGACACAATCGCAGGCCACCCCATGGCACCTATGGGTAATCGGTATCGTCGCACTCTTGTGGAGTGGCATGGGCGCAATGGACTACGTCATGACGCAGACAAGAAATGCGGCGTACATGAGCGCATTCACACCGGAGCAACTGGCCTTTTTCTACGGACTTCCTGCCTGGGCGGTGGCGACCTGGGCGATCGCCGTTTGGGGTGGAGTGCTTGGCGCGATCTTGCTGTTGCTGAGGCGCCGACATGCTGTCGGGGTATTCCTGGCATCGCTAGTCGCGATGGTCATTACAGCATTCCAAAACTACGTCCTGTCCAATGGCATGGAAATCATGGGAGACGCTTTTTCCCTCGGATTCACGGCCACGATTTTTGTGGTCTCGCTGGCATTGTTTCTCTACGCTCGCACGATGCACAAACGAGACATACTCGTCTAGCGCGAGCGTGGCGACAAAAAAGGGCCTTCTGATGAAGGCCCTTTCCAGGATTTGGCTCCCCGACCCGGACTCGAACCAGGGACCAATTGATTAACAGTCAATCGCTCTACCAACTGAGCTATCGGGGAATTTCACGACACCATTAGGTGCGGGCCGGAATTTTCGACCAGCACCCCGCCGAAGTCAAGCTGCCAGGACCCGTTTTATTCGATTCACAGCCTCTTTCAGCGATTCCATCGAACAGGCGAACGACATGCGCAGGTACTGCGGCGCGCCAAATGCCGAGCCAGGTACACAGGCCACATCGGCTTTACTCAGGAGTAGCTCGACCAGTTCGATATCCGTTTCGATCCCGTTCGCTTGCAGCGCCTCGGAAACTTTCGGAAATGCATAGAAAGTTCCCTCGCCAGGGCGGCATTCGAAGCCCTCGATACGATTGAGTGCGCCGACAAGATAGTCATGCCGCGCCTTGTAAGCCGACGTCATATCGGCAACCGGCGCCTGATCCCCGTCCAATGCCGCTTCCGCAGCCGCTTGGGAAATGCTGCAAGGATTCGATGTGCTCTGGCTTTGCACTGTCATCATGGCGTTAATTAGCCATTCTGGTCCTGCCGCGTAGCCGATGCGCCAGCCGGTCATCGCATAGGCTTTCGATACCCCGTTCGTGGTCACGATTCGGTCGTTGAGTTTCGGGCAGGCGGTTGCGAAGCTCACAAACGGCTCATCACCCCAGTGGATGTGTTCGTAGATATCGTCCGACACCGTCACGATCCCGGGGTGGCGCTCGAGCACGCGCCCAAGGGCCTGAAGTTCCGCCTGACTGTAGCTCGCGCCCGTCGGATTCGACGGGCTGTTGAGGATGAACAGCTTTGTCTTGTCGGTGATGACCGTCTCAAGCTGATCCGCCGAAATCTTGAAATCTTGCTCGATGCCGGCCGCAATCAAGACCGGCTCTGCGCCGGCCAACTTCACCATATCCGGATAAGAGACCCAGAAAGGCGCGGGAATTATTGCCTCGTCGCCGGGTCCGAGAAGTGCGATACACAGGTTGAATAGCGCCTGTTTGGCGCCACTGGTCACCAGAATTTCCGCTGGCACGTATTGGAGCTGATTATCGCGCGCGAATTTCCGCTGAATCGCCGCTTTCAGCGTTGCGGTACCGTCAATCGGGCGTGTATTTGGTTTGTCCCGACGCAATCGCCGCGACCGCCGCATCCTTGATGTGCTGGGGCGTGTCGAAGTCCGGTTCGCCGGCGCCAAGGCTAAGGATGTCGCGGCCAGCCAGCCGCAATTCGGTCGCTAGCGCCAGTACGGCTCCGGTCGGAGACGGTCTTACGGCTGCCATGCGTTTGGAAACTGATAAACTCACTCGATTGCCTCCGATATATTGACACTCATGGTACGTGAATCCAAAGCTCTGCCCAACAAACAACACGAGGAACGTGATCGACTCACGTTGGTGTCCGACTTCGAGCCGGCCGGCCATCAGGGGGCCGCGATCGAGGGCTTGTGTGAAGGCCTGGAGGATGGCCTGGCGCGACAGACACTGCTGGGCGTGACCGGGTCGGGCAAGACGTTCACCGTTGCGAGCGTGATCTCGCGACTGCAGCGACCGGCCATCATTCTCGCCCCCAACAAGACCCTCGCAGCGCAACTTTATGGTGAGATGCGTGAGTTCTTCCCGAAGAATGCGGTTGAGTATTTCGTGTCGTACTACGACTACTACCAGCCGGAGGCCTACGTTCCGAGCTCGGACACCTTTATCGAAAAAGACGCATCGATCAACGAACACATCGAGCAAATGCGATTGTCGGCGACCAAAGCGCTCATCGAACGGCCGGATGTGATTATCGTAGCCACTGTTTCGGCGATCTATGGCCTTGGCGATCCCGAGGCCTATTTCAGCATGGTATTGCACCTGGTACGCGGTGACCGGGTTGATCAGCGGTCGATTCTGCGGCGCCTCGCGGAACTGCAATACCAACGCAATGAGATCGATTTTTCGCACGGCACCTACCGCGTCCGCGGAGATGTCATCGACATATTTCCGGCCGACTCGGACCGTGACGCTGTGCGCATCGAACTCTTCGACGACGAGATCGAGTCACTGTCCTACTTCGACCCGCTGACCGGGGAGGTCGTGCGGCGTGTTCCGCGTTTGACGGTCTTCCCCAAGACCCACTATGTCACGCCGAGGGCGCGTTTGCTTGAGGCCTGCGAGCTCATCAAAGTGGAGCTAAAAGATCGGCTGGAGTACCTCAGGGAACATAATAAACTCCTTGAAGCTCAAAGACTTGAGCAACGTACTTTATTTGATTTAGAGATGATTCGGGAGCTGGGCTATTGCTCAGGCATCGAGAACTATTCCCGCTATTTATCAGGCCGTAATGTCGGCGAGCCGCCGCCATGTCTGTTCGACTACGTGCCCGACAACGCCGTACTCATCATTGACGAAAGCCACGTGACCGTGCCGCAGCTCGGCGGAATGTACAAAGGTGACCGCTCACGCAAGGAGACGTTGGTCGAGTACGGTTTCAGATTGCCCTCAGCGCTCGACAACCGGCCTCTGCGATTCGATGAATTCGAGGCTCATTCGCCGCAGACAATTTACGTCTCCGCCACGCCCGGCAAGTATGAGAACGAACATGCGGACAATGTCGTGGAACAACTGGTCAGGCCGACCGGCCTCATTGACCCGACAGTTGAAATTCGCCCGGCAAAAACGCAGGTTGACGATGTGCTGTCGGAAATCGCGTTGCGAGTCGCCGAGAACGAACGCGTACTCATTACGACGCTCACGAAACGCATGGCCGAAGACCTGACCGACTACCTGAGAGAGCATGGTGTTCGTGTCAGGTACCTGCATTCGGATATCGGCACGGTTGAGCGCACTGAGATCATTCGGGATCTCCGACTTGGCGCGTTTGATGTGCTCGTTGGAATCAACCTGTTGCGCGAAGGCCTGGACATGCCGGAAGTGTCGCTGGTGGCTATTCTTGATGCCGACAAGGAGGGATTCCTGCGCTCTGATCGGTCCCTGATCCAGACGATCGGACGGGCGGCGCGCAACGTGCACGGCAAGGCGATTCTCTATGCTGACAACATGACGGGTTCCATGCAGCGCGCGCTCGAAGAGACCGGACGTCGTCGGGAGACGCAACTGGCCTTCAACGAGGAGCACGGCATTACCCCGGCCACTATCGTCAAGCAGGTCTCGGACATCATGGAAGCGGCTTATCCGTCACCGCAAAAAGGGCGCCGAAAAGTCGCCGATGACAAGCCGTTGTACGAGCTGATGACACCTGAGCAGTTGATGAAGCGGGCGGCCAAACTCGAAAAATTGATGCTCAAACACGCCCGGGATCTGGAATTCGAGGAGGCGGCGAGGCTGCGCGACGAGATAGAGCTTGTGCGTAATCATGGGCTTGGGCTGGCGAGTCAAAAAGCTGTTGGATAAAGCCTTGCAGAAAGGCAAGCGCTTCAGTATCTTACGGCTCCCTTCGAGGAGGCCGGGGGCGATTAGCTCAGGGGCATTCAAGAGAGGGCACCAGAAAATCAGATTGGGCGATTAGCTCAGGGGTAGAGCGCCACGTTGACATCGTGGAGGTCGGTGGTTCGAGACCACCATCGCCCACCAATTCCCGGTAACGTCACCCAAGCCTCCGGAATGGTGGTGTTTCGCCAACAAGACAACTGATTTTTTTGAAGATATTGGTGTTTCGACAGTTGTTTCTTGGCATCCGGCTATATAGAATCGCGTTCCCGCTGCTGCTGCGGCTATTCGCCGTGGTCGAAAGAGGCGGGAACCGATAAGTTTCTGGAGGAATTTGGGTATCGCAGCCACAAAGCGAGTTAGGCGCAACGAGGAAATCGAGGCTACCGAGGTACGAGTGATTCGTTCCGACGGTGAACAGGCAGGGGTCATGGGCATCGCCGCGGCGATCGAACTGGCCAAAGAAGAAGGGCTGGACCTCGTCGAAGTATCGCCGATGGCCGAACCTCCAGTCTGCCGAGTCATGGATTTTGGCAAGTACTTGTTTGAACAAAACAAGAAAAACCAATCGGCGAAGCGCAAGCAGAAGCAGGTCCACGTTAAAGAGATCAAGTTTCGTCCGGGAACGGAGGAAGGTGACTACCAGATCAAGCTCAAGAAATTGATTGCCTTTCTTGAGTACGGTGACAAGACCAAAGTCACCTTGCGATTCAGGGGTCGGGAGATGGCGCACAAAGAACTGGGCTCGCAGCTGCTGGCCAGGGTACGGGATGACCTGGAAGAATACGGCTCGGTTGAACAGATGCCGCAATTGGAAGGACGCCAAATGGTCATGGTGATCGCGCCTAAGAAACACTAGGCAAGAGAGCAATGGTCAATAGAAAAAGTGAGTAACAGCCTCAAGGTGTGACAACCGAAAAGGCTCTACCCGCCTGCAGCGGCCGGAATAATCCGGTGCGTGGCAAGGCTAAAAGTGAGTAAAACATGTCTAAGATGAAAACCAACCGGGGCGCCGCCAAGCGCTTCCGTAAGACGGGCAAGGGCGGCTTCAAGCGCTCGCAGTCCCATCTCAATCACATTCTTACCAAGAAGACGTCAAAGCGTAAGCGCCACCTCGGTTCCACCGAGCAGGTTGCTGACGCCGACGTAAAGAGCGTGCGCCGCATGCTCCCTTACAGTTAAGAGGAGATTGAGAAATGGCAAGAGTAAAGAGTGGCGTCACCGCCAAAGCACGCCATAAGAAGGTCCTCGGCAAAGCGAAGGGCTATTACGGCGCGCGCAGCAAGCTGTTCAAGACGGCCAAACAGGCTGTCATCAAGGCTGGCCAGTACGCCTACCGCGATCGCCGCCAGCGCAAGCGTCAGTTTCGCGCGCTCTGGATTACACGGATTAACGCTGCGGCTCGTCTGCACGGTCTGTCCTACAGCCGCCTTATCAATGGCCTGAGCCGTGCCGATATAGAAGTCGATCGAAAGGTCCTGGCGGATATTGCTGTCCACGACCCCGAGGCTTTTGGCGCGATTGCGGAGGCTGCAAAAGCCGGTCTCGAGCAAGCTGCTGGATAACTGATGCTGGATCTGGCGTGATTTTGACGCGCCGGGTTTGGACGATCTTCAATGCAGTCACTGAGCGAGCTCATCGATCAAGCAGCGTCCGAAATCGACGCAGCCACCGATCTTGCCGCCCTCGATTCGGTGCGGGTTTCCTATCTCGGTAAGAAAGGCGAGCTTACGACTCGCCTGAAGTCGTTGGGCGAGATTCCGGTCGAAAAACGCCCCGCGGCAGGCCAGGAGATCAATAAGGCGAAGCAGGCTGTTCAGGAGCATCTCAACGCACGTCGCGAAGCGCTCGAAACGGCAGCACTGGACGCGAAGCTCGCGGCTGATGCTGTCGACGTCTCATTGCCGGGCCGCGGCCAGTCTATCGGGGGGCACCATCCTGTCACGCGTGCGATGGTGCGAATCGAGAGGATTTTTCGAAATGCCGGTTTTGGCGTCAGGTCGGGGCCGGAAATTGAAGACGATTTCCATAATTTTACGGCGCTGAATATTCCGGATAATCATCCGGCTCGCGCCATGCACGACACGTTCTATTTTCCGGGCGGGAATCTGCTCAGGACGCATACGTCACCGGTGCAAATTCGTTCAATCGTGAAAGAGGGCGTCCCGATACGCATAATCGCGCCGGGCAGGGTCTATCGATGTGACTCCGATCAGACGCATACCCCGATGTTTCACCAGGTCGAAGGACTGGTGATCGATGAAAACGTAAGTTTCGCCAATTTGAAAGCGGTCCTGCATCAGTTTGTTGAGGCGTTCTTCGAGCGCAAAGCCGAGCTCCGATTCCGACCGTCGTATTTCCCTTTTACGGAACCGTCGGCCGAGGTGGATGTGACCTGGGGCGAGGGCAAGTGGCTAGAGATACTCGGTTGCGGCATGGTGCACCCGAACGTTTTGGAAAGCGCGGGCGTGGATTCCGAAAAATACACCGGTTACGCCTTCGGTATTGGTATCGAGCGTCTGGCAATGTTGCGATATGGCGTGACCGATCTTCGGACGTTCTTTGAGAACGACCTTCGTTTCTTGCGGCAGTTCAGGTAAGCGCGATGAAGATTGCAGAATCCTGGCTACGCGAATGGGTCAATCCCGATCTTGATACCGAAGCACTCGGCCATCAGTTGACGATGCTTGGTCATGAGGTCGATGGCATCGAGCTTGAAGGCGCGAGCATCTCTGACGTGGTAATCGCCGAAGTTGTCGGGGTCGAAAAGCACCCCGACGCAGATCGCCTTAGCGTTTGCAAGGTGTCGGATGGCAGCGGCGAGATCCTGGATGTCGTTTGCGGTGCCCCGAATGTCGTAAAAGGTATGAGAAGTCCGTTGGCAAGACCAGGGGTGAAACTCCCGAACGGCCTTAAGCTTCGCAAGTCGAAGATTCGTGGTGTCGTGTCGAACGGCATGCTTTGTTCGGCGACGGAGCTTGGCCTTGGCGACGATTCCGATGGCATCATCGAATTGCCTGCAGAAGCGCCGATCGGTGGAAGGCTTGTGGATTTCCTGACCTTGCCCGACGCCGTGATTGATCTCGACCTGACACCCAATCGAGGTGATTGTTTTTGCGTCATGGGTATCGCGCGTGACGTCGCTGCACTCACCGGCGTGCCGTTGAAGGACGCTGCTGTAAAGGCCGTTCAGGCCGTCATCAAGGATGCACAGCCTGTCGAACTCGTTGAGCCCGCGGGTTGCCCCAGATTCGCCGGCCGCATCATCCGTGGCATCGATCCAAGCGCCAGATCACCTGTCTGGTTGACAGAGCGACTGCGTCGGTCTGGGCTGCGCGCGATCTCCCCGGTTGTCGATATAACGAATTACGTGATGTTGGAGTTTGGTCAGCCGCTGCACGCTTATGATAGCGATCTCGTGCAAGGTTCGATTCGCCCCAGGCTCGCGAAGTCCGGCGAGAAAGTCACGCTGCTTGATGGAAAAGAAGTCGCGCTGAACGAAGACACCATGATTATCACCGACGATAGCGGACCCATTGGTATAGCGGGAATCATGGGTGGCTTGAGCACGGCGGTTTCAGACCGTACAACAGACGTGTATTTCGAAGCAGCGTTTTGGCCCCCAGACTTCATGGCTGGCCGTGCGCGCGCCTACGGCATGCACACTGACGCATCACTCAGATTTGAGCGCGGCGTCGACCCGAACGGGCAGGCGCGCGCGATCGAGAAGGCTACCGCTTTGCTGCTGGAGATTTCGGGCGGCAATGCGGGGCCGCTGGTTGTGGATACCGCCGAAGAATACCTCCCTGCTCGACCGGACATTTTGTTGCGTCGGGACCGTCTGGCACGTCTGCTGGGACTTCAGATTAATGACGAGACGGTGACCGAGATTCTTCAAGGTTTGGATCTCGGTGTCACAGTCGTGGGTGATGGCTGGCAGGTCAAGCCGCCCAGTCATCGATTCGACATGGAGATCGAGGCGGATCTTATTGAAGAGGTGGCGCGAATTCACGGCTACGATTCCATTCCGGAAACGACCGCGTTTGCTCAATCACCGCTGGAGTCGGTTACCGAAACTCGTGTTGAGCTTGAGCGTGCAGCCGAAATCCTGATTGCCCGTGATTACCAGGAAGTGGTGACCTACAGCTTCATCGATGTCGACGCCAACACGGCGTTTACCGGCAGTGAATCCGAGTTGGTATTAAGCAATCCCATCTCCTCGGAAATGTCGGTTATGCGCGCGTCATTGTGGCCGGGAATGGTTGCGGCAGCGGCCGCAAACGTGGCCCGACAGCAGGATCGGGTTCGCATATTCGAAGCGAGCAAGTCCTTTCACGGGCGATTGGGCGCGCACACAGAGGTCGTTCGCATTGCCGGTCTCGTAACTGGGCCTGTCGATCCAGAGCAGTGGGGTACCAAAGGACAGAACGCAGATTTCTTTGACATAAGGTCCGATGTTGATGCCCTGCTATTACTCGCGGCCGACAAGAATGAACTGAAGTTCGTTCCGGTTACCCATGTCGCGCTGCAACCAGGGCAGGCCGCAGAAATCAGGCGTAACGGCGAGGCCATTGGCGTAGTTGGTAAACTGCATCCAACCCTTGCGAAGCACTATGATCTGAAACGTCCGGTTTATGTGTTTGAATTGGACGCATCGAAAACACTTGCCACCAAGGCACCAATTGCGTCGCCCATCTCAAAGTTTCCAGCCATACGCCGCGACATTGCGGTTATCGTGGACGATACGGTTTCGGCAGATGACCTGGTGGACGCCGTCGCATCCAGCGACCCTGACTTGATCAAAGATGTCAGGATTTTTGACATTTACAGGGGTGCAGGTATAGAAGCTGGGCGAAAAAGCGTCGCAATAGGGTTGATTTTACAGGAAACATCGCGCACCCTTACTGACGATGACGCGGACGTCGTGATGGCTGCGACAGTAAGCAAATTAAAAGACGAATTCGCCGCTGAACTGAGAGACTAATCCCGATGGCACTGACTAAAGCAGAAATGGCCGAGTCGCTGTTCAACGAGCTGGGTCTCAACAAGCGGGAAGCACGCGAACTTGTCGACATGTACTTTGAGGAGCTGCGTGCATCACTCGCAGTTGGGGAGCAGGTCAAACTTTCCGGTTTCGGGAATTTTGATCTTCGGGATAAAAAAGAACGTCCAGGCAGAAACCCGAAAACCGGAGAGGAAATACCAATTAGCGAACGCCGCGTGGTTACCTTCCGGCCAGGACAAAAACTAAAGGCCCGAGTAGAGGCATATGCTGGAACCGGGGAATAACGACGAACTTCCTCCTATACCTGGTAAGCGTTACTTCACGATAGGTGAAGTCAGCGACTTGTGCGCTGTTAAGCCGCACGTACTGAGGTATTGGGAGCAGGAGTTTCCACAACTGAAGCCCGTCAAACGTCGCGGCAATCGCCGCTATTATCAACGGCAGGATGTTCTGATTATTCGTCAGATCAGAGGCTTGCTGTACGACGAAGGCTTTACTATCGGTGGTGCTCGCCAACGCCTGACGGGCGATGATGCCAAGATAGATGTGTCGCAAAGTCAACAGATTATCAAGCAGATACGACTGGAACTTGAACAAGTTCTTAAGTTGCTTCGCCGCTAAATTCTAACCCTTCCCTCAAACGACGCCGGCACGTATCATTGCCGCCCTGCAAGCGTATGCCCGAGCGCTGCGCTTGCACCACGGTCGGGGCGTAGCGCAGCCTGGTAGCGCACCACAATGGGGTTGTGGGGGTCGGAGGTTCAAATCCTCTCGCCCCGACCAATTAACAAAAATTGGCCGCCTCACCCGACAGTGAGAGGCCGATTTTTTCGTTGATGCGGGCGGGATTGAGAACTCCGAAGAGAGGTTCGCACCGAGGAGCGCATCGCGCGACGACAGGCCGAAGGCCCATCCTCTCGCCCCGATCCCTTTTCTTTTTTAGTCGTGCGTAATTGGCTTATCGCTAAACAAGAACTCTTTGAGTTCTTTGTCAAACGTCGGGTCCTGGCGTCGAATCCACTCGAGGACCATTGCGGCATGTTCCTTCTCTTCATCGCGGTTGTGCGCGAGGATGCCCTTTAGCTCTTTGTCCCGAACCGCATCAACTCGCTGGTTGTACCAATCCACTGCTTCGAGTTCCTCCATCAGCGAAGTGATCGCCCGATGCATGTCTCTCGTTTCGGCAGTGAGTTCATCGATCGGTTCGTGGTAACCCTCATTTGCCATGTGCTTCTCCCTGGAGTTTTATGCCAGGCGGCGAAGGCGGGATACGCCTTCATACGCCGCTAGAACCAGCGCTAATAGTGACAGGCTCGTCGCTGCGCCCGCTACCGCGGGAGTTGCGGACTGCATTACGGAAATCCCATAGGCGGCCCAAGCGACGACGAGGATAAATATGGCATCGCCGAATCGTATGACCATCGTGGCACCGATCGCCCCGGCAATCGCTAGTTTCAGCAGGGTCCAGCTTATGGCGGTCAGGCCGATTTCGTCCCAACCATTTCCGGTTTGTACGGCGCTCAGGTTTGCAATAGTCGCGACCGTGATCCAGCCCGTATACAGGCTGAACGGAAGGTGTAACGACAGGTGCTGAGCTACGGAGGCATGCTCGATTTCACTGAGCAGTGCGCGATAAATCAGGATCAAAGTTCCGAGAAGGACCAGCATGATGAGTAAGGAAAGATTTAGCAGTTCGTAATGCCAGGCGAAAAGCCACGTGGCGTTGGCGCCGCAGTTGACCTGAAACAGGCGACTGATACCGGCAATGGTCTGATTGTCTCGCTGCGACGGAAGAGCCTGGTAAATCACGAACAACAGCAAGGCCAGGTAAATAAGCCCCCAGATTGAGAACGTGAAGCCGGCCGGCGTAAACAGCGACTGGTACTTCGCAGAAAGCTGACTCATGGTCTGGTCGTTGATTGGTATGTAGTTGGATAACACGTTGGCGACAAGAACCAGCGCAAACGCGGCCAGGTTGCCGCCCCAATCAGACAGTGTTCTTTGCATGCCGTCGGGCCTCGATAGCTCCGCTAGTGCGTAGGAATCGCCGGGAGCTTCTTATCCTGTATTCCGAGCAAGATCGGCTTTGCCGTCTCGCGATAAATATTGACTTTGGCGTTAAAAGCCACACGAGAAAGACCGTGTTTGTCCTTGATCGTGAGACGTCGAATATTGAACTGACCGCCACCCATATTTTCGCCAGTCAGGTAACACTTTATGGCGATAACGCGCTCGCCGGAAAGTTCCATGCCGCTGAGCTGTGACAAATTACCCTGCGCCCTTTGCAGGAACGTCACCGCATCGATATTGGGGTCGATAAAATTCTCGTCGAGCTCTGCGTCTTTTTCGATATCCGCCATGAAATCACCAACCAGGATCTGGCCCGGCAGGGCGCCGTCGATCATCCGGGCCAGTTCAATGGTTACGTCTCCGACTATGAAGTCGTGCATGGTCGGATTAAGGCCTTCCGCCTGGTGAAACTCGTAGCAGCTGCCGACGTGAAAGCAGGCTCTCAATCGGGGCACCGCTTTCGATCGGGATTTACTGCGGGCAATCGCATTGTCCGCAAGCACGATGTGCATCAGGTGATACAAGTTGACGCTGGCCTCGAGTCCATCATCGCGGTTCCAGATATAGAAACCATCGCCACTGGACGATCGAGCAAAGTTGAGATTGACGTCTTGCTCGAGCATCTTGGCGTGCGCGGAGTTTAATGAGTAAGACAAGCTGTTCAGCTGCGTCATTTGTTCAAACGGCGTCAGAAGGCTGAAGCCAACAATGTCGAACAATGTAACGGCACGACTTGCGACATAGTTGATGCCATAGCGCTGGATCATCTTCTCGATGATCTGAATTTCGATCTTGTCACCCGTCAATGGTTGCCGAAGCGGCACGTGAATTGGATCGACTTCCAGCAGCTGCGCAACTTTGTTCATTTGGGGAACCGAGAGTCGGCGCTCGCCCGAGATCAACTCAGTAATGAAACGCGGCGACAAACGCGGCGGCAATCCATTGGCTTGCGTCGACGTGTATTCCGCGATTGCATAGTGGGGCACGACAAGGATGGACACGCCGTCATTTAGCGGCGACCAACTCAGGATGTTGTTTTGTCCCAGTGACCAGTGGCTGTGCAGGCACTTTTCGAGGTGAACGAGGTTACTGCGCTGCCGCAGGCCCATTTGCTGAGCCAGCCCTGCCAATTGATCGAGATACGGCGAATAGTCGGCTATTCGTCGAATCCCCGATTGCGACAGATTTTCTAATTCCATGCTATTGCCCGTAGCGACTTTCGCGAACCGGTATTCTCTGACACAGTTCACTCTGACCAACCTAATCAACTCTGGTATACAGCGCAAGTATTATCAGGAAGTTGCCGTATCTATTTTATATTACAGATAATACTCTTCAACGAGCATTGGCCCTTTTTACATAACATATGACAGCAGCAGGACCAGATATTGCGGACATCGGGGCATTGCGTGAGCGGCTCGTTGGCAAAACGGCGCTGACACCCGTGGTTCGATGCGCGGCGATCGAGGAGTCAATCGGCCCAGATACTCAGGTATTTGCCAAGCTCGAGTTTCTGCAGCGCACCGGAACATTCAAGGCACGCGGAGCGCTGGCAACGCTGTATTCACTGAGTCCGGAGCAATTGGGTGCTGGTGTTACGGCGGTGAGCGCCGGTAACCACGCGATCGCCACCGCGTACGCCGCGCAAGCTTTGGGCACAAGCGCAAAAGTGGTGATGCTTCGTGCCGCGAATCGCTCGCGAGTGCAAGCCTGCCAATCCTACGGCGCAGAGGTGGTCCTGGCCGACGATGTGCATCAGGCTTTCGATCTGGCGGAGGCCATTCAGGAAGAGGAGGGACGTTATTTCGTGCATCCGTTCGACGGTCCGGCCGTGGCGACGGGCACAGGAATCGTTGGTCTGGAAATTTGCGAGCAGTGCGATGACGTCGATGCCATTGTCGTCCCGGTTGGCGGTGGAGGTTTGATCGCTGGCATCGCAAACGCGGTTAAGCGACTGCGACCCGCTTGCGAGGTAATCGGTGTCGAGCCGGAAGGGGCTGACACCATGCACCGGAGCCTTGCGAGCGGGGAACCTGCGAGGATCGATAAGGTTCGCACCATTGCAGACAGCCTCGGTGCCCCTTTTGCGTTACCGTACTCGTTCGGCCTCTGCCAGATGCACGTGGACCGTATGTCCATGGTTGATGACCTGCAATTGCGCAAAGCCATGGGCTTTCTTGTTTCGCGCAATGAAAATTGCGGTTGAGCCCGCATGCGCGGCCAGCACGGCCGCGCTACTGGGGCCGCTGCGCAAGGACCTGGCAGGGAAGCGCATCGTGCTGGTAATGTGTGGCAGCAATATCGATTGGGCCACGTTCGAAAAGCAGGCGATGTTCGATGACGACTCTGGTTGAGCAACTCAAGTCGATCGTCGGCACGGGCGGTTGGAAAACGGATCCGGCCGAGCTGCGACCCTATCTGACCGAGTGGCGTGGCGAGGTGGTTGGCAAGACACTTTTACTTGTTGCGCCGCAGACGACCGAGGAGGTGTGCCAGGTGGTTCGCGCCTGCGCGGCGGCCGGGACGGCAATCGTGCCACAAGGCGGAAACACCGGCTTGTGTGCTGGTGCCGTGCCGGATGAGACCGGTGATCAGGTTCTGTTATCGCTGGCGCGGATGAATCGGATTCGGGACGTCGATCCGTTCAACTTCTCGATGGAGGTTGAAGCCGGCTGTGTGCTGGCTGCGATTCAGGATGCGGCGCGGTCGGTCGATCGTATTTTTCCACTTAGCCTCGGGGCCGAAGGCAGCTGCCAAATCGGCGGTAACCTCGCGACCAATGCAGGCGGTGTCAACGTCATTCGTTATGGGACCGCTCGAGCACTCGTCCTGGGCCTCGAGGTGGTATTGGCGGACGGCACGGTGATGAATGGCCTGCGAACTCTGCGGAAAGACACGGCAGGCTATGACCTCAAACAATTGTTTATCGGCAGTGAAGGAACGCTCGGCATCATCACGGCTGCGACCTTGCGGTTGTTCCCGGATCCGGGCGATACGTCGACCGCGCTTGTAGCAGTGAACGAAAGTGGCGACGCGGTTCGTTTGCTGGCGGCATTGCGATCCTGGCTTGCGGACCGCATCGAGGCGTTCGAAATCGTCTCGGATCGTGTATTCGGCCTGGTCGAGGCGCATATTCCAGACGCAAGACTCCCGTTTGATGAAAAATACCCTTGGTACGTACTCATTGAAGCTTCGACCGGTGGCGATGATGAGGCGTTGGAGCGCGCGTTGATGGCTGCGGCCAATGAGTCATTATTGCTCGATGCGGTCATCGCCAAGAATGAGGGTGAAGCTCAGAATTTGTGGCGGCTTCGCCATTCGATTGCGGAAGCCGAGCGTCAAGAGGGCAAAGCGCTCAAGCACGACATCTCCGTGCCCATCGGCCGGATGCAGGAGTTCCTTGTTCGCGGCGACAGGCTGATCGCTGACCTGATGCCGGAGGCTAATCTCCTGGCATTTGGACACGTTGGCGATGGCAATCTGCATTACAACGTTACGTTGCCGGGCGATAGCACGACTGAGGCGTGGAGGGCGGCGGGCGCGAAGGTGACCACCGCGATATACGATCTCGTGGCAGAATTGGGTGGCAGCTTCAGCGCTGAACACGGCGTAGGCCGACTGAAAAAGAGCTATCTGGAGAAGTACCGCGGGGGCGCCGAGTTAGCCCTGATGAAGAGCTTGAAGAAGACACTGGATCCTCAAAATATTCTCAATCCCGGGAAGGTAATCTGACGACCAGTTCCGGTTCAAGACTGGTCTTGCCCGTAAACTGGTCCGTTAATTATGAGTGCAGAATCAGACAAAATTCGTGATGCCTTTGGCGATCAGCTTGCCAGCTTTGACGACCGGCTCGAGGCCTCGGCGGATAACGTCGATATGCTGTCCGATATCCAGCAGGTCATCGGCAGCCTGCTGTCGTCCAACGGTGGCAACGAAGGCGAGATCCGGCGGATATTGCAAGAGCGCTACGAGGCTGGATCACTGCGTCAAGAGACGTTCCAGCTGGTGAAGTCGATGCTGGATCGTTTCGCATCAGAAGACATATCAACGAGCCCGTCTACTGCAGAGGAGGACTCGATCCGCACGCAGACGTCGACGTCCGTATTGGATGATGTCGATCCGTTGACAGGCGACGACGCGTTCGGAACCACGACGGTCATTCCCAATGACGTGCCATCGGGCGTTAGCGTTACTGCTGATTCGCGAGTTCAGGTCGGGTCACTGCTTCGGGATCGCTTTCTGCTCCAGGAAAAAGTCTCCGGAGGCAGCATGGGTGTCGTCTACAAATCCCTCGATCGCCGCCTGTCCGAAGCAGAGGCTGACGAACCATGGGTCGCGATCAAGGTTTTGTCGCCGCAGCTGGCCGAAAATGGTCAAGCGCTACGTGCGTTGCAGCAAGAGGCCACGAAAGGCCGTTGTTTGGTTCACCCGAATATCGTTCGTTTTATTGACCTCGACCGCGACGATGACCTTTATTTCCTGGTTATGGAGTGGCTCGAAGGCAGGACATTGGCCAGTATCCTCGACTCGGTCGACGCAAGGAGCATCGACCACGATGCCGCCTTTCGAATCGTCGGGCAGATCGGCGATGCCCTCGAATACGCACACCGCTGTGGCATCGTTCACGCGGACGTGAAACCCGGCAACATAATGATCATGCCGAACGGTGATGCGAAGCTGTTTGATTTCGGTGTGGCCCGCGTTCGGCAAAAGCAGTCTGATATCGACTTCGATCCGGGTGTACTGGGCGCCCTGACGCCGGCATATTCGAGTATGCAGGTTTTGACCGGCGAAGAACCGGTTGCATCAGATGATGTATTTTCACTCGGGTGCCTGCTGTACCGATTGGTCGCGGGTCACCGCGTGTTCGGTCCCCGCAACGCGGCCGAGGCGTCCCAGGAAGGAATGAAGCCGCAGCGCCCACAGGGCCTTAGCGACGGGCAATGGCGTGCACTGCGAAAAGCGTTGTCCTACTCCCGTGTAACCCGGTTTTCGTCTGTCGAAGAGTTTACGGATGCTTTGCACGCGACGGGTGAAGATACGGTCACTTTGGATGCGTCCGGCACCTTTGAGACGCAAGACAGCTCCGGGCAAGGGCAGGATGGCTGTGCTGACCGTCTTGTTGTTTTGCCTGCTGGGTGGTGTGTTGTACCAATATGGATTACTCGACCCGCTGCTGGACGAGATCAGAAGTCGAATCGAAGATACGAAAAGCAGTGTGCAACCAGACCCGGTTGTATTGCCGGCTGACCCGGCTCCTGAAGTGGAGTTGGAAGAGACAACCAGCGAACCTGTTCTTGACGAGACAATGGAACCCGAGAGCCTGCCGATCGTCTCCGAGCCCGAACCGGAGCCGCTGATCGATTTCTCGACGCTTCCACCGGCAGATCTCGAGGTGCCGTTTACGATGGGAAAAGTGTCGAAAACGAACTTCAGGGTGAAGTTGCGAGAGGACAGTGACCCCGTCGTTGTCGATTTCGTGCGCAGTGGTGGACTTGGCCTGCCCCTGGCGCTGAAACTCGACGAAATCGGTTTCAGTGGCAACCGGTCGCCCTGGGCCGCGCGACAGTATACCTTTTCGAACGACGGCATCGTTCGATTTCCTGTTGGGCAGGAGCGCAGTCGAATTGTGTTCACCATGGCGTCAGACCCACTGCGCGAGGCCGATCAAATGTCAACGCTTCGACTTCGCGAGCTGGACTCGGCGGCATCCGAACTGGCTGTCCTGTACGTGACGCTCGAAGACGATGACCAGCGAGTATTTGAAGCACAGTTGCCAGCCAACACTGTGGCGTTTGCGGCGAGCCAGACCTCCATTCGTGAAACGGCCCCGGCGGTGCAGATCGATATCGTGCGGTTCAATCCCGACGATTCGCGTGCGCGGATCAAGTACACGGTTAGCGATGTTACCGCCACGGAGGGCGAGGACTACTTTGCGCCGGGCGACGGTTCCATTACGTTCGGCCCCGGACAAAGGTCTGCCAGACTCTTGATTCCTTTGGTGCAGGATTCACTGATTGAAGGGGACGAGGCATTCGTGATCCAACTTGAGGTTCCGCCCGGGCTGTCGGCCAAAGATGTATATCAGCGCATCGTCGTCATGATCCGGGACGACGAGCCGCAAACGCCCTGATTTGCTGCTAGACTTTCGCTCCGGCCCTGTCGGGCAGGGCGTTACTCACATTCGGAGCAAGTCAATCGCATGAGTGAAAAAGATCTGCGGCGTTATTCACGTATCGTAGTAGACGGAATCGAGCAGGCCCCGAGCCGTGCAATGTTGCGCGCCGTCGGATTTTCCGAAGACGACTTTAGCCGGCCACAGATTGGAATCGCATCAACCTGGAGCATGGTTACGCCGTGCAATATGCACATTGGCGGCCTCGCGGACGAAGCTGCGAAAGCGGCAAGCGAAGCAGGCGGAAAGGGCGTCGTGTTTAACACGATCAGCGTGTCGGACGGCATATCGATGGGTACTCCCGGCATGCGGTATTCGCTGGTGTCCCGCGAGATCATCGCCGACTCGATCGAAGCGGTTGCAGGCGCCGAGGGATTCGACGGCCTTATAGCCATTGGCGGCTGCGACAAGAACATGCCCGCTTGCGTCATGGCGATGGCGCGTCTGAACCGGCCCGCCGTGTTTGTATACGGTGGAACAATAAAACCCGGGGCGAAACGTCGCGATATCGTCTCGGTATTCGAGGCTGTCGGTGCGAGGTCGGGCGGATTGATTTCCGATGCGGAGCTTCTCGAAGTGGAAAGAACCGCGATTCCGGGTCCAGGTGCCTGCGGCGGAATGTACACGGCGAATACCATGGCTTCCGCCATAGAGGCCTTAGGCATGAGCCTCGGCAACAGCTCTGCCCAGGAAGCTGTCTCGGAACAGAAGCGCGACGACTGTCGCCGTGCCGGGCAGGCTGTAATGAACCTCATCAGAGAGGACATCAAGCCGCGCGACATTATGACGCGTGAGGCGTTCGAGAATGCGATTTCGGTGGTAATAGCGCTGGCTGGATCGACAAACGCGGTGCTGCATCTGCTTGCGATGGCGCGAGAGGCCGAGGTGCCTCTTGCTCTGGATGATTTCACCCGCATCGGTGCGCGCGTACCCGTACTTGCCGACGTCAAGCCCAGCGGCAAATACCTGATGTCTGAGCTAATTGAAATTGGCGGTATTCAGCCGTTGATGAAACGCATGTTGGACAGGGGTCTATTGCACGGCGACTGCATGACAGTAACAGGAAAGACACTTGCCGAGAATCTTGCCGACGTCGCGGACTATCCGGACGGTCAGGAAATTGTTCGCGACTTTGACAATCCGATAAAAGCTGACAGCCACCTGTCGATTCTCTACGGCAATGTCGCGCCCGAAGGTGCTGTGGCGAAGATCACGGGCAAAGAAGGGCTGCGTTTCGAGGGCACGGCTCGCGTCTTTCATTCTGAGGAAGAGGCGCTGCACGCAATTCTCGATGACTCGATCAAGGCGGGCGATGTGCTTGTGATTCGTTACGAAGGGCCGAAAGGGGCACCGGGTATGCGCGAAATGTTGAGCCCAACCGGGGCCATCATGGGCAAGGGGCTCGGTACCGACGTTGCGCTAATCACAGACGGGCGGTTCTCCGGTGGCAGCCATGGCTTCGTCGTCGGACACGTCTGTCCGGAAGCGGCTGCGGGTGGGCCGATCGGCCTGATAGAAGACGGTGACATCCTGCAAATCGATGCAGAAAAGAAAGAGATCAACGTCTCCGTCAGCGAAGAGGAGCTGGCGTTGCGACGTGCGGCGTGGAAGCGGCCCGTATCGCCTGTGAAGCGGGGCGTGCTTGCCAAATATCGCAACGAGGTGTCGTCGGCATCCGAAGGCGCCGTTACAATTCCACCCGCCTGGGACGAATGAGTGCTGCAAGGCTTGACGTTTGGCATCAGGTCCGCTCTACTTCAACGATGGTTTTTTACGACACCCACGTAATGTGCCAACGTACCAACCTGGTTGATACGAAAAAACACATAAAATATATGGCGCGCCAGAGGTGCGTGGGTGCGAATGGCAACTGTACCGGCTAGTAATAAAGTTCGGACATTGTCAGCAAACCCGCCAGGAGATTCCTAGCGGGTTTTTTTTTGTTCTTCGAACGAGTGATTGCATGAGTAAAGCCATTTCTGAAGCCGCCTTCGACGGCAGCGACGCGCTGGGTGCGCCCCAGGCGATTGCCGACTCGCCCTGGGTGGTAATGAAATTCGGCGGCAGCAGCGTGTCGACCGCCGACAACTGGAACACGATCGTCGAACTCACCAAGCGCCGTCTCGACCAAGGCCTCAAACCGGTAATCGTTCACTCTGCACTCAAAGGTATTTCGAACGCCCTGGAGGAAATTCTGGATGCGGCCGTTGTGAGTGACCCGTCAGAACTACTCGGCACGATTCGCACCCGGCATTATGAGCTTGCAGCCGAGCTGGGGCTCGATGGAGCCGCGCTGCTGGATGAGACCCTGCACGAGCTGGATCAGCTCGTCGCCGGCGTACGGCTGATCAAAGAGGTCAGCGTTCGAGTTCGCGTGCGTATCATGGCGTTGGGCGAACTCATGTCCACACGTCTTGGTGCGGAGTTCCTGGCGAGTGCCGGAGTCCCGGTTCAATGGGTCGATGCGCGGGATCTTTTGGTCAGTAAGCAGGGGGGTGGGCGCAACCCAGTCAACGCGTATCTTTCGGCAACCTGCAATTTTGAACCGGATGAGGCGGTCCGTTCCGCGCTGGCCTCGCACGCCAAAGTGATCGTGACACAGGGATTTATTGCGCGTAACCCTGGCGGCGATACGGTTTTGCTGGGCCGCGGCGGCTCCGATACGTCGGCCGCCTACATCGCAGCCATTCTCGGCGCCCGCCGTCTCGAAATTTGGACCGATGTGCCCGGCATGTTTAGTGCGGATCCACGCGTTGTGCCGTCGGCGCGATTGTTAATTGCGCTGCACTACGACGAGGCTCAGGAACTTGCGTCTGCAGGTAGCTCAGTCCTGCATCCACGCTGTATATCGCCGCTACGCGAGTATGGTATTCCGCTATTCGTGCGCAGCACGACGACGCCGGAAATCGCTGGCACCGTCATTTCGTCGGTAACAGAAGAAGTGGAACCACAGGTCAAGGGCATCTGTATTCGCGATGGTCTGACATTGATTTCGATGAACACCGTAGGAATGTGGCAGGAGGTGGGCTTCCTGGCCAAGGCGTTTGCCGCCTTCAGCGAGCATGGTGTGTCGATTGACCTGGTATCGACATCGGAAACCAACGTCACCGTATCGATCGATACCAGTGACGGTATGTTGCCGGAAGATGTCGAGGCGTCGTTGATACACGACCTGGAGTTGCTTTGCCGAGTGCGCGTTATATCCGACTGCTCTGCGGTTAGCCTGGTCGGCAGAAAAATTCGTACGATCATCTCGCGGCTGGCGCCGGCACTTGAGGTGTTTGAAGAAGAACGCATACATCTCATGTCCCAGGCCGCCAATGATCTGAACCTGAGCTTCGTCGTGGATCGGCAACAGGGTCCACGGCTGGTCAGCAAACTGCATGCGACGATAATCCGCAAGAAGGGCGCCTCGACGGTATTCGGCCCGAGCTGGGAACGATTGTTCGCAGGAGACGAACCAACGGCCAGAGCTGCGGATACATGGTGGATGCGAAAACGCGGTGAGTTGCTAAAGATCGCCGGGGGGCAGTTCAACGCTTACGTCTATGATCGCGAGAGCGTCAGGCAGGCGGCGAATAGCCTCCTTGACCTGAGAAGCGTCGATCGAATTCTCTATGCCGTGAAAGCAAACTTCAATGCAGATCTGTTACGCACAATGGCTGCCGTTGGCGTGGATTTTGAATGCGTCTCGCCAGGCGAGGTGGAGTGGCTGGAGGAAATCGTTCCGGACCTCGACTTGACCCGTATCTTGTTCACTCCGAATTTCGCACCGCGCGAAGAGTACGAGTGGGGCCTCAGAAAGGGGCTTCAGGTCACGCTCGATAACCTTTATCCGTTACAGGCGTGGCCTGAATTATTTGCGGGACAAAAACTGTTTATTCGCGTGGATCCGGGGCAGGGGCGTGGACACCATGAGCATGTCAAGACGGCCGGTGTTCACTCGAAGTTCGGTGTGCCCCGCTTCGAGGTTGACGAGTTGGTCCACCTTGTCGACGCCGCCGGTGCCGAGGTTATTGGTATCCACGCGCACAGTGGCAGCGGCATCCTTGATCCGAATAATTGGCGCGGTGTTGCGGCGGAGCTCGTTCAGATCGCCGAGTACTTCCCGGCGGTGAAGACGATCGACCTCGGAGGAGGTCTTGGTGTTCCGGAAAAGCCAGGCGACAAAGCGTTTGACCTTGGTCGACTCGACGAGACGCTTGGCGAAATTCGCAGTGCCTATCCGCAGTACAGTCTGTGGCTCGAGCCGGGACGCTTTCTCGTTGCACGGGCCGGCGTATTGCTGACGCGTGTGACGCAGACCAAGGGCAAGGGCGAAATGCAATACGTCGGCGTAGCAACCGGCATGAATTCGCTGATTCGCCCCGCGCTTTACGGTTCGTATCATGAAATTGTCAATCTGACCCGTGCGGACGAGGCGCCTAGCGAGACTGTGACGGTGGTTGGTCCAATTTGCGAGACCGGCGATCGCCTGGGCAGCGACAGGCTGTTGCCGCCGACTTCGGAAGGCGATGTTATCCTCGTTGCCAATGCAGGTGCGTACGGTTACGTAATGAGTTCACACTACAATCGACGAGAAGTCGCGAAGGAGATCGTCATATGAAAGTGTCTTGGGCACCACAGACGCGTTCGACGCGCGCGGTCTGGATGCTGGAAGAAGCTGGTATCGACTACGACATGGAACTTGTCGACCTCCGTTGCCCGGATCGAAAGGACAGCGACGAGTTTCTGGCGGCAAGCCCGAGGGGAAAGGTTCCTGCTATTAGCGATGGTGACGCCGCCATGTCGGAATCGGCAGCTATCTGTGTTTACATCGCCGAGCGCTGTTTGGCGAGGCCTGCTCTTCAACGAGCAACAGAAAAAGCAGGCGGCTAAACCAGGTGTGGGCCGAGGCCCGCGCTGGACGTCAGGCTGGTATATGACGACGCGCCAGGGAATCCCGTCTCTCAACACGACTCACGCATCTTGCCACTATCGGCGGCGCTGTCCTGGACGAAATAGAAGAACTGAGAAATGGTCTTGGTCTTCCAGCTACGCGAGAATGTAGGCTGCCGGGATGAGCGAACAACAAGAAGAACTGAAAAGCAGCCACGGCCCCAGCCACGCGACGATATTTGTCTGGCTATTCGCAGTCTCTGCAATCTGGCACTACACGTCGTCGGGCAGCGATATTCAGAGCTACTGGATACGCTACGATGCCTTGGTAACACCGTTGGTGTTCCTGTCTATTGTCACTGCCTTCATCGCCGCCTGCTATCCGACCAAGACCGCGGCGCTGATGGTGATGTGCATTGGTCAACTCATTACCATCCTTCTGCGTTTTCCGTTCGTCGCCGACCACCTCGTTTTGGAACTCTTCCTTAACTTGAGCATTCTTGCAGCGTTTCTTTACCTGGCGGCTAAGCGCCGTAGCCTAGCCGTCTCGATCGACGAGATATTCGCCCTATTTAGCCCGATCGGTCGCTGGTTGCTCGTGATCATGTACTTCTACGGTACCTTCCATAAGATAAACCCCGGCTTCATGAGCATCGAGTCCAGCTGTGCCGTGCCGTTTATCGGCGGCGTGCCGTTAGTGCGTGAATTCCTGGGATCCGGATGGGTCGAGTTCGGGGCAATCTACGGCACTCTGATTCTGGAGTCGATCGCAATGCTGTTATTGCTTTCGACGCGAACCAAGTACGTCGGAATGCTGATTGGGATGTCATTCCATCTCATTATCGGAATTTCGGGCTACGGAACGCTCGCACATTTTTCTGCATTCGCGCTGGCCCTGCATACACTATTCTTGCCATCGGTGTTCGGCGAAAGAATTATTAACGAGCCACTCATACCCGCAGCCGTGAAGAAGGCTACAAACTTTCGCGTCGTAACGATAATTCTTGTCGTTCTGCAGGTTGTCTTCGCATTGCACATGGTGATGACTCGCGATGGTTACATGGTCAACGGCTTGTTCGCTATATTCGCTGTTACGCTGTTGTTTCTGGTATTCAAGTACGGCCAAATGCGTCAAGGAGATTTTCAATACAGCTTACGATCACCCCTGCTCAGTCTGAATCTGATTCCCGTTTGGTTCTTTCTGCATTGCGCAAGCCCCTACATCGGCCTCGGCACGGGTGGCACCATCGCGATGTTCAGCGGACTCAGAACCGAAGGCGGCATATCCAACCACTACCTGATACGAGCGCCTATTCCGCTGTTCCATTACCAGGACAAAGTTCTCTACATCGAGGAATCCGCGAATCCAAACTTGCAGACGATCAGTGACGCAGGGCAGGGAATGGTGATGTTCGATTTTCAACGTCACTTTACTTACCGCGACCGCCTTGTCCTGCCGCTGGTCCTCAATGTGAGTGGCGTTAGTTACAGTATTGAGAATACGAACGATTTCATCTCATTTATGAACGAGCATTTTACTGCGCAGTCCTGGCTGGAGCGCAAGTACATGTCGTTCCGTTTGGTGGACGATCCACAACCAAAGCAGTGCAGGCACTGATATGCGGCACTCGGATAGGGTGATATAGCCATATGGGCGTCAGTGCAGAAAACCTGCTGGTTCTGTTCGATGGCGTGTGCAATCTATGCGAGAGCACGGTTCATTTCATTATCCGCCGTGACAGAGAGAAAGACTTTCGCTTTGCGTCTCTGCAGTCGGCTGCCGCGCAGGAGATTCTCGCTCGTCACGATTACGCCTTTGACGATTTGAGCTCAGTATTGCTGCTTGCGGATGGAAAAGTGTATAGAAAATCCCGTGCTGCACTGCAGATCATCAAACGCCTGGACGGGGGATGGCCAGTTTTGTATTACGTCTTGTTTTGGGTGCCGCCATTTGTCGCGGATCCGATTTACGACTTCATCGGCAACAGGCGGTATCGATGGTTTGGTATGAAGTCAGAATGCTGGATACCGGATGATGAGCTCCGCTCGCGCTTCATCGACGATCCGGTTGACGAGGTATGATTCAGGTGTTGTCGGACGCTTACTTTTAGTCGGCGGGTTGAATCGCTCTTGGACGGGCGCTGCGCGTCGGGACGCGGATCAATTCCAATGACCGATACTTTCTGCAGCCGTAACAAAAAAGGCCTTCCTCAAACTGGGGAAGGCCTTCTCTGATCGCCTGTTAATTATCTCATTTGAATGTAATATAACGCATCAGGTACTCGCCTGTAATTTCGCGCATGTCCGGGTAGGTCGTGACGATCTGGTCGGACTTTTTCTGATTTTCTTCGCCCCATTTCTTCATAAACGCGTCGTATTTTGCCTTGCTGGGTTGTAGCGCCGCGGAGTTCTTCATATCCACGCCGAGTACGACGTTGAAGTCACCACTGTTCGGCAATTCGCTGACGTGGATCCAATATCCTTCGATATGTCCCAATTCCTTTGCCACTTCGTTCGCCGGCGCCCACGTCTTGCTGAGTCCTTCCAGATACTTGTCGATCATGTTGGAATCAACCTTGACCGTAGTAACGTTACTAACACCCTCGGCCATGTCGTAGTCAGTCCATGGCTCAAGGTCTGCTACAGCAACGCTTGCTAAGCCAACCAGGAAAAATCCAGCTAGTAATTGACGTATTCTCATTCTTTAATCCCCTTCGTAAGTTTTGGTTGTTGTAGGTGAAACGCGCACTGCTGGCGTTTCGGTGGATCAGACACTACCCCAGATACCATGGGAAATCGAGTGGACGGCAAATCTAATTGCAGTAAGGCCTGGTACTTGCAGCAACAATGATCAACATCGATCGTTGTGTCGCACTTCAAGTCGCGCGGCAACATCGGCGAGCGTCAGGTGTTGGTTCGAAAGGAGTACGATCATGTGGTACATGAGGTCGGCAGCCTCATCGATTATTTCATCGCGATCACCTGCTAATGCTGCAAGCGCCAGTTCCACGCCTTCTTCACCGACTTTTTGCGCGAGTCGCTTCGGTCCGGCAGCCGCGAGTTTCGCCGTGTAACTGTCGTCGGTAGGATTTGCCAGTCGTGACTGAACGATAGCTTCGAGTTCGCCGATGAATTCCAGGTTCAATTTGCTCAAGTTTCTTCCTTAAGTCCGCATTTCAACCTGATTGTTCATCAGGTACGCTTTGAGATCGGGGATCGGTATTTCTGCACTGTGGAATACGCTCGCGGCGAGCGCGCCATCAACATTGGCATCTTGAAATACCTGGAGGAAATGCTCCTTGGCTCCTGCTCCTCCTGATGCTATCAATGGCACATTGCAAGTCGCACGCACCACTGCCAATTGCGCCGTGTCATAGCCTTTGCGCACTCCGTCCATGTTCATGCAGTTCAGAACTATTTCACCGGCACCACGTTGCTGTACTTCGTGTACCCAGTCAACGGTCGTGCGTTGCGCCGGTCTTGTCTTGTCGGGGTCGCCGGTGTACTGGTACACGAAATAGTTATTGTGTTCTTCACGACTGTCTATTCCGATCACGACGCACTGCGATCCGAAGCGTCTCGCCAGCTCCGTGATTAGACCGGGATTTGCCAGGGCAGGGGAGTTCACCGAAACCTTGTCTGCGCCCTTGTTCAGCACGTCCTCCGCGTCCGCGACACTTCGAATACCACCGGCAACGCAGAAGGGTATGTCAAGTACCTTTGCCACAGAGGAAACCCAGCTTCGATCGACACTTCGTTCCTGGGGGCTCGCGGTAATGTCATAGAAAACGAGTTCGTCGGCACCCTCCGCGCAATAGCGCTGCGCCAATTCGAGAATATCGCCCACCACACGGTGATTGCGAAATTGTATGCCCTTGACAACCACACCGTCACGGACATCCAGGCAGGGGATTATGCGTTTCGCCGGAATGATGCCACCTCCATTGCAGTTATAGCGCCGTCGAGCAGTGCTCTGCCCGAAATGGCAGCGGGAATACCGAGTAAGCGCAGTTGCTGCAGGTCACCAATATTTCGCACGCCACCGGACGCCTGCAGCTGCAGGTGCGGGTATCGTCGCAGCGTTTCTTCATACAGCTGGACATTCGGGCCGGCCATCGCACCGTCGCGGCTCACATCCGTGCAAAGGACATGCTTGATTCCTTCGTCGGCATACCGATCGATGCAGTTCCACAAAGATAGATCCGTATCCCTGGTCCAACCATGCGTCGTCAGCATCGGCGTGCCGTCCGCGACGATGTTTACATCCAAAGCCAATACGAGTCGGTCCGGTCCGAACTCGCGCAGCCATTGCGTCACGACAGGAACATTGCTAATAGCCATACTGCCGACAACGCAGCGCGTGACACCATTATCGAACCAGTCTTTGACCGATTCGCGATCGCGAATGCCGCCGCCCAACTGGATATCGAGTCCACTCTCAGCGGCGATCGCTTGCACGATTGACCGATTCTGTTGTTCGCCTGATCGGGCGCCGTCGAGGTCCACAATATGCAAGTCCTGGACGTCGAGGGCAGAAAACCGCCGACTGATCTTCACCGGGTCATTGCTGTATTCGGTGGTCTTGTCGAAATCGCCCTTCAGGAGGCGCACACACTTGCCGTCTTTGAGGTCAATGGCCGGGATGATTCTCATCACGTGGCATCCAGGAAATTTCGTAGCAGCTGCGCCCCGGCCGTCGAAGAACGCTCAGGATGAAACTGTGCGGCGACAAAGTTGTCTCGGCCAATTACGGCGGAAAACGGTTCGGCATGCTCGGCCGTCGCCAGTGTGAAATCAGAAACCGGCAGGGCATAGCTGTGCAGGAAATAGAAGAAACTTCCATCCTCGATTTCGTTCAACAGCGAGTGGTCGCCGACTATGCGCGTCGCACACCAGCCCATGTTCGGAACCGGGCATGTAGGCGTCGACGGCAAGCGAGCGGCGACGCCGGGGACGATGCCCAGGCATTCGACATCTTCTTCCTCCGAGCCTTCCAGCAGCAGCTGCAGCCCCAGGCAAATCCCCAGAACGGGCTGTTTCAGTCCGCGTATGACGTCGATCAGATGCGCCTCATTGAAGACGGTCCATAGCGTCCTTTGCGGCCCCGACTCCGGGCAACAGCACTCGATCGGCGGATTCAATGACCGCCGCATCGGTCGTCAGCTCGGCGCTGCGTCCAAGTCGCTCCAACGCGAACAACAGTGACGCAATGTTGGCTCCGCCGCTGTCGATGATGGCTATCTTGCTCATGCGTCTAACTCAAGGTGCCTTTCGTCGAAGGCAACTCCGTGCCGTCGCGGCTAATGGCCTGGCGCATCGCCCGACCCACCGACTTGAAACAAGCCTCGATCATGTGGTGTGTATTTTCGCCGGTTACCTCGATGTGCAATGCGGCACCGAGTGAATCGCCGAGCGAACGGAAAAAATGCTCGACCATCTCCGTCGAGAGCTCCCCGACGTTATCGCGCGGAAACGAGGCGGAAAACTTGAAGGATGCTCTGCCCGAGAGATCCAGCGCGACTTTGGCCTGGCTCTCGTCCATCGGCAATAGAAAGCCGTAACGGGCAACGCCGAACTTATTGCCCAATGCCTTTCGCAGTGCGGTTCCAAGGCAGATCGCCGTGTCTTCTACCGTATGGTGTTCATCGATCTCCAGGTCACCGTCGCAGTGCAGGTTCAGCCCGAAGCCACCGTGTTTGGCGATCTGCTCCAGCATGTGATCGTAAAAACCTATGCCGCTGCTGACGATAATTTCGCTGCCCGAATCGAGGTTCACGCTTACGCGGATGCAGGTCTCGTTGGTATTGCGTTCAACGCTGGCGACACGATCAGAATAGCAAAGCAGATTGACGACGTCGGGCCAGGCTAGCGAGTCTGCCTCATTCGTGTTGACGAGCAGGCCCCGTACGCCGAGCTTTTTCGCCAATTCCATGTCGGTCGCACGATCGCCGACTACTGCTGAAGCGGCAAGGTCGATATCGGTGGCCGCCAGGTATTTGGTGAGTAGCCCGGTGCGGGGCTTGCGGCAGTCACAGCGGTCCTCCGGCAGGTGCGGGCAGATGAAGATCTCGTCAAACGTGATTCCCTGACTCGTAAAGAGCTGCAACGTGTGCGTCTGACAAATATCGAAGTAAGACTGTGGAAAGGAATCGCTACCAAGCCCGTCCTGATTGCTAACCATGACGAAACGGTAGCCGTGCTTTGCCAACTCAAGGAGGGACGGAATAGCGTTGTCGACCAAGCGAATCTTCTCCACCGTATCGACCTGGAAATCCTCAGGCTCTTCGATCAATGTACCGTCGCGATCGACGAACAATACCTTTACAGACATGGAGGTGAATCCTCAAGCGTTTCGAACGCACGTAAGAGTTGATTATTCTCGTCGACGCTGCCCACGGATATGCGCAGGCAGGATGCGAGAGCGCCGCCGAAATGGCGCAGCAGGACGTGCTTCTCCTGGCAGCGTTGCAGGACTTTGGCGGCATCGTCGACTTCGATAAGAAAGAAATTTGCATCGCTCGGCCAAACCTTTTTGACAAAATCGAATGCGCCAACCTCACGTATTAGTCGTTCCCTCTCCTCGACGATCTGACCGACCGCGCGCTCGGCGAGCGCGAGTTGCTGGTCCTGCAAAGCATCCTCCACGCATTCGACCACAGGGGTTGCAAGCGCATAGGGAGCCTGCACTGCACTCAGCATGCGTATGACGTCCGGTGGTCCAATCACCGCACCGCATCTTGCACCAGCGAATGCCAGTGCTTTCGACAAGGTGCGCAGTACCAGCAGGTTGGGGTACTGGCTGAGCAACTTAATGGCGGACGGCGCATCGCCGAACTCGACGTAGGCTTCGTCAACAACAATTGCCGACCGATCGCCACGTTCGCGTAGCAACTTCTCCAGCTGTCGCCTCGGCAGGGTCGTCCCGGTCGGGTTATTGGGCGAGCAGATAAAAATTAGCCGCGTGGACGCGTCACAGGCCGAGAGCAACGAATCGACGTCGATGGCGAAGTCTTCCTCGGCGAGCGTCTTAACCTCGATGATCCGGGCACTCTGTACTTCCGCATAATGCCGGTACATAGAGAACGACGGCGAGGTCGTCAATACGCTGTCTTTGCCGGCCCGGCAGAAGGTCCGAACGAGGAGGTCGATCGCCTCGCTGGAACCGCGGGTCACCAGCAGTTCTTGCGGTGCACAGTCGAAGCGCGTGGCCAGCAAATTCCGCAATTTCTCAGGACGAACTTCGGGGTAACGGTTCAACGACCGCCGGAATTGGTTGCTGGCACTCACCAACGGCGATTCGTTGGCATTTAACCGAATGGTGTCATCGACCTGCTCCGCTGCCTCGTAGGCCTGCAGCGATCGGATCTCAGGACGAGCGAGCCTGACGATGCTCACGTTATTAATCTCAAACGGCGACTCACCGCCGCCGCATGTGCATCCAGACCCTCGAGTCCGGCAAGACTGATCACGGCGTCGCCGAGATTGGCAAGGCCCTCTCGGCTTAACTCCTGTACGGTCATCTGGCGCATGAATTGATCAACGCCCAAACCGCTGTAGCTTTGTGCAAAACCGTAGGTCGGCAGCACGTGATTCGTGCCGCTGCAGTAATCGCCGACCGATTCGGGCGTCCAGGCGCCGACAAATACGGAACCCGCATTGCGTAGCATTGGCAGGACGGCACGCGCATCAGCAATCTGCAGGATCAAGTGCTCCGGTGCATAGCGGTTGCTGACTGATACCGCGGTGTCGAGGTCGGGAACAACGATAATGCGACAGTGCTCGAGTGCCTCTGCAGCAATCTGTCTCCGTGATAGTTCGGTCAACTGCTGATCCAGTTCAGCAATAACGGCGGCGCCGAGCTTTGCGGATGTTGTGATGAGCATCACCTGTGAGTCGGTGCCGTGCTCCGCTTGCGACAGCAAGTCGGCCGCGACGAGCTCAGCGGATGCCTGTGCGTCGGCGATCACCAGGACTTCCGAGGGGCCGGCCGGCATATCCATAGCCGCGCCCGCCGGGTCGCTGCTTACCAGTGACTTCGCACTCGTGACCCACGCATTGCCCGGTCCGAAAACCTTGCAGACTTTGGGGACTGTTTCGGTTCCATAAGCCATAGCAGCGATCGCCTGCGCGCCGCCGACCTTGAATATCTCAGACACACCCGCGCGGCTAGCCGCGACCAGCACGGCCGGATCAGCGGTACCGTCCGGCCGAGGCGGCGTGCACAGAACTTTCGTCGGGCATCCCGCGATGCTAGCCGGTACCGCCAGCATGATTGCCGCGGAGGGCAGCGGGGCGGTTCCAGCGGGTACATACAGGCCGACAGCATCGATCGCGTGGCTCACGCGCTCACAGACCACACCAGGCATGGTTTCGACGACGATCGGCGTCGGTCGTTGCTGCTCGTGGAAGCAGCGTACATTCGTGATGGCAAGGTCAATGGCGTCGAGCTGCGTGTCGGTCAGCTGCAGCGCTGCGGCTGCTATTTCCTCAGTGCTGACGCGACTATCGGCGACGTCGGCCAGATCGTATTTCCTGGTTAATTCATTCAGCGCAGCGTCTCCGCGCTTGCGGACCTCTGCAATTATCCTCGCAGCGCCGTCGCGGATTGCGGCATCCTGCGCGGCGGCCGGCCGCTGCAATAGCGCGCTTCGATCCGCGTCAGATAGTTCCGACCAATTTCTTAGCTCGAGCGTCACGGGTCAGGCCAGCATTTTTTCCACCGGCAATACGAGCAAAGAACTCGCACCGGCGGCCTTGAGGTTCTCGAGAGTCTCCCAGAACACGGTCTCTCGGCAGACTGCGTGGACGGCGACTTTGTCGTCGTTACCGTCCAACGGCATTACGGTGGGCGCCTCCGAGCCCGGCAAGAGCTCGCGAATCTGGGCCAGGGCACTCCGTGGCGCGTGCAGCATGATGTACTTGCTCTCTCGGACCTGCAGCACGCCGTCCAGTCTTTGCAGGATCTTGTCGACCAACGCCTGCTTTGCCGCGCCGAGCGGTGCAAGGGTCTGTATAACGACGGCCTCGCTGTTCAGCAATACCTCTACTTCCGTCAGGCCATTCGCCTTGAGCGTGGAACCGGTCGATACGAGGTCGCAGATGTAATCGGCGCGGCCGAGTTTCGGTGCAATTTCCACCGCTCCCGAGAAATAGACGGTCTCCGCATCGATGTTTTTTTTCTTCAAGTAATCTTTTAAAATACCAATGTAACTCGTTGCAATTTTTGTATTTATTAGAGATTCCGGACCAGCGTACTTGGTGCCCTCAGGAGCCGCCAGCGCCAGTCGGCAGTGACCAAAGTCAAGTTCGTAGATTTGTTTGAACAGGCCTTCGCGCCCCTCGGATTCGAAATTCAGCCGCTTCTCTTCTACGATATTCAGGCCGACAATTCCCAGGTCGCAGACGTCTTCACTGACGAGACCCGGAATGTCATCGTCACGAACCAGCAACAGGTCGATTGGCATGTTCTCGCCGTAGCAGATCAGCTGGTCTTTGCTTTTCGTCAGCTTCAGCCCGCAACGCTCCAGGAGGTCAATGGAATGGTCGGTCAAACGGCCGGTTTTTTGCACCGCAATCTTGATGCGCTGCTCAGGGGTATCCATCGGGTTTTCCTCAGTGGGACGTGTGGGTGCCGGTATGGCGAGTTCGGTCGATGGCTGTCCGGTAGCCACCGAAACCGTCGGACAGGAAACGGGCGACGCGCCCAATTGTTGTAACGCTGACGCCTGTCAAATCGTGAATCTTACGGTAGGGCAGGTCTTGCTCCAGGTACTCCACGACCTGCCAGCGATCCACCAGCGCCTGCAATTCCGCGGGGGTGCACAAATCCTTAAAGAAATTGCGGCACTCATCCTCGGTTCGAAGGCTGATAATGGCCTCGAACAGGGCATCTTCGGCGACTTTTTGCTGACGCTCGGACTCGTTGCGGTTGGGTTTCATGACAAACCAATGTATTAACGTGCTAGTACGCTAATACATTAAAACAATAATATCAAGCGCTTTCCACGGCGACGGCACTATCGTCTACAGGCATAAATAAACCCAACAAAAACGGTTACTTGTGAGACTAATAAAACGCGCCCGAATGCCTTGACGGTTGGGCGCGATTGCACATACACTCGGCTGACTCATCGAGACCGGTCGAGGGATAGGCCCGACGACGCCGGGGCAACCATCAGGACTAACCATCCTGAAAAGGTGCCAACTCCTGCGATGCTTTGCGAAGTCTGCAATTGCATCGGTAGATGAGGGTTACTGCAACACTCCGGGCAAATACGGATGAAGGGCAGGACACCCCTCCCTTGCGGGCTTCGCAGGGTTCCGATGAGAAGGAATTGGAATCGATTAGCGGAGACCGACAATGAGTTCCACAGCAAGCAAAGCCACCCGTGCCGTGCGCGCGTCCATCGAATCGGATAAGCAACACGGCGCTGTCGTACCGCCTATACATCTTTCGTCGAACTTCGCGTTCGCGGGTTTTGGTGAGAAGCGGCAGTACGATTACACCCGCTCCGGGAATCCAACGCGTGACGCGCTCGCCGATGCCCTTGCTGACCTTGAAGGCGGTGCCGGCGCCGTCGTGACGTCCTCGGGCATGGCCGCATTGACGCTGTTGACGCAGCTGCTGGAGCCAGGTGACGTCATCATCGCCCCGCATGATTGCTATGGCGGCACGTTTCGTCTTTTCGAACAACAGGCGAAGAAAGGCTTGTTCGAGGTCAGGTTTGTCGACCAATCGGACCTGGACGCACTGCGGACGGCCTGCGAGTGCGGGCCGAGAATTATTCTTTCGGAGACTCCGTCAAACCCGTTGCTGCGGATCGTCGATATCAAGGCGATCGCTGACATCGCCCATGACTGCGGGGCGTTGTTTGCCGTTGACAACACGTTCCTTTCGCCGGCCCTGCAAAATCCGATCGAATTCGGTGCCGACCTGGTCATTCACTCAACGACAAAATATATAAACGGCCACAGCGATGTCGTTGGCGGCTGCGTAGTGGCTGCGACCGACGAACTCGCAGAGAAGATTGCCTATTGGGCAAACTGCATCGGTATTACCGGGGCGCCGTTCGACAGCTTCATGACACTGCGTGGAATTCGCACATTGCACCCCCGAATCCGGCAACACGAAGAAAGTGCCAGCTTGCTCGCCAGCGTGCTTGACGACCATGCGCAGGTGGACCGCGTATATTATCCGGGTCTGCCAACGCATCCGGGCCACGAGATTGCCAGGCGACAGCAGCGGGGATTTGGCGGCATGATCAGTTTCGAGATAAAAGGTGGCGTGGCGGCGGTGAAAACATTTGTTGAACAGCTCAAGTACTTCTCGCTGGCGGAGTCGCTGGGCGGAGTGGAAAGTCTCGTGTGCCATCCATCATCCATGACCCACGCGCCGGTCAACGCAGAGGCGCTTGCCGAAGCAGGAATCCGTACGAACCTGGTGCGACTATCCGTGGGACTGGAGGCGCCGGAGGACCTGGTAGCGGATATTCTCGAAGCCTTGGAGACGGCTGCCTCGGTGCCTGCTTTGCAGCCGGTTTCGGCGGCATTCGGATAGTAAGCATGAGTCTTCCGCCGTATCTTCAGGCTCATGTTGCCGCGGAAACCCGATTCCTTGGGGTCCCCGGTGACTTTGCCCTCGAGAGCGGCGAGTGCCTCCGCGATGTTGAAATCGGCTATCAAACCTGGGGTGATCCGGCTAACGCTGCGGACAGCGCGATTCTGATTTGCCACGCCCTGACCGGTTCAGCCGATGTCCAGGCCTGGTGGCCCGACATCATTGGTGCCGGCAAGGCATTTGATCCGGCGTACGATTACATCATTTGCGCGAACATTCTCGGGAGCTGTTACGGCACGACAGGGCCAGCGAATATCAAGCCCGGCTCCAAAGAGCGATATCGCGCCGATTTTCCACGGATTTCAGTGCGTGACATGGTCGAACTGCAGCGCGTGCTGCTCGATGAACTCGGCGTTTCGCGTCTGGAACTTGTCACTGGCCCGTCACTCGGTGGCATGCAGGCCCTGGAGTGGGCAATGAGTTATCCCGATCGGGTTGACAGTGTCGTGCCTATCGGAGTCGGCGGTCGTCACTCTGCATGGTGCATCGGCGTCAGCGAGGCACAGCGAGCAGCGATTGCCGCCGACCCTAACTGGAACGATGGTTATTACAGCGACGAATCTCCACCCATGAATGGCCTGGCGGCTGCTCGCATGATGGCGGTATGCACGTACCGAAGCTGGGAGGGTTTCGATCTTCGCTTCGGGCGCGATCAGAGAACGAATGACCAGTTCCAGGTGCAGTCGTACCTGCGTCACCAGGGCGAGAAGATCAACGATCGATTCGACGCGAACACCTACGTCACGCTGACGCACGCAATGCACACGCACGACCTTGCGCGCGGCCGGGGCGACTACCCGGACGTGCTGGCCTCGATATCGCAGCCAGCGCTGGTTGTCTCTGTCAGCACAGACACGCTGTATCCGCCTGAGGAGCAACAGCTACTGGCGCAACACTTGCCCGTGGCGAGCTATGAGATATTGGATTCCGCGCACGGGCATGACGGATTTCTGATCGAAACGGCAGCTCTGGGCAGAAAAATCGCCCGGTTTCGCATCGCCAACAAGGCGCGGCCAACCCTAAGGCGGTTAATGCAGGGCGCGAATAATCGCGTTGGTCATTTCGTTTGTCGAGATCGGTTTCTCACCCTCCGCGACGATATCTGCCGTTCGTGCGCCGTCTGTAATCGCTGTAGCGATAGCTGCTTCAACGGCAGCCGCTTCCTGCTCGAGATCAAGGCTGTGACGAAGCAAGAGAGCGGCACTCGCAATCGCTGCACAGGGGTTGGCAATCCCACGGCCCGCGATGTCCGGCGCCGAACCGTGGATCGGTTCATACAGGCCCCGTTTCGAATCACCCAGTGAAGCGGAGGGCAGCATGCCCATGGAGCCCGCCAGCATGGACGCCTCGTCGGTCAGGATATCGCCGAACATATTCTCAGTAACAATTACGTCGAAAGAACTGGGGCGGCTCAACAGGTGCATCGCGGCTGCGTCGACGAGCAGAGTTTCAACGTCGATGTCGGCAAATTCTGCCGCCATTACACGGTCCGTCACTTCACGCCACAGGCGTGAGGTCTCGAGAATATTGGCCTTGTCGACGGAGCAGAGTTTCTTGCGTCGGCCTGCCGCGAGGTTCGCCGCAACGCGGACGATGCGCTCTATCTCATAGCTGTGGTAAATACAGAGGTCACTGGCTGATGTTTCCGAGCGTGTCTTGTCGCCGAAATAGATGCCGCCAGTCAGTTCACGTACGACCAACAGATCAACGCCATCAAGGATTTCGGGGCGAAGCGGCGACGCGCCGGCGAGCTCCTTGTATATCTTCACCGGCCGCAAGTTGGCGTAAACGCCAAGCACTGCACGCAACTTGAGCAATCCCTGCTCGGGCCGAATTTCGGCGTTGGGGTCGGACCATTTCGGGCCGCCAACGGCGCCGAGAAAAACCGCGTCGCTTGCTTCACAACTCGCGACGGTGGCGGCCGGTAACGGGTCGCCAGTCGCATCAATGGCCGCGCCACCCATCAACTCGTCTTTGAACGTAAAACGATGGCCATACTTGTCTGCTACAGACTGCAAGACTTTTTTGGCACACTGGGTCACGTCCGGACCGATACCGTCGCCGCCGAGCAGAACGATTACGGCTTCCATGCACGAGTCTCCTCGAAGCGGGTGATCGCGTCCGCGTGTTGACGAAGGAAGCCCAGCTGGTCAACTCCCTCCACCAGGCAATATTTCGCGAATCCGTCGATCGGGAACTTCGTGGTCTGTCCGTCAGGCAACTTGAGCGTCGCATTCTGCACGTCGATTTCCACTTCGGCGCCCGGATTGTCGAGCAGCCATCGATGTGTGTCTCCATCAACGACCACTGGGACGAGTCCGTTCTTTAGCGAATTGTTGCGAAATATGTCGGCGATCTCCGTCGAAATGATGGCTTGAAAACCGTAGTCGAGCAGGGCCCACGGCGCGTGTTCGCGAGACGAGCCGCAGCCGAAATTGTTGCCGGCAACGAGGATGCCGCATCCTTTTGCCGCTGCCTTGTTCAGAGGGAAATCGGTTCTCTCGCTGCCATCAGTGGTGTAACGAAGGTCGTAGAAAAGACTCTCGCCGAGCCCGTCTCGTGACGTCGTCGTGAGAAATCGCGCGGCAATAATCTGGTCGGTATCGATGTCCTTCGTGGGCAGCACAACGGTGCGGGACCTGATGCTCTTGATGCTCGTCATGAGAAAATCCTCGGATCCGTCACTCGGCCGCGAACAGCCGATGCCGCCGCGGTCGCAGGGCTCGCGAGCACAGTGCGCGCGCCGATTCCCTGGCGACCCTCGAAATTGCGATTGCTGGTGCTGACACTCAGCTTCCCGTGCGGAACGGTGTCACCGTTCATGCCGATGCACATCGAACAGCCGGCCTCGCGCCATTCCGCGCCGGCTGCCAAAATAATCTGGTCAAGGCCTATTGCCTCCGCCTCATTCTTTACCTGCTGCGACCCGGGCACGACAAGCATGCGGACACCGGCGGCCACTTTTCGTCCTTTTAGCACTCGTGCTGCTTCCTTAATGTCCGATAGCCGGCCATTCGTGCAACTGCCAATGAATACCACGTCGACCGGGTTATCGGTCATCGGCTTTCCGGATTCAATACGCATGTAGTCAAGCGCTTTGCGGAAACTCGGATCATCGCCGCCGTCCGGGACCGGATCGCTGATGCCGACCACCATTCCGGGATTGGTGCCGAATGTGACCATGGGCTGCAGCGTACTCGCGGCAAGCCTGACTGCCTTGTCGAATTCTGCGCCTTCATCGGTGCGTAGTTGCTGCCATCGAGCGACAGCGGATTCCCAGTCGGCGCCTTGCGGCGAGCGCGGTCGGCCGTGCAGATATTCGAAGGTTGTGTCGTCGGGCGCGATCATTCCGGCCCGGGCGCCGCCTTCGATGGACATGTTGCATACGGTCATTCGACTGTCCATGTCGAGGGCTGCAATTGCGTCGCCACGGTATTCGATGACGTGTCCTGTTCCACCATCGACGCCGATCTGGCCAATGACGGCGAGGATGAGGTCTTTGGCGGTCACACCGTCTGGAATCTTGCCGTCGATGTCGATTGACAGCGTTTTCGGCTTGCGTTGCAGCAAACACTGGGTCGCCAAAACGTGACCGACTTCGGTCGTACCAATGCCGAAGGCGAGGGCGCCAAACGCACCGTGAGTGCTGGAGTGGCTATCGCCGCAGACAATCGTCTTGCCCGGTTGAGTCGCGCCGAGCTCCGGCCCAATAACATGCACGATGCCGCGATGGTCGTTGCCGAAGCCGATCAGATCAAGACCGAATTCCGCGCAATTGGATTCCATCTGCCGGATCTGGTTGGCGGCGCTATCGCCGACGATAGCGAGGTCCTTGAAACTGGATACCGGTGTCGTTGGCGTCGAGTGGTCCATTGTCGGCAAGGTCAGGTCGGGCCGCCGTACCGGCAGACCCAGTTCACGCAGCCTTGTAAATGCCTGCGGAGTCGTGACCTCGTGAATGATATGCAGGTCGATGTAGAGTAACGCGGGTGTTTCGACTGTCTCCGGGACGACGACATGATCTGACCACACCTTCTCAAATAGCGTTGAGTTACTCACGTCTTTGTCCGCCTAAATTGTTGCTTGTTCGCGCGTTGGCTTGCCGGGGCCGGAGCGTCCGTGTTGTTTACGCCGCAGAATGCGATTCATGACCTCAAGACAAGCGCGGCACCCGGCTTCTACGATATCGACACTCGCGCCACGGCCACGATAACTCTCCCCGTCGTATTCGACGGTGACAGTGACTTCGCCCTGTGCATCTTCGCCGATCGACGCGCTATGCAACTCGAACGTTCTCAAGGTCAGATGCACGCCCGTCGCATTCTCAAGCGCCAGGAAAGCCGCCGCGACCGGTCCGTCGCCGTGCGCGCTCTCATTCGCTTCACTGCCGTCTTCATTCGCCAGCGTTACGGCCGCGGTCGCGGGTTGATCTGTATGCGTTTGCACTTCCAAAGTCTTGAGTGTCCAGGGGCCCGATGATGTGCCGTCCGCGTTCATGATGATCGCCTCAATGTCGCCGTCATATACGTCTTTCTTTTTGTCAGCGAGTTTCTTGAATTCCTTGAAGGCGCGATTCGTCTCGAAGTCATCGAGTTCAAAACCCAACTCCGCGACACGATCCCGAAACGCATGCCGGCCGCTGTGCTTGCCCATGACAAGGTTCGAGCGGCTCAAGCCCACGTCCTCGGGACGCATAATTTCGTAGGTCGACGCATGCTGCAGCATGCCATGCTGATGGATACCGGCCTCGTGCGCGAAAGCGTTCTCGCCAACAATTGCTTTGTTACGCGGCGTATGCATACCGGTGATATTTGAGACCAACCGCGACGTCGGGTAGAGCCGTGTTGTATCGATGCCAGTCTCAAGACCGAAAAATTCAGCGCGAGTCTTGATTGCCATGACAGCCTCTTCGAGGCTGCAATTTCCGGCGCGCTCGCCGATCCCATTAATTGTGCACTCTATCTGGCGCGCACCTGCATTGACGGCAGCCAGACTGTTGGCAACGGCCATACCCAGGTCGTCGTGACAGTGTACGCTCAAGATGATGTCGTCAATGCGTTCGACATGCTCTCTTCAAATAACGAAAAAGACGATCAAACTCAGCCGGAACGGTATAGCCGACCGTGTCCGGAATATTGACGGTCGTTGCACCGGCTTCGATCGCCGCTGAAACAACTTCGGCGAGGTACGAGAGCTCCGTTCGGGATGCGTCTTCGGGCGAGAATTCCACGTCCTCCACAAGTTCACGAGCCATCTTGATTGCGCCGACTGCGCTCTTGATGATCTCTTCCTTGGCCATCTTGAGTTTATGCTCGCGGTGTATGGCGCTGGTCGCGACAAATACGTGAATCCGATGACGGTTGGCACCCTTGACGGCTTCGTAGACTTTTTCGATGTCGGCAGCATTGCAGCGAGCGAGGCCGCATATGATTGGTCCGAGGTTTCTGTCTGCTATCGCTTTGACGGACTCAAAATCGCCGGGCGAGGCGGCCGGAAAACCCGCTTCAATGACGTCAACATTAAGTTCAGATAGTGCTTTGGCAACGCGGAGTTTTTCGCTCAGGGTCATGCTGCAGCCCGGAGCCTGTTCCCCGTCACGTAAGGTCGTGTCGAAAATGCGTATCCTGTTATCTGACGATGCGTCTGCCATCGGATTTGTCCTCCGGATTTTCCTTCAATTAATTATGGGCGTTCGGCGATCTAGTCTTCCAGCCAGTCCATTCGACCGCGCAGATCGTTGCCGACCTTCTCGATTGGGTGATCCAGGTCCGCCTGCATCAGGCGCTTGAATTCGGGCATGCCGGCTTCGTTCTCGGCGATCCAGTTGCGCGCGAAGGTACCATTCTGTATGTCACCCAGTATGTCTTTCATTGCTGCCCGCGATGTGGCGTCAACCACGCGCGGACCGCTGATCATGTCTCCCCAGGCGGCGGTGTCGCTGATGAACTTGTGCATCTTCCTGAGACCGCCTTCGTGCAGTAAATCGACAATGAGCTTCAATTCATGCATGACCTCGTAATAGGCGACCTCCGGCTGATAGCCGGCCTCCACCAGGGTCTCGAAGCCTGCGACAACTAATTCAGTGGCGCCGCCGCACAGCACGGCTTGCTCACCGAACAGATCTGTCTCGGTTTCCTCCGCAAATGTCGTCTCGATAACGCCGGCGCGTGCACCGCCGATACCGGCAGAGTAGGCAAGGGCGATCTTCAAGGCCTCGCCAGTGGCATCCTGATGCACGGCGACAAGGCAGGGAACGCCATGTCCTTCTTCGAACTGGCGTCGCACCAGGCCGCCGGGTCCTTTCGGGGCAATCAAGGCGACGTTCAAATCGCTGCGTGGCTCGACCTGTTTGTAATGGACCGCGAATCCGTGTGCAAACATCAAGGTGGCACCATCCGGAATGTCATCAACGAGCGATTGGTAGAGTGCCTTTTGCACCATATCGGGCGTCAGGAACATAACGATTTTTGCGTTCTTTACCGATTCGTTGGGTTCCATGACGTTGAGGCCGTCCGCTTTGGCCTTGGCCCAACTGCTACCACTGCGGCGAAGGCCAACGACGACATTGAACCCGCTGTCCTGGAGGTTCAGGGCATGCGCTCGGCCCTGGCTGCCGTAACCTAATATAGTGATCTGATTATCCGCTAGACAGGATATATCGACGTCTGCTTCCGAATACATTTGCATGGTGGTACCTCAGCCTGATGCAATTTTCATAAAAAAAACCCCACGATCCATCTGGATGCGGGGTTTACGTGTCCGTGGACTGGATACGCGCTACCCGCCATGCCTCCGAAGGAGACGCAGAGCGAGCGGAAATACGAGCGTGTTTTCCTGACGCATGCGGTTTAATAGTCCATTCATAGCCGAGGATGATGTTGTAAGGTAGAAGCGATGTCAACCGTTGCTTAATCGGTTACGGGTGTTACTAAAGAAACCCGGTTAAGAATCAAACCTAAGTTCATAATTAAAAAGGCCAATTACTTCTTTTCACCTTGAGCGCCGGATTGTCTCAATCCATCCCTGGGTAATCGCGAGTAAAAACCATTCGCTCCCAACCTGGCGCGCGCGACATCGCCGTTTGAAAACTTCCTTCGTGACCCGGTGATCGGCCCGATCTCGGAGTGGTTGACGTTATGTAGTTGTTGGGCTGGCGATATCGGAAGCATGTGTTATTCTTCACTTCGAAAGGTCGGGGACCTTTAAATAAAAACTGGAAGAAATGGCGGGAGAGTCCGGTAGAAAAATGCCGGGGAAGCCAAAGACCACAGAGAGAAAGTCTGATTCCAAATAAACAATATCGCCGCGCGGCGAAAGTGGAGAGGGCCGCGTGCGCAATTGGTAACGTCAGCAGCGTTACTGTTTTCATTTGTGCATGTATTCAACGGATACGTTGCATCCCTCTCCGTAACTATTAACAACAACACACGACCCTTAAGGAGCGTTCATGAATCGGTGCATAAGCAGCAGTCGGCGCATTACCGCGGCGTTTTTCGCGACAACGGTAATCGCGCTCTCCGGCAGCGTTTTCGCCCAGACCGTCGATCAGGTCTTGCAGGCTGATCAACGTCGGTTGAACCTGGCTCAACAATCGCAGGAGCGAATCAACAAAATCGTTGAAGGTAAGCGTTCCCTCGAAGACCAGTACAGGGCTATTAATAAGGAAATCGACGGACTCAAGGTCTACAACCGCCTCATGCGCGCCCAGGTCGAAGGGCAATCGGCGGTCCTGGAGGACATCTCGTTGTCGATGGATCAGGTCGATGTCATCAATCGTCAGATCTTCCCGCTCATGGAACGCATGATTGACGGGCTGGAGCAGTCCGTGAAACTGGACATTCCCTTTCTGATGGATGAGCGCAACAAGCGAATCGCGGGTCTTAAAGAGATCATGGAGCGCTCGGATGTCAGCGTGGCGGAGAAATTCCGCAAAGTGATGGAGGCGTACCAGATCGAAAATGATTACGGTACAACCATCGAGAATTACTCGCAATCGTTGACCATTGACGGTGCGACGCGCTCATTCAACATGCTGCGAATCGGTCGAATTGGCCTCTACTTCCAGTCGGACGACACCAAGATTACCGGTCGTTGGGATAACGAAGCGCGTGACTGGGTCGTCGATGACTCGGCACGCAACGAGGTGCGAAAAGGTCTGCGCGTTGCCAGACAGTTGATTGCGCCGGAACTGATTGTTGTTCCCGTTCCCGCTGCGGAGGCTACCTAAATGAAACGTATTACACTTATCATCGCCACCGGACTGTTAAGTCTGGGCATGGTCGCCACGGCCAACGCGCAAGGGGAAGCTCGCAGCATGGGCGAACTCCTGAAATTGATCGAGCAGGGTCAGGCACGTGATTCTCAGGAAAATCGCAAGCGTGAGGCAGCGTTCGCGCAGAAAAAGAACCAGCAGCAGTCGCTGTTGAACCAGGCTCGCGCCGAACGGACTCGCGCAGAGAGCACCAGTGCGAGTCTCGAACAGCAGTTTGAAGATAATCAACAGAAAATTATTACGGCACGGCAGGCCCTCGACGAGCGCCTGGGTGCCCTAAAAGAGCTGTTCGGTGTTCTTCAGACGGTTTCCGGTGACGCACAGGGCGCTTCGGTGCTTCGTTGACCAACATCGAGTATCCGGATCGTTCCGAGTTCCTGATTGAGCTTGGCAGCAAAATGGCGGGTGCCAGCAGTCTCGCGTCGATCCAGGACATCGAAACGCTCTGGAGCCTGCTGCAACAAGAGATCGTCGAAACAGGCAAGGTCACACGCTTCAATCACATGGTAACCAAAGCCGACGGTCAGCAGGAAGAAATGGAAGTCGTCCGGATTGGCGCCTTCAATATCGTGTCTGAGAACGGTTACCTGGAGTATGACCCTGGCGAGAAGTCGATTGCCGAGCTGCTTCGCCAGCCGGAAGGGCGCTATGCCGGTACTGCAGGCGACATGATGGATGCCGACGGCGGCGCAGTTGACTTCGGAATCGACGTAACCAAGGGCGGAATCCTCGGATTGCTTGTTGAGTCGCCGACCATCAAGGACCGCATCGAACAGGGCGGCATCGTTGGTTACTGCATTATCGCGCTCGGCATTATCGGCCTGCTTATTGCGATTCTTCGCTGGTTCGCTTTGTCGAACGACAGTCGCAAGGTTTCGGCGCAGCTCAAGCGAGATACCGCGAGCACCGACAACCCGCTTGGACGCGTGCTTGCTGCGTACGAGAGCAACAAGGGCGCCGATACCGAGACGATCGAGCTCAAACTCAGTGAGGCGGCGCTCAAGGAAATGCCGGGACTTACGAAGGGACTGTTGTTCATCAAGGTCGTAGCTGCCGTCGCGCCGCTGATGGGTCTGCTCGGTACGGTTACCGGCATGATCAAGACCTTCCAGGTCATCACACTGTACGGTGCGGGTGATCCGAAGATGATGGCCGGCGGTATCTCACAGGCGCTGATGACCACGGTGCTGGGTCTGGTTGTTGCGATCCCGATGGTGTTGCTGCACACGGTCGTTAGTGGCCAGAGCCGCAAGATCGTGAATATCCTTCAGTCCCAGAGCGCTGGCCTAGTGGCCCAGCACTCGGAACGCAAAGGCTAAAGCCGAAAAGGAGTCACTATGCTTTGGCTTGCTGACGCCATAGAGGCGATACGAGACTTCATGAGTCTCGGAGGACCGGTACTCAAAGTCATCGCGATCACCATCTTCTTGATGTGGGTCGTGATTATCGAGCGGATCATGTACTTCCGGACGTCGATGAACCAGATGTCTCGCGAGATTCATGATAACTGGGAGTCGCGACCGGAGCGCAATTCCTGGAACGCTCTGCAGATTCGCGAATTAATGATCTCGCGCTTCAGTGAAGCGACGAACAAGGGGATCAACCTGATCCAGACACTGGTTGCTTTATGTCCATTGCTGGGCCTGCTGGGCACCGTGACCGGCATGATCAGCGTGTTCCAGGTCATGGCGGTATCCGGTTCTGGAAACGTGAGGGCCATGGCTGCCGGTGTATCCCAGGCGACGGTTCCCACGATGGCCGGAATGGTCGGCGCTCTATCCGGAGTGTTGCTTGTAACAATTTTAAGCCGCCGCGCGGCGCGTGAAGTTGGATTCCTCGAGGATTCGCTCACGATGGACCACTAAAGGATAGTTGCCATGAGTCGCCACCATCTCGACGATATTCATTTCGAAGAGGAAGAAAATGAGATCAATTTGACGCCGATGCTCGACGTCGTGTTCATCATGTTGATCTTCTTCATCGTAACGGCTTCGTTCATCAAGGAAGCAGGAATCGACGTGAATCGCCCGGATGCGCCGGTCACGGAATCCAAGCCGGAAGAAGCGAACATTCTGGTACTGATCAGCGCTAACGATGAGATCTTTATTGATCGACGATTGATTGATCCTCGTGCGGTCCGCGCGAACATCGAGAGATTGCATGCTGAGAATCCGAAGGGATCCGTGGTCATCCAGGCAGACAATAAATCGTCAAACAAAATACTTGTGGAAGTAATGGATTCCTCGCGAAGCGCCGGCGTCTACAATATATCGATCGCCGATAAGCGATAACTGTGCACATAACGGGACATTAGCAATGCGAAAAAAACATGGGTTGGGCGTCGAGGAAGAAGAGAACGAGATCAATCTGACGCCAATGCTTGACGTTGTGTTTATCATGCTGATCTTCTTCATTGTGACAGCGACCTTCATCAAGGAAGCCGGCATCCAGGTTGAGCGTCCGGATACCGTGACGGCCGATACTCAGGATGACGCATCGATACTCATCGCGATCAGCAGCACTGACGAAATATGGATTGATCGCCAGAAGCGCGACCCGCGTGCGGTTCGCGGTGTCATCTCGAGGATGCACGCGGAGAACCCAAAGGGTTCTATCGTCATTCAGGCCGACGAGGAATCTACTCACGAGACGCTCGTCATCGTCATGGAAGCGGCGAAGGGAGCAGGCGTAACCAACGTCGCGATCGCATCGGATGATGGTTAGGAACCTGAGCGCGCGATGATTGTCAAATATTTGGGAGGTTTGCCGGTCAACAACTATCGGCAGCGTCCGCCGAGGAGAACGAGACCATGATAGGTCGTTATGTATTTGCAATAGTGATCGGAAGCATCATAACGCTTAGCCTGCTGTTCGTTATGCAGCTGCTAATTGTTACCGGTAAGACAGCGCTGACCGACCCTCGCGAACGTCACAAACTGGAGTTCGTTCGCGTGAAACGCAACGAAAACCTTAACGTTGCCGACCTGACTCCGGAGAAGCCACCGAAACCGCCTGAGACTCCACCTGAGACTCCCCCTCAGGAAATGGATAATATTAATCCGGACGCGCCGTCCATAAACGTTGCTCCGCCAACTGGTCTCGGCTGACACGAATATTGGCGGCCCCGGTGGCATGAATATCGCAGAAGGCGATTACCTGCCGATCGTGCGAGTTGCGCCGGTTTACCCGGCACGTGCGCTGTCACGTGGGCTCGAGGGTTTTGTGGACTTGTCCTTTACTGTAACGACAGCGGGGACAGTGAGAGACCCGATTGTTCTTCAATCGAGCAGCAGTCTGTTTGAGCGCGCGGCGATACGCGCGGTACTGAAGTTCAAGTACAAACCCAGGGTTGTCGACGGCGTTCCGGTAGACGTGCCGGGTGTAAAGACACGTATTTCGTTCCAGCTCGAGGAATAGCGTCAGTTGATTGAGAGGGCGGGCCAAAGCCACCCAAGAGGATCTTTTTGATATGAACAAGAATCGTGAAATTTCTTTGAAGCTCTGCCTGGCGGTGATTGTTGGCGTATTGGCCTTCGGAAGCGCTGGCGCACAGAAAGCAACCGACGAAGATCGGGACAAAACGAAGACCAAGCAGGCCCAGGCGGTTAGCAAAGAAGTTTACGAGAAGATTCAGAAAGCCCAGGAGATGGTCGACGAAAAAAATTACAATGGCGCATTGAAATCCCTGAACAATCTCTACAATCCCGACAAGCTCACTGAGTATGAGCAGGCCAACGTCCTCAATTATCTCGGCTTCGTCTACTACAACATGGATGACCCGAAGAACGCGATTCGTACCTACGAAAGAATGTTGGCGATTCCGACACTTGAGCCACAAATGGCCAAGCAGACGACGTTTACGATGGCGCAACTCCTGACCATGGAAGAGGATTATCAGAAGGCCTTGACGACGCTGGACAAGTGGTTCGTTCTGGAGACCAATCCGGCGCCTGAGCCCTTTATATTGAGAGCGCAAATACTCTATAACCTAAATCGTGTTACAAAGACATGGTTCAGCCGATTGAAAATGCGATGGACTGTCGCGAGAGAGCGAGAAATACCGGTGAAAGAGGACTGGTATGGATTGCTCAATTTCGCCTATTTCCAGCAGGAGAGATTACACCAAGGTTCGCGATATACAGAAGATCCTGCTGCATAAACTGGCCGAAGGCCCGCTACTGGAAGTCGCTGGCCGGCGCTTTTACTGAGCTCGGCGAGGACGAAAAACTCATCTACGCGTACGACGCGGCGCACACCCAGGGAATGCTGGAAAAAGATACCGAGTTCGTCACTATGGCGCAGCTGTATCTGCAGGCGGAAGTTCCCTACAAAGCCGGCAAGCTTCTCGAAGAAAAGATGGAAGCTGGTATTGTTGCGAAAAGCGAGAAGAACTATCGATTGCTATCGCAAGCCTGGATGCTGGCGATGGAAGATGAGAAGTCCATTCCGGCGTTGCAGGCTGCGGCCAAGCTTGCAACGCACGGTGAACTCGATCAGCGACTGGCGAATGCCTATCTGAATGTCGGAAATTACACCGCGTGTGTGAAATCAGCGAACGATGCCATTCGTAAAGGTGGAATGAAGAATCCTGACAATATGCAGATTTCGCTGGGGATGTGTCAGTATAATCTTCGTCGCTACTCTGCGGCCAAAGCGGCCTTCCGAGAGGCAGCGAAGACGCCTCGGTCCCAGCGCACCTCCAACCAATGGATTAAGGTCATCGATGCTGATGTAGAGCGCAATCGGCAGATCAAGCTTGCCGAAGAAGCGGCACGCAAGAAACGCAAGGAACTGGACGCGAAGAAAGCGGCAGCTGCACGCGTCTGAGCCCAAGCCTCAGCAACCCATCAAATCAGCGCAAGACGTCAGGGGCGTTGACCGGGATCGGTCAACGCCCCTAAAATTGCGCGTTGCCTGAATCTGGAAAGAGTTAATGCCGAAAGTAATCTACATCACACCCGACGGAACCCGCCACGAAGTTGAAGTTGAGAAAGGCTATTCGGTAATGGAGGGTGCGATAAACAACGAAATTGAGGGTATCGTGGCCGAGTGCGGCGGCGCCTGCGCCTGTGCGACCTGCCACAGCTACATCGACGAGGCCTGGCTCGATAAACTGCCTGAAATGGACGACATGGAAGACAGCATGCTTGATGCTGCATTCGAACGTAAGTCAAACAGTCGTCTGACCTGCCAGATCGAGGTGTCAGACAAGCTCTGGACGGTCTTGTGGTGCACGTTGCGGAGAATGACTACTGAGTATCGGCTGTAGGAGGCCGCCTTGCGGGCGACCTCTCGCGGGCATGGCCCGCTCCTACAGTGAGTGAGTATCGGCTTGTAGGAGGCCGCCCTGCGGGCGACCTCTCGCGGGCATGGCCCGCTCCTACAGGGCGAAACGACCCTACCGCAAACCAGTCTCGGCCCGACCGATCACCATCCTCTGGATCTCGCTAGTTCCTTCATAGATCTCCGTAATCTTCGCATCCCGGAAATAACGTTCAAGCGGCAACTCTTTGCTGTAACCCATGCCGCCGTGAATCTGTAGTGCCTGATGCGTTACGAACATCGCTGTCTCTGACGCAAACAGTTTCGCAATGCTCGAATTCAGGGTATTCCTGGCGCCAGTCTTTTTTGCGTTCTGCTTGGACCAGGCGGCCCTCAAAACCAGCAATCGAGATGCGTCAATTCGCATTTTCATATCGGCAATCTTTTCCTGAATTGCCTGGAAGCTGCCGATAGCTGAGCCAAACGCTTTGCGCTCACGGGAATATTCGACGGCTGCATCGTAAGCCGCTCGCGCGATACCAATCGCCTGCGCTGCAACGCCAACGCGGCCGGCATCGAGCACGGTAAGCGCTATCTTGAACCCTTGTCCTTCCTCGCCAATACGGTTCTCAACCGGGCAAACATAATCCTCGAATTCGATCTCGCAGGTTGCAGATGCGCGGATGCCGAGTTTTGGTTCTGTCTTGCCGATCCGGAACCCGGCTACGCTTGTATCGATGACGAAGGCGCTAATGCCGATGGACTCACCGTCGCTGGTGATCGTCTGGGTGAACACGATCATGTACTTCGCCACCGGCCCGGAAGAAATCCACGCTTTTTTTCCACTGATGGTGTACGTGGAACCGTCGGCCGATCGCACCGCCTTGGTGCGCATCGTTGCCGCATCCGATCCGGACTGGGGTTCGGTCAGGGCGTAGGCTCCGTTGACTTCGCCGGCGGCTACTGGACGCAGGTACGTCTGCTTCTGCACCTCGGTACCGAATTCGAGCAATGGAACGCCAAACAGCGAGTTATTGACCGAGACGATAGTGCCATGCGATGCGTCCGCGGCAGAAATCTCTTCCATAACAAGCACATAGCAGATGGAGTCGAGGTCTGATCCACCGTATTCAACGGGCACCTCGATACCCATGAATCCCAATTCGCCAGCCTGTCGAATAGTCTCGACCGGGAATTTTCCACTCTCGTCAAATTCGGCTGCGATTGGTGCGATTGCTTTCTGGGCGAACTCGCGGGCGGCATCTCGTATGAGTTCTTGCTCCTCAGTTAATGCGAAGTCCATAGCGTTTCTCTTCCTGCTAGAATCGTTCCAATGCGGGCAAAAATCATTGCCGATTGCGCCCGGAATCTCAATACCTTAACAGGAGTAATTTTTCATGACGATCTCAGCTGGCCAGAAGATGCCGTCGGGCGTTTTCGGCGTAATGACTGACGCAGGACCTGGCGCAATTTCCACCGACGACCTGTTCTCCGGGAAAAAAGTAGTGCTTGTTTCGGTACCCGGTGCCTTCACGCCGACATGTTCGATGAATCATCTCCCCGGATTCGTCGATCAAGCGGATGCATTGCGCGCAAAAGGTGTTGATACGATCGCCTGCATGGCGGTCAACGACGTGTTCGTCATGGATGCCTGGGGCAAAGATCGGGACGTCGGTGACAATGTCATGATGCTTGCCGATGGCAATGGGGAATACGCGAGGGCATTGGGGCTGGAAATGGACGGCACGGGATTCGGCATGGGCATGCGCGGTCAACGATTCGCAATTGTCGTGGACAATGGTGTCGCGACTAACGTCGCCGTTGAGGCTCCCGGCCAGTTCGAAGTCAGTAAGGCTGAGGCTATCCTGGAAGCGCTGTAAGAAAACAGAGCAATAAAAAAGGGCGGTCCAGTGATGGACCGCCCCTTTTTTGTCGATTGGCGGCGCCTAGCCTAGCGCATCCGTTAGTTCCGGCACGATGCTGAACAGATCACCAACCAGTCCAATATCTGATACCTCGAAGATTGGCGCTTCCTCGTCCTTGTTGATCGCGACGATGGTCCCGGCATCCTTTATGCCGGTAATGTGCTGAATCGCCCCTGAAATACCGATCGCAATGTACAGGTCCGGCGCGATTATCTGCCCCGTCTGCCCAACCTGTGTTTCCGGTGGGACATAGCCTGCGTCAACGGCCGCGCGGGATGACCCGATAGCTGCACCGATCTTGTCAGCAAGCTTGTAGATCAATTCAAAGTTCTCTTCACTCCCGAGCGCTCGCCCGCCAGATACCACTCTGGCAGCGGCCTGAAGATCCGGACGGTCTGACGAACCTGTCTGTAGCTCGACAAAGCGGGTATGTGTCGGTATCTCGGCCTTGATATCGGCACTTTCAATCGCAGCACTGTTGCCGCCTGCGGCTGCCGTATAAGAGGCAATCCTGACCGTAGCCACGACGGTGCTATCAGTCGGCGCCTCCACCGATACGATGGCGTTGCCCGCATAGATCGGCCGCTTGAAGCTGTGACTTCCCTCGACGCTCATGATGTCACTGATCTGGTTGACACCAAGCAGGGCGGCCACGCGGGGCATCAGGTCTTTTCCAAAGGCTGTCGATGGACCGAATACGTGGCTGTAGTCTGCTGCCAATGTAGCAACCTGGGGTGCCAGGATCGCCGCAATTGCAGGATCATTCTCCTCACGTTCTACGGTCACGACACGGCCCACACCACTAATCTCGGCGGCCTCGGCCGCGACGCCGGCAACAGATGCCCCGAGTACAACAACCTCGATGTCCGCTCCGTCAATTTGTGTGGCGCAGGCCACACACTTGGCCGTGCTGGCGTTCAGAGATTCGCCATTATGCTCAGCAATTACGAGTACTTTTGACATCACACGAGTCCTTTATCTTTGAGTGCCGCGACCAGCCCCGCCACATCGTTCGACCATGACGCCGCGCTGCCGGCCTTCCGGCGGCTTGAATTCTGTTTCCTTGATTTGCGGTGCTGGTTCCACGCCAAGGTCGGCGAGGGGGATTGTATCCAGCGGCTTTTTCTTGGCTTTCATAATGTCCGGCAATTTTACGTAGCGAGGTTCGTTGAGTCTCAGATCGACGGTGATGACGGCCGGCAGATCAATCTCAAGCGTTTCCAGGCCGCTATCGACCTCACGCGTGACTTTGGCCGTGGATCCTGCAAACGTTACTTCCGATGCAAAGGTCGCTTGTGGGCGTCCCCAAAGCGCTGCAAGCATCTGGCCTGTCTGGCTGTTGTCATCATCGATTGCCTGCTTACCCAGAATGACCAGGTCGGCGTTCTCTTTGGCAATGATTGCCTTGAAGACTCGAGCGACCGTTAATGCGTCCGTCGACGAGCTTGACTCGACCAGGATCGCTCGATCGGCACCCATCGCCAGCCCCGTACGTAGCTGTTGTTGCGCCTCGGATGAACCAATCGATATGACGATCACTTCGCTTGCATCACCGCGCTCTTTAATGCGCAGAGCCTCCTCGAGCGCAATTTCGTCAAACGGATTGATGCTCATCTTGACACCGTCCGTTTCGACGCCAGTGCCGTCGCTCTTAACCTGAACCCTGACGTTGTAGTCCACAACACGTTTCAGGCCGACCAATATCTTTTCCACTTGTTTGACTCCCTGTTTGCCAGCGCTGCTGGTGCGGGCTTCTCCCGCGGCTCGCTATTGTCTATGACGGTTTCACCGTGTACAAGATCAAAAACGGCAATACTTGAGGCTCGAGAATGCCAATCAGCAGTAATTTGATCAGCGCACGCGCATTGCAGTCGTCTATAGAACACCCTGGCGTCAGCATCATAGACTGCCGATTCGAACTTTCCGACCCGCTGGCGGGTCGGCGAGCCTATCTTTGCGAGCATATTCCGGGCGCAGTATTTGCCGACCTGGACGTGGATCTGGCGGCACCTGTGACGCAAGACAGCGGGCGGCATCCGCTTCCGGATGTTGAGACTTTCGCAACAACGCTCGCTCGATTAGGGATAAGCAATTCTTCCGACGTTATCGTTTACGACAGTGGTGCTGGAGCCCTTGCCGCCAGAGCCTGGTGGTTGTTGCGATGGCTGGGACATGAGCATGTACGACTTTTGGACGGCGGAATTCAACAATGGAGTGCCGAGGCCAGACCGCTGGTCTCCGGCGACGAAGTTGTCGCGGCAGGCGATTTTTCACCTCGTGCGAATCACGACAAGGTCGTGACCACCGCCGAACTTGTGAGCAACCTTGATGCCATTCAGGGCATGAGGCTGATTGATGCTCGCGACGCGGCCCGCTTTCGAGGTGAACACGAACCGATTGACCCGATAGCAGGTCATATTCCAGGCTCATCGAACCTGCCGTTTCCGGTCAGCCTGAAAGAGGACGATTCCTGGAAGTCACGGGACGAACTCGAGCGTCTGTGGCTCGAAGTCCTCGGTGAAGACAAGGAAATCGCGTGGGCCGTCATGTGCGGATCAGGTGTCACCGCCTGCCATCTGGCAATTTCGGCGATGGAGGCAGGATATAGCGAGCCGCGGCTTTATGTCGGATCCTGGAGCGAGTGGATCCGGGATCCGGAGCGCCCAATTGCCCTCGGTGACGGCCGGAAAGGGCGCCTGACGGCTGCGGATATGGCGTAAACTTAATGCCGGATTTTTGTCCAACTGCCATATCGAAGATGAATTTGGCCGAACACGGGTATCGTTGATGATGCGCAAGAGTGGGAAAATTAAAAATATAATAAATCAAATACTTATTTTAATATATTCAAGTAGTTTAGTAGCTTGTGCGGGCACGAATGCCGGCGACGACAGTACGGATTCGGTGCGCTCGGATTGCATCTATCAGTCAAGTATCCGAGGATACACCGTCCTCGATGAATCGAATCTCATCGTGTCGGCTTCGGGGCGCCGCCAGTACCATGTGGTGCTTCAACGACGGGCTTACGGACTCCGGTCCAACTGGGCAATCGGCTTCAAATCATCGACCGGCAGGGTTTGCGCAGCATTTAGTGAAGTCGTTTTTGAAGGTCAGTTTCGACGGCGAATCCGTGAGAATCGCGTCGATCAGGGAACTTGGCCCTGAAGAGGAGGAAGACCTTCTCATCCGGTACGGCAAGCTGGAGCCGGAATTCGAACAAACACCGGCGCCCCAGGAAGTAAAGGGCGCCGAGGTAGAAGAGCTGGACACAGCCGCTGAAGACTAATCGTCTGGCGACTGAGTCACGCAATCCGCAATCTCCGTGCGGACCCGCCCGGCCAACCGCAAGGTTGGCCGGGTTTTTTTGAGCGCGGAATGTTGGATTGGTAAGCGTTAGTCAATTATTAGGGGATTAGCTGTTCCATGGTTGCGCCACTCTCGAACATCCGCGTCGTCGATATGAGCCGGATTCTCGCCGGTCCCTGGGCCGGCCAGTTGCTTGGTGATTATGGTGCCGATGTGATCAAAATCGAGCGGCCACAAAGCGGCGATGATACCCGGCGATGGGGCCCACCGTGGCTGGACGGTGAGCAGGAAGGTGAGTCGGCCTACTTTCTATCCGCGAATCGCAACAAACGCTCGGTCACCATCAATATCGCCACCGCGCGAGGACAAGATGTTATCCGTGACCTCGTTGCGAAGGCCGATGTTCTTCTCGAGAACTACAAAGTCGGCACACTGAGTGGTTATGGCCTCGGACCCGGCGAACTCATGGCTGTCAACCCGCGACTGATCTACTGCTCGATATCCGCGTTTGGTCAACACGGTTCGAGAGCTTCCGAGCCTGGGTATGACGCGATGATTCAGGCCTCAGCGGGACTGATGAGCATCACCGGGTCGCCGGGTACGGGCTCGAGCGGTCCTCAGAAAGTGGGCGTCGCTGTCGCGGACATTATGGCAGGCATGTATGCATCAACGGCCGTGTTGGCGGCGTTGAATGCCAGGATGGAAACCGGCATTGGCCAGCACATCGATGTGCCGCTTTACGATAGCCAGGTTGCCTGGCTGGCCAATCAGTCGATGAACTTCCTGATCGGCGGAGAGGTGCCGAAAAGAATGGGAACCGCTCATCCGAACCTCGTTCCTTACCAGGCTTTTTCAACCAGCGATGGTGACATGATGCTGGCTGTAGGTAACGACAAGCAGTTTTCGGCGTTCGCCGATTGTATCGGCGAACCAGACCTGGCGACGGACAAGCGCTTCCAGCGCAACAGCGACCGCATCGCCAATCGCACGGAGCTGGTGGTGCTACTCGAGCGGATCCTCGTCGGGCACAGCACCGCTGAATGGCTCAAACGGCTGGCAGATCGCGGCGTGCCCGCCGGACCCATCAATGACATTGAGCAGGTTCTGACAAACGCTCATGCCAGGGAACGCTCGCTGGTCCGCCACCTCAGAAATTCGCGTGGACAAGATATTCCAACGGTTTCGAACCCGGTCGGCTTCTCTGAGACGCCGGTAAGCTACAAACTCGCGCCGCCGTTGCTCGGAGAGCACACGGATGAGGTTTTGCGGGAGTGGTTGGGTTACTCTGACGAATTGATTGCCGAGCTTCGGGAAAGCGCGGCAGTGTGACGCCAGAGGCCTGATTGAAAGCAATTATGGAACAGCAAATACGCACCAGTGAAACTCTGAAAGACGTTCGTTATGAGATTCGGGGGCAGCTTGCGAATCGCGCACTAGAACTGGAAAAACGCGGTTACGAAATTATCTCGCTCAACATCGGCAATCCAGGTCTATTCGGTTTTCGCACGCCCGAGACCATGCGCCTCGCGATGATCGAAAACCTCGGCCAGGCCGAACCGTATTGTCACCAGAAAGGCATCTTTCCGGCGCGCGAAGCTGTCGTCATGCAACAACAGAGCCGCGGCATATTGGGCGTTACTGCTGACGAGGTCTTCATTGGCAATGGCGTGAGTGAACTGATCGACCTTTCGCTGCGCGCACTTCTCAATCCGGGGGACGAAGTTCTGGTTCCCAGTCCGGACTACCCGCTCTGGAGTGCCGCGGTGGCACTCAACGGTGGTATCGCCCGACACTATGCTTGCAGCCCCGACAACAGTTTTCTGCCGGACATCGCGGACATCGAAAAACTGGTCAGCAAGAACACCAAGGCCATAGTCGTCATCAACCCGAATAATCCCAGCGGTGCCGTATACGATCGGGATACGCTTAAGGAAATCGTCGAGCTGGCGGAGCGTCACCAGTTGGTGATAATGGCCGACGAAATCTACGACCAGATGACGTATGACGACGCCGAGTTCATTCCGATGGCTACGCTGATCGGCAGTTCGGTCTGTCTGACATTTTCCGGCTTGTCGAAAGTTTACCGCGCATGCGGTTACCGCGTTGGTTGGTGCGTGTTTAGCGGCGACCTTGATCGTGCCGAGGCCTATATCCACGGCATGGAGTTGCTCTCGGCGCTGCGTCTCTGCAGCAATGTGCCCGGGCAGTGGGCGGTGCAGACGGCGCTCGGCGGTTTTCAGAGCATATTGGAACTCGTGCAACCCGGCGGACGGCTATACCAGTCAAGGCAGGCGGTTATCGACCGCGTGGAGGACAGCAAATTCCTGACCGTACAGCCACCGATGGGCGCGATGTACGCGTTCATTCGGCTGGATCCTCGATTTGACGAACGCTTCGATGATCAGGCATTCGCATTGGATTTGCTCGAGAACCATCATGTCCTCGTCGCGCCGGGCAGCAGTTTCAACACGCCGTACTCCAACCACTTTCGTATTACGACATTGCCTGACACTGAGACAATCAACCACGTGTTCGATCGTATCGAGTCGTGCCTGGAGCAACACGTCTGACCGATGTACCAATGGCTGCCGGACGCGTTGCAGGGCCCATCGAGCGTAGTAACGGCGAATCGTCGACTCGCCCGCGTGTTACGGGAAGCATTTGCAAATCAGCAACTGCAGGCCGACAAGCTTGCATGGGAAAGCCCGGCAATCCACGCGTGGCAGGACTGGCTGGAAATCAGAATGCAGGGAGCGTCGGATCAGGCTTCTCTGCCAACCCGAATCAATGTGCATCAAAGCCAGCTGCTCTGGGAACGTTGCCTTAGCAAGGAGATCGGTGAATCGTCGGGTGGTATTACCGGCCTGGTGCGCCTCTCACGGGACGCCTGGCAGCGGCTCGCAGACTGGCAGGTCCCGATTCGAGACGTAGCGCGAGCAGCACAGAGTCTTGATCAGCGACTATTCGCAGGGGCAGCAGGTCGCTACCTCGGCATTCTCGAACGGGAGCATTGGGTTGATGATGCGGGTCTCAGTGGACTGATTTTGGAGTTGATGCGATCCGGGCGCGCGAATTGCGAGGGTCGCGTTACCTTTGTTGGTTTCGACCGGGAACGACCGGCGACCAGCTCGATGATGACGTTGCTCGCCCAAACCGGGTGTGACGTGTGCATGGCGCCCTTGCCCAAGATAGCTGATTCCGTGGGCCTGCAAAGCTTCGAGACTTCTGACGCAGAGATGCGCGCCGCCGGCGCCTGGGCGCGTCAGTGCCTTGAAAAGGATCCGCGGCTGACGATCGCCATTATCGCAGCCAACCTGGAACAAGACGCCGAAGTTAAGACTCGCCTTGTGAGGGAGGGGTTTGTGCCGGGGTGGCAATACGCGCCGCCGTCCCTCGCTCAGTCCGTCAATGTTTCGTACGGGCAAAAGCTGATCGACTATCCGGCAGTGAGCATGGCCTTGTTGGTATTGCAGTGGCTGGTTCGAGACCTCGGTGCCGGAGAGGTTGGGCATTTACTGCGCACTCCGATGCTGGGTCCGTCGCAGGTCGGCGCTCGCAGCCGCCTCGAGCTGCGGCTTCGGCAGCTACCTGATCGCAAGTGGTCGCCTGCAATGATTTCAGCCGCGCTGCGCGGCCGCGACAACGGAACCGATGCTACCGAATGGCTGAAGATTGTCGCCCTGATCAGCAAGGCTCGAAGAGAAATCCAGCGAAGTGCGTCCCCGGCGGAGTGGGCGGTTTACATCGACAACACACTTTCTGCATGTAGCTGGCCGGGCAGGGACGCGTTATCGAGCGACGACTTCCAACTCGTCAATCGTTGGCGTGATTTGCTCAATGACCTCGCGCGCCTGGACCTCGTGAGTCCCGCGATGAACCTGAAGACGGCATTGCGCCGTCTCGAACTGATGGCGACCGAAACGGTCTTTCAGCCGGAATCGGACAGCAGCGCCGTGCAGCTGATCGGTCCTCTCGAGGCTTCTGGTGCGCAGTTCGATGCAATCTGGATCAGCGGTCTATCCGCCGCAAACTGGCCGCCGCGCCGGAAACCCATCGCCACTCGTGTCCCGTCGACTGCAAAGGAATCGGGGCATGCCGGACGCAGATCCCGCCGACACGGTCGATTACGCCCGGAGCCTGTTGGTGCGGCTGGGCGGTTCAGCTCGACAGGTCATCTGTAGCTATGCGCTCAGCGAGGACGATGCCGAGCAAACACCCAGCGATCTTTTGCAGGAATTGGCGCCTCGAGAGCAGGCCGCTCAAGCCGATCCTGGATGGCATGCCGCTCGCTTGTTGACGCTCGCTCCAACCGCCATTGTTTGCGACAACGTGCCAAAGATCGTTCCCGGGGAATGCATCTCCGGTGGCGCCGGCACGATTCAGCGCCAACTGAGCAATCCGCTGGCCGCATTCATTGGCGGACGCCTGGGTGTTCGTTCCCTTCAACCGCAGGCTGTGGGACTGCCGGCATCCTTGCGCGGCAACATCATTCACGACGCGCTCTATCAGCTCTACATCGATACACCCACGCACCACGATATTTCCACATGGACAGAGAAAGGATTCGCTGGAGCGTATCGCTGGCGCTGTCGATTTCGCATTTGTGCGTCACGAACGCAATACCGATGACGTACTCATCGAGTTATTGAAGTTGGAGCGGCTTCGTATTAGCGAGCTGCTGGCACAGTTCATCGATATGGACACTGCACGTGGCGAATTTTCGATCGTGGCAGTCGAGGATGAGCTGGCGTTTACAGAGGCCGACGTGCGAATGCAGCTTCGTGTTGACCGGTTAGATCGCTTGCCCGACGGCACGCTGGAAATTCTGGACTACAAGACAGGAGGAAAGAAGACCTTTCTGAACAGCGACGGGTCGCCAAAAGAAATACAGCTGATTGCCTACGCACTCGCTCTTGATGATCCCGTCTCCGCCGTCGCCCTTGTCAATATCGACTCCCGAGAGATGAGCTTTTCAGGCGCCGGGCATGGCTACACCGATAACACGGTCTGGGACGAAACTCTGGCTGGCTGGAAGAGTCTCGTTCGTGCGGCCTGCACGGACCTGAGTGCCGGAGATGTCCGGATAAATGGGACGCTGTCAGTGAAAGACGCGCGCGACTTCAATTTGCTGAGTCGCTACACGGAGTTGCGACGTGGCGACTAGTCAGCGGCTTCTCGAGGATGACCAACAGTCGCGGGACGACTCGCTGGACGTTTCACGGTCTTTCATCGTACAGGCGCCGGCGGGTTCGGGAAAAACGGAATTACTCATTCAGCGCTATCTGAAACTGTTGTCGGTCGTTGACAATCCGGAAGAAGTACTCGCGATAACATTCACTCGCAAAGCCGCGGCAGAGATGCAGTTTCGTGTATTGAGCGCGCTGCGTTTGGCTCATCGAGGTGAGCCGCCGTCCCAGGAACATCAGAAGCTGACCCATACGCTGGCGAGTTCTGCGTTGCAGCGCGACGCGGAACTAGGGTGGCAGCTCGTCGCAAATCCCCGGCGCCTGCGGATTCAGACGCTCGACTCGCTTAATGCGATGATCGCCCGCCTGCGCCCGATAAGTTCGCCCGAAAGCGCGAGCGGCGTGCGCGTCGTGGTCGATGCTGAGTTGAACAACCTGTATCGTGCGGCGGCCGTAGCAACCCTGGACTGGCTCTCCGACAGTGGCGCCATGGATGCCGCTACCCGGGAAGTACTGGTCCATGTTGATAACAACACCTGGGTTTATGTGTCCTACCTGGCACAGATGCTCGCAACGAGAGACCAGTGGTTACCCTTCGTCGGTAGTGGTTTACTCACGGACGAAGAGTCGGCAGCACTTCGATATCGATTCGAAGAAAACCTGGAAGCGGCGGTGACGGATCATCTACAACGAACCGCGTCGGCTATCCCGGCCACCGTCACAGAAGAAATAGTCGGCCTGCAAAACTATGCCGTGGGGGCGTTGCGCGACAGCGGAAACTTGTCGAATCCCATTAGTGAAATGCAGGGACTATCGGGTTTACCCCTTCCGCAGTCAGATCAAATTCCCCAATGGAAAGGTCTCGCCGAACTATTGCTGACGAAGGGTGGTGAGTTCCGGAAGAGAGTCGACAAGCGCCAGGGCTTCCCGCCGGGCGACGCGGGACAGAAAACGGCGATGCACGCTCTGCTCGAAGAGTTGGCCGGGCACCCGCAGGTATCGGAACTGCTGCATGGCGTCCGCACATTGCCACCGGTTCACTACAGTGACGAGCAGTGGCGTGTCCTGCTTGCGCTGTTTCGCCTGTTACCGCTTGCGGTAACAGAGTTGAAGCGGCTGTTCGCAGAGCAGGGCGTCTCTGATCATACCGAGATCGCCTTGACAGCCTCGGCCGCGCTCGGCACGGCACAGAACCCGGGTGACGTAGCGCTGCTGCTCGACTACCAGGTGCGCCATCTGCTGGTCGACGAGATGCAGGACACGTCCAGCGCCCAGTACCGGATGCTCGAGGCACTGACCGGCGGTTGGGAGCAGGGCGACGGCCGAACCCTGTATTGCGTGGGTGATCCAATGCAGTCCATCTACCGATTTCGGAATGCCGAGGTTGGCGAATTTTTGTTGGCAAGAAAATCCGGTATCGGTGACGTCATGCTTGATTCGCTGCTACTAAGAAGGAACTTCCGATCCGGGCAGTTCTTAGTCGACTGGTTCAACACCGTCTTCCCCGAGTTATTGGCGCCGCGTGATGATCCGTTAAGTGGTGCCGTGTCTTATTCGGACGCCGTAAGCGTTCCACAACTTGCCGGTGTCGGGCACTGCTACGTTCGTCCGGTATTCGGCAGCCGCGCTGAGGCTGAGGCCGAACTCGGTTGCAGAGTGATTGCTGAGACGCTGGACGCCAATCCCGATGATGACATGGCGGTACTGGTTCGTGGGCGCACCCAACTGCCGAACCTGTTGGCTGCGCTTCGCAGCGCGGGTATCGAATACCGGGCCATAGAAATTGACCGTCTTACGGACCTGCCGGAAGTCATCGAAGTACTCGCATTGACACGCGCAGCTGCGCACCAGGGTGATCGACTCGCGTGGCTTGCCATCCTGCGCGCACCGTGGATAGGGCTCGACTGGACCGACCTGCATGCACTGGTCAAAGACGATTCGAGAAGTACCGTGTGGGAGTTGTTGCAGGATGCCAAACGGCTGGCATCGTTGTCTGAGACCGGCAGGCAGTCTGTCCAAGCCGCTCAAAGCGTACTCGCCACCCTCGTTGCCGCCAGGCGAACGCGTGGTCTGAGGGAGCTGGTTGAGGAAAGCTGGATCATGCTGGGTGGTCCCGCGATACTCGATGACGAGTACGCGGTTGCCAATGTATATCGCTATTTCGATGTGCTCGAAAAGCACGAAAACGAACGGTTCGCTGACCGACGTCGCCGAACTCGAAACCATGCTGGACCTTGAACGTGTTTCCAGTGACGTAAACGCGCGTCTGCAGGTGATGACGATGCACCGCGCAAAGGGCCTCGAATTCGAGCACGTACTCCTGTACGGGCTCGGCCGTTTGCCACGCAGTGGGGACCGACGCGTTCTATCCTGGTTCGACATCCCGAATGCGGCAGGTGACGAGAGAAAGGTCATAAGTCCGGTTGGTCCGCGGGCTGAAATCAGCACGGACCCTGTACATCGCTTCATTGAACTGAGCGAGGCCGCCAAAGATCGGCACGAGCAAGCCAGGCTGCTTTACGTCGCCTGTACACGAGCACGCAAGTCCCTGCATTTGATGGGACACACCACGGTCGCTCCGGACGGGGAGACGTATAAGCCGCCCGCGAAGCGGAGTCTGCTGCAACTTTTATGGCCAGCGCTTGAGCCCCAATATGCGCAGGCTTTCGACGCTCACGCCGCCGATGTCTCCAGTATCGTGAGTGAACCTTGGCTAAGCCCGGTGCTCCGCAGGTTCGAGTCACGCTGGACACTACCCGCGGTCGAGCCGCTTCCGATTGCATCGATAGCCGCGGACGCGAACGCGCAAGACCAGACGGTAGAGTTTTACTGGGTCGGTGCGGAAGCTCGTATTGCCGGCACCCTGGTGCATCGCTGGCTTCATGCGTTCGCCGAGGGTCGCGCTCCCGCAAGAGCGGAATCCGTCCGCGAATGCCGACCCGTGACCTGCCGGTGGCTTAAAGAGATGGGCGTTGGCGGTGCAATGATCACCGGGATAAATGACCGAGTCGAAACGGCCCTGAACAAGATTCTGGCCGACGAGAAGGGGCGCTGGGTCGTCAACGGAGAAGGGAGCGCCGAACTCGGGCTAACAGGGATCTACGATGGCAAGGTCGAGTCCGTGATACTCGATCGTGTGCGAATTGACAGTGACGGTGCGCACTGGATCATTGACTATAAGACCAGCACACACGAAGGCGGCAACCTGGCCGGCTTCCTTCAGGCGGAAACCGCTCGCTACAAACCGCAGCTCAAAAAATACAAGGCGATTTACGACGCCTACACGGGAACCACCGCCCGCTGCGCCTTGTACTTCCCGCTATTGCAGACCTTTCGCGAGGTTGACGTATAACGGCGCGGTTGCCGTCTAAAGTGTTCCTTCCAGGCGAACTTCTCGCTGTCCACGATCATCCGCCGAGCCCAGGTATTTCAACTGTTGCAGAAGGCTGGCAGGGGCCTGTGGTTTCGCAACCACTTTCCCGAGAAATTGGTAGCTGCGGTCGTCCTTGATCTGAAGACTGCCCGCCAGATCCACCACCCCGTCAGTGTCCTCGACGGTGGCAGTGACGCCATTGTTCTGCGTGAAGAACTCGGCCTGGTATCCGCCAATGGACTCGCGACTGAGTCGCGGTGCGACGAGATTGCTGACCTGGATCGTGCCGTTGGCCGCGACCGGCAAACCGTCGCGTAACTGAATGCGATCAAATTGCACGCTTGCATCACCGGCAAGTCCACTGATATTGAATGATTCTGCAAACAACTGCAGCGGCAACGCGGCAGAGAGATTCGAGACGGACAAGCTGCCGCCAATACCGATGCCGATATCGCCTTCAACAAACCCCGACACAGGGGAGCCTTGTCACGTGATAGCGCGCCTTCGCGGTGAACAGGTACAACGGCTGTATTCGCCAGCTTACGTCCGCAAGGTAGATGTCGCCGATCGATACCGAATCTGCACGCCCGCGCCAGGCCGTGCCATGGATACCGCTCACAGCAATGCCGGCCGGTGCGACCCAGTGGTACACGACGCGGGCGGGAAACATCACGATAAGGGCCAGAGTTACTGTCAGCGCCGCGACGAGCAGCAGGCCGCGTTTCGTCTCAATCAAAGAGCGCGCTCCAGTGTCAGGGTCGCATTGATGCGCCCGGGACCCGATTGAGATCCCTTTGAAAGGCTACCGGCTTGCACGTGCATCGAATACTGATCGCTAAGGTCTCCGAGCCACAGAACCAGGTCATCGAATGCCACGTTCTCGAATTCCACCCGAATACCATTGCTGGACGTAGGCTGACTGCGGCGTCGAAATTGCTCAAGACCGCGACTGCGAAGCGTCTGGTCCACAACGATAATGGGCGCCTGTTGGCTCACCCCGCTGTTAGCGCTGTTCGTTTGGCCGCCAGCCTTCGCCATACCCTTGAGCGGCGCCAGTTCTGCAAGCGAGCGTTGCCAATCTTCGACACTCGCCGCCATGGAGGCGTGGTTCCTGTCCAGCGGCGCCCAGACAAAACCATAGATCAGCGCGATCGTGACAATCAGTGCACCCAGGCCGACAAAGAGCTGCTCGCGAGATTCCAGAGACTCGAACCAATCCTTCATGAGCCGGTCTCGCGAATCTGCAATCGGCTGCTGATTTCGTCCGCAACCTGGTCGGTCGATTGAATAGATGCCTGGAACCGCCCCGACGCGCTTACAGACTTCTGTATGTTGTCGAGCGTCGCGACATCCGGCGATGAGATTCGCACGTCGATCACGCCGGCCCGATAGCTGATCGTTTCGATGCGCGCTGCGGAATTTTTCGCCATTGCGTCGCTGAGTTGTCGCAAAGATGGCAAAAAGACCTGAGGGCCAGTCGCGGCTCCCAATCCTTGTTTGATGGATCTGACTGCGTTAATCGGGTCCAACACCTCGCGCGTATCGGCGGGCCGAATCTGTCGATACTCTTCGGTGAAACGTGTCTGCAAAGCCGTCTCTTCCTGCGCCAGGCGGTAGTAGTCGACGCCTTTTGCAGTGAAACCAACGATCATCAGCCCGAGCAGCAATACGGCAGCGTTTCGCCAGGGGCGAAACTGCGAACGAAAATCCGTTTTTGCACCGTACTGGCCCTGCAACAAGTTCACGCCATTGCCGCTGGCGACGGTTACAGCGAGCTTGGGCAATACGCCCTCGGCCAGCAGATTGATGTCGACACTGTGAAGTTCGTGGCGCAGCGCAATCCAGTCATGCGACCAGCGTTGTTCATCAGCGGCTTCGCAGTACACGACAAGGTGGCCTGCCGCGTCCGCGGGCTCCGATTCGTCATCACCACGATCAGTAAGGGCGCCGGCGGCTACCAGCGTGTCGCTGGGGCGCACACCCTGCATGACAAACTCGACGTCTGCACCATCGTTGAAGAAGATAATGTCGCCGTCAACGAGGATGCTTAGTGATCCCGGTATCCGGGCAAGCCCATAGTTCTCCGGAATCATCTGCGATGCCTTGATCCCGGCTTGGCCAAGCGCATCAATCCACTCGTCCATCTTTTCACGCGCAACAACGGCGACCGGTAGTTGGCCGTTTTCACGGCGTGCGCCGGACGCAAAATGTAGCTTTTCAACGTCGTCCGCCAGGCTTTCCTCGAGTGCGAAGGGGAGAGCGGCACGCAGCCGAGCCCCACTCCGAATCGGAACGTATACGGTCGTCGTAATAGCCTCGGTGGCCGGTACAAGGACGATGACGGCGCGACCCCCAACGTCCAGGGCGGCTTGCTCCAGTGTTCCGCTCGCAGGCGGGCCACGGCGTGTACCGTTATCGTCAACGGCGATCCACTCCACCTCACGGTCGGAAGTGCGCCCCAGGCGAATGACGAGAAACTCTGCCATGCTAGTGCCTGACACCACTCTGTTCACTGAAATACATTGAGTACATCGCGTTCATCATAGGGTTCCCAGGCTTCGAAGTATCGGTGTCACGTCGGGGCTATTCGGATCCCGATGCAGCACCGTGAACAAGCTAATCCGAACCGTATCAATCTGGACGACCGCCTTCAATTGAAAATAACTGCTCGTCTCCGAAATCCAATTCTGCAGGCCGGCATCGACAAGGGGTGCGAACACGCCGGCATAGTCGACAAAACCACCGTCTTCGCGCAATGCAATCAGCCCCTCGGCGTCGGTTTCACGGATATTAGGGCCGAGCGACTGCAGGACTACCAGTGATGCGGTGTTCACATTGATCGGTGTTCGTTCTGGTAATGCGGTCACGTGCGGCGAGAGAATTTCGAAGCTGGCGCGGTCCATGCCGTCCAAAGCGGCGAGTTCCGTGATATTGGTGATGCGCTGGTTGGCGGTGCGGTACGGCGGCGTCAACGCCGAATAGAGCGGATCTTCGGCACCGTCCGGAATGCGCTCTGTCTGATCCGCATCAAGCCAATCGGCCGTAATGCCGGCAAGCCGAACGTCGAGGGCCAGTGCCGCCAGCAGCCGCTCATACTGCTCGAACGATGGCTGATCAATCTCGCCGTTGGAATCGAGCAGATTGTTGATATTGAAACGCCCCTGCAGGTCCTGAATCTGACCATAGATCTCACCCTGGACCGCTTCTGTGTCTAGCGGCAACGCCGGAATTTCCGTCGCCCAGATTTCTCCGAGGTGGTCGTTGGTGCTGCTGGCCTGGTCGTCCCGCAGGATACTGCGCACCCAGCCTTCGGAACCCACGGCGACCTGGATCGCCTGATCACGATAGAGCATCACCATGGTACGCCTGACGTCGAGAGCATTGTCCCACGACAATCCTGCCGCGACGGATCCGGCCAGGGCCGTAATCAACATCGCGGTTATCAAGGCGACACCGCGTTTCCTGTGAAGCCATTTCACGGTGATACCTCAACGATTCTGGTGATCTCACCTTCATCAGCCAGCACAAGAACAATCTCAACGGCGCGCGGCAATCCGGAATTCGGTCCGCCTTGAGCGGCCAGCGGTGGCCATTGTTCGGTCCACTCGTCGTTGATCTGCAAGAATCGGAAGGTCAGACTTTCAACTTCTTCCAGCATGACCGTCGTAAGCGCCGTGTTATTCACCGTTCGGTCGAGGACGTTCCAGTGATAGCGAATTAGCCCTTCGTCCTCGATTCGATACGCAGTTCGTTGCAGAGTACTTCGTGGTACACCAGCCGGATTCGGCCACCCGCCATGCGTCAGCTGCAGTGCAAAGTCCGAACCCAAACTTGACTGTAATGCCGGAACCGGGGCATCGCCCAATTCGATACGAACCGACCGTGGCACGGCTTGCAGGAGCTCGCTGCTCAGGTAGCTGATCGTTCTCTGCACCGACTGCAAGCGGTCCATGCGTGAGGTCAGCATATCCGCGTTAGCCAGTGTCTGGCCCAGGGACATGTAAGCAAGCAAAGACATAACCCCGAATACCGCAAGCGCAACCATGACCTCGATCAGGGTGAAGCCTTTGTCGCGCTGCATGCTCAACTTGTCGCCCCGCTTGAACGCACGCCGCGATTCCAGATTTGATTTGTCCGCCCAACGGGCAGCGGTTCGCCGATAAATCCCGTTACCGTGCGAATGATGTATTCGCTTCCGGCATGCGAAACGGAAACGTCCACGCGGTAAAACGATTCGATGCCGGTTTCGGAAACGACAGCGCGCCACGACCATTGACTGTTTGCATAGTCGACTTCACCACTGGTTGAGCTGACTTCGGGCGAAATGTTAGCGAGACGTAGCTCTGCGATTTTATTCTGCGCAATCCAACTCGCATAGGTGCGTTCGCGCATGGCATTTGCGGCGTCAATCATTTGGTTCATGCTGGCCGCAATGGCGGTCAACGAGAATGCAACAATCGTGAGCGCGACCATGACCTCGACCAGCGTAAATCCGTGTGCGTTACGTCGCAGCATCGCCTTATTCTTCCTCATCCATGAGTTCGATTTCGCCGAGCACATTGCCGCGCATGACCAGCTGCTGGTCGTTCATTGGGCGTCTCAGTCGAATTTCGTATGCCGTAGATTCGCCACTCGAAAAAACAAATACATGAGGCGCGTAGGATTCAACGGTCAGTGACATGCCAGCCTCTTCAGGATCCTCAAACTCCTTGGGATCGTTTTCCAGAAGAACCCGTTTGTCTTCTACATAGAGTTCGAATTCCATGCCGTCGGGCAATTTCCGCAAACGGAACAAGTCGTCGCCGAGGATCTCGCTCCATTGAGCGGAAAACGGATCAAACTCGACGAACCGGTAAGTCGACGACATCAGTTCCAAGCCGAATTCCCGTCCCTGCATCATCGCCTCGTCCTGCGCTACCTCGATTAATGTGGCAAGACGCTTGCGCTCGGTATCCAGTTCGCGGTCATCGCCAATCAGGCCCATCGACATCAACGCGATGCCAGAAATTGTCGCCACGATGATCACGACAACCAGGATCTCGATCAGCGTGAAACCGAATTGTTTCCGAATCGTTGGCATCAGCCAGGTGACCCTCGGCGGTCGAGGTGGTTTATTCCGGATCCCAGTTGCCCATATCAGCGTCCAGACCTTCGCCACCCGGTCTGCCATCGCGACCCAGGGTGTAGATATCGATTTCACCATTGTTGCCGGGATTGAGGTACTGGTACGGGTTACCCCAAGGGTCTTTCGGCAATCGATCGAGGTAACCGCCGGGCTTCCAGTTGCGGATGTTCGGGTCGGTGGGCTTGGTCACCAACGCCTCGATACCTTGTTCGGTGGTTGGATACGCGAAATTATCGAGGCGATAAAACTTCAGAGCGTTTTCGATGTTCGAAATTTCAGCCTTGGCCTTGGTGATTTGTGCGTCGTCGACACGCCCGATCACGTTTGGCGCGACTATGGCGGCAAGGATACCGATGATAATGACGACCACCATGATCTCGATCAGCGTAAAACCCTGTTGTCCTCGAGGATAGCCGCGTACCGGCGATTTTTGACTCACTAGATTTGCTCCACAGTGGCGCCGCTTAAGGTTGGCGAAGCCACTAAATTGACTCTCAATTAACCTAAACGTCAGTATATCAAACATGGGGTTAGACAAACTCGACCAAAGTCCCGTTAATCCGACCATTGCGAGGCAATGGCTGCTGCCGATCATCGCCATGCTCGTGGCTCTATTGCTGTTGTTCGGCGGGGAAACAGCACGCGAGGGCTTCAGGTTTGACCGGGTTGGCATCGCTTCCGGACAGCTGTGGCGCCTCGCAAGCGGACACTTCGTGCATCTCGGCTGGCCACATTTCGCGCTGAATATCGCAGGGCTGGGACTTGTCTGGTACCTGGTGGGTGATGTCTTCGACCGGCGACGATGGCTGGTGATCGGGGCGGTCAGCGTCTGCACGATGGACCTGGGTCTTTGGTATTTTGATCCGGAGCTCAGATGGTACGTCGGCCTGTCGGGGCTGTTGCACGGCATTCTCGCGGCGGGATTGACTGAAAAGCTGCGCAAACCGGATCCCGAGACCCTCCTGCTGGCCGTACTGTTGCTAGGGAAACTGGCTTGGGAGCAGTTCAGCGGACCGCTGCCGGGCTCTGAGGGGACGGCGGGCGGTCCGGTGGTCGTTGATTCCCACCTGTTTGGAGCACTTGGAGGCGCTCTGACAGCGCTGGCACTACGGATTAGAGTCCGGCCCGCGACGCCTATATAATGCGCGACCTCTGGCCCGCCACAGCGTTTGGCGGGCAAAATGACGACGGGCGAATGGAGACGAAATTGACGATCGCAATGGTATTTCCCGGGCAAGGGTCCCAATCGCAGGGCATGCAGGCCGACCTGGCATCAGAATATCCGGTCGTCCAGGAAACCTATGCCGAGGCCAGCGAGGTACTTGGCTACGACCTGTGGCAACTTGTGCAGAATGGTCCGGCTGAGCGCTTGGGTGAGACCGTGGTAACGCAACCGGCCATGCTGACCGCTGGTGTGGCCGCCTATCGCGTATGGAATATGGCGGGCGGATCGGCGCCGTCGCAAATGGCGGGACACAGCCTCGGTGAGTACACGGCCCTGGTTTGTGCCGGCGCTGTCAGCTTCGGCGACGCGATGCGGGTAGTCAAACGGCGATCGGAACTGATGCAGGAAGCGGTGCCGGTTGGCATCGGGGCAATGGCCGCCGTTCTGGGACTCGATGACGATACCATCGTCTCATTGTGCGATGAGGCATCGACCATAGGCATCGCAGAGCCCGTCAATTTCAATTCGCCAGGACAGGTCGTGATCGCAGGGCACGCAACGGCAGTTACCCAAGCCGTCGAATACGCCAAAGAGCACGGCGCGCGGCGCGCAATCTTGTTGCCCGTCAGTGTGCCGTCACATTCGTCCCTGATGCGGGAAGCAGGCCTGTCGCTCTGTAGAGACGCTCGACGCGACCGAATTCAAAACGCCCGACATTACGGTCGTCAGCGCCGCAACGGCCGAGCCGTATGTTGAAGCTGCGGATATTCGGACCAAGCTCTCGGCGCAGGTATACAGCCCGGTACTATGGGTGCGAACGATCGAGGCGATGATTGCGGCGGGTGCAAGCTCAATGATCGAATGCGGGCCTGGAAAGGTTCTGGCGGGCCTGGTGCGCCGCATCGCCAAGGGTACGCCAGTGAGTTTTATCGATAACACCGACAGTCTGCAAAAAGCATTGCAGGGGTAACGGCTTTACCAAGCAGAGGATTGTTCATGAGCAAGCTTTTTTCAACAGACGCCCTTGATGGCGAAATTGCACTCGTCACCGGCGCGTCTCGTGGTATCGGTGCGTCGATCGCGGCGGCCCTTGCCGCTGCGGGCGCCACGGTTGTTGGTACAGCGACAAGCCAGAGTGGCGCCGACGGAATCACGCAATCGGTGACCGGCAGAGGTCGTGGCATCGTGCTCAATGTCGCGGACGATGAATCCGTTCAGGCGGCCATCAAAGACGTCCAGGCGAATGAGGGCAGCCCGACGATCCTGGTCAACAATGCGGGCATTACGCGAGACAACCTGCTCATGCGTATGAAGCAGGAAGAGTGGGATGACGTGATTGCCACCAACCTCACCGGCTTGTATCGAATGAGCAAGGCCTGCCTTCGTGGAATGATGAAAGCGAAGAAGGGTCGCATCATAAATATCGCCTCGGTGATCGCGATCATGGGGAATGCGGGACAGGCAAACTACGCCGCAACGAAGGCCGGTATGGTCGGATTTTCGAAGTCGCTGGCTCGCGAAATCGGCTCCAGGGGCATCACCGTCAACGTAGTTGCGCCGGGTTTTATCGATACGGACATGACCAAAGTGCTGGGCGAGGAGCAGCGCGCCACGATGCTGGGCCAGGTGCCATTGGGCAAGCTCGGCGCGCCCGAGGATATCGCCAATGCAGTGCTTTTTCTGGCCTCGACAGGTGGCGCTTACATTACCGGGGAAACCTTGCACGTAAACGGTGGCATGGTGATGGACTAGGCACCGGCGTTACGGGCCGCGGCGACAGGAAATTAGCTCCAAATTATCCTCCCCGGCGTGTAGATTGCCATGGATGATTCACATACAATACCCACCCATCACCGGGGTTCACCTTGGAATATCAAGAACTTACAATGAAATCGGGGATGTGGCAGGGCCATATTTAGCGCCGTTTGAATCGCCCTTCAAGGGAATCCAGGCGGAGAAAAACCGCGGTTTAATATTCACCGCGGGCGGATTTAGAGTCTTCTCAGGAGAAGCAACCACTATGAGCAGTATCGAAGAACAAGTTAAGGGCATCGTTGCGGAGCAACTCGGCGTCAAAGAAGACGAAGTAACGAACGATGCTTCATTTGTCGATGATCTGGGCGCCGATTCGCTCGACACCGTCGAGTTGGTAATGGCGCTCGAAGAGGAATTCGAGACCGAAATCCCCGACGAGGACGCCGAGAAGATCACCACGGTCCAGCAGGCGATCGACTTTGTGACCGCTCGCCAGAGCGACGCTTGAGTTATCAGGCGCGGATTCGAGATCCGCGTCTTTTCTCTCCAGTTCCGAACGGCAGTCCTGCCAATCAACGACGGACAGATTCTTGACTAAACGACGTGTCGTCATAACCGGTATGGGAATTATCTCGCCGGTGGGCAGTAGCCTGCACGACGCGTGGCACAGCGTTTGTGAGGGCGTCTCCGGGATTTCGCTGATCGAGGATTTCGATACCAGCGATTTTCCGACGAGGATTGCAGGCCTCGTCAAGGATTTCGAGGTCGACGACTACCTGTCGAAAAAGGACCAGCGCAAGAATGATCCTTTCATTCATTACGGCGTTGCCGCTGCCATGAATGCGATACGGGATTCGGGGCTCGAGATCACGGCAGAAAACGGCCACACCATCGGCATCGCGATGGGGTCCGGCATTGGCGGCATCAAGTACATCGAAGACAATCACAATAAGATGCTCGAAGGCGGTCCTCGCAAGGTCTCGCCGTTCTTCATCCCGGGTAGCATCATCAACATGACCTCGGGGCAGGTAAGCATCCTGCAGCACATCACCGGGCCAAATATTTCGATCGTGACTGCCTGTGCAACATCGACGCATTGCATCGGTCTTGCTGGTCGCAGCATCGAACACGGCGATGCCGACGTCATGCTCGCCGGCGGTTCGGAGTTTGCCACCACGCCTTTAGCCATGGGCGGTTTCTGTTCCGCACGCGCAATGTCCACCCGCAATGACGATCCGACGCACGCCAGTCGTCCGTTTGACACGGGACGTGACGGTTTCGTTCTGAGCAATGGAGCCGGCTGCGTCGTGCTGGAAGAACTGGAGCATGCCCGGGCGCGCGGCGCCAACATCTATGCCGAGCTAATCGGTTTCGGCATGAGCGGTGATGCGTATCACATCACACTGCCGCCGGCCGATGGTGAAGGCGCTCGCAAGTGCATGACAGCAGCATTGCGCGACGCGGGCATCGATGCGTCGGATATCGACTACCTGAACGCCCACGGAACATCGACCCCGGCGGGCGATATTGGTGAGACGGTCGGTATCAAACGCGCTTTCGGCGACGCCGCGAAACATCTGGCCGTCAGTTCCACCAAGTCCACAACCGGGCACCTGCTTGGTGCGGCCGGAGTGGCGGAAGCGATCTTCTGCGTCCTGGCAATCAAGCACCAGGTTATCCCGCCCACGTCCAACCTGGACAACCAGGACCCTGAATGTGATCTCGACTACGTCCCCAACGTGGCTCGCGACGCAAAAGTCCGAACCGCACTGTCAAATTCATTCGGTTTTGGTGGCACCAACGGAAGCCTGGTACTCCGCGCACTTGATTGACCCGTTTCTTGAGGTCGCCGGTCCTGGTGATCTGCAACAACTGCACCGCGAACACCCCTCGCGTTATCCGTTCTTGTTACAAAGCACGACCCAGGGCGGGGCGCTTGGTCGCTTTGACATCTTGTTCGCGTTTCCAGGCGAGACACTCGAGTTATCGGCATCTGGCAAGTTAGCTGGGCAAGAATCAGCCGGCAATCTCAACTTTCTGGACGCGCTGGATCAATGGTGGTGCGCCGAGCGAGTATCTTCCGGAAATGACAGACTGCCGTTTCTAGGCGGCTGGTTTCTGTATCTGGGCTATGAGCTGGCCGGCGAAATTGAACCGGCGATCAATCTTAAACGTGACGAGGTCCTGCCGACCGCTTTTGCCGTTCGCTGTCCGGCTGCGCTCGTATTCGACCACGAGCGCTCAACATGCTACCTGGTACGTGAGTCGCCCGAGTCGGCAAACCTGACGCAGGTCCGGGAAGACGTCCAGGGATCACGCGAACGACCCCGCTTACCCGCAGACCTCCTGAAGGCAGTTCGCGAGCAGGAGCCCGGCCAGTTTATTGCCGCTGTGGAAAAGACACAGCGCTATATTGCGGCCGGCGATATCTACCAGGCGAATCTCTCCCGGGAATGGTCGGCTGAGGTTCCGTCGTCTGTGAGCGGCACCGATATATACGCTGCGTTATGCGATGCCAATCCGGGGCCATTTGCCGGTATTGCCCGGTGGCGCGATGTAGAGATCATTTCGTCGTCGCCAGAGCGCCTGCTAAGCGTCAGGAACGGAGTTGCGGCGACTCGACCAATCGCAGGAACACGGCCGCGTTCTGAAGATGATAGCCATGACGCGTCCCTGTCTGCCGAATTGTTCTCTCATCCCAAAGAGCTCGCGGAACATGTCATGCTTATCGATCTGGAGCGCAACGATCTGGGCCGTGTTTGTGACGCAGGATCCGTTGAGGTGGACGAAATGATGGTGTTGGAAAGCTATGCACATGTGCACCACATAGTCTCTAACGTACGAGGACGTTTGCGCGATGACGTGATGCCCGGGCAGGCGATAGCCGCGGTATTTCCCGGCGGAACTATCACGGGCTGTCCCAAGGTTCGCTGCATGGAGATCATTGCCGAGCTGGAAGAGGGGCCGCGCGGTGCCTATACGGGTTCGTTCGGATACCTGAATCGGGATGGCAGTATGGATCTGAATATCCTGATTCGCACCATGATAAAACAGGGCAACACGATCACACTGCGTGCCGGTTCCGGAATTGTTGCAGACTCCGATCCTGATGCCGAACTCGCCGAAACCCGTGCAAAAGCAAAGGGCATGCTACGGGCGTTCGGTCGATGAGTCAGTGGCTCCACAATGGCGTAACTGTCAGCAACGTTTCGATCGATGATCGTGCCTTCCAGTACGGCGACGGATTATTCGAGACCATTGCGATTCGTGGCGGGCAGCCGCGCCTCTGGGATTACCATATGGATCGCCTGGCACGCGGTTGCGAACGCCTCCGACTGGTGATGCCGGACTGCGAGGTCTTGCGCGACTGGCTTGACGCCGCCGTGCAAAACAGTAACGAAAACACCGCACACTGTACCGCCAAGCTCATTCTTAGCAGCGGCTTGACCGAACGTGGTTACTCGCGAGAGACACCCAGTGAAGTTGCGACATTTATTGGTGTATTCGCCGCGAAAACGATAGCGCCGACTCAGTATCGCGATGGCGTTGACACCATTGTTTGCAACACACGACTGGCGCTGTTCTCCGTCACCGCCGGCTGCAAGACGCTCAATCGGCTTGAGCAGGTACTCGCCCGGTCAGAATTCGATGCGACGGTGGCTTTCGAGGGCCTCACCCTGGATGCCGATGATCGCCTTATCTGCGGTACCATGAGCAACGTGTTTATTGTTGCAAACGATTCTGTATTTACTCCGTCTCTCGAACGCTGCGGCGTCGAGGGCGTGATGCGCCGCCACGTGATCGACGTGCTTTCAGGATACGGCATCGAGGTCCAGGTTCGAGATATCGGTGTGACCGAGTTGAAAGGCTGCGATGAAGTATTTCTCACCAACAGTCAATTCGGCGTTCTGCCGGTGCGCCGCTGTGCAGAAATGGTCTGGCGCGAACACGCCTTGACCCGCGAAATTATGAGGCAAATGGCAGCTAACAAGATCCCCGAGTGCGCCGCATGACGCGGCAGACTTTCTTCATAGCGATCGTCGTATTGCTGGTCGTCGCGTTCTTTCGGCGTCGGTGTCTGGCAGGTAGACCGGTTCATGTCGACAGAAGTTTCTGTACCGGCGGAGGGAATCGATTTTGAGATCGCGAACGGCAGCTCTTTCGCCGTGGTAACACGCCAGCTTGTCGATCAAGGCGTTATTGAAAGCGACCGCTGGTTTCTCCTTTATGCTCGCTGGAGTGGCGAGGCAAGCGCCGTGCAGGCTGGCCATTACCTCATTCTGCCGGGTGCGACGCCGGCATCGTTACTGGAACAATTCACAAGCGGCGCCGTGCGCCTATACTCCTTCACGATCATTGAAGGCTGGAACCATCGTGATCTGCTCGCTGCGCTGCATGCCAATGAAGCGATCAAGGCATCGATGACTGACGAAGACTGGCCGGGGCTGCTGTCGGACCTCGGCGCAAGCGAGATACACCCGGAGGGCCTGTTCCTGCCGGAAACCTATCGTTTCGCTCGCGACACGACCGACCGTGAATTGCTGGCGCAGGCTTACCGTCTCATGCAAACCGTTTTGGCTGAAGAATGGAGCGAGCGCGACGAGGCGACATTGGTGACGTCACCCTACGAGGCACTGATCCTTGCATCCATCGTCGAGAAAGAAACCGCCCGCGCCGATGAGCGGCAGCGTATCGCCGGCGTGTTCACGCGACGGCTGGAAAAACGCATGCGCCTGCAGACGGATCCAACCGTCATCTATGGCATAGGCCCCGGGTTCAATGGCGATCTGACAAGAACCGACCTAAGGAGCGACACACCCTATAACACCTACACGCGGCACGGACTGCCGCCAACTCCGATTGCGCTGCCCGGCAGGGCCGCCATCCACGCGGCGCTGAATCCGTCCGCGGGTGACGAGTTGTACTTCGTCGCAACCGGGCTGGGTGACGGCAGTCACCGCTTTTCTGCGACAAAAGCCGAGCATGATGCTGCTGTCGCCGAGTATTTGCGGCGACTACGCCAGAAGCGGCCCTAGGATGGAACGCGGCAAGTTCATCACGATAGAAGGCATCGAAGGCGTCGGTAAGTCGACCAATATGGCCGCCCTCGTTTCTCACATCCAGGCGGCCGGTCACAAGGTCCTGACGACACGGGAGCCCGGTGGTACGCCACTGGCAGAGGACATCCGCGCACTGCTCAAGAACCGCAACGACGAGCCGATTCCGGAAATTGCGGAGCTGTTACTGATGTTCGCGGCACGTTCGCTGAACGTGAACAACGTCATATTGCCGGCGCTCGAAGCCGGTACCTGGGTCATCAGTGACCGCTTCTCTGACTCGAGCCGTGCCTACCAGGGTGGGGGGCGTGGTATCCCGATGGAAACGATCGACCGTCTCGCAGACTGGGTTCATGGAGAAACCTGGCCGGACCTGACAATATTGCTCGATGCGCCCGTCGAGATCGGCATGCAGCGCGCCGACAAGCGCGGCGCGCGGGACCGGTTTGAGCAGGAGCGCCATGACTTCTTCCAGCGCGTTCGCGAATGCTATTTGCAGCTGGCGATCAATGAACCCGATCGCTTTGTCGTGATTGACACGACTCAGAGCCTGCAGGAGGTCGCACGTGAAATACGCGGTCTGGCGGACCTGCTGCTTAGTGATTGTCAACATTAATAAACGCTTCTAATTTATTGTTTTATGGAAATTAATTGGCACAAGGATTTCGCGAAGAGCTGGCATGACCGAGTGTTACACGGTCGCCTGCCTCATGCCGTGCTGCTGGCAGGTCCAGCCGGCGTGGGGAAGCGCTCGGCTGCCGCCTGGATCGCGCGTCAGAGCCTTCAAATCGGCGCGTGTCCGCCGTTGCCAACGCACCCGCCCGAACGCCCCGAACACCCTGACTTACGCTGGATATCGCCACCGGAGGACAAACAAGCCATTGGTATCGACCAAATCAGGGACCTCGTCGCCGATCTTAGCCTGACCGCTTATGCGGGGGCTGGAAAGGTAGCCGTAATCGAGCCGGCCAACGCGATGACCATCAATGCGGCCAATAGCCTGTTGAAGACACTCGAGGAGCCACCGGGCAGCGCGCTAATTGTCTTGATTGCCGATCGGGTGGGGCGTCTTCCTGCGACGATATTTAGCCGCTGCCAGCGCATAGAGTTTTCCCCACCCAGCGATGCCGATGCGCTGGACTGGCTCAATCGTCTGCAACCCGGGGCAGCCTGGGTCGATGCCCTTAGCGTTGCAGGCGGCGCGCCGATCGCCGCTATCGCGGCGCTGGACAGCCTGGCCACGTGTGCAACGATGGCGCGTGATTTTAATGCGCTGGGGCGCGGCGAGGGGTCGCCGGTGGAGGTCGCGGCGCGCTGGGCCAAGCTGGATCCGCTCTTTGTCCTCAACTGGCTCGCCCGGCAGGTAAATTCTGGCGCTGTCGCGCAATCGGCGGGTCGCGACAGGGCAGCGGGGCTGGCAATCGAAGATTCTGTGCTGCGGCGCATGGACACGCGAAATCTGTTCTGCTATTTAGACATAATAAACCGGCTGCGTGGCCAGCCCGGTGGTTCGTATAACGTGCAACTGACTCTCGAAGGGCTGTTGATCGACTGGATGAGCGGTCTTGACGACTGTGACCTGGAACCACCCGCTGACGGTATGAAGCTGATGCTGGCCACCCGCTAAACCGCTACCAACGTATCGCTGCCAGAAGGGCAAGAAATGAGCAAACCAGGACTGCTGACACTGACCATCAAGGACAAGAGCGCCCTTTACCTCGCGTACATGCCTTATGTGATTAATGGAGGGCTGTTCATTCCGACGAGCAGCTCATACAAGCTGGGCGACGAAGTTTTCATGCTGCTCAACCTGATGGGCGAAGAAGAGAAGATCCCGGTTGCAGGCACGGTAATCTGGATGACCCCGAAGGGTGCGCAAGGCAAACGCACCGCGGGCATCGGCGTACAGTTCAGCGATCAGGACCAGGGCAATACGCAGAAGAAAATAGAAACCTACCTGGCGGGCGCGCTGGGTGGCGACAAGCCGACCCACACGATGTAGCCAGGGCTTATGCCCGCTCGCTGCTGATTCCACCGCGCAAAACATACGCTTGATAGCCGCGCTCGCTAAGGATGTATGCGCCCGCTGAGCTGCGTCGCCCGGTGTCGCAACACACGACGTAGCTCTTCTCAGGATCCAGCGTCGAAATCTTCAGGCGAATGAAATACAGCGGAATATTGATTGCACCATCGAGGTGCTGATTCTCGAATTCGCTGGGCAGCCGAACATCCAGCCACTGACCGCCCGACTGCACGATCTTCTCGGCTTCTTCAAAACTGACCCAATCAAGCATCGGCTCGTTCAACAGGGTCTTGAAATCCGCCTTGCCGAGGCGCATGACCGAACCCTCGGTTTGCATCGTTACCGTGGCATTGCGCTTGGCTTCGGAGATCAGCGCTTCTTCCCCGAAGGTGTCGCCGACGTGAAGCTCGGCCAGCTTGATGCCTTCCTTGCTGAGCGGCGTCTCGCGCGTCACCAGCGCCGTTCCCCGAATCAGCACGTAAAAGTAATCACCTTCGGCGCCTTGCTTCAGGACCACATCGCCAGGGCGATAGTTGATCTGCTGCATGCGCATAAAGATTGCCTGGATATTGGCGGGCGGAATTTTGTGAAATGCCTTGGTCTGCAGCAACATCGTCATCCAGTCTTCGTTGCCTTCGTCCGAACGGCCAGCCAGCTCGGAAACCTCGTAGGTACCGGTCTGGTCCCAGGTAAGCATGACGTCGAGCAAATCACTGTCAATCGACAGGAACTGCACGCGATCGCGTGCGCGCGCAGAAATCCTGCGCGGGTACACGGGTGCAACCGGATTGCGTGCGAATTCGCTGCCGCCCTCGACCTTGCCAACGACTTTGCTCTGATCGACCAGCTCGAGGATGCCGGAGATGATGTAGATTGTGCGCTTCTCGGTGTCGCCTTCTTTAAACAGCATCTGGCCCGGCGACAACTCCCGGATTTGCACCTTACGAGCAAGCGCCGCGAGGTTATCCCGCTTTAAACCATCCAATGGCGAGAATTGCCGGAGCAGCTCCGTGCTTACCTGCTCAACGGCCATATTGTGTTCCGTAATAGATCGACATTCGCTCTTCGTAGTGATTCTTGCTGTCCAGCGCGCATTCTACCTTTAATTCAATGACTTCCGGTACCGCTTAAACGGTGCATCGTGAATCACCGCACAGTTTCTGTTGCCATAGACGGTCATGTGTGACAACGGTCACAAGTCCGACCACCCCGCGTGTGGCAAAAATCGGTCGCCATGCGACTCCGCAAGCGCTCTCAGCGCCGCAAGCACCTCCGTCTTGCCCCGCTCGCGTGCGTAGTTTAGCGGCCCGCCCCGAAACGGGGCGAATCCGGTCCCGAAAATCACGCCGGCGTCCAGCAAATCGGCCTCACCGACCACGCCTTCGTGCAGGCAGGCGACCGCCTCATTGACCATCGGCAGAATGAGCCTGTCCTGAATATCCGCCGGCACAGGGCCTTTCTCCGCCGCAGGCTTGATCGCTTTGCCGTTCTCCCATCGATAGAATCCCTGGCCGGTTTTCCTCCCCAGGAGACCGTCATCCACCATTTCTTGCAGGCTCTCAGGCACCGGGCGATTCATCGCCGCGCCGAGTACCTTCGAGACATGCAGCGCGACGTCGAGTCCGACGCTGTCGACAAGTTCCACGGGCCCCATCGGCATACCGAAGGCTTCGGCAGCCCGGTCTATTTCGGGCAGCGTCACGCCATCCTCTTTCAGGTGCATTGCTTCGGCCATATAGGGCGCGAGAATTCTGTTCACGACGAAGCCGGGCGAGCTGGCGCATTCGAGCGGCAACTTGCCGATACCCTTGGTGAAGGCGAAACCAATATCCAGCGCTTCCTGCTCTGTGTCGGCACAGCGAATGACCTCGACCAACGGCAACATCGCGACGGGATTGAAGAAGTGCAAACCGATGAATCGCCTTGGCTCCTTGAGAACCGTGCGCAAATCTTCGAGGCGAATGCTCGATGTGTTACTGGTGAGGAGGGCACCCGGCTTCATTTTTTCTTCAAGTGTCTTGTAGAGTTCCTGCTTGGCTTCGAGATTTTCATAGATGGCCTCGATAACGAGATCCGCATCGCGCGCGCCATCGCCATTCACATCAGCACGCAGCCGTTGCTCGGTGTCAGCTCGCTCGGCGTCGTCACGAATTCGCTTATCGAACAGTTTTTTGGCTCTCGCTAATGCGGGATCAATATATTTCTGTTCCCGGTCCTGCAAGGTCACCGTATGGCCTCGTAACGCGCACCAGGCGGCAATGTCGCCGCCCATAACGCCGGCGCCAACGACATGAACATGTTTGATCTTCTTGTCGATCTTGTTGCCCTGTGCCTTCAGCCGAGTCTGCAGGAAAAACACGCGAACCAGGTTGCGTGACGCGCTCGTGCACATTAGATTCGCGAAACTGCGCGCCTCCGCTTCATAACCCGTCTTCGGCGACGCCCCGTCGGACGCCCATATATCGATCATGGCGTACGGCGCCGGGTAATGTTCCTTGCGCGCTTTTCCGCGAACCTGATTCAGGAGCATGTTACGAACCAAAGAGCGCAGAGGTTTGAGATTCAACAGGCGATCAACCAATGGAGCACGTTGTTTCGGTTTGGCCGCGCGAATCAAATCAAGCGCGGCAGGGCGCCATTTGTCTTCAGTGCTGATTTTATCGATCAGCCCTATCTTGAGGCCCTTTGACGCGGAAACCGGGTTCCCCGTAAGCATCAACGGCATGCCGGCTCGCACGCCGCATATCCGAACGGCTCGCACGGTGCCACCGAAACCCGGGTGCAGTCCAAGCTTCACTTCGGGAAGCCCCAGGATGCGTTCGTTGCCGGCCAGCGCGACACGATAATCACAGGCCATGGCCAGTTCCAGGCCACCGCCGAGACAGAAACCGTTGATGACGGCGACGCTCGGACATGGCAGGTTCTCGAGACGATTGAACAACTGCTGGCCCTGCGAGACCAGCTCGTAGGCAAGCTCGGGTGTCTCGATACCCACAAACTCCTTGATATCGGCGCCCATGATGAAGCTGCCTTTTTTCCCGGAGTAGACGACGAGGCCGCGTGGCGGACTCTTCTCCAGTGTCTCCAGAACGCTATCCAGCTCCAGCATTACCTCCGAAGACAGCACGTTTGCGCTGGCGTCGGCTTTGTCGATACTTAACCAGACGATCCCGTCATCGTCCGTGTTTGTCTTCCAGTGTTGGCTCATTGCAAGTTGCTCATGTCAGGCGAGTTCGAAGTCACAAACCAGCGGCATGTGATCTGATAGTCGAATATTGGGTATGTCAAACGAAGTGACCTTGATGCCATCCTGGTAAAGAATGAAATCAAGCTCCTTTCGCGGTGCGCGGCTTGGATAAGTCGGCAGACTGTCAACGTTTGCCGAGCGCAGGCCGGCGGCTTTCATGAAAAGGTAAATCTCATTCTCGCCCCAAAACGTATTGAAATCGCCGGCAACAACGACCGGCTTTTTCGGTTTCCTGAATGAGATCGTAAAGGCGCCTTAGCTGCAGATGACGATGACGATACTTTCAGCGAAAGGTGGACCAGAAATATGGCATAATTCTTCATCTCGAGCTCGATAATCAGACGCTTGATGCCGGTGTCGAAGTAGTGAAACGTCTCGCCGTGCATGCGTGGTGCCGCCATGAACGCATTGCCTTGCATGCGCACGATAGGCAGCAATTGATTGAACGACTTCTGCCCGTACTTGGTTTCGTAGGATGAGTTCATACCGAGATCGTCGGCCAGCTTCTCAGCCTGATTGACGTTGCGGCTGCGGATCGATCCCGTGTCGACCTCGATCAACCCGACGACATCCGGATCGACCGATTTGATGAATTTGGCGATCTCCGGAAGCACGCTCTGGTTGCCGAGCACATAGCCGGCGCCGGGCAGCGGCATATGCATGCTGGCACCGCCGCCAACGGCATACCGAATATTGTATAAAAGTAGCCTCATTCGGCGCTACGATACCGAAACGCCCATGGCATGGAAACCATTGAAATCTTTCTGTGACAAGGATTTCGCGGGCGCTCGCCGAATTGGCTAAACTTAGGCAAACTGAGGCCCAAAAACGGAGTAGACGGTGTCAGAAAACAACCCGATTCGGGTATTTGCTACCCATACGTTTGAAGAAAGCGATGACTACCTGCGCGTTTTCGAGTTTCTCGAGAGTCTGGATCGCTTCTATTACGTCAATGTCAGCAAGCCCGAGAACATTCCGATGTCGGGCGGTCTGCAGGCGATCAAGGACGAACTGATCGAGCAAATCAAACAGTGTGAGGCCCTGTTTGTGTTGCCCGGCCTCTACGAACAGAAGCCTGACCTGGTGCGATTCATGATGGACGTCGCCGATGCCAACGACAAAAACATGATTGCCATACGCCCATTTGGCGGAGTCGCCGAGACGCCACAAGAGGTGCTGGATCGTACCAAGGAGCTGATCGAGTGGAACGATCGGGAGATGGCTGATGCGCTGCGGCGGCAGGCGCGCGGTGAGGACACGTCGCGCTGGGAAGTGCTGGATTTCCCAGGTTTTGACGCCGATGGACCAACTGAATAGCTAATTAAAACAAATTGTTATTTATCATTATTAAAGTTATTTAGAACATGCGGCCCGTGGTCATCGCACATCGCGGGGCATCCGGCTACCTGCCGGAACATACATTGCCGGCCAAAGCCCTGGCCTACGCAATGGGTGCCGACTACCTGGAACAGGATGTAGTTGCGACGCGCGACAACGCGCTGGTTGTGCTGCACGATATTCACGTCGATCGCGTTACGGACGTCGCGATTCAATACCCGGATCGGTTCCGTGCAGACGGCCGCTACTACGTCAGAGACTTTGATTTGGCGGAGCTGAAGCGTCTCAATGTCCACGAACGTACGGGTCCCGATGGCTCACCTGTTTACCCGAATCGCTACCAGGACAGTGGCGAACTATTTCGCATTCAGACTTTCGCAGAGGAGCTCGAGTTCGTTCGATCGCTGGAAGAGGCCAATGGACGTCGGGTCGGCATCTACCCGGAAATCAAACGACCTGAATGGCACAGGGACGAGGGTGTCGATATCACGCCTGACTTCCTCAAAACGCTGGCCGATTACGGGTACCAGGCACACTCAGATCCTGTTTACGTGCAGTGTTTCGACGCCGGAGAGCTACACCGCATACGGCACACACTGGGGTGCCGGATGAAACTGATCCAGCTCATTGCCGAAGACACCTGGAGTGAATCCGCGACCCGTTACGCAGCACTGCGCACCCAGAAAGGCCTGGACCGGCTGGCCAGGACCGTGGATGGTATCGGGCCCTGGATCCGCCGGGCGTATCGGCTCAGAAAACGAGACGGCCGGATCTCGGCGTCGGGCCTGGTTGAACGAGCGCACAAGGCCGGTCTCGCCGTGCACCCTTATACCTTCAGGGCCGATGAATTGCCCGACGGGTTCGAGTCGTTCGATGCATTGCTGGCCTTCTTTATCGATGAACTGTCAATAGACGGCCTGTTCACAGATTTTCCTGACCGCGTCCTGCAATTCGTGCGAAGGACTTCCGCATGACGTGTCTCTGCATCCTCTAGAGGATGGCGTTCGTCTCCATCTATTCTCGATCCAACGACCGGATGGCCTGTACCTGATGCACCGCGATCGATTACGATAGCGGCTGATAGTTGTGTAGAAGCGGGAATGATCAGCACGCTGGCAATGCTGAAGGGCGTTGCAGCGGAGGATTTCCTTGCAGCGCAGCAGCTTCGTTTTTTGGTGCCGTCGCTGAATCGACGAAGCACGACTTAAAATAAAAAATTAGTTAAAAAAGACACATAACTAACTGTTAAATAAAGAGATACTTGTATTTTTTTGTATTGAAACACGGCGATATTCGGCAACTGTCGAACCGCCTTATGGCTTCAGTACTGAGAACCCGGTCCTGTTATCAACGCTGAATCCGAATAATCATACCGATATGTTTGCCGAGCTACCCGAGAACCTGGTACTGATACTCGCAGCCTTTGCGCTGGGATTGGTGCTGGCGACCATTGTTTCGTCGATTGGATCGAGTCGCAGCGCGAAGAAGCGTGATCCGCGAGATGACCGAATTCGTTCCCTCGAGGCGGAGCTTCGCGTTGCGCAGAGCGCTGCCGGCAAATCGGTGGACGAACTGGCAGACCTGAAAGAAAAGCTCGAGGAAGCGACGATTGGCATCGAGCGTCGTGACAACGTCATCACCGAGCAACAAGCTAAACTCGATCGTGCCTCCAAAGACCTGAAGGAATCCGTGCTCAAGACGCGCGAGCTGCGAGCGGAACTGTCTGACCGGGCGACCGAAAATGTCCATGCTGAGGCCAAGATTCGCGAGGTCGAAACCGAACTGTCCGTCGCCCAGGCATCGCAGGATCTCCTGGCCACCGGCGTGCTTGACTACAAGTTTACGCCGGATGAAGATGACGACTCCGAGGGCGAAAAAGCCGAAGTGAGCGGAGCCACGACCTGATCGAACGCAAAATCGTTAGTTCGCGTTTTCAGCTGTTTCTCGCCGGTATCGCAATGATGCTGGCCGCGTCCTGCTCGAAGCCTTACCTGGGCCTGAAGATTCCATTTGTCGCGACCTGGGGCGGCAAAACCATCCAATGCACAGACTCCGGGATTGCCCTGAGCGATCTACGATTTTATGTCTCAGAAATCGAGCTGATCGATGCCAGCGGCAGCCCTCATGCGCTTGAACTCCACGAAGAGATCCCATGGCAACAGCCCGATTTGGCGCTGATCGACCTTGAGAACGGGCAGGGCGCGTGTGTAAACGGTACTGGCGACACATACGCATATCTGGTTGGCTCCGTACCGCCCGGCGAATATCAGGGCCTTCGATTTACCGTCGGTGTGCCGTTTGATCGTAATCACTCGAACCCCTTGAAAGCGCCTGCGCCTCTGGACGATCCGGCCATGCACTGGCACTGGCGCTCGGGTTACAAGTTCATTCGCGCAGGAATCGAGACACCGGACGATGGTTTCTGGATCCATGTCGGCAGCGCGGGTTGCGAAGGTACGGTCGGGAATATCAGCGGATGTCGTTTCCCGAATCGGGTAACGGTTGAGTTAAGCCAATACGTGCCAAACAGTGACAGCATTTCGGTGGATCTCAAGTCTCTTTTCGAGGGCGTCGATATTGACGATGGCGAGGCCACGGACTGCTCTTCCGGGCCTGCTGAGTCCGCCTGCATATCGCCGTTTGCCGCGCTCGGCATCGATTTTGAGACTGGAAATCGCCTGGGCCGCCAGCAAGTATTTTCGATCCGCCGATGAGACTCCTGCTATTCGTCCTTGGCGTCACAGCCGTGCTGGTAGCCACGGTCTGGTGGCGCTCCGCTGATCAAGACTACGTCTGGCGCTTGCCTGCTGACATCCCCGCACCTGTCGTTCCCGCTGACAATCCGATTACCGAGGCAAAAGTCGAACTCGGGCGCTGGCTCTTTTACGACACGCGCCTGTCAGGAAACAAGACGATGTCATGCGCCAGCTGCCACATTCAGGCACTCGCATTCGCCGACGGCAGAACACGTTCGATCGGGTCAACCGGTGAAATTCATCCACGCAGTTCCATGAGCCTCGTCAACGTTGCGTACGCGAGCCGCCTGACCTGGGCAAACCCGTTGCTGGATCGACTGGAAGACCAGGCGTTGACGCCACTGCTGGGTGACAACCCTGTTGAGATGGGGCTGGGCAACAAGCCTGAAGACTTTGCAGCATTACTGGAATCCGAGGCGAGATATAAATCGCTTGCAGAAGAGGCCTTTCCGAGTGACGAAAATCCCTACTCATTGCTCAACGGTGTGCGAGCGATTTCAGCATTCGTTCGGACGATTGTCAGCTTCGAGTCACCCTACGACCGGTATATGCGAGGTGACGACAAAGCGCTGGACGCCGCCGCGATTCGCGGCATGGACCTTTTCTTCTCGGAAGAGCTTGAATGCTTTCATTGCCATGGCGGATTTAACTTTTCAGACAGCACCACGCACGCTAACGCCAGGGTCGAACAAGTCGGCTATCACAACACGGGCCTTTACAACGTGGGTGGTGAGGGCGCTTACCCGGCGGACAACACCGGGCTGTACGACATGACCGGCGAGCGCCGCGACATGGGCCGCTTCAAAGCGCCTTCGTTGCGAAACATTGCCGTAACCGCACCGTACATGCACGATGGAAGCGTTGCGACGCTCGACGATGCCATTGACCATTACCAGCGAGGAGGGCGCCTTATCGAAGGAGGCGAATATTCAGGTGACGGACGCCTGAGCCCATACAAATCCGAGTTCATTCGTGGCTTCGAACTCACCAGCGATGAACGTCAGGAACTCCTCGAGTTCCTGCGATCGCTGACAGACCCCGTTGTATTGTCAGACGAACGGTATTCGAACCCTTTTCTCGACTAGCGCGTTTTCAGCATAACCGACGGTTATCTGCTATACATTAGGAAAAGAAGAAAAGGGGATTCCAATGACAATCATGACGTTGTGGCTGCCGATCATCGTATCGGCGGTGGTTATTTTCATCGCCGGTGCCGTGATTTGGATGGTGATGCCCTGGCACAAGAAAGAATGGCAAAAGACTCCGGACGAGGAGGCCGTCCGGAGCGCACTCAAAGGGTGCGAGCCGGGTATGTATACCGTGCCGAATTGTACAGACCAGTCGGAGTTCAAGAACCCGGAAATGCAACAGAAGTTCATCGATGGCCCGCAAGCATTCATCACTGTTGTGCCGTCGGGTCTGCCCAAAATGGGTGGCAAGCTGGTAATGATGTTTGGCTATAACCTCGTAGTCGCCATCGTGTGTGCCTACATGGTGAGTCGCACTCTTGCGCCGGGAGCGGACTACCTGGCCATATTTCGTATTAGCGGTACCGTCGCGTTCATCGCCTACGGCATGGCTTACATTCAGGAAAGCGTCTGGTTCGGCCGCCAATGGTCGTCGACAGCGGTGACGTTTCTGGATGCGCTGATTTACGCGCTGCTGACGGGCGGAATTTTTGGCTGGCTCGCAGGCTAGGGCCAGCAACTACACGTTAAGGTAGTTCTGGATCTCGTAGCGGCCGCTTCGGGACAGCAGTTCCTGCTGGTGGAAATCACCGAAATCGACGGCAGGGGGTTCGGTCTCGATACGGCGACGTATCCTCAACAGTTGCCCGTATACTTCGCGCACCGATGAGCGGATCAAATCGACGCAATAGCTGTCGCTGGAGCTAGCGATGTAACACTTCATTTCGAAATAGCGCCCGAAAATTGTTTCGTACTGATCTAGCAGGCGGACACTCGTTTCATCTTGCATCACGTCGATAATATGATCGTTGGAAATGTGGCTGGAAAATGCCAGCATGTACTGTCGATGCTCGGTGAGTATCGCTGCCTGGTAGTCGAGGGTGCTGTGAAATAGCCGAAATAACGCCTCGCGTTGCTTGTCGCTTAGTTCATGTGTCTGGAGGTACGTAAAAAGAGCGCGTCGGTGAACAAGATGAATTTCAGCTTGTCGCAATGCGACGACTTGTCGTTTCTTGGCACGGTGCTCGGCGACCGGAAGCAACAAGTTCGCATGCCGTAACTCCCACTCACGGTAGTTCTGAGTGTCATTGAGAACGGTCGTGGCGATCCGTGATTCGCGTGGCAAAGGCGACTCGGTGGCATCCTGAAGCGCAATCTCGGATGCTTCCATCAATTGACGATGGCGGGTTGTACTGTAGCTCAACAACTTGGGTACCTCGTTAACGAACCTGGATGCGGAGATATTTGCAGGCTTATGTTACGAGATTATGACTAATTCGTAGGGCCCTCAACTGATCTGAGTCGCCGCATTAGAGTTTCAATTAACAAAGGGCCATAAGCCACTGATTGCTTGCCCGACATGGTTCCAATCAACGGAAATCCAATTAGCGTTGCGATTTCACTTTGGACTGGAGTCGCGCAACTGGCGCGGCGTGTCCGAGGAAGCCCCTCTGGCTTACAAGGATGTGCATCGCGTGGTCGATCGCGCCGGTTTGGCCCGAAAAGTCGCGCGCCTCGAGCCAATAGTGTGCATCAAGGGCTAGTGTCCTATCCCACTATGTGATGCTTGCCAATCAGATGGACACTACTCGCCTGCGGTCCTTTGTCACCAACCTCCTCAACAAAGCGTACTTCGGAGTCGATATCGAGGCTGTCGAAATCGGCATTAACGACACTGTTGCGGTGGAAATAGATCTCGCGCCCATCGCTGTCGGTAATCGTGCCGTAGTCACCGGCCGGAAATAGCGTCAGTAATTTTTCCATGCGGCGGCGTGTCATGAGATTTTACCTTGCCTCGTTCTCTGAGCAGATGATCCTGCAACTGGCGCTGTACCGCCTCGAACGCGTCGCGGATCGCGACATAGACGTCCTCATGAGCATGATGCTGAGCGGGGGTGCGGCTTGCAACGCTCTCGTCGCCCGGCGTACGCACGTCCACAATGACCTGGTAGATGTTGCCCTGATGATGATGCTTATGCGGAGCTTCGATCGTGACCCTGCAGCTTATTATCGCGTCACAATATCGCTCCAGTCGCTCAGCATGCTTGCGGACGTTCAACTCGACTGCATCAGAGGGTTCAAGATTGTGAAAGTGTATCTGCAGTGGCAGTTGCATCGCTTCACTCCTTGCCGGAGGATTCCCAAAGGTCACGCACTTCCGCCGGCAATGCGTGCCGAACATGGTCGACCTCCCCACGACTGAGTTCGTGGTTCAGAACCGAAAATACGGCAGTTGCCGCACGTTCTCGCTGCGTTGGATCGAGATTCGGCACGTCGTGTGCAATATGATTCAGGAAATCCTGCTTGTGACGATATCGTTCCGGCGTACTGGAGGGGTGCCAGCCCTCATAGTAAAAACCACGCACCAGCATCGGCATCTGTGCTGCCAGATGAACAGCGTCATCAGGTGGCAACCGATCGCGAACCGCATGCAGAACCGAGCGCAGTACATGGTACGAGCGCTCCATGTCAGTTGAGCCGAGATTCTGGGCCACGCCTTCAATCCAATGCGCTGTCTTTTCCTGTGTCTTATCGAATATGCCTAAATTCCTCATCGCGGTCGCCTCTTAGATACGCAAACTCCAAGCAACATCTTCAGACTAGGGTGATGACATCACGTTGACAATTCGAGCAAACACCTACTCAGACGAGGACAGTCGTTACGGGTACCTGTTTTTCGCCATCGCTTATCGATAAGCAAACAAGCATATAAAGAAGAACGCGATGCTGATCAGCAAGATCACCAGCAGGCGATTCAAGACTCGTTCTTGCCCGGCCCTAGTGGCAGGTGCACCATCAGGCCTCGTGGTCACGGAGCTGTCCGTAGCAGCCCTGGTGGTCATGATGGGGATGGTTCATGCGCCCACGATTGCGGCCATTGTCGTGGTCTTCCGAAGCCAGCGTTTCACCGGCGCAAAGAATCTGTTTCGGCAATTGAAATACTGGAAATTCGCGCCGCAGTGGTATCTCAAAGCGATTCTGGTTTTTCCAGTAACCATCCTGGCTGTTTTGTTCGTACTGTCTGTGTTTTCCTCCAATTTCACCCCGGTATTGTCGTTGAGTGTAATGGCCTTCGCCGCAGTGTTCAGCACACTCTGGGAGGAAATCGGCTGGACCGGTCTCGCGACGCCGCTCATGCTGAAAATAATGAGCCCCTTGAAGGTCGGGCTGTCCCTCGGATTCTTGCATGCCGTGTGGCATTTGGCCGCCAACATCTCCGGAGCCGGCGCCTTTCACGGGGATCTGTTTGTCGTGAATTTCCTGGCGACATCGGTTGGCATTATCGGGCTGCGGATCGTCACAATCTGGATCTATGTGCGGACGAGCAGTTTGGTGCTGGGCTGGCTGACGCATCTGGGTTTCACCGGCGGACAATTGTCATTTGTGTCGTTTGCTTTGACATCGGGTGAGACTATTGTCTGGAACGCGGCGTTTTCAGTTGTTCTGATTGGGATTGTTGCTTTCCTGTTGGCACGGAATAAGGATCTGATGGCTCGCTCAACGTGTGGAACGATTCGCCGGCGAACATGATTATCGCATAACAATCTAGCGGTTGAGCGAGGAGGGCGGTTAATCTCCTCAACAAGTGTGCATTAGTTAGGGAAGGTGATTTTCCTATCTATTCCGCAATAGTCTGGGAAGGGCGGATGCCTATCCCAAGAAAGGGTCAGAAGTTAGGATGCGAAAGACTACGGCATGTTCTCGCTGACCAAGTCATTGAACGCGGCTTGTAGGACGGACGGCGAAAACGGTCGTTTGCAATAGGCGCTGTCGTCGGGATCTTGTTTTGAATTGGTGAGAAACAGTGGCACTGCGAAGGGATGCCGCTTTTTGTGGTTTTTCCACCAGGACTTGGCGAGTTGGTTGTCCTTGTTGACCACCACAATATCGCAGGAACCCGCTTGTTTCGGCTCGCGCAGTTCGCAGTCAGCTGCCAGATGCGGGGAACTTTCCATCATGCTTTTAAGCAAAGCGACTTCATGACCCAGTAGACCGAAATAGGTGATACCAAGTTTCTCGCGGCGCTTCTTTCCAAGCCTTCGCATTTAGGGCACGCGGATATTGCTGCGGCGTTTGTGGAGCAGGGGCAGGAGCGCTTCAGAACGTCCAGCTGCGAAAGCACAGAGTTTCAGAGTTGAAATTGACTTGGAATCCATAGTGGCGTCATTTCATCACTAAGTGCGCGACAACGGAGGTGCCACGTCGGCTTGCGTGGCCAAGAATCCTGTGACGCAGCTCACATAAGCAGTCGGTTAAATCGAAGAGCGCCTGCTTCGCAGGCAGGGGCGGGCATATTAGACGCACTGATAGGACAATAGATTCAGTAGAAAAAAGAAGTCGGCGTGCAACCACGGTTTCAAATCATCTGATAAATCTCGGTTCGACCCCTATTGTTATTGTGCCTTGGCGCGGCAGGGCGCTAAGAATTCGGCAAAAGTTAAGGGCTGCCGCTAGCGTCGGGGCAAGTTTGGGTCAGGACTTGCCGCTGAACACTTCGACGTTTGATGTCTCGGCGTGGCCACTGGTTTCTGCTGCTGGACCCAGATCTGCGCCGATGACTTGCCGCTCATCAGCGACCGCACGGGTGATATATTCAGGAGGACTTCTACTGACCCCATGCGGGCGCTTTCTGGAGAATAACCAATGAACAGACGCGAATTTGTGGGTGGCGCAACGATCGCTGTCACATCGCTTTCACTGCTAAGTCCTCGCTCTATTCTCGCCAGCGAATTGCCGTCCGACCTCACCGAGATGAGCGCATCCGTTCTCTCCGCTGCGATAAAGCAGCGCCATGTCAGCTGTAAAGAAGTCATGCAGTCCTACCTGCAGCGGATTAACCGTTACAACCCTACGTACAACGCGATTGTCAGCCTGCGAGATGCAGATGATTTGATTGCCGAAGCGGCAGCAGCTGACGAAGCGCTCGACAAGGGCGAGTACCGCGGCTGGATGCACGGTATGCCGCATGCAGTTAAGGATCTAAGTAACGTTAGAGGACTGCCGACGAGCATGGGATCACCAATCTTTGCGGGCCAGGTCGCCAAGGCAGACGATTTCGCAATTGCCCGGATTCGTGAGCAAGGCGCAATCTTTATCGGCAAGACAAACACGCCCGAATTCGGAATGGGATCACAGTCCTACAATCCGGTCTTTGGAACAACTGGCAGCGCTTACGACCCAGCGCTTACGGCGGGCGGCAGCAGCGGGGGCGCCGCATGCGGACTGGGGACGCAGATGCTGCCGGTAGCTGACGGCGGCGACATGATGGGTTCGTTGCGAAACCCTGGTGCCTATAACAACGTCATCGGCTTCCGACCAACCTACGGACGAGTTCCCGAAGGCGGTACCGGCGATCTGTTTTACCTGCAACTCGCCGTCGGCGGTCCGATGGGACGCAACAGTGAAGACACTGCTCGCCTGCTTTGTACTATGGCGGGTGACAGCGCGGCCGAACCTCTCGCGTTACGCGACGATCTGCCGGAACCTGAACAATTTGCAGCGACGAGTCTCCAGGGTCTGAGGGTCGGTTGGCTGGCTGATTACGACAGCTATCTCGAGCTGGAGCCCGGCATTATCGACCTCTGCGAAAATAGTCTGACGACGCTAGCCGAGCACGGCGCAGTAATTGAGCAGTGCCAGCCGGACTACGACATGAATCGACTGTGGGAGACTTGGTTGACATTGCGCCACTGGAGACGTCATACGATGCGGCCGTTGTATGACGATCCGACATTGCGTGCACAACTAAAGCCAGAAGCAATCTGGGAGATTGAAGGCTCGTTCAACACCTCTTCAACAGAGATCTTCGAAGCTGGTGTTGCACGTTCTGATTGGTTTCGGTCTCTTCGGCACCTGTTCGATCAGTACGATTTTCTCGTACTTCCTAGCGCACAGGTGTTTCCATTTTCCAAAGAGACTCACTGGCCGACGAAGATTAACGATCGTGAGATGGACACCTACCATCGTTGGATGGAAGTAGTTATCGGCGCCTCACTGGCAGGTTTGCCAACGGCCAATGTTCCGGTCGGCTTCAACGCCAAGGGGCGCCCCATGGGAATGCAAGTCATGGGGCCGTTCGGAGAGGATCAGCGTTTGCTTGATTTCACCATGGCGTATGAGTCTGTTACCGAGCATCTGGATGTCAGGCCAAACATGGTGGAAAGTTAATTTTCGGTAGAGATACGCGTGCGTGTGCATCGGCAACTCCTGACCCGTTCTTGCCACTGACGCCGGAGCAGGGCACTAAGATCTATGCAAAAGATGGGTCTCATGCAGCCGTCCCTTCCTCAGATTCTGTCCACCCTCGCGGCATAGCAACCGGGTTTCGCATTGTGGATATGTAAGTAGTGGGCTCTTTGTTGTTCGAATAGTCTTTCTATAACCGGTACACACTCTTTTCCATGCACGACCTCGGCGTCGATCATCGTGCCATCGGCATCAAATGCCCGGATGGATAGCAGACGTATCCGGAGTTGCTCAGGAATTTGGTTAACGATGGGTGGACAAGTGGTTGCTCCTTCTCGAACGAAGATGGCGTGGGCAGCCCGGTAGGGTGTATCCACTGTCAGATGTTCATAATTTAGCAGCAATACCGATTCGCCGATCTCGGCGTCTTCAAGCGTCACGCGACAGGGGTAGCCGGGCTTCATGTTGACCTGCATCCGTCTGGCCGCATGTTCCGCCAACGATTCGCTATCCAGTCCAACTAGGTGACTGAACTTGTCTGCGTTCAGTGCGCTGATTTGAAAATCCATAATGATGCTCCGCCAGAAAATAACTTATTGCAGGTTATTCTACGGACGTGTCGAAGCATTACTGGCCAAATTCGGACGTGCAATCCGAATTTGATAGAACGGCGAATAGCTATGCTGCTGTCTACTGTCGCGAGGCCAGCAAACCTCCCGAGCCAGGCCGACCAGAATCAAACGCCAGAACTCCTACCGTCCCCATTTTTCGATTTGTTTGGTTTTATTGCATTGTTGTTGTGGCCTGACGCTATCACCGCCACACCCTCGCAGCGATATGACACTACGAATCCAAAGTCCGCCTGGCTACCTTTCGGTTGAGAACGATTAACAGTGTCAGGACGACGCCCCATTGTGTCAGGCAGGTCATTATGCTGAATGGATCGAACGGATCGAACCAGCGATCCGGGGCGTAAACGCTGGCTGCCTGATAGAGCCACCAGCCCAGCAGCACAACGGCGAGTGTCGGGATCACGAATCGAATCGTCGTGTCCCATAAAGGACCCGCGTTCCAGTCATGCGGCTGGTTATCGATATTCTCCGAACGAAAACGGGTAGCGCCGTGTCGAATTACGGCGAAAGCGATAAATGCGCCCGAAATCATCAATGCGACACCCCATACGAAATCCTGGTTGGCGAAAAACTCGAGGTTGATTGCCGAGGGAACTCCCAACGTGAAACCGATAATACAAACACCGAGAATCGCGTGAAGTCGTGCGATGCCAAAATCGACGAGTATTCGTGTGCTCAGTTCGATCATTGCGATAAGGGAACTGAAGGCAGCAAACGACAAACCGAGAAAAAACAGTATGGCGAACACGTTACCAGCAGGCATCTTCGCGAACAGCTGCGGCATCCAGATGAACGTCAGCCCGGTGGCTGCAGGACCGCTGGTTTGCATGACGGCGAGCACCTCGGCCTTGCTCATTTGAGCGCCGAGTATTGCGAAGACGGTGCCGAATATAACGACAGCTGCCAGTAGGGAAACGGTATTGTTGCCGATCCCGGTAATGATTGCGTTCTTTACCACGCCATGCCGGCTTTGCATGTAGGCGCCGTAGGTCAGAATGAGACCCCAGCCAGCGCCAGTGTCCCAGGCGTTCTGCGTTAGCGCCTCGAGCCAAATCCGTGGTTTTGACAATGTCGACCAATCCGGAGTGAACAAGAACGCGATGCCATCAGCCGACCCATCCAGTGTCACCGTGCGTGCAACTGAGATGAGGACGATCAGCAGCAGCGCCGGGATGAGTACAAGGTTGGCGCGCTCGATCGACTTTATGCCGTTCCAGACGACCACAGCGCCGAGTCCCATAGCCAGTGCATGAAATGCTACTGGCAGGCCGCCACTCTGGAATCCGTCCCAGATGCTTTGTGCAGCCTCTGCACTGAGTGGCAGAGGCTCAGATGCCATCTTGATCAGGTAGTAGACACACCAGCCGGCGACTACCGAGTAGTAGAACATGATGGCCGTCGCAACAAAGCCGACGAAGGCACCCATCCAGGCGAATTTTTCTCCGGCGATTTTGGCGAACGTTCCGATGACGCCCATACGACCTTTGCGCCCGAGAGCATACTCCGCAATGATCAGCGGAACGCTCCAGACAAACAGGAAGATGATCCAGGCGACAAGAAATGCACCAGCACCGTCTTCACCTGCGTTCTGGGCGGCAATGCGTGGAAATCGCCAGATGTTGCCTGTGCCGACGGCGATGCCAAGTACGCACAGAAGCAATCCCAAGCGGGAGGAAAAACGTTGATCCGTTTGATTCGTCAAGAAGGGCGCCTTTATCGGTGGTCGTCATGATAGCAAACGACGTTGCGAGGCGATCGCCTACACGGTGCCCGGTTTGGCCGGTACCTGCCACTTGTGGCTCGGAGGAGGGCGCTAAGAACGGATCAGAAGTCAAGCCACAACTATTCCGCAACAGTTGGGATAAACAGCGAAATTTAACTTTACAACAACTAGCTACCCCGCAACGCAGCCATAGCTAGCGCTATCCAGCCGAGGATAAAACAAAGTCCGCCTACCGGCGTAATTGCACCCAGCCAGCGCGCACCGGTGAATGTCATCAGATACAGGCTACCGGAGAACAGGAGAATTCCAAGCGTAAACAGCCAACCCGACGCATTGAGCAAACTACCCGGCCAACGTCCCGCAGCCCAGGCAACGGCGATCAACGCCAGCGCATGGTACATCTGATAACGAACGCCGATTTCGAAAACGGAGAGAAGGTCTTCGGTCACCCGGGGTTTCAGCGCGTGTGCACCGAAAGCGCCGAGAGTTACACCGATCGCCGCAGCAATTGCTCCTACTGCAAACCAATTTGACTTCATTTCAAACTCCCGATTCGTTGAAGCATAGTGTAGAGGAATTGATGTCTTGTCATTCGCCGTCGTCGTGCGCAACGACGAGATACCCGACATCGTGTCAAAGGTTGGGGTAGGGCAGTAGTACACCCCAACTAGTATGCAAAAGTTAAGATTGGCGATTCGGGGTAGGGTGTGCGGCAAGTCTTGACCCTTTCTCGCCGCCCAGGGTGAGTGGCTGCTTTTCCCGATACCGGCCGCTCGAACGTCTGCTTTAGGGAAGTGGTGACCGTCTGCAATCGGCCAAAAGCGGTCGGTGAATTGACAGTCCAGCCATCTTGGAAAGGATCTCTCGACCATCGGACCTTTGCTAATAGACCCAACACAAACCAACTTGTACACCTAGCACAGGTGATATTTGCAGCGGGAGAGCCCTGAGACTAAAGTTGTCGGATGGAAACGGAAACACATGCATTCTTCGCGCTGGCGGAAGCTCTGGGAGTCGGGATTCTGATAGGCATCGAGCGCGAGCAGAGTGAACACATGGCAGGTAAGGATGCATCGGCTGGTGTTCGAACCTTTGCGCTGGCGTCGCTCATTGGCGCAATCAGCATGATGACGGGCGGCGTGCCGCTATTGGCTGTGGCGGTTGCGGCGGTCGGTACCGTCCGCATCGTATGGGTCGCGCAACAGGGCGATCCAACCATCGGACTCACCACGAGCCTGACGCTTGTCGCGGTCGTTCTGTTGGGGGCGCTTGCAACGGAAACGGCGCTGCTAGCGGCTGGCGTCGGGGTGATCATTGCATCACTTCTTGCGGCGCGAGAGGTTCTACGTGGTTTTAGCCGGTCGGTCCTTACGGCGGCGGAGTTGCGAGACGGGCTTATTCTTGGCGTATCGGTTCTTGTAATTTTGCCGGTCCTGCCTGACATCAACTTTGGTCCCGGCGGCGCACTCAACCCGCGCAACCTTTTCATCATCGTGGTGCTCGTCATGCTGATCGGTGCGGCGGGACACATTGCCACGCGCGTCGCAGGCGCCCGGTTGGGGTTGCCGGTGAGCGGTTTCCTTTCGGGTTTTGTGTCGAGTACCGCCACGATCGCGGCCCTTGGCCGACGCGCGAGCGAAAAGCCAGACGATTCCAAGAGCGCTGGCGCGGGGGCAACGTTCTCCTCGGTGTCTTCGCTCATTCAGATCGGAATAATCCTGCTTATATTGAGCCCTGCCATGTTCGCAGCTGGGTTGCCCGTGCTTCTCGGAGCCAGCTTGGCGGCGGGACTGTATGGAGCGGTGGTCTTTTTCCTGGCTCAGCGCGACGCTGTCAAAACGGAAGTGCTGGAGCTTCCGCAGCAGGTATTTTCCGTCAAGGACGCAATCAATTTCGCGCTAATCGTGGCGACAACAATGCTGATATCCGCGATCCTTAACGAGTATTTCGGGAACGCGGCCATTCTCGTGACCGTGGCACTTGCCGGTCTGGCAAGTACCAATTCTGCAACCTTTGCTCTAGCCTCTCTCGTGGCGGCCGGGCAAATCTCTCCAATCGACGGCGTATTGCCCCTGGCCGCTGCGCTCAGTGCAAACACGGTTGTTCGGTTCTGGATCGCGCTGCGAAGCGGCGAGTCTTCGTTCCGTCGCACCGTATCCGGCGGACTCCTTGTCCAGCTGGCGGTCCTTTGGCTGGCTTGGTGGTTGGGCAGCATGGCCTGGGCGTGAACCTCGGAACTTTCTCTTCCTATGCTCTCGTAAACGACAGGTTCGCTTTAGAGGTTGTCCGACGGAATACCACACATCGAAATCACATACGGTGACGCAAACCAATTGTCGCCTATGGGTCATTTCCTGCCATGCAG
>CAVXCW010000005.1:0-285922 GCA_963760325.1 uncultured Gammaproteobacteria bacterium | reverse complement strand
CTGGTAAGGCATACACAAAGGCGCTGGACCGTCTGGTCAAACGAGGAGAGGGATTTCAGAACGATGGCCGTTTATCGGACACCGGAGAATGGTTACCGCTATACAGAAGAAGGTTTGAGCAACTAGCTGCTGCTGCGGGCGGTGTACACCGCTACCACAGTAGTAAAACCGAGCTGAGGCGCACTCTCGAAGCGACCTTCGCAGAAAAGACGACGAAGTCTTCGACAAAGCTCGAAGAATCCTTCCGTCGAGCAACATCATTCGATAGACAGGCTGTGGCCAACAACACGATCGAGTTGCTCAACCTTTTCAATGACGATCCGAGAGGGAATCGCGGGTTACTGGCAGGGCGCTTACTAACCTCAGTGTTTTCGAAGCGTCGGTACAGCCCGACACCTCACGCGAGCGCAGACTACAGGGTGCTGCGCTGGTTATCGAAGTGTTCAATCCGCTGCACAAGGCGCTTTCCTCCAGGGCCGCTCTGGCCCGCGACAAAGAGGACGGATGGTTCTACCTGAGCCGAACGCGGCAGGCAATTCGCGCTCGCCGGTGAAGATGGCTCGCTGGATAAGAATGCACTGGAGAAGGAATTTCCGGCTCGAAACAAAGAAGACACGTCGTTCATCCATAAAACGACCGATGGAATCATCGACATTACGAAGCACGATCCAGAGTCCATTGTGGACAAGATTGGCAAGCTGGGGTCAAAGTACGAGGGAGAGCTCGCTCAACAACAGTGGGAAAGGGCATTTCGCGGCGTAAAGGGCTCAGGGGGCTCAACACCAAATCCGAAGTCGGCCGGTTATTTCGTGACGCACGCTTTCCACGACAAGAAGATGCTCGTTCATGGCAAGAGCGATGTACAGCCGAAACTTCTCGAGAAAGAGTATCGCGGCAACCAGGATTTTGTTCTGTTGCCAGGCAATATGGCAGTACGCATCACTGAATTGCACGACAGCTTTACGTTTCTGCCCGCCGTTGGCGACAGTGTTCGATCCAGTAGTCTTTACGAAAGTGAACATGCTCTTTATGAGCCCGCGAAACTGATACTGGGGTCCGCACCGGCGACCAGTGCGTCTGCCAAATCCCAGGAAGACCCTGTCCAAGGGAACGTGAATGGCGAGAAGAGCTCGAACACTCCGAAACTTCTCGTAAGCACCCAAATCTGGCTCGGTGACGAAAAGATCGACTATCCTATCTATTCCAACGATCTTGAAGCGATCCGTTGGCTGGGGGATATCGTCACCACTGAAAACATCGTGCGGTCCTTCCAGAATACCGCGAACCTGATCGATAAGTTTGCTGAAATCGGGATGTTCATTGCGTCGCTGCATCCGTTAGTCGGCGCGATCATGACCGGCGTAGAGCTGGCGCAGTTTGCCAGATTGCTTCAAAGCGATGAGTTTCGATCTCAGCTTACCGCTTTGGTCGATGACCCCACGAGCTATATCGAAGACCTGCTGGTGAGGATGTTGGAGCAGTTCGAGCCGAGTAATCTGTTTGATGCAATGATGAACGGTCATTTCGACACGCCGTCTTTCCTCGAGAAAACGAAGGGAAAGAAGCCGCCGAAAATGACGGGCGGCCTGAACGGTCGGAAGATGAACCGTATGTTCACCAGGGTACGACGAGTCGGTGCCGTCGCAGCATTGAAACTGGAGAGCTTCCAGCAGAAAATTCAGGGGCCGGTCAGGTCAGCGCAGGAGGAACTTGCGACGCATCCTCGGGTGGCCGCCCTGGTCAGTTGGGCTGGAGAGAATGTAAATCATCTCGACGATTACAAACAGATCATCGACGATCACCCAATCGCCGGACCAATATTTGAGGCCTACGAGGCGTACCAGAATAACAAGTCGGCTGAGAGTTTCGAGGAATTCTCGGGAGCAGTTGGCGATATGCAAAAGCGCGTTGCCGAAGCTATGACGCAAATGCAGAATTTTTCGTTGCCGAAGACGATTCTTCCGCAGGATATGATTGTGGCTGCAATGGTCGAGCTGATGCTTGTGTTGGTGAAGAAGACGGGGCGATACGGAAAAATCGTATACGCACTAGGCAAGGTGCTGACGGAAGGTCTCGAGTCTGCCGGGCTTTATCAACCATTGATCGAGATGGCTGGAAAGCTCGTCAAGGACTCCAAGGGCGATCCTAATATCTGGTGGCAGACCAAGATCGTACCCCGTCTTGAGGAACCGCTCAGGAGGACCATGAAAGATGCATCGACCCAGCTCTACAATGCTTTTAGCACTGCGCCTGTGATTAAGACGTTTTTCCCGAGGAAGGGTTTTCCAACGGGAGGAAGCGTTACCCCGGAAGAATCGGATGATGGATTGTTTGATGACCCACGTGTTGCATCGGCCGTTCCGGAGATGGAAGGTAAGGATATCGAGTCGGTATCGATTCCTTACGATGTATTCAAGGAATTACCGGGTAGCTTTTTTGACTCGGTAAAAGCGCACAATAAGAAGAAAGAGGAAGCAAAAGAGCAGGCTTTTGACGTCGATGACTTTGAGAAAAGGACTGAAGAACAGAAACTGAAAGAAAGGACAGAGACGGGACAACACGGCATGGAGGCGGCGAAGGCCTTCAAGAAGGCGAGCAGGCACGTCGCAGCGGATGGCGGTCCGACCATTGGAAGTGTCACCCCGCCAGTAGGGGCTTCGACGCCTGGACGTAGTCTACCCGCCGCGTTGAAGTCGAACACCGAACGCGGGTTTGGTCATGATCTATCGAATGTTCGCTTGCACCAGGACCGGCAGACGGACGTGCTAACCCGAAGTCTGGGAGCAGACGCGCTTACCAGCGGGAAGTCATATCTTCATGCGATCTGACATGAATCCGCGATCAGGAGAAGGCGCCTCGGTGTTTCGCCACGAGGTTTCGCATGTTTTGCAGAAGACCGGCCCCCGACCCGAAGTCTCGACCGTCTCGACCCGGTCAACGTTGCCTAAGCAGGGGAGCGGTTTACGAACGCGCTCGGACGAGGAGCGAGCCGCCGACGACATGGCTGCCAGGACACGATCAAATCACGCCAGGCGACCGATCCCGGTGTCTGGCCAGCACCAGGATGGGATGTCTCCTAATATCAAGTCAACTGTGATTGAGGGATTCCTGAAGAAAATCAGCTCGCCCGCCAGCGCCGGGTGCTCTCGCAGCGTCCGTCGAGAAAGCCCACTCCGGCGTCAAATCTGATGTCGATAACGAGACGCGCACTCGCGCACGCAGCCTTTGGCACAAGACGTATCAGAAACTCGTCGAGGACAAGTCTGAAAAAGGAACGTACGGGAAGATGAAGGACCTTCTTGTGGACCACCTGAATGACAGGTTGGGTGAGCACCGGATGGTAAGCAATCAAAGATCGGTACTCTGCCCAGGACGCTGGACGTTATCGACCATCTGGCCGAGAATCGGCTGGAGAATAAGAAGCCATCTCGAAGTGCTGGCAAGAAGAAGACCGCTACAGACACCGCAGAGATTGAGAAGGAATTCAATGAAGAAGGATTCCTGAAGGATCTGGCGCTCTACATTGCTGCCAGGTCAGGTGTGGTGCTCGATGTCAAATTCGTGCGCAACGTCGTAACCAGTTCGAGTATTGCTCACGTTGAGCTTTACTTTGTTACCGATCGGACGAACAACGGCAAGAAAATTTGGGATGAGGCGGTCAGGAATACCTGGCTTAAACACGGCAAAGAGAAGTTGAATACACAAGAAAAGCTCTTGGAAACGCGCCGTGCAGTAAGGGCTGTTCTCGGCAATGCCTTTAAGGGAGATCCACCCGGTAGTGTTCATCGTGGTGCGCCGAAAGCGTCCACCGGCGGTACGTTCGGCGGCATCGGGAGCGGAGGATTCCAGGCAATATGGATGCGCGACGAATTCTCGTTCACCAAAGGATTTTACGACAAAGTCCTGAAGGAGCAAAATCCGGTTGCCGGCGACTACAACGAGGTTGAGGCCTGGCCAAAGTACACCAGCGCACAGGGGCAGGCGACCAAGACTGGTAACTTCCTTAACCTGGGTCTCCATGGCGAATTTAAGGATGTCAGCAAATACGGTCGAAACTCCCACCATATTGTTCAGTACCTGCTAGTCGAGTATTTTCACAATTCACAGAAGCAATTGGCGTTTCCCCATCTCGCCCGAGACAGTGTCGACAAGATTCCGACGCAAGGACCGCTAAAGAAGGGTGCCCAGGTAACCAACGGCATTGGTGTCGGCAAGCTCTTCCCCAATCGGGGCGGCATGATGCCGGCTGCGTTGATCGCTGAGACTGTTCATCAGAATGCCGGTTTACATGTGACCCCAAAGCCGGATGACGACCAGCAGTCGTCCAGCAAGAGCCAGGGTAGAGCGATTCATAACGAGTTTACACGCGAGTTTCAGGCCAGAACGAAAACAACGAATCTGCCTGAAGCCCACCAATTTGTGGATGACAATCCCGACTCCACAGCGCTTCACGATTCGGTGCAGAAAACGGCTCAGTGGCTTTGGCAGGACGAAATGCGAGATGCATTGATCAAGAACTTCCCGCGCCAGGAAGCAAAGTACTACCTGGACATGTTTCGCTACCCCCAGCATGGCACAGCCAAAACCGCGGAAACCAAGCTCAAGTCGCTACATAACAACAAGATTCCGCAACAACACGATATCGAAAAGAGCATACGGGACAACTTTGTTCCCGAGGCGATAAAGAAGGCCAAGGATGTGTTGGGCGAGGATAACTGGGACATCTAGGTCTGATGTCGTAATTTTTGGGGGATTGGATGGTGCTTCTGACTAGCGATTGTCATTTCTAGACTCCCATAAAACAGTCCCCGGACGATTCGGAAGGAGGGACTTGGCCACGTTGGTCCAGCCGGAGATTCGCTTGTCCGGAAGAACTCGAAAATCTGTCTCTGTTTTTCCGTTTGTTATCAATACAATTACTTTCGGGGTGCAGCTCAGTTCACTAATTTTTCCAACCGTACCGAATCAAAGAGGGCATTTGCGGACGTCAATGGAACTTGAGTCCTGCCTGACCTTTCGAACCTGTTACGGGAGTTAAGACAAGCGAGGACAAACCGACAGATTAGTGACCTATTGGATACATCCGCCAGAAGCCGCCTGATGACAAATGGCCGCGTTGATCGACAGAAGATTCGAGCATTGGCCAGTCAAATCGAGAGGTTTTTCAACATCTTCGAGCAAAACGTCTCGTTCCTGATTCCCTAGTAGAAAAAGACAGCGAGACAGCACTGTCCAGAATATCGATGGACGATCGGTCACTGGACCAATGTCAATGGCTTCTATACCCGCTTTTCAAATCGGCATAGTTGGCGAGTCACTCTATGATTTTGTTAAAACTTGGGCAGCAGTTTTTCTCTTCAAGCAATGCGTTGAACGAAAAGACTAAGGCGGTTCCTTAACTTGGTGTCAAAAGTAGGGGTAGGGCAGTGCGACAACCCAATTAGTATGCAATAGTTGGGGAGTCGGACTCTCAGGAGATATTGACACGATCGCAACGAATGCTCGCACACACGATTCACCAACTACGGATCACTGCTTACGAATCGGAACCAGTCCCCAGGTCCTCGCGAACGCACAAGTACAACACGCATACAGCTATCGTCCCTATGACGCCGACTACAGCGCTTTTGTTCAGGAAATCGACGAGAAACCTGGCTTCGGGATCAAGGAGCCCGATGCGGAATAGAAATTCCGAAACTGTCGCGGTTAGAATTCCGTAACAGCATCCTCGAAGGCACTTCAGAACCATAGGCCACGCCCAGTCGGCAAAGTCGGCGGATTCAGACTTGGCGTGGGGCAGCATACGGAGCTCCAATGGCGATTTGGGTAGTCGATACCTATATAACGGACGAACACCCCAAAACGTGCAAAACTATTTCTACAGAATCTCAAATGAGACGTTCCGGCCGACTTACTCCTGGTAAAATGATTTGAGGACACTCTCGTTGCCATGCGGTGCATTCCCGTGAAGGATGTTCCATAGAACTCGGTTACATACATCTATGGAATGGCCAAATTCTTCAAGGTTTGTCGATATTCTTTTGGGAAACGACGAAGCGAGCATCTCGTACTTAGCGCAAGTAACACCATAAAAGTCGAGACCCGACACAGATTTTGACAACGTGCCTATTCCTCCTGTATCTACGGCGCATGGACGTATTCTTGAAGTTACTCACGGTCTGGGTAGTAGCCTTTTTCCTACATCTGGCCGTTACGCTCGCACTTGCCGGGCCGCTCACGTTGATCTGGAATTGGCTCATACCGGATCTGTTTGCGTTGCCCGCCATTGGCTTCCTTCAAGCATGGGGGCTACTGGTATTTATCGGTATCTTGTTTTCGAGCGTTAACTATAAGCTGGAAGTTAATAGCTAAGCGCGCGCTGAAACTCGCTGCAAAGCAAGTCTCGACTTTTATTGGTGGTGTTGGAGTCGGGTCTTGAGTTTCTTGGTCGCACTGTAACGAGAGTCTTGAGTTTTAGGGTTGCAGTATCGAGTTTTGGAGTCGAAAGGTCTCTGGGTTCACGGGGTACAACAAACAACACCAAGTGTAGCGGAGAACAGTCTCTGTCTAGCACCCCATATATTATTTAACATAATATACATTATACGCATATTACCATCTCTGGATACGCACTAATAATGCGTATAGTGTATGCGCATCAGACACCCTACGATCGACTCCTTCAATTCCGGAAACTCCTTTAATGAAGACCAAAGAATTCAAATACGACGACACTGCGCGCCGCAAGCCGGTTAACCTGACGATCAATCAGGAACTTCTCGCGTCCGCTCGTCAGTACAAACTGAATTTGTCGAAGATTCTGGAAGAATCGCTTCTCGCAGAGCTCAAGACGCGCTGGCAGGATGAATGGCTAGATGAAAACAAAACGGCGATCTCCGCCTACAACAAACGCATTGCCAAGCATGGTGTATTCAGCGACAGGATTCGACGGTTCTAATGCGACAATTCGACATCGTTGAGAACGCCAATTCAGACTCCCAACGACAGGTACCCTACTTACTTGTTCTGCAAGCGCCGCTCTTTGACGAATTGACTACTCGGGTCGTCGCACCACTTATCCCGGTAAAAGTCTTTGGGATACCTCTGGCACATCTAACTCCAGTGATTTCAGTCGCTGACGAGCCATTTGTAGTCTCAATGGCCGAGATTGCCGGTGTGCCGCTTGCGGCTCTGGGACCGAAAATTGATTCAGTTTTAGACAGTCGACTCGATATCATCCCGGCTCTGGATTTCCTGTTCACCGGCGGATAGTCGAATCATTAGGGCTATGTAATTCGGGTAGACTGCAGCGATGCCGCTCCAACAGAGGATTCGACAATTCCTGAAGCAGCGTAAGGGCCTGTTGCTTAACGCACTATTCTTCGTTGCTGTGTTTCTTGGGGTCAGCACATTCCAGTCGCGCAACATGCTATCGACATCCGCCACAACGGCGCCCGCGCTCAGCGGCCCGCTGTTGCGTGGCGGCAGCTACGATATCGCCGATGCCGGCAAGCGGCCGGTGCTCGTCTACTTTTTCGCGCCATGGTGCAAGTTCTGCGCCGTCAGCTCCGACAACCTGACGCGCTTGCGTCGATTACGGAATGACGATTCGCTGGAAATCCTGGCCGTGGCACTCGACTGGCAAGACCGCGACGAGGTCCGCAACTATGTCGATCGTCACGAGCTTGATCTTCCGGTTGTGCTCGGCGACAGCGGGATAGCGCAAGACTGGCGCGTCTACGCATTCCCGACCTACTACGTGCTCGATAGCGATCGACAAATCCGTCGTCGCGACCTCGGCTACAGCACACAATTCGGTTTGTGGTGGCGGACCTGGCTCGTCGACTAGTTTCTGGTCAAACGTGTATCCTTAAATGACACGCCATTGAGCTTGCCAGGTCCAGGATAAAAGACATGGGGCTACAGACTGTCAAACAGGCCAGAGCGGCATTTCACGAGCGACATGCCTCGAAGTATTACTCTGGCCCTTTGCATCTTGCGACGACCGTCAGTCTCAGTCTGCTGGTCGCACTTTTGAGTGCCACAATGCTTGATAAAGTCAGCCCGTTGGAATGGGCGACAGTCCCGCTGACATTCCTGTACGCCAATCTTAGTGAATACCTCGGCCATCGAGGGCCGATGCATCACAAGACAAAATTCCTGAGCGAGGTTTTCAAGCGTCACTCGATCGAACACCACTCATTCTTTACAGATGAAGCGTCCACATTTGACTCAAGTCAGGATTACAAAGCAGTCCTGTTTCCACCGATCCTTTTGGTGTTCTTCTTGGGTTGTTTTGCCGCGCCGGTCGGAGCACTTCTTTACTATTTCGTATCACCCAACGTCTGCTTTCTTTTTGTATTGACTGCAATTCTGTACTTTCTTAACTACGAGTTACTTCACTTCGTTTATCATATGGATCCGCAGTCAAGGGCCGGCAGATTGCCTTTCATCAGTCGCTTGAGAAAGCACCATCTCAACCACCACAACAAGTCCCTGATGACCAGTTACAACTTCAACATTACGTATCCGATCTGCGACCGTATTTTCGGCACTATTTACGGCGGTAAGGATTAGTTGCCCTCAGGTTGGGGGCGTCCCCTCCCCTAACTGCCGACCAATAGTCAGCCCTTAGCTTCAAAAAAACACTCGAAGCGAAATCCCGTCCTCTTTGCGTAATCGAAAAAGTAGTCGTCAACCCTGGATGGATAGATGGCGTCTCAGGATGGACAAGTGATCGTCGAGAAACGATACTGCGCCGCTCCCAAGAAACTAATGAGCGACAATGTTCCGCAACGTGCAATTCTTTCGCCTGGACGGCGACTGGCCCGAATCCGAAAACGCCGTTTCCCGAAGACTCCAGGGATCCGCGTTCAAACCCTGCGGCCCCTTGACTGAACGTAGCTCTGGCTGGATACCCATAGATGCGGACACCAGCGATACACTCGCGCGACGTGTCAACGGTGCGGATCTGATCAAGCTTCGCAGCCAGTCGCGCGTGTTGCCGGCTTCTGCTATCAAGGAAGAGCTGGAAATCCGTATTGAGGAATATCGTGCACGTATGAGTGAGAAGCCCAGTGCACGAGAGAAGCGCCGCCTCAAAGCTGAAACACGCGATGAGCTCTTGCCGAAAGCCATGCTCAAATCGGATCGCATCCTGGGCTACATTGATGTGAAGGAGAAGGTACTCGGCATCGACGCGGCACAGAGCGCCACGACGGAACGCTTTCTCCTGCACCTGCGCGCACCGTTTGACCAGGTAGCTATCAACCCGTTGCAGTTCAACCGCCCTGTCGGCGAGCTGTTGAACAAGATCTTTTTCGGCAGCGCGCCAAGCCAGTTCTCACTGGGCAGCGAGTGCCGAATGCAGGATGCCGCGAACGTCCGGTCAATTGTTCGTTGGAACGACTTTGATCTCAGTGACAAGAGGATCAAGGACCACGTTGCGAACGGTATGCGACTGACACACCTCGCAATCGTCTACGACAATTTGCTGAGCTGCGTACTGGACGAAGAAGGCGTCATCAGGAAGATGCGGTTCCTTGGCGCGGATGACGAAGGAGATGACGACGGTGATCCGCTAACGAGAATGGATGCCGGGTTTGTTCTGATGACAGGTACTCTTCGGCACATGCTTGCGGACATGAAGAAACTGCTAGGCGGGTACGCAGGGCGAAAGGATTAACGAGCCGATACTCAGCGTGTGATTTCCTTAGGCACAACAGCGCCCTGCCCCATTTTGCGCGAGCGTGCATCCTGAAATGACACGTCATTCGCGATAAACATAAAGTTATTAAAAGAAATAAGATGCGTCTTTTTCCGCACGCGTCAGGGTGCCTCCCGAAACCGGCCTGTCCAGATTGCCTGGCACCTGAAGATCAAAGTGCCAACTGCATCAAGCCAACTGCATCAATTTGTTCAGCCGGTCTTGAGGATAGGATTCCGGAATCATGGCGGTTGGCTCGTCGACTAGTCAACCCGGTATCCTGGTGGGCAGCAGCATAGGCACGTTGCGCTGATACTCGCGATAGTCGTCGCCGAATTCAGCGATCAGATCGCGCTCCTCGAGCACTGCGCCGATGACAATCCAAATTGTCCAGAGCATGTTGAACAACAGGCGATCAATCGTTAGCACCGGGTAAGACCAGATCATCAGCAGTACTACAAGATATAGAGGATGTCGTACCCATCGGTAAGCGCCTTGCACCACCAGCACCGACGGCGGCGACGGCTTAGCCCGGAACCGGTACCGTATGGGCCGCAAGCCAAAACTGTCGAACCCTTTCAACGACAAACCACCCCAGATGCCGACGACCAGCGCGAGCAAGAAAATCATGCGCGCCGCCCACCACAAGCCGTTTGTTGCCTGCCAGATGATCTGCCTGGAGTCTTGCCACAGGAGCACAACCGCCAGCAACGCAATCCCGGAGGCGATCGCATAGACCGCATCGAGATAGTGCTTCGGCATCAGACGCGCCAACCGCTGTTTGGAGGATCGGCGCACCATCCAGCTGTGCTGAACGAAGAACAGCATCGACAGACCGGTGTCGAGGGCCAGGTCGCCCCGAAAGCCCAGATCGAGCTCCACGAGGCCGAACGGCCCAGCATATAGAAACAATCCGAAGGCAACGATCGATGCCCCACCGAGGCCTGCAGCGAGCCCAAGCATGGCCCAGGCGCCCGCCTTTTCAACCAGCGTGTTTTCAGGCGTCTCGTCAGACAATGTCATAGCGTATTGGTCGTGTAGCGTCATTTAGATGACAGGATGTCGTCAATATACGCCTGCCAGCGCCCATTCGGGTGCCAAAGGAAGCAGTCGCCCGAGTCATAACTTTGGGGAATTTCTTGAGCAAACCAAACCCTGTGGCCCGACTAATTGCTGATTATCTCAACATGGCTGATACCGCGATCGTTGCCGAAATAGAGTCTATCGACACAGTTTGCACCTGGATGGGCGCTGCGAAGTGGTTCTGATCTGGTTACAATCCGGGCGTTCAGACAATTTACTAACAGAAGAGGAAGATAATGAGAAAATCTATGTTGTGGATGACCGCCGCGATCGCGATGCTGACAGGCTCCAATGCCTTGGCGCAAGAGAGCCTGATCGATCACCTGGTGTCCGCTTGCGAAAGCGACCTCGAGCAATATTGCAGCCAGGTTACACCGGGCAACGGCCGACTATTGCATTGTATGGCCGCACATGAGGACAAGATTTCAGGTCAGTGTGACTACGCCTTCTACCAGGCCGCCACACTCCTTGAGCAGCTTTCCGTAGCGGTCAATTACCTGGCACAGGAGTGTAAGACCGACATCGAAACCCATTGCAGTGATGTCGAGATGGGTGACGGAAAGATTCTTGCCTGCCTCGCCGACCATGACGAAGAAGTCAGCGAGAGTTGCAAGAAAGCCGTGGCTGACACAGTGGGCGAATAGCGAAGTACGTTGTGGCGGCCAGACCCGCGTTGCCCGGACTTGGGCTTATTGGCGCGGGTCGGCTACCACTTTAAACAAAACTACGTTGGCGGAAAGCCGGCGAGGATCGCATCCACAGCTGCCTGAACCGTTGCGCCTGCGTCTTTACGGTCGGAATCGCTAATTTTCTTGCTGGCAACACCGTGCCAAACCGGGCGACGTTCTTCCACGTCGAATACATCAATCGCGAGCATGCCCTCGGTGTACTGGCGAACGCTAGTCTCTGAGCCGTAACCATAATAAGAACCGCCCCACGCGCCCCAGCGACCCGGATACCCATAGCCTGCATAGCCTGCGGACATGGATGGATACGAGTCGACTTTGATCTCTGCCCTCGAACCTATCGTAAAAGACAGGGCGAAATCGGCCGAATCCAAATCGGAAATCAACTTGTATCCTTTTGCTCCCAGCGCGCTCTCCACTGTGACCATTATTTGCGACTCCAACAACGGGCTAGGAATACGCTCTACCGCACCCACTTTCATGGGATGTTCCGACACCCAGGCAAATGTCTTGTACGCGGCAAAATCATTTGCAGGATCGTGGTCATACGTCGCTTCGAACCCGGTCGCGCACCCGCCAAGAACAACGGTTGCGACAACGGCCGCAAATCGAATAATTTGTTTTTGCATCAGTGTTGCCTCTTAGTTAGTCGCTGAATTCGGCAGTACGCCGAGATTTCGGCCGGTCTGCACCGGCGCATCGAACGATTGGGAGTCGTAAAGCACGAAATCGAGCAGCCCATCGTCGTCAAAGTCCGCGAAACGAATGCTGCCCGTTGTTGACATTTCCTGCTCGGCCGTTTTTCCCTCGAACGGCTCGTTTTCGGCTCCCAGGTAGACTTCGATGCCCTTGCCGTTCGCCGAGGTAATGACGTCCATTAATCCGTCCGCATTAATGTCAATACCAGCCTGGGGCATGAAGCCTTTTGGCCGGAACGTCTCGAAGCTGATACCTGTGCTGAACTTCTTGCTCGACGACGGCTTGGTATCGTACCGGCCATCGGGCAGGAGACGGTGCACGGCGATGACCGAATCGATTTTTCGTGTCAACAGGATCTCGACGAGTTCAAGTACGCTGAACCTGAACTGTATGCGCACCAACTCATCGACCTCATCGCCGTCGATATCCAGCAACAAGTCGGAACTAAAGGTGCCGTCGCTGACGAACTTATCGTCAGGATTCGCCAGGTCCCAGCGACCATCCCGGTTTCGATAGAAGTAAGTGGTCGTGACCGTATCTGAGAACGTTCCCTCGACATGAGTGATGATCAGATCGAGCAGGCCGTTACTGTCGACGTCGCGTGCGGTTGTAATGACGCTGCCGGAGCCACGGCTGTGGTCGCGCGGGCTGATCAGTTTAAGCGAGTGGGTATAACTCGGCTCGCGATCGAATCGGCCATCCGGACGGCCGAGGAAGACCCGGATCTCGTGGCGTGTGGCGGCCACGATGTCGGCGCGCGCATCGCCATCGACATCGCCGATGCTGAGCTTGGGTGTGTCCAGGTAGAGCTGGAAGTCGCTCTCGACCGAGATGATTGACGAGTTTTGGGCGACGAAATAGTTTGCCCGGCGGCCAACGTCAACTTGTCCCATTTGTGTGCCGTCCGCAGTCAGCACCGACACCAGTCCTATCTGCGGTACTAATATCAGTGGTTTCGGACCCATATCGTAAACCAGCTTGAACGAATCGAAACCGCGCTCATCGTCAGAAGCGGCGACAGTACTGGGTCCTTCTACGGGTATATTCCATTCGACGACCTCTGAATCCGCTATCGAGAGGATGGTAATGGCATCGGGGCGCAACAGCACCAATTCCTCACCGGGCGCGTCCTTCAAGTCCGCGATGTCGTAAACAGCACTCCATTGCGGAATCGTCACAACGTGGCTGGGAAGCGTTGGATACGAACCGTCCGGATCCTGCAGGTGGACCCGAATGCTGCGCTGCTCTTCTGGTGGTATGCCGTTCAAGCTGGCGATCATCAGGTCTTTACGGCCGTCGCCATCAAAGTCGGCGAATCGTGCACTGACTACCCGGCCTTCGCTTGAAATCTCGCTGATCTCAAAGACCTTGTCATCGGGACGCGCCGCGGCGCACGTCGCGAAAAGCAGGCCGAGCCACAGGACTCGTGCCCCGTGTGAATAGAAGACACTCATTTACTCTAGCATAATTCCAAACGTCGTTGACAGGTGTTACAAATTGAATCAGCGGGAAACCGGGAAAGAGTGGTTTTTGTTACTGTCGCGCCACGTCGATCCTATCACCATCGCTTGACACGAGGCACGGCATGAAACGAAGAGATTTCAATTACGTGCTGGTTGCCCTGTTGCTCGGACCGGTTATGCTTACTCAGGGTGTTTGAGTTGATTGTCCACGAGCAGAGGATTCTCTTGATGCGTCATTCCAGAGTCATAGTCAGTGCTGCTGTACTGGCCATCGCCGGCTGCACCAGCAATGCGGAATTACCGGTAGCCGCCGGCATCGGTCCCGATCCCGAGCTACCTGCGCCGCGAAATTCCCTGCTGCCGCTGGTCAATGTCGCCACTGTTGAGCGCTGGAAGGACGGCGCGAAGCCAATTCCCGCTGCAGGTCTTGCGGTGAATGCCTTTGCTACAGGACTCGATCATCCGCGTTGGCTGTATCTGCTGCCGAATGGTGATGTCCTGGTTGCGGAAACGAATGCGCAGAGTCGCAAAGCCAAAGGCATTTATGACCGGATTCAGAAGGCGGTGCTGAAACGCGCCGGCGCCGGGGTCGAGAGTGCGGACAGGATCACGCTGCTGCGCGATGCCGATGGGGACGGTATAGCCGAGACCCGGACCGCGTTCCTGTCTGATCTGACCTCGCCCTTCGGCATGAGCCTGATCGGTGACCGGTTTTATGTAGCCAATACAGATGGCGTCGTCAGCTTCCCCTACACCGTTGGCGAGACGACAATCGCGTCCGCAGGAACGCCGCTTGCCTCGCTCCCGGCTGGCGAGATCAATCATCACTGGACCAAAAACCTGGTGTCGAGCCCGGACGGACAGCACTTGTACGCCTCGGTCGGCTCCAACAGCGACCATGCCGAGAACGGCATCGAGAATGAAGAAGGCCGCGCCGCGATCTGGCAAATCGATCCGGGGACCGGCGAGAGCCGCGTGTTTGCCGCCGGCCTGCGCAACCCGGTCGGCATGGCGTTCGAGCCCTCGACCGGTGCGTTGTGGACAACAGTGAATGAACGCGACGATCTGGGTGGCGACCTGGTCCCGGACTATATGACCTCCGTCACCGATGGTGGCTTCTACGGCTGGCCGTACAGCTATTACGGCGATTATCTGGATCCGCGTATCAAAGCGCAGCGGCCCGATCTGGTGGCCACGGCAATCAAGCCGGATTACGCCCTTGGCCCCCATACCGCCTCGCTCGGCCTGTGCTTCGCCGCGGGCCAGAAACTGGGTGCGGATTGGAATGAGGGCGCATTCGTGGGCCAGCACGGCTCGTGGAATCGCAAGCCTCGCAGCGGCTACAAGGTGATCTTCGTGCCGTTCCGAGACGGTAAGCCGGCCGGCGAGCCGATGGATGTTCTGACCGGGTTCCTTGATCAGGACGGCAACGCCCAGGGCCGGCCCGTCGGCGTCGCCATCGACAAGAGCGGCGCGCTTCTGGTCGCTGATGATGTCGGGAACACGATCTGGCGAGTGACGGCGACAGACTAGGTGCACAATGGAACTGCCGGCGCCCTCGCTACCCTGGGCTCAGGCTACCGAATCCCAACTTTTGATCCAGCCTTGGGCCCCTCCTCTGTTCTGACAGGTAAGACACGGTCAATAGTTGCCCCTTTCGAAGGTCAGCTATGCAACCAATACCAGGCGATCAGATTATGCGATTCGGACTATTGTCGACGACGGCGACTGACCCAAAGGAGCCATTTCCAAGCATCGAAGCCCAATTAGTTCTATAGTTGGAATTAGTGACTGAAGAATCCTCAGAAGTACGTCAATCCTACGAAATGGTATCCGTTCGACGAGCAGTGCGTCCGCCCGGCACGGAAGGCTCCAACTGGCATCGTTATGTGATCGCTTTCGCAGGTAGCAACAGCATTCAGGGCTGCCGGAAAGGGAGCCTCAACGTTGTGACCGGGGCGGTGGAGGATATGGTCGCCCAATTGAACGAGCGGCACCGAGGCAAACACGGTCGCGTCCATCTCGTGCTGGCGCCGAAGAAAATACCTACAAATAACGATCGATTAAACTTGTCGTAAGAGCAACACCCTCGTTTATCGGCGTGAAAGTAGCGTCGCGATCAGCGCCACCAAAGCGGGAGCGGCTTGCACATACAGAATCGACGGCTTCGCCGTTATCGCGCCAAAAACGCCGGCGACAATTACGCAACCCAGAAAAAACACTCGAAGGGAAATCCCGTCCTCTTTGCGAATGAGACTCCAGATCAGACCGGCTGCAAGAAACCCATTGTAAAGGCCCTGATTCGCGGCGAGCACCGCTGTTTGTTCCGCGAACTCTGCAGTGAGCCCGAACGCGCGTAGTCCGGCCGGCTTTGTCCAAAGAAACATTTCCAGAACCAGAATGTACAGGTGCTCGATAGCGACGAAGGCGACTAGTGCGGTGGCAGCTCTCTTCATGAGGAGGAGACTCAGATTACGCCAGCAACGTAGCTAGCCTGAGCGAAGTTTACCGTATCGCATGCGAGTTGGAAAAAGGAGCGGTTCAAGCTGCGAGGCGAGAAAGGGTCGCAACTAGCCCTTCGCCCTACCCCAGGTCCAAGTCGACGAATCACAACTTTTGACAACTGTTTGGGCTACAACCTGATCATTTGCCATTCGCTTGTTAAGTCCTCAGACTCACAAACTCTGCTGTAAAAGTATCCTGAAGGAGACTCCTATGTGTCGTTGGCTTGCTTACTCAGGCGCACCCATACTCCTCGACGAGGTGCTGTTCAAGACGGACCATTCCCTTATCGACCAGAGCCTGCACGCATCGGACGTGACCAACACGACAAACGGTGATGGATTCGGCATTGGCTGGTACGGCAAACGCGAAGTGCCGGGCGTCTACAAGGACATCCGGCCAGCCTGGAACGACAACAATCTGCAGGCATTGGCCGCGCAGATCGAATCTCCGATGTTCCTGGCACACGTCCGGGCAACGACCGGCTCTCCGGTACAGAGAACCAATTGTCATCCGTTCAATCACGAGAAGTGGTTGTTCGTGCATAACGGACTCATCAACGAGTACGAAAAGCTACATCGCGATCTTGCGTTTGCGGTATCGCCTGAACTATTCCCGCTCATTCGCGGCACGACAGACTCCGAACTCATGTTCCTGCTCGCGCTGAGTTTCGGTATGGACGGCGATGTACATGCCGGCCTATCGCGTATGGCGGGATTGGTCGAACACACGGCCGAGCTACGCGGCGTAGAAAATGCGCTGCAAATGACCCTCGGTATCAGCGATGGCGAATCGCTGTACGCCGTCCGCTATTCGACGGTGGGCGATTCGCGATCGCTGTTTCACAGTGCAAGTCGCGATGCGACGATGGAAATTGCACCCGATGCGGGCCGATTCTCGAGGGACGCACGCGCAATCGTCTCCGAGCCGTTGAGCGATCTCGAGACGGAGTGGATTCCCGTGCCGGAGGCGAGCTTCCTTACGATCACCAGGGGTGAGATTTCCTGCGAGCCATTTGCCCCAATTGCGCCGTAATACCTCGCCTCTCTCCCAACGTTGGGGTGAAAGTCAAGAAGCGTCAAATCGCTCTTGGCCACAGCCAGCGTCATTGATGTGCCGTGACTTAGCGCGGCCACATTTTTCGGATATCCACGATTGACGGTCGCACGCGACCGAATTAACGTACTTTATTGTATCAATGCCGCTCCGCTGCTTCGTTCCGTCTTTATGGCAACGCCGGCAAGGAGAACCATCATGTATACACGCAAGATTGCCATGCTCATTGTCGCCGTGGTTCTTCTGCTATTGGTTTCTTGTGGTGGCTCCGGGGGCGATGGAATAGCTGTTACACCGCAGCAACCGCCGCCGAGTTCGGCAGCACTGCCGATTACAGGCGATAACGCTCAAGATATTACAGCAACCGTTCTGGAAGCGATCACATCGACCGTTGAAATAATCGATATCGTCGACGTTATTGGACTTCCGCCTATCGGCGCTTCAATCCCGGGCCTCGCCAAATTTGCAATCAGCGACATCTTCACGCAAATCGTCGCTTGCGACACCGGTGACGCCACGGCTACGTGGAACGACGCGGACAACAACCTCATGATATCGACCGGGGACACATTCGATATCGTGTTCGCCATGTGTTTCTTTGCAGATACAGGTACGACGCTTGACGGTCCGACTTATGCTCACCAATATAGTAGTTATGGGTGACCCTTTCAATCAGATCGCGCCCTGGCGTCTCGCGATGACTTTTGGCTTCGATAATTTGTCCGCCATGGACAGCGCCGGCACGGCAATTCTGGACGGTGACCTTGCTCTTGATATGAGCAGCGATGACAACGTTGTAATTAGTCTGTCCGTCGCGACGACCTCGCTAACAGCACAACAATCCGGCATCAGCGATACCCTGACAGACTATGTGCTGACCGAGGCCTTGGATCTTAACGCGCTGACACAATTGATCAGCATGAACGGTGTATTGACCAGCAACTTGCTTGAGGGCAGCGTCACATTTGAGACGTTGGAGGACTTCGTGGTCATTGGTGACGACAATCCGTCCGCGGGTCAGATGCTTATCAGTGACGATACCTCCAGTGTTCTGGTCACGGTTGTCGATAACATCAGTGTCCAGCTTGACATCGATTTCGAACGGGACGGCACGATCGATCAGACCATCGTAGTGACCTGGGCCGAACTCGATATCGGCTAGCTGCCAAAGTAGATTGAGTGGACGAACGCTGGGGAGAGGCACATGAAAAGCATGCCAAGAATCCGTGAGTACATGGATACCGTTGTGCCCACCCTCAGCCCTGAGACCGGGATCATGACGGCGATCGATTTCCTGTTGCGACATCGAGTCACCGGAGCGCCCGTGGTCGACGCCGATGAGAAACTCATTGGAATTATCACCGAAACAGACTTGCTCAGACTCGTGACCGAGGGCATTCAGGGCGAGCCTCCCGTTGAGGCGACTGTGGCCGAATACATGACCACTGATGTGATAACCGTGTCTCCAACGGTGGACATTTATTACATCGCGGGTATGTTTTTGACGAACAAATTCAGGCGCCTGCCCGTTGTCGAAAATGACAAAATTGTCGGGGCCATCACGCGCTTTGATCTGCTTCGTGTCGTTCGGGCGCTTTCCGGAATGCCGTGAGAGGTCCCCGGTCTTTAAATCTGTTTTTCGAGAATTGAACGCCGAAACTCCTGCACAACGGGCAAGTGCTCGTTCCAGGGGGACGCATCCGCTCGGTCTGGATCAACCGGGCATACGGGCCCGGCAAATCCGGGCGGAATCTGGTCGTCCAACTCGCCTGTTCCGGCGTTGTCGAAAAACTCGTAGCCCGGAATACAAAGATCTTCATCGGTGATCACGTCAACGGTTCGCAAGCCGTAGCTCGATAGCTCAATCGTGAATGCCTGTGGGTTAACCAGCCAAACCTGGTTCGGACCCGCAACGAACAGGTACTGAATTCGCCGGTTACTCGAAGCGATTCGATACTTCTTAATTCCACCGCCGTACATAGAACTGCGCGACGTGGATACATCGATAACGGCGCCGAAATCGGGCTCGTAGCCAGGCTCGATCTGCAGCGACCTGGGATCGTCGTCGTCAGCAAACCATGCAATACGCCGATTGTTGTTGATGCGATTGACGCGCGATTGCATCGCACGTTCGCGCGGCGCCTCGAAATCCTGATAGGGCCAGATACGGTTTGACGGCGCGTTGCGTAACACCAGCGACAGGATTCTCTTGTCATTCAGCTTACTTCGACCACGCTGACTGACCTCATCCAATGCCGCTTGCATCTCAAAGGGAAGATCGGTGGTTTCCTCGGCACTGTACCAATCGCGAATGCCTCGCTTGGATTGCAAACGTACTGCGCCTTTACCTATCCAACCCACCTCCGGCGTGTTGATGTAATGCGATGCGGATCGCCAGACCAGCGAAGAGTCCTTGTAAAAAGCGCGCGCATAAATTGTCTGTTTTCCCCGGCGTGCGGTCGTTGCCGGAAGGACGTATGCGGGCATGACCTTCAGCCCTTCGGCATCGCGCTGATTGCACAGAAAAAAACGCGTCCTGAAGAGCTCGATCTCGTATTTCGGCGTGTAACCAGTTCGCAGTAACTTGGCTGGATCCGATTTAGCCTGACCGTCCGCACGAAGCCGGTAGCCCGAATCGAGCATTCGGCGGAATTGTTCGCCGACCTGGCGAGGTGTCTTGTCCTCCGCCACAACGTTGGTAATCGTCTGAATTGGAATTCGTGTCATCTTATTGGCGATCCCGGTGATGTCTAATTGGGCCCGGGAACGCACACCGGGTCCCCTATGGCTATTGCACCCGGACTCAGAACCCGGGCAGTCACACCGCCGTGACCACGGACGGCATTGTATCCACCAGGGCCGAGTAGCTCTTCCATCCTGCTGCACGGCTGGCATAGCCCCGTCATTTCGAACTCGACCTCTCCGATCCGGAACTCCCTGCCTTTGAGCGCCAACAAATTGATGCCGCTCACCACGATATTTCTTCGCAGCAACTCGGGCGGAACCGCTTCTCGTCCAACGCAACCGGCGATCACAGGCAAGTGCTCTGCTTGAATCAGGGTCGCGTGCCGGGTTCCCGTTCGCCCGGAGTATCGGTCTCCGAGCAAGCCCGACGTCGGGTCGGTGCGGACACTATCGACGATAGACATTGGCTCGCGCCGCCCGGGCCGCAAGCCGATCCAGTCCACGCGACCGATCTGTGGCAGGTTGTCCATGAGCTCGCTTAAGGATTTGATACCTGTTCAACCCGATTCTGGTTAGTTGTCATAACGATTCTAGCGGACTCGCGACAATGCCGCGACAGCGCTCATTTGATATAGTGCGCGCTTCAGCAACGGCCCGAATCCCTCCATGTCGCAAGTCATCAAACCTGGCAACACCCCATCGCATCTCGATTACCTGCAAGAAATGCGGGATTTCGGCGGTGCCCCGTTGACCACCGGTCTCTCCGACGATGTGATCCTGGGTTTTCTCGGCGAACAGCGGCGACTCCGCGTCGCCATAGAGAGAGCCTATGCGCGCTTTGTTGAGCTAAAGCAATCACACGCCGACTACCTGGCGCTGGACGAGAACGACCAGATCCACCAGGCGCACGCTGGCCTGACGAATTTCTACGCTGAGGACGCTGTTAACCCCTACGTCGCGGCAAGTGCCGCCGGACCGTGGGTCGTCAGTCTCAAAGGAGCGGTCATTTACGACTGCGGTGGCTACGGAATGCTCGGCCTCGGGCACGCGCCCGAGGCGGTGCAGGAGGCGTTGAACAAGCCGCACGTGATGGCCAACATCATGACGGCCAACGTCAGCCAGATCGAGTTCATCAAGAGCCTGAAGCGAGAAATCGGCCACACGCGGAAAGGCGGCACGCCCTTCGCCAGCTTTCTTTGCCTGAACAGCGGTTCCGAGGCCATGACGCTCGCGTCTCGTATCGCCGATATCAATACCAAGACCCTGACCGATCCGGGTGCACGCTATGAGGGCTGCGAAGTCGTGGGTCTAACCCTGAAAGGCAGTTTCCATGGTCGAACCGACCGACCGGCCCGATTCTCAAATTCAACCTCCAAAAAGTACGGAAAGCACCTCGCGTCCTTCCGGGACGATAGTTACTTGCTGACCGTAGAGCCAAATGACATCGAGGCGCTGGAAGCGGTGTTCACCGACGCAGCAAGAGATGGGTTCTTCATCGAGGCGTTCTTCATGGAACCGGTGATGGGCGAAGGCAACCCAGGCCTGGCTATCGAGCCGAACTTCTACTCCCGTGCCAGGGAATTGACTCGGGAACATGGCACGATGTTGGTCGTTGATTCGATCCAGGCCGGGCTGCGTGCCCACGGCGTCTTATCGGTCGTCGACTACCCGGATTTTCGAGAACTCGACGAGCCCGACATGGAGTCCTATTCGAAAGCGCTGAATGCAGGCCAGTTCCCGTTATCGGTACTCGCATTGTCGGAAAAGGCCGCTGCGACGTACCGGCATGGTCTTTATGGCAACACGATGACCACCAATCCGCGCGCCCTGGATGTGGCAGTGGCCGTTCTCGGAGCCTTGACGCCCGAATTACGCAAGAACATATGCAATCGCGGAACGGAACTCGTCAATGGCCTGACGGCATTGGCCAGCGAAACAAACAAGGCGATCACGGGTGCCCAGGGAACCGGGTTGCTGGTGAGCTGCGAACTCGCATCTCGTTACAAGACCCACGGAGCGAATAGCACGGAAGACTACCTTCGTAGAAAAGGTCTCGGCGTTATCCACGGTGGAGCGCATTCGCTACGCTATACGCCGGTCTTTGATATTGGCGCCAAAGAAGTAGACCTGATCATCGAACTGACCAGGGACGCCCTGCTGAACGGCCCAACCGACGGGGAACAAAGCGGATAACCCGCCCTTTTCCATCCATAGGCAATTCGCTTTTACTCCAAAACCGGGTGCGCCGGCTCTACTTTTTATTAACTTTTTCATATACTTACAGTTGATATTTAAATCATACTGTTAAGTAATGTTTCTGACGTTTTCTACCTGGGTAAGTCTTGTCACAGCGTAGGCTGCCTAAGTACAAGTCGCGATTACCTTGGCATCGCCACGGATTTAGAGTCTCCGATGGTGGTAATTCGATGAGTGATGCCCTAATGAAAGCGATAGCATTTACTCACTATGGCTCCCCCGATGGCCTTAGACTCGTTGATGTCCCAAAACCCACCGCAAAAGACGACGAATTACTGATAAAGGTCAATGCGTCGTCCGTCAATTCATGGGACTGGGAGTTCCTGAACGGCATACCGTTCATTAATCGCCTCATGTACGGACTCCTGAAACCGAAGCAAGGCAAACAGATACTCGGCGCCGATATTGCGGGGACGGTTGAAGCCGTCGGCAACGACGTGACGCGATTTCAGCCGGGTGACGAGGTGTTCGGAGATCTCTGGGATAACTGGGGTGGTTTCGCGGAGTATGCTTGTGCTCATGAATCTGGCCTGGAATCGAAACCTGCGAACTTGACTTTTGAAGAAGCGGCCGCGGTACCGCAAGCAGGCGTTTTGGCCCTGCAAGCAATTCGCAAAGCGGGACAAATACGGCCAGGAGAGACCGTATTGATTAATGGAGCGGGTGGCGGTGTGGGCACATTCGCAATTCAGCTCGCCAAACTCTCGGGTGCCACTGTAACGGGCGTCGATGCGGCACACAAACTCGATGTCGTTCGTTCGACCGGTGCAGACCATGTTATCGACTTCGCGCGGGAGGATTTCACGAAAACCGGCAAGCGCTATGATCTGATCATCGATTGTCAGTGTTTTCGTTCGATGTTCGACAACCGGCGCGCGTTGTTGCCCGATGGAACCTACGCAATGGTCGGCGGTTCCATACCCCGGGTTTACCAACTCTGGTTCCTGGCCCTCTGTGCCCCGCTCACCCGTGAGCGCAGGAAGTTACGATTGGTGGCGGCAGGCCCGAACCAAGGTCTGGCAGATCTCAAGGAGCTGATTGAGGCCGGCAAGCTCGTTCCTGTCATCGACAGCACCTATGCATTGCCCGAAGTGCCAGAAGCCATGCGTTCCTTCGGACAAGGACGTCACAAAGGAAAGATCGTAATCGTCAATAGCGTTAGGAGCTAGACGGTGATATTTACGGATTCGGCTCGATTAGCCGCCTGGTGCGCCTATCGAGTATTCAGCGAACGCGCCAGTCGAACGATAAGGCTGGACCGTCGGACCCTCCCTGGGCAACCTTCGGAACAAGAACGTGGTTACTGCCGGTCGCTACGCCAAACTTCGACAGGCTCCCCGACTGTCGCATCTTCGATGATGATCTCCCCGACCTTGCACGGTGCGACGCCCTTGGACTCTTCGCATGTCGGAAGGCTCTCAAGACGAGCCTTATGCTGGTTCCGTGTCGATTCAGACGATGATCCCTGACTATCAGGCGGCCGCCAATTGCTCTTGTCCTCGACGGATTCGGCGACCTCCGCGAGACTTGAAAAGACACCCTGCTGCCGCGCAGATGGCACGCAGCCCGACTTGCTCTTGTCAACGATGACGTTCTCTGCGGCGTCTTTCAACGTCACGAGTTGTTCCAGCGCAATCTCGCAGTCTGATTGGCTGAGGAACGTCAGTTCGAATTCATGTTCCTGACAAACAGTCTTTCCGGCCGGCGCGATACACTCTGCCAGCGTCAGCACAAAAATTGGTATCCATGCGGCATCCATGGCAACACTCCGTAGTGATAAACACTGCTAAAGATCGGACCACAAGATTAGCAGAAAAATCCGTGCGAACGACGCCGGCGTTACAGGCGTAGTCGGGCAAGGTAACTTAATCTGGTTCCGCATACCGCCTGCCGGACAAGGGCTAACCTCAACGCTTTTTTCCAGTAGAATCGAGCGCTGGCCGAAAAAACCTTTTCATTACCAATTGAAGAACGCATTCGGACCGCGCCGCTGCAGGCATGGCCGAAGAGGAGAAAATCAGTGATCAATACTGACGTAGTCATCGTCGGCGCCGGGCCCTGCGGCCTGTTTCAGGTTTTCGAACTCGGGCTTCTGGGCCTGAAGGCCCACATCGTCGATTCTATCCGGCAGCCGGGCGGACAATGCACCGAGCTTTACCCCGATAAGCCGATCTACGATATCCCCGGCATTCCGGTTTGCTCCGGTACGGAACTAACCGAGGGCCTGCTCAAACAGATCGAGCCATTCGACTGTGGCATGCACCTGAATGAAGAAGTCACCGTCGTAAGAAAGAACAATGATAATTCCTTTTATGTGGAAACGAATGCGGGCACACAGTTCCACGCCAAGGCTATCGTTATCGCCGGCGGCGTTGGCTCATTTCAACCCCGGCAGATTCGATTCCCCGGCATAGACAACTTCGAAGCGAAAAACCTGCACTACCGTGTACAGGATCCGAAACAATTCACCGGTAAGAAAGCTGGCCATTCTTGGCGGTGGCGATTCGGCACTGGACTGGGTACTGGAACTGAGCGACATCGCGGAGCACATCACGCTGGTACACCGACGAGACGAGTATCGCGCTGTGCATGCTTCGGTTGAAAAGATGCGAAAACTGGTCACCGAAGGAAAGGTGGATGCGATCGAGAGCGCCAAGGCAACGGCGGTCGATGCGGTCGATGGAGTGATAAAGTCACTTACGATCCAGCCGAAAGAGGCGGATCCTGTCGTCGTACCGGTTGACCACGTACTGGTGTTCTTCGGGTTGGCGCCGAAACTCGGCCCGATCGCCGAATGGGGCCTGGACATCAATCGCAAAACCATCAACGTCGACGTCGAAAAATTTGAAACGTCAGTGCCCGGCATTTATGCGGTCGGTGACATCAACTTCTACCCTGGAAAGAAAAAGCTCATCCTCTGCGGTTTTCACGAAGCGGCAATGGCAGCTTTCGCAATCAAACAGCAAATCGAGCCGGATAAGAAAGTCCGCCTGCAGTACACCACGACCAGCCCACTCATGCACGAGCGACTGGGTGTGACCGACTGACATTGGTGAACTTGAGGTGCCGGGATAGTCTCCTCACGCAGATGCAAACCCCGCGACACTAAGGAATTCATCCGGTAACAGGCTTGTCGCCAGCATGACCCTGTTGATGTCACGATGATCCAGCCAAGTCTTCACCTGCTGATTCTTGTGCTGTGACCAGAAGTGCTCTATTTCTTCACCTAGCGGAATGAAGCGTGCCAGGTGTTCAATGTCAACTCCCAGGCGATCGGCAAACAAAGCTGGATGATTGGCGAGAATATTGCGTAACCGCGAGACAGTCCGCAACCCAATGGACAAACCCAACTCGCGAAACGCGAGACGGTATTCTGGTGGGTCACTCAAGCGCGCATGAGCAGCGAAAGCGTCAAGGCTCTCCGTTGTCGCTTTTGTCAAAGCCGCCACAATATCCGGATTCTTCAAATAGGCGGAGGCCGTTAACTGGAAGACGCGACACGTATCAAATAAAAGGCCGCCCAAGCCAAGGGGGTCATCCGTATGCCAACGCCGGCCTATGATCATTGCAGCGGATTCGGCGATCTCCGCCTCCAGACCCGGTAGTGAAACAGCGCCTTCACGTCTTTCGGAATGGACGCCTAGTTCGTTGTACGTGATATACGCGTCCAGCGGATCGTGAAGGCCGGTTGACGGCACCAGCGGGTAGGACAGATCGATACTCATTTTCCAAAGCAGGCGCTTCGGTGCGCCCGCAGGAGCCTCTGTTGTGAACCTGGCGTGAGCCACCTGTGCTAATTCCAGCGCCCAGCGATGGTAACGTGACTCGCCGGTGACCGAGCTGGCTCGCGAAAGTGCGTGCATCCACTTGGTCAGATAGTGGAAGTACTGTCCGTCCCGATCCCATTCGAGCCGCTCGTCGAAGGGTTCGTTGGCACCTCTTTCATTCAGTTTCTTGCCTATCCTGAGCCCGCCTGCCGTTGGGTGGTTGCTACCCAACTCCTCACTCAGACCACTAATCCAGCCGCTTCGCGGATCATCATGGCGGTGCTTGCCAAGGACGGTGTGCACCTGATCGATGAGGCTCAGGGCAAGCTGTTTGTACTCATCGTTCTCGGTGCGGCGATAAAGGCTGAGAAAATTGCAGACCGCATGCGCGTCGGTCCATAGATAGCGCCGAGGAGGATGTTTCGTTGAGGAAATGCCGGTCTGCTCGGCGAATTCCATCATGATTTTTCGGACGTCCGCCGTGATCACTCTGTACTCCTGTAGCGGCCGGAACTCTCAAATGCCAAATGGATACGTGTCAGGCACACCTCGGAGTTCTGCCGTCGTCAGCGGCGTGACCGCGGCGCTGTCGTCGACCCAGACGTAGTCGTCGAACTGGCGAGGCAGAATGGCCTCGAAATAGTGACTGGCAAGCTCCGTCTCTGGCCTGTAGATGACGCCGATCGCACGCTCGAGTCGCGGTTGGGCCAGTTCCCCGAGAACCTCAAGATTCTGGTTGTGCCTGAGCGGCAGGATCAACCCTGGCTGCTCGGTCAAATGGAATAGCCGCTCATAACTCTGCGCGTGTGAAGGACGAACCTGCTTGATCTCCATGGGTGCGTCCCAGTTCGAAGCGGCTGCAACCGTCCCATGGTCCGTTCCAAAACCGATGCGGTAGGATTGGTCACCGAAAGCCTGACGACAAAGTTGCCCGATATTGTGCTCCCCGCGTGCCGACATTTCGGTTGCCGAGGCATCACCGATATGCGAATTATGGGCCCAAACGACTGCCTTCGATTCGCTCCCATGCGCCTCGAGCACCCGCTTCAACGTGTCGAACATGTGCGTGTCGCGGAGGTTCCATGAGGCGCGTGAGCCGTAGTACATTATTCGGTAGTAGCGCTCGGCATTGGCCACCAGCATCGCGTTCTGGGAGGCATCCAGGAATCGTGCTCCGTCCGCATGCGCATAGTTCTGACGTTTTTGATACAGGTCCTTGAGCATCAGCGCGACATCCTGTTCGCAGTCGCGGTATGCGCCGGTCAGCGCCGCATGCCCGTAAGCCGCCGGATCTGCCTCCCAGGGACTCAAACAGCCATAACGCCAGCGCGCAACCTCCGCAAGATCGGGATCGACATCTTCCAGGTAGCCGATGACCGCCCGCGCCGAATTGTAAAGGCTGTAGAGGTCCAGCCCGTAGAAGCCGGCCCGTTGCGACATCTTGAGCGGCTTGTTGTACTCATGTAGCCAGTCGACAAATTCGCGCACCTCCTGATTTCGCCACATCCAGGTTGGGAAGCGGGCGAAAGCGGACCAGTCGGAGGGTGACGCATCGCGGTGGCGAACATAGTGATCGATCCTCGCTGCATCAGGCCAGTCCGCTTCGGCGGCGACAATCGTGAATCCTTTGTCTTCGATCAGGCGCCGTGTGATTCTCTCTCTGAGGCGATAGAACTCGGATGTGCCGTGACTCGCTTCGCCAATTAGGACAACACGAGAATCACCGATACGTTGCATCAGTGACGCAAAGCTCGCCTCCTCCGGCACCTCGAACGACTCGCTATTCCGCAATATCAGACTGGGTAATGTCTGGCTTACGGAAGGCGTGGTGTGAATCAGGCGTGGACTGGTCGCCTGTTTTCCGGAATCATCAACCTCCCAGCCCTGTTCGCCGATCAGTGGTACGAAGCGCACATCCGCCAGATCTTCAAGCTCGAACGTCCCGTCTGCGCAGCGCGTGATTCGAACCAGCTCCTGGGCGCGCTGATCGGCGCCGATGGGGATGATCATGCGACCGCCGTCCGCCAGTTGGTCTTTCAGACTTTCTGGAATGACAGGTGCGCCTGCAGACACCAGAATCGCGTCGAACGGTGCATGCTTGGCCCAGCCGCGCGTGCCATCAGCATTAAGAACATGCACATTGTCGTAACCTTCTTCGCGCAGGTGAGCGGCCGCATTTTCGGCCAGTTCGCTGATACGTTCTATCGTATAAACTTCACTGGCCAATTCGGCAAGAACTGCGGCCGCGTATCCGGATCCCGCACCTATCTCGAGTACTTTGTCACTGTCGCGGATCGATAGCGCCTCGACCATGTACGCCACAATGTAGGGTTGTGAGATGGTCTGACCCGCACCAATTGGGAGCGGCGTATCGCCGTAGGCCAGTTCGCGTACTTCAGACGGGACAAAAGCCTCGCGATGCACCTTGCCCATGGCCATCAGCACATCCGGATCGCGCACACCGCGCGCGGCGATCTGGTCCATGACCATACGCTCGCGCCGATTTGCGAAGTCAACCACAACAATTCCTTGCGGAGGCTCTTAAGGAGAAGCCTACTCCGAGGGCTGCGGTCCGAAATCAGGGCTTCTGCGTACTCAGACCTCCGAGAGCAGAAACGCGACAGTTGGCGAGCGACCTCATTGCTGCGTGGACAGACGCGGAAGTTATGTCCTTTTATCCTTAGCAGATCTAGGTATTTCTCCGAATTGTCGGTACGTACCGTTGTAGCAATTTAGATACAGCGGTTTGGAGTACAACGCAGAGGACGAAAACGATGACGGAAATTGAACTGAACCGGGATACCGTGCAATTCATCATCGACAAGGCCCACCAATTTCACGCCAGAGATGATGTGACCTTTCCAGAGGAACCCGAAGTCGCCGACGAATTCTGGTCCGGCCAGGTTACAGCCGACTTTGGTGGAGATCCCTTTTATCAGGAGCTCAAAACCACGATCGACGACCTCGAACCAGACCAACAAATCTGCCTGGTAGCGCTGATGTGGCTTGGCCGTGGCGACTTCTCGATCACGGAATGGAGTGAAGCGCTGCAAAACGCCGGGGAAAGCTGGAACGATCATACGGCCGACTATCTGATTGGTACGTCGTTGCTGGCCGACTATCTCTCGGAGGCATTGCAGCAAGTCGAAGCAGCGTCTTCCGACTAGGCGCGCGGGCTACGGTGGCCCCTGTCCGCCAATTGGCCGCCATCGCTATTTCTTCAAGCTGTACGCACTCGATGTTCAATTGCCCGACCTGGAGGAACCAACCAAGCAGCATCTGGAAGAATCGATGAAAGGGCAGGTTCTCGCCGAGGCGATGCTAATGGGCGCCTACAGGCGAGGACAGTGAGCTGCTAGCTCGAAGCGCACGACACTCGGCTTCACGTCCGCGAATCACGCGCTCACCAGTCAATGCTCCCTTTGTCTCGGTGACGATCGTATTCTGACCTTCCTGGTGATCATCATTGTAGAAGTATACGACGACCCAATCGTCCGTCCGCCCAAGCTCGTGCGCCCTGGCGGTGTTGGAGAACAGCGCGGTGAAGTGCCACTCCCCGCGATCGGTATGCAAAATGGGCAACCATGCGAGTCCTTCAGGATTGAATCGTTTAGGCGCGATCTTCGGTAACTCTCCGGCGGCCGAGCTTTGCCGATACTCCTGGTCGACATCCAGCAGCACCTCAACCGGGGGCGACAATTGCGGCGCCAGGCGCCGGCCGCGACCGCGACCGAGCAACGCGGCGAGACCGGCCTGTATCGCTGCCGCGCGACGTGCGCCAATGCCTTCAACGCCGGCCAGCCGACCGTCATGGGCAGCAACCTCCAGTGCCTCAAGCGTATCAACGTGCAATTCATCATGGATGGCATGAGCGAGCTTCGGCCCTATTCCCGGCACGGTTCTGAACAGGGTCTCCGGCGCCGTCTCACCACGAAGGCGGTCAAGCTGCGCAAGCCGCCCTGTCCTGGCGATTTCCTCGATGGACGCGGCCAAGCCCCGACCAATCGCGGGAAGCTTGATTAACCCCGCGACGCCGTCGTCGCGCAGAATGTCGCGCGCATCCTTTTGTAGGGACTCAAGCGTCTGAGCTGCCCGAATGTAGGCGTTGACACGAAAAGGATTTGCCGCCTGTTGCCGCAGTACCTCCGCGCATTTGCGAAACATTTCGGCGGCTTCCAAGTTAAACGGTACGCTAGTCATGTTGAGAGTCCGCAATTCTTACACTAATGATCCCCGTACTCTGCCGTGACGTCCCTTGTATCGACGAGCAGGATCCGGCATTTCAACCGAGCCAGCTCCGTATAAATCGGCTGCCCTTTGAAAAAAGACGGCGCGATAAGCAGGTCCGTCTCGGACCTGACAAGTTCGTGTATTCTCGTCGCCTCGTGTTCGGCAAGAATTTCAAATGCCAACTGTATTTCGGCGTCGGTAGCGAGTTGTTGTAACCGACCCTGCGTGCGGATGACCGCTTCTCTGTCAACTTGCTCGGCGCGCTGCAGGGTGAAGTTCATGCTGCCGCCACTAGCGCGGGAGATCTCTTCCGTGAACGGCAGGCTTGCCGCCCGACGCCACCGATCATCACGAACAAAAACGGTAACTAGTTCAGCATGTTCGCCCGCCAACTGTTCCAGCGTTGCCCGCCAGAGGTCGTGCAGCGAACTCGTCTCGGTTACCGCCAACATGACGCGGCGCGTGCTACTTGTGTGCTTTGTCATCACTGCCGCCTTCGGAGAACTGCTTCCGCTTGCTCGCGTACTGGACCAACTTGTCCTCCACCAATCGATTAAGCGTATCCGGCGGGAATTCGCCGTCTTTACCACGCGCCCCTGCGGTCCTGCCCGTTAATACGGCAATGGCCTCATCGATGGTTTGCACCGCAAAGACATTGAACAGGTTCTCATGGACAGCTTCTACGACCTCCTCGATTAGCATCAAGTGCTTAACGTTGTCACGCGGAATAATGACCGCGTGCGACCCGTCAAGTCCCCGTTCTTTGCAGACTGCAAAGAAGCCTTCGATCTTTTCATTAATGCCGCCGACTGCCTGCACACGACCGAGCTGATTGACTGAGCCGGTGACCGCTAGATTTTGTCGAATTGGCACACTTGAAATCGAAGATAGTAGTGCGCATAGCTCGGCAACCGACGCGCTGTCGCCCTCAACACCGCCGTAAGATTGCTCGAACACCACACTACCGTGTAACGACAAAGGTACGTCCGGCGCGTAACGCGAGGAAAGTGCCGCCGACAAAATCATGACGCCTTTCGAATGGATTGCCCCACCCAGCTTCACTTCGCGTTCGATGTCGACGACGTCGCCTTTGCCGACGCGGGTTGTGGCGGTAATTCTGACTGGGTGTCCAAACCGGTACACGCCGAGGTCGGTCACAGATAGTCCGTTTACTTGTCCGACGCATTCGCCTGATGTATCAATGAGTAGCGTGTCTCTCTTAATCGCGTCGACGATCTTTTTCTGGATACGGTCCTGTCGATTGTCCCGTTGCCGAATAGCCTCGATAACGTCTTCAATTGCGACTTGATCGGCGCCGCGTTGCCTTGCCCAGTAGTCGGCTTGTACCAGCAGGTCATCGAGTGAACGCATATGCATTGAGAGACGCTCGCTATCTTCTGCATATCTCGCTCGTTGTTCAATGACCCTTGCAAGGGCTGCGGCGCTAAGTGGCAGTAGTTCGCTTTGCCGTCCACGCTCAGCGATGTGCCGGGCATATGCCTCAACGTTGTGAGTCGAACGCTCGACGTCATCGTCGAAGTCCGCCGCAACTTTAAAGAGACTTCCGAACTCTCTGTCATAGACACAAAGTAAGTAGTAGAGCCAGCGCTCGCCGATCAACAGAACCTTAAGATCAAGCGGAATGGGCTCCGGCTTCAATGTCGTCGTGCTGGCAAATCCCAGCGTTTCCGCCGGCGACTCGATGCGTACCTGCTTAGTCAGAAGCGCCTGTTTCAGTGCGTCCCATACAAACGGTCGGCCCAGTACACGGTGGACGTCCAATACCAGGTAACCGCCGTTAGCCTGCAGCAACGCACCGGATCGCACCAGGCGAAAATCCGTCAACAGCGCACCCATCTCGGCCCGGTGCTCAACTTTGCCCACCAGGTTCGGATAACTCGGATTCGGCTCATAGATGACGGGTGCCGCCGCATCGGATTCGTTGCTTACGATCAAATTCACTTCATACGATGCGAATAGTGCTGTCGAATCGTACGAGAGAAATGGCAGCGACGGTTCTTCAGTGCGACGAAACTCCTGCGCATTCTCGATTATGTCGCTCTGTACTTCCTCCAGATAACTCAGCACGGCCGGTAGCGCCTGGTATTTCTGCTTGATGTCTTCCAGCAGCACGCTGACTGCATGCGCTGTAACTTCTCGGTCCAGTGTTCGGACTCGCTCATGATGGCGCTTGCGCAGCTTGGGCATGGATTCGATTCTGGCCTTGAGTTCCTCGCTCAGGCGCTGAATGGATTGCTTGATCTGCTTACGCTTTTTTTCCGGGAGTTTGTCGAACTCCTTATCGTCGATCACCTTGTCGTCGCTTAGCGGGGCCAGCACATAGCCGGTGGGCGTCTGCAGTAACGCGATTCCTTCCTTGGCCGCCTGCTCGTGGAGGCTGCGCCACAAGCCCTCAACTTCTTTCTGCGTCTCCGCTTCTAGCGCTTTTAGTTGATTCCCATAATCGTCATTCTCGAAAGCGGCCGGGATTGCGAGCTGTATCTCTTCGATCAGCGCCTGCATGTTGTCGCGAAATTCGGCACCTTTACCCGCCGGCAACCGTAATGCACGTGGCCTTTCGGGATCTGAGAAGTTGTTGATGTAGCACCAGTCATCCGGCGCACCCTTTGCACGAGCCGGTTCTTTCGCCAGTTCCTCGACCAAGCTATGTCGGGCGCTGCCAAGCGGCCCGAGCACGAAGACGTTATAACCATCGTGCTTGATCTGGATGCCGAAACGAATGGCCTCAATTGCGCGTTCCTGGCCGAGATAAGTCGAAGTCGCCGGCGGTTTTTCGCCTGGCTCCGGATCGATCGCAAGGGGCTGGCAGACTCTGCGAAGCTCGTTCACAGGTACAGGTTGAATATCGATTTGTTCCAATGCGCCCGCCACAGCTGTTCTCCCATCCGCTAACTGGGACACCTATAAAATCACGATTGGATAACGAGATGTCAGTAGGGGTAACCCGAATTCCGTCGCGCCTGGAGGTGTGTTTTACTCATTGGTAACTCACTAGTTCGCGCCGACGAGAGCTGCTCCTGGCATGCGCCGGCCGCCGAGCGTTTAGCTGAGCGACAGGGCATTGGGGCGCAGGAATACACCTGCTCTACCGTGCTCGTTCCGAAGTCATCGTTACGGGTTGATGCTCAAACCACGATATTTTCTTGTAGACTCAGGCGCTGGTCCGAACGCGGTCTTGGAACTATGCGAAAAGATGGATTGAGCCAGAAAGCCTATGTGCCCATAGCTGAGGGAGATTCGTACGACCCCTTCGTCGATGCGAACGAGACGCCTGCCGAATTCACACTCAAGTCTGTCGGCCTGGGCATTGTGTTCGGCATTATCTTCGGCGCTGCCAATGCCTACCTCGGCCTGCGTGCGGGGTTGACGATCAGCACGTCGATACCGGTTGCCGTTATGACCGTTGCGGTATTCCGCGCATTATCGAGCGTCGGTGTTCGCGGCACCATTCTCGAAACCAACATCTCACAGACCACTGGTTCGGCGTCAAGCTCGCTGGCTAGCGGCGTAATCTTTACCCTGCCCGCATTGTTTATGTGGGGAATGCCGCCGGAGCTGCTGCAGATGACCTTGTTGGCCATGTGTGGCGGACTGCTCGGTATCCTCTTCATGATCCCGCTGCGGCGTTTTCTCATCGAAAGAGAGCACGGCAAACTCCCCTACCCCGAAGGAACGGCATGCGCCGAAGTGCTCGTCGCCAACGAGATCGGTGGTGGGCGCGCACGTTTTGTGTTCTACGGGCTCGCGGGAGGCGCGTTCTTCAAGTTTCTGACCTCGTGGATACGCGTCATACCGGGTGATGTTCATCTGAAGGTGCCTTTTCTGAAAAAGGGTGAAGTCGGGATGGACCTGTCGGCAGCTCTGTTCGGCGTTGGGTACATTCTCGGGCCACGTATCGCGGCCGTCATGGTCGGCGGCGGCCTGCTCTCCTGGTTGATCATCATTCCCAGCATTGCCTACTGGGGCGATGCGCAGACGACGCCGATGTTCCCCGAAACCGTGAATCTTATTCGTGACATGTCCGCCAGCCAGATCTGGACGCGCTATGTGCGTTACATCGGTGCAGGCGCCGTCGCAACCGCCGGCATCGTGACGTTGATACGCAGTATTCCAGTGATGGTCAGCAGCTTCCGCATCGGCGCGTCACAGCTCAGCGAGCGCGTCAGCGGATCCAACACAACCACGCTGCGCACCGACAACGATCTGCCATTGCGCTTCGTCGGCATTGGCGTCGTCATTATCGGGCTGGTGCTCGTACTGGTGCCACAAGTCTTCGGTTCCGTTGGCGGCGTCGGCATTCGCGCGGTCGCCGCTGTCTGCGTCGTCGTGTTTGCTTTTTTCTTCGTCACGGTTGCGTCGCGTATCGTCGGACTCGTCGGCGTCACCAGCAACCCGACCAGCGGCATGACGATTGCGGCACTGCTCGGAACCGCTTCAATCTTCCTGGTTTTTGGCTGGACCGATGCGATGGGCAAAGCCGCTGCACTAACCGTTGGCTGCGTGGTAGCGATCGCGGCGTCTATATCCGGCGACACGTCGCAGGATCTCAAGACCGGCTTCCTGTTGGGGGCAACCCCCCGCAAGCAGCAAACCGCGGAACTGATTGGCGTGCTCACCTCTGCCACCTTTGTCTGCCTGACGGTGCTCGCGCTTGGCAAAGGCTTTGGCTTTGGTAGTACCGAACTGCCGGCTCCGCAAGCGACCCTCATGAAGTTGGTCATCGATGGGGTACTCGATCAAAACCTCCCCTGGTCGCTGGTCGCCATCGGCGCCGGGATAGCACTGGCCTGTGAAGTCGCTCGCATTCCGTCCCTGCCCTTTGCGGTCGGCGTCTATTTGCCGGTTTCTACAATGACGCCAATATTTGTCGGCGGTCTCATCCGTTTGTGGATGGAACGGAACGCCAAAGACGAGACCGCTGCGGCTGATCGCCGTGAGCGCGGCGTCTTATTAGGCAGCGGTTTCGTCGGAGGCGAAGGCCTACTGGGCGTGGGCATTGCCCTGGTCGCCGTTGCCAAGAGCCGCCGCCCGGATGGAATAGGCACAGAATGGCTCGGCAACGACGTCACAGCAATGCTCGTTGGGGCGGCGGCGTTCGCCGTGTTCATCGCCTGGTTTTTCCGCTCGGTGCGCGGCCGCGCCGATTGATCGCACGTAATCAGGAGGAAGCGAATGCCGGTTAGACCAGGCATGACCGGCCCGGAGCTTATTGCCAGATACCTGGAGTCCTGACTCAGTCTCGAGTACGTTCCAGAATCTCTTCATAGTCCGCGGTATCCACCTCCGCGCACTTGATTTTCTGACCTTCGGGCTGGTGGTCCCGCATACGAGTGTAAAGCAGTCCGTGCCCGGTTTGCGCCAGCGAGTCCGCAATGATCCCATTGTCGCTGTCGCAGTTCCTGGCCATGAGCATCAGTCGATCAAACGTTGTCATAAAGTTTTTGGTGTGTCGTCGACGAATCTCCGTCTTGTAAAACAACGCCTCGTATCCGCCGTATTCCTCCGGATCAAGCAGCAGGAATTCGCGCGCAAATACCTGGTCATCGCGCCGGGCCAGCATGTGCCACAATTCCTCCATCCGCTTTTTTGACACAAGCTGCCCTTCTGATGCTCCCATGGACGAAATAAAAAGCATGCCGGTTATCCCGCCCAGCTGACTTCGCACGTTTTCAGCGATCTTGAAGAATGTCTCTTGGCGAGCATTCATCTCGGTCGCCGCTATTGCCTGGGTCTGTTTTTCTGACTGGATCGACGTTTGCCGTAATACCTCGGTATTGTCGGCCAACTCTCTTTGTTGAATGAACAGGCCGATGACCAGCCACAGAAACGCCAGCGGCGCGAACGCACCTTCGAGGAAGCTGCCGAGGTCCTCAAGTGGTACGTCGTAAACGGTCTCGTAATTGACGGCACCGCTGCGGATATAGGCGATGCCAGCGATGAGCCAGAGTGCGGTAATGATGATGCCCAAGAATATGCGCCAGTCGATCTGGCGCAAATGCGCGAATGCCTTGGTAAACATGTCTGGAGCCCCTTTATACGACTATCATGAGTCTACCTCGAAACGGGTAATCCCAATGAGCGGCGCCTAGTCTACACAATCACTGTTCCCTACCTCACCTGTCGTTCGGCCTGGATCAGAGCCGTTCTGACCATACACATCGCTGTGCCACGTGATAATTCTCGTTCGCCGTGACGGAGCACACGAAGCGGTCGCTACCGACATCGCTGACACCACGACCTTGTCTGGGTCCGCATCCAGAACGCGAATGTCTGTGACCGATTGTGTCGTGGCGTAGCCAAGAAACCGGAAGTGCTTATCGTGAACCTCAAAGCCAAAGATTAACGTAGGAGGATGTCGCGCCACGCTCAAACAGCATCGTATTGACGAGCACATACGAACCGTCGGACATCGTCTTTACGAAATTATTGGGTGGCGCTATGTGCAGATACTCGCCACGACCAGGCGACAACGTGTCCATCTCTGAATGTACGAAAAAGCCGCGTGGCACCGCCACGAGCATTGCGTCCAGGTAACTTCCTACATAGTGCCTTTCCAACAGGTTTCGAAATTCTGCAGTGGTACTCTCTCGTTTGTCCTTACTTTCCGGCTTCGTTTTGCTCTCTTGATCTTCTTCGCTTTTTCTCGGCGGAGCCTCAAGTACAGCATTATCGGTATCGCCGATAACGGCAGGAACCATGTCGTCCGTATCGTCAGTTGCCGCTTGCGAAGTATCGTCATGCTGTTCCGATAACCCGGCACGATCGTTCTCCAGGCATTTGAAACCGGCTACCCGCAGTTTCTCGACCAGGGCGACCGCCCTTTGTTCGCAGTAGTCCGGGTTATTCTTCGCCTGCCAAAGCACCTCGGACTCGCCATCTTTCGTATAGACAACCCAGCAGGCAAACTCGCCCTCGAGCGTCGCCCGCTTGCGCTGGTAAAGTACGATTTCGCGTTCGAAACCCTCGCTGGAGCATTGCCAGGCCCGCTCTATTGAATCGTCGCTCGAGGCATCGGTGGCTGACAACACGACAAGACTTGTGACAAATAACGCTGAAAAGACTCTGATCACTATTGTCTCCTGGCCTCACTGACGCGAGTTGTGTTCGTGTCGAATATTAACCGAATATCGCCCGATGTCGGTGCGTGAAATCCTCAAGTGACGTCGGCTTTCGACCTAGCAGATCTTCAAGATCGGTGGACATCGATTCGAGCGCGCCGGCTTTTATCTCCGCGAACAGCTCACATACTGCATTAACATGCCATTCGCTCTCGACGAAATGCCCGAGAATGTCCTTAAATTCTTTCGGATCCTGATCGACGTATTGAATATCGCGTCCAATGGCGTCGGTCAGCACTCTCGCTACTTGTTCAAACGAATAGAGGTTAGCACCAGCCAACGTGTAAGTTCGGCCTGCATGCCCTGCCCCACTTAGCACGACTGCCACAGCCTCCCCTACATCGGCGCAATCTACCAGCGCCGTTCTTACTGTTCCGAACGGCAACGCAAACTGGTTCGTATCGGCGATAGACGGTGCTTGCATCAACAGGTTTTGCATGAAAAAGTTGGGCCGCAGTATCGTCCAGTCCATATTCGACTGTTTGATGAGCTGCTCGACCGCGAAGTGAATCTTTGGAATTGGCGTGCTGGCGTTCGAGCCGGCCCCCACTGCAGAGACCTTAACGATGTGCTGTATGCCAGCCTGCTCAGCGGATGCGACGAAGTTGCTTTCAAGCTCGAGCTGGCGATCACTGTTCCCGGTTACCAGCAGTGCGCAACAGATCCCGGCCATTGCTTCGTCGATGCTGGCGGGATCAGTCAGATCAGCTGTCGCAACATCTAATTTCTCGAGACCGTGCCGGTCGAGGCGCTGTGGGTCACGGACCAAACCCCGGACCGCGTGATCACGTTGTAATAGAGCGCGTGCTGCCGCCTGTCCCACACGTCCCGTTACGCCAGTCACCAGTATCATGTGTGCACTCCCGTTGCGCGCGGCTATTTTGGCCGCCAGGGCCAAGTATCAGCGAGTATATGAACGTGCGCAATAGCAGCGCCATCGCCCGCTTCTTGTCGAAGTGATGACCGGCGCAGCACCGAGTGCACAAGTAAACGACGCTCTGCACTGCGCTCGATGCGCGACTCTGTTCAGCCTAAGAGTCGTTACGCCGGAGGGATGCTCGTCGCCTCCGAGTCAGAACGTTCCACATCACAAGCCCGGAGCGTCACGATCAGAACCGGAAGCAGCGTCATGTTCGCCAGCAGTGCGACGACCATCGCAGTCCCGGTCAGCAAACCGAAATAGATCGTCGGCGTAAACTGTGACAGTGCCAGGATCGAAAAGCCGAGCATGATCGTCACGCTGGTGTAGTACATCGCGCGACCGATCGTTCGATGACAACGATGTACTGCAGCCCAATAATTGCGGTCACGGCTGAATTCATGAGTGAATCGATAGATATAATGAATCGTGTTATCGACAGCGATCCCGACCGTAATCGCGGCGATCGTTATTGTCATCAGGTCGAGCGGTATGCCCAACCAGCCGATCAGGCCCAGAACAACAGCAGCGGAGGCTATGTTCGGAATGATCGCGGTTACCGCCAACCGAATAGTGCGAAAAAGTACGACGAACATGCCGAAAATGACGAGAAATACCGCACCCAGCGTCAGGACCTGGGACCGAAACAGGCTCTGAAGCATATTGTTGTATAAGACCAGCATGCCGCTCAAATGGACCTGATCCTTTTCAAGTCCGAATTGGTCGATGAGATCGTTACGGACCTGCCTGATTAGTTTGTTACGTCGGAGCGTCTTGTCGGATTCAAATACACGAATGCTAAAGCGAATTTGGGCACCATCGGAAGACAGATACGGCGTTATGAGTACCTCACGGACATCGTCGGGCATACGCTTGTACACGATTGACAGAAGAAGATTGTCGGTGAGAACGGTCTCGTCCAGTTCACTCAACATACGTGCCGTTGTCGCAACCGAGATAACTTTGCCTGTCTCGGGGAGTGAGTCCAGGTATTTATGGATGGCGGCAACTTCTTTTAACCTGGGATGGTTGAACCAGTAGCTGGTCGACGTAATCCCGCCCTCGCCCGCGGCGTCATCGAGAAACAGGTCCTCGAAACCCTCTTTAACCACATCACCGAGTTCACCGTCAGGAAAATCGCTGGGCTTCTCGCTATCGTGTTCAAGCTCCGGCGCGTCGATGATGACATCGAGCGGCGTCGTCCCACCCAGCGAGCGATCAATCAGCTCCATTCCCTGGTAGATGTCCGTGGACTTCTTGTAATAGTCGATGAAGCGGTTCTCAATCGTCAACTGGGTTATTCCGACGATACCCGCGATGACGAGAACTGCTGATACCAGCATCGTCTGTCGGGTTCGTCCGTCTATCAGGCGTGCGAAAGAACCGGTAATTGTCGGCGGTAATGTCCCGCAGGACGCGAGGCTTTCCTGGCTTGAACAACATCAGACCGGCCGGGAAAAGAGTAAAAGAAAAGATGAAACCAATGCCGATACCGATCACCATCATCCAGCCGAAGTCAATTACCGGACGAATGCCGCTGACAATCAGCGAGCCGAACGCGACCATTGTTGTGAGGGACGTGTACAGGCACGGCGCAATAATGCGCCTGATTGCTTCTCTGACGAGAGTCAGTTGATCAGCCTCGGGATTTTGCAGGTGTGTTTCGCGGTATCGAACGATGATGTGAAGCGTCAGCGCCAGACAAAGAATAAGCAGCAGTGAGACAAAGTTCGACGAGACCACAGTTACATGCCAGTTCGTCAGTCCCAGGATACCGAGCATGATGACGCAGGTAGCCAGGCAATTCAGCAGCGACAAAATAGCCCACCTGGGTTGTCGAAAAGCGATCACCAGGATAAGGATCAGGAAAGCGATGACCGCGAAACCAAACACGACCAGATCATGTCGTATGAAGTCAATCGAGTCGGCGACAATCATCGGCACGCCACCTATATGCAGGGTCGCGTTGTCTTTGTATTTGTCCATGACGCTTCGAATAGCCGCAATCGTCGCCTGTTCTTTGCCGAGCAAGCTCTGGCTCACCTTGTCGAACTGAGCGCTTGTGGCCGCAAGGACTTCAGCCTCTCCCATGGTGAGAGGGCCGTAGTAGCCTTTCTGGCGCAGCTGATCACGCAGTTCCCGTAGTTCAAGGTAGCGCTGATCCTGCCGCAGGTTCACCCGCAACGCAGTTGTGCGTGCATCGGCACTGATAATGAGGTCGCGGTAAAGAGCGCTTGTAATCAACTCCTCACGAGCCAACGACCGGTCTGTATCTTTGTCGCTCAGGCGCCGGATACCTTTCGAGATCTGCTTGATATCGACAGGCGGACTTTTTATGAGCGGCACGTCCAGGATACTGACAACAGAATCGACGCCGTCGAGCGCGAGCAAATCGGCGCGAAGGTCACCAAGCTCCAGCAGCACCGGCTCGCTGAACATTGGTTCTTCCGGCGTGAATGTGACGACAAGATAGTCATCCGACCCATACCGTGCCCGCACCATGCGGTAATAGCTAAGGTCTGCGTCCCGCTCCAGCGTTAGTGAATCAGCTGTCGCGTCAAGACCGAAACTACGGGCGTGCCAACCGAAAATTGCGACGAGAATTGCACTGAATGCGAGAATGACGAGCGGATGGCGCAATACGATCCGCTCATGCAGCATGCTAAACCGGTCAGTGACGCTAAACGGCGAGTTATGCATTTGCTCCTGTCTAACCGAAGTAGCTCAAAAGCAGTTTATTGTTATGCTGCCAGGCGACCACGGTCAATTGGGAGTACTACCTAGCGAACTGAGAGGCTGTTGTTTACAAAATAACGTTAAATCACCGCGACACAAGCACTATGGCAGTTAGCGACAGAAAGTCAGCAGCGACAAAGTTTCGCCAACAAATCCGGCGTAGCAACGAATGGCATGTTGAGTATCTTGACGATGCTCAGCTTCTCAAAAACTACGATCGCTTTGCGAACTGGCAGCTGCAGTACTTACTGCCCTTCTTCGGCGATCTGTACGAACGCGACGGCTATGCGGCAGCAATCGACTTCACAATGAGTGACCTTGCCGGCGTTGGCATCAGCAACCGCGACCGTGACTTGGAGCGCGCCGCCCCTGCGATTACCAGGATGCTACCACTCCAGGCGCTGGCGACCATTGCCTCGGCGGCCGAAATGAACGCAAGGGTGCTAAAAGTCAATATCGCAATTTGCCGATGCCTTCTCGAGAACAACGAACTTCCCGTCGTGATAATGGAGCGTGACTATTGCGTTGCCTGCCGCAAAGCAAGTTCCCTCGCCGAATGCGTCGAGCTCGTGCGCGTGATTACCGGACTCGGCAAGACGCTAAAGTCCCTCATCAAGGTCCCGATGATCGGAATGATGCTCCGCGCCATGCGAGTACCTGCCCACGCGGCGGGTTTCGGCGCGCTGCAGGAGTTCCTCGAAAATGGCTACTTCACATTTAAACAGATACCGGACATTGACCATTTTCTTGGCGAAATTGAAGATCGCATGATCAGGATCTTCGAAAGAATCTACACGACGCCCCTGGACGAACTGGATTGAGCCATCGGCCGCTGGCATATCCTCCAGTTACCGCCTATCGGGAAAACGGCCGCCTGACTTTGAATCGAATTAACACGATTCCCAGTACGACAACTGCAATACCCAGAACAATGATGATGGTGCCTTCGCCTCTCAAAAAAGATTCCCCCAGATAGATGACACCGAGAACATAGGGCAATTCAGTGATCGCCAACGCGGCCAGATACAGCGAGAAGCGATATCGCAGTATACCGAGCACGTATCCCGGTATCTCGGAAGGCACCACCGCCTGGAAAAGCAGAATATGTACAAACCGACTTCGTTGGGTGAGCTGACTTTGCCAGCCGGCTATCTTCTCCTCACCGATGAGGATCGCCGCCACTCTGCGACCGAGAAAACGACCGATACAGAATGAGACGACACCACCAAGCAACCATCCGGCCCAAAGCAAAATAAGGGTTACACCGACGCCCCAGGTGTAGACAGCGACGGGCACGAATACCGCACTTGAGAAGAAAGCAAGCATTGCGGATAACATCGCGATTAAAACAAACGCTGCCATTCCGAGGTGTGGATTCAACGCAATCAGGTGTTCGGCCCAGACGATGAGCGCATCGGCTTTGTCGTGTAACGTGTCCGATGCGGCAATCAGGCCGGCTAATGTGATAAGCAAGCCAACGAGAACCATGTGACGCTGCAACCGGTGATGGACAGCTCGCCGTATCATTAGACTAGAGCGCCGACTCGTCGACACGCAGCTCTGGAAAGTCAACTGATTCCGTTATGAAGTCAGCTCGTATTTCAGTGACTGCTCTGCGCTTTCAAACTTCCCGTTCAGCGCATCGTCCAGGATGTACTCGATTCGACTATCACCCACGGTGATCGTCTCGCCGGCCACGAGCTGGTGTTCCTTGATCGGATACCCATCGACGCTGGTACCGTTGGTACTGCCAAGATCGACAATCATGGCGCCTTCCGGTCTGTAGCTGATAAGCGCATGGTGACGGCTCACAAGCTTGCTATTGATGCGAATATCACACAGCTTGCTGCGACCGATCAGAAGAGTGCCGCGCCGCAGTGCAATTTCGCGGACATCATGGTCAGTCACTTGCACAATGAGGCGCCCTGGTCGCGGAGGCATATCGGTGATATTTATGGTTGCCGACTGGTCGTCGCCGTACTTCTGTTCAGTCATCGCCCGTTGCGTTTCGTAGGCGCGCTTGACCAACTCTTTTGTTACCAGCTCGACGCCCTCTTCTTCCGCCTGAAGGCGACACTGGCTGAAGAGCTCGCTGATGGCGTCGGGAACGCCGCCGCAAAGTTCATGTATTAAAGGAATTGCGTGATATTCGAACGCCGCATCAACGCTGGCAATGCCAATTTCCTCAACACGCCGCGTCACGTACTCCCGAGTCTCAGGCAGCGTGAACGGTGCGAGCGAGATTTGTCGGCCTGCAAATTCGGCAATAGACTTCAGCGGACGGCGAGTAAGCAGATCGGTCAAGCCCGACTGCCCTGTAATAATAGTCATCAATCCAAACGCACCGTCACGCTCCGTGTCTACGAGGTTGCGGATCTTTTCCAACACCCACCAATCGCAATCTTCAACGTCTTCAATACAAATGATCGTGCGCCGGTGATGCGCCTTTTGAAAAGACAGAAACATCGAAAAGACGCTCTCCAGATCTGACAGGCTCATTTCCTTCGGTTGGAAACCGACTGCGGCGATTATCTTGCCCATGAAATCCGTGGTATTCGCGCACGGTGCCGAAATTCGCGCTACCGCAACCTCGGAGTCAAGCCTTGAGAGAAATCTGCGTACAACGAAACGCGACGTCGCCTTGCCTTCTCCGATCAATATCGCCAATGGGCGTTGATCTTTGAAAGCGATGCCCAACCGGTCCAGCGCATTGTGGTGGCACTGCGTGAGAAACGCGGACGACCGGACTTCGCCAGCCTCCAAATCGGGTAACGTCATGGCCTGTTGCGGATACTGCATTGTCGTGGCTCCTGCGGCCTCTTGGATACGGAGGCTCTTTGCTAGGTCTTTGTTATGTTCAATAGTCTAGGCCAGTTGCCGCAACGTGTAAAGTTCAATGTCAAGTTACCTCTGTAACCGATTGAAATGCATGTATTATTGGCTAAGGGACCTTAGCGACTTGATGACGTTGCCGATGTCCACATCCCTATCCGTCGCGACCCTGACTGTTCGTTCGACCTCTGCTGCCGTCAAAGGATCTGCCGTGTCCAATTGGCGCTCCAGAATCTCGACAGTCGCTTCAGATGCTTCCGTGTCGTCGCTCCTGCGATTCTGCAACCGTTCCTCAAGCGCCCCTCTCGACGCGCTCGTGTCCAGGATTGCGTAATCCAGGCCCTCCGCTTCAGCCAGCGCAGCCAGCAGCTGCCGGTCCGCGCGGCGCAAGAACGAGGCGTCGATAATCACGCTGAGCCCAGCACTGAGAAGGCGCCCGGCTTTCTCGATCAGGACTTCGTACACGCGTTTGCTGGATGCTCCCGTGTAGATGCCCTTTCCCGGTTTCGAGTCACTGCTCGCCGTTTCATCGAGACCAAATAGTCGTTTTCTCTCAACATCGGAGCGCAGCCGAATCGCCGGAAATTGTGTCATTAGCTGCGATGACAACCAGGTCTTGCCGGACCCGGAGTAGCCATGCATCGCAAGCAGTCGTGGCGCTGGCGCTTCGATCCAGCGTATTGCCACCGCGAGATTGTGCTTCAGGCCCTCCAGGTCGTGCCGGCGGCTCTCGCTGTTCACGCGCTCCGTGCTCCTGATTGCTGCGACCTTGGCGCGTATCATGCAGTGATAGACGAAGTACAGACCGAACACGCGCATGCCGTCGTAATCGCCCGTGCATTCGAGATAGCGATTCAGAAAAGCGTACGCGAGGTCCTGCCGCGCACCGGCGACCAGGTCCATGACCAGAAAGGCGATATCGCTCAGGACGTCGATATTGCGAAGATCCGCGCTAAATTCGACGCAGTCGAAGGCAACAATGCCCCTGGATAAACGAACCAGGTTTGCGAGGTGCAGATCCCCGTGGCATTCGCGTACGAAACCATGGTTGCGTCGTTCAACGAGGCTGGGTTTAAGCTCGTGGAGACTGGTCGAGGTCCATTGCTGCACGCGCGTCAGCAAGTCCATGTCGATCGCCTGTTCCACCGGCGCAAAATTGTCGAGCATCGGCACCTTGACCTTCTTGACCGACTCTCTTTCGCCCGCATACTCGATTACCCTCGCCTTGCGGTGATAACCGGCCACGGTTTCCGCCAGTTCGTAGAGGTCCTTTTCGTGCAATAGCCCGGCTTTGAGCTGATTATCGAGCTGTGCACTCTGCGGGAACTGAACCATCTTCACGGCATATTCGATAGCGACGCCGTCTCCAGCCAATGACGGTCGATCGAGGCTGCCACAAATTGCTACAACCTCCAGATACAACTCAGGCGCCCATTGCTGGTTTAGCCGGACTTCCTCATCGCAAAAATGCTTGCGGCGCTGCAAGGTACTGAAGTCCAGGAATCCCAGATTTACCGACTTCTTGATCTTGTAAGCGAATGGCCCCGTCGTAATAACCCAGGATATGTGCGTCTCGAATACCTCGATCGACGACACCGGATGCGGAAAGCATTCGGGCTTCAATAGCGCCCGGATCAGCCCGGATTGATCCTCTACAGTGCCTGTCTCGTTAGGTTCCATCCGGCAGTTCCGCGGCGACTTCCTCTATGACCGCATAACCGGCCTCAATGGCCTCCGCCGCCCGATGGAAATCCATCAGATGAAAATCGTCCAGACGAGGGGACACGATCAGATCCGGTGGGTCGACCAAAATACGGCTGCGTGATATCTGGTCCTGCATGATGTTGATGCTGGTATACATGACCTCGATCATGCCGGGTTCGCTCGGTTGCCGGTCCGACCGAATTGAACTCACAAAATCTTCCAACAGGCCCGCCCATCGCGCGAATAGTTCAGTCCTATCATCATCGGACAAGTTATCCGTGGTTTCGGACTTTTCTCTGGTCGCCGGTTGGCGCGCCCTGCTTCTCGCTAATGGAAGGTTAAGATTCACGGCAATGACGTAGTCGGCACCCAAAGCACGACATAGAGAGACCGGCAACGGGTTGAGTACACCACCGTCGATAAGCCAACGACCCTCATGAAAGATGGGCGTGAAAAGGCCCGGCAAACCGCTGGAAGCACGCACGGCATTCAGAATCGATCCACTCTGAATCGAGACCTCTTTACCAGTGTGTAGATCGACGGCGGCCGCACCAAACTTCCGGGGAAGGGTCTCAATGGCACTATCTTCCAGCTGCTCGCCGACGGCCCGCATCAGGCGGTTGCCACGCATCATACCGCCGCCCGAAAACGAGGCATCGAGCAGGCGCCAAACATCCATTTTGGTCAGTGAACGAACCCAGGTCTCGAGGGCGTCCAGTTGATTGCTGGCATAGGACGCTGCGACCAGGGACCCTGACGAGGACCCGGTCACTATGGACGGTTCGATGCCACGTTCGTGCAGTGCGCGCAGTACGCCAATGTGGGACCACCCGCGCGCTGATCCGCTGCCCAACGCGAGTCCAACTTTGATACCGTTTCCTCGCGTGTCCGTAGCGTTTACCTCCCGGGAGTTTCGTCGGGCGGAGGCCAGGTAACGCTGAAAGCCCCTCGAACGTCCCCCAAGTCATAATTTCGCGCACGATCATGCGGATAGTCAGCCTCGAGCCTTGCCTCCAATTCGGCTGGGAGGGACTTTCCGTGGCACGTGAGGCAGACGGCACTGGTTCGAATTTCTGACATATAACGCGTCGTGCCATCGTCTTCTACGATGAAGTACTCCTGCGCTGAAGCAACGTCATGCCCGCCCGTTTGATTTTCAAATTCCTGCAAGACCTTCACCTGCCAGGGCTCGGGTGCATTGGCCGGGTTACGGTAGCGCAGACTGGTCCGGCTTACCTTTGCGCCACTCTGACGTGACAATTCGGACGCCAATTGCGGCGCCCGGTCTTTGCAGACAGCGACGGCCTGCACGAGTCCGCCCGCAGCCAGGCCCTTCTTAAGCTCGGTCTGCAGGCTTGCCCCGAACGATTGCACCAGGTAGCGACTCTTTTCGAGCTGCGCATCCTCCGCTCGCACCGACGAATAAGCTCCGGCCAGCCCGGTCGCAACTGCCACCAGAATCACGTTATGCGCGGCGACTTTCATGCCTGTCCCTGTGCGTCGGTGACACAATGCCGGTTGCAGTCAGGGCGTCAAGTAACTGTGCCCAGCGCTGTTCCAGAGTCCCCGTATACCCGATCGATACACGAACCAGTCCGGGCGAGATACCGGCCGCCCGCTGATCTTCGTCGCTCATCTCGCTCGACGTGCTCGATCCGGAGCACGACATCAGCGTATCGAAGTAGCCAAGACTCACCGCCAGGTAGCCAAAGCGCTGCTCGTTCTGCAGATGCGACATCAGCTCGTTGGCCGTGTCTGCGTCGCCGGCATCGATCGTGAAGACACCGCCGTAACCGTACTCGGTCGAGCGCAGCTCATTAAAAAGGTCATGATCGGCATGATGGAGCAGGCCCGGGTAGGTCACGTCGAGCCCAAGGGCGTCGAGCCGTTTCGAGAATTCGAGCGCACGTTCGCCGTGCGCTGCCATTCGGAGCGGCAGGTGCGGGATACGCAGGCTAACGCTCGACGCAATGTGCGGATCCATCGTGGGGCCCAGCAGCATCAGCGGACCCTGGTGCAGATCCATAAGCTCGCCTATGAAACCCTCAGTCCCGCAGACCGCACCCGCGATCACATCGGACGCGCCGCTGATGAACTTGGTAATGCTGTGCACGACGATGTCGGCGCCCAGCGCAGCGGGCCTGAGGATCAGCGGGCTGAACGTATTGTCGATGAGCAGCCGCGCCCCGCGCCCGTGAGCGATTTTGGCGAGCCTCGGCATATTCGCGAGGCGCAAGGTTGGATTCGAGACACTCTCAGCAAATACCAATTTGGTTCGCTCGGTCATCGCGTTGGAAACGGCGTCGAGATCCGTGATATCGACAAAAGTCGTTTTGATGCCGGTTTTGACCGGGAGAAAGTCGTGCAAGAATGCGTAGGTGCCGCCATAAATCACGTTGGAGGCCACTATTTCGTCGCCGGCGTTACACACGCCAAGCACCGCGCCCGCGATCGCTGCCATGCCACTGGCCGTGCAGTAACCGGCCTCGGTGCCCTCCAGGGCCGCCATTTGTCGGCCCAGGTTGTAGACCGTCGGATTGAAATGCCGGCCATAAAGGTAACACCCCTTGTCCGGCCCTCTGCGTCCCGCAAACAGCTCGGGCATCGTCTCAGGATCTATCACCGTAAACGTCGAACTGGCCTCAATGGACATGTTGACGCCGCCATGCTCTCCGAATTCGTGGCGCAGGTGCGCCAGGTCTTCGATCGGATTTCGCTTGTTCATTTGCGCTCTTTCAATACCAGCACGTTACCCAGAAGTACCAACGTCGTGCCCAGCACGATGCTCAAATCAAGGCTAAGGCCCTCAAACAAGATCGAAAGCACCAGCGCAACGACCGGAAACATCACCGTCGCGTAGCCGGCTCTGTGCGCGCCAATTCTCCCGAGCAATGTCAGGTAAGCGCCAAATGCCACGACTGATCCAAATATTGCCAAATATGTCAGCGAAGCGATGTACGTAAAACTCGCGTCAAAGTTGAACGCGTGACCACGAGCCAGGGCAATACATCCCGTTAGTATTGCGCCATAGAGCATTCCCCAGGCATTGGCCTGCATAACAGGCAGCGCGCGCCGTTGCGCCAACTGAGACAGGATATTGCCGGTGGATGCGACCAGCGCTCCCAGTAAGGCAAGTACCGACCCATAAAGAACGCGATCCGAAAACGAAACTTCGCTAATCTGTGGGGCGAACAACGTGACAATGCCGGCTATGCCCAGGAACGCCCCCATCAGTATGCGGGCGCCGGCGCGAGTGCCGAAAACCAGCCTGGACAGCACGATATTTATCCAGACCATCGTGGAGAAGACGATGGCCGCCAGAGCGGAGGTAATGTGAACCTGCGCGCGGTAGGCGAAAACATAATTAAGGCAAAACAGCGACGCGCCGAGGAGCGCGAACCAGATATGTGATCTTACATCAAATGAAAGCTTTAACTTATTGATTATACAATATAAAAATAGCACAGAAGCGGCGATAAGATAGCGATAGACGATCGAAACTTCGGGCTCCACGACGCCGAGTTGATACTCGATCGCCAACCACGTGGAACCCCAGATCAGGACCGTAATGACATAGAGAAGCGTATTGCTCATCGCTTGTTGCTGCCTGCTAAAGGCAATGACTTTCGAATTCGCGCAGGAGCCGCTCTTCGTCGGATGCGACCTCGAAGAAACTCTGCACGTAATCGGAACTTCGCGCGAGATTCTGTCCGGTCACATCAGCGAGTGCATTGATAATCTCGAGGATTTCATCCTGGCGGCTTACAACGGTGCGCAGCGCGTCCTGAAGCGCGTCACTCGACATGCAATAGCCGCGGTATCTTCGTTGCGTAACGCGGCGAATTCGCAAGCTCGGATCGGGCTTCGCATAACGCGCATTGACCAAACCGGCCCTGTCAAAGTCATAGGGGACATAGAAATGACGGTCGTCGATACCGACAAGGACACCATTGTGACAGCAGATGTCGCTATCGAGGGCCCTGACGAGCGCCCAGTCGGTATTCCCGATCAGGTATTGAAATACGTAGGCCAGGCCAACCTGGGTCTCGTCGAGAAAATTCTTGGTCACGCGGCGGGTTTCGATCAGCGCCCCTTTCTGGCGCTCCGCCAGCTCCTTTTTCGCCTCGATGACGAACGCGAAGCGCAGCAAGGCATCGCGGCCCGGTTTATCGGTGTCAATGTAGCGAACACGCAGCAGTCGTACGCGAAAACTCACGTCTGACAATACATTGAAGATTCGGTACGCGATGTACTCCTCAAGCGCGTTCTCCTCGTAGTCTGTGGGCTTCTTGCAGTGGGTGACAAGCTTTAAACGCCGTTGCCCGGAGAAAATCGTCTCCGACGTGTCACTCGAGGAGAAGTCGAGACGCAACGGCGGGAATTGGCACAACTGTGCCCTGCTGATGCCGCGTACCTGCACGCCAACATTCAGAACGGCTTCATCGACCGTCAGGGAAAACGGGTACTCACGGCGCTTTGCTGTGTCATCGATCGCCTTGGAAACAGGGCCCTCGAGCGTGACTTCGAGGATACCGTCGTCCTCGAATAAAGGGGAGCCGTGACCGACACCGCTGGCCAATAGCAGAAGAGCGACCAGCCAGCGCACGGAGTCAGGTCAGCCCGGCATTCCGTAAGGGCAGTTCCCGTACGCGTTTACCCGTCGCGGCGAAGTAAGCATTGACGATGGCCGGGGCGACCGGCGGAACGCCTGGCTCGCCGACGCCGCCGGGTGGCGCCGTGGACTCCATGATATGGATATGGATCGATTCCGGCGCCTCGCTCATTCGCACCACCGGGTAGGAATCATAGTTTCCCTGGATAACCGCGCCGTCCTTCGCCGTAATTTCGCCGTGCAACGCGATGCTCATGCCGAAAATAGCGGCCCCCTCCATCTGTGACGTGACACGGTCCGGGTTTATCGTGGTTCCAGCATCAATGGCGGTCCAGATGTTGTGCACGCGAAGTTGGCCATTTTTTTCGACGCTGACCTCGGCCACGGTTGCCACGAAACTCGCGAAGGACCGGTGCACCGCGATTCCCAGTCCATGCCGTTCCGGCAGAACACGGCCCCAGCCTGCCATGTCCGCGACTTGTTCAACAACGGCCGCATACCGTCCGGTGTCGATCGGGTGTTTCTCGAGCGGATGCCCATAATTCGTGTACTTGGCGCCATCAGCTGCCGGGTCGATTTTTCTCGGATCACCAAGAAGCTCGAGCAGATGGTCCTTGGGGTCCTTGCCTGCAAGGTAGGCAAGTTCGTCAACAAATCCGCATACGGCGAACGCGTGAAAGACGTTGCAGACGGACCTTAACCATCCGATGCGCAAGTGGGCCTTTGCATCGGCGGTTTCAAGCTGCATGTTCGGGATGTCGTAAGGATTGTCGAGAAATCCCAGGTCGAGCTCAAATCCGCCAGGGCCGGTCGCCGCGGGGTCAAACGTCGACCCGATCGACGGGAAGCAGGTACGGTGCAGCAGGCTCGTCGCATTGCCGTCCGCATCGAGGCCCGCCTTCAGGTATTGCGCACTGACCGAATGGAAGTAGCCGTGGCGGATATCGTCTTCGCGCGTCCATGTGACCTTGACGGGCCGCCCCGCTTCCCGAGCCAGCCAGGCCGCTTCCGCGACGTAATCCGGCTTTGACTTGCGCCCGAACCCGCCCCCAAGGAGCGTGACATGAACCTTGACCTGGTTCTTCTCGAGACCCAGCGTCGCGGCGACCGTGTCCTGTGCCGCCTGCGGATTCTGTGTGCAGGCCCAGACTTCGCATCCGCCGTCTTCCGTCATTTGCGCAATGGCGGCCGGTGGTTCCATCGGGGCCTGAGACAGATACGGCGCATAGTAAATCGCGTCGTGCACGCTGTCTGCCGCTTCGAACGCCGCCCCCACATCGCCTCGGTTCAGAACCGACGTGCCATTCGATTTGACCGATTGCAATAACACTTCTCGGTATGCCACGGATTCGTGAGCGGCATTTTCACCGCGATCCCATTCAATCTTCAGGGCCTCGCGCCCTTTCTGTGCGGCCCACGTATTGCTTGCCAGCACAGCAACGCCGCCGAGCAGGTTGAAGAGCAGCGGAGAGGTCGGATCGGGAAGCTTCAGAACATTCGCTACGCCTGCGACGGCCTTCGCCCCGCTATCATCAAAGGAGACGACCGTGCCACCAAACGCGGGGCAACGCTCGATTGACGCATGCAGCATGTCTGGCAGCACCGTGTCGATGCCGTATATCGCCTGTCCCGTTGTAAAAGCAACGCCGTCGATGGTATCCATTGGTTTGCCAATGTACCGATAGTCCTGTCTGGACTTGAAGGCCGCGTCTTTCGGCGCCTCCAGTTCTGACGCCGCGTCGACCAGCTCGCCGAAGCCAGCGGACTTGCCGCTTGCCTTATGATGCACGGCGTGCGAGCGAGCCTCGCATTCCTGCGCGGGTACACCCCATTCCGCGGCCGCGGCGGCGATTAGCATCTCGCGTGCGGTGGCGCCGGCGTTGCGTAACAGATCGAATTGGTTGCGGATGCTGGTCGATCCATCGGTGTTCTGGTCCCCGTATTTCGCATCGCCGAGGGCCTGGATCAACTCGATGCGATCCCAGTCCGCCTCCATCTCGTCCGCAATTATCTGTGGAAGACTGGTCCGTATGCCCTGCCCCATCTCGGACCGGTGGCAAATAATCTCCACAACACCGTCATTGCGTACGTTCACATAGACGTTCGGCGCGACAGACTCCGCCCCGCTCTTTACAGCTGGCCCCGGGCCTGGACGTCCGCAGGACGCCGTGAAAGACAACGCCAGAATCAAACCGCCGCCGGCCTGGCCCGTGCGTTTCAGAAATTCGCGGCGGTTGATATGTCGGAGCTCGCTCATGACTGTCCCTCCGCAACCTTGTGAATCGCATTGCGTATACGCGTGTAGGTTCCGCAACGGCAGATATTGCCGCTCATCGCCGCATCGATATCCTCGTCGCTGGGCTTGGGCGTCCGTTCCAGCAAGGCAACGGCACTCATGATCTGGCCAGACTGGCAATAGCCGCACTGAGCGACGTTGAGTTCGCGCCAGGCCACCTGGACCGGATGATTGCCGTCTTCCGCCAACCCCTCAATAGTTGTCACGCTTCGGCCTGCGGCAACCGAGACCGGAATCACGCAGGACCGCATGACCTGGCCGTCCAGGTGAACATTGCAGGCGCCGCACAATGCTTTACCGCAACCGTATTTCGTGCCGGTCAGACCCGCCAGATCGCGAATGGCCCACAACAACGGCATTTCCGGATCCACATCGAGCGAAATTGCCTGCCCGTTTAGCGTCAGTTCGATGGCCATCTTTGCTTCCTCTTGTCAGAACGTTTCGGTGTCGACCGCCCGATGGATACTAGCAAAAGTGAAGCCTTCCGGCCTATTCGGAAACTGTGACGGTTGTGTCAGCGACGACAGCGGTGAATCCGGACAATGCTCAGTATGCAAAGCATTCCCCTGATGCTCCCGATCATCCTGCCCGTCGTCTTCTGGGCGGTGTATCACTATCACAAAGATCGGCACCTGCCGGAGCCGCCGCGCAATCTGTTGCTGTGTTTTGGGCTGGGTTTGTTGGCCGCGGCTTTGTCAAAGGGAATGTACGCGGGCCTGGAGCCATTGGGGCTGCGCTACGACGCTGTCGCCCTGGCGGAAGAGGATCCGTTAGCGCTGTTCGTCTACGCGATGCTGGCGATCGGACCGATCGAGGAGCTCGCGAAAATGCTTCCCTTCCTGGTTCTTGTGTTACGGCTTGACGCGTTTGACGAGCCTCTGGACGGCCTGGTTTATGCCTCCTTTATCGGGCTGGGCTATGCCGCCGTGGAAAATGTCCTTTACCTGGATTTTCTCTCGCCGCTTGAGACTGCCGCACGCGGATTCGCGGGCCCCGTGGTACATATCCTGTTTGCGTCGATTTGGGCTTACTGGATTTCGCGAGCCAAGCTCGCCGGGTCCTCGATAGTCAAACCTGCTTTGCTCGGGTTCGCGCTTGCCGCATTCCTGCACGGACTTTACGATTTCCTCGTGTTGTTGGCACCGGTCGCTGCGCTGCCGATCGCTGCAGCGCTGATCGTTGCTCTCTGGATATGGCGTCTAGGAGTGATGCATCGTATGCATCAGGACGCCGTGAAGGGCACTGAAGAGGTGGTCTAGCTGCTTTCGTAAGGATTGCAGCTGTCGGTCCGAAGCACGGGCTCTTCGAGCGTCAATTCGAGCGACGTCTCGGTGTCTTGGAGAAGCTGAGCACACCGTTCCTGAATCTCGGCCAATTTGAGTGACACATTCGATTCTGAAAGGGGTATGCGTCTGACGTCCTTATCCATATTTCTCCTCCGTTTCGATAACTGTCTCTGTTTAGAGACAGCCCTATCTTTCGGACTATAGAGACAGTGTACGGTACCAAAGTGTGAGTCAATTCACATAATCACGGCCCAAACGCACTTTTTTTCAGTCTTATGTTCACCTGTTGGCCAGCAACGCCAATTTTGGACTGGCTTGGCGGGGCTAGTACCTGACCATCGCCGAGCCCCAGGTAAACCCGGCACCGAAAGCCGCCAGCAGCAAGGTCTGGCCTCGCTGGATGCGCCCATCTCGAATCGCGAGGTCCATAGCGAGTGGAATGGAAGCGCCAGAGGTGTTGGCGTGCTCATCCACGGTCGCAATCACCCGTTCCATCGGCATTTTTAGCTTCTTTGCAGCCGCGTTGATAATGCGCATATTGGCCTGATGCGGTATGAACCAGTCAATGTCGTCCAGGTGGCCATCCAGGTCAGCGACGGTCTCGCGCGCAATATTATCGAACGTCGCCACGGCACGGCGGAACACGGCGTTGCCTTCCATTTTGATATACGCACCGCCCGCCCGTGTCACATCAAACCCGACCGAGACCCCTTGCTCGACGTGCAGCAGCTCTTCGTATTCACCGTCGGCGTGGATATGCGTTGACAGAATCCCCGGTTCTTCGTCGGCCTGCAGAACCACCGCGCCCGCCCCGTCGCCAAACAATATTGCGGTGCCCCGATCCTCCCAGTCGACAATTCGCGAAAGTGTTTCGGATCCGATGACGATCGCCGTCTTCGCACCGCCCGTGCGGATGTAACGATTGGCCAAATCGAGTCCGTAGACAAAACCACTGCAGGCGGCGCTCACGTCAAACGCCGGGCACCCTTTGACACCCAGCCGGCGTTGAATAATGCAGGCTGTCGCTGGAAAAATTTTGTCCGGTGTCGCTGTACCAACCACAATAAGTTCGATTTCGTCGGGCCCGACACCTGCCATCTCCATTGCTCGCTGTGCGGCCACCAGGCCCATCGAGGAGGTCGTCTCATTGTCCGCCGCGATGTGACGCCGCTTTATGCCGGTGCGCTCGCGAATCCACTCATCAGAGGTATCCATGGTCTTTTCAAGATCATGGTTGGTAACCACCCTTTCCGGCAAGTAACTGCCGATACCGGCGATGCGAGCATAGGTCATTGAGTGTTCCTTCTGAGGAACGTCGCGATCTCTCGCAACGTCGGATAATCGAAAAGGTCACTGATATCCAGCTTACCGGGGTATCGTTCATCAATGGCCAGGACAATTTCAGTCAAGGTCAGCGAGCTTACGCCAACTTCGAACAGATTGTCCTCCGGTCCGATCTTGCGGTCCTTGGAGAACTCCCGGCAAATCGTCACGAGTTCGGCGACCAACGGATCCTCGTCGACCGTCTCGGCTACCGCAGCCGCCGGCGCCAACTGCTCCAGCACCACATCGAACTCGCCGTCGAAATAAGCGTCCAGGAGCTTTGCGCGCTGCACTTTGCCGCTGGTTGTCTTCGGAATCCTCGCAACCGGAATCACCTTGTCGACTTCCAGGCCTGTCTGCTCGCCGATAAGATCCCGCACCTGGCTGATCGTTGGCAGAAAATCGGCAGGCGCCTGCCGATAGAGAATAAACGCGATCAGCTCCTCCGTCTGGCCACCCTTCGGCGTTGCACCCGCCACGACCACCTTGTTCAGATCCAGGCCCTCAAGCCGGGCGATGATTTCTTCGATATCGTGCGGGTAGTAGTTCTGGCCGTTGACAATAATGATGTCTTTTTGCCGGCCCGTAATGACGAGCTGACCGTCGACGAACACGCCACAATCCCCGGTACGCAGCCAATGATCCGGCGTAAACAATTCCGCCGTCGCTTCGGGGTCGCCGTAAATGCGTTCGGTGACACTGCCGCCGAACAACTGAATGTTGCCGATCACACCGTCTCCGAGAACGGCATCGTGATCGTCAGTGATGCGAATTTCGACATCGCGTATCGCGGCGCCGACTTTGACGAAGCTGACTGCGTCGGAGTCACCCGGGTCGACGGCACGGTAGGAATCGCCGACACGCAAACTGTGCCTGTCAACGACGATACGCGAATACTCGGTGCCGGGCGTCGGAAGGGAGACACCAACGGTGGCTTCGGCCAGTCCGTAGACGGGATACATCGCAGTTCGTTTGAGACCATGCGGCGCGAGTGCTGCCAGGAATTCCTCGCACAGCTCCCACGAAATAGGCTCGGCACCGTTCAGAACCAGCTTCACGCAGGACAGGTCGAGATCAGAAAGGCCCTTGCGCTGGAACAGTTTCAGGAAATGCTTATAGCCAAAATTCGGGGAGCAAAGCTGCGTGGCACGCAGTTCGCTGGCCTTGCTCATCCAAAGCAGCGGACGCCGGACAAAAACGTTCGTGTCCATAACCGCGTGATTCATGCCCACGCCGAGTACGCTGAGGTGATAGCCGATCAATCCCATGTCATGGGTCAATGGCATCCAGCTCAGGCTTTGGTCATGTTCATTCCAACCGGTCCCCTCAACAATCGCGCGGATGTTGATGCACAGGTTTCGGTGTGTCAGCACAACGCCTTTGGGATCACTCGTTGAGCCCGACGAGTACTGGATGAATGCGATGTCATTGGGCGTCGCGGCGAACACCTCTCCGTGCGCGGACGGCTCCACGTCGCTCATCAGCACGGTCCGCGTTTCAAGCAGGCGCGTAATATCATCGAGTTCGCGCTGTTTTGAGAATTCCAGCAGGCGCTCGAGCAGGCCCATCTCCGTAAACAGAGTCGCTCTTTCAAGTTGCGACACAATGCGGAACAACTTGAGTCGATGCTCATCGCTAATGCCAACAGCCACCGGAACCGGCACGATGCCGCCAAGAACCGCGGCCCAAAACGCAACGACGAAACTCTCGTTCGATTTACTGAATATGATCAGTTCGTCACCGGGCCGCATGCCACGCGCCTGGAGCGACCCCAGAAGCGCGTTCGCCTGATCCCAAAGCTCGGAAAAACGAAGAACACTCTCGTCGTTCTCGCCGTCAATAAATCGAATCTCGCGGTCCTTGTCGCGAGCGTTTCGAAGTAGATCGGTCAGTGTGTCGTATAGCTCCATCCGGGGGTTACCGTTCCTCTGGTTGCATGAAGATGTCTGTGGCGGACCGGAGGTTGATGCCCAGTTCGAGCTCCGGTTCTTTGTCGTCCAATAAACGCAATCGAAATCGTGGCAGCAACAAGCCCAGGTGTACCTTCATCTCCAGGAACGAAAAATACTCACCAAGGCATCGCCGCGGGCCCAGCGAGAACGGGAAGTATGGCCGATCCTTGTTCGGCTTGTCGGTTGGCACGAAACGATCCGGATCGAAGGTGTTCGAGTCTGGCCAGTAGCGCGTCGTCCGATGCAGGATAAACGGCGACAGGTAGATATCTGTCCCGGGTGGAACGTCGTAGTCATCGAGTTCGTCATCTTCATGCGAGCGCCGGGTGAACAACCAGACTGGCGGATACAGCCGCAATGCTTCCTCGAGCGCCTGCTGCGTGTATTGCATCGCGTTCACGGAGTCGGCGTTGACCGCTGAGACGCCGGGCAACAGGCGGCGCGCTTCATCGACGAGCTTCGCTTCTATGGACGGATGTTTTGCAATCAGGTACCAGACCCAGTTCAATGTGTTCGCAGACGTTTCGAACCCGGCGACGATCAGGGTCATGAGTTCATCGAGCAATTCGGCATCAGAAAACGGCTTGCCCTGCTTGTCCACAGCGTTGAGATACATGGATAGAAAATCGAAGGCATCCTTCCCCTGCCGGCGGCGTCTTTCTTCGATAATGCTCATCAGCAAGTCCCGTAGCTGACGGACTTTCATGACCACGGCAAGATCACGTTTCGAATCCCTGCTGAGGAACGCGAACGGATTTTCTCCCTGGGTCAGGATTCGCTCCTTGTAATCCTGGCCGAAGATGCTGATCAGTATCAGTTCCAACGCGAAGTCGGAGGTCTCCTCGGTAATATTCAGCTTTTCGCCACGGGACGCAAGATCCGCCCAGTGAACCGCCCGACGGTCACAACATTCAACCATGACCGTCATCAAGCGATGGACGTTCTGCCGGCTGAACGCCGGCTGGATCATTGTACGAGAACGTCTCCAGACATCACCATCGCTGACGATAAGGCCGTTACCAAGCAGCATCTTGACGCGCTCGAACCCGGGGCCCTTGTGGTACTTGCCGTGCCGTCGCACCAGGATACGACGCACTTCGCTCGCGTCGTTGACAAAGTAGGCGAGACGCCCGTTAGGCTTAGTCATGCTGACCATGTTGCCGAACTCGCGCTGCAAACCTTCGAGCGTCGCGAGCGTCTCCTGGTCAATGCCGAGCGTAACGGGTTGGTCAGGACCAGGGGGTCGCCTGTATGCGAGCTGGGCTTCTGTCATCAGTGGATGGGGGTTCGGAAAGACCGTGTCAATGCAGGCGCAATATTACATTGACCGGCGCAGAACCGATACTGCAAACTCGACCTCTTAAGCCGCAGGTCCCGTTTTGAGCAATCAGTCCCCAAGAAACTTCGACTCGGTCGAATCACGACGAAGCACCTCGTCACGTCGCCGTATGACGCTGGGGCGACGCATTTACTATTTTTTGGGTTTGCCGGTGCTTCGCGGACTGATTCGCCTGCTGGTATCGACATACCGGTTCGAGAAAACGATCGGTGCCGATCGCATTGAGCCGTTTATTGCCGAGGGCAAGCTCTGCGCGCCCTGCTACTGGCATCAACACCATGTTATCGGCTCGACGCTTATCCGCTCTTGGGTGCAACGCGGATTCAAGGCCTGTTTTCTTGTCTCGGCGTCGGTGGATGGCGAGGTGCCCGAACGGATTGCCAGGGCTTGGGGCGCAGAGGTCATTCGTGGCTCAGCCAACCAGAGTGGTGCCCTTGCCTTGCGCGACATGCAGCGCATGATGAAAAATGGCTATTCCATCGTCACCACGGCCGACGGTCCTCGCGGGCCCAAATACGAATTCAAGATGGGCGCAATCCTCATGGCGCGGATCGCCGGAGTGCCTATTATTCCGGTGGGGTGCGCAGCCGAACGGGCATGGTATCTCGATCGCTGGGACGACTTCATGGTGCCTAAACCTTTCTCGCGTGTCGTACTCGCGATCGGAGCACCCTACGACATCCCCCCGGGTGCGCCTTTGGATAATCTCGAACCTCACCGCCTGGCCGTTCAGGAAGCAGTCATGTCGCTTATGCGAGAATCGGAAGAGTTTTTGCAGGAGAACAATCAATGAGCGAGCGTCGTAGCCGAGGATTTCGAGAGCACTTTGCGTACTTTTCGTGCCTGGTTGTTTTCGGCCTGGTTGCGGGTCCCGCGTGTGCCTCCGGCAAACTGACGCCGCACATTGCCGAGTACAACATCAAGATAAGTGTCCTCAGTGGACGCCTTAGCACGCAGCTGAAGGAAACGGAGGCGGGCTACAGCGCTGAGCACGTCATCTCGCCGACCGGGATAACGCGACTGGTTACTCGCGGAAAGATCGCCGAGATTTCTGAATTTGGGGAGGGTCCTGACGGACTCTATCCGATCGCCTACCGGTCAAATGACACCATTTCCCGAGAGAAGCCAAGCGCCGACATACGGTTTGACTGGGATGCCGAGCAGGCCCGCGGCACCGTTGACGGTGAGGATATCGTAACGGACCTCCAGGGCCTGTCGCACGATCGTGTATCGATTCAATATGAACTGATGTACGACCTCCTGAATAATGGTCCCAGCCCGAAGTACCGATTGTTCGAGGTCGATGATCTCAAAATTCTCAACATCCGAACGGTCGGGACTAAGCAGGTAACGGTCCCCGCCGGCAGTTTCGACGCCATTGGCATTCAGCACCAGGCGGAAAACTCCTCAAGAGTGACGACGCTGTGGTGCGTTGAGGAACTGGGTTACCTGCCGGTGATTATCGAACAGCATCGCGATGGTAAACGGCGCGTGCGCGCGACACTGCGCAGATTACACGCCGACAAACTAGACTTTGTCGAAACGCTGCAGCGCGGCGAATGTCTCCTTATTGCCTTGGGTTTGGGAGATCTCTCGCACCAGGACCTTTTCATTCTCGGCAAGCCGCCAGGATTCGGTGAGGATCGCGCCTTCTTCATCGAGCGTCTGGATGACGAAACTACCGTTCTGCCAACCCGACACACGTTGTGCCTCGATCGGTCCAACGGAAACAACCCGGTTTTCGCCGAACGTGTATTCCTCGACCACCGATCGATCGAAACTAATGAAAAGCCCCGAGTCCGTTTGCGAGATCTTGAGCGACTCCCCGTTTTCGACAAATACCCTCACCGCCGCACCCGCTTTGCCGCGCGACCCTCGCCGTCCCGGATTACGCGTTGAACCTCCGGGCGGTATGCGAATGCCCGGTTCAGCACCGTTCGGCGACATCGGTGTCGATTCCGGCTCGATGCGCAACTGCCATCGCCCGGACAAATCGACGCCGACCGGCGCTGTCGCGGTCTTGGCTACAAGTTGGGGCCTCGCCGCGCATGCAGCGAGCATAAGGCAAGTCATCAAGATCAGGGCACAGCCATTGAATTTTTTCGTGGAATTCATGTCAACCCGGTGGGCGGTTCTGCGTTAAAAAACATAAAGCCCCTGCATAAGGGTGCCTTCGCCTTAATTGAGGAGAATACCAGATGCAAAAACTTCGCTTGATCTTACTGGCCTCTGGGCTGGCGCTTATGCTACCCATTTCGGGGTACGCCCAGTCGGTTTCGGACCTGGAGAACCTCAGCCCGGAAGATCGTCGTGCTTACATGGAAAGCATGTCACCGGACGAAAGGGCTGCAATGCGTGAGAAATGGCATAGCGAACGCGCGTCGATGACCGAGGAAGAGCGTGCGGCCAAGAAGGCGGAGCGGCGCGCAAAGTGGGAATCGATGTCTGAAGAAGAGAAAGCGGCCGTGCGCGCCAAACGCCAGGAACGTAAGGCCAAGATGCGCGAGAAATGGCAATCGATGTCCGACGAAGAACGCGCAGCTGCGCGTGAAAAGATGGGCAAGCGCAAGCACGGCGCTTATGGTGAGCATCGTCGCCAACAAAGCGATGACAGCGTTACACCCGAGTAGCATTCGGCGCGACGATTGTTCGAAATTGAATCAGTATGCCGTGAGGGCTTCGGTCAACGACCGACATAAGCGATTGCGCCCCATGACCTTGATTGCCTCCAGGTTCAGCCAGTCCGCAAGCGCATGAAGCTCTTGCGCGAGCGCTTGCACGGTCGCCTCCTCGCTGGCATTAGTCTCTGGGTGAGCGGACTGCACAAGTAACACTCGATTCTGCCGATCGGATTTCAGGTCAATGCGAGCCACGAGTTGATCGCCAAGTCGAAATGGCAACACATAATAGCCCCACTTACGCTTCGCTTTGGGCACGTAGATTTCGATACGGTATTTGAAATCGAACAGGCGCTCTGTCCGCGGTCGAAACCAGACGACAGGATCAAATGGCGACAGTAGCGAGGCTCCCGCAATGAGGCGCGGGATGCGTGCGGAACTGGCAAGATAAGCCGGTACCCGCCAGCCCTCGACATGAACTTCCGACAACTCACCTTCATCGACCAGGTCCCTGATGCAGGGTGCCGCATCCCGCGGCGACATTCGGTAATAGTCCGCCAGGTCCTGCAAAGTGCCCAGTCCCAACGCCCGTGCCGATTGTCGCAGCAACTCTCGTGTAGCGTCCTGCTCGCTCACCTGAAGAGTGCGATACGCTTTATCGATCAGTCGTTCCGGCAGATCGTAAACCCGCTGGAAGTTTGGCAGCCGATGCGTAACGGCGAGCTTTCCGCGTCCGAAATGTTGTTCCAGAGCCCAGCGAGGAACGGATCGGTGCCAGTCGCCGGCCTTGCGTTTTGGGCCGTCAACCGGCGGCAAGTCGTTCGCCGTACTAGCGCCTTCGCGCCGCACGTGCGCCATCACCGTCTCGAGGTAGTGATCCGCGTCCGGAAGCGCGTTGATCGGACTGCTCTTCCATGGTTGGAAGGCGGACCGGCGGGGCCGCAAGAGGGGCCAGTCATCAACAGACACAACGGAGGCCTCATGTGCCCATTGCTCGGTAAACTCGCCTGAGCCATAGACGAACCGCTCAAAACGGCGGCGATCATAGGGTCCCAGGCGCGACCAGATAACCAGGAAATGCGCGGGCAGCAGCACGTTGACGAAGTCCAGTTGCAGCACCCGGACCGCACGCATTACGCGGCGAAAATGACGGGTATCCGTGGCCGAGACTGGCCGCTGCCGATCGAAGCCCTGCGCCGCAAGGGCTATGCGGCGTGCCTCACCGAGCGACAGGCTGTCTCTGCTCCTTGCCAACTGGCCGCTTGCCTTCAGTCGTCCGGCAGCAGCGCGTCAGCCTCGATCTCGACAAGCATCGCGGGATCGATGAGCCTCGATACTTCCACCATCGTCGTGGCTGGCGATACGCTCGCGAACGCTTCGCGATGCGCCCTGGCAATCTCCGCCCACTGCTCAATGTCCGTAACGAACATGCGCGTGCGCACGACATGCTCGAGACCCGCCCCGGCCTCTTCGAGTGCGACGGCGATGATCTCGATACAGCGTTTGGTCTGGGCATAAGCATCGCCGACACCGACGACTTCACCATCGACACCGACCGGTGCCGTGCCGGATACCATGATGTGTGAACCGACGCGCACTGCCCTGCAATACCCGGCAACTGACTCCCAGGGTGCGCCCGAGTGTATGTTCGTCCTGGTCGCCATTCGCGTCGTCCTTTAGATAATAATTAACTTGAGCTATATACTATTAATCATTGATAATTATTGAGTTAATAGGTCTCCCTGTTGGAAGAAACAGCAGCCAGACCGACGAGAGAATCGAGTAGACAACAGTGACGCTCCATGCCGCGGCTTGATTTTCCAACGCGCCCGGGCTTGTCTGAAAGAGCGCAAAAAGAAGCGGCACAGCGACCAGCAATCGTAACAACTCAAGGCGCCGCGCGTATGCGCGACCCTCATTCAGTAGTCCGACCGTGTATAACTGCAGCCACAATAGTGCGCACGGAATCAGCACCACCTGCGTGCCCTGTCGAGTGTAAAGCTCCGCGATGAACAGCGCGCCAACGATGCCGACGACGAACTGGGCCATGACATAGTGCTTCTGCGCGTGTGGCGTCTTGGGATCGAATTTTTGAAACCGCGTCAGATCGGCCCGGTGCTTCGGGTAGCGTGCCTCAACATCGGGCGGGCGCCATCCTGTGCGTCGGAACCAGACGGCAAGCTTGTCACGCCATTGGCGCGTTTTACGAGCGTCGAAGAGCAGGTAGTCATAAACCTGCAGATTGGCCCAGAACGGGTTCAGGTTGGCCAAGGGCTTGCGAACGCCAAAAACGACGGGCTCTTCGTCAGATTCGTCCTCAAAAGTGCCAAAAATGCGATCCCAAAGAATCAGCATGCCGCCGTAGTTCTTGTCGATATAGCGGTCATTCTGGGCATGGTGGACGCGATGATTCGATGGCGTCACGAGAATCCTGTCGAACGGACCCAGCCGTCGAACCATTTGGGTATGGACCCAGAACTGGTAGATGAGGTTTATCGCGTTGACGGTGATCAGGACTTCCAGCGGAAAGCCGATGACGAACAGCGGCAGGTAGAAGATCCAGCCGAACAGGAATCCGGTACTCGTCTGTCGCAGCGCGGTTGAGAGATTGTAGTCCTCGCTTTGATGGTGCACGGCGTGTGCGGCCCAGAGCACCGATATCTCATGGCTGAAACGATGAAACCAGTAGTAACAGAAATCCCAGGCGAGGGCCGCCACGACCCACAGCGAGAGCCCGCGAGGCGATAAATCGAACCATGCCAGCGGCATATCGACGACCGAAAAATTGCGTAGCACGAATCCCCAGGCGATCAGAGGCAGGAATTTCGTGAAGTAGCCAATCGTCGTACTGAGTATGCCGGCACTCAGGCTGTTGATCGCATCATTGCTGCGATAGAAATGACTGCCTTTGCGCCAGTCGACGATCAACTCGATAATCAGGGCAAGCAGAAAAAACGGCACGGCGATGGCGATAAGGTCCATTAGTGCAGTTTACGGTAAGCTGCGCGGCGAAAGTAACAGGAAAATGGCGATGATTAACGCGACTGAACTGACGCTCCTCAGGGATGCTCTGGCTCGACTGGCTGAGGGCTATTCTGACCTGCCCGGCTTTCAGACCGAATTCGATGCCGCCGCCGCGGCGTCCGTACTTCAGGACGTGGCGACGCGTATGCACGACAACTACCCTTACTACCACCCGCAGTACGCCGGACAGATGCTCAAGCCACCGCACCCGATCGCGCGGATCGCGTACGCGATGTCGCTCTGGGTAAACCCGAACAACCACGCGCTCGATGGCGGGCGAGCGAGCTCGGCCATGGAGAAAGAGTGCGTGCATGAGCTTGGGCAGATGTTCGGCTGGGATGACCCTCTCGGCCATCTCACGGGTGGCGGTACCATGGCCAATTTGGAGGCGCTATGGGTCGCCGGACGATTGCATCCGGGCAAACGGATCGTCGCGTCGACGCAAGCCCACTACACGCATAGCCGCATAACGGACGTTCTCGGCCTTCCGTTTTCTCCAGTGCCTGTGACTGGCGACGGTCGCATGGACATCGCGGCGCTCGAAGCGCTATTGAAAACTGGCGACATTGGCACCGTTGTCGCGACCATGGGCAATACCGGGCTAGGCGCGGTGGACCCACTGCCGGCAATTATCGAGCTGCAGTCACAATACGATTTCAGAATCCACGCCGATGCCGCTTACGGGGGTTATTTCGTTCTTGCGGACCAATTACATGAAGACACCCGCGCAGCCTATGACAACCTCGTCACAGTGGACTCCATCGTCATCGATCCGCACAAGCACGGACTGCAGCCTTATGGCTGCGGTTGCGTACTGTTCAAGAACCCATCGGTCGGTCAGCTGTACAAGCACGAATCGCCATTTACATATTTCAGCTCGGCGGAACTGCACCTGGGCGAGATCAGCCTCGAATGCTCGCGGCCCGGTGCATCGGCGGTCGCACTATGGGCGACACAGCAATTGCTGCCACTCGTTCGCAACGGTGAGTTCGCCGGGATGCTCGACGACTGTCTTCGGAGCTGCAAGAGGTTTCTGGAGACGATTGGCGGACGGCGACTCTTTCTCGCCTCTGATGCAGCCGGAACTGGACATCGTCGTTTACGCCGTGAACGCAGCGGACAGTGCCGCGGCCAGTGAGCGCGCTCGCCAAGTATTTGCCAAAGCAGCCGACCACGATCTGCACCTGGCGATGATCGAGTTGCCGGTCGACCTGGTGCGCAACTATGCCCCGGATATTCGCAAAAACTCGGAGACGATTACCTGCCTGCGCTCGGTCCTGATGAAGCCCGAGCATCGCAATTGGCTCGACCACATTGTTGACATACTCGAGACGAGTGCCGCAGAGATCAGCTAGCTTTTTGAAAACATGAAGATATCACTCGCGACTATAGTTGGCGCATCCCTTCTAGTGCTCGGTGCTTGCGCCGACCAGAACCATGATGACTCCCCGGCAATACCGAAGATAGTTGAAGTGTTTGCATGTAGTGACTATTGCCCCGGACCCCGGGAGAAATACATGAAGAGGGTCTATGAAGGCGTCGGAGACGAAGAAACCTGCCTGGCGCTTGGTGGAAAACCCTACACGTATATAGGCTGGGGTAGCACTTTCATCTGCCTGGCAGATTGAACATCCGATGAGAACTGTTGGGTTTCGGTTTGAGGCGCCGTCTGATAGAACAGCAATCGGGCGTAAACGATCGCAGTCAGCTGCTTTGTAACTGCAATACGGCGCGCATGATGACCACACCGACGTAAAAGCAGGCGAATCCGCCGACCAGCGTGCTAACCAGGTACGAGAAAGAATAGAAAAGCTCGTTTTTCTCGATCATCGTGTTGAGTTCCAACACCAACGTCGACAGCGTCGTGAAACTGCCACAGAAGCCCACGGCAAACAGCAATCGATACTGGTCAGGAATGATCCCGGCATCGTTAAACCAGGCGGTATTCGCAATCAGCTGGGCAAGCAGGCCCATCACGAAACAACCGATAAGGTTCGCACTTAGCGTGCCCCACGGAAATTCGACGTCACGTTGCAGGAAGACATTGAGCCCGAATCTCGCCATGGCGCCAAGCGCGCCGCCAAGCGCAACGAACAGGTACGAGTAAAGAACGACATGCATGATCAGCAGACTTTCAGCCGAGCTAGCGTGTCGCGGTATTCTTTTGCCATGCGCAGCACCAGATCGTAGGCAGGAAGGATCTCATCGATGGTGCCAACTCCCTGCCCTGCTCCCCAAATGTCCTTCCAGGCTTTCGCCTCGATATCGCTACTGCTGAAGTCCATGTCAGTCTTGCTGCCGTCGGGCAGGTCGTCCGGATCCAGCCCCGCATTCGCGATACTGCCTTTCAGATAACTGCCGTGCACGCCCGTGAAAAGCGAGGAATAAACGATGTCCTCGGCTTTGCTATCAACGACCATCTCTTTGTAGGCTGGAACGGCGCGCGCCTCATCGGTCGCGATGAAGCGGGTCCCGCTGTAGGCAAGATCGGCGCCCATCGCCAGCGCTGCGACGACATCGTCGCCCGTGGTGATACAGCCGGACAAAATGACAGCACCATCGAACTCGCGCCGAATTTCTTTCACCAGGGCGAACGGACTTATCGGTCCGGCATGTCCGCCCGCGCCGGAACAAACTGCGATCACGCCGTCTACACCCTGCGCGATCGCTTTGCGGGCGTGACGCAGGCTGATAACGTCGTGAAAAACGAGGCCTCCGTAGGAATGCACAGCCGTAACTACATCTTCCGGGGGGCGAAGGCTCGTAATGATGATGGGGACCTCGTGTTCGACACACGTCTCTACGTCGTCGGATAGCCGCGGATTACTGGCGTGCGCAATCTGGTTGACGGCGTACGGTGCAACTACCTGGTCCGGGTGGGCCTCCTGGTACTCGCCGAGCTCATCCTTGATCTGCTTCAGCCATTCACCTAGCGCTGACTGTGGCCGCGCATTCAGCGCCGGAAAAGATCCGACAATGCCTGCCTTGCATTGAGCGATAACCAGCTCCGGACCTGAAACGATGAACATCGGCGCGCCAATCAGGGGGATCCTCAGCTTGCCTTCGAGGGACTTCGGTAACGCCATTCATTACTCCAACAAGAAAGCGGCTCACACTTCGGCAAGCCAATTAATGCAAGCGGTGATCTGCAGCACGAAAAGTCGTGTTAGCGCGTTAGGGTACCTGCTGGTCGATCGCGAGAAAAACCGAACGTGTGTCTGCCGGCCTAATGATGAGCGTACCAAACCAGTCGCCCGATACGGCGGCGGGACCCCCGCTTAAAGAGACGCGAGCCAGTAATTCAAATTCCTCGAAACCGGACAGGGCGCGACCGGCAACCATCGACTGCGCATCGCCCAATGAAATCACAGTCGGCAGCTCGGATAATCGGACTCGATCAACGGCGATCGGTGGCGATGGCTGTTTTGGGTCACGCGCGATGATGAAAACATTGGCGTCCGACTTGAGCTTCGACATCGCGTCGTCAGATAAGGCGATTCTGGCAGTGACGACAGCATCAGGATCCGCGTCCGGAACTTCCGACTCAACAGGCGTTGCAGCAGGACGGTTTTCAGCAACTGATGGCTGGACCGACTCCATTGGAACGCCACGCCACTCGGCAACTCGCTGCTCGAGAATCGACCGAATCTCAGGCGGCGGATTCAGGCCCAGCAGAATCTCCCAACGTGAGGCCGCAAGATCGGTATCGCCGCGGTTCGCCGATGCGACGCCCGAATAGAACAAGGCCGCAGGGTTGTTTGGCTCCAGCGCCAATGCGCTTTCGATAAGTGCAGCGCTACGTCCCTCGATAGCGGTGCCATCGCGCGACAATATCGCCAGTGCAAGGTCGACCAGCGTCTGCGCATTTCGACCCTCATCCAGTTCCATTACCCGTTCGTAGGAGGTCACCGCGTCGTCAAAACGCTGCAGTGTCATTTGCGATCGCGCCAGCATTTTCCACCCGTTCAGGTCATCCGGATTGCTTGCGAGCCGCTGTCGCAGAGATTCCATCACGACGTCCATGTCCGGTAACTCGCCAGACTGCGCCCCGGCAGACGGAACGTCCGGACTGCCTACATAGTTATAGAGGCCAACCGACACAGCGATGGTGGAGACGATGACCACTGCCAGCAAGGGCGTCAGACGGCGCGATTCACGATACAAGGGCCATCCAGCAAAACCCAGTGCCATCAGGCAAAGGAGTGCCACTACTATCCAGAAAGTCACTCAGCGCCCCCCGATTTGACCGCGTCATCGTCCATGGGCATCGACATGCGGTGCCGCAAAATGCGGAACATCGCGAAGACACCAAACAAGACCAGCAGGAACGGCGCAATCCAGAGAATCAGTGTTTTACCCGTGGTGCGTGGCCGATACAGCGCAAACTCGCCATAGCGAGTGACGAGAAAATCCTGAATCTCGGCGTCGGTTTTGCCTTCGGCGATCAGGCGCCGAATCTCTCGCCGCAAATCCGAGGCCAGGAAAACATTGGAATCCTTGATGCTCTGATTCTGGCACTTCAGGCACCGCACCTCGGAAATCATCTTGTCGTATCGTGCCTGAAGCTCGGGATCATCAAACGCTATGCCGGTGTCGATCGCGGCAACAGGCGCTACGGCGAGCATCGCAGAAATCAGGATTAGGAAACGCTTCATTGAGCTGCTCCTGCGGAGGCAATCAGCGGCACAAAGTCGCGCTCCCAGATTTGTCGGTTCAGGGGCCCCAGTTGTTTGAAGAGTACAACGCCGTCGGCACTAACCAGAAACGACTCCGGTGCACCGTAAACGCCCCAGTCGATCCCGACGACTCCGTCGACGTCGAAACCGGATGCAACGTAAGGATCGCCAAGTTGCTGCAACCAGCGCAACGCCTCGGGACGCGTATCGCGCCAGTTGATGCCATAAATCGGAATTTCGCCTTTTGACGCAAGGTCCAGCAGGAACTGGTGTTCGACACGGCACTGGACGCACCACGTCGCCCACACGTTCACCAGTACAACCTGTCCGGCGAGGTCCGAAGAACCGACGGTGGCAGACGGATCTTTTAGCGTCGGCAGCTCGAACTGCGGGGCCGGCTTCCCTATGAACGGAGATGGCAATGCCCGTGGATCACCGCGTGTCAGGCCGATAACGAGGAACACAATCAGGGTCACTACTGCGACCAGTGGCAAAACGTATCGCGACATCAGGCGGACTCCGCTGCCGCGTGGCTCACCTTGCTGGTCTTGCTCGCTTTCAGGCGATAACGACGATCGCTCACGGCTATCAGCCCACCCAGGGCCATGATGATTGCGCCGAACCAGATGAACCGGATCATCGGCTTGTACTGCACGCGAACGCTCCACGCACCGTTACCAAGTTGATCCCCCAACGCGACGAAAAGGTCCCTGTTCCACGCGGCATGGATTCCCGCTTCGGTCATCCAGCTCTTCTGCACCAGGTACTGGCGCTTTTGTGGTCTCACCGTGGCAACGAACTCGCCGTCCCGACTAATATCCACCACCGCTTCGATCGCCGAGTAATTGGGCCCTTTGACATCGCGCAATTCCCGCATCTCAAACTCGTAGTGCCCGACCTGAATCGAGTCGCCCGGCGTCAGTGCGCGATCCGCCTCGATGTTGAATGCAGAAACCACCGTGACGCCCAACACGAAAAGTCCCATGCCGAGATGCGCCACCGACATACCTAGCGCGGAGCGCGTGATCGCCAGCAGTGCCTTTTTTTCGAAGCATGGAACGCACCGGCTGTATCAAGGACGTGGCGACGATCCACATGGCCGCCGCAAAGCCCACTGCCAGCAGCAGGCTGGTACGTTCGTAGAACATGTAAGGCAACACGATGCCGAGCAGCACGGCGGCGATCGCCGGAATCCTGAGCAGAGCAATCCAGGAGCGCTTGTCCTGCACTCGCCAGGCCGTGTGCATGCCGAGACCGAGCAACAGCACCAGGGGAATCATCGGCACAAGAAACGCGACCTCGAACCAGGGCGGACCGATCGATATCTTGCCGCCGTTAAGCAATTCGATAACCAGCGGCGCAAGTGTTCCCATCAAGACCAACGTTGCCGCAACGACCAGTAGTACGTTGTTGAGCAGCAGGAAAGTCTCTCGGGATAACAATCCGAACCCTGCATCCGTATCGAGAGATGGAGCGCGCCAGGCATACAAGACAAGCGCGCTGATGATGACGATGCCGAGGAAACCGAGAATGAAGAATCCCCGCGTTGGGTCTGTAGCAAACGCATGAACCGAGACGATGATGCCGGAACGCACGAGAAACGTGCCGAGCAAGCTCAATGAAAAGGCAGTAATCGCAAGCAATAAGGTCCAACTTTTGAACAAGCCGCGTTTTTCGGTAACAGCCAGCGAGTGAATCAACGCAGTGCCAACCAACCACGGCATGAAAGAGGCATTCTCGACAGGGTCCCAAAACCACCAGCCGCCCCAGCCAAGCTCGTAGTAGGCCCACCAGCTGCCGAGCATGATACCGAGCGTCAGAAACAACCACGCCATCGTGGTCCATGGACGCGTCCACTTCGCCCATTTCTGATCGAGGTTGCCGCTCAGCATTGCCGCGATCGCGAAAGCAAACGCAACCGAAAAACCGACGTAGCCGACATACAGCAAGGGCGGGTGTATCGCCAGACCCGGGTCCTGCAGCAGCGGATTCAGATCCGCGCCATCAGTTGCCGCTGGCGACAGGCGAGCGAACGGATTCGACGTCAGCAACGCGAACAACAGGAAGCCGACTGAAAGCAGTCCGAGCACGCCAATGACGCGCGCAGCAAACGCCTTAGGCAATTCAGAACTGTAGCGCGCTACCGCGACCGTCCATAGACAGAGGATGAGTATCCACATCAACAGGGAGCCTTCGTGCGCGGACCAGACTGCTGAGACCTTGTACAGGGTTGGTAGTGAAAGCTGTGAATGGTTGGCGACGTAGAGAACCGAGAAATCGTTGCTCAGGAACGACCAGGTGAGGCAAGCGAACGCGACGGCGACGAAGATGAACTGGCCGAGCGCCGCGGTATTGCCGACCTGCATCATCGCAGCATCATTCCGATGAGCACCGACCAGCGGCAGCACGCCCTGGCAAATCGCGAGGGACAGCGCGAGGATTAGCGCGAATTGACCGATTTCCGGGATCATTGCGTCATACACTCCGTACTGCCGGCTCGCAGAGGTTGCGTCTTGCCTTCGACGTGCTTGGCCAGCGAATCGGCGACTTCGGGCGCCATGTAATTTTCATCATGCTTAGCCAGGATTTTGTCCGCAACAAAAATGCCTTCGTCGCCGAGTCGGCCGTGAGCAACTACGCCCTGGCCCTCGCGAAACAGGTCCGGCAGCACGCCGACGTAACTTACCGGTAGTTCACAATTCATGTCAGTCACACGGAACCTGAGATCCATTGAGCCTTCCGCTCGCTGCACGCTGCCATCAACCACGAGCCCGCCAATTCGGAAGTTCCGCTGCTTGGGGTAATCGCCCGCGACGACATCCGAGATGTCAACGAAGAACATCATGTTGTCCTGGAACGCCCGCAGCGTGAAAGTCGCGGCAATGGCGATGCCGGCGACAGCAAGACCGACGGCCAGCATTCGTTGTTGCCTGGGTTTCATTGTCTTTCCTCTAGCGCTTTGATGCGCACTTCAATATCTCGATAGACGCGCTTGTGACGCAGTCGCGCGCGCCACTCTGAAAAAAGGATGACGGCCAGCGTCATCCCGAAGCAACTCCAGACATAGATGCCATAATTTCCCATCGCAAGCTTTTCCATGCCTATCGGCCCTCCGGCGACATAATCATCTCGCGCACCCACCGGGTGCGGCGTTCGCGGAACAATACTTCGGTTCGCACACGGCGCAATAAGAGAGAACCGAACAAAAATGTGAAACCCAGGATCATCGCGAGCAGCGGATATAGCATGCCCGGGTCCATCGCGGGCCCACCCTCTTTCAGAAGCGTCTGCCCCTGGTGTAGCGAACTCCACCATTCCACGGAGAAATGCACAATGACGACGTTCACACTACCCACCAATGCCAGCACAGCACTGGCCTTGTCGGCCTTGGCTGTATCGTCAATCGCCCCGCGAAGCGCCATGTAACCGAAGTAAAGGAACAGCAAAATCAGTTCCGATGTGAGCCTTGGATCACCCCATTCCCACCAAGTTCCCCACATCGGCCGGCCCCAGATCGAGCCGGTCACCAGCGCCAGAAACGTGAAGCTGGCCCCCAACGGCGCCGCCGCCGCCGCGACCGCATGCGCCAGCTTCATACGCCAGATCAGTCCGATACCGCCGCTGACCGCCATGATCATGTACGCCATCATCGACAAATAGGCCGATGGCACATGCACGTAAATAATCCGGAACGCGTCACCCTGCTGGTAATCCATTGGGGCTAGAAACAATCCGGCGTAAACGCCATACGCAATCAACGCAATGGCAGGTACCAGAAACCACGGCGAGAAGATCGCGGCCAGGCGATAAAAGTGTGGCGGAGACGCCAGCTGATGAAAAAATTTCCACATAGTGCTAATTCTACTCGTTACTGATTCTTAAAGCGGCGGCCGTTGCATAAGGAGCAAGGCTCAAAGAAGCGATGGCATAGGCGCCCAGGGCCCACACGCCGGTCGTATATACATCATTGCCTGCCGCCAGTGACACTGTGTTTGCACCCAGCAACAACACGGGCATGGCCAGCGGCAGAATAAGTAAACTCAGGAGTGCCGTGCCGCGGTGCAAGCCGACCGTCAACGCGGCACCGATCGAACCCAGCAAGCTCAGGCTGATCGTGCCCAGCAGGAGCGTCAGCATCATCACCGGAACGACGGACCAGGGCATGCGGTAGGTAATTGCCATAATCGGTGAGACAAGCACCAGCGGCAATCCACTGGTAAGCCAGTGCGCCAGCGTCTTGCCGAGCGTCAGAACCGGCAGCGGCTGAGAACTGACCAATAATTGGTCGAGGCTGCCATCCTCGAAATCCGTCAGAAAAAGCGAATTGAGTGATAACAGGGTTGCCAACAGCGCCGCAACCCAGAGGACACCCGGGCCACTGAATTCGAGTTGCGCAGCGCTCGGGCCGACGGCCAGTGGGAACAAGGTGCAAACCATGGCGAAGAAGAACAAGGGGTTAAGGACGTCGCCGGGCCGCTTCCAGGCCAGCAGGAGATCACGCCTGGCAGTAGCCCAAAGGCCCGAGAGCATTGCCGGCTGTATCGCGGTAGCCTGGTTCATTGCATTCGAATCTTCGTAACCGGTGCATTGATGTCGACATCCTGGTGCGCCGCCATGACGCACATACCGCCGGTACCGAGGTGCTCCTCAACCAATTCCATGACGAGCTTCCGACCTTCACGGTCCAGGTTGGTGAACGGTTCGTCCATGAGCCAAAGCGGTACGTTCGCCCGCAGCATGCGTGCGAGCGCCACCCTACGCTGCTGCCCGGCCGACAGTGAGCGCAGCGGTAATCGTCGCAGGCGCTCGATGCCAAGACGCTCATAGACCTCTTCCGGGTCTCGCTCAGACTGTGGCCGCAGCGACTCTTCGAAGTGCAGATTCTCCAGCATGTTGAGGTCGCCCTTGAGACCGGTGCGGTGTGCAAGCCAGACCAGATCGCCGTGAAACGTCTGCCGTTGCTTCAGTACCGGCACATCATTCCAGAAGATCTGCCCCGTTTCGAGCGACAGCATCCCGGCGATGGCGCGCATCAGGCTGGTCTTGCCGCAACCGTTGCGACCTTCGAGCAGCAGCAGTTCGCCGCTTTTCAGCGCAAAACCAAGACCCTCGAACAGGCACCTCTCGCCACGGATCAGGGTGAGGTTGTCGCCGGATAATGTTGCAGTCAATGTCTTACGCTCTGTCGCCGGACGCCGAGGGGATAGAAAACATGGTTAAACATCCTTGTTTTACAGTTAATTATCGACACTTCTTAAAGTTAAATCAAACAATACTTCAGGTTCCTCTGAACGTCGAGGCAATGCACGAATCGAGGTTTGCAACAGCCGAAGCGCGACCGTAGACTGAACGTCGCGGGACAAAGTTCCTATAAGAAAAGACCGCAACCGAACAATACCAACTATACCGCGACATGACGATCGCGAGAGGCGACTAATGGACCCACGGGCTGCGGGCCTAACAGAACAACCCTTCACGACCCACGGCAAGCCGTTGGCGATTGTATCGTACAGCGCCAGGCAAGCGGCGATGGATGCACTCGCCGACACCTACGCACACACTTCGGGGCTCTGCCTGTTCCAGGGCCCGGCATTGTCCGGCAAGTCAACGATCATTCGCAGCTTCATCAATACGCTCCACGAAGACTGCGCGGTAGCGCTTATCGATGGCAAAGGCATCAACACCACCAACCTGTTGCTCGGCATGCTCTCCCAGTTTGGCTTCAAGCTGGACACGAGTTCCGCCAACGAGTTGCTCGGCCTGATCCGGGTTTTCGCTTTACAGCAAGCCGCATTGCACGAGCCACCGCTTCTCATCGTCGAGAACACGCACGAAATGAACCCGAGCGCCCTGCGCGCGCTTTGTGAACTGGCCAACCTGCGCGGTCGCACCGGCAGCGCCCTGAAAATCATCCTCGTCAGCAATCGCTCGCTCGGCGGCATCCTGCGGGCGCCGGCGATGGAATCGATAGCGCGTCGCATGCTGCGCAACCATCACGTTCGCCCTATGACACAGGATGAGTCCAGGCAATATCTGTATGCGAAGTTACGCGCCGCCGGTTCCGATTACCCGGATTTCGTATTCCCGGATGCCATCTGCGCCGAACTCTGGAAGGCCTCGGGCGGATGGCCCGGCATCCTCGATCGCGTTGCGCTCATGGCATTGACCAACGCAGAAACGCTGCCAGTTGCCCTTGCACACGTTGAGCGCCCCGCTCTGCCCTCCGGCACCTGGGACGGCGCTGAAATTGCATTGGTCCACCAGGACACTTCGCTATCCGCCGATTCGCCACAGTTGATCATCACCGAGAGAGGCAACGTCGTGAGCGAGATCAATATGACGAGACCGCGCTTGCTGATTGGTCGATCCGATCACAATGACATCGCGATCGGCAGCCGCTTTATCAGCCGGCACCATGCGTTGCTGGTGCGCCACGGCCAGTCAACATTTCTGATGGACCTGAACAGCACCAACGGTACCTTCGTGAATTCCAGGCGAGTATCGAATCATGTAATGGTGCACGACGACGTAATTACGGTCGGTCATCACAAGATTAAGTTCTTAGACCCGCATGCACAGACGCGCGGCAGCGCCGATGGCGCTGAGTTCGCCGATACCATCATCATGAAGACGCTGGCGGATATGCGGAATGTACTCGCGCGCGGGAATTCGGCCGTGGTGCCGGACGCCACCGAAGAACTGCCGACGATTCAGGTCTAGCCGAAAAACTCTTCCTTGAAGTGCTTGCGGCACATTGAAATGTAACGGTCGTTGCCGCCAATCTCGACCTGCGAGCCCACCGTCACCGCATTGCCCTCCGCGTCCAGTCGCAGAACCATCGTGGCCTTGGTGCCGCAATGACAAATGGCCTTGAGCTCCTTGAGCGTATCGGCCCAGGCCAGCAGGTACTTGCTGCCATCGAAGGGCTCACCCTGAAAGTCGGTGCGTAAGCCATAGGCCAGTACCGGAATGGCAAGCTTGTCCGTTACCTCGGTCAGCTGAAATACCTGATCACGTGTCAGAAACTGCGCCTCATCGATGAGCACGCAATGCAAGGGCTCGCTCCGCGTGACGCCGTCTATGAGGCCGAAAAGGTCAGTGTCATTTGTAAATGTGGTTGCATCAGTCTCGATACCAATGCGGGATGTGACTTTGCCGACACCGAAGCGGCTGTCCAGCCGCGGCGCCAGAACAAGGGTATTCATGCCGCGCTCTTTGTAGTTGTAGCTGGATTGCAGTAGCGAGGTTGATTTCCCCGCGTTCATCGACGAGTAATAAAAGTAAAGTTTGGCCATGGTCCCGTTATTGTGGCATCGCTGCACAAGCGATGCACGGGAATGGCGACTCTAGTCGTGCAGCGTGAGCAGCTTGGCCAGCGTTTTTCGATGGCCGTGGCGGCCGGCATTTTTGGCTCGGCAGTCCGCGCATTCGTTGGTCAGGGAATGACGACCCGAGATGACCTGGGGCACCGGCGTGACGATGCCGCCGCGCAGGCAGCCACTGCAGATCACGAGATTGCTCAGCTTGTTCAACAAGCGATAGCTGACATTGTCTTTTGCAATTGAGGCCATAGCAGATCTCCGTCCTTGAATAAGCAGTTTTGACACTTAGACGGCGGATTTGGCCAGTAATAGCTACAATAATGTTCAGAACTGTTAACCAGTCGGGGTTTTTCATGTGAACTGGTTTGTGCTTGAGCCGCCCCTTGCTAGAGGACGTAATCCGCGACAATTTCCGCGAGGTGGTCGGACCAGCGTTCCGGAAACGGTTCGGTCAATTCAATGGACTTCTCGAAGTCGGGGTCGAACACACGTTCAAACAGTTTCTGCACGTACTCGGGATGTGAGGTTGCAATGTTCAGTTCCTTGTTTGTACGGAAGCTGAGCTTGTCCCAATTTGCCGATCCGAGGCAGGCCCAGCCGTCGAACACAGCCGCTTTCACGTGCGACATGCCCGGGTACAGCCATACCCGAATGCCGTGATCGAGCATCGCATTTGCGGCCAGCGCATTGCTCTTGTTGATCGGCCCATGATTTCCTACCAACGGCAATATCACGCGTACATCAACTCCGCGCCGCCGGGCTTTAGCCAGCTCGTACAGCATCGCGTCGTCCGTGAGATAGGCGTTTTCGATGTAGATGTATTTTCGCGCATTGCGAATCGCCTCGCGCTGCGCGAGAAAGATTTCCGCGACACCGGGACGCGTATGCAGCACGCGCAGCGGAAATCCCAGGTCCTCGGCATTGTTCGGATTTGGCTTCAATCGTTGCAGGGCGTAGCCGGCGTCACCCAGCGGGCCCGCATGGGCCCAGGCTTTATTGAATTCGTTACTGAGTTCGTCGACGACCGGTCCGCGTAATTCCATCATCAAATCGTGCCAGACGAATCGGTACTCCCTGCCGATGTTCATGCCACCGGAAAACGCAATTTGCTCGTCGATGATCGTGGTTTTGACGTGGTCCCCGGCGACCAGCCACGGGTTCCTGGACTGTCGGACGTCGATCTTCGAATCCGTCTCGAGGAACAGGCGCACCGATTCGGGCGCGACGTATTTTTCCGGCAGGCTGGCGTCGTCGGCTCCGGTCGCAACAATCGTACCCAGACCGTCCAGCAAAACGCGGGTGTCGACACCTTCATCAGCGCGCCGCCGCAGCAGGTTGCCGATTTTCTCAGCGAAGTCGTCATTATCGAAGATGTAGGTGCGTATATCCACAGACTTGGTCGCTGTGGAGATCGCGTCGACAAAGCGCACGAAGTACTCCTCCCCGTCCACAAGATATTTGATCGTACCGCGTGTTGCGCCGTGTCCGGTTACCCGATCGAGTGTCGCTTCCCACTCGTCGAGATCCATGCCCGGCGCGTCACTAAGTTCCGGTATCGGCCTGGACTCCAAGGTGACGAGCCAAGTCGGCCTCACAGTTTCGACCGCCGCATCTTTGGCCACGAAAAGGAGGCGAAACATCGATGATACCGGTCGTGATACCAGGCCACCCAGGTGACTTTGTGCGACGTGACCGGCTGACTGGGCGACCTGCGAACCCTTGCTCGCGGCACGCCCCTTCCTGGGGGCCGGCGAATAGCGAAGGAAGACACCCAGCTCCAGATCCCGATCGACGTAAACGAACGGCAGTGAATATGCGCCGGCGTCACCGGTGCTAAAAACCAGGCGCCGGTCTTCGATGCCCTCCTTCATCAGGAACGTGTCCATTAACGGCTGTGCGCGACGATTGAATTCCGCGAAGTCAATGGTCTCGGCGACCACGTAGTTTTTCGGCTTGTCTGTGAACAGCCGCGACTCAAAATTGTTGATGTCGTTGTAAAATAGAAAGTAGTCGTCCTCGCCGAACTTCATGACGATACCCGTCATGGCGGCCTTCGGCAGGACGGTTTCAAAAACCGTATCGATAAAACGATTCCAGTATTTGCTGCCAAGGATGCGCGGCACGATGAGTGATTCGGGCATTTCCGGCCAGGCGGATTGCTGGTGGAACTGGAGCGGCAAAATGTAAGGGCCGGCATAGCGATCCTCCGTCTCCCCTGCACGAGCCATCAAATCGATCTTGTCCGTCCAATCGCCACCGGAATAGACGAGACCCTCTTCCCCCTCGTAACTGAGGTAAAACCGGGTTGGTCCAATGTAGGCTTCGACGGCAATCAGGGGCTTCGCGACCGGCTCCTCGGCAAAGCGGCCCGGCAGCGTACGAAGATCATCCTCAGGCATCTTCTCCACCGTGGACGCACAGGCGCTGGCCAGTAATATCGCCAGGGCGGCAGGCAGAATCTGTAGAAGCAGTCTTCTATTTGATCGGTTCATAGCGTCCTCCCACAGGGCGGAGACTGGAATCTATGACAAACCGAGGGTCGTGTCCTGAGGATTGCATGACGTTACGCTGATGGAGGCCTGCGGCGAGGAGGATGGTGCGAGCCAGTGGCCATCGTGAGATCCACGGGCACGCGCTGGAGCTCACTAATCTTTTTTGCCGATGTGTTGTGAAAAGCCTGTGCCGGGCTCAAGATGCCGGCTGCGCGGACCAGCTCATTTCGATCTCGCGGGCATTAACTACTAACCTAAGACTCAAGTCCTATCTTCGTGCCTTGGGTGACCTGTGTAGCTCGCAAACAATAATGCGACTGACATCAACATCATCAACGAAAATAGCGAGAACACACCGCCACCTCCACCGCCACCGCCGGTGCCCTGGTTGACACCAACCTTGACCCTTCGACTTGCCTGACTGGTGTTGGACGCTCGATCCGACACTGTATAGGTAATTGTGTAGGTGCCGACGACCGCGGTATTCACACTGCCGGATATCACGATCCTGTCCGTGAGGTCCCCGTCGATATCGTCGCTCGCCGTCGCGCCCTCGTCATTGTAATCGGCACCCGCAGGCACCGTAATGTCGGCTGCCCCGATCAGACTCAGCTCGGGTGCCGTCATATCACCGGGCCCGAGACGGCCGATGCCGTTATTCGCATGTAGCTCCACAATTGAGGCATTAGCACCAACCAATATCAGATCGAGAGAATCATCCGCATTGAAGTCGGCGACCGTTCCTTTTCGCATGCCCGGGCTCACAATCTGTTCGGCGTCCAGCGTGAATTGGCCGCCCGCAGCGCCGACATAGACCTGGTGAACGCCGGCCGCATTGACCGTAACGATATCCATTTGTCCGTCCGCATTGAAGTCCCCGGTCAGCAGATCGCTGGCCGTCGAAGCCCCCAACGTAATTCCGGCGACAAAGTTCCACTCTGATTGTCTCAGCATCAGCTGTATGTGTGGCGGGCTGAGGTCGTCGCCGTCGATCGCCAGCAACAGGTCCGCATCGCCATCACCGTCGAGGTCCGCCGCGCTCAGTTTAGCGACGGAACCTTGCTGAAATGATCCTTGAAGAGCAAAGGTCCCGTTCTGCATGTTGCGCAGCAAATTAACTCTGCGGTCGCTGGCGGCGACGGCAGCGATATCCTCGAAGCCGTCCTGGTTCAGATCTGCGATGACGATATCCAGCGATGCGCCGCCAGGGAGCGTGTCGACTACTGGCATGCCCGACAGCTGATTGCGCGCGATCAACGTGCCAAATGTTCCGGCCATTACAAGTTCTGACGCACCATCGCCATCCGCGTCTATCGCTGCGAGTGCTTTGACCTCACCGGCTACCCGTGTAGAGATCTCGATCGAATCGGCAAACGAACCACTCGCATTACCCAGGTAGACGCGCAGACTGCCCGCCGAGGGTCCTGCCACGGCGACATCATCGAGCCCGTCGGCATTCCAGTCGAGCAGCGCCAGGTGCGATCCGCCACTGCCGATCGTCGTGCCAGGCGTTTGCAGCGTTCGGTTGCCCGCATTGAAATAGACTTTGGTGTCGTTGCCGCTCACCGCGAGATCGAGTAATCCGTCCGAGTTGAAGTCTGCGATCGCGACGTCCATGCCGGATTGATTTAGCGTCTGTGTCGGCCCCTCGCTGAAAGCGATTGCGACCTGCGCACTGACCGTTGCCGTGTTGTTGCCAGTCACAGGATCATCGGCGACAACGGCGGCAATAAGCGTGTTGTCACCGTCACCTGCCTGCATTCCCTGAATGTCGTAGGATAAAGACGTCCCGGCCGCCAACTGCGGCAATACGCAGCGCAACGCTGGCGTCGGCGAATCATTCGATGTAATTGTGCAGCCAGCGGGTGCCGTGAGCGACAGCGTCGGGCCGCTGGTCGTCCAGGAGCTTAGCAACTCGCCCTGTTCCAGCTGCGCGGGACCCTGGTTCTCGATCTCGATGCTCCACAAAGTCTGATCTCCCAGCAACGTCGGATTCGCGCCGACACTGCTCGATACCGCCAGATCAGCGCGGTTATTCCGGAGGATCAGTAATGCGAACGTCAGCTCTGCACTCGCGCCGGCCGAGTCTGTAGCCGTAACGCTCACCGAATAGGCGTTATCTCTGGCGTCGGCTCGAATCGGCGTGCCTCGTAGCAAACCGGTATCCGTGTCAATTACGATCGCGCCGCTTGAGGGCAGACCGCTGGCGCTGAAGCGAAGACTGTCTGCTTCGTCGATATCGCCGAAATTCGCCGCAACCGATAATGCGAATTCCGCGCCTTCCAGGGCCTCTTGATCCGGTACAGGAGCCACGACGAACGGGGCATCATTTTGGGGGACTACATCGACGCGCAGGTCGAAAAAATCACTGAAGTCCGTCCCGTCGCTAACGCGTACCGGCACTATCAGCTGGCCATTGAAGTTGGCGATGGGAGTGATCGTCGTCGCAACTCTCGTGTAGTTTTCGCCGTCTGCAACTTCGAGAGAGAAGTCCGCCGGATAGTCGTTGTCAGGGTCGACAACCTGCAAGTCCCGCAGCTCGATCTGCACAGACCCGTCTTCGAGCACGACCACCGGATTCTGACCGACGATTTCCGGCGGCACGGGCTCACCTTCCACGATCCGGATGCTTACTTTGACCTGGCGCGAATATCGCGTCCCATCAAACGCACGATAGCGAAACTCATCAGAATCTTTCGAGCTGCCGTCATGACGGTAAAGAAACGTCCCATCCTCAAAGAACGTGAGTTCGCCGCGTTTCGGTTCACGTGTCAGCTCGGCAGTTAGGCGATCGTTCTCGATATCGAAGTCATTGGCGAGAACGCTGGCCGCACCGCTGTCGAGCACGGATACTGTTGCACCGCGTTTCACCGTCGCGCTGTCGTCCACGGCGAAAGGCGGCCAGCCGGATGCTGCAGCAAGCCCTGCATAGCCGATCGAAAACGCCGCTATTGTCGGTATGAGGGCCCGGCGGGCCTGAAATAGGTGTCGAAGTGAACGCACTGCAAAAACTCCGCGTGTTGTTATTAGAGTTCTAAGCGAAGGAAGGAAACAGTCTAGCCCAATGATTCGCTGGGATACAGCGGATATGGCCGTGGGCCGATCGTATTTCGTATTAAGTAAAATAGCCCGGAGTCGGCGCTCTGTTGTATGCAAGGAAGAAATTCTTATCTCGGTCTTTATCTGACCCTGGCCGGCGTCGCAATTGTGATCCTGTAGCAATACTCAAGTATTAAGTTAACTGTCAGGCAATCCGAGCAATTTCTATACTACGCTTGGCAGACAATAACGAGAAAGCCAAACACGAAAATACGCTGGGACGGAAAGCAGGCCAATCAAAACGCTCCGCCGTCGCTTTTCGGCCGAAAAACATAAAGGCTTTTAGATTCTACGAGAAACTTCGAATGTCCTTTTTAGACCACTTCAAACTCAATGAGCAGCCGTTCGGGCTTACACCGGATCCGGAGTTTATCTACTGGAGCGACCAGCACGCCAGTGCCAAGGCGTACATGGAATCGACGACCTCGTTCAACGATGGCTTTGTGCTTATTACCGGTGAAGTCGGATCTGGAAAAACCACATTGCTGGAGTCGTTTTTGGCTGAACTCGAAGACAACGTTGTTTTTGCACGAGTCTCGCAGACTCAGCTCAAGCCGACGCAATTTCTGCAGGCCATCCTGGTAGAGTTCGGCTTCAAGCCATTCGATCAACGCAAGGTCGAGCTGCTCGACACGCTCAACATGTTCCTGATCGAGCAGTACGCCAATCGCAAAAAAGTCATTCTGATCGTGGATGAGGCGCAGAACCTAAGCAAGAAGGTACTCGAAGAGATTCGCATGTTGTCGGGCATCGAGACACACAAGGAAAAAGTCCTGCGAATCATACTCGCCGGTCAGCCGGAGCTTAGGGAGAAGCTGGATTCGCCCAGTCTCAAGCAACTCGATCAGCGCATCAGGTTGCGCTTTCATCTCGGCCCATTGAACCGCCGCGAAATGTGTGAGTACATCTTGCACAGACTGAAGGTCGCCGGCAGACCCGACAATGACGTTTTCGCGCATGATGCGTTCGCATCAATATACCGATATACCGGTGGCATACCCCGATTGGTCAACATACTGTGTGATACCGCCCTTCAGTGCGCTTTCGCCGACGGCAAGCATACTGTCAACGCAGAAGACGTGATGTCGACGGTTAAAGAACTGAACTGGAAGAAGCATGGCGCGCACGTCCGTAGCGTGGCGTAGTTAGCACGAACGGCCCGTCAGCCCCCAATTGCTTTGTCGTACTCCGGGTTCCTGGACATTCCCGAATTTAGCCGACGCCGGTCTGGATCGTCGGTGTACCTGGTGCCCAGGAACGGACTCGAACCCAGTCAGCAAACAAGAATACAATCAGCCGACGAAATTGTCACAGCCAAAGTGGGGTAACCCTTGCGGTCAGTATCGTGAATAGGCTTCGGGGAAGCTGCTGCGCCAAAAGAGCATGTCATAACGGCGCTTCGCCTCAGGATTCAAAATCGGCGGCCTCTGGCCGCGGATTTTGGTGCCCAGGACCGGACTCGAACCGGTACGTCCTTTCGGACAGCGGATTTTAAGTCCGCTGCGTCTACCAATTCCGCCACCCGGGCGTGGCCATAAAGAATGGAGGCTAGGGTCGGAATCGAACCGGCGTACACGGAGTTGCAGTCCGCTGCATAACCACTCTGCCACCTAGCCCCGGCAGTCAATCGAAACGGTGTCAGGCACCGCTCCGTTGAGCAGGCGTCGGAGTATACATCGACCGGACCAGGAATCAATTTGCCTCGGCCTGATGACGACAATTTCCGGCTACCGCGAGCATAATGGTGTCATGCGCCCAATGTCCGTCATTACCGTCTTGCTCATGTCCGCAGCCGCGGCCTCATGCACCGGCGCCGAACCTCCGGTGTTCGGCGAGCCCAGGCCGATGCATCTGCCGTCGGCAACCGATGCGACCGGCCCACGGCTCTCATCCGGGGCCGATGGCACCGTCCTGTTGAGCTGGATGCACCGCGAAGAAAAAGGCGCAACTTTGCGCTACTCGCAGCTAGGGCCTGGCAATTGGCTGGACGCGGTTGACGTCGTTACCGATCCGAATATGTTTGTGAACTGGGCTGATCTGCCATCGGTGATTCCGCTGGACAATGGGCACTGGGTTGCACATTGGCTGAGCAAGAGCGCCGCGGCAACGTATGCCTACGATGTCCTGTTGGCACAGTCGCCCGACAACGGACAAAGCTGGAGCGAGCCTGTGCGCCCCCACACCGACGACACACCCACCGAACACGGGTTCGTCTCGATTCACGCAGAAGACGATTCTACGGCTCTCCTGTGGCTTGACGGGCGAAAGACCGCGGTCGAGGCAACAAATGATCCATCAGCGAACAGCATGACATTGCGTTCCGCTGTCGTCGGACCCGGCGGAGAATTGCGCCGGGAACAACTGGTCGATGACATGGTTTGCGACTGCTGCCAGACCGATGTCGCCCTTTCCAGCGACGGCCCTATTGCGGTTTATCGCGATCGGACGGTGAAAGAGATCCGTGATATCTACGTGACGCGATTCCTGGACGGCCGGTGGCAACCCGGCTCGCCCATCGCGGATGACGGATGGGAAATCTCGGGCTGCCCGGTCAACGGACCTGCGATAGATGCCGATGCCGATCTTGTCGCCATCGCCTGGTTCTCGGCGGCGAATGACAGACCTGTAGTCAGGGCCGCGATCTCGACTAATGCGGGCAGGACGTTCAAAGAGCCGGTCGAAATCGCATCCTCGCGCGCATCAGGCCATGTGGGTATCGCTGTCGTCGACCGCTCATCCGTCACGGTAAGCTGGGTCGAATCGGACAATCGCGGCACGAATGCCATCAACATTCGTAGCCTCACTACTGGCGGGGGTCTCGGGCCCGTGAATACGGTCGGCCGCTCGGAACTACTGAGGATTTATCCGCAGTTGATTCGCAGCGACGATAAATTGATTCTCGCCTGGACCGATGAGATTGCCGACGCCAACGAAGTCGTGTCGATCGAAGTTCCGATACTGGGCTTCTACGAGCGCGAACAACAGTGACAAGGATCAGCCTTGAAGTTACCTGCATTCATTCCTGAGGAGCTGCGGCAGCTGGCGCGCTTTGTGCCGCTGCGCGGCTGGGACGCCATCGAGTGGAAACCCATGCTCGGATCGTTGCGTTCGGTTAGCTGGCGCTACGCGACGGGCCAGGGCGTCGGCAAGCTCAGACAGTCGTCCGAGAGGGATTCGGCGGCCATTCGGTTTTGCGATGATCTGGATGATGCGAAGCTGCTTGCCGACATCACGGGGCCCAAACGCCTGCAGCGCTTTGGGAACCAAATCCTGCGATTTTATTTCGAACAGTGGCTTGTCGATGAAGGACTGTTTCTGGATTTGCGGATAGCCCGGTTCGGCGTGAAGGATAACGAGCTTTGTTACAAGCCGAACGGCCTTTGGATTCAACTGCGCCCCGAATTTCGCGACGGCATTCTCGCGCTGTACAGGTCCTTCTACAGTACCGACGAAGCCGCCTTCGACGACGCGCTCCGGCAAATGGGCATGTTGCGCCCCGGACTTTCGAAAGCCGCCGCGTCCCAACTCAAAGAACTCCTGCATGCCCATTTCGGCATAGACCAACGCGCCCAGCGATTCTCGATCGACGCGTTCAAATCCTCGTTCGACGATCTTTTCGAATTCTTCATAGCCAACGACTACAGGTTGCACAGCGATTTCGTCTGGGTGGGGTTTTACCTGATCACACTCTATCTGACCCTGCAGCAAGTTGGCCAAGCTCACAATGTGCGCAAAATCTGTTCGGAGGTCTTGCTTTAGCCTGCCGGCTCTTCGCGATGCCGCATCAAGCTCTTAATTCGCCGCGTGTTGCGCCGCCGGCGCATCGGTGTCAGCGCTTGCCGGCTGCACATCGATCCAGGACTGCACGGCCTGGCAATAATTATTTGTCGCTACGTTGATTTCAAAGATCGGCGCAAACTGCTTCAGCTTCTCAAATACGGCGGCGATGAGCTTTTGACAAAACGCAGTCTCCAGTGAAACGCTCTGCTCGAAGCGTGCTAACAGGTCATCAAGAGCAGGATCGATATCGTTTCGCTCATGATGTTGAAAAAGATCACACAGCTCGTTGGCAAAGACCGCCACGTCTCTCGTCTTTTCGTCGTCGGACTGCGGTGCGGCGAGCGGGCCCGGAGGCACACCGCGAATGGCCTCTGTGATTGAGCGCGGTAAGTTCCACGTCTTCGCAACAGCCGCGCCGACCTCGGCATAGCCGACGCCGAGCACACCGCGAGCTGCCGCGGCTTTGTCGAGTCCTTCGCGACGCTGCAGGTCTACGATATCCTCGAACTCGTCCGCGAAATAAAAGATGACAAGATTCTCGCCAAGGTTCTGGCACATACCGCTGATAAACGCTTCTTCCGCCCCTGGCAATTTGGCGCGTTGCGCAAGATGACGAGCGATCAGACCACTCATGAAGGATTTCGTCATCGAGTCCTTCAGTACGGCAGAGTCGCTTTTCATATGACCAAAAAAGGCAAGGCTATTCGCCGTCATGCGCACTTGTTCGACGCCCAGGAAAACGACGGCCTGCGAGACGCTGGTAATCTCTGACGCGCGCGTTCCATAGAACGAGGAATTGACGAGCTTGAGGAGTTTTCCGGTGAGCGCAAAATCTCGCAGGATCACGTTTGCGAGCTTGTCGGCATTGGCTTGTTTGTCATCTCCGGTCAGGCGGTTTATGTCGGACAACGTCCGCGATATCGCCGGGAAATCACCGGTTCGTTGCATTCTCCGCAGCAAGAAGTCGATCGTGCTATGGCTTGAGCCCTCGCTGTTTGCTTTTTCTGCGAGACCCGTCTCTTCGAGAAACAAATCGAACGCTTCACTCATGGTGGAACAGTCCGCGTAGCGTCCTTCGCGACCTTTTTCCAGCGCGCCGGCGAGGAACCCGGCAAACGCGTCGCCGTGCTGCATCTTCTTCAAGGGTTCGAAATCGACATCGCCAGCAATGATCCGGTACTGAATCTGTTCGAGCTTCTTTCCCTGCATTGCAACCTGACCGGTCACCACCTCATAAAAGGTGCTGCCCAGCGCAAACACGTCTGTCCACGGCCCGAGAGGTTCACTCAAGAAGTGTTCCGGGGCCATGTAACGCAGTGTGCCGGATGCAAACTCTTTGGGTTCCCGCGCGATGCTCACGTACTGGGCCAGGCCGAAGTCCATCACCCGTGGCACGTTATCCGCATCGATCAGGATATTCCTCGGGCTGAGATCCAGGTGCAGGATTTCCGCGGCATGCGCAGCGCTGAGCGCCTTGAGTATGGACGCGATCATTGGCACCGCGTCCTCAATCGACAGGGCACCTCTGCTCTTCAGAACCTGGGCGAACGGCAGCCCTTCGACGTACTCGAAGATCAGGTATGGACCTGCCGCGCACTCGCCGGCATCGTGATATTGGAACAATATTGGGGTGCTTCAGCTTGCTCGATATGCGCGCCTCGAGCGGCGTGCCATCGTCATCAACCATGTTGAGTTCAGCATCCGTCGCGGTCAGAACCTTGACGGCCACGAGACGATCCAGCGTCGGATCTCGTCCAAGATACACAGAGCCCTGCGAGCCACGGCCTATGCGCTTAATGATCTCGTATCGCCCTATTTTTGCTTCCATTGTCCCAGCACAGAAAAACCTCATTCCTGCCTGTCTTAACGGCCGAGCGCGGAAAATCCTTAGCGCAAACAGGGGTCGAACCGAGGTTTCTCCAGAAACCTCGGTTCGACCCCTATTTATTACGAAACTCTAATACGCCATCGTCTATGGCGCCTTCGCGGAACATTTTCTTGTCGGCGCGGTAGTTCTGGGGGTTGATCCAGGGCTCGCGATCGCCCTGCTTCGGCAACCGATCGAGTGCCCTCTGCATGTAGCCGGGCGAGAAACCGGTAATCCAGGGCTGCATCTGCATAGCACTGTCTTCCGAACGCAGGCGTGGCGTGCACTGCCGGTAACCACCCGCCTCCATGAAGTTCAGAAGTCTGCAGAAGTACTCCGCCGTGAGATCGGCGCGCAGCGTCCATGATGCATTGATGTAGCCAAAGGTCGACACCAAATTCGGTACGCCCGAATACATGATGCCCTTGTAGCTTACCGTCCGTGCAAAATCGACCGGCTCGTCGTCAACGACGAATTGCACACCGCCGAGCACCAGCAAGTCGAGACCGGTGGCCGTAACGATGATATCGGCCTCGACCTCCTCTCCGGACTGCAGCCGGATACCGCTTTCGGTGATGGTATCGATCTGATCCGTAACGACAGATGCTTTGCCGGAGCGAATAGCGATGAAAAAGTCACTGTTAGGCACGAGGCAGAGGCGTTGGTCCCAGGGGTTGTAGTTCGGCGTGAAATGTTTCTCGACGTCGTAGTCCTTGCCGAGTTCCTTGCGTACCCATTTGAGCAACTGCTGCTTGACCTTGTCCGGCGAGGTGCGCGTACGGCGATATGTCCACTGCTGCAGCGTGATATTTTTCCAGCGCGTTATCGCGTACGCCATTTTGGCAGGCAGCACTTTGCGGAGGCTATTCGCGATCCAATCCCGGTCCGGCCATGAGACGACGTAAGTTGGCGAGCGCTGCAGCATCGTGACGTGGCGCGCCTGCTTGGCTATCTCCGGAATTAGCGTCACGGCCGTCGCGCCAGAACCGATGACAACCACGTTCTTGTCGCGGTAGTCGAGTTCTTCAGGCCACTGCTGCGGATGCACGATGTCGCCACCAAAGCGCTCGCGGCCCTTGAACTCCGGTGTGTAGCCTTGCTCGTAACGATAGTAGCCGGAACACATCAGGATCATGTTGCAGCGGATAAAGACGCTTTGATTCGTGTCGGACCGGCAAGCTTCCAGCGTCCAGCTGGCGTCCTCGCTGGACCAAACGGCTTTGACGATTCGGTGCTGATATCGAATGTGCCGGTCGATATCGTGCTCCGCGGCTGTCTCGTGGACATAGTTGAGAATTGACGGCCCGTCGGCAATTGCCTTCGACTCCCGCCATGGCTTGAAGTTGTAGCCCAGCGTGTGCATGTCGCTGTCTGAGCGAATGCCGGGGTAGCGGAATAAATCCCAGGTGCCGCCCATCGCATCTCGACCTTCGAGAATGACGTAGCGTTTGCCAGGACAGTCGCGCTGCAGGTGACAGGCTGCGCCGATGCCGGACAGACCCGCGCCGACGATGACGACATCAAAGTGCTCGCTTACCACCGCCTGGATCGCCCTCGACTGAATTTGACTCGGGTAATGGTATCAGCAAGCGCGGTGTAAACCTGACGTGTTTCAGATACGAAAAGCCTTTCGAACGACGGGCTTTCTTGTATCTGGAGCAGGTAACCCAGCGCGCTCGGGAATGACGAGCAGCGGGCTTCAGATCGGCTGCGCGATGAACCGCCACAGCAATAACCTCGGTGCACATGCGTTGACCTGGCGCGCCTCAAACGAAAAAGGGCCGCTCAAAGAGCGGCCCTTTCGTTCGTTTGGAGCGGGAAACCCAGCGCGCTAGGCATTGACGACCTAAGTGCGGTGGACCGGTTGCGCGATGAACCACCTCCGAATCGACATGAATGCGGATGCGTTAACCTGGCGTGCCTCAAACGAAAAAGGGCCGCTCAAAGAGCGGCCCTTTCGTTCGTTTGGAGCGGGAAACCAGGTTCGAACTGGCGACCTCAACCTTGGCAAGGTTGCGCTCTACCAACTGAGCTATTCCCGCAGAGGGACGAGATTCTAGTCACTTGCGAACGCCTGTCAAGGTCAAAATGGGGGCTTTTCGATCTGAATCAAGCCTGGTCACTGGAAATAAAGGGCCAAGCCGCCTTGAGATAGATGATCATGGACCAGATCGTCATAACGGCCGCCAGCACCAGCAGCCCGAAACCGATCGCATACATGTCGATACCAAGCAGCGGATTCTTATAGACCATGAACGCTATGCCGAACATCTGCAGCGTGGTCTTTATCTTGCCGGCCATGGAAACCTTGACGTTGGCGCGCTCGCCGATCGTGGCCATCCATTCACGCAAGGCACTAATCGTAATCTCGCGACCGATGATGATCATCGCGATAATGTCCTCGAACCAGCCGGACTGCGCCTGGACCAGCATGACAAGCACGATAGCGACCATTAGCTTGTCCGCGACCGGATCGAGGAATTCGCCAAACCGTGAGGTCTGATTGAACCGGCGCGCAACCCAGCCATCGATAAAGTCCGTGATTGCGGCTATGCCGAACAGGATGGCCGCGATCGGTCGCGCATTCGGAATCGGGCTATAAAAACACACGACCACGGCCGGAATCGCAGCGATTCGGAACAGGGTCAACAAAATGGCGAGATTCAGTTTCAACAGGCCGCTCGTGTCTTATTGGTTTTCGAGATGCAAGTCATTGTATATCGTTTCAGCCAACGCGCGACTAATACCGTGCACTTGCACGAGATCGTCGACGCCCGCACCCATCACGCCCTGCAATCCACCAAACTGGCGCAGGAGTTCGCGTCGCTTCTTCGGTCCAAGACCGGGAATCTGCTCCAGCCTTGACGTCGTGCGTGCTTTGGCGCGCCGCTGTCGGTGTCCGGTGATTGCAAAGCGGTGGGCCTCGTCACGAATCTGCTGGATGAGCAACAGCGCTGGAGAATCCGCCGGAAGTTCCAGCGGTTTGTCGCTGCCCGGTCGAAACAAGCGCTCAGCACCGGAGCGTCGCGCCCTGCCCTTTGCAACCGCAACGACGGTCAGCCAGTCCAACTCGAGTTCGGCGAGGATGGTCATCGCCTCGGCGAGCTGGCCCTTTCCGCCGTCGACAAACAGCACATCCGGCATCGGCACTTCACCTTTTTTTACGCGCTCATAGCGGCGGCGTAATGCATCACGCATCGCACCGTAGTCATCGCCAGCCGCGGCGGGACTGAGATTGAAACGACGATAGTCACTTTTCATCGGCCCCGCAGTATTAAACACCACGCACGAGGCAACCGTCGCCTCGCCCGACGTGTGGCTGACGTCAAAGCATTCGAGTCGCTGCGGTGCGTCTTCCAGACCCAGCACCTCGGCCAGTGCCGCGAATTGACGCCGTATCGTCGCATTGCTTGCAGCTTTCAGCGTCAAGCCCTGCTCTGCATTGGTGCGTGCCATCTGCAACCAACGCGCCCGATCACCACGGACACGGGAGCGGATTACCACTTTATGGCCAGCGCGTTCCGTTAACGTGTGCTGCAGCAGTTCCGCGTCGTCGATATCGAGTTCGATAATAATTTCCGCGGGCGCATCACGGCCCAGGTAATACTGTGCAACGAACGCGTTGAGAATCTTCTGCCGGTCCGTCTCGCCAGGCAGGCGCGGAAAGTGGTCGCGACTGCCGATCAGCGAACCATTGCGAATAAACAGGATCGTTACACAGTGAATGGCACCGTTCGACGCGAAACCCAGGATGTCGAGATCCTTGTTGTCGCTGCGCTTCACGAGTTGCCGTGCCTCAATTTCCTTGAGGCGAGATATCTGGTCACGGAAGCGCGCCGCCTGCTCATAATCCTGCGCGGCCGCAGCCTGCTCCATACGCGCAACAAAGGTGTCGACGACGGTTTTGTTCTTACCATCCAGAAACTGGATCGCCGTATCGATATCCTCGCAATATTGCTGCTCCGTAATCAAACCAACGCACGGCGCCGTACACCGCTTGATCTGGTACTGCAGGCAGGGTCGTGTGCGATTGCTGAAAAAACTATCCGTGCAGTTACGGATCAGAAACAGTTTCTCGAGTTCCTTGAGGGTGGTACGCACGGCGCGCGTACTGGGATAGGGACCGAAGTAGCGGCCTTTGCCGCGTCGCGCTCCCCGATGAAACTTGAGCCGCGGAAACCGGGTATCGGTTGAGGCGTAAATGTAGGGATAACTCTTGTCATCGCGCAGCAGCACGTTGTAGCGCGGTTTATGCCGTTTTATCAGGCTGTATTCGAGAATGAGCGCCTCGGCTTCCGTGTTGGCAACGGTGACCTCGACGCGCGCAACTTGCTCCATCATGGCCGCCGTCTTCGCTACGTCCTGGGTCCGGTTGAAATAGCTTGAAACACGCTTCTTGAGGTCGCGAGCTTTGCCGACGTAAATGACCTTGTGCCTGGCATTCAGCATCAGGTAGACGCCCGGACGATGCGTCAGGCTGCGCAGGAATGGTTTTACTTCAAAGGGTGCGTCGTCGCTCACAAACTATTTGTCCAGCAACACTCTCGCCTTTGCAAATATTCCGTCGAACATGGCCTCCGTCAGCCGGCCTGTGTTCGTGTTGTATCGACTGCAGTGGTAGGAATCGAGAAGCCGGAATTCGCCGAGATCATGCAACGCCGCATGTCCGAACTTGTACTCCGCCTGACGCAATCCACGCGCTTTGACAATCGCCCTATGCGCGATACCGCCGAGAGCCATCACTACCGCGTTCCGTGGTAACAACTTCAGCTCGTTTTCGAGATACGCATTGCAGGTGTTGATCTCAGCACCAACCGGTTTGTTGTCAGGCGGAAGACACTTCACCGCATTGGTGATGCGACAGTCTATTAGTTCCAGGCCATCATCAGCGGTCTCAGAATGATCGCGCGAACTGAAAGCCGTACTTGTGCAACATCTGGTAAAGCAGGATGCCAGCGTGATCGCCGGTAAAGGGACGTCCCGTGCGATTCGCGCCGTGCATGCCGGGCGCAAGCCCGACGATCAGAAAACGTGCGTCGGCTGTACCAAACGGTGGTACAGGCCGACAGTAGTAGTCGGAATAGCGATCGTTAACGTCGTCCAGAAATCTCGCAAGCCTCGGGCACGCGCGGCAATCGCGGTTGAAAATGGCTGGATCCACCCGTCAGTCTTGCATGTGACGTATGACCGCCCTGCCGAAGCCTCGTGTGCCAACAAGGCGCGCACCCGGCACGAGTTTTTCGAGTTCCTGCTGTACCTCTTTCTTGTCGTGCGTCTCTGGCCTTGCGTTTCGGTGCTCGAATCGCCGCACGCAGTCGCGCGAGATCGAAAGTCAGCTCGCCGTTCGCGATTGCGCCGGCAACACCCTTGATGATCAGGTCCGCCGCCTCGGTCCAACCCATGTAGCGCAACATCATCTCGGCCGACAATATCAATGAACCGGGATTAACCCGGTTTTTGCCCGCAAATCCTGGCGCCGTTCCGTGCGTCGCCTCGAAAACGCCGACACCGTCGCCAATGTTGCCGCCCGGGGCGATACCGATGCCGCCCACCTGTGCCGCGAGTGCGTCGGAAATGTAATCGCCGTTCAGATTGAGCGTCGCGATCACGTCGTAGTCTTCCGGCCGCAACAGGATCTGCTGCAGGAAATTGTCGGCAATAACATCCTTGATGACGATCTCACGGCCGGTGACCGGGTTATTGAACGCCAGCCAGGGACCACCATCCTTTTCGGTCGCACCAAATTCGGCACGCGCAACCTCGTAGCCCCACGACAAAATGCGCCCTCCGTGTACTTCATGATGTTGCCCTTATGGACCAGCGTCACGGAACCATAGTCGCGATCGACACAATGCTGAATGGCCTTTCTCACCAGGCGTTCCGAACCCTCGCGCGATACGGGTTTGATGCCGATGCCCGAACTTGCCGGGAAGCGGATCTTGGTGACGCCCAGTTCTGTTTGCAGGAAGTGAATGAGCTTCTGTACTTCCTGGGAGCCGGTCGGGTACTCGATACCGGCGTATATGTCCTCGGTGTTTTCGCGGAACACGGTCATATCGACCAGGTCCGAGTCTTTCATCGGCGTTTCCACGCCGGGAAAGTAGCGAATCGGGCGCACGCAGGCGTAAAGATCGAGCGTTTGCCGGATGGCCACGTTGAGTGAACGAATACCGCCGCCCGTCGGCGTCGACAGCGGTCCTTTGATGGAGACCACGAACCGTCTCATCGCATCCAGCGTCTCGTCCGGCAGGTAAACATCGTCACCGTAAACCTCCGTCGCCCGCTGGCCCGCATAGATGCGCATCCATCGCAGGTGGCGCTTGTCGCCGTAGGCCTGCTCTACCGCCGCCTCCGCAACGTTAAGCATCACCGGCGTCACATCGACACCGATGCCATCTCCCTCGATAAACGGAATGATCGGATTGTCCGGAACGACCAGGGAGTTGTCAGGATTGGCTACAATAGCTGCGCCGTCGGCAGGCACTTCGATGTGGTCGTATTTCATGTGGTTCTCGGCCGGATTTCATTGGGCGTGCATTGTACAGATCGCCAGGGATTACAAATAGTGCTCATTCTTTTGAACAAGCCTTACCAGGTGCTCAGCCAGTTCACCGACAAAGACGGCCGGGCGACCCTGGGCAACTTTGTCGAAGTAGCCGACGTCTACCCCGCCGGCAGGCTCGACTACGACAGCGAAGGCCTGATTTTGCTGACGGATGACGGCCGATTGCAGGCACGCATCAGCCAGCCGACGTCAAAGATCACCAAGACCTATTGGTCCCAGGTCGAGGGGACACCCAGCGAACGGCAGCTCAGCGAACTGGTCAGCGGCGTGAAACTGAAAGACGGCATGGCGAAAGCCGTATCCGCGACCCTGCTCGCCCCGCCAGCACGCCTTTGGGAGCGAAATCCGCCGATACGTTACCGAGCCAATGTGACGGACCGCTGGATTGAAATTGCCCTGACGCAGGGGCGCAATCGTCAGGTTCGGCGCATGACGGCTGCGGTCGGATTGCCGACACTGCGCCTGATTCGATACTCCATCGGCCCCTGGTCGCTGGATGGCCTTAAACCCGGTGAATCACGCCGCTGTGTCCAGCGAGGAAGCCTGGCAAGCCCTGTAGGAGCGCATTTTCGGGGACATTCTGCTTTTTCTAGCCTGGCGCCCAAGGGCACCAGGCTAGAAAAGGCAGAATGTCCCCTCTAGCTGTTGCGGCTACTTGCCGTTCTTTAGCCCCGCGATTCGCATCGCCACTTCCATGGCCTGCTCGTAGTTCAGCCGTGGATCGACCGTCGACTTGTACGCCCGGGCGAGGTCGCCGTCCGTGAGTCCCCGTGCGCCGCCGGTGCATTCGGTGACGTTATCGCCGGTCAGCTCGAGATGAACGCCGCCCAGGTAAGTGCCCATCGATTCGTGAACGCGGAAGGCAGATTCCAGCTCGGACACAATGCTGTCGAAGCGCCGCGTCTTGGTTCCGTCGGCCGTACTCTCGGTGTTGCCATGCATCGGATCGCATACCCAGAGCACCGGCGAACCGACCTCGCGCACTGCGGAGATCAATGCAGGCAAATGGTCTTCAATCGCCTTGGCTCCGAATCGATGAATCAACGTAAGTCGTCCCGGTTCATTGTTCGGATTGAGGGTACGGACCAGGTCCTGAATCCACTCGCGGGTCATGCCCTGACCGACTTTGATGCCAACGGGATTGGCGATGCCCCGAAAATACTCGACATGCGCGCCATCGAGCTGCGCCGTCCGCATGCCAATCCACGGGAAATGCGTCGTGAGGTTGTACCAGCGCTTGCGGCGATCGAGAAAACGGGTCTGCGCCTGCTCGTAATGCAAGTGCAAGCCCTCGTGTGCCGCATAAATGTCGGCTCGCTGGGCGAGGTGGAACTGGCGCCCGGACACGGTCTCGAGAAAATCGAGCGAATTGGAAATGGAAGCGACGATGTCGTGGTACTCGGCAGCGGCGGAGGAATGAGTTACCCAGCCCAGGTCCCAGTACTCCGGGTGGTGTAAATCGGCGAATCCACCGTCGACCAAGGAACGCACAAAATTGAGCGTCAGCGCCGCCCTTTCATAGCCGCGCAAAATCATTTGCGGATCGGGAATACGATCGTCCGGTGTGAAGCCGCTTCGATTGACCAGGTCGCCACGGAAACTCGGCAGCGTCGTGCCTGAGCGTGTTTCCGTATCGGCCGAGCGCGGCTTGGCATATTGACCGGCCATGCGGCCCACACGTACAACCGGCTTCTTGAGTCCGTAGATCATGACCAGGCTCATCTGCAGCAGGATCTTCAGCTTGTCGACGATGTTCTCGGAGGTGCATTCGTCAAACGTCTCTGCACAGTCACCGCCCTGAAGCACAAACGCCTCGCCACGCTGGGCCTTTGCGAAATGTTCCTTCAGCGCGTCGACTTCCCACGACGTCGTGATCGGCGGCAGCCGACTCAGCTCGGCAACAACGCGATCCAGCTCTGCCTTGTTGGGGTACGCCGCTTGTTGCGAGGCCTCGAAGCCCTGCCAACTTGCGGGATGCCACTCGGTTTTCGGTAATGTTCTGCTCACGGTTTGACCATACTCTCTAATTGCGGGCACAGGGGGACACGCTCTGCTCAAGCGCGGACTATGCCACGCGAGTCCGCCAGGCTCAAAAGTTTCTCATGTAATCAATGATTTAGGATTGCTTCTTTCAGCGCAATTATGACGTCGCTGTTGAGGCCTTCCGCGAGGACGACCCCGGCCGATTTCTCGCCACTATCAATCATCGCGCGGGGTGTGGCAAGGCGACGTTGAGATTGGCACAATGCGCGCCAACTTCCCGCCGTTCACGAAGACGATGTCACGCCGCTTGAGGATCTCGACGACATCAATATTAACGGCGGCACAGACCCTGACCTCCGCGGAACTCGTTGCCCGCGGTGAAATCGGTCATCAGCGCGCTGACACTGGAGAATAACGACATGCAGACAATACTTGAGCAACTCGGTCTCGAGGCGGTAAATGACGGAACCTGGATTGGCCCGAACTCCAGCGCCGACGGGTCCGCCGGCATCATCGAATCGGTAAACCCGACTACTGGTGATGTCATCGCAAGTGTCCGCACAACATCGCAAGCGGAATACGAAAACATCATCACTCAGGCGCAGGCGTCCTTCCTCGAATGGCGAATGGTGCCGGCGCCGGTTCGTGGCGAAGCCGTGCGCAACATTGCCAATGCATTACGCAAGCACAAAGACGCGCTTGGCAGCCTGGTGGCACTGGAGAACGGTAAGATAAAGGCAGAGGGCGACGGCGAAGTTCAGGAGATGATCGACATTGCCGACTTTGCGGTTGGCCAGTCACGGATGCTGTACGGCCGCACCATGCACTCGGAACGGCCGCAGCACCGTATGTACGAACAATGGCATCCGCTCGGTTTGGTTGGCACGATTTCGGCATTCAATTTCCCGGTCGCCGTTTACGCCTGGAATGCTTGCATTGCCGCGATCTGCGGAAATGTCAATATCTGGAAACCGTCATCGAACACCGCATTGTGCGGCGTCGCCGTGCAAAAGATTATCAACGACGCGCTCTCGGATATGGAACTGCCGCCGGTGTTTTTCCTGATAAACGGCGGTTCGGCCTCGCATGAGCTCGCAGAGCGATTTGTTGATGACGCACGAGTCAACCTGATCTCGTTTACGGGCTCGACATGGGTCGGCCGCGGCGTTGGCGAACGGCTCGCAAATCGCCTGGGTAAATGCCTGCTAGAACTGGGTGGCAACAATGCCATCATCGTGGATGAGTATGCCAATCTCGATCTTGCCATTCCGTCGATCGTTTTCGGTGCGGTCGGCACAGCCGGGCAACGCTGTACGTCGACACGTCGGGTAATCGCGCATCGCTCGCGCTTCGACGAAGTGAAGAATGCGCTGGTCAAAGCCTATAGCCAGGTGCGCATCGGTGACCCGCTCGATCCCAACACATTGATGGGCCCACTGATCAATGATGCTGCGGTGAGGACAGTTGAAGCGGCGTGCGAAGCAGTCCGTAAAGCCGGAGGCGAAATCTTGTGTGGTGGTGAGCGGATCGATGGACCAGGAAATTTTATTACGCCTGCGATCGCGGTGGTTCAGAACGACTGGGAGATCGTGCAACATGAGACCTTCGGCCCGATCCTTTACCTGATTCCATTCGACACGATTGACGAAGCTATCGCCTTGCAGAACGGCGTTGTTCAGGGTCTGTCATCTTCGATTTTTACAGACAACGTGCAGAACGCAGAGTACTTCCTGTCCCACGGCGGCTCCGATTGCGGCATCGCCAACGTCAACATCGGCACCTCCGGCGCCGAAATCGGCGGCGCTTTTGGTGGTGAGAAAGAAACCGGCGGTGGACGCGAGGCCGGCAGTGACGCCTGGAAGGCCTATATGCGCCGCCAGACCAATACGATCAACTGGGGTAAGGACCTGCCGTTGGCGCAGGGCATCAATTTTGACCTGTAGAAACGGCCCTGGGCTCAGATAAGGGAGGCATTGGGGACATTCCTGATTTAGCGAATTAGTTGGCTAAATCAGGAATGTCCCCAGCACTGTAGGAGCGGCCCATTGGCCGCGAAGCAGCGCGGCGGCCGTCAGGCCGCCAGACAATGCCGGCCCCTACGCTAGCTTCTCGAATCGATTCTCGGCGCGGTTCTTGCGAACCGCACCGGCTTTGAAAAGCTGCCCACTCATTGCAATGTAGACCCCGTGGCTCGCAACCTGAACCGCCGCGACGGCCATGCCAACGTTAAATACCGCGTCGGTCGTCTTGAATCGGGCCGGTGTAAGCGCCCCGGTCAAAACGATCGTCTTGCCTTCGATATTCGAAAGAACCTCGGCCGTCTTCGGCATGGAATCGGTACCGTGGGTAATGACATAGAGGCTGGCGTCGTCCGTTTCGATGAAGTCATGCAACATACGACGATCCTCGTCTGTGATCTCGAGACTGTCTTTGTGCATCAGCGGCACGACATCAAAGTCGAATGCGGCGAGGCCCTCGGCAAGGATGTGCTGAACCTGTGACTCACCCACCTCGAATTGGCTGAGGTCGTCAAAATAGATTTTGTCGATGGTTCCGCCGGTCGTGATAAATCGAATAAACATGGCATCTGCCAATACAGTGGACAAGGCCGACAGCATGCCAGCTGGCGACGTGAATCAAAAGCTCGATTTCATCCGCCATACGGCTGGAGGCTGGTACTATTAACGCATGAAATCACACGGCAACAGGATTCGCCGGCTCCTGAACCTCCCGGCGCTTGCCACGCTGCTGCTGATTGCGATTGGCAGCAGTTTCCGGCTGCCGCGGCGAGTCAGATCGTCGAACTTGAAGTCAAAGACGGTATTGGCGTTGCGACGGCCGACTACCTGATCAGCGGCATCGAGCACGCGGAAGAAATCAACGCCGAGCTCGTGATCATCAACATGGACACGCCCGGTGGTCTCATGAAACCGATGCGCGACATGGTGCAGAAAATTCTGGCGTCAACCGTGCCGGTTGTGACCTACGTGACTCCGGCGGGCGCGAGAGCTGACAGCGCCGGTACCTACATCCTGCTTGCCAGCCACATCGCGGCGATGACGCCAACGACACACCTTGGCGCAGCGACCCCGGTGTCGCTCGGCGGCGAGGACGCCACGCCACCGTAGACGATGGTGCGGACGACGAAGATTCTGAAGAACCAGCGCCACCTTCCGGTCGCTCGATGGAACGCAAGGTGATGAACGATGCGGTTGCCTATATTCGCAGCCTTGCAGAACGCCACGGACGCAACGCGGACTGGGCCGAAAAAGCGGTCACCGAGGCTGCGACGCTGACGGCATCGCAGGCACTGGAACAGAACGTCATTGAATTCATCGCCGCCGACCGCGACGAGCTGCTGACGCTTATCGACGGCCACGAAGTGGAAATCAACGGTGAGACGATAGCGCTCAAAACCCTGGACGCGGAAGTTGAGGCGTACGAGCCCAACTGGCGCATTCGTTTGCTTGGCATTATCTCGAACCCTGAAATCGTGTTGCTGCTCGGACTGATCGGTCTCTATGGATTGATGTACGAAGGGTGGAACCCGGGAGCGATTGTGCCAGGTGTCGTTGGCGTGATTTGCCTGCTACTCGCAGCCTACGCTTTGCAGGTGCTTCCCGTTAACTACGCCGGACTGGCGCTGATATTCCTGGGTATAGCCCTGATGATCGCGGAAGCCTACGCGCCGAGTTTCGGTGCACTTGGCATCGGTGGAATTGCCGCGTTCGTTTTTGGCTCGATCATGATGTTCGACAGCGAGCATCCCGGGATTCGGTATATCCCTCACTTTTGTCATTGGCATTGCGCTGATCTTTGCGCTTCTGATCATCTGGATGCTGGGCTACCTGGTGAAACTCCGTCGCCGCGGGGCCGTGTCGGGCGTCGAGTCCATTGTCGGCGGTATCGCGACAGCGATGGAAGATTTCTCCGGCGAAGGCATGGTCTGGCTTGAAGGCGAATCGTGGCACGCCCGTTCATCGGTCCCTATTTCGAAAAACCAACAGGTCGTCGTGCGCGCCATGGACGGCCTGATACTTGATGTAGAACCTGTCGCTTCGGTCCGTTAATCCCGACGCCCAGCTGCAAACCTGAGGAGGAACATCCGATGCTACAACTTCCAGTGCTCGCTATTTTCGGCGCCGCGATTATCGTGCTGCTGTACCACACGATCAAGATCCTCAAAGAATATGAACGCGGCGTTATTTTTCTGCTCGGCCGTTTCCAAACCGTCAAAGGGCCCGGCTTGATCATCCTGATTCCCGGCATCCAAAAGATGGTCAAGGTCGATCTGCGCGTCATCGTCCTGGATGTGCCAACGCAGGATGTGATTTCTCGCGACAATGTCTCGGTCAAGGTCAATGCGGTCATCTACTTTCGAATCGTTGATCCGGAAAAAGCGATCATCCGCGTTGCCAACGTATTCGAAGCGACGAGTCAATTGTCGCAAACGACGCTGCGATCGGTACTGGGTCAGCATGAGCTTGACGACATGCTCGCTGAGCGCGACAAACTGAATACCGACATTCAAAACCTGCTGGATGCGCGCACCGACAATTGGGGAATCAAGGTTGCTAACGTTGAGATCAAGCACGTCGACCTCGACGAGAGCATGATCCGTGCGATCGCGCAGCAAGCGGAAGCGGAGCGCGCACGGCGTGCAAAAGTCATTAATGCCGAGGCCGAAAAACAGGCGGCCAAGATGCTGGCCGAAGCCGCGAATATACTCGGGCAGGAAGAGCAGGCACTTCAGCTACGCTATCTGCAGACGCTCAAGGAGATAGCCAACGAACGAACCAACACGATCGTTTTCCCGTTGCCGCTGGAGCTTATCGAACCGTTGGTCAAATTGACGAAGTCGGCCGCCGCCAAACACGAATAAGGCAGACCATTTGGGCAATCTATGGGGTCCGCGATTTGGCGATAGGTGGTATGGATACCATGATTTCTGCACCGCCCAGATCGGACGGATTGATCGACAGTTGCCCGCCGTACGAGCGGGCAATGTCTTTCACAACCGCCAATCCGATGCCATGACCAGGTGTGGACTCGTCGAGCCTCATACCCCGTTGCAACAAGGCGTCGGCGGCCTCTTTCGGAATGCCCGGCCCGTCATCTGACACCGTCAACACCATGCCGCTTGCGACGCCACTTGCGCCGACCGACGGTACGATGCTGATGCGAACGCGTTTCTTACACCATTTGCAGGCGTTGTCCAGGAGATTGCCGGCGAGCTCGAGGAAATCCCCGGTATCGCCCCTGAATTGCATGCCGCTTTCGATACTCACTTCGAAATCCGGATTCTTGTCGTGGTAGACCTTGCGCAAACCATCGACGAGTCGCGCGACTTCTTTTTCTACAGCCACAGGCTTCAAAACGATCTTGTCCGATGCCGATGCCGCTGGCTTGCGTAACTGGTAGCGCACAATTTCATCCATACGATCGATCTGCTCATTGTATCGACCGCTAAACCCACTAGTGTGCCCATCGTTCAACAGCGCGCGCATTGCCGCGAGCGGCGTCTTCAAACTGTGCGCGAGATTATCCAGCGTGTATCGATATCGATCGGAACGCGCCCGTTCGCTGTCGATAAGGAGGTTCATATTTCTCGCGACGCCGACTAACTCCGTCGGAAATGAGCCGGAGAGAGCGTCACGTTTGCCCTCTTCTATCTCCGTAATTTCCGTTTCGATCAGGCGCAACGGCTTGAGAAGCCCGCGGAGCAGCATCGAAAACGCGAGCAACATCGTCAATGCTACCGCCGCAAACCAGCCGAACAGCTGCCGCCGGAAACCGGCGACCTGGGCATTGAAAGAATCGAGACTCTCAGCAACCTTGAAGACGTAAGGCCTGAATTCTTCGTCGGAGAATTCCCACTGCACGGTCAGGCTCAGGCTCAATAACGGTGTGCCATCCTCGAGACTCTCGCGCGCAAACAAATGATTCCCAGGTTCCGGCGTGACGCCCTTGGGAATCTCCAGGCCGAGCGCGGATCGTGAGCGCCAAAGCACTTCACTGTTCACATCACGCAGCTCTGCGTAGAGTCCAGAACCGATGTTCTCGAATCTCGGTTCGCGCAGGCGATCTGGAAGCATCAGGTCGCCGTTGTCATCCGGCTCCGCGGCCGCTAACAGGGCAACAAGTTGGCCATCCAGAATGTCGCGGCGCGCCTGCTCGCCGGCTTCGCTGAATGCGGTGTCCAGAACCGCGATGGTTGCGCCGAAAAACACCAGCAGCAACACACTGACTGAGACCAGTAGTCGGCTGCTAAGGGAACGCATGAACCGCGTCAGCCTGACTGATTTCGCTCCAGCGCGAAGCGGTAGCCGCGACCCCGTAGCGTTTCGATGGGCTTGAGGGAATTGTCCGGATCCATTTTCTTGCGCAAACGACCGATAAATACCTCGATCACATTGCTATCTCGCTCGAAGTCCTGGTCATAAAGGCGATCCGTCAGTTCCGACTTAGAGATGACCTGACCGGCCCGAAGCATCAGGTACTCGATAATCTTGTACTCGAAGCTCGTCAGGTCGATCGCTTTTTCATTGACGGTCAGCTCCTGACGGGACGTATCGAGGGCTACCGGGCCCGCACTCAGCACCGATGATGCCCAGCCGCCACTGCGCCGCAGCAGCGCGTTGACTCGCGCGCTCACTTCTTCGAAATGGAATGGCTTGACGACGTAGTCGTCGGCGCCGGCGCTGAGACCGTCAACTTTGTCTTCCCAGCGGTCGCGCGCCGTGAGTATCAGAATCGGATAAGCCTTACCCTTTTCGCGCACCTTTCGAATAATGTCGAGTCCGGACACTTCAGGGAGCCCAAGATCGATGATCGCCAGGTCAACCGGATACTCGAGGGCAAAGTACAGACCCTCTTTGCCATCCGCAGCCTGCTCCACCGCGAATCCAGACTCGCCGAGCTTGCGCGTGAGTGATTCGCGCAAAGTGGCATCATCTTCAATTACCAGCAGTCGCATGTTCCCGGTTCCTGATTCGGAGTTATAGAGGTTTAGCGGCGTCGGCCGTTGACCTTGTGAGTCTTGACCTTGCCGTCCTTCGTGAGGACCTTGACGTAATGCACTTCACGGCCGCCCTGGACCTTGGTCTCAGCGCTGACCACGCGACCGTTGGTACGGCTGCGCACGGACTCGATGGCCTGCGCCAGCGTCATGCCACCGCCCTGCTGCGCGACGCTGTAAGTTTGCTCACCCTGGTACTGCACGTGCAGTTCCTTCAAGGTCTCTTCGATATCGAACGCGTCTGACCGGGTCGGCAGCAATGCCGACCCGGTCAGGAGCAAAAGTGCGAGAGCAAAACGCATGCGCCAAGTGTCGTACGAGCGCCGTTTGATTGCAATGAAACGCGTCACATCGAACCCCTGTGTTACCCGGTGGGCCGCACGTCAACGCGTACGCGGATTTTTTGGCCCGGATCGTAGGGCATTACCGTGCTGTATTTTTGGCCGTGGTAACGGTAGGTCACACGGTAGCCGTCGATGCGCTCTTCCTGGTGCGCCTGGAAACGCGTCTCGCAGCGCTCGACAGGGCGCGCAATACGCTCTTCGCCATAGCCGTTATGACGCCGCTGCGCGGCATCATTGCCGATCGCCGCACCGATCAGCGTGCCGGCGACCGTTGCCGCATCATTTCCGCGACCGCTGCCAACCTGGTGCCCGATAACGCCACCGATAATCGCGCCAACGAGCGTCGCGCCGCCGCCGTGCCGAGCGCGGCGATCAACCGTGTAGTACTGCATCTCTTCCCAGCACTCACGAACCGGCGTTTTAACCGTGACATAGTCAATGATTGGCTGCGAAGAGATGACCTTCGCGTAGTCATACATCGCTCGGTCATTACGCGCCACGCGATAGTCGGGGTCCGCCAAGGCGCTGCCCGCGGTGCCGAGTAAGATTAGTGCGCTTATCCATGCTGTGATTCGAGTGTTCATAGTCCTGCTCCTTGTCCCAAACAGCCGGCTCTAGCCAGCTTGTGGACAAGATTAATCCCGGGGCAATGAACCGTTCCTGAACATGAAAAAGGAAAAAACCCAGATTTCTGAACGGTTTATGAACACCTCGCAACCTAGCCAACGCGCTTCTTTGCCGCCCGCCATTCGCGGTCGAGACTCTCCAACGAGAAGTCCTTGATCCCGCTGCCCTTTTTCCCGATGGCAATCTCCATGTCACGAAAGCGACGCTCGAACTTGGCGTTCGCGCCGGTCAGCGCTTTTTCCGGATCGATATCGAGGTGCCGTGCCAGGTTGACCACGGCAAACAGCAGATCACCGAACTCCTCTTCAATGCTGTCCGCATCGCGAATGCCGACCGCTTGCTCCAGCTCATCCAGTTCCTCGTGAATCTTGGCGTTGACTCCGCGACGATCCGGCCAGTCAAACCCGACGCGACCTGCCCGCTTGCCGAGCTTTTGTGCCCTTTTCAGTGACGGAAGCGCCTTCGCAACCCCCGCGAGCGCGCTGGTATCCTCGGTGGAAGCCCGCTCCAGCTCCTTGATCTCCTCCCAGCTGCCGTCGACCTTGCCGTTTGCGCGTTCCTCGTCGCTACCGAAGACATGTGGATGTCGGCGAATCATCTTCTCGCAGATACTGCTCACCACGTCGTCGAAGTCGAAATGCCCGGCCTCGGCCGCCATCTGCGCGTGAAAAACAACCTGCAACAAGAGGTCGCCCAGCTCGCCTTTGAGGTCGTGAGTGTCCTCGCGGGCAATCGCGTCGGCCACTTCGTAGGCCTCCTCGATCGTATACGGGGCTATCGTCGCAAAAGTTTGCTCGACGTCCCAGGGGCAGCCGGTCTCCGGATCGCGGAGCTTCCGCATAACTTCGAGTAAATTCTTGATATTACCCATAACTCATTTATTTTTAAGTATTTTACGGAAGGTCAATATCATCTGGGCGGTGGCGCCCCATATCCTCTGATCCTCGTAGTGAAATTCCACCATCGGAAACAGGCGACCATGAAATTCGCGCTCGACCCGCTGGTCATTACGCTCATCGAGCAGGAATTCCAGCGGCACTTCAAAAGCGTACTCGACCTCGGTGCGGTCAATGACCAGCTCCGCGGCGTCGCTCACCAACCCGACCACGGGCGTCACCGCGTAGCCCGTAATCGTCGGCATAGCCCCCAGGTAGCCGATCACAGACACGTGATGCGGCTCGATGCCGACTTCTTCACGGGTCTCCCGAAGCGCCGCGAAGCACACATCGTCGTCCTGCTCTTCCATGCGGCCGCCGGGAAAACTGACCTGCCCTGCATGATGCTTCAGGTCGGCGGAACGCTGCGTTAGCAGCACGGACAGTTTCGCCGTCCTTTGCATCACCGGAATCAGAACACCGGCGGGCTTGAGCGTTGCCGTCAGCTGCTCTCGCACAGGCGCGGGCCAGCGCTCGCTGCCGGACGGCATCGTTACGTCCAGCGGATCGTCGGGCAGTCGCGTCCCCGCGAGGCGCTCGCGCAGCAGGTCCGCCGTCAGAGACTCCCGATTCCGGAAATCGTTAATGTTTGATACCACCCTCGGTCAAGCTGGCGGGATCGAGAAGCCTGTCGAGTTCCTCATCGGTCAAATCCGTCATTTCGCGCGCAACGTCCTTCAACGGGCGCCCTTCCTTGTAGGCTTTCTTGGCGACAGCCGCGCCTTTCTCGTAGCCGATAACCGGATTCAGCGCAGTAACCAGTATCGGGTTGCGATCCAATGCCCGATTGATGTTGTCGGTGTTCACCGTGAACCCGGCGATGGCTTTATCGGCCAGGCAGACACTCGCTGTTGCCAGCGTCTCGATACTCTGAATCAGGTTATGCACGACCACAGGCAACATGACGTTCAGCTGGAAATTACCCGCTTGCCCACCAATGGTGATGGTCACGTCATTGCCGATGACCTGCGCGCAGACCATCGTAACGGCCTCTGGAATCACCGGGTTGACCTTGCCCGGCATGATGCTCGAGCCCGGCTGCAACGCCGGCAACGCTATCTCGCCGATTCCCGCAAGCGGCCCGGAATTCATCCAGCGCAGATCGTTGGCGATCTTCGTCAGGCTGACCGCCAGGACGCGCAGCTGCCCGGACGTCTCAACCGCGGCGTCCTGAGTGCTGAGCGATTCGAACTGATTTTCGGCGGCCCTGAACGGCACACCGGTATGTTCGCCGAGCAACAAGGCGACCTTGGCCCCAAATTTGGGATGCGCGTTGATGCCGGTACCAACCGCGGTTCCACCCTGTGCCAGCGCCGTCAGGCGTTTCATCGTGTCCGCAAGCCGTTCACTCGCATGGTCAATCTGCGAGCGCCAGCCATCAAGTTCCTGGCCGAGCGTCACGGGCATTGCATCCATCAGATGGGTTCGCCCGGTCTTCACGACGTCACGGGTCTCGTCGGCCTTATTCTCCAGGACCTTCGAAAGGTGGCCCAGGGCGGGCAGCAGTTCCTGCTTGATGGCCAGCGCCGAACAGACGTGAACGCAGGTCGGAATGACGTCATTACTGCTTTGGCTCATGTTCACGTGGTCGTTCGGATGGACCTCTTTCCCCAGGCTTGCGGTCGCCAGGTGCGATATGACCTCATTGGCATTCATATTCGAACTGGTGCCGGATCCGGTCTGGAAAACATCGATCGGGAAGTGCTCATCGTACTCACCCGCGGCAACCGCCAGTGACGCCGTCTGAATGGCGATCGCCACCTCGCTGGGTATGAGTCCGAGTTCCGCATTGGCGCCCGCCGCGGCCCATTTCACCAGGCCCAGGGCGCCGATGAACTGGCGCGGCATCGTGAGCCCGCTAATCGGAAAATTATTGACCGCGCGCTGCGTTTGCGCGCCCCAGAGTGCGTCCGCAGGGACTTCAAGTTCACCCATGCTGTCTTTTTCGATGCGAAATGCTTTGTCGTTCATTGCCAGCTTAGCTCCATTTGGCGCCCACTGCGCCACTTCGATATGCCTTAAAACGTGTATGATTCTCGCTTTGCGCGCTGTTGTCTACACTGGTTTATTGTTCATGAAAAGCTCTATCGCATGAAAGTCTCCCCTTTAAGAGCCCTCTCCCCGGCCGACGGTCGCTATTCAGAAAAGGTCGACGACCTCCGAGATATCTTCAGCGAATGCGGACTTATGCGGTTTCGGGTGCTGGTCGAAGTGCGCTGGCTGCAGAGCCTCGCGGACGAATCCGGCATCGACGAAATCGGACCGATTTCCTCCGTTATGAAGGACGTGCTAAACCGTATCGTTGATGAATTCTCGCTGGACGACGCCGAGCGCATCAAGAAAATCGAATCGACGACTAATCATGACGTTAAAGCGGTCGAGTACTTCATACGCGAACGACTCGGAGACGGCCCGGAGACCAAACCGCTGAAGGACTTCCTGCATTTTGGCTGCACGTCGGAAGACATCAATAATCTGTCTTATGCACTCATGCTACGGTCTGCACGTTCCGACGTGCTACTGCCGAAAATGCGTGAGTTGTGCAACCGGCTAAAAGCCATGGCACGCGAGCATGCCGAATTACCGATGCTCTCCCGCACACATGGACAGACGGCGAGCCCGACGACGCTTGGCAAGGAACTGGCGAACGTCGTCGCACGTCTGGATCGCGCACAAAAACAGTTTGCCGCCGTGGAGATCCTGGGTAAGTTCAATGGCGCGGTTGGCAATTACAATGCCCATGCGGTCGCTTATCCCGATGTTGATTGGCAGGTGATCAGTCATCGCTTTATTGAATCGCTGGGCGTTCTTCCGAATCCGTATACCACGCAAATCGAACCGCATGACTGGACGGCAGAGTATTCGCATGCGCTAGTGCGCTACAACACGATACTCATCGATTTCGCCCGCGATGTGTGGGCCTACATTTCCCTCGGCTACTTCAAGCAGTCGGTGGCGAAGGACGAGGTCGGATCATCAACAATGCCACACAAGGTCAATCCCATCGATTTCGAAAACGCCGAGGGCAATCTGGGCATGGCGAATGCAATGCTGAGCCACTTCGCTGAAAAGCTGCCTGTTTCGCGATGGCAACGCGACCTGACCGACTCGACCGTGCAACGAAATTTCGGCGTTGCGATCGGATACCTGACGATCGCTTTGCAGTCTTTGAAAAAGGGCGTCGGCAAACTGCAGGTCAATGAGGAGGCTATTCACGCCGACGTATCGGTAGCGTGGGAAGTGCTCGCCGAGGCCGTGCAAACCGTGATGCGACGGTACGGTATTCCGGAGCCCTATGAGAAGCTCAAAGCCCTGACTCGCGGGCACGCGGTAACGGAGGGCGTTCTGATGACGTTCGTCGACACGCTTGATATTCCGCAGGATGAGAAGCAACGTTTGCGCGCGCTCACGCCAGAAACCTACATCGGTCTGGCAGCGAAACAGGCGCGCGATATCTGAGACGACGAGCTGTGCTCAAGCTTCCCGGGAAACTGACGCCAGAGACGTTCCTCTCCGGCTATTGGCAGAAGGCCCCGCTGTTCATGCCACGGGCGATCGACTCGATGCGCCCCGCAATCACTCGCAACGAACTTGCCTGGCTCGCGACGCTGGATGACGTTGAATCACGCATCGTCTTCACCGAACATACGAAGGAACGGACCCGTTACCGTGTGAAGACGGGTCCGTTTGACGCCACTTTTCTGGAAGCATTGCCCGGGCGAGACTGGTCGCTGCTCGTGCACGACGTGGAAAAGCACCTGCCGGCCATGAGACGGCTATTTGAGCAAGTGCCTTTTATCCCCGACTGGCGCATCGACGACCTGATGATCAGCTTCGCCGCCCCGGGGGGTGGCGTCGGACCGCATCGTGATAATTACGACGTGTTTCTGTGCCAGGGCATCGGGATTCGTGAGTGGCGGTTTTCATCCGGCAATATAGAAGACGATGTCCTGGCGAGCGATGAACTCGCCCTGCTACAGGAATTCCATGACGGTGAACATCACGTGACGCGTCAAGGCGACGTGCTGTACTTGCCACCGGGCATCGCACACTGGGGCACCGCAAAACGAGCGTGCCTGACCTATTCGATCGGCATGCATGCCCCGGCTTTCTACACCGATCCCGACCTCCAGCTACAGGAAATCCGACCCGGCTACATATCGTCCAAGGCGCGAAGCCGTGCGGGACAGAACGCGTCATCGCTGGGCCGGGCCGTTACTGAATTGAAGGACTGGCTGAAGCCGCAAGCGCCTACCGACCAGGAAATCGCAGCACTGATCGCAGCGCCTGAGACACTTCGTCAATTGCAGCTGCACGGCATGACGCGTATTGCGTATGACACCGTCAAGATCTATGTAAACGGCGCCGATCGGTCCATGGAGGATGGCGCACTTGAGGCCATCGCAAGCCTGTGCACACGCAGAAAGTTAAACAAAGGCCTTGTCGCCGCCCTCGGAACAGCATGCCTGCGCTGGCTCCTCGCGCAGGGTGCATTTGCGCTGCCTGAGAGCTCCTGACCATATGTTAATTGGGGAAGCCTTGGGACAATTGGCACAGGGACCCTGAAACCTCCGATCGGCGCGGGATGCGAATTGTTGTCAACTGGGAAACATACGTCAAAACGTGACGCAGTTGGCAAGTCGAAATCTTTGTCGCCGGTAATATGGTCAGCCTATGGAACAGCCAGAGCAAAACAGCAAACGCTGGGTAATCTCTACGCGCGAAGAGATGCGTCAGGCCGCGATCGAGGTGGTCAGTGAGGCGTCGCGCAAAGTTTCCATCTTCACGCACGACCTTGAGCCGGGAATCTACGACGATCCCGAGTTTCTCGAGATCGTCAAACGTCTGGTCCTGTCACAAACGTATGCGCGGATTCGCGTGCTGATTGCAGACCCTTCGCGCGCGGTCAAAAACGGCAACAACTTCGTACATCTGGGTCGACGCCTCAATACCTATATCGAATTCAGGCATGTACGCGATGACCTGCGGACTCACGCTGAAGCATTTTGTATTGCCGACGAAACCGCGCTGGTGTATCGCCTGCAGGCAAGTCGCTGGGAAGGTATCGCCGATACGCACGAACCCGCCGTCGCGAAGCTGTATAGCAAAATGTTTGACGAGATCTGGCTTGCCAGTGAAGTTGAAGTGGAATTTCGCCAACTCGGCATCTAGGAACTTATGCACCCGACCGATCTGACAGTTGCGGCTGTCGTCGAGCATGAAGGTCAGTTCCTGCTCGTCGAAGAGTATGTATCTCGCCAACGCGTGTTGAGCCAACCCGGCGGACACATCGAGGCGGGAGAATCGCCGGAACAGGCTGTTATTCGCGAAACCCTCGAAGAGACCGGATGTGACGTTTCATGCGGCAACCTCGTCGGCATCTACCTGTGGATTCATCCGCAAAGCCGGCAACAGTTCCTGCGCATCGTCTATGCGGCCGAGTTCCTGGCCTGTGATGCAAAACGGCAACTCGACGAAGGCATCGTTGGCCGACGTTGGCTGACCCTTGACGAAATTGTCAGCCGGGAAGCCGTGCTGCGCTCTCCCGCAGTACTACGCTGCTTGCAAGACTACGTATCGGGCAAGCGTCAGTCGGACGCATTGCTGACGGGCATGCTGCCACTCCAGAACAATGTTGACCGTATATTGGCGACCGCCAACCTGGTCTGAGCGCAGTTACTGAGTCAAATTATATGAAACAGAATGCCGGCACCCCGGTCGGCGCTGCTTTCGGTAAAGCCCGTAAACACATAGAACTGAATCTGCCAGGAATCCGTCAGGCTTCTCGACAGAAATACGGATAGCTCGGAAACGGCATCGCCATCGGCGAGTGCCGATTCCCGGTAATCGTAGATCAGGCCGAGGCGAGATTTTTCCGTCATCGAATACACGCCTCCGACGGATCCGAGAAGCACATTCTTAAGGTCCAGACCGGGAGGGTCTCCACGCAATTTATAGCCTGCCGAACCCAGCAGCGTAAATTGCTCGAAGAACTTGAAGAGATCCGCTCGCAAAGTGTAGTCCTGCTCGCCGGTGCCAAGGCCCTTGCTTTCATCGGCAGTTCCAAACTTGATCTTTCCTGTGAGGTCCAGCGCGATGTCGTGCTCCCCGCTGTAGAAAACGTCATACAGCGTAACCCCCGCGATGACATCCCCCAAGCCACTCTCAGTCGTAGTCGGCCCCGACCCGGAGACCGGCTCATTGCCCGGTTCCGGCAGAATGGTGCCGGCCGGCGCCCGAACGCTGAGGTAAGGGACGGTGAGCTCGAAGGAAACGCGTTCATAGCCGATGCGAGCGATTATCGGCACATAAAAGTCTTCAATATCCGCCGTACCACCGTAGGTACCGCTCGAGTACTCGATACCGGTCGACCAACTGATAAACGTGTTGCCTTCCTCTGCGATTGCATTGACGTTTGCGACCATGAGGACAGTCACAACCAGACTCGCCACTCTGTTTGCGCGCGTGTTCATGGGATTCTCCCGCTAATAGAGCTGATTCTTAGAATTAGGGGCCGGGATACCCGGCCCCAGTCGCACTATCGAAACCTAATCGGCTTCCTCCGGTTCCGGTGCGTCGTTGATTTTGACCCCTTGCTGTTTGGCACGTACCTGCATCTTCTCTTGATGTTGTGCCATGAATTTCGTACGAGCTTTCGGGTCCGACTCGGTGAGTCTCAACTGCTCACGGTATTGATTGCGTTCTTCAACACTCATGAGCTCGCTACCGTAGATTCCGTTCGCGCCGAGTTTCGCTTTGTCCGGGACGTGTGTTCGATCCTGGTCGCGGACACGGTCACGATCCTGCGCCGGGTCGCTGATTCTGTCGCGGTCGCGCAGACGATCACGATCAAAGTCTTTCTGACCACGCTCGACCTGGGCGCGATCCTGAGGTTGGGCCCCGTCCTGGCCGTGACGGCCCTGTGCGGAGGCTGAAAAAGAGACCAACGCAATTGCGGTGACGGTGAGGATGCTGATTGTTGTCTGGGTCTTCATGATTTCGCTCCTGTGAGAAGTGTTCATAAGAAGAAACGAATTATCTAATGAACGGTTGACAGTCCTTACTAGGTACATTCCAGAATTGACGGAGATGGAGAGACACTCAACAATGTCACTGCTTCCTGTTGACAAGAGGATGAACAAGAGCGCACTGAAAACTGGCGACGATTGGTTCGAGCAAAGTGCCGGACTGCGGATAGGGCGGGACCTGGTCAAGGCGACCGTGCCGTATGTGGAAGATTCCGTTGCTGCAAGTTGGTGGCACGTTGGCTCAACGTTTGCCTTGCTGGCCATCGCACTCGCCGGCGCGGGATTAGCGCCCGTCCGACCCGTTCAGCTCCTGTTTTCTCTGCTCGCGGCGTTGCTGATGGTGCGAGCGTTCATCACGTACCATGACTATATGCATCGGGCGATTCTTGTGCGCTCGCGCCTGGCGTGGATCTTGTTCCGAATCTATTCAGCCCTTGCATTGACACCGCCCCGATCCTGGAAGAAGAGCCATAACTACCATCACGGCCACGTAGGCCAGATCTCTGAGGCGGGTATCGGCGCTTTTCCGATCATGACAACGCAAATGTGGCGCGACTCATCGCGTGCGACCAGAATCAGCTACCGCGTAACCCGGCATCCGATCACGGTGTTGTTCGGTTACGTAACGATTTTCTTTTTCAGCGTCACCTTGCTGCCGTTTCTAAAAAACCCGGTACGACACTGGGACTCGTTTCTGGCGCTTTTGGGCCATGCAGCAATCATTACCGTGTTATGGCTATTCGGTGGCTTCGAGACCGCGTTTTTCGTGCTGTTGCTTCCTATGACTGTGGCATCAGCGCTCGGTAGTTATCTATTTTTTGCACAGCACAGTTTCAAACGCATGCACATCCTGTCCGAGGAGGCCTGGACGTATTACCGGGCGGCAATGGAATCCTCCAGTTACATGCGGCTAAACAAGTTGATGCAGTGGTTCACCGGCAATATCGGTTTTCATCACATCCACCACTTGAACGTGCGCATCCCCTTCTATCGTCTGCCAGAGGTGATGGATGCTATTCCGGAACTCCAGTCACCGGTTACAACGACGCTCTCACCGCGTGATATCAACGATTGCTTCCGCTGCTGCCTCTGGGATGAGGAACGGCAGCGAGTCGTGTCCTATCGCGAAGCATCCCGATTGGCGCTGAGCGTCTGACTACCCGGTACTATTCTTGACGCGTTTCGAACGGAGGCTTAGTAGGATACAGCCCCAATGTTCAGTCGCCGGCAAATCCTGATTCGAGTCGAGAAATTGAAAATTGCATCAGTCAGTCAGACAGGTTCGTAGAGCACGCTAATCGAAAAGACGCCGTTTTGGGTTGATCCGGTCAAGAGGAAGTAATATCTGCGGGGATCGCCGTTAGGCTGCAGATTAGCCAATGCAAAACCCGACATCTCAACGCCTTCAAATACCCCGAATAGGTCAGTGCAACTCGACAGCGTCCAGGTGATGTCGACAAACGTGTAGTCCGAATCGATAAGTTCTGCTGTTCCGGCAATCTGACAACGCGCTCCGTTGTCAATCATCCCGAAAATCGTGCCATCCGCGGCGATGTTGAGCGAGTTCGTGTCGGGCTGAAATGGGAGCGTGTAGTCGCCGGCAATCGACTGTAACGACGAATCACGCTCGTAAACGTTCGTGTCATACATGAGCGTGAGCGCCTCGTCGTAGACTACCCCGTTCGAGTCAGAGCACGTGACCTGAACAGACAGCGTCTGACGTTGCTGAACGCTTCCGGACACAGAGCATCCCAAGTCTTCAACTGGTTGAACCAGCGGTGGAAATCCGCTGCCTTCAACTTCGAATGACCCGTTGACTACATTGTTCGAGGTCACACTGACAAGACCACCACCAAATGACACAAACGGCCCGCCCTGCGGACGCATTGTCACTCGCATCTTGCCTGTCTCGGCAATGTAGAACACGACAGACTCGGCCGCACTATCCGTGCCAAACCAGATACCGCCCGGCGACTGCACCTCCGATGGAGCGGGTCCCGGTGGCGTAGCCGCGGCACCGCCACTGCTCCCGCCGCACGCCGTCAGGCAAGAAATGGACAACACGAAGAGCCCGATATGACGCGGAATCAGCTGCCAATAAATTGCCAAACACAAAACCTCTACATTCCAAATATTGCGAATAAACACTACACGGCAATAATCGCCAAAAAACGGGTGGGATTCAAAACTGAATTGCTGAGACGACGCACCAGGCGTTGCGCCTGAGGCGCGTTCGGCCGCATTGACTGAGATCGCAGATTATGTCCGCATTAGACCGTCCAATCATCCTGTTCGCGCGATCTACGGACAATAGTCAACCGGCGGATCCAGGTCGCCGGCAAACTCTTTTCTACAGTAGAATGCGCCGCCTATGGTGTCTTCCCTCGCAAACCAGGTAGCAAACAAACGAGTCATCCTCGGACTCTCCGGCGGGGTGGATTCCGCGGTGGCTGCAATCCTCCTGAAGAAAGCCGGACGCTGACGTTCACGCACTGCATATGACGAACTGGGAAGACGACGACGGCTACTGCACCGCGGCCCAGGATCTACAAGATGCGCGCCGCGTGTGCGAACAGCTGGATATTCCGCTGCACCACGCGAATTTCGCAAAACAGTATCGCGACCAGGTTTTCGAGTATTTCCTGGACGAGTATGGCAAGGGACGGACGCCGAACCCCGACGTGCTCTGTAACCGCGAAATCAAATTTGGCGTATTTCGCGACTACGCGAGACGGCTGGGCGGAGACCTCCTTGCGACCGGGCACTATGCACGAACTGCCCTTATCGATGGCCACGGTGCCCTGCTCAAAGGCAACGACCCGGGCAAGGACCAGAGCTACTTTTTGCATGCGGTCACTGCAGAAGCGCTCGCAGAAACCGTGTTCCCGTTGGGCGACCTGGAAAAAGCCGAGGTGCGACAAATCGCGCGTGACGCGGGCCTTGCCGTTCACGACAAGAAAGACAGTACCGGTATCTGCTTCATTGGCGAGCGTCCGTTCAGGGAGTTCCTCAGCACCTACCTGCCCGCCAACCCCGGCCCGATGAGAACCCCCAATGGCGAAGAGGTCGGTACTCACGAGGGGCTGATGTATTACACGCTTGGTCAACGCCAGGGACTGCGCATCGGCGGCCGAAAAGACAGTGGCGAAGAACCCTGGTACGTCGTCGCGAAGGACCTTGTCGACAACGCGCTGATCGTCGCTCAAGGCGAACACAAGCTACTGTTCAGCGACAGGCTGGTAGCGATAGATCCCAGTTGGATCGGCGCCCGTCCCGACAGGCTCCAAGAAGGGATGCGCTGTCAGGCGAAAATCCGCTATCGGCAGCAGGATCAGGACTGCGTCGTGATGGCCCTCGACGAAGCAACGCTCGAGGTGCGATTCGATGAGCGCCAAAAGGCCGTCGCGCCGGGCCAGTTCGTGGTGTTTTACGATGGCGCGCGCTGTCTGGGCGGCGCCGTCATCGACCAAACTCCCTAAGCGAAGCGCCAAGCGTTTCGCTATAATGCGCACGCCGGTGGCTGCCTTGCCGCTATGTAAACCAGAAATCCCGGAGAACAGACAATGACGGATAGCTTTGGCGCTCGCTCGACGCTTGCGGTCGGTGGTAACGAATTCGAGATCTTTCGCCTTGACGCCGTGAAAGACGGACATGTAGAGCGACTGCCCTACTCCCTCAAGATCCTGCTTGAAAACCTGCTGCGCCACGAGGATGGTCGCGACGTCACTCGCGAGGACATCCTCGCGCTGGCCAACTGGGACGCAAAGGCGGCGCCCAGCACCGAGATATCCTTTACGCCAGCCCGCGTTATCTTGCAGGACTTTACCGGCGTGCCCGCCGTGGTCGACCTTGCCGCCATGCGTGACGCCGTGGTCAAGCTGGGGGGCACTGCGAGCAGCATCAACCCGTTGTCGCCGGCCGAGCTGGTCATCGACCATTCGGTACAGGTGGATAACTACGGCGCCGCCAACGCACTGGATCTGAATAACAAGATCGAATTCCAGCGCAACAAGGAGCGTTACTCGTTCCTTCGCTGGGGGCAGTCTGCATTCGATAATTTCCGCGTTGTCCCGCCAAACACCGGCATTGTTCACCAGGTCAATCTCGAGTACCTGAGTCGGGTCGTATTCGATGCCGACAAGAACGGCACGCGCTCGGCTTACCCGGATACGGTTGTCGGCACTGACTCGCATACCACGATGATCAACGGACTCGGTGTACTGGGCTGGGGCGTCGGCGGTATTGAAGCAGAAGCCGCAATGCTCGGTCAGCCAATTACCATGTTGATCCCGAATGTTGTTGGATTCAAACTGATCGGCAAACTCAAAGAAGGCACGACGGCGACCGACCTGGTATTAACGGTCACCGAGATGCTGCGGGAAAAAGGTGTCGTCGGAAAATTCGTCGAGTTCTTCGGTGATGGCCTCGGGCAACTGCCGCTGGCAGACCGTGCAACACTCGGTAACATGTCGCCGGAGTTCGGCTCGACCTGTGCGATATTCCCGATCGATGGTGAGACGATTCGCTACCTCGAACTCTCCGGTCGCGACGCCGACCAGATCAAACTGATCGAATCCTACGCAAAAGAACAAGGCCTGTGGCGCAATGACGGACAGGCTGATGCACTCTACAGCGACACGCTGGAACTCGACATGTCGACCGTCGAGCCAAGCATCGCCGGCCCGAAACGTCCACAAGACCGCATCGCGCTGAGCGCTGCTGCAAAGACCTACGGCAAGCACCTGAAAAAGGCTGTTGCGGATCGCGAGAACGGTGGCAGCGCGATCGCAGAGATCGATGGCCAGGACGTCGAGATTCGTGACGGCGCCATTCTTATTGCGGCGATTACGAGTTGCACGAATACGTCGAATCCAGCAGTGATGCTGGCTGCCGGCCTGCTGGCGAGAAATGCCGCCGCCAAGGGGCTGAAGGCAAAACCGTGGGTCAAAACCAGCCTTGCACCCGGATCCCGCGTCGTAACCGACTACCTCGAGAAGGCCGGCCTCATCGACGATCTTGATGCCATCGGCTTCTACAACGTCGGCTACGGTTGCACGACCTGTATCGGTAACTCCGGACCATTGAAGCCCGAGATTGCCAAGGCTGTGGAAGAAGGCAACATTGTCGGCACAAGCGTTCTGTCCGGCAACCGCAATTTTGAGGGCCGCATTCATGCATTGGTCCGCATGAACTTCCTGGCCTCTCCCCCGCTTGTTGTTGCGTATGCACTTGCCGGCAACATGGACGTAGACCTGTTCAACGATCCGCTCGGTGAAGATAAGGACGGAAAGCCGGTTTACATGAAGGACATCTGGCCTGGCCAAAAAGAAGTCCAGGACACGATAGCCAAGAACATCGACTCCGGCATGTTCAAGCGTAGCTATGGCAAGCGTCTTTGAAGGCGATGCGAACTGGAAGGGCATCGATTCACCGACGGGCGAAATCTACACCTGGGACGCAGCCTCCACGTACGTGAAGAATCCGCCGTATTTCGAGGGCATGCGCAAGGATCCGGACGCGGTTAGCGATATCGAAGGCGCGCGCGTTCTCGCGCTGCTCGGCGACTCCGTTACCACGGACCACATATCGCCGGCGGGCGGCATTGCCGCAGACAGCCCCGCCGCCAAGTACCTCGAAGCACAGGGCGTCAAACGCGCGGACTTCAATTCCTACGGCTCGCGGCGCGGTAACCACGAAGTCATGATGCGCGGTACCTTCGCCAATATTCGCCTGCGCAATCAGCTTGCGCCAGGAACCGAAGGTGGCTGGACCTGCCATCAGCCCAGCGGTGAACAGATGTCGATCTTCGACGCGGCGAACCGTTACAAAGAAGAAAGCACACCGCTCATCGTGCTGGCAGGGAGCGAGTACGGCACGGGATCATCGCGTGATTGGGCAGCCAAGGGTACGGTGCTGCTCGGCGTCAAGGCCGTCATTGCCAAGAGCTTCGAGCGAATTCATCGCTCCAACCTGATTGGCATGGGCGTACTGCCGCTGCAGTTCTTCGATGGCCAGGATGCAGCTTCACTGGGACTCACGGGCAGGGAGACCTTCGATATACAGGGACAGACCGACGCCAACGCGAAAACTGTGACAGTGACCGCAACACCAGAGACCGGCGAAGCGATTACGTTCAGGGCGCAGGTGCGCATCGACACACCGAAAGAACGTGATTACTACGAAAACGGTGGCATCCTGCACTACGTCCTGCGACAACTCGCCGCGTAAAAGATGGGCTGCCGAATAATCGGGGTCGAACCGAGGTTTTCGCGGAGAATAACCTTGGTCGAGCCGGTGTTATCGAAGGAAAGCTGGGTTCGACCCCGGTTTTGATCGACCCGGCTCTTGTCGCTGCTCTTCGCGATGCGCGTCACGTCTGTGTGCTGACGGGCGCGGGCATTTCTGCGGAAAGTGGCGTACCCACCTTTCGCGATGCCCAACAAGGGCTCTGGGAAAAATACGATCCGCAGCAGCTTGCGACCCCGGAGGCGTTCGAAGAAGATCCGAAACTAATCTGGCAGTGGTATCGCTGGCGCCGTGAACTGGTTGCTGCAGCCAGGCCTAATCCGGGCCACTTTGCGCTAGCACGACTCGCCGAACTCGTACCCCGATTCACGCTCGTCACGCAGAATGTCGATGGACTGCACCAACGCGCGGGAAGCAATGATGTGATCGAGTTTCATGGCAACCTTTTCGATAATCGATGCCATGCCGAAGGCCGCCTCGTTGAGCATGCCCCGGACGCTGAGGTCCCTGTGTGCCCGGGATGCGGCGCCAACCTGCGGCCTGCCGTTGTCTGGTTTGGAGAGGCGATTCCCGACGACGCGCTGAATGAGTCTTTCGCTGCTGCCGCCGACTGCGACGTGTTCCTGTCGGTGGGCACATCGTCATTGGTCTATCCCGCTGCCGGCCTGGCAGATATCGCAAAGGAGAACCGCGCGATGGTGGCTGAGATCAACCCAAATCCGACGATGCGCGTTGACGGTTACGACTTTTCTATCGTTGCTAAAGCCGCAGCCGCTTTGCCAAAACTGGTAGAATCATTGGCCGCCTGAGAGCCTTGTCAAAGTACGGAGCGACATCTAATGGAACGATCGGCCAAGAACATTCTGGTAACCCGAAAATGGACGCGAATCGGCGCCTGGGCGCTGGGCATCTTCTTGCTTATCAATTTCGTGCTGGGCTTTTGGTTCTCGCGCGAACCGGATCTTTTCTGGGTCAACCGATCCGCGGATCCGGAATCCGCAGTCGTCGGCTATTCGACGACCGACACCCTGATTCGGGTGGCCGATACCTTACTCGACAAGCCCGGCGGTTATCTGACCAATGACAAGATCCTGCCCAACGTTTTTCTCGACAATATTCCGAGCTGGGAGCTTGGCGTGGTGAACCAGATACGCGACCTCGGTCGTGTCATGCGCGACGACTACACGCGCAGCCAGTCACAGTCGAAAGAAGACGCCGACGTTGCGATCGGATCGCCGCAGTTTTTTTATAACAATGACTCCTGGGTCTTCCCAACGACCGAATCGGAATACCGTGAAGGCATCGAGGCGTTCACACGATATCGCGACCGGCTGGCATCCGGTGATCCAGACACACAGTTTTACGCGCGTGCCGACAATCTACGCGAATGGTTGTCGCAGGTTGAGAAACGACTCGGTAGTCTCACCCGCCGTCTGGGTAACAGCGTGGCCTCAAATCGTATCAATGACGACCTCGCCGGGGATTCTGTCGCCGAGGCCGCCGGCGCGCAGCCTGACACGTTCAATGTGCGCACTTCCTGGTTCATGACCGACAACATTTTCTTCGAAGCGCGCGGCACGGCCTGGTCCCTGGTGCATTTCTTCCGCGCCGCGGAGTTCGACTTCGCTAATGTACTGGCCGACAAGAACGCCGAGGTCAGTGTGCGGCAGATAATTCGGGAACTGGAAGCAAGCCTTGGCCCGTTGCGCTCACCGCTGGTATTAAATGGTGGTGGATACGGGCTGTTTGCGAACCACTCACTGGTCATGGCCAACTACCTGGCGCGAGCGAACGCGGCTGTCATCAACCTGCGGCAGTTGCTCGACGAAGGGTAGTGTCCTGTCCCGTTAATTCGTCGCGCGCTTATCGGAGATGACGAAGCCGACTACTATTGCGACAGCGGCCATGCTCCAGACGATAACGGCGCCGGTCGGCAGGTCCAATAGCACCGACAACGCAATGCCGATGAAGTATGAAAGCCCGCCAATCGTGTAACCGGCGACGAGCCGATTGCCCCTACGGATACCGGTTGTCGCCAGTGCCGGAATAATCAGGCTCGCGAATACCAGGTAGATACCGACGATCTGTACGGAGGCGGTTACCACAACAGCGAACGCCAGGTAGAAAGTCAGCGCACCAGAGCGCGCGTGCAGCGCAAACCAGATCACGAGCACAAACGCAGACAATACCGCGACCGGCAGGAGTGACGACCAGGTTTGCCAGAGAATCTGGCCGACCAGCAGTTCCTTTAGATGCTCGCTGCCGTGCGGGTTGCCGGCAAGTAACAGTATGCCGCCGGTCGCCGCCAGAATGAAGACGATGCCAATCAACGGCTCCTGGATTTTCGGCCAGCGCTTTTCCGTCCAGTGGAGCCCCGTGGCCACAACCAGCGCCGCGGCGACAGCAGCCACCTGAACCTGGATACCTTCCGGATCCCAGTTCATGGCATGCGCAGCAATAACGCCGAGGCCAGCTACCTGGGCTAGCGCAAGATCGATGAAAATGATGCCACGCCTCAGAACTTCCTGGCCGAGTGGGACATGCGTACTCAGTACAATCAGGCCAGCCACCAGGGCTGGGCCGACGATGCTCCAGTCAATGAACTCACTCATGATTTCTGGCCTTCAACAGGCGATCAATGATGTCGTCAAACAACGAGAACAGGTCCTTTGCATGCTCGGTGCCGCCAACCGTCAACGGCAACACGATCGCAGTCACGCCAACCCGCTCCGACAGCCACTCGGACGGCCTCGCATCCTGGTAGGGCGAGCGAATGATAAAATCGGCGCCGCCCTCTCGGAACTTCGACGTGAGCCTGCCAAGATGCGTGGCCGTTGGCGGCAATCCCGGAATCGCTTCGAGATTAGCGGCCTCTTCGATGCCGAGCCACTGCTCCAGGTAGACCCAGGACTTGTGATGCGTTATCGATCTCGCACCGCGCAAAGGTTTCGCACGCGCCTCCCAGCCGTCAATCGCAAGCTCCCAGCGGCCCAGGAAATCGGCGAGACCGGCGTCGTAAGCCGCTGCGTTACTGGGATCCAGCGCGCCCATCCGATCGCCCAGCGCCCTCGCCACGGCCGCAATATTGTGTGGATTCGTCTGGATGTGCGGATTGCCCTGCGGGTGAATGTCCCCTTGCGCGCGATCGACGTTCGCGGTGGCGCCGAGGCGCAATACATAACGGCTCGCCTCCATGTAACCGGGGTTACCCGGCATATACAGCCGGATTATTCGCCTTCTGCAACAATGCCGGAAGCCAGCCGATCTCCAGTTCGGCGCCACTGCAAATGACAAGGTCGGCCTGGCGAACCTTCGCGATCAGACTAGGCCGGGCCTGAATGTAATGCGGATCCTGCATGGCCGTCGTCGCACTGAACGTCTCGACGTGCACGTGCCCTAATTCGCTCGCGAGGGCCGCCCATTCAGGTTCACAGGCGAACACTTTGAGATCAGCCGATGCCGCAGCAGGCACGAACGCGATCAGCAGCGCAATTGTCGCTCTTATCATGATCATCAACTCTAGAATGCGTGAGCGCCGTGGGCGCCGATGCTGTGTATGTATTGGATACCCCACTGCGTGTCATCCTCTGCACCCGCCTCATCCCTGGTGAGTTGCAGGCGCAGGCGGCTGAACTCGCTGTTGGACCAGTCAGCCATGATGCTGTAACGCATCGGATCGCTCGCCGGCGCGGCAAGAGCCGTGTCGTCAAACAACGGTCCGGGATCACCCGAAGACAATCCATCGACGCGCCCGCCGACGCGCCATCTTGGAATCGGCTGGTAGACGGCTTGCGCATACCAGCCCGTCTGATCAACGTCGTACAGCAATGGCGCGCGACCTGGCAACAAGTAATCTCCTTCCTCACTGCGCCGGAAATACTCGGCCTGGATCACCAGGTTCTTTTGTTTCCAGTTGCCCTCCGGCGCCCATTTCCAGACGAACTCAGCACTGGCCAGCCTGGAGTCGCCAGTGAACAACAACGGGTTATTCTCGTCACCGGATGGACGATCAATCGCGGTGCTATCCAGGTACGATACGCCAGCCAGCCAGCTGCTATCGCTGCCGACATCGCCGCCAAACTTGGCGAACAGGCTGTAGCTGCCAAAACCCGATTTCGCATTGCCGCCTGCCGGATAGCGGCTGCCGCGCAGCCATTCACCACCGAATTCCATGTAGAGATCGGCGGGTGCAAGCCACCGTATCTGAACGCCGTCATCGAGATACTGATCACCGAGAAACGCCTGGTACGGCAACGGCTGATCGGCGAAGTCCCAGGTGTGAGAGTGCCGGGTGTTCAAGTACCCTATCGCGGAGAAGAAACGGCCAAACCGGGCCCCAAAACCGGCCGGAAGTGCCGTCGCCTCAACCCAGGCTTCCTCTAATTCGACAACGGTCTCGCCGTCTTCCAGCGCCAGCGCCAACGTTAGCCAGGCTGCGAATTTGTCATCAACGTTGGCGTTCAGAATGAGCTCGGTCTCAGCTATCCCCAATCCTTCGTTGATCGGGCCGGCCTCCCCGCCGTATGGGAATCCTTGAATCGCATACTCGTCCGGGTTCTTGTCGAAGCGCCAGGCTTGCCCCTGGAAAATAACGCCGATGGCTGGATTAAACGCCGAAGGCGAGCCACTACCGGATGGCCCCGACTGAGCGCCTGCGGCTTGCTGAACCGCGTCGTTCGCCTGGTTTGCATTTTGCTCGGCAACGGCTAACCTGCGTTCCAACTCGGCGATACGGGCATCATAGTCAGAACGCAATTCCTGAACCGCTGCACGCAATAATTCAATTTCCGATTCCTGGGCCTGAACGGCGCCAGAGAAAATAGCCGCGAGTAGCGTTACCGCGAGTCTGAAAGAGATACGCATTGTCCGGTCCTCTGTACTGATCCAATTAACAACCGCCGGGGAATTCATCCGCGACGGGAAACAACGGTTAACTAGAGCGCCAGGGGCGGTCCACGCGCGTGGATGCAGACAATCGAAGTGGTCCACTCGGCAGCATGACGAAATTTCGCGAACTGCACATTTTTTATCACAGGCGGCAACAAGAGACCCGAGTCCGGAGGCACCGCGGCGGGGTTGCCGTACGTCGCGCAAAGCATACATTCGCCGGGGTCCGCCGCAACATGGGTGGCGGCGTGAACGTCAGCGAAGACGTTGCTGATGACGATCAGCAGCAATAGCGTCGTGCATAGAAAACGGTTCATCGGCAGCATTTTCTACCGTTCGGCCGGCGGCAACAATAGCGTAAAGCGAAGGGTCAATAGATCCCCACCCAGGTCGGAATCTGTTTCCAGCTACTATTCAGGTCTTTATCCAGGCGACGGTAGTCGGGTTCGAACTGCCCGACCAGACCCCAGAAACGACGCGAGTGATTCATGTGCCGCGCGTGACACAGCTCATGAATCATGACGTAGCGCAAGTGCGCCGGATCCAGGAACATCAGGCAATAATTCAACGAAATGGTTCCATTGCTGGAGTGGCTGCCCCAGCAGGTACGTTGACCTCGCACGTGCATCTTCTTGTACGAAGTGCCTGTCAACCCGACAGGGTCTTGAGTCGGGGTAAATACTCGCGCTTTGCGAGGCTGGTGAGCCAGCGCTTCAAGGCCTGCACGCAGAGTCTTTCATCGATCGTGCAGCCAGAAAGCACGACAGCGTCAGATTGCACCCGATACTTGACGCTACGCACCCCGTCCCTGGGCTCGTAGCGCACGTGGAATTGCCGGTCTATACCATTGAGTTTCACTACCTGAGGTAGCGCAAATGGCTCGGGCGGGTGCTCCGCGGCGAACGCTTCCCGGGCTTTGCTAATCCAGTCGCGGTGCGACTCGACGAACTCGCGAACATCGGCGGGCCGGGTCCGTTTGGGCACCACCACTTCGACACGTCCGCGCGGAAAAACCTTTATCGACAGACGCCGTGCCCGGCCACTCTCGCGGACGGAAAAGCCCGATACATTCTCGGGCTCGTCCACGTCTGAAAACAGGGGTAATTGAATCGCTGCGTCTGGCACGGCGACTATTCTACGTCAATTCCCCGCACCGTCGTCTACCAAGTGATCCGGCCTGCCAGTCAATCAGCCCCTAGGGGCGAGCACCGCTGAAGCGTACGGCATCGTCCATCGTCATTTCTCCCTCGACGCCGCCTACTTCTGCTGTGTCGCTGATAAACAACTCCACTTCTCGCTTCAGGATGATGGTGCCCAGAACGCGTGAGCCAGGGCCGATTACGACGCGCGGCTTGCGGCTCTTGGACTTGCCCCACCCCCAGCCGCTGTTCTTCTCCACGACGAGATCGCCCTTGACGACAGACCCGTCCTCGAGGCTGACGTCACCATTCACCGTCTTGAGATCGCCACCGACTTCGGCGCCTGAAAGCTCAATCTCGCCATTAACATTGCTCACGCTGTCGGCAACGGCACTATTGGCTTCGATCGCGATGCGACCGTTAACCGCGGTAATCTCACCGGCTATTGAAGAGTTCGTCGCGACCTTTATCGAGCCATTGACGGTTGCCAGGCTCTCACTGCGCACATTATCGGCAATCCTGATTCCACCATTCACGGTAGACGCCTTTTCGATCGCTGCGCCTGCATCAACACGAATCGTGCCATTGACCGTTTTGACGTTGCCCGTCACGATGGCGTTCTCGCCGATGGAAATACTGCCGTTTACGGAGGTCGCACCGCTCGCCTCACTGTTTGCCTCGACCTTGACGCTTTTGTTAACCGTTGCGCCCAGTGCCGGGACCGCCATCAGCACGATCAACAGTCCGATGGTAAAGGTGGTTTTTGCCGAAATTCTGTACATGATCTGGATCCCTGTCCTGTTCCTTACTATTTAGATACCGCTCAATTCGCATTTGGTTGCAAACTGGTTGCAGGCGCCAAGGTCCGGTAGTCTTGGCTGCGATGACAACCGTCCTCGAAGCTCGAAACCTCACCAAGGAATACCCTGGCGTGCTCGCCGTCGGGGGCGTGAGCTTTGCTGTGCCCGAAGGAATCTGTTTCGGTCTCCTCGGGCCCAATGGCGCTGGGAAAACGACGACCGTCGAAATCATTGAAGGCGTGACGCCGGCGACTTCGGGCCAAGTCTACTACTACGGCGAACCCGTTGGGGCCAGATTCAAGCAGGAAGCAGGCATCCAGTTCCAGAACACGGCGTTGCAGGACTTTCTGACAGTCCGTGAGACGATCGAGATGTTTCGTTCGCTATATGAGCGCCAGGCAGACCTCGATGAACTCATCGCGCAATGCTCATTAGGAGACCTGCTGGACCGTGACAACAGAAAATTGTCGGGGGGGCAGCGACAGCGCCTCCTACTGGCCGTTGCGCTGGTCAATCGTCCGCGCCTTATCTTTCTCGACGAACCGACAACCGGGCTGGACCCGCAGGCACGCCGTAATTTCTGGGATCTTGTCCAAAACCTTCGCGCGCAAGGTTCGACAATCGTTTTGACAACACACTACATGGACGAAGCGCAGGTGCTATGCGACGAAATCGCTATTATGGATGGCGGCAAGATCGTTACCCAGGGTTCACCGGATGATCTGTTGCGACAACAATACAAGGGACTGATTATCGAACTGCCGATTGGCGACTTGACGGACGATCTTCCGGATATCGAACACACGGTGTACGAGAATCTCGGGATAGTTGAAGTCGTAACGTCCGACGTTAGCTCGAGCCTGCAGCAACTGTCTCCGCATGTCACGAATCTCAATCACATCAAGATTCGGCAACCTAACCTTGAAGACCTTTTCCTGGACCTTACCGGTCACTCGCTCCGAGCCTGATACAGTGTATAGACGCATTTACGCCATATTCCAGAGCCGCAACCGGGAATTCCTGCGCGACCGCGCGTCATTCGCCTGGAACCTGTTGCTCCCGGTGGTACTGATGTTCGGCTTGTCATTTGCACTGGGCGGAGATCGGAGCACTTACACGGTCGGCGTGCTGCAGGATGGCGACACAATTATCGAGGAACAACATCCCTTTCTTGGTATGCGCTACATAAAATTCGTGCCGACGAACAACAAAGAAGATGCGCTCCGGAAAGTCTCCAGGCACCAACTCGACCTGCTCGTCGAATTTGGTCGCACACCCCACTACTGGGTCAATCCCGATTCGCCCAAAGGGCACTTTGTCGAGCTGGCATTATTACAGGCCGGCTCGACGGCACCGCCGAATATCCGGAAAGAACAGATAAGTGGCGACGCGATTCGCTACGTCGACTGGGTACTGCCGGGCATTTTAGGTATGAACATGATGTTTAGTTGCATGTTCGGGGTTGGCTACGTTGTAGTGCGCTACCGCAAGAATGGCTTTCTCAAGCGGCTTCGCGCAACACCGCTCACATCGTTCGAGTTCATCTCGGCGCAGGTCGCATCGCGCATGGTCCTGATCATGTGCATTACCATGTTCGTCTATGTCGGAACACACCTGTTTCTCGATACACGCATGGAAGGCAACTATTTCACACTGTTCCTCGTCGCGATGGTGGGCGCAATCTCCATGGTCTCACTCGGACTCGTAATCTCTGCGCGCGTTACGAGCGAGGAACTCGCCGGCGGCCTGCTGAATATGATCAACTGGCCGATGATGTTGCTGTCAGGCGTCTGGTTTTCGCTCGAAGGTGCCGGCAGGTTCGCGCAGAATCTTGCGCAAATATTTCCGCTGACGCACGTATTGAATTCGGCGCGCGCCGTCATGCTTGATGGCGCAACCCTGACCGACGTGGCACCGAGTCTGCTGGCACTGACGGCACTGAGTATTGTCTTTATCGGTGTTGGCGCAAAGCTATTTCGCTGGGGACAATACTGATCTGATTATTCGCTATGGCTTACTCACTAATTGACATCGGCGCCAACCTCGCCCACGACAGTTTCGATGATGACCGGGACGATGTACTTCAACGAGCAATCGGTGCTGGCGTCACGAGAATCGTTGTCACAGGAAGCAGCGACGAGAGCAATGTCCAAGCGGCTGCGCTCGCCGAATCGCGGCCCGGCACCTTATATTCGACGGCCGGCGTTCATCCTCACCACGCATCGGACTACGACGAGGCAAGCGACGCGCTGATTCGCGACCTCGTCGAAAAGGACGTCGTCGTTGCGGTCGGCGAGTGCGGCCTTGACTACTTCCGAAACTTCTCGCCGCGAGAAGCACAGCTCGACGCATTTCGGAGGCAGCTCGACATCGCAAAGGACTGCGGCCTACCCGTGTTCCTGCATCAACGCGATGCTCACGATGATTTTGTTGAGGTACTGGAAGCCGCCCTGCCCGACCTTTCCAGAGCGGTCGCGCATTGCTTCACGGGCGAAGGTGAGTCACTGCATGAGTACATTGCCATGGGCCTGTATGTCGGCGTCACGGGATGGATCTGCGATGAACGTCGCGGCCAGCACTTGCAGGAGATCGTCTCGATTATTCCCGACAATCGGCTGCTGATAGAAACCGACGCGCCGTACCTGCTTCCACGCACGATCCGGCCACGGCCCAGAACCCGTCGTAACGAGCCGGCGTATTTGCCCTATGTATTGCGCACCGTCGCTGAAGCACGAGGACAAAGCGCAGACCATGTCGCGGAAATTACGACCGAGAATGCTGTACGGTTTTTTGGTCTGCCAGCGAGCTAGTGGCCTTTGCGCCCGAGAATCTCGTCGAATTCCGAGCTCAGGGCCGCTTTCCGAATCAAGTCCCAATGCGGCTGGAAGGCTTCTATCTTGAACTTGGCGGCTTTTTTGTCAGGTTCACCAAACTCATTCACTAACTCCTCGAGAGTACAAACAAGCCCCGGCACACCTTTCGTAAACTCTGCGCCTTCAAGAAACAACAGGCGACCGGCCACAGGTACCTCGCGCACGACCTGGCGCACCGCCGCAATACGATCGAAAAGCATCGGCTGCGGATTTGAAAACGTATACCGCCGCTCGTTACTAATGACGGCCCAGTCCTGCATTTTATCGCTGCCGAATACGGTGCCTTTAACGTCCTTAATATCCAAAATCAGAAGACCTTGAGACGTCAACAATAGTTGATCGATCTGAATTTCCCCTTCGTCCGCATTGGGAATAATGAGCCCCTCAATGCGTTCGAAACTGATCTCGTCAAGCGCCCGTTGGAGAGCATTGCTCCTGCCGCGAAAATACCGGTAGATTACCCAGACGATGAACAGCGCCAATACACCGACTGCCGGCAGAAACCAGGGAGTTGCGTTGAGTTGCGATAAGTCAGGCATCGAAATCCGGATCTCTGTTATCCGATTATCCTAGGTGCGAGCTATGGCGGTGGCAAGCGAATCAAGATCTGCGTCTATCGTAACCGCATGCGCCGGCCGAGCGAGGATTTCCTGCAGCTCGGGCGGCAAAGGTACGGTCTTGCCAATAATCGGCTCGACGATGGTCTCGAACTTGGCCGGGTGCGCGGTGCCAACCAGAATCCAGCCGTGCGTTAGCGAGAGATCGTCTTCAAGTTGGCGCCATGTGTGGGTCGCCGTGGCGGTATGAGGACAGGTTGCAAAATCAAATTCTTTAAAATCCGTCTTTATCGCCTGCTCGATTTCCGAATCGCTGACTGACAGGACGCCGAGCTGCTCTCGCAGAACATCGGCTTCTCCGACCAGCTTGCGCAGACGTTCCATGTTACTCGGATCGCCGACGTCCATGGCGGACGCCAGCGTTTGCAAACTGGCACGCGGTATCCATTGCAGCGTCTCAAAGTACTCCGCAATCGTCCGATTCGCATTGGTCGCCAGGATAATCGGGCCAATGGGTAGCCCCATTTCACGCGCCATGATACAGGCGAATGCGTTTCCCAGATTTCCCGTAGGAATAATGAACCCCGGCCTGTTTCCGGTACGCCGAAAGTGCCGCAGGCTCGCATCGGCGTAATAGGTACTCTGCGGCAGAAGGCGACCAATATTGATGCTGTTTGCCGAACTGAAGCGATGAACAGCCGACAGTTCGTCATCCGCCATCGCGGCTTTCACCAATGCCTGGCAATCATCGAAGGAACCCGTCACTTTGAGCGATACGACATTGTCGCCCCAACAGCACAGTTGATGCGCCTGCCTGTCCGATACCCGCCCGTCAGGAAACAGCACAATGACGCGCATTCCGGGACGGCCATCAAACGCGGCGGCAACAGCGCCGCCTGTGTCACCGGACGTTGCAACCAGTATCGTCAACGGTGAAGTCGGGTCGCCCTCGAGCCGCGACAAGCAAGCCGCAAGAAATCCGGCGCCGACATCTTTGAACGCAGCGGTCGGTCCGTGATAAAGCTCCAGCAATGACAGGTCTCGACCTTCGACAGCCAGCGGCGTTAGCGGCATTGGAAAACTGAACGTCTCTGCCAGGATGGCAGGAAGTTCGTCCACAAGGCTGGACCCATCAAAGAACGGCCGCAGCAACACTTCCGCAATCTGCGGTATGGAGTCAGCCGCGTCGAAATCGGCGATTTCGAAAAACGGCATTTGCTGCGGAAGGAACAAGCCACCGTCATCGGCAATACCCATTCGCAGCGCGTCATCCAGGGTGACTGGCCCGGAGCCGCGGGTACTGAAATAGTGCATTCTCAATCCTCTATGCGTGCGCCGGGAGCGGTCATGGGACTGACCCAGGACTGACAACCAATACCATGAGCACGGCAGGCATGTTCCATAGCGCTCGCGATATTTCGAGCATCGTTTTCGGCACAAAGCGCAAACATACTGGGACCACTGCCGGAAAGACTGCAACCCAGAGCGCCCGAACGCCGGGCGGCTTCAGTAACATCGGCAAAACAGGGAACTGCCTCCGCTCGCTGCGGTTCGATAACCACGTCGCGTAGCGTTTTCTTAATTAGCGCGATGTCGCTCGCGGCACACGCCGCGATGAACCCGGCGAGTAGCCCTTGCTGTTCCAGCCATAGCTGCATCGAATAGCTCTTCGCCAGGCGCCGGCGGGCATGCGCCGTATTTACCTGCAGATCGGGGTGCAACAACACGGCGCTAACACCACCAGGCACAGGCAGTCTGACAACCTCGGGCAGCAATACCTGAGGACAGAGGATAAGGCCGCCCAAAAGACTCGGCGCAACGTTGTCGGCATGCAGGCCGCCACTGGCGTACTTTTCGCCTTCCAGCGCATAGGGCAGCAACGCCTCGACCGGAAGCGGATTCTCCAGCAGTGCATTAACAGCAACAACGGCGGCAACGGCTGAAGCGGCTGAGCTGCCCATTCCGGACTGCAACGGAACGCCTTTGTGCACTTTCAGTCCGACGCCGAAACTGCCGCCGTGGTCGGTCAGCAGCGCCTGCGCCGCGATGGATGCCGTATTTTCATTGGCATTGGTCGAGAGATAAGGATGCTTTTCACCGTCGAGCCCTCGAACTTCCTCGACCGTTACATCGGTGCCCGCCGTTCTGCAAGCCAGCACTCGATCGCCGACATCGGTCAGCGCAAGCCCCAACATGTCGAAACCGACGGCCATATTGCCGATCGATGCCGGAGCAAAAGCCGTTACCACATCAGACATAGCCTTCACCCGTGCTCAAGTAATTTGCCAGTCGCAGTAAATCGGCGAAGACCCCGGCCGCCGTCACTTCAGGACCGGCGCCAGGACCCTGTATCACCAGCGGATTGTCACAATAGCGCTCAGTCTCGAACTGCACGATATTGTCAGTCAAATTGATATTGCAAAACGGGTGCCCGGCCTGCACGGCCTCGAGCCCGACTGCCGCCTCACCGCCTGCATCCAGCGATGCGACATAGCGGAGCTGTTTGTTCTCGGCCACGGCCTGCCGGTAGATGGACTCGATTTCGTCGTCATACGCGGGCAGCTTTTCGAGAAATTCATCGATTGAACACTCGCGCAATGCCTCCGGAACAAGGCTTTGTACCGGGAACTCGCCGATCTCAATTGTCCGGCCGAGTTCGCGAGCCAGGATCGTAAGCTTGCGAGCAACATCCATGCCGGACAGATCGTCACGCGGATCGGGTTCGGTGTAACCGTTCTCTTTCGCCACACGGACGATTTCCGAGAAGGGCGTCGAACCATCGTAAAGGTTGAAAAGGTATGCGAGGGTGCCGGAAAAAATACCGCGGATCGAGCGGACCTCGTCGCCCGTATGGATGAGGTCGCACAAGGTGCTGATGACCGGCAGTGCCGCACCGACCGTCGTTTCATAGAAGTAATGCGAGCTACCCTGGTCTGCGGCATCCTGCAGGGCCTTATAGTCTTTGTACGCGCCGCTGAATGCTTTCTTGTTAGGTGTAATTACGTGGATACCACGCGCGAGCCACCCGGCGTACTGCGACGCAATATACTCGCTGGCCGTACAATCGATGATAACGGCGTGCGGCAGATGATCGGGATTGACGTGCTGCTCAAACGCGTGGAGATCGGTATCGACCGCGCACGCCGCAAATGCATCCTGCCAACGAGAAATATCGACGCGTCTGTCACCTAGCAACATCTTCTGCGACCTGGCAATGGCCCTGACCCGCAGGTCGAGATTGAAATCCCCAGCCAGCCGGGTGCCTTGCTTCTCGATCTGCCGTAACAAAGCTGCGCCGACTGTGCCGGGGCCGATCACGCCAATAGAAATTGTTTTTGCCGAGAGATAAAATCCGGAGTGTGCTGCTCGAAGCGCCTTGGTCGCCTCCTCGGAGTCGACCACGACTGAAATATTTCTTTCCGACGAGCCCTGCGCGATGGCGCGAATGTTGATGCCCGCACGCCCCAGATTGCTGAAGAAACGTCCGGCGATGCCCGGCGTTCCGGCCATGCCGTCTCCCACCACGGCAACAATGCTCTGCGCCGCCGTCACGTCGACACTCTGGATCTGACCGCTTTCAAGCTCTTCCGAGAACGCTTCGGTGACGACCTGCCGCGCCCTCTCCGCCAGATCCGCCGGTACAGCGATGCAGATCGAATGTTCCGAACTGGCCTGTGAAATGAGTGTGACCGAAACACCAGCATTCTTGAGCGCCGCAAATAATCGGTCAGCGGTACCCGGCACGCCGATCATTCCCGAGCCCTCGAGATTGACGAGCGCCATGCCGCCTATCGCGGTAATTCCCTTGATGTTATCGACCTGCTCCGCCTTTGAGCCTATGCGGCTACCCGGGTGCGACAGATTGTGGCTGCTCCGAATGATCACCGGAATGTCATTGTCGACAGCCGGCCCCAGCGTCTGGGGATGCAGGACATTGGCACCGAAATACGCGAGCTCCATCGCCTCGTTATACGTGAGCTGATCGATAACCTGGGCTTCGGGCACTCGTCGCGGATCCGCACTCATGACTCCGTCAACGTCGGTCCATATGGTCAGTTCAGACGCGTCGCTGAGGGCCGCGAAAATCGCGGCAGAGAAGTCGCTGCCATTTCGACCGAGTGTCGTCTGCAATCCCCTTTCGTCGGTGGCGATAAAACCGGTAATAACGGCGACGCCCTCGAAATCGTCTGGCATGACATTCGCGTATTTTGACCGTGAAACCTCCCAGAGGACCGACGGGCCAAGTTCGGTCTGGTGAACCGTAACGACCTCCCGCGCATCGACCCAGGTACCGCCACGCTTAGGGGATTCCTGTGCAAGCGTTGCCGCCAACAGCCGCGCCGACCAGATTTCTCCGTAGCCCGCGACAACGTCCCGACTGCGCTGTGGCGCTGATTTGACCAACGCAATCGCTTTCAAAACGTCAGTAATGTCTTCGGCGTCCTCACCCCAGGCATCCAGAACAGACACCAGACGATCACCGGTCAAGAGCGCGCGCGCGGTTGTCGAGTAGCGATCCCCGATGGCGTGCAATTCATTCAGAAAATTGTCGTTGTCGCGCTCGGCCAGTATCGCAAGATGAATCAGGGCGTCCGTCATACCACCCATCGCGGAAACGACCACGCCGACGCGCGTATCGGTGTACTCGAGGAGCAGCCCGGCTACTCGCCGAAAACAATCGTCATCGGCGAGGCTGCTGCCGCCAAACTTGTGGATTTTCCAGCAATTCTGCACCACTTTACACAAGGTCCTCTCGCGCAAAACGGTGAATGATAGCGGCACTTGTCGGCGCCGTCGCCTATTTCAGATGAAATTGTGTGAAGTGGTGGGGCGTGTAGGGATCGAACCTACGACCAGTCGGTTAAAAGCCGAATGCTCTACCTCTGAGCTAACGCCCCAATTGTGTCCTGAAGTGGCAGGGAGGCCACCGGAATTCCGGCGGAATCATACCGGATACGATTCAAATGACAAGCGTCATCCAACCCGGTTCCGGGACCTGGCTTATACGCCCTCTTCCTCCATGCGCGAGAGGCGCTGCCCCGCAAGCCGGGCCGCCGTCGTCTCCGGATAGTCGGACTGTACTCGAACCAGTGCGTCGCGCGCCGACGCGAACGCCTTGAGTTCGTAATTGCAGTAGCCCATTTTCAACAGCGCATCCGGCACCTTTCGGGACCTTGGAAAGGTCGTGATTACAAGTTCGAACGCGGCTAACGCCTCGTCGAACTTCTGCGTCACGTAGTAGGACTCGGCCAGCCAGTACTGGGCATTGTCGGCGAGTTCGCTGTCCGGATAGGTAACGAGAAACTGCTTGAAGGCCATGGCGGCCGGTTCGTAACGCTGCTCTTTGAGTAGCTCAAACGCGGCCTGGTAGTTGTCGCGATCCGACCCCCCTGGTAGCGGGAGCTGCCCGGGGGAAAGGGTTCCTCCTTCCATCACACTGACGGATTTACGTGCTTGCAGGGCCGTCTCAAGATCCTGTATGCGAGCGTCTAAATCCGCATAGAGCTGCCGCTGGCGGTCCGCGGTTGTCTCCGAGTCGTGCTCCAGCGTTTCCAGACGGCCCTGAAGCTCGTCGTTTCGACGTTCCAGCGCCGCCGACCTGTTGTGTCAGTTTCACCAGGCTCTCGTTTTGAACGACCCGCTCGACGGCCTGCATACGCCGCTCCAGCTCGTCGACTTTGGACGGGACCGGGTCATCGACGACCGGCTGCAGTAATGTGCAACCGCTCAGCAACCCGAGAGACGCTATCGCAGAAAGTGATCTGGACCTATTCATCAGCATCGACTAGTTGGTGTACTTGATCTCGACCCGGCGATTCTGGGCGTAATCGGACTCAGAGCTGCCAAATGACGCCGGTCGTTCTTCGCCAAAACTCACCGTGGAGATTTGCGAGGCAGAGACCCCCTGGATCATCAGCATCTGGCGGACTGCCTGTGAACGGCGCTCACCGAGGCCAATGTTGTATTCGCGGGAACCGCGTTCATCCGCATGGCCTTCAAGCCGAACCCGAACGCGCATGTTGTCGCTGACTTGCATGGCATGTCGCGAAACAAGGTCCTGATCCTGTGGCCGCACTTCGGAAGAATCGAAGTCGAAATAAATGACCATGCCGAGTTCGCCTGCCGACGGATCGTCGATGAACTCGCCATCTCCCATCCCGGCATCGTCCATGCCACCGGTTGATGCGCCGCTGTCACCGTAGGTCTCATCAGTCGCTACAGGGTCAGGAATGGACGGGCTGCCCGAGCAACCGACGAGAAGAGCGGCGAACAGGCCCACTGCTACCAATTTAAAATAGACATGTTGAGTCCTTGCTAGTAATTTTGATGAAGAAAATAATAATAAAAACAATAAGTAATAATTATTACTTAATCTAAAATATTCGAGCTAAAATCGCGGAAACGGCGACCATACGGGTTCCCGAACGTCACCACTCCCGGACGCCATTCTTTGCCGAATCAGGCCATCGGCTGACACCGTCTCCAGTACCCCGTCACGCCCCTGTCGCGTAGCGTAAATCAGAATATCGCTGTTGGGGGCAAAACTCGGACTTTCATCCTGGCTGCCCCGTTGAAACGACCAACAGGTTTTTCTTGGCCAGATCCATGACCGCGATACGGTAGTTGCCGCGATCGTTATGAACCATCGCCAGGCGATTACCGTCCGGCGACAATCGCGGCCGCGCATTATAACTCCCCTCGAACGTAATGCGCTCGGGTGAACCACCTTTTGCGGATACCCGGTACACCTGCGGGCCGCCCGCCCGGTCGGAGGTGAAGTAGATGTATCGGCCATCCGGCGACCAGGTGCCTTCGGTGTCAATGGCGCGGTGAGTCGTCAGGCGCCGGGTCTGCCGGGACGTAATATCGAGAACATGGATGTCGAGATTTCCATCCACCCCGCCCAACGTCACAGCGAGCTGGCGACCGTCCGGCGAGAATGCGGGCGCGCCGTTGATGCCGGGCTTGCTGGAGACTTTGAAGCGATTGCCGGTCCTGAGCGTCTGCACGAAGATCGATGACTTGTTGCCCTCGAACGAAACGTAGGCCAACTGCCGGCTGTCGGGGGACCAGGCAGGCGACATGATCGGGTCGGTGCTTTCCATGATGGTGTGTTCGTTTTCGCCATCCTGGTCAGAGACGATCAACGAATAGAGTCGCTCCTGCCCCTGTCTTACCGCGGTCACATAAGCCACCTTGGTGCCGAACACGCCTTTTATGCCGGTTAGCTTTTCATAGATCATATCTGCCACCCGGTGCGCCGCGCCACGCATCGTGCCGCGGCTTGCGGGCATGCGGTAACCAACCAGTTGCCGTCGGCCGAAAACGTCGAATAACTGAAACTGCAGGGTGTAGGCATTGTCGCCGGTCTGGACGACGCTGCCGACAACGACAGCCTCGACACCCACGAACCCCCAGTCGTCGAAATCGACATCGGCACCGCTGGTCGGTTTCTGCAACATCTTGTCTTCGCCAATCGGGGCGAACCGGCCACTGCGCTGGAGGTCACTGTTGATAACGGCTGCGACATCGAGCGGCACGTCTGCTCCACTGCCCTCCCAACCGAACGGCACGATGGCCACGGGTGTCGGTTGCGCCACGCCCTGAACATCGATAACCAGTTCCGCGTTGGCGTACCCGCCCAGCAAAGCCAGGCTCACTATCGATATTCTCAATTTTTTCAGCACAGTCGCCTCATTTGTTTTCTGGCCAGCATTACTGGCGGATACTCAAGTTTAGCAAGATGTTCCTGTCAAACAGATTCGGATCTGCTGGTTCCGGTAGAGGCGACGAGCGATAAATTGCCGCCTCAACCGATCTTTTCACAGCTTCATCGCCATTGCAGGTAAGAATTGTCACACCAACGACTTCGCCACCCGGCGCCTGGCGCACGCGCACGGAGCACTCGAGCTCGGCACCGGCGCTTGCGGGCGCCGACCAGTTGCGCTCGATTTTCTGCCGTATCTGCGCCATGTAGACCGCCAGCGCGCCGGAGTCGACGGCTGCAAGTCGATTTTCCTCCGCTTCGATCTCCTCGGACCGCGCTGTCGCCTCGGCCTCTCTGCGCAGGCGCTCGTTCTCTTCTCGCTGGCGGCGAATGTCGTCCTCACGCTTCTTTTCGGCCTCGATTCGCTTCTTTTCCTTGTCTTCTTCTTCGCGTTTCTTGCGTTCGACTTCCTCTCTTTCCTTGCGCTCGGCCGCCTCCTTTTCCTTGCGAGCCTGTTCGGCCTCTTCCTGCTGGCGCATTTTCTCCAATCGTTCTTTCTCAACCAGCGCGTCGAGTCTGCGCTTTTCTTCCTCAGCCTGTCTGCGCAACTCCTCGCTGTTGTCCGGCTCTGGCTCGGGTTCCGGTTCCTCGACGATGGGCTCGGGTTCGGGCTTGGGTTCAGGCTTGGGCTCGGGCTTATCGATACGCGGCGGCGCCACGTCGGGAATCTCCGTGACGAGTGTCGCCCGGATAGCCAACGGTGTAATTGGCATGGTCCGCGTGATATCGAACGCGACGATCATAGAACCCAATAGCAAGACGTGCAGTAGCACAGCCATGCTTACAGGGATAATGTTGTGGGCGTCGCGAATCACGCGGCGAGCTACTCCGGAACGGGGTATGAGTCCAGCGGGTCCGTCACGAAGCCGATGCTCCGGGCACCGCCTTGCTGCAACACGACCATGGCCCCAACGACGTTGCCATACGGCACCGCACGATCGGCTTTGACCAGGATCGGCGTTTCGGGCTGTCGCTCGAGAATGATACCCACCCGCCTTTTGACTTCTTCCCCAGTCGTCGGAAGATCCTCGTCGTCGCCCGCGTTAATGTACAGGTTTCCCTCGGCATCCACGCTCAATACCAGGGGTTTCTGATCAGGCACATCCTGTATAGGCTCGGAATTGGCTTTCGGCAGATCGACCTTAACGCCTTGCGTCAGCAATGGCGCCGTCACCATGAAGATCACGAGCAACACCAGCATTACGTCGATGTAGGGCACTACGTTGATTTCGCCCATGAGCTTGCGTTTCTGCATCCGTGTCGCCATGTCAGCCTCCCTGCTTCTTGCGCGCGTGTCTTTGCAGGATGCTGGAAAACTCTTCCGAGAAGCCGTCGTAGCGGTACTCGAGCCGCACCACCTTGTCGGCGTAGCGGTTGTAAGCAATAACGGCCGGAATCGCCGCGAACAGGCCCATCGCGGTCGCGATCAGAGCCTCGGCGATCGGCGGCGCGACGACCGCGAGCGTCGCGGACTGCACATTGCCAAGCTGCATGAAGGCACTCATTATGCCCCAGACTGTGCCAAACAGGCCGACGTATGGGCTGGTTGAGCCTATAGTCGCGAGCGTTGCCAGCCCCTGTTCGAGGCGATCCAGCTCGCGCATCTGCGAGACGCGCATGGCCCGTCGGCACTCCTCGACTATCTTGTCGGGACCGCTGCCTCCTGCCTGTAATGCGCGATTGAATTCGCGAAACCCCGCCTCGAAGATGCTCGACATGCCGAGGCTGCCTCCCTTGGCGCGCGTGGCGCTGCTGTACAGGGTGTTCAGGTCGCCGCCCGACCAGAACGCCGCTTCAAACTCGTCGGACGCATTCTTCGTACGGCGAATAAGACGTCGCTTGGTAAAGATGATGCTCCAGGACATCAGGGAGGCGATGACCAGGAGCAGCATGACGACCTGCACCGGGATACTCGCCTCGATCAACAGTCCGATAACGGACATATCTCCAGTCATGATTTGTGTTCCCCAAATATGGACGGTGGTATTCGTTTCGGACGCATCGTATCGGCATCGAGGTACGCCGCTTTGACGCTGCCCTCTATCAGCAGGTGGCCATCGGTATTTCCGCGGTAGATATTCTGCTCAATATCGAACGATACGCGTGTCAGGTTCTTGAGGCGCGCGGTCACTATCAGCTCGTCACTCAATCGGGCGGGAGCAAGGAAACGCGCCTGGACCTCAGCCACGACAAAGATGCGACGATCCTCGTCCATCAGCGCTACCATGTCCACGCCCAGCGATCGCAACCATTCCGTGCGCGCACGCTCCAGGAATCGAAAGTAGTTGGCGTAATATACGACTCCCTGCGCATCCGTATCTTCATAGTAAACGCGCACGGGCCACTCAAAGGGTTTCTCAGCCACGGTCAAACGGCAACTCCTGGTTAGCTGATTTGTTCGGCGGCGTCAGCCCGAAGTGCAGGTAGGCGTTCTTTGTCACGACCCTGCCACGCGCGGTTCGCATCATGAAGCCCTGCTGGATCAGGAACGGCTCGACGACGTCCTCGATGTTGCCGCGTTCCTCACCGATTGCCGCCGCAATACTCTCAATTCCAACCGGACCGCCGTCAAATTTCTCAATAATTGTCCGTAGCAAGCGCCTGTCCATCGCGTCGAAACCGTGCGGATCGACCTGCAGCACGTCCATCGCACCTTCCGCCACGGTGCCCGTGACGACGCCGTCACCCTGAACTTCCGCGAAGTCACGAACGCGTCGCAGCAAGCGGTTTGCGATACGCGGCGTGCCGCGCGATCGAGTCGCAATCGCGGTTGCCCCTCTTTCTTCTATCGGCAAGTTCAAAATTCCCGCCGATCGATTGACGATGGCTTCGAGGTCGAGACTCGAATAAAACTCGAGACGCTGTACGATGCCAAAACGATCACGCAGCGGGGACGTGAGCAGCCCGGCCCTCGTGGTCGCTCCGACCAACGTGAACGGCGGCACATCGAGTTTGATCGAGCGTGCGGCGGGTCCTTCGCCAATCATGATATCGAGCTGAAAGTCCTCCATCGCCGGGTACAGCACTTCCTCGACAACCGCGCTAAGGCGATGAATTTCATCGATGAACAGTACGTCGTTCGGTTCGAGGTTGGTTAACAAGGCCGCGAGATCCCCCGGACGCTCAAGCACCGGACCCGAGGTATGTCGCAGGTTAACGCCCATCTCGTTAGCCACAATGTGTGCCAACGTCGTCTTGCCAAGCCCGGGAGGCCCGAAGATCAGCACATGATCCAGGGCCTCGCACCGTCGGCGTGCAGCCTCGATAAAGACCTCCATCTGCTGTTTCACGCCAGGTTGACCGCCATAATCCGCGAGCGTCTTGGGGCGAATGGCGCGATCAAACGCCTTATCCTCAGGAACAGGCTCGGCGCTGGTCAGACGATCGTGTTCAATACCTGCCATCTAGTGTCCTGTCCGGTAAATTCGTATAGCTTCAGCGCGTTTGTTCAAGGCTTTTGCCAAGCCAGGTCGCGCCGGGAATGGCGGGCCCATTGCCAAGCGGTGTAACACCGCCAAAAGCCTTGAAAGCCGCGCCCTTCGGGAGCCTGTAAAAAGCGCCGCTGTGGCGTTGCGCCCCTCGCCAATAGTCCCGATATTGCCTTCGGATCGCGCCTTGCAGCAGCGCTTTTTACAGGCTCTGGGATCATATGAACTTACGGGACAGGACACTAGTGTGCCGCCTGTTTTAGCGCCCGCCGAATAATGTCCTCGGCTGACAGGTTGTCTGTGTCCAGTTTTCCAATCAGCTTATTGACTTCGTTCGCTTTGTAGCCCAGCGAAACCAATGCATCGAACGCCTCGCTCCGTGCACTGGCCTCGGCACTGAGCGGCGTAGCACCTGCCGCCGCGGGCAGGACCTTATCTATGCGATCACGCATCTCGATAATCAGCCGTTCTGCGGTCTTCTTGCCGACACCTGGAATCTTCGACAGCGTTGTCGTGTCTTCATACTCGACACAACGCCGAAAGTCATTTGCGGTCATCGCCGACAATACACCGAGCGCCATTTTTGCGCCGACACGATTGACCTTGAGCAGCGTCCTGAACAGCAAGCGCTCGTCGTTCGTCGCAAAACCGTAGAGGATTTGCGCGTCTTCCCGAACCAGCAAATGTGTATACAGAAAGAGATCGGCGCCGGCCTCCGGCAGATCGAGAAACGTCGACATTGGCATCTCAAGCTCGTAACCAACACCGCCGCACTCCAAAACGATCTGTGGCGCCTGTTTCAAGATCAGGCGACCGCGCAGTGATCCAATCATCGGCGTCCCGCAATAGCGCTGCCCGTACCGAGCTGCGCGTGAAGACGTCGTTGATTGCCATGGCACAGAGCGGCGGCAAGCGCATCTGCCGCATCCGGAGCCGGAATGCCAGCCAGCTTCAGGATTGACACGACCATATGTTGTACCTGCTCCTTGGATGCAGCACCGGTCCCGACAACGGCTTGCTTGATCTCGCGTGGCGCATACTCATAGACCTCGACACCGTGTTGGAATGTGGCGCAGATCGCGGCCGAACGCGCATGACCGAGTTTCAGGGCACTGCCGGCGTTCTTGTGCATAAAGACGCTCTCTACCACGACGATATCGGGCTGGAACTCCTCAACAATGCCGCCGACGGAATCAAATATTTGCCGGAGCCGGTCCGCGAAAGAGCCATCCTTGCTCTCCACGGTGCCGCTGGCCACGTAAGCGGGTGTGTCACCGCGAAAGTCGAGTACGCCGAAGCCGGTCAGGCGTGACCCTGGATCAATACCAAGTATTCGCTGCTTTTCGGTCAATTGCCGTCTTCGAGATAGGCCAGCACGTCGTCGCTAATGTCAGCGTTGCTGTAAACTTCCTGAACGTCATCAAGATCCTCGAGCATCTCGAGCATCTTTATCATCGAACCTGCTTCCTTAACCTCCAGCGGCGCGCTCGTCGAAGCTCGCATCGTCACCTGCGCCGTTTCCGGTTTAACACCTGTCGCCCGCATGGCATCTCGGACCTGCTCAAAATCGGTCGGTTCCGTGAGTACCTCGATCGACCCGTCGCTGTCCACAATAACGTCCTCGGCACCTGATTCGATGGCCGCTTCCATGACGGTCTCTTCGTCGCTGCCTTCCGGGAAAAGCAGCTGACCAACCTGGTTGAAGAGGTAATTCACAGAACCATCTGCGCCTAGGTTGCCGCCAAACTTGGTAAACGCATGACGTACATCGGCAACCGTACGATTGCGATTGTCAGTCAGGCAATCCACCATAACCGCCGTACCGCCGGGCCCGTAGCCTTCGTAGCGTATTTCCAGGTAGTCGGCACCCTCGGTCTCGCCGGCCCCGCGCTTTATCGCTCGTTCAATATTGTCCTTGGGCATGCTCTGCGCTTTTGCTTTGTCGACCGCGAGGCGCAGGCGCGGATTGGCGTCCAGGTCGCTGCCGCCCATTTTCGCTGCGATCGTGATTTCGCGAATCAATTTCGTAAAGAGCTTGCCCCGTTTCTTATCCTGGGCACCCTTACGGTGCTGAATGTTCGCCCACTTACTATGACCTGCCATCGAGTCCTGCTTTTTATGCCCACCGAAACTGCGCGTATGATAACGGGTATTACCGCGACAGGCACTCTAGAGCGACTTCGAATATGCCCGCAACAGGCGTAGAAAATACGACAACCAAAGACGCTGCAGACCACATCGTCGCGGTGGCGGAGTCCTTCATTGGTCGAATTCCGCCCAAGGACGGCCTGGAAGACGCCATTGACGAAGGTCGCCAGATTGCTGAGATCGTGGCACCGCTCGGCCTGCCGGATGACTTACAGGCAGCGGCACGCCTGTATCCTTTGCATCGCGATGGATTTATAACAGATAAAACTCTAAAAAACATAGAGTTACCAGCTCTTTCTCGATACATTATAGGACTGGAGCAGCTGAACCAGTTCTCGCTGCCCGAGCATTGGCGGCCCGGGGAGGCCCTGGCGGTGCAACAGTCCGAGGCCTTGCGCAAGATGCTGCTGGCCGTTGTCTCGGACGTACGTCTCGTGCTCGTTCGCATCGCCGAGCAGCTCTATCGGCTCAGGTGTGCAAAGGAAGCGCCCGGCGAAATGCAAAAGGCGCTGGCACTGGAGGCGCGTGAAATATACGCGGCACTTGCGAACCGACTGGGTGTTTGGCAACTCAAGTGGGAACTGGAGGATTTGTCATTCCGTTACCTGGAACCGACGGCGTATCTCGATATCGCGCGCACGCTGAAGGAAAAACGCGTCGAACGAGAGGAGTTCATCGAACGTGTTCAGCAAACCCTCAAACGAGAACTCAAGAATCAAGGTATCGCGGCCGCGATATCGGGGCGCCCAAAGCACATCTACAGCATCTGGCGCAAGATGCAAAAAAAGGACCGTGGCATCGAGTCGCTTTACGACATTCGTGCCGTGCGAATTCTCGTCGACGATATCGGCGACTGCTACGCGGCATTGGGTGTCGTTCACAATCTTTGGTCGTACATTCCGGGTGAATTCGATGACTACATCGCGAATCCCAAGGACAACAATTACCAGTCCCTGCACACGGCGGTTGTCGGGCCGGAGGGAAAAACAGTCGAGGTGCAGATTCGTACGCACGAAATGCATCGATATGCCGAACTGGGTGTTGCGGCACATTGGCGCTACAAGGAAGGCGGTGGATCGCCGGCCGCTTTCGATCAGAAGATCCAGTTCCTGAGACAACTGCTTGAACCTGCAAATGACGGCACGGACCTGCTGGACCAGATCCGCGACGACTTCTTCGAAGATCGCGTCTATGCCGTCAGCCCCAAGGGTGACGTCGTCGAACTACCCGCCACGGCGACGCCGCTGGACTTCGCCTACCAGGTACATACGCAGGTCGGCCACCGCTGCCGCGGCGCCAAGGTAAATGGACGAATCGTCCCGCTGACCTACCACATCGAGAATGGCGACCAGATCGAGATCATTACGGGCAGTCAGTCCAAGCCCAGCAGAGACTGGTTCAGTCCCAAACTGGGATACCTGGCCGGCGCGAGAGCACGCGCCAAGGTTCGCAACTGGTTCCGGCACCAGGATCGCGACCAGCACCAGCGACAAGGCCGTGAAATCCTGGACCGCGAGCTCGCCCGACTTGGCGTCAAGGACGTGCCGACCGAACGTATCGCGAAACAGCTGAAGCTCAAAGACACCGATGCACTCTGTATTACGCTCGGCGCCGGTGACCTGACGTCCGCGTCTATCGCGACCGCCTTACAAAACCTGCGCGTCACCGATTTGCCCGAGCGTGTTCGCAGCCGGCGTACCGCGAAAAAGAAACACGCCAGACCCGACCCGGTAGCGGTCCGCGGTATCGGTGACCTGATGTGCAATTTCGCGCGCTGCTGCCGGCCCGTGCCACCGGAAGCTATCGTTGGGTACATAACGCAGGGACGTGGCGTAACGATCCACCGCCAAGACTGCGGCAACTTTCTTGGCCTGAATCGGCGCTATCCGGAGCGGATCGTCGAAATAGACTGGGGACGGCAAGATTCCAGCGCCTACCCGGTCGACCTCACGTTGCACGCGTTTGATCGCAGCGGTCTGATCCGGGACATTACCTCGGTGCTGGCCGATGACCATGCCAACGTCCTCGATCTGAAAAGTCACACCGACAAAAAATCCATGCAGGTCGTCATGCACATCAGCGTCGAGATTAGCGATCTGCCGACCTTGAGCACGGCGATCACGCGGTTGGAACAGCTGCCGAACGTCGTGTCGGTCAGACGAAGCACCTGACCCTTACGGAGTCGCTCCGGGTTCCGCCCGACTTCCCTTTGACGATATCCGTGGCGAGCGCCATCATCGACGTCAGGTCGCCTAGATTGGCGGGAACCACAAAGGTGTTGCCTGCTTTCGCCAGGTTTCCAAACTGCCCGATGTACTGTTCGGCGATCCGCAGCTGCATCGCCTCAGGACCGCCCTGATCGACAACGGCATTGGCCACCCTGCGCAAACCCTCGGCTGTTGCCGTCGCCACCGCCAGGATTGCTTCGGCCTCACCCTGTGCTTCATTGATCTGCTGGGTCTTGACCGCTTCCGACTCCTTGATGACGCGTTGCTTTTCACCCTCAGCCTCATTGATTTTAGCGTCTCGTATGCCCTCTGAGGTCAGGATCACAGCCCGCTTTTCGCGCTCCGCGCGCATTTGTTTTTCCATTGCACTTAAAACGTCATGCGGCGGATTGATGTTCTTGATTTCGTAACGCAGCACTTTGACGCCCCAGGGATCACTGGCTTTGTCGAGCTCGGCTACAACATTCTGATTGATGGTGCCGCGCTCCTCGAAGGTTCGATCCAGATCGATCTTGCCGATCTCACTACGCAGCGTCGTCTGTGCGAGTTGTGAAATTGCGAACATATAGTTGCCTATGCCGTACGAAGCACGACCGGGATCAAGCACCTGCATGTAGAGGACGCCGTCCACACCAACCTGCACATTGTCATTCGTGATACAGATCTGCTCAGCGATGTCTACCGCTTGTTCCTTTAGCGTGTGTTTGTAAGCGATGCGTTCAAGGAACGGAATAAGAATATGAAAACCCGCGTTGAGCGTTTTACTGTACTTGCCGAGGCGCTCAACCACGTAGGCATTTTGCTGCGGCACGACCACCGCGGTCTTGAGCAGGATGATGATCGCGACAAATGCGACGGCCAACGCAACGATAAAGGTGGGTTCCATAATTACTTCCTTTTCTTTTAATTATCAGGCTTTGATCCGCAAAGTCAGACCATCGACTTCGACCACGGTTGCGCGGGCACCGGCGCTTATAGGCGCATCGCCGACATTCCGTACCGTCCATTTCGTACCGCGATACTCCAGGCGGGTTTCCGCGCCGGGCGCGAGATCTTCGTCAACATTGACAGTCGCGCCGGATAAGGTCTCCCTGAAACCGACTGCGCCACCGCGAATTTTCGCGTACAGGCTTTTTCGAAACGTGAAAAATGAGATAAGCGAAAGCGACGCGAACGCCATCCATTGTGCCCATTCGGGCATCGCGATGCCGAACAAGCCGGCAAATCCGACCAGCGCCGCGGCGACGCCCAGGAAAACGAGGTAGAACTGAGCGTCGATCGCGAAAAGTTCTGCACCGAGCAAGATTGCGCCAAGAATCATCCAACTCCACCACGTCATTGATCAGCTCCTCATGTTTGCAGGTGCCCACTATATCGCGAATTCGGTTACTATCCACAGCGCCGGAAACGAAAAAAAATAAAGGGGAACGGCATGCAAGAGATCGTCAATTGGCTGAATGGAATCATCTGGAGCAACGCCCTGATTTTCCTCTGCCTTGCCACCGGCTTGTTCTTCTCAATACTGACACGGTTCGTGCAGGTGCGTCTTTTCAAGGAAATGCTCCGCCTCCTTTTCTCAAGCAAGGAGTCGGAGCGCGGTATCTCGTCCTTTCAGGCACTCTCGGTTTCGTTGTCAGGACGCGTCGGTACCGGCAATATTGCTGGCGTCGCGGCGGCAATAGGTTTCGGCGGACCGGGCGCCGTTTTCTGGATGTGGGTGGTTGCATTCCTCGGTGCCTCCACGGCGTATGTCGAATCCGCGCTCGGCCAGATCTACAAAGAAGAAGATGAGGGGCAGTATCGTGGCGGCCCGGCCTACTATATTGAAAAAGCCATGGGGCAAAAATGGTACGCGTGGATCTTCGCCATAACCACCATCATCGCGACGGGCCTCTTGTTACCGGGCGTGCAGTCGAACAGCATCGGCAACGCAGCCGAACTTGCCTTCGGCGGCGAGACTGTTGTTAATTTCTTCGGCGACAACATTAGTGCCACGAAGATGGCGACGGCAGTCATCGTCGTGTCGGTTCTTGGCTTCATCATTTTCGGCGGCGTCAAACGCATCGCGCACGTTACGCAGATCGTCGTGCCTTTCATGGCCGTTGGTTACATCGTAATGGCTCTTGGCGTCATCGCCTTTCACATCAGTGATTTGCCTGACATCCTCGCGTTGATTGTCAAAGATGCATTTACACCGATGGCCGGTGTTGGCGCCGCCATCGGCTGGGGCGTCAAACGCGGTGTTTACTCGAACGAGGCTGGCCAGGGAACGGGACCGCATGCGGCGGCCGCATCGGAGGTGCAGCATCCGGCGCAACAGGGCCTGGTGCAGGCGTTTTCGGTCTACGTCGACACGCTGTTTGTTTGCTCTGCTACGGCGTTCATGATTTTGATTACCAACCAATACTACGTAACGGGCGTTGAGGTCGTCGCCAGTGGCGGTGTGCTCGGCACGAATATCCAGGCAAATAGTCCCGCGTTTACGCAATATGCGCTTGAAACCGTGATGGGCGGCTTCGGCAAGACATTCGTGGCCGTCGCGCTGTTCTTCTTCGCGTTCACGACCCTGTTGGCGTACTACTATATTGCGGAGACAAATGTTGCCTACATCCGGCGCACTTTCCGATTCCGAGGCGAGCTCATTATCCTGAAGCTCGCGCTGATGACGTCGGTCTTCTATGGAACGATCCGATCGGCAGACCTGGCGTGGGCGCTTGGCGACGTTGGCGTCGGCATTATGGCGTGGCTCAACATCATTGGCATTCTGATTCTGTTTCTCATGGGGCGTCCCGCATTGCGCGCATTGCAGGACTACGAGGCACAGCGCAAAGCCGGGGTGACAACCTATACCTTTGAGCCCAGCAAACTCGGCATCAAGAACGCCGACTTTTGGGAGAAGAAATAAAAGAGCGGTAGGAGCGCGCCTGACGGCTGCCGCTTCGCTCGCGCGCTGGGGCGCGCTCCTACGCTCGCTTTGCGCGCGGCATTGTCCCCTTTATGGGGAAGCACGCTTCTACGGTTATTTGTTCGGGAAGTTCAGCGCCCGATTGTCGACGGCCAGCGCGGCTTCGTGCACGGCCTCTGCCAGACTCGGATGCGCATGAATCGTCCGCTGCAAATCTTCAGTACTCGCTGAAAACTCAAGCGCCAATACAGCTTCCGATATAAGCTCACCGGCCATTGGGCCAACGATGTGAACACCAAGAATCTCGTCATCATCTTTCGAGGAAATGATCTTCACCATACCGGATGTCTGCTCCATCGCTTTGGCTCGTCCGCTGGCCATGAACGGAAATGAACCCGTCTTGTACGCGCGTCCGCTGGCCTTCACCTCTGCTTCGGTCTTGCCGGTCCAGGCGATTTCGGGATTGGTGTAAAGCACCGAGGGAATAACATCGTAATTCATCTCAGCGACCTCACCGGCAATCAGATCTGCCACCATAACGCCCTCTTCCGATCCCTTATGCGCGAGCATCGGTCCGCGCACGCAGTCACCCACCGCGTAAACGCCTTTCACCCGCGTGCGGCACGCCTCGTCGACGGCGATGAAACCACGCTCGTCCAGCTGAATGCCTGCGTCATCTGAAAACAGGTCATCGGTATGTGGACGGCGGCCCACTGCAACTATGAGTTTTTCAACGTCGACGGACTGCGTACCTGTCGTATCAGCATAGGTAACGGTTACGCCGTTCTTCCCCGCGACGGCCTTGCTTACTTTTGCGCCGAGCTTGATATCGAGGCCCTGCTTCTTGAACTCCTGCGATGCGACCTTTGCCACGTCTCGATCAGCCATGAACAGAAAGTCGTCCATTGCCTCCAGTATCGTCACCTCGGAACCGAGGCGTGCCCAGACGCTGCCCAGCTCCAGCCCGATAACGCCCGCGCCTACGACGCCCAAGGTTTTTGGAACAGCTTCGAGTTCCAGGGCGTCCCAGGAATCGATGATCTTTTCGCCGTCGAACGGCGCTATTCCAAGTTCGATTGGTGATGAGCCGGATGCAAGAACGACATGCTTTGCCTCAATCGTCTCAACATCACCTGAAACCGGCGTGAACTCGACCTTTCTTCCTGCAAGCAGCTTGCCATGCCCGACGAGGCCCTCGACCTTATTCGCTTTGAACAGACCGGCAATGCCGCCGGTCAGTTGCCGAACGATGCTGGCCCGGCGTTTCTGCATTGTCGCAATATCCATCGCCACGTCGCCGGTCTGGATGCCGTGTTTCTTAAACTCGTGCCGCGCGCGATGATACAGCTCCGACGATTCGAGAAGCGCTTTGGACGGAATACATCCGGCATTCAGACAGGTACCGCCAAACGCATTCTTGCCGTCCTTGTTCTTCCACTCATCGATACATGCAGCGGTCAGGCCGTGTTGCGCCGCTCGTATCGCCGCAATATAGCCGGCCGGGCCGGCGCCAATAACTACGACATCGAAACTTCTACTCATCTAATTTCCCAATCCTGTCGGTTGAATCCACTCAAACCTGCAGCAGCAGGCGACTTGGATCCTCTAGCTGCTCTTTTATGGTGACAAGAAACTGCACCGCCTCTTTGCCATCAATGATTCGATGGTCGTACGTCATCGCAAGATACATCATCGGCCGCGCAACGATATCGCCGTCGACAACCATCGGCCGCTGTTGTATTGAGTGCATGCCGAGAATCGCGCTTTGCGGCTGGTTGAGGATCGGCGTCGACATCATCGAACCAAAAATCCCGCCATTGGTAATCGTAAATGTTCCGCCCGTCAGGTCCTCCATGCTGATCGTACCGTCCTGTGCTCTCTTCGCGACAGCATTGAGCTCTTCCTCGAACTCCGCGAAACTCATCTGGTCAACGTCGCGAATTACCGGAACCATCAGGCCGCGATCACTGGAAACGGCTATGCCGATGTCGTAGTAGTTGTGGTAGACAATATCGGTGCCTTCGACCGATGCGTTTACAGCCGGGAACTTTTTGAGTGCCTCAACTGCCGCCATCGTAAAGAACGACATGAAGCCCAGGCGCACGCCGTGCTTTTTCTCAAACGCGTCACGATATCGAGTGCGTAAGGCCATCACTTCCGTCAGATCGACTTCATTGAATGTCGTCAACATCGCAGCCGTCTGCTGCGCTTCGACCAGTCTTTCCGCTATGCGGGCACGCAGGCGAGTCATGGGAACTCGCTGTTCCGTTCTCTCAACTCCTTGCGCCACACCCTCGTCGGCTACAGCGGGTGCCGGATCGCCCGGGGTTACGTTGCTACTGTCGTCCGCCTTGAGAAACGCCATTACATCCGCTTTCGTGAGGCGGCCGTCTTTACCGGTTCCCGTGACCATAGTTGCGTCGAGGTCATGTTCATCAAGCAAACGGCGCACCGCCGGGCTTGTCTTGATGGGACCGCTGCTTTCCTGAGCCGCCGGCTCGGCGGGTTTTTCGTCGGACGCGTCTGCGGCAGGCGCTACCGACGCGGTTACCTCGCCCTCCTCCAGTATCGCGAGCAGATCACCGGCTTCAACGGTAGCTCCGTTTTCGGCGACAATTCGAAGTATCGTGCCGGATGCCGGCGCCGGAACTTCGAGTACGACTTTATCGGTTTCGAGGTCCACCAGGTTTTCGTCACGTACAACCGATTCGCCGGCTTTCTTGTGCCAGCCGACCAGCGTCGCGTCCGTCACAGATTCAGGCAGCGGTGGTACCTTGATCTCAATCGTCATTTCGTTTTCCGTTTGGTTTTCCGGGGCTTGACTACTTTGCTGGCCTCGCTCTTGATATCGAGCGCAGCTTCAACCAATGCCTGCTGTTGTTGCAAATGAATTTTGAAAATTCCGGAGGCTGGAGCCGCCGCTCCGGGTCGGCCTGCGTAATAAAGCTGCTGATGGTCCTGCAGCGGTTCCTGAAGACGATGCTTGATCTGATACCAGGCGCCCTGGTTGAGCGGCTCTTCCTGACACCAGATGATTTCCTTGACGTGTCTGTATTCGTCAAGCAGCTCGGCGTATTGCGATAATCGGGAACGGATAAAGCTGCTCGATCCGGATGAGCGCAATATCGTCGATGCCGTGCGCCTCGCGTGCCTCAAGCAAATCGAAATACACCTTGCCACTGCAGAGCACCAGGCGGCGCGTCTTCTTCGTCGCGATCGCCTCGATTTCCGGGATAATCAATTCGAAGCAGCCGCTCGACAATTCCGTCAGTGGTGACACCGACATCTTGTGCCGCAGCAGGCTTTTCGGTGTCATGACGATCAGCGGCTTGCGAAACGGTCGGACCTGCTGGCGTCTTATCATGTGAAACATCTGCGCCGGCGTGGACGGGACGCAAACCTGAACATTGTGCTCGGCACACAGCTGCAGAAATCGCTCAAGCCGCGCCGACGAGTGCTCCGGACCCTGCCCCTCGTATCCATGCGGCAAAAACATCGTTAGCCCGCACAGTCGCCCCCATTTGGCTTCGCCGGAACTGATGAACTGATCAATAACCACCTGCGCGCCGTTGACAAAATCCCCGAACTGGCCTTCCCAGATCACGAGCGTATTGGGCTCCGTGCTGGCATATCCATATTCGAAGCCGAGCACCGCTTCTTCGGAGAGCAACGAATCAATGACACGGAATGCATTCGGCCGATCCACGATATTGCCGAGCGGGACATACTCACGGTTATTCACCTGGTTATGCAGAACCGCGTGACGGTGGAAGAACGTGCCACGACCGGCATCCTGACCGACCAGTCGAACGTTATGCCCGTCGACAAGCAATGAGGCGTAGGCCATCGTCTCCGCGAAGCCCCAGTCCATATCCGCTTCGCCGCTTGCCATTTTGGCGCGGTCGTCCATGATGCGTTGCACCCGGCCATGCGGGCGCAAATCCGGCGGAATCGCGGTAATCGCCTCACCGAGATGCGCAACGGTTTTGGGGCTCAGCGTCGTGTCGACCGTATCATCCCATTGCGTATTCAGGTACGGGTGCCAATTCACCGTGTAGGCGTCGCCAATCATGCCCAGGGAGGATTTCGGCACCGGTTCACCACGATCGAGGCGATCCCGATAGTTATCCTGAAGTTCTGTGGCTGATGTCGCTGAAATGAGCTGCCGCTCCAGCAATCGGTTCGCGTAAAGTTCCCGCGTTGTCTTGTGTTCACGAATCTTGCCGTACATGATCGGTTGGGTCGCCGCAGGCTCATCGGCCTCGTTGTGGCCGTGGCGCCGGTAGCAGACCAGGTCGATAACGACGTCTTTATTAAATTTCTGCCGGTACTTCAAAGCAAGTCGGCTCACGAAAAGAACGGCCTCTGGATCGTCGCCATTGACGTGAAAAATCGGCGCCTCAATCATTTTTGCGACGTCGCTGCAGTAATCGGTCGAGCGCGCATCGGATGGCCGGCTCGTCGTGAATCCGATTTGATTGTTAATCACGATATGGACGGTGCCGCCCGTACGGAAGCCATTAGTCTGGGACATTTGGAATGTCTCAGTCACAACGCCCTGGCCAGCGAAGGCCGCGTCACCGTGAATTAATACTGGCAATACTTCCTGACGTTCGTCGTCACCACGGCGCTGCTGACGGGCGCGCACCGAGCCCTCGACCACCGGGTCGACGATCTCCAGATGGGAAGGATTGAATGCCAGAGCGATATGCAGGTTGCCGCCCGGCGTCTTCATATCCGCGGAGAATCCCTTGTGATATTTCACATCGCCCGAGCCCTTCAACTCCTCGGGGTCATACTTCCCCTCGAATTCCTCGAACAGCTCTTCCGGTGATTTTCCGAGAATATTGACGAGAACGTTGATCCGGCCGCGATGCGCCATTCCGATGACGATTTCCCGAATGCCGGACCCTCCCCCCTGCTGGATCAAGTCATCAAGCAGCGGAATCAGGCTTTCGCCGCCTTCGAGTGAGAATCGCTTCTGGCCGACGTAACGGGTGTGCAGGTAGCGTTCGATACCCTCCGCGGCCGTCAATTGCTCGAGAATCCAGAAACGCTCTTCATCGCTGACCGTATCGCCGGCCATGCCCTGCTCGAAGCGCTTGCGCAACCACAGTCGTTCGCGCGCGCGTGACATGTGCGCGACTTCGGCACCGATCTTGCCGCAATAGATGTGTTTAAGCAGCGCAAGAATATCGCGTAGCTTCATACGCTCGTTACCGGTTCCTGCCAGGCCTCCGGTGAAGAACTCCGTGTCCATGTCCGCCTCGGTCAAGCCGAGATAATCGAGCTTGAGCACCCCTGGCATGCGCCGATCCATAATGCCGAGGGGATCGATATCCGCGATCTGGTGACCACGGAGACTGTAGACCTGGATCAGTCGCGAGACGGCTGCCTGTTTCTCACCCGATGCGGGGCTGCCGGCCTTTCGCGTCGTTGCGCGCCCGCGTTTACGTCCCTGGCGTGCCTCAAGCAGGAGTTCCTCACGGATAGTCGAATGCACGATTTCCGCGTCGGGATCACCCATCGCCTCAAAATACTCACGCCATCCGTCGCGGACGGAATCGGGATCGTCGAGGTATTGCTCGTAAAGCTTCTCGACCGCGCTCGCGTTGCCGCCAAACAGCGGTGTCGACGCTAGCTGTTCCTTCAGGGAATTACTCATAATTTCCGAGGTTTACGCAACATTTATGCGCAGAAGTCTAGGGAGTTATTATTGGTGGATACGAAGGGGTGGTAGTTTATCCCAAGCGCTCCGCCGAGGGAATCATATTCCGGGGCAGCTACAGCAGCCGGAAGAGATTGACCAATTCGTAGCACACGAGGCAGGCATAGGCACTAAAGAAGACCGTCAGAAACAGCCCTGTCCTGAAACGATTCAGGAAATGTGCCTTGGCAAGAAAAACGAGTACAAATATGCCGAGAGCCGTCAGCAGTAGCTTGCTGCTGACAAATAACCCGGTGCTGTAACTCAGCGCGGCCTGCATCACCGGATTCGCCTCGATCATGCCTCGATCGATGAGCTGCAGGGTCAGGAATGCGTCCGCACACGAAAGCAACATGGTGCCGACGGAGAGGAAGAACAACCACGGATGATGTCGGTCGAGAAAAATGACCTCTGTGTCGACAAAACGTCGGTGGGTATGACGCCGCGAAAAAGTAAAGCCATACACGACCGTTCGCCAGCTGAAAAACCGTCGCTCGTCACTTTCGCGTTCGTTCAATACGGCTTTCTCAGTCACGATGCTTCCGGCCTTTTCCTTTTGCCTGTTTGTCCGCGAGCGGTGATCGAAAAAACGGTGACCACGACGGCACAGCGCTTGATGTGATTCCCCCGCTTAATGTGATTCCGCAATACCCAACCTCTTAGCCCGAGCTGTCTACAAAATATAGAGCATAAAGCACCGCGGCACCTCATCTTTTCTGCAATATAGCTTGTTTTCATTTATCGGCATCGGACGCAAACCGGTATTATGTCTATAAGCCGAGTAATTCTGATCGCGGAACACCATTGGATCGTGGGCCTGTTCGGGCGATAATCACCTTTACGGTTGCAGAAACCGATCGAATCACGGGAGAACAAATGAAAGGCTACACCGGCGTACTCGCAAACGGAGAAGCCATTCATTATGTTGATCGTAAGCGCTGGCTGTGGTTGTTGTCGGTCGCCTACCCGCTGCAACCGTTGCTCGCGATATGGCTGCATTTCAAAACCGGGAACGAGCTTTGGTTCCTGTTGCCACTGGTTGTCAATTACGTTGTCGCGCCTTTGGTAGACTGGGCGATGGGTGAAGACAGCAACAACCCTCCGGAAGAGGTGGTCATGCAGCTCGATCAGGACCCCTACTACCGTCGCCTGACGTTCGCCGTCGTGCCGCTGCACTTCATGACTTTGATTGTTTGTGTCTGGTACGCCACGGAGCAACCGCTAAGCTGGTGGGGCTTCGTCCTGCTCGCTGTAATTGCCGGCATGACCGCCGGGCTCGCAATAAACACCGGACATGAGCTTGGCCACAAGAATTCGAAATTCGAAAAGTCGCTCGCGAGAATCGTGTTGGCGGTTGCCGCATACGGTCATTTTTCCGTGGAGCATAACCGTGGTCACCACAAAGATGTATCCACGCCTTCGGACCCGGCCAGTGCGCGGATGGGTGAGAGTATCTACAAGTTCGCGCGCCGAGAGATTCCGGGCGCGTTTCGAAGAGCATGGCAAGTTGAGAGAGAACGACTGACGCTGCGCAACAAACCGATCTGGCACCGAAGCAACCCGATACTGCAGTCCTATGCCATCACCGCCGCTCTCAGCCTCCTCTTGATCCTGCTGTTCGGTTTTTTGGTCATCCCGTTCCTGTTGATACACAACCTGTTTGCCTACTGGCAACTGACCAGCGCCAATTACATCGAACATTACGGGCTATTGCGCGAGAGGGATGTCAAAGGTCGATACGAGCGCTGCCAACCTCACCACTCCTGGAACAGCAATCACATAGTGAGCAACCTCGTACTGTTCCACCTGGAACGGCATTCCGATCATCACACCTATCCACTGCGGCGCTATCAGTCGCTGCGTCATTTTGACGATTTGCCATCGCTGCCCAACGGCTACTTCGGCATGTATGTTCTCGCCTACATTCCGTGGCTCTGGTTTCGGGTTATGGACAAGCGGCTGATGGCATTGCCCCACGTACAGGGCGATTTGGAAAAGGTGAATATCGATCCCGATGCACGGCCGTCGATCTTCCTTCAGTGGGGTCGGGACAAGATGATCGAACCGACGATAACGGACATCTCCTCAACCTGACGACCGGCGCCATTTCTCAATAAAAGCCGCTATTTTTCTTATCGGAGGATTGCGTCAACACGGCTAGCATAGCCGCGATGACAGTAGCGCCACCCGCCCGAATCAACCTGATTGCAGTCATTGTTGCCACCACCGCAGCGTTGATCGCCCGCGCATGGCTGCAGGTCGTATTACTCGCAGGCGACCTGCCAAAGGACTATGCCGCAGACTTGTCCTATCTTGTTGTGCCACCCATTCTGCTTATTCTTCTGGCACCGGTCCTCAGCAAGGACCGGTCGTTTCTGATCGAACAGTTTCGATACCCAGGAATTTCGCTTTCCATCGTGTTTAAGGCGGTCTTGATTGGCTTGCTACTCAGGATCGCGTCCTGGGCAAAACTCGTCGCAGGGGTCTCTTTTGGCGTCTATCGAAGTGACGATCCCCTTGCCATCGAGGGACCACGATTTGCGTTCCATTGTGCCTCGCCGCACGTTGTCGTTCTTGGCTTCGTGGTCATGGCTGTCATGGTCCCGGTAATCGAAGAAGTAACACATCGTGCTTACATTCAGACTGCGTTTCACGACCGCGGTCCGTTTATCGCCATACTGGTTTCGGCAACTCTATTTGCCATTTTTCATCCGACAGCCAGTTGGGCCTTCACGTTTTTCGCGGGCGTGGTTCTCGGCTCTCAGTACTGGTATTCAGGCTCGCTATGGCCGTCGCTTATTTCGCACGCCACCGTCAACGGCCTAATCCAGGTCGACTGGCGATGTCTGAAAGTGGAATGGAATCCACGCGTAACAGAATTGCCGATTTTGAGCTCCGGTATACCAGCGGTCCTGGTGCTGCTAACGTCGATTATCGTCATCTTCATACTGGTTAGAAAACGCCGGGGCGGCTAGCCGCCCCGGCAGAGCGGGTCACAGAGCGCTAGCAACCCGTTCAATGATATGCGAGGTGACCTCGACCAAGCCCTCATAGATATTGACGAGGTCCTGACCAAGGCTCTCAGAGTCCGTAACTCCGCCGATGTCGTTACCGCTATTCTCCGGCGTACAGACACCGGTCCCGCCCGATACACAGGCCAGTTCGCTCATTGTTAGCTCACGCATTTTCAATCTCCTTGTTAGTGATTTGTTTCGCCGCGCTTCCTGCGCAGGTTGAAGTTAACCCGCTATGCCCGCTGCTCGCGCCAGGCAAAACACCGCAATCTGTCCAGATTTGACATAAGTTGGCGAAATTCATCGGGCTGTGATGTGCCGCACAGTCAGTTCTGTGACGGCCGTATACGCTGACAGGCCTTTACCTCGTTTTAACCTGGAATAACGATGAAAAACCGTAGTTCGAAGTTGGCGCTGGCGGCGCTGGCGCTTCTCGCATTCGGCACCGCGACGGCCGATTTCGGTGTTGGCCTGAAGGCCGGCACGCTTGGTTTGGGTATCGAGGGACGCTGGAGCCCGTTACCGTGGCTCGATATACGCCTGGGCGTCAACAGTTTCGACTATGACGACAGCGGCTCCCAAGCTGGCATTGCTTATGATGGCACGTTCTCGCTGGAAACCGTCTATGCGACCGGCAACTTTCGTTTTCCCTTAAGCCCGTTTCGGGTGACCGCGGGCGTGTTTTCAAACGGTAACGAATTCAGCTTGGTAAGCCAGGACACCGGCGGCCTGTCTTTCGATATTGGCAACGATACCTTCAGTGCGGCTGACGTTGGCACACTGCAAAGCGTCTCGTCATTCGACAGCACGGCACCGTACCTCGGCGTTGGCTACGACTTCGAGATTTTCGGCAAGGTTGGCCTGAACCTCGATTTCGGTGTGCTTTGGCAAGGTGAACCAACGGTAACGCTAGAGGCTACCGGCCTCGAAAATGCACCGCCCGCTGTTCAAGACGCATTGGCCACAGAACTTGAATTCGAACGCATGGAACTCGAAGACGAGATGAGCGCCTTCAAGGCGTGGCCGGTCGTTTCCCTGGGCTTCGTCTACAACTTCTAGCATCGCGCAGCTGCGCCCCGGTATCTGACTGTGGCGGATCAGACGGGTAGGGATTGTCGTAGCGTCGCCTCAACAGCCTGAATCACTTACTGTTTTTGGCTGCAATTGCAAGAATTGCCTCGAGGCTCGTATCAACATCTGCCTCTGTTGTTGACCAGTTGCAGACGCTGATACGCATGGCACTTTGACCCTGCCAAATGGTTGAGCCGCACCAGCAGGTACCGTCCTTCTGGATTTCCTCGACTATCTTGCGGTTCGTCGCGTCGTCACCGAACGAAACCAGCACCTGGTTCAGCACGACGTCGTTGAGTACATCGAATCCGGCGGCCTCTAATCGATCCGCGAAGCGCCTGGCATTTCGACAGCAACGATCAATCATCTCCGCGACACCTTCCCTGCCGAGCGACTTCAGCGCCGCCCAGACGTCGACGCCTCGCGCCCGACGTGACAGCTCAGGCGTGAAGTCGGACGGATTCCGGAATTCACTGTCCATCGGCAGATAATCGGCCGTAACCGACATTGCTGATTTTAGCGCCGCCGCGTCGCGAACAAACGCGACGCCACTATCGTAGGGGACGTTCAGCCATTTGTGAGCGTCTGTCGCCCAGGAATCTGCCGACTGAAGGCCGGCGCAAAGATGTTGCAAGGCAGGCGATGCCGCCGCCCAAAGACCGAAAGCACCGTCGACATGCACCCACGCTCCGTGCGGTTTCACGGCATCGCAAATATCGCCGACCGGATCGAACGCGCCCGTGTTGAGGTTGCCCGCTTGCGTGCACACAATGGTCGGGCCAGCGATCGCCGGCAATTGCGAGGCGTCCATACGGCCCTGTCCGTCGACCGGTACCCGGATAGCAGTGTCGCGCCCAAAGCCAAGCATTCCGAGCGACTTGAAAACAGTCGGATGGGTCTCCTCACCGACGAGGATCGTCAGCGGAGGCGCGCCGACGAGCCCGTTAGCCTCCACGTCCCAGTCTACATCCGCGTAGACTCGGTTTCGCGCAGCAGCAAGTGCAGTGAAGTTTGCGACCGTTGCGCCAGTTACGAAGGATGCGGCCGAATCCGCCGGTAAGCCGAACAGGTCGATCATCCAGTTCATCGCTACCCGCTCCAGGGTCGCCGTCGCCGCCGTGACTTCATGCATACCCGTATTCTGGTCCCAGGCGGTCGTGAGCCAGTTGCTCGCAACGGTAACCGGCAACGAACCACCAATAACGAAACCGAAAAAGCGAGGGCCGGTCATGGTCATCGCGGCAGATGAGCCGACTTCATCCAGCAATGCGAGTACTTCGCTGTCCGCCGAGCGTGTTCGCGGCATAGGCTCGATCAGCCGTTCGACATTAGCCAACGCTTCAGCTGATGGCGTGACTGCGCGATCGACACTCTGTTCCCGATAGCGAATACCGAACTCGGCCGCGGCCTCAAGCAGGTTGCGTGACTGGTCTTTGTCATTCATAAGGCGTCACTCCTGATGTGCTATGACGGCACGATTTAATAACGGGTCCTTGCGTACCATGACCAACGCGACACAGATTGCCAGTAGTATCGGAATAGGTACCAGCATCAGTGTACTCCAGCCGAAGAAATGCATAACCGTCCCCGCGAGCAACGACGCCGTCGCCGACGTTCCAAAAACCAGGAATTCGTTTACTGCCTGGGCATGAAATCTTTCCGCCATGGAATACGTGTAAGTGAGTAATGTAGTGCCGCCGACGTAGAGGAAATTCCAGCCAATTCCCAACACGACGAGCGCCCACCAATAATGCAAGAATGAGTGTCCCTGCAAGCCAATTATCGATGTTGCCAGCAAGCCGAATGCACCGACAAACATCAGGCGCGTTACACCAACCTTCTCGATGATGAATCCTGCAGCAAGAGACGGAACGTACATCCCGAGAACATGCGCTTGAATAACAGCGCTCACTTCCTCGATCGAGTAGCCATCGTTGATGTGCATGCTTAGCGGCGTCGCCGTCATGATCAGCGTCATGAGACCGAAGCCAACGGTACCACCCAGCACGGCCACTACGAACAACGGCTGCCTGACTATCGCCCCGAGTGGACGCTCGGAATGCAAATCGGCGTGCTCAGCTTGTTCTTTCGCTGCGCTGAGCGTCAGAAAAAGAGCCGACTGCAGAATAAACAGTGCGCAGAGCGCGAACATTGTCCCGGCGTGTGGAATCGACTCGACCCAGTGCTGACCTCGCGTCGCTAATTCTCTTCCGACAAAAGCAGCGCCAACCGACCCGAGCAAGACGAACGATACGGCGCGCGGCACGAACTTGGGCGCCACGCTTTCTGCGGCTGCATAACGATACTGTTGCGTAAATGCCATGTTGATACCGAACATCATTGTCGACACGACAAATAGCGCAAAACTCGATTGCCTGAGTGCCATGACTGCAACCAAAACCGCCAACGCCGCACATGCCGAAGCCATCGAAAAGCTGCGGCGTCGACCTATTTTCCTCATCAGCATCGTGGCGGGAACGGTGGTCGCAGCGATTGAAACAACCAACATCGACAAGGGAAGCGTTGCGAATGCTTTGTTCGTTGCCAGGCTCGAACCAATAATTCCACCCAGCGTAACCATTACGATCGAACCGGTCGTCGAAATCAGCTGGCACACCACGAGAATACTAAGGTTCCGAACTTGCATTGGTCACGTCGATGAGGATGATGGTGGGCGCATTCTCACATATTCCCGGCGTACGCGCCGACAGGGTGACGCGACTGGAAAAGGAGCCGCCATGGACGTTTTAAAGATCTCCGATCGTCTCAGCATTCCCATGTCCGAGATCGACCTGGCCGCCGTACGTTCTCAGGGCGCCGGTGGTCAAAACGTCAACAAGGTTGCGACTGCAATTCATCTGCGCTTTGACATCCGCCACAGTGCGGCACTTAGCGAGAATCAAAAGACGCGGCTGTTATCAGCGAATGACAAACGCATTAACTCCGAAGGCGTGCTGGTCATCAAATCGCAACGATTTCGTAGCCAGGACCGAAACCGGCAGGCGGCATTGCAGCGTTTGATCGGGCTACTGCGAGAAGCGATGCACGAACCGAAGAAACGCATACCGACACGGCCCGGGAAAAAGGCGAAACAGAAGCGACTGGATGACAAGAGCCGCCGCAGTGCAATCAAGAAGACGCGCAGCAAGCTGGGCGACGACTAGTCTGTCGCGCAGTTCGCTCGTTGCCCGTCGAATATGCAGCCGGCTTCTTTCCAGTAGTCGACAACGCCTAGCCGCTCGAGCAGCGGCATGAATTCCGGATGATCACGCAACGGTTGCATCTCCGGTGCGAACAGCAAATCCATCTGAAACCACTCGCCGGGCTCCTCCAGCCTGCGCGCCTCCGCCATGGCACCGTCAATGTCGCCCAGCATCGTCCTGGCGGTTACCACGACTTCCGGCTCGAGACCGGCCTGGTCAAGCGCCTGCAGTGCCGACGCCGCAAGTGACCGATCACTGAATGCGTCAAATACCGGCGAGATCCAGTCTGGGCTCGCACCGGCCATTCTCGCGCTGTTGACTGCCATTTCCTCGGCTTCTTGAATACGACCGTCTCGGATAAGTAGCAGTGCGTAAGCCAACAGGTGAATGGTGTTTTCGCCGCCCAGTTTGTTCGCGCGGCGAAAGAACTCGTAAGCTTTCTCAGAATCGCCCAGCCAGGTATACGCAATGGCCACTCGGCTGTTGACTACCCCATTGACGGGATCGATCGCCTCCGCCGCGAGCGCCTGAACAAGCGCCTCGTCCAGACGGCCGACGCTCGACAGCATGCGTGAGTACCAGTTAAACGCCGTCGAATCGACAAGATTGGCGGAGATTGCGCGGCGATAAGCCGCTTCCGACGCGGCCCATTGCTTTTGCTGATGAAGAGCAATACCGTAAATCGCCGCCGCCGCATCTTCGATACTGCTATCGACCTCGATGCCTTTCTCGACTGTCTGAATTGCGGCCCTGTCGATCTCGAGGACCGGCAAATTTCGGTAGTATGGCAACAGGGCGTACGCCGTTGCCAACGACAGATACGCGGGGCCAAAATTCTCATCAAGCCCTATGGATTCCTGAAAAAGTTCAATCGCAGTCTCCAGGTTATCCGGCTCACCTCGATGATCGAGCGCGTAAATACCCCGCATATAGCGGTTGTAGGAAGCGAGATTCGGCGTGTAAACCGTTTCTTCGTCGGGGATCGGTACCCCGGTCAGTTCTCTGCGCACTTCAGTGGCCAGTCGTTCTTGCAGCGAGAAGATGCCGGCAAGCTCCCCATTGACCTCTCCTGACCCGATAGTGACGTTGTCGACGCCCCGCGACACCAGGTAGGTCACTTTCAACGTCGAATCTTGCAGCTGCACTGCGCCTGACAAGACGCTATCGACGCCGAGAAGCTCTGCTATTCGTGATGGCTCTTCGTCATACCGGACTCGCGTGTTCTTGATGACGAGCCCGGGAGTTTCTGACAGCCTTCGCGCGAGTACGTTTTTTATCCCATCGACGATGTACTGATTGGTCGGGTCGCCGCTCAGATTCTCGATAGGCAGTATTGCGACCGAGTGAACACCAGGGTCCGGGTCCGGCGGACGCATCGTCAAAGCGATGGTTACAAGAAAACCCAGCGCCATCACCGCGGCCACTATTCTCCAGAGCCGCAAACTTGATCGCGGCGTCACCGCCGCATCTGTTTGCGCTGGTTCAAGCTGCTTATGGAGTTTGACCGGCTTCATCAGCCGATAGCCGCGTCGCTGCAACGTCTCTACATACTGGTGCGGCCTGGCCCGGTCGTCGAGGTGACCGCGAAGTTGCGAGAGACAACGATTGATGGGCTCATCGGTCGTGGGACGACCACCCCAGACATCGTTCACGAGGTCATCTCGTGTTACCAGGTTTCCATCGTGGCTGGCAAGCGAGAGCAGTACCTCAAATACCTTCGGCTCCGGACGCTCCTCCTGATCGCCACGGCGCAAAACGCCGTGTCCCGGGAGAACCTCCCATTCCCCAATGGTGAATCCCTCGAAGAGATCTTCTTTTGTTGGCATCGACGTCCACTTTATTCCAAATAAGCGCCTTGCATAAGGAATGCTACATTGTTACCGTGGTAATCTGGTAGCTTCTTAACAGGAGGTTGTATGCCTCAGCGAACCGTCAAACGCACCCAGACTGGCGTGCGAATCGAGTCCTCATTGCTCAAGGTCCTGAAAGGTCTTGCGGAATACACGGACCTCACTCTCGGCGACCTTCTTGAAGGCATCGTGCTGCATGCATTCGAGGGCAAGGCGCCCTTCTCCAGTGAGACTCAGGGTGTCATCGAGCGACTGAAGCAGGTCTACGGCTGTGAACTCACCGCGACTGACAGCCATAAACTCGTCGAGGGCGACTCATGACCGCCGCGCTCGCACAGGAACTGACTATCGAACGATTTGAGTCGGGGCAGATCGACGCGGACCGGTTCGATCACGAGGCGCACGTCTATGTCGCCTGGCTTTTCGTTACAAGGTTGGAATTGGCGGATGCCATCGCGCGGTTCGACAGCGCACTGCGGCGGCTTACTGCGAAACTTGGCGTACCCGAAAAGTATCACGCCACGATAACGTGGTTTTTCCTGCTACTGGTTGCAGAGCGGTCCCGCTACAACGAAGGCTGGCAGGCCTTCAAAACACGCAATCCGGAGCTGATCAGGGACAGCAAAGTCACGTTGAACCGCTATTACAGCGAAGCGCGTCTCTTCTCCGACCTCGCGCGAAGACAATTCGTACTCCCGGATCGCCTGCGAACCTAGGGTCCTGTCCGATGTGTCGCAGATTCAAGAGCCAACAGGACGTTAGAACAGACCTTCGATCCGGCCGTCTTCATTGACTCGAATGGCGTTCGCAGCGGGAACGCGCGGCAACCCGGGCATCGTCATAATGGCTCCACAGACGACAACAACAAATTCGGCGCCGGCTGCAAGCCGGATTTCCCGAATCTGCACGTGGTGTCCCGACGGCGCACCCAGCAGGTTCGGGTCCGTCGAAAAACTGTACTGCGTCTTTGCCATGCAAATGGGGTATTTGCCACGCCCTTCACGCTCGAGCTTCGCGAACTCTTCACGAACTTTTTTGTCCGCGATAACGTCTTCGGCGCCGTACATTTCCTTGGCGATCGTGGTGGCCTTCTGCCACAACGAAAGATCATCATCGTACAAAGTACGAAACTGCGCCGCACCGCTGTCGCAAAGTTCGACGACGTGCTCCGCAAGCTCGGTTGTACCCGCGCCGCCATCGGCCCAATGCGTGCAGTTGATGGCTCGAACCCCGTACTTTTTGCAGAATTCGCTGACCACCTGAACTTCCGCGTCCGTATCAGCCGTGTAGCGATTGATAGCAACGGTTACAGGAACCCCGAACTTGCCGAGATTTCGGATATGACGCTCAAGGTTTTTGCAGCCAGCCTGCAGTGCCTCGACATTTTCTTCCCCGAGATCCGTTTTTGCGACACCGCCTTGCATCTTGAGCGCCTTGATCGTTGCGACCAGCACGACAGCGTCAGGACTGAGTCCGGCTTTGCGACATTTGATGTTGAAGAATTTCTCTGCGCCAAGGTCGGCACCGAAGCCGGCCTCTGTTACGACGTAGTCGGCGAGTTTCAATCCGGTCTTCGTTGCGATAACGGAGTTGCAACCATGCGCGATGTTCGCGAAAGGCCCGCCGTGCATCAACGCCGGGTTATTCTCCATGGTCTGTACGAGATTTGGCTGGAAGGCATCGCGCAGCAGTGCCGTCATTGCGCCGTCAGCGCTCAATTCCCTGACGGTCACAGGCTCGTTCTGACGCGTGTAGCCCAACACGATATTGCCGAGCCTCGTCTCCAGGTCCTTGAGGTCTGTCGCCAGGCAAAAGATCGCCATGATTTCCGACGCGACGGTAATATCGAAACCGGCTTCGCGGACGACACCGTTGTGGAATCCGCCGAGACCTGACGTCACGGTTCTTAGAGCACGATCATTCATATCAACGACGCGTCGCCACGTCACGCGGCGCGGGTCGATGTTTAGCTGATTCTCCCAATGCATGTGATTGTCAATCAGTGCGGCCAACAGGTTGTTCGCAGCACCGATCGCGTGGAAATCGCCCGTGAAATGCAGGTTGATATCGGCCATCGGAACGACCTGCGCGTAGCCACCACCGGCGGCACCGCCCTTCATGCCAAAGCATGGCCCCAAGCTGGGCTCTCGCAGGCAGATAAGCGCGTTCTTGCCGATCTTGCTCAGCGCGTCGCCCAAACCGACCGTTGTCGTGGTCTTGCCTTCGCCCGCTGGTGTGGGTGATACGGCGGTGACCAGAATCAGCTTGCCGTCTTCGGATTGATCCGTCGACTTGATGAAGTCAGCGTTGATTTTTGCTTTGTCATGTCCATACGGGATCAGCGCATCCGTCGGTATTCCGAGCTTCTCGGCAATTTCCTGAATCGGCCGGATTTCGGCGGCTTGAGCAATCTCGATGTCACTTTTTACGGCCACGGTGCGTCCTTTGGAGTCTGATTTGGAACAGCCACAAATTCTATCGTAATCGCCCTGTCCGAGCGCGCCAGGCGCCTCGTGGATTGTGCGTACATCATCTTCCCGAAGAGGATATTCATAGCCCTGCCGATGGGCCCTTGCACCATCATCCCAGCCGTTCTCTTCGCAAACCTCGGTGACATCGCTAGTCGCTGCGGCAGAGTGCTACGCAGTTCACGAACCTGTCGCCAGTATCGACCTATACTCAAGGATATGTCGAAAAACTACCGAAATTTCGACATTTCCGCCGAATAGGTCGATACAATCGACATCGGCGACGATTTATGTCGATAGAACATGTTTTTTTCGACACGTTAAACACTCATGTCGATGACGTCGACAATGGCCCAAGTGCAAAAGGTATCCTCTAAGTGACTGATTTTGATCCATCTTTACCGTTTAACGCGCTGCCGGACCTGCCACCGGCGGCCTCGCAGATCGAAACGACCGAAATCCTGAAGCACTGTATCAATGCTCGCGTGGCGCTCGCCGAGCTGAAGCAGGCCGCGGAACTGATACCCAATTCGGCGGTACTGGTAAACGCCTTGCCGTTGCTCGAAGCGCGCGCCAGCTCCGAGATCGAGAATATTGTCACCACGACCGACAAGCTCTTTGAGTTTGCGGACATCGCCGAGGATCGTGCAGACGCCGCCACCAAGGAGGCCCTGCGCTACAGGACCGCGCTGTACGAGGGCACCAAGATGGTCCAACGCGGCATGTTGACCACGGATATGGCGATACAAATATGCAGTACAGTCAAAGGAATCGAACTGGATATTCGGTCTGACCCGGGAACCACGCTGAACAGCCGACTATCGGGTGAGGTGATCTATACGCCGCCGGTTGGCCAGAAGCTCCTGATCGATAAGCTCGACAACTGGGCAGAATTCATGCACAGCAACACCGAGTTCGATCCGCTCGTTCGCATGGCCGTTCAGCACTACCAGTTCGAGGCGATACACCCGTTTTCTGACGGCAACGGCCGAACCGGACGAATTCTCAATATTCTTTTCCTGGTGCAACACGGTTTGCTCGACTCACCGATCCTCTACCTGAGCCGATACATCATCCAGAATAAAGCTGCGTACTATCGCCTTCTGCAGAACACGACGCGAGAACAGGACTGGGCGCCCTGGATCCTGTTCATGCTGGACGGTGTCGAGCAAACCTGCACCTGGACAACCGACAAGATCAAATCGATTCGCGAACTCATGCAGCACACGGGTGAATTTGTTCAGTCGCGCCTGCCCAAGGTGTATTCGTGGGAGTTCGTCGAGCTGCTGTTCAAGCAACCGTACTGTCGAATCGGCAACCTCGTGGACGCCGGCATCGCCAAACGTCAGACCGCCTCGGTTTATCTGAAGCAGCTGTGTGAACTCGGGGTACTCAAAGAAGTAAAGTCCGGTCGAGAGAACATCTTCGTCCACCCGAAATACATTGAACTGTTGACCGGTGAAGAGAATGTCTGGGTGTATTACGCCGGTGTCGAGACGGACACGATGGCCACCGAATGAACACTGTCGAGCCTTTGACTGGCTTCTTCATTGAATTGCCAACGGCGTTTCAGGAAACTATAGAATCGTCCGACGCACCTTCCGGATACGCTCTTGACGATAAATAGCAGCGCACTTTTCCAGTTCTTCAAGTACGTGGTTTACGTGCTGCTCGGGATGAACATTTACTGGTTCTTCGACGAGGAATCGACGGCGGCCGTTCTGCAGTTTTCGAACGGTGTCGGTGCCGCCGACCTTATCGAGGCCTTCTCCGCCACTATCGACACGGCGGCCTGGGTGGTCTTGCTCCTGATGTTCGAGCTCGAAACCTACGTGCTCGAGGACCGACAGTTCACCAGGCCAGTCACATGGAGCCTGCACGGCCTGCGCGCATTGTGCTACCTGTTTATCGTCTATGCGTTCTACGGCTACATCCAGAACATGACATTTCCTCTACGAGACCACGGCGCTGGCAGGAGTCACCGACCTCTGCGCGCTGCTGCCGGATCAGTGGTCCTGGGCTGTAACGCTCGACGAATACGCGGACATAACTGCCGCCAACTGTGCGACATTCTCGGACACATCCGCCTTCTACCAGTTCAAGGATATGGCGGCTGTCGTTGATGCTGAGGGACTGAGGGATATTCGATATCTCGCCTGGGTAGACGTAATCAACGCTGCAGTTTGGCTACTCGTCGTCCTGGTTCTCGAAATCGACGTTCGCCTGCAGGAGCACAATCGATACGAAGGACTTGCACTGATATCAAGCAATGCGATCAAGGTTTTGCTGTATTTCCTGCTGCTCCTTGCCGCAATTTATTGGGGCTTTAAGGGCGACTTTGTCGACTTCTGGGACGCTTTCCTTTGGCTCGTGGCATTCGTCTTTATCGAGCTGAATGTTTTTGAGTGGCGCCAGGAAGAGCAGGCAGCGCAGACCGTGAACAGGTAAGCGTCAGGAAACGATCATAGCAACCTCATGTGGCCGGCGGGACGTTCGGCGACGATGCAATCTCACACAACATGTTAAGGAACTGAGATCATGACTTACGACCACGAAAGACCGGAACTCGACGCCGAGATGATAATCCTCGGACTCGGCTACGCGACTGGCCTGCTGGTGATTGTCGGGTGGATAGCGACGCACCTGGTGTAGAGTCTCGGCCGACGGCCGTCCTCACACCTAGGGGCGGATCTCCAGCGCCGGATTCGTGACGGCCTGCCCGGCCAGCTCGGCATCCTGCACCTTGAGACGTACCAGCTCCAGGTCCTTGGTCAGGGTCATGAGGTAGGGGTGCCAGCGATCTGCTTCGTCGCGGCGGTAATAGCCTGAAACCGCCCAGCCAGGACCTTCCGCATAGACATAGACTTTGCCTGCTTTTCGATTGGGTGCGAGTGGATCCACGATTTCCAGTTCATCGGACGCGACAACCGGCGCGAGCAACGAGCGGGAAACCTGTACAACCCTCTCTTCCCGGGCCCGTTCCACGCGCGGCTCCGGATTGGTGATCCACCGATACGACACCGCCGCAATGGCCAGACCAACCGCCAACGAAAACACGAGGCGTCCTATACGGTGATTCATGCCTGGTGTCCTGTTTGCTTAGTTCGCTTACTTTCAGAAAGCATCCAATAGGACACTAGTCGATACCGATGATCTTGTGTGTTTGCACGCTGAGTTTCCAACGTGGATTCCTCAGGCAATACTCGATCGCTACTCGTGTATTTGCATCGAGGTCCGGACTATCCAAAGGCTGCAGGAAAAAGTGATCGAATCGCATGTGACTGAATCTGCCGGGCTGAGCCTCGTCTTCGATTTGCGGATACACGAGTTTCAACTCGTCGCCCGTCGTCTGCACCACGGGCGCACGGCCTTTCGGGCTGATACATAACCAGTCGACACCTTCAGGCGCCTGCAATGTGCCGTTGCTCTCAACACCGATTTCGAAGCCGGCATCGTGCAAGGCGCTAATGGCAGCCGGGTCGAGCTGCAATAAAGGTTCTCCCCCGGTGCAAACGACGTAAGGTGTGACGTGATCTCTTCCCTTGGGCCACGCCCTGTGGACCGACGCTGCCAGTTCACCGGCGGTCTCGAACTTGCCGCCACCGGGGCCATCAGTGCCGACAAAATCTGTGTCACAGAATCGACAAATCGACTCCGAGCGGTGGCCTTCGCGCCCCGACCAAAGATTGCAGCCCGTGAATCGAAGGAAGACAGCCGGCCGGCCGGTCTGCGCGCCCTCGCCCTGCAATGTGTAATAGATTTCTTTAACTGAATAGGTCATTTCGTACCAGCGGATCTTCAATTCCTGCCTCTGCAAACCCCCTGGCACGCAGCTCGCAGGCGGGACAATTTCCGCAGGGCGGGCGCTGGCCGTTATAACAGGTATGCGTGAGGGCCATGGCGGGCAGACCGCCCAGGTCCCTGGCCAATTCGACCGTTTCCCGCTTGGACAAATGCATCAGGGGCGTATGAATGACAATGTCGCTTTCCATACCGATTCGCAAAGTCTGCTGCAAGGCTCGAATCGTTTCATTGCGACAATCCGGATAGCCGCTGTAATCCGTTTGGGCAACGCCGGTAACGAGATTGCTTATTCCACGCTGATACGCAAATGCGGCCGCGAAGGTCAGGAAGACGAGGTTTCGGCCCGGAACAAATGTATTGGGCAATGCGTTGCCGGAAGACGCCGAGGTATCCACGGGGATATCACTGTCCGTTAACGCATCTCCACCCAGCGCTGAGAAAGTGTCAATTGGCAGACAGGTATTCGGGACGCCGGCCTGTTCTGCGACGCGCGACGCGCAATCCAGTTCGATGCGGTGCCGCTGACCATAGTCGAACGTAATCGTCAGTACGTTGTCGCGGCCAAAGCGATCAATCGCCCAATAGAGGCACGTTGTCGAGTCCTGTCCTCCGGACAACACTACCAGCGCTTTTTCGTCGGTTTCAGGCACGACGTTAGTCACTATCCTTTTTCGTTGGCCAGCCGTTTTCGAATTCGCTCCAATCCGGGCGTTTTTGTTCAACCAGGTAATCGGCGGTTAAGTCTTTGGAGACGCGCATGAGTTTCTCCGACATCGCCTTGTCGTGCATATGTCGCAGGCCCGCAATCGTTATCGCGTTGCAGTCTTCAAAGTAATGGCCGCTGGTCGACCCCAGCGACTCACTGGTGGCGACATGGCAGCTCGTCGCGGCGCCTTCGGCGATCGTCTTGCCGGCCAGTTTGGTCAGCAGACCGAAGCCGAATCGCGTGATGGGGTTGAGATTACGGTCTATGTCCGTGTTGATGACGCCGGGATGCAACGAATTGCTCGTTATCCTCGTACCGCGGAGCAACTCTGCGAGCCGCAACGAAAAAAGAACGTTGGCAAGCTTCGACTGACCGTAGGCTGCCGAGTCACTGTAGTTGCGCGACATGCCGAGGTCATCGAAATCGATACCGACTGACGGTGCACCGCGATAGGCGGCACGACTGGCGACCACGACGATTCGCCCTTGCCGGGCAAGGAACAGGCGACCCAACAGGCGATTGACGAGAACAAAGTGCCCAAGATGATTAACGGCGAAGTGTTTTTCGACACCGTTGATTAACTGCCGCTCGTTACCGCCACCACGATAGCCGGCATTACAGACGAGTATGTCGATCGGCGTCCTGAGCGACTGTATCGATTTCGCGCAGCTTACAACGGACTCGAAATCGGATAGCTCGAGTTGCACGGGTGAGGTCTGACCAATAACCTGGCCGCACGCAGCCTGCGCTTTCTCAAGTGATCGGCTCGTGCCGACCACCCAGGCGCCGCGTTTGGCCAAAACACGCATTGTCTCGAAACCGATTCCCGTCGTGCAGCCGGTCACGACGGCAAGCTTGCCCGACAGATCAACACCCTCGGTTACCTCCTCTGCCGTCGAGTCTTCGTCAAACGGACTGCGAGGAACCCCTTCGGCCGCAATCTTCTCCACGCGATGCACAGCGGCCACCTGGGAGACCGTCATCGCGGCACCCGCGAGACCCAGGAAATGCCTGCGGCTAACTGCCATCGCGATTCCTGACGCTATCGGCTTCGCCGAACAAGGCGGCCAGCGCATCCTTGGCCGCATCGGCTTCGGACTTGCGGTTCGGATCGAAGGCCGTTGCTGATGGTTTGAACCAGTCGCAGAAGTTGACGCGCTCCTTTTCCGTAACGTCTTCGGCGCCGTCTTCGCGACATTGCCGGGGCACCGCCCGGTCAAAATAAAGGCACATCCTGCACACGTGCAGATCGGCGCTGCATTCGGGACACTGATCCTGTCGCGACAAGGGCAGAGAAAGCGCGCTCAAGGCAGCGCCGCAGCGAAAGCACGCAATATCATGCGACATACGAATTTCCGAAATGCTTCGACAATTCGCAGTATAACGTCTCAGTCGCGTTGGCCCGGCACGAAAATTGGATGCGTATCCGACCGAAATGGACTTAACCGGCTTCGAGAATTGTCAGCACCTTGGCGCCGCGGACATGCCCCGACCGCAGGTCTCGAAGCGCCTGGTTCGCCTGTTCGAGCGGGTAGGCCTGGGTCTCAACGTGCAGCGGTATCTCGGCGGCGATCGGTAGAAACTCTTCAATGTCCTTGCGAGTCACGTTGGCAACGGTTTTGATTTCCTTCTCCAGCCACAGATGATCCTCATAACGAATTTCTGCCATCAGGTGGCGGTCCGCATTTTCCTTACGAATGGCGTTGATAACGAGCCGCCCGCCCGGGCGCAAGCATTCCAGCGCCGCGAGCACGGGTTTCCAGGCGGGTGTCGTATCAATGATCGCATGCGGTGGCTCGGGCGGCTTATCGCAGGTATCTCCACTCCAGTCTGCACCAAGCTCCAAAGCAAATGCGCGCTCAGCGTTGCTGCGGGCGAATACGAAAACCTTGCCGTTTGGATAGAGGTGTTTGGTCAACTGCAGAACGAGGTGTCCGGACCCACCAAATCCCGTTAGCCCCAGCACCTGGCCATCGCTGATATTGGCGAGCCGTAACGAGCGATAACCGACCGCACCAGCGCACAGTAGCGGAGCGGCTTCCGCATCCGTGAAGACGTCGGGAATCGCGTACGCATAGTTTTCGGAAACGACTGCAAATTCGGCGTAGCCACCATCAACGTCGCGGCCGGTCGCTCTGAATTCAGCGCTGACATTCTCATCGTCCTCACCGCTCGACGAGTGGATCCAGCCGACGCCCACCCGCTGCCCGATTTCATAGCGATCGCATCCGGGTCCTCGCCCGACGATACGCCCAACGATCTCGTGGCCGGGCACAACGGGCAGGTTCGCCGGCGGTGTACGACCCTCGATTTCATCAAGCTCGGTGTGACAAACGCCGCAGACAGAGACCTTGATAAGAATCTCATGCTCGCCCGGTTCTGGTCGCGCCATCTCCCGCAGCTGAAGTGGCTCGCGTTGCTTGTCCAACCCGGCGATTTTGGTAAGCACCATCGCCCGCATTCCCGTGCTCCTTTACGCTTCGATTCTCACAGTATAAGGTTCATTCACTCTTTTGCCGTAAATCCCGCGTATGCGCCTCACAACACTCCCGCCGGCTGTTCTTGCCGTGATGCTCAGCGCCTGTGAAACTGAGCCGGTCCTGCTCAACAGCGAGCGAATCGAACAGCGCTTCGGCAGCTATGGCATTACCGTTCTTCCGAGCGAGCCGGGTCTCAGGCGCTCCAGCTTGTTCAGCATCCATGAGGATGAGGCCATCTGTCGTACCTATGCGGTCGTACGATTTGCCGACCAACCTCATGATTGGTACAGCGAAGAACACGCAAAAGTGCTCGCGGGCAATTCTATAGGCGCGATCTTCAGGTCACATGGCTGGGATGTTCACAAACAGACGATGTACATCGGCAGTCTCTTGCTCCCCAATAGAAAAACACAGATTGGCGAGCTGATGCACATTACCGATCAGGACGAGCTCGCGATGCATGTATACCAACTACTGCTCGTCAGAAATGAACAAGTATTCGAGTACGCGACGATTGTCGAAACACACCACCCTGAGTACCTGTCCGAAATCGATGTACTCGAGCTTTACGAATACGACGAATCCACTGCACTTTCTCCACAGGTAGTCTCGGACCTCGTCTACTTGATTCTCGGTGATGAGAAATAGCGCGTTCTCGTTTGTCGTCTTCGAATAATGCGACTAAACTCGACAGACTTTTCAAGGGATACCGGGGAACGCGCATGAAAACCATTAATGTGATCAGACTGGCTCTTACAAGTGTGCTCTTGTTTGTTGCTGGCACTGTATTCGCACAAACAGATGAGCAGGTCAGCGATCAGGCCGATGTTTGGGCGCAGATTGAACTGCAGTGGAATTTGGTTGAGAAGAAAGATTCCAAGTGGATAGATCGGCTGTTAACTGATGACTTCTCTGGCTGGGGGAATAGCTCACCGGCACCGCGCGGCAAGGCGTCCACTAAAATGTGGACCCGGTTTAATGAACAGGTCAGCGAAATGGTGGCGCACGAACTTTACCCGCTATCGATTGTGGTACACAAAGATGTCGCGGTTGCGCACTACGTGTATTCAAGCGCAGACAAGGCAAAGACCAAGGAAGGCAAGATAGAAACATCAAACGGTCGCTACACGGATATTCTGGTTCGGACCGATGATGGCTGGAAATTCCTCGCCTGGTCCGGCGGTAGCGACGACTGACGGGGGCCAGATAGCCGGCCCAGGAAAGTCCGTCCAGATGGCCCGTCCCGGTTAAGCGCTGGTTCAGCTTAGCGGCGCTACTATAAGCATCAACATGGACAGGTCCAGATATTTTGTTGGACCGGGAGGCCGCAGGATGAACCGACTAATAGCCGAATTTGGACTGGCAAAGACCCTTGGCGCAGTATTCGTGCTGCTGGCGCTGCCGGCCGCAACATGGGCGCAGGTGCCTGTGGATGAGAACGGTGAGTTCATTGGCAAGGTTGAGGCGCAAGACGCAGACCTGGCGACTGGCAACGAGGATATCCCTTTGCTGTCGACGGTCGACCTCGAAGAACTGGTCGGCCCCATCGCACTGTACCCGGATGATTTGTTGGCGATCGTTCTTCCCGCTGCCGCATACCCGTTGCAAATTGTTGAAGTCGCCCGATTCCTGGAGACCCTCGAGGATGATCCTTCGTTAGAACCGAACCCTGAATGGGACGATTCCGTCGTTGCTCTCACGAACTATCCGGAAGTGGTTGAATTACTGAACGACGATATCGACTGGACCTGGCGATTGGGTGAGGCGGTGGTCTCGCAGCAGGCAGACGTCGTCTCCGCGATTGAAACATTTCGTGACCGCGCGTATGCCGCTGGCAATCTCAAGAGCGATTCCTACCAGACGGTATCCCGCGACGAGGGCGTCATTGAGATTACGCCAGTCGCCGAAGACGTCATCTACGTTCCCTACTACGAACCCGAGCGTGTCGTTGTTTACCAGCCGCGCCCTGTCTATTACTACTACCCGCGACCGTACCCGGTTTATTACTACCCGTATTCATCGTCGCATGCGTTCCGTCATGGCTACTTCTGGGGTGTAACGACGGCATTTACCATCGGTTGGTATTCAGACAGCCTTAACGTGTTTCATCACAGCTATTACGGGCACCCGTACTACGGCCATTCCTATTGGGATCGCTGGTGGTATCGTCGTCCGAGCATCAACATTTATAACAACAACTACGTGGGTCGGAACACCACGGTGACGGTCAATCATTACAACGGCGGAGATCGCTGGCGGCCGCGCCGCGACCGACGCGACTATGTGTCGGATCGGCGTGTTACACGTAATCGGTACTATCCAGGCGGACATACGGCGAATGAGACGAATCGTCTGCCAAGCGTTGCCGACAGTCAGCGCAGGACGACGCGCGGCAGCATTCCACGTCGTACGCAGGCTCGTGAGCCTATCGCGTTTCGCGAGCGGCCGCGCACGCCAACAATCGCTCGCAGCGATAGCGCCGCAAGAACAAACAGGCAAGCCGACCGGCGCGAAGATAGAACTGCAGGCGGCACCAGGCGGCAGCCAGTAGCGCGTACCACCCTGCGCGGTGCCGATAACGCGGCGCGGACTCGAAGCGAGCCGACTCGTATAGAGCGTCAGCAGCCACAGGTACGCGGCCTTGAACCAAAGGAACGACGTTCTGCTCCAACACCGAAGCTGCGACGTGCAGAGACCACCGCACAGCTGCGTCGTTTGGAACCTGCGCGCCAGGTTCGACGTGCCGAGACTGTGGCACGGCCACGTCGTATCGAGCCGGTACAGCAGGCACGACGCGCTGAGCCGACTGCCCAAGTTCGACGCGCCGAGCCGTCACGCCAGGCTGGGCGCGCAAGTCCGGCGCCACAGGTTCGCCGTGCTGAGCCGACTCGCCAGGCCGCTGCGGCACCGCGACAACAGAAAGCTCAGCGGAAGAGCGCACCTGCCGCGGAAAGCAGGCAGAACCGGGACCGGAAGTCACAACGCCAGCATTAGAAACGCCTAATCCTGTTCTGGCGGCTCGTTCTTTTCAGGGTGCGGCTTGTCTTCGGAAGTCAGTTCCCAGGCGATGTACGCAATGCTGCCGGCCGCGACAAGCGCGAGCACGATCGAGACTACTGCGACGACGCTACCCATCAGTCGATGCTATCACTCCTGGACTGACGGTCATCGATGACGTGCTTTGGCAACCTGCCCGACTTCTGCAACGCACCCCGCAATACGAACTCAATCTGTGCGTTCAAGCTGCGCAGGTCATCCTTGGCCCAGCGTTGCATGGCCTCAAGAGTTTTCGCGTCTATCCGCAGAGCGAAGGATTTGCGATTCGCCATTATCGATTCCGAAGGTGTCTCTAGCCGTTGCCAGATCAGGTATACAGCGATCCTGTATTCAGCACCGGCTGTGCACTCTCTTCGCTGCAAAGCACCACCAGCAGGTTGCTGACCATGGCCGCCTTGCGTTCCTCGTCGAGTTCCACAACATTGTGTTCACGTAATTCCTCGAGCGCCATGTCCACCATGCCCACGGCACCACGCACTATCTGCTGGCGCGCAGCGATAATCGCGGACGCCTGCTGGCGCCTTAGCATCGCGTTGGCGATCTCCGGCGCATAGGCGAGATGGCTGATACGCGCTTCTATGACCGTCACACCGGCCTGTTCAAGGCGATCCTGGATCTCTTCGCGAAGCGCCGTCGCAATTACAGCCGGATGACTGCGCAACGCCGTGCCCTCGCCTTCGTGCGGCTCGTACGGATAGGTCGTCGACAGATTGCGAAGGGCTGATTCACTCTGGATCTGGACGAACTCCTCGTAATCGTCCACCTCAAACAGGGCCTCAGCGGTATCGAACACCTTCCAGACGACAACTGCAGCAATTTCAATCGGACTGCCGCGCGAGTCATTTACCTTGAGCTTGGCGCTCTCGAAATTGCGGATTCGAGTTGATACCGCAGCCTTGGCAAAGAATGGATTCGCCCATTTGAGCCCCGATTCATGGGTCGTCCCAACGTACTTGCCGAACAGTTGCAGAACCTTTGCCTCATTCGGGTGAACCATGAACAAGCCCGCCCAGCAAACCAGCACGACCAGACCTGCGACTACGGCAGCGATAATTCCAATGACCGACATGGCGCGTAGCGCAGCAAACAGCGCATAGCCGGTTGCCAACTGCGCAACCAGCAGCACTGCAATCATCAGGTATCCCGACGATACGGTTCTTACCTCTTCACGAATCATGGCCATCTCCTTTTCATAATCTCATTTTGATATCATTATGATATCTTACCGGACAAAAGATCAATAATTTCCCACCGCGGCTTGCACAAGCGGTTGAAATTAATGAACTAAGTCGTGATGCCTTACGAGCTTATGTCAAATCCGAGAGGGATGCGGCACTCGAGGCATGCGCCAGCCTGGTCGGGATTCGCGAGTCGCAAGGACCCGCCGTGCGCCTTCGCGACCAGCGTTGCGAGATGAAGGCCGAGGCCGGTACCGCCTGTTTCACGAGTGCGCGACGGGTCGCCGCGGTAGAAAGGCTCGCCGATGTGCTCGGCCTGGTCGCTGGACATACCGGGACCATTGTCATGCACGCTAAGGACCAGATCGTTACCGTCCACCGAGGCCGCAACCTCCACCCTTCCCCCAACCTCCGGCACGTATCGCATGGCATTGGCGATAAGGTTCTTGAGCAGCAGGCTTATGCGTGCTTCGTCAATATTCGCTTCAGTGTCTTCAAAGCCGGGCGCCAAAGAAATACGATCCCGATCACGGTCGAAAAAATCGTCGATCAATTTCTCGATCAACCCATGCACCCGCACGCGCGAACGATTCAGCGTGACGTGCCGGGCGCTCAGTTGCTCCGCTTCCAGTAGCGACGCAACAATCTTTTCCATTTCGAGGATTTCCGGCTTAAGGGCGTCCCGATCAGCGTCTTTGTCAATAAACTCCAACAGCAGGCGCATGCGTGAGAGCGGCGTGCGCAACTCGTGACTAATGCCGAGCAGCAACGCGCGTTTCGCGTCCAGCATACGCTGAACGTCACTCGCAAGCTGATTAATGTCCGATGCAAGATCGCCCAGTTGATCATGCCGAATGTTGCGCAGGCGATGCTCGAAGTTACCCTGCCCGATATGAGCAGCACCCGCACGAATCGCGCGAATGGGCTTAAACAGCCAGCTAACGGCTGCATAACCAATCATCAGGTATATCAAGCCGAGACTGACGATAATCGTAATCAGATCGGGACCACCGCTTACGTCGGCGATGCGCGGCGAGGACACGACAATTTCGTAGTCGTCCTGGTGAATGAGCAGGAAACGATGCTTTCCCTGCACGGCAAATTCGAGACCCTGCAGTTCGTCTACCCAGGCACCCGAATCGTCACTGAATTTCGGACTTGGCCCAAAGTCCAGGCTCGCCAGTCTCGGGAAATTGGCGTCGGACGCCCAATCGATTTCCGGACCGTGGATTCGAATATCGACGGGAACACTTTCTGTAATCGCGATAGCGCGATCTATCCGGGGTGGAAATCCAATATCTTCTTTAACGTAGTGAACATGCAGTGCAAGGTGGCCACTGATCAGTCCCCGGATTTCATCACTGTTATACATCCAGCGAATCGCGACGAATGTGCCGTAGACAAACATGAACGCCAGCACGACGAAGATCGCCAGCAGCCTGAATGACAGCGACCGGGAAAGGCGTTTAAGCATCCGCTATAGGGGCACAGACAAAGGAATAACCGCGTCCCCAAATGGTCTGAATGAACCGCGCGGGCTTTACGGAGTCTCCCAATTTCCCTCGTAAACGGCTAATCATGATATCGACCGATCGCGTGAGAATCGCTGCGTCAATTCCGCGTAGCTCGCTGAGAATATCGTCTCGGGACAATTTTTTTCCTTGACGCTTCGCGAGGATCAGCAACAGCTCGAATTCCATCGAGGTAAGCTCAACCGGTTTACCGTCAACCTCAACGGTCCTGGCATCGGCGTCGATGGAAAGGCCGTCGAACATCAGCTTGCCAGCGCTCACGCCGCCGGATTCCGCCCGCCGCAGTATCGCCTGGACGCGGGCAACGAGTTCTCTAGGCTCAAACGGCTTGCCGATATAGTCGTCCGCTCCAAGCTCAAGGCCAGAAACGCGATCGATGACGTCGCCACGGGCGGTCAGCATGATGATTGGCAGGTTGCTGGTCTTGCGGATTTCACGACATATTTCGAAACCGTCCTTGCCCGGCAGCATGACGTCGAGCAGCAACAGGTCGGGGTCTTCACGATTTAACAGGCGAAAGCCGCTCTCCGCCTCGTACGCGCACACGAGATTGATACCGAAGCGCTTGAAGTAGGCTTGCAGCAAATCGGAGTGTTTTTTGTCGTCATCGATTAACAGTACTTTGGTCATCCTTCAATCATACTCCGGATGGTGGCGCGACGTCTGCGATTGGACGACATCGAAACAAATGGAAACATCCGCGAACCGAACTGCGAGTCGATCGGCGAATGGCGGAGTTCGCACCGTTCTTTTCCTTCCGGTCTGGAACTCTCTTGCTGCGAATCCGGTCGAATCCCGACATAATCAGCTTATGAACACACTGATATCCGAACTAAGACGGCGCAACGTGTTGCGCGTCGCCGCAGCCTACGCGCTGGTATCGTGGATCCTCATCGAGGCCGGATCCGTATTGCTTCCTACATTCGGCGCGCCGGAGTGGTTTTTCCGGGCCTATGTCGTGATCGTAATTTGCGGATTCGTCGTGTCGATGATTATTGCCTGGGTCTTTGAAGTCACCCCGGACGGCGTCTTGCGTGAACGTGACATCGACCGGTCAACCTACGAGCCAAGATCACGTGAGAAGTTAAACCTGACGATCATTGCGTTGCTGATCGTTGCGCTGGGCGTCTCCATTACGTTTAACGTCACGGGCCTCAGAAACAAAACCGAGCCACCCATTGTATCCAGCGCGCGCGACTCGATCGCAGTATTGCCGTTCTCCAGCCGCAGCACAGACGAGGAAAACCAGTATTTCGCGGATGGTATCCACGATGACATTCTTACCCGCCTGGCCAATATTAAGTCCTTGCGCGTTATTTCCCGAACGTCGGTACACGAATATCGCGATACGACGAAAAATGTACGACAAATCGGCCGAGAGCTAGGCGTGGCAACCATTGTCGAGGGTGCGGTGCAGCGTTCGGGCGACCAGGTACGCATCACGGTACAGCTTATTGATGCCGGGACGGACGAACATATCTGGGCCGAATCCTACGACCAGGCATTGACCATCGAGAACGTATTCGACATTCAGAGTGAAATCAGCGCCAGGATCGCTTCGGCGTTACGTGCAGCACTCACGCCCGAAGATCAGCAGCGCCTCGCATCCATGCCTACGAACAACATAGGAGCTTACGCGGAGTATGTGAAAGGCCGTCGCAATCTGTCGACGCGGAACTTTACCTCACTGCAGCAAGCGCGAACACAGTTTGAACGCGCCATCGAACTGGACCCTGAATACGCGCAGGCGCATGCAGCTCTTGCGCAAACCGTCCTGGTTACGCTCTCGAACCACAAAACGATTCTGCAACCCGAGGCGTTTTCCATCGCAGACACCGCCATTGAGAAGGCCCTCAGTGTCGATCCGGAACTCGCAGAAGCCTATGCCGCTCGCGGTCTCCTGCAAATGATGCGGTGGGAGTCTACGCGCACCGGAACGGGCAATATCGATGCGGCCACTTCCTTCCAGATGGCGCTGGACCTTAGCCCAAGCCTCGCGGACGCCTACGTCTGGTTTGCGTCGCTACGACAAACGGAAGGCGAAATCGATGCGGCAATCGATCTACTGTCCGAGGCATTGACCATCGACCCGTTAAGCCGAATCCCGTACGTGAACCTGCCGAGTTTCTACGCGGCACGCGGCGCGAACGCGGAGACAACGGCCATGCTCCTGAAGGCGATAGGCATATTCCCGGACTGGTATTTGCCTTACAACTACCTCAGCAATCACCTGCAAAAACTCGGGCGCCTCGACGAGGCTGTCGCGTGGGGACTGCGCGAAATGGCGCTCAGCCAGGACCCGATGAGGGGTGGTTTTCTTATTGGTATTTACGAGGAGTTCGGTGACGACCAAGCCGTCACCGATTTCGTCGAGGGGTTCCCTGCTGATCATCCGCTCTACCCGATTGGCAAAAGCTATTGGCATTACGTTACGCGGGACTACGAGGGCGCCCTTGCGGAACTGGAGAGCCTTGAGGATCCAACCGCGTATCCCCTCGATGTTGTCTCCGCACTGACGGTCGGCGCTGCGATCATGACTGGCGAGTTCGATCGTGCCTATGATTACATGATCCGCGGCTACCCGTCGCTGGCCGGTGATACGAATGTCACCATTGATCACAAGAACGCTTACCCAGCTGTGCTGCTTGCCTTTGTCGAGCAGAAACGTAACCGACCGAAGCAGGCAAGAGAACTGCTGGACAAGGCACAGCCCGTAGTCGCACTACTGCCTCGCCTCGGTATGGCTGGTCATGGAATCAAGGACGTACATATTCTAACGTTGCAAGGACGACCCAACGCGGCGATCGATGCACTGATAGAAGCGGTCGACGCAGGATTCGTAAGCTCACAGGCGTTCGACGTATGGTCATTCGACGAGGATCCGATTATTGAGCCATTGCGAAGCGACCCCCGTTTTCCCGCCATCGAAAAACGGATGAACGACAGGATTGAGGAAATGCGGCGCAACGTTGAAGAGGCCAGGGCTGCAAGCGACTGGGGCGCACTACTCGCGAAGACTGAAACGATCTGAGGCGCGGACGGGCGACTCACAGACTCGGCGAGCTTTTACTCGACTTTCGTCTTCACCCGCTCGGCTATCGGCGCCTCCAGAAACAGGCGCAATTGCTCCGCGTCGTGGCTTGTTTCATACGCGAATCGAAACAGGTCAAGCACGGTGACTGTCCCTCCGTCACTCTCTACCAGCGTCACCGAGTCCCCGGCCTGAACGTCGCCGGCGTTGAGGACCCTGAAATAGATCCCGGGCCGTTCGGCCTGTCTGAATACCAGGCCGAACCCACGATCGCTCATGCGGGTCGCCAGCGTTCCACAAGGAATTCTTGCCGAGGTCGCCTCCAGAACGACATCGCCGATCAGCAGTCGATCGCCGATCATCATATTGCTGGGCAGCCCCTGTATGGTGAGGTTCTCGCCGAATAAGCCCGGCTCGAAATCGCGATCGACCGACGCCGCCCACCACTCATAGTCGTCGGCGCTATAGGCGTAGACGGCCTGGTCCGCACCACCATGATGCTGGCTGTCCAGAATCTGGTCACCGTCCAGACCCAGCTCGCCAATATGCACCGGACCGCTGACCGGCCTTTTGCAGATTCCGGTAAGCATGGACTGGTTTGCGTGCGAAATCGTTTCAGCCTTGCCTATATTGACGCTCGTAATTTGCATCCTCTCTCGCACGTCGTTTTACCGGCCCCTATACCTTGATCCGGCCAAGTACGATGCCTAACAAAGTGAATGCGATGAGTGCGACTGACGCCACACCGAAAAACATACAGATGATGAATACGGTCTGTTCCATACTTACACTCCTCCGAATTTCCTTTAGGAATCCACGCCAGTTTTGCTCACGGTGCCGCCTATTATAGACACCCATCATTTGGGCTCAGTCAATTAAATGCGTGACGTTGCAAAATGCGTTACATTTTCGTTATTTTCAATATACAATGTAACGCATGGCGAAAACCAAGATATCGACGCTGAACCTGCGTATCCAGCCGGGCATCAAAGAGGCTGTGCGCGAGGCGGCGGCGCGGGAGCACCGCAGCGTGGCGAATATGATCGAGATGTTGATCCGCCGGCACTGTCAGCAGGCGGGTATCGCGGTACCAGAACAAAACGAGCTATTTCCGGGGAATCAGAATGGATGAACGCATGATCAGGGCGATGGTCGCCGCCGGCGCTATCAGAAAAATCAACATTATCGCGAGCGGCGCGCGCTTCCATATCGAGGCCAGAACGCCGAACGGCGCCATTACGGCCGAGACGACCAAAGGAAAGGTCCGAACCTGGGTCACGCTAGATGCCGCTGCCAAGTGGGTACGTGCGCTTGGGATCGGCGGGCGCGCACATCAACCTGACGCACTGGCAGCCTGGTCAGCGCGAGTTGTCAATCTAGAGAGCGTCTACTCCGCGCTACCCGATGGCCAGTCATTGCCCAGCGGGAACGGTCGATCGTCAGTATTGAACGTCAGGTACCGGACATTCTCGTAGATATACGAGCGATGCTCTGCCCTACCTGCTGTATTTCGCGATTGACCTGGCCGGTGAACAAAACCCAGAGAAAGCCGAACACAATAACGAACCAGCCGACGAAACTCGCGATGCTGATCAGGATGGCGCAGATCACCATGAACAACAGCCGCGTCCAGGTTCTGCGCGACTTGAGGTTCTCCTCAATGGGCCTCGTTTCGTCATTGCCCTCAAGGAATTCATCATCTGCTGTTGGGATGTTGTTGCTCATGTCTGTGCTCCTGTTGCCGGAACGGTCCATCTAAGTGCGCTGGACAGCGTCACTATTGTTACAATCTTCGACCCTTCAAACCAGCGAAATATCCGCTTATGAACTCCAAAGTATTGCCACTGGCAGCCCTGGCCTTCCTGCTCAACGGCTGCAGCCCGACCGCCGACGCACCGGCTAGCCCCGATGCCCTGGATTTGGCCACTCGCGCTCAACAAATTGCACAGACCAGCATCATCGTCGATACGCACGTTGACGTGCCTTACAGAATCAACGAGAAACCGGCCGACATTGCCAATGCCACCGAGGATGGTGATTTCGATTACCCGCGGGCCATCGCCGGCGGGCTCAATGCGCCATTCATGTCGATTTACACGCCGGCAGAACTTGAAGGCGAAGGACAATCGAAAGAAGTGGCCGTATCGCTTATTGCGATGGTCGAGGGTTTTGTCGAAAACGCACCGGAGAAGTTTGCCGTCGCTCGCTCGGTTGCGGACGTTCGAGAGCACTTTGCATCAGGGCTCATGTCGCTGCCGATGGGCATGGAAAACGGCTCACCCATCGAAGGTGATCTGTCAAACCTCCGACATTTCCATGACCGTGGAATTCGCTACATCACGTTGACACATAGCCTGTCGAACCATATTTCGGATTCATCCTATGACGAAAATCGTCAGTGGAACGGACTCAGCGAGTTTGGCGCCGACGTTGTGCAGGAAATGAACCGACTGGGAATCATGGTTGACGTCAGTCATGTGTCGGACGATGCGTTCTGGCAAATAGTCGAGCTCAGCGAGACACCCGTTATCGCGTCGCATTCGTCGGCGCGCTATTTCACCCCAGGCTTTGAACGAAACATGAGTGATGAAATGATCGTCGCGCTGGCCAAAAATGGTGGCGTCATTCAGATCAATTTTGGCTCAAGCTTTCTGACCAAGGAAGCAAGAGACTACAGCGACGCTCGCGAGGCCGCCGGAAAACTCTATATCGCTGATCATCCCGATATGGACGAATCGGAAATTTACGACGGCAGGTACGCGGAAATCTACGCAGAGGAACATGGTCCATTGCCGCTTGCTTCACTGGACGATGTTCTCGATCACTTCGACCATGTTATCGACCTGGCCGGCATCGACCACGTCGGCATCGGCTCCGACTTCGACGGTGTAGGTGACACGTTGCCAACCGGCCTGAAAGACGTGTCGTACTTTCCGAATTTGATACTGGGTTTTCTGGAACGCGGCTATAGCGAGGAAGATATCCGCAAGATACTCGGCGAGAACCTGCTACGCGTCTGGCTGGCAGTGGAGAATCACGCCAAAAAACGCCGGTAGATTAGTACTACCGGCAAGGTCCCCGGAATACGCAATCAAGACGAGACGACGTCAAGCAAAACGTAACGCAACAAAACCTCATAGCTGTTTCTCTCGAGTTTCATGCCGTCAGGAAGCTCGAGCGTGTGGATATGTGTGTCTTTCGGGTCGCGCAGTTCGAGGAAATGTTTTTCCGCTTCCCGATAGACCTGATACTTGACGTCTTTATGCTGGTCGTATTTAAGCAAAACTACGCTGTCCGTCCAGTTCTGAATGGTTGCCCTTTCCATGTCCTTCTCCGCGTTGCCCGTCGCTGGATGCCACGTAAGTCGCGGCACTTACTGGAGGAAGCTGCAAGCGACATGCCAACTACTGCGCCAGGGTCCTCGGAAGAACTAAATCTTTTTTATCAGTAACTTACAATCGCAAGCGGCATCGAAATGCGATTGTGAATGTTCGACATTTGTCAGTTTTCGACGCCGTTTTCAAGCGTTCTGCGACAAGTGCTTGACATAATTTTTGCGGCTCAGTGCACCCCGAAATGTGCCAGTCAGGCCTTAAAGCGGCCACACCATGATGATCATCGGTACAGAAACCACGATGATGAGAATCTCGAGCGGCAAACCCATTCGCCAGTAGTCGCCGAAACGGTAGCCACCTGGACCCATTATCAATGTGTTGTTCTTATGGCCGATGGGCGTGAGAAACGCGCAGGATGCTGCAACCGCCACAGCCATCAGAAACGGATCCGGACTGACGTCCAGCCGGTTCGCAATCTCAACGGCGATGGGTGCCGTTATCACTGCGGTCGCCGTGTTATTCATAACATCCGACAAGGTCATCGTGACAATGATGAGCAACGTCAAGACGACGACTGGCGAGAATCCCACGGACAAGTCGACAATACCGCCGGCAATGAGAGACGTGCCACCGGTTGACTGCAATGCGCCACCGATCGGAATCATGGAACCCAGCAACACGATTACCGGCCACTCGATTGAGGTATAGACATCGCGGATTGGGACTATGTTGAAAATCACATAGAGCGCGGTGGCGCACCCAAGTGCGATGGGCAGATAAAGGAGGCCGACACTGGCCGCGAGAATCGCCGCGCCGAAAATACCTACAGCAAGCCACGCTTTCTCGCGCTGAATAACGCGCTGGCCACGATCCGCGAGTGGCAGTAAGCCGAGGCGACCCGTGACGTCCGCAAGACGTTCGTCGGCGCCCAGCAGCAGCAGCACATCACCCGGTCGAAGTTCAAGTTTGCGCACATTCTCGTTGAATCGCTTGCCCTGTCGCGATACGCCAACCAGCGCAACGCGGTAGCGATAGAGCATACGCACCGCCATTGCGGATTTTCCGGCAAGCGCCGACGATTCTTGCACAACAGCTTCGTTGAGGATCAAATCGTCGTCACCCAGCTGACCTTCACCTTTGCCCACGTATTCGAGCTTCATTGCGCCCAGCGCTTCTTCAAGGCTGTCCGGACTGGCTTCCAGAACCAGGACATCGCCGGCTTTGATTTCGGCGACCCGTGCCAGACCTGGCAAGCGTCGGCCGCGACGCGTCAGACCGATCACCTCGACATCACTTTTTGCCGCTAGCGCGTCGAGGTCCCGCACGCGCTTGCCAATTGCGGAGGATCCTTCCGGCACGCGCACTTCGACGATGTAGTCCGCCAGCTCAAACAGCTCTTTGCCAGCATCGGCCGCTTGCCTGTCGTGCGGCAGCAATCGCCAGCCGATGAGCGCAACGTACGCGACCCCAACCGCCGCGCAGGCCAGTCCGACTGGCGCAAAGTCGAACATGCGATACGGCTCGCCCAGCGCGTCGCCGCGAAACTCGGCGATGACAATGTTGGGGGGCGTACCAATCAGCGTAATCATGCCGCCGAGGATCGACGCAAACGACAGCGGCATCAGTGACAGGGACGGGCTCCTCCCCGCTTTTTTCGCGGCCTGCATATCGACCGGCATGAGCAACGCCAGTGCGGCGACATTGTTCATCAAAGCGGAGAGGCCCGCAGCAACACCGGACATGATCGTGATGTGCGTTGACAGCTTTCGTGATGCATCGACGACGTAGCGCGCAACCAACTCGATCGCGCCGGAGTTGGACAGACCGCGACTGACGATCAGAACGAGTGCGATGATTACTGTTGCCGGATGACCAAACCCGGAGAAAGCCTCGTTAGTGGGGACGAGACCGGTCAGGAGCGCCGCCAGCAGAGCGATGAATGCCACGAGGTCGTAACGCCAACGCCCCCAGATCAGAAACACGAACACAAAGAACAACAAGGCGAATAGCGTCAGTTGGTCGGGCGTCAAGGCAAACCTCGTAGAATGAAGGACCAGGTACGGCGTGCAACCACTCTACCTGCAAACGCCGAAAAACGGCACCGTGGCGCAACTGTACGGATGCGCCTCAAAGCACGCTACGATAGCCACATGGCCATCATCCTGCTAATCCTGCTTGTCCTGGCGCTCGTTTTCGGTCCGGGCCTGTGGGTGCAGGCGGTCCTGGCTCGCTACAGTGAGCCGGCTGATCGTTACTCGGGCACCGGCGCACAGCTGGCACGTCACCTGCTGGACACGCACGGCCTGCACTCAGTGCAGGTTGAGGCAACAGAATCCGGCGATCATTATGACCCCGCAGCGAAAGCAGTCAGGTTGACACCGGACAAATTCGATGGTCGCTCGCTGACCGCAATTACCGTTGCCGCGCACGAAGTCGGGCATGCGCTTCAGGATCATGAGCATTACGCCCCACTACGCTTGCGGACACGTCTTGTCACAGCCATGCGTGGCGTAGAGCGGATCGGGGCAGGCGTACTGATCATTTCCCCTTTCCTGGGTGCGGTGACGCGCATTCCCGCCATCGGCCTCTTGACGTTTGCCGCGGGCCTGCTGACGCTGGGCACGTCGGCGCTAGTCCACTTCGTCACTCTGCCGACCGAATTCGATGCGAGTTTTAGCCGGGCATTACCGATGCTCGACAAATACAAGGTCCTGAAAACGGTCGACCGACCTCACGCGCGAACCTTGCTGAAAGCAGCCGCGCTGACCTACGTTTCGGCCTCTCTGATGAGCTTGTTGAATATCGCCCGCTGGATCGCGATCCTGCGCCGCTGACCCTCCTAACTCAATGAATAGAAAGAAAAACCTGGCATGGAATGCTGCGCCGTGTTGGTTTCTTTGAATTTCACTGGTTTAGGGGCGGCCGCACTGCTATTATCCGCGCCCGAAAGCCCATCCCGGCTGGCTATTTAGCGCGCGCCAGCAGCACAAACGCCTTGGGACGGGCTCGGAATTACGTGTACCCACCTTCGTTCGCAGTACGAGGTTCTCGCTTTAGCAAGGCTTGGAGAACATCGAGCGGTATGGCAGTGAACGATGCCAGGTGCCAGAAACAGACCAATAGAGTTGAAGCATAGCGATGAAAGACCTTAGCACTTACCGAAATATCGGCATTTTTGCCCACGTCGACGCGGGCAAGACGACAACGACCGAGCGTATCCTCAAGCTCACCGGCAAGATTCACAAGACCGGTGAAGTCCACGATGGCGAAGCCACGACGGACTTCATGGACCAGGAGCAGGAGCGCGGTATCACCATTCAGTCGGCCGCGACCAGCTGTGAGTGGGACAAACACCGCATGAACATCATCGACACTCCTGGACACGTGGACTTCACGATCGAGGTGTATCGTTCACTGAAGGTACTCGACGGCGGCGTTGGCGTGTTCTGTGGCTCGGGTGGTGTTGAACCGCAATCCGAGACCAACTGGCGCTATGCCAATGATTCGGAAGTCGCGCGCATCATCTTTGTGAACAAGCTGGACCGTATCGGCGCCGATTTCTATCGCGTGGTTCAACAAGTCAAGGATGTACTGGCAGCCAACCCGCTGGTCATGGTGCTGCCGATTGGCATCGAGGACGATTTTGTCGGTGTTGTCGACCTCTGACGGAGAAATCATGGATCTGGAGCGACTCGAGCGATCCGGAGTCCTACACGATTGGCGACGTGCCGGAAGACATGACGGAACTGGTTGCCGAGTGGCGAGAGAAGCTCATCGAGACGGCGGTCGAACAGGACGATGACCTGCTTGAGGCCTATCTTGAGGGCGAAACCCCGTCGATCGAGGATCTGAAACGCTGCATTCGCAAGGGTACGATTGCGCTGGATTTCTTCCCGACGTTCTGTGGATCTGCCTTTAAAAACAAGGGTGTACAGAATATTCTTAATGCAGTTGTTGACTATCTGCCGAATCCGACAGAGGTCAAGCCTCAGCCGGAAATCGACCTCGAGGGCAACCAGACCGGCGGCGTCGCCGTGGTCGATCCTTCGAAGCCACTGCGTGCGCTCGCCTTCAAGATCATGGACGACCGTTACGGTGCGCTCACCTTTACGCGGATCTACTCCGGCACCATCAAGAAAGGCGATAATGTCGTTAATACGTTCACAGGCAAGAATGAGCGTATCGGCCGTATCGTCGAGATGCATGCCAATTCTCGGGAGGAACTGGACTCCGCACAGGCCGGTGACATCGTTGCCCTCCTCGGCATGAAGAACACGCGTACGGGCCACACCCTCGCAGACGCCGATAACCCGGCGACGCTTGAGCCGATGGTATTCCCGGATCCCGTGATCTCTATCGCAATTTCTCCGAAAGACAAGGCGGGCACCGAGAAGATGGGCGTCGCGCTGAACAAGATGGTTCAGGAAGACCCGTCGTTTCAGGTCGCAACCGATGAGGACTCCGGCGAAACGCTGATCAAAGGCATGGGTGAGCTGCACCTCGACATCAAGGTCGATATCCTGCGCCGAACGCATAACGTCGACGTCGAGATGGGTAAGCCGCAGGTTGCTTACCGCGAGACGATCACGCGAAAGATCGAGGACACCTACACGCATAAGAAGCAGTCGGGTGGTTCAGGCCAGTACGGTAAGATCGAGTACGAAATTGAGCCGGCCGAGAAGAACGTAGGTTACGAGTTCGAATCCAAGGTGACCGGCGGTAACGTTCCGCGCGAGTATTGGAGCGCGATCGAGAAGGCCTTTCATAGCTGCATGGTCGAGGGAACGCTGGCGGGCTACCCGCTGCTCGACGTGAAGTTCACGCTGCTCGACGGCGCCTACCACGCCGTGGATTCCTCCGCGCTCGCGTTCGAAATTGCGACCAAGGCTGCGTATCGCCAGTCGGTGCCAAAAGCAGGCCCACAGATCCTTGAGCCGATCATGAAGGTGGACGTCTTTACACCGGATGACAACGTTGGTGATGTCATCGGTGACCTCAATCGACGACGCGGAATGATCAAATCTCAGGATGCTGGTCCCACGGGAGTGCGCGTCAAGGCAGATGCGCCGCTGGCCGACATGTTTGGCTACATCGGTCACCTGCGCACGCTGACGTCCGGGCGCGGCCAGTTCTCCATGGAATTCTCGCACTACGCACCTTGCCCACAGAATGTGGCCGAGGACGTCATCAAGGAAGCCCAGGAACGCCGAGCCAGGAAGTAAGGCTGGCCCGGTCGGCAATCCACTCAGGCCCTCGCAGGTTTCTCCTGCGGGGGCTTTTTTGTGCCCGACATAACCGCGTCAAAACTGAACACCACGACGGCCGCCCAGATGAATCCAAAACAAATCAGGTGCGCTGTGGTCAGCTGCTCTCCGTAATAGACGCCCGTGAAAAACTGGATCGTCGGCGCGAGGAACTGCATGAAACCGATCATGGTCAACGGCAAGCGCCTGGCGGCCAATGCAAAGCACAGCAGAGGCAAAGCCGTAACCGGGCCCGCCATAAGCAGCCAGAACGTCAGGCTCGAATCCCCTGCCGCGAATACGGCTTGGCCCGACGACTTGATATAAACAAACCAGGCCAGCGCTATCGGCACCAATAGCAGCGTCTCAACGAAAAGCCCGGGCATGCCGCCGATGACGACTTTCTTGCGAATAACGGCGTAAACGGTAAAACTAACGGCGAGAAACAACGCTATCCAGGGCACGTGGCCACCACTGACGGTCAGTACGAGTACACCAATCGTCGCCAGCACGACTGCCACCAATTGAAAGTGCCGCAGTCGCTCTCCAAAGAACAAGACCCCAACGAGCATATTGGTCAACGGATTGATGTAGTAGCCGAGGCTGGTCTCAAATATTCGCTCATCCTGAATCGCCCAGATATAGACAAACCAGTTGAGCGCGATAAACAAAGCGGACAGCGACAACCAGACCCGCATTGAAGGATGCGTCAGCGCACGCTTCACTTCTGGCCACTGGCGACGCGCAAACAGGATCATGGCGCCGAACGGAACCGCCCAGATTACCCGATGCACAAGCACCTCCAGCGGATCGACGGCACCGACGGTCTTGAAATATACGGGCAGGAAGCCCCACATGAGGTAAGCCGCCAGGCCTGCTATCACGCCATCGCGGATATCGTTTGCGTGTTTAGGCAATATAACTACGGCCGATCGGCCCGATACGAATCCGCCCGCGATTCAGCGCTCGGTGTGGGTCGCTCGCGTAACCAATCCCAGAACTGACGCGATCGCGTGAAGCCATCCTGCTGCAACATGTACAGACACGGAATGAGAAACAAAGTGATAACTGTTGCGAAAACAATGCCGAAACTCAGCGAAATCGCCATTGGAATAACGAATTGTGCCTGCAAACTGCCTTCCGTCATTATCGGCATAAGGCCCGCCGCCGTCGTGAACGATGTGAGGATAATGGCGCGAAAACGCTGCGTTCCAGACTGGACGACTGCCTCTTTCAAGGGCATCCCTTCCAGTCGCGCTTTGTTTATGAAATCGATCATGATCAGGCTATCGTTGACGACCACACCAGCCAGCGCGACCAGTCCAAACAGGGAAAACATGCTCAGCGACTCCCCCATTACTATGTGACCTATTACCGCACCGATCATGCCGAATGGAATAACCGACATGATCAAAAGCGGTTGGCTGTACGAATGCAGCGGAATAGCGATCAGCGCGTAAATTAGAAACAGTGCCGCAATGGACGCAACCGTCAAATTGCGAATCAGATCGACCTGCTCCTGGCTTGCACCTTCGAGGCCGTAACTGACACCGGGGTGCCTGGCCAGCAGTTCCGGAACGTATTCTTCCGAAATCGACTTGACGATTTCGCTCGATTCGACCAATCCCGGATCGATATCTGCGGACACAGTAATTGTTCGCTCTCGGTTAAGCCTTGAAATACTCGAGTACCCTTTGCCGAAGGACATTTCGGCAACGGAGTCAAAGGGCACTTCGTCGCCATCTGGCGTTCGAATTCTCATATTTCGCAAATCGGCAATCGAGCGACGCTCGTCCGCCGGGTATCGCACCATCACCTTCAACTCGTCCTTGCCTCGCTGGATGCGTTGTGCCTCTTCGCCGTAGAAGGCTTGTCGAACCTGCCTGCCCAATGACGACATGTTCAAGCCGAGCACTTCAGCTTCCGGCTTGATCCGCAACCGAATCTCTTCTCCGCCACTGGTTGCTGTGTTGCGGATATCGAAAATTCCATCGTACTCCGCGAGATGGGTCTCCAACTCTCCGGCAGCATCCTCAAGCGCAACGTAGTTGTTGCCGCTCAAACGGAAGCTGAGCGGCGGTCCACCGCCAAGATGATCGGCATCGACGAACGTAAGCTCCTTTATACCGGCAAACTCGCCAGCTCGCTTACGCCACCGATTGCTGATTTCCTCACCATTGAACGGCCGATCTTCGGACTGCGGCATCTCTACGAATATGACGCCGGACGTGTCACTGCGCGTGAAGACGCCAATGTGCTGAATCATCGGCAGTGTGTCGGGATGATCCGCAACGTATTCCGAGTTCATCTCAAGCAGGGTCGCCTCGAGAGTACCGAGAACGCGATCACGCTCGCTCGACGCGGAGCCGGATTCCATTTGAAGTTGCACCTGTATGAAATCGCTGGGCGACTCGGGAAATAGTTCGAATTTGACGATGCCACTCGCCAACGTGCCGGCAGTGAGAATCAACGTCGCTACGAAAACCGATGTCGTGAGCCCTCGCGCGTCGATCGCTCGTTCGACCATCGGTCGATACCACTCGTGAATGGTCTTCTGCAGGCCATGCTGTACGTGACGCTGAATCTTGAGGAAGAAACGCGGAATGCGTGCCCATGGTTTGATGTGTCGTTGAGGATTGAATAGATCGTCCTCGTCGACGGCTTCGATCCGGGTATGCACCAGGTGCGCTGGCAAAATCAGTTTCGATTCGATCAGAGAAAAGATGAGGCACAGTATGACGACGATGGAAATGGCCTCGAAAAAAGGCCCGGCAATGCCCCCGACGAACAGCAATGGCGTGAATGCCGCAATCGTCGTCAGAACGCCGAACGTCGCAGGAACTGCCACGCGCTTGGCACCCTGTATGACGTGGTCCAGCGAATGTCCATCAGCGCGTATTTTCGTATGGATACTCTCACCGATGATGATCGCATCGTCGACAACGATTCCGAGAACAATGATAAAGCCAAATAGACTCAACATATTGATCGTCACGGGCCACGGGCCCAGTGGCATGAGCCACATGGCGCCGAGAAACGTGATTGGAATCCCGATAACCACCCATGCGGCTACTTTCATTCGCAAGAATAACGACAATACGATGAAGACCAGCAGCGCGCCCTGCCACATATTGGTGCTCATCATCTGCAATCGACCCTTCAGGTAGTGTGACCGGTCGATCCAGGTGTCCATTTTTAGGCTGGCTGGCAAAGACGCCGACTTCTTGTCGACGTACTCTCGCACAGCGGCCGCGGTTGCCAATTCATTCTGCTCACCGCTCGCGAGCACCCGTAGCGTCGCCGTGCGCTCACCATCAAATTGGCCGTAGAAATCCGATTCCACGAATCCATCAGTGATCGTTGCGATGTCTCCCAGGGTCAGGCGGGTGCCGTCGGGAAACGTACGCAATACAAGCGCGCCGAATTCGCGGCCCGTATAAACCTGGCCCTCGGTACGCAACAATATGTCGCCGCTCTCCGACCGAATCGAACCGCCTGGCATATCGACCGAGGAATTCTTTACAGCCTGCGAGACCTCGCTCATCGTAAGGCTGTATTGGCGCAGTACGTCTTCCGATACTTCGATACTGATCTCGTACGGCCGATCACCCAGGAACTGTACCGATGACACATCGGGCAGTTGCATGAGCTCGTCGCGCACCTCCTGTGCAAAAGCCTTGCGCGTAAACTCGTCGAGCGGTCCGTAAATGGCCACGAAGACCACGTGGATCGGAATTTCCTCCTTGTATATGACAGGTTTCTCGGTTAGTCCTGGAAACGTGGAAATGGCGTCGACGCGCGTTTTTATCTCATTCAACACCTCATTGAGGTCAGTGCCTGAGGCAACTTCAGCCGTAACGCTACCCATTCCCTCGTTTGCACGGCCCCTTAGTTTGACGATTCCCTTCACGTCCTGAATCGCCTCTTCGATCTTGACGACAACGCCCTCTTCCACCTCCTGTGGCGCCGCCCCCAGATAAGCGACTCTTACCTGAATCGTATTGAGTTCAAAATCCGGTGTCGTTTGTTTGCGTATCGTGAAAACCGAGATAATGCCGGCGACGACAATGAACAACATCAGCAGATTCGCGGCGACATGATTCGCGGCAAACCAGGCAATGATGCCTTTTTCATCGGTTACGCCAGGGCCTTTCATTCTTCGCCATCCTCATCAGCCGTCGCCAACCTCGCGGGGTCGTCGCCGGTTTCCGTTTGCGTGCGCACGCTCATGCCCTCGATGGGGGTTTCCAGGGCGGAGGTAATGACTCGTTCACCGACTTCTGCGCCACGGAAGTAAGCAAATTCCGAATCCGTACGGAGAATGTCAACGCTTCGAATTCTGACCGTGTCGCCTTCGTCAATAAACAACACCTTGTCCGCGCCGCGGATGGCCGCGTTTCGCACGCGAAATGCATCGGCGACTGGCATGCTGTTGATCCTGGCCGATACAAACGTCCCCATCGGTAAAGCGTTGCCGTCAGAGTGCAGTCGATACGGATCCTCGACCCGCGCTACCGCATAGGTCACCCGGCTTTTTTCGTCCACGACACCTTCGGTCCGCACGATATTCGCGGGCCATTCCTCAGCTTGCCCTTTCTGAATCGCCGACAGCACGATCTCCGGACCGTCAACGCTACCTGACCCCGAGATGTCTTTCGCGCCCGGCAATCGAACGAATGCCAGGTCGAGGTCCGTCAACGGCAAACGAACCTCGGCGTAGTCAGTCGCGAATGCAACCCCCAATCGCGTTCCAGGGTTGACAAACTGACCCAGGTCCGATTCCTTGGCTCGAACGATCCCTTCGTAGGGAAGCCGAATATAGGTCCGTTCGAGATTTCGCCGCGCCCTGACCTGTTCCGCTGTTGCCGTCGCCAGCGCGGCGACGGCCGAGGCGTACTCAGATTCGGCCCGATAGCCCTGGCTCTTCAGCTTTTTCGCGCCATCGTATTCAATCTGACGCTGCGCCACCAACGCCTGCGCCTGGTCCACGGCAACCTTGTAGTTCGTCGGATCGATGCGCATGAGGACTTCGTTCGCTTCGAAAACACCGCCGGCGACAAACTTCGGTGAAATACTTGTAATCGTGCCGGACACCTCGGCACTTAATATCGTCTCCGTGCGCGGCCGGACATTTCCCTGGCTGCGAATCTCGAAGGTCGCGGTGGTGGCTTCAAGTGTTACCGTCTCGACGAGGGGATCGAGCTCCACCCTTTCTTTCTTCGGCGGTTCCTGCCGCAATCCCGTCATTGCGAGGGCGGCGACAATGGCCAGAACCGGGATACCGATGATGAGGAGGATGCGCATTCGTCGAGTTTCCTGCCGCTTCGTTTGCTTCTTGCAATGTTCGGACGCGTATTCTGACCGTTTTTGACCACAAAATCAGGCATTTATTGCCCTGATTCCGGCGTCGAGTACCACCGGGCTTAGATGGCCGGAGGTCCAATTTTGTGACATAACTCCATGAAATGCGTCCGATTTCAAACGAGACTGTCTGTTAGTCAACGCCAGTTACGAGTTCAGGCCAAGGAAAAGGTGATCGGACCGCCATGTACGAACAACATTTTGGGCTAAAAAAGCGCCCCTTCAGTGTGAAGGCGACGGGCACCGAAGTTTTTGTCGGACCGCAAACCGCCAAGACCATGGCGGGCTTCAGGAAGGCACTTGCCGTGCAAGATGCGGTTGTTACGGTCTCGGGACCGGTCGGTACAGGCAAGACAACGCTGGTTGAACGCGCGCTGGATGCAATAGGAACGAAATACAAAACGATACGTGTCGGTCGCATGCAGATGAACAGCAGCGATGTCCTCGAATCCCTGCTCGTGGTGCTTGGCGTCCAGGACCGTCCGACCGGCACGATTCAGCGCTTCGCCGCTCTCCGCAAGAAGCTCAAAGAACTTCAAGACGCAGAAACTCGTGTTTTCATTCTGGTCGAAGATGCGATGCGAGCGGGTGCCGAAACGCTTGCGGAACTGGAAGCATTGACGGTTGCCGATGCCGGTGAATCCGACGGCGCAAGCATTGTCCTGATGGGTGACGAACGCCTGTTCGATTTCATGCGCGATCCACAGCTTGCCCGACTGCAACAACGGATTCGCCAACGCCACAAAATTAAGGCACTGTGTATCGCCGAAATGCTCGGCTACCTGAAGCACAGCTTCCGCATGGCCGGCGGAGATTACGAACGCGTTTTTGATGCGCGGTCGGCTGAGCTAATTCACCTACTCAGCGATGGCATTCCCAGGATTGCAAACAACCTGGTCGATTCCGTCCTGGTCGCAGCAGCAGCAAAACGAATGGACGAGATCCCGGCGACGTTCATTGCGAATGTCGCTTCAGATGAATTCGGCATGAGCGCCGAGGGTTTTGATTTCTCAACGCCCGAACCCGTTGCAGAGCATATGCCAGATCCAGCCGGTGACGCCGTTACCGAGTCAGCACAGAACCAGTCCCTGTCGTTGACGCAGTTGCCGAGCCAGCGCCGGAACCAGTACCTGTCGTTGACGCCGTTGCTGAGCCAGCGCCGGAACCAGTACCGATTGACGAGACGGAGCCAACGAGGAGCCGCAACCGGTCATTGTCTTTGCGGACGATGTGGAGCAACCGCCCGAACAGTCGCAAGACGTTCCACATCTGATTCAGGACACGTTGCCGGACCTCGCTATATTGTCGAAACGTTATGCGACGTTGCTCCAGGACGACGCGGGAGAAACCCCCGAAGTTGTCGCAGACGTCGAAGACGAACTCGCCGGCGAAATCCTTCCGGAACTCGTGCCTGAGCCGATGCCCGCGCCCGAACCGGTCGCCTCGGACACTCCCGACGGTGTTCCGGAACCGATTTTGGAGCCGGAACCCGCTGCGGAAATTATTCCCGAGCTCGTGCCTGAAGCCGGAACCGGCCGCAGAAATCATCCCTGCGCCTGAAGCCCGACCCGACACCGGTCGCAGAAATCATTACTGAGTTCGAACCCGAGCCGGAACCGGTCGCCGAGATCATTCCTGAGCCTGAACCCGAGATGGAACCGGTCGCCAACATCATTCCTGAGCCGGAACCCGAGCCGGAAACCACTCCCGAACTTGTTGCCGAATTCGCTCGTGAATTCGAGCCGGGCCCGGTAATTGCGCTGGAAGACGCTGCCGAGATCATTCCCGAACTCGCGCCTGAACCAGAACCAGTGGACGAGCCAGAACCCGTTGCAGAATCAATTCCCGAGCTCGAACACGAAGCCACGCTCGACGTTGTTTCGGAGCCACCACCAGAACCAGAGCCGCCGGCCGAAGTCGCGGCTACGATCCCGGCAGAAAACGACGTACCGGAATGGGAACGGGACCCGACATTGGCGCAACTCAAACCCGACCTCGAAGCGCTGGAACAGGCGATGGCTTTCGCGCACGGTGCGCCTCGAAAAGCAAAACCCGAGGTCCCGGCGCAACCCGAAATTCTCGCCGACAGCGTTGGGGAGAAAGAAGAACTGCCCGAAATCACGCTGGACAAGGCCATTGAGACAGGCATCCAGGACAACCTGATTGAAGAACCTTCGGATATTCAGCCGCCCAATCCACCTAAAAAACCGGATGTTGAGCTCGACCGGATTGCTGCCAATATCGCCAGCGCCAAGACGCTTGATGACATCGACGACATCATGGCCGAGACCCTGTTCGGCACCGGTATCAGCATGATTGCGGCACAGATAACAGCGAATCCACCGAGCGACGAATCTGCAAACGACGAATTGCAGCTCGTGGAAGAGCCGTCACCGGAAGCCACGCAGCACCCTGAGGATGCGCCCGCGGTAAAACAGGCAAAGGTGATCGACCGGCCAGGTGAGGAAATTTCCATTGAGACACGTTCGCCGGTGGCGAACTCGGGCATGGATCTGTCTGCCTCACAGCGGCTGAAAACGGTGCGTGCTTTAAACGCAGACCTTCACCCGTCGCTGCGCGAGCCCGGGAAAGGACCGGCCGCGAACTCGCCTGCTGCCAGCAGCAAGCCTCAACCTATCGAAGATCAGATCAATACCTCGATAACACAAACGCTAAAAGCGTTGAAGGTCCCGCCGCAACTGATGGACGACGAACCTGAAGAAGAAGAGAGTAAGTCGGGCTTCTTTAGCCGATTCCGTCGTTCCTAGGTCAAGCCTTTACTCGATCAACGCTTCGAGCGCGTCCAAACGCGCCGCCTCGAATTCGTCGCCAGGGTTCCAGACAGGCATTTCGTCGGCGTTAGCGATCGCCAGTCCCGTCCAGTAGCCCAATAGCGCATCCTCTACGGTGCCGTCAAAATTCCAACTGGGATCGTATTCGTCCGAAGGCTGGTGGTAGTCGACTGCGTAATACTGATCCTGCTTCTGTCGTCCCCATTCAGGAGGACGGTCGATAAAATTCGTGCCCGGCTTGAGGTACATGGCAGGAACGCCAATTTTCGCAAAATTAAACTGATCGGATCGGTAGAAATGGCCCTTGTCCGGAAATTGATCCGGCTCTATTACGCGACCCTGGCGAGCGGCAGCTTGCAACAGGAATCGGTCTATCGATGACTTACCCAGTCCGACAAAGCTGATGTCGTGCGATCGGCCCAACACGTTAGGGTTATCGTAGTTTATGTTTGCGGCAATCTTTCCGGGCGCAAACGTCGGGTTAGCGGCATAGTATTCAGAACCAAGCAGGCCCTGCTCTTCGGCGCCGACAAGCGCTACCAGCACGGAGCGTCGCGGCGCCGTCGGCAACGCCTGTATCGCCCGGGCGATCGCGAGCGTAATAGCGACACCCGTCGCGTTGTCCTTGGCACCGTTGTAGATGGCGTCACCGTCATCATTGGGCGTTCCTACACCCAGATGATCATGGTGCGCAGTGTATACAACCACTTCGTCGCTTAGGTCAGGATCGCTTCCCGGAATTAGACCCAGGACGTTGGCCGACTGCGCGCGCTGAATGTCGACATTCATTTCGAGTGACGTATTGATGCCAAGCGGTACCGGTTTAAAGTCACGGTTTGAAGCGGCTTCACGAAGCGCGTCGAGCTCCAGACCCGCCGCGGCCACGAGTTGACGCGCCGCGTCTTCTGTAACCCACGCATTGATCTCGTTGCGCGGCTCGTCACCGGCCGGCAGCTCGAACTGCACGCCTGTCCACGAGGTCTGCACAACCTGGAATGGATAGCCTGCGGACGGTGCGGTGTGAATGATGATAGCGCCCGCTGCGCCCTGCCTTGCAGCACTCAGGTACTTGTAGTCCCACCGGCCGTACCATAGTCGCGTCTCACCAGCGAAGAGTTCCGGATCCCAGTCGGGATCGTTATTCATCATGAGTAAGACCTTACCGGTGAGGTCTGCCCCTTTGTAATCGTCCCAGTCGTACTCCGGCGCCTGCATTCCATAGCCAACGAAAACCACTTCGGCATCCTTGACGGTGGCTCGCTCGCGCTGAACGCCGCTGCCCACGATGAACTGGTCCCACTGCTTCAAGCGTCAGGGAGGCTTCAGGACCACTGAACGTCCAGGACTCCGGCTGCGTTGCGTTGATGCCGACAAGATCGAAATACTGCTCCCAACTACCGTCTTCTGCGCCTGGCTCCAGCCCGAGCGCCGCCATTTGCTCAGCCAGGTAGCGACGCGCCATCTCATCGCCGCGCGTACCGGGGCCACGACCTTCGTAGCGATCATCAGAGATCTCGGCGACAATGCCGCGCATGTAGTCGCCTTGTACTTGCAGCGCAGCCTCATCGGCAGCCGGGTTTTCAATTGCTGTCGCAACCGTCGACGCTTTCTTGTTTCGGCAGTCTTCGCCTCTGTCGATTCCTGCTTGCCGCATCCGGCGACGGCTATCGCCAGTATGATCGCGGCCAATAAATTCAAGAAATTCACAATAGGTTTCTCCCGGGCCATCACCCGTTGAATAGTTCGTCGAGAAAATTCCGCATGGCAGCCCATGACCGCCGGTTTGCAGCAGCATTGAAGACCGTGCCCCTGTCCTTGTCGTTCGCCGCAGGATTGGTGAAGGCATGCATCGTATTACCGTAGGCATGCAACTGCCAGTCTGCCACCATTGCGGTCATTTCATCGGACAGCGCGATGACGCGATCGGGAGTGGCAAGCGGATCGTCCCAGCCATGTAGTACGAGCACTTTGGCTTTGATCGCTCCGCCACTCGTATTACCCGGCGCATCCAGCAGACCGTGGAAACTTATGACACCCGCCAGGTCTTCTCCGGTTCGCGCGATGTCGAGCACGCAAAGGCCGCCAAAACAAAAGCCTACTGCGGCAACTTGGCGGCTATCAACTTCGGGTTGTTCTTTCAGGGTCCGCAACGAAAACAACAATCGCCGTTGCAACGCCTGGCGGTCGGCCTTGAGGGCCTCCATATGAGCACTATTGCTAACATCGTCGCCTCCCAGCGCCGACTTACCGTAAACATCGAGCGCGAAAGCGCAATAGCCCAGCTCGGCAAGATCCCGCGCCTTGCCCTCTTCGAACGGTGTGCGACCGCGGATGGTATGTGCAACCAGTACACCAGGTCGCGAGCCGGCGATCGCATCGTCCCACGCCAGCATTCCTTCATAGGTAATGAGCCCATCGTCATATTCGACAAGGCGAGTTTGTATGCTCACGGGTTACCTCTTGAACTGGGCGGACTAGCGCTTGCGGACAACGAACACCTCGTACCGGCCGTCCGGGCCGATGTACCAGGATGCGACGGTGCTGGTGATGCTGACGACGAGCGCGCCAAACAATGCCGACCAGAATCCGCCGACTGAAAAGTTGTCTAACAGGGCCGCGACAAGACCGAACATGGCAGCATTCAGGACGAACAGAAACAGCCCCAGGGTTACGATCGTCAGCGGCAGCGTCAGCACAAATGCGATGGGACGCACCACGCCGTTCACCAAACCCAGGAGAAGTGCCGCCAGAATAAACGTGCCGGTCCCTGTGATGGTGACGCCCGGCAGGATCTGGGACGCGAGAAACAGTCCCAGCATCGCAATCAGTGTTCTTATGAAAATTCCTTGCATCACCCTATTATGGGCCGATACCGGGCACGATAAAAGTATTTAGTCCGCGATGACCATCGCCGGACGGGCTTCAGCACCGATAGCATGAAGTTGCACAGTGCCGATAGCACGCTCCGCAAACGCACCCTCGCAATAACAGAGATAGAACTCCCACATGCGAATAAACTCGTCGGAAAACCCCTGTTTACGAACCTCCGCGAGCCTGGTGAAGAAACGCTCGCGCCAATGCTTAAGCGTCAGCGCGTAGTGAGGTCCGATGTCCTCGACCGCGATTGCCCGAAGTTCGGTCACGCGGGTCATGGAGCTCGTCATCGCTGTCAGTGACGGCAGAAAACCACCGGGAAATACGTAACGCTTGATAAAATCGACAGTCTTCTTTGCTTTCTCATACCGCTGATCACCGATCGTAATGGCCTGCAAAAGCATTTCGCCCTCGGGCTTAAGCAGTGATGCGCACTTCTGAAAAAACGTATCCAGGTATTCGTGGCCGACTGCCTCGATCATTTCTATTGATACCAGTTTGTCGTATTTGCCCTCGAGATCACGATAATCGTGTTTCAGGAGCGTGATCTTGTCGGTCAAACCCAGGCCATCGACCCTCGCCCGAGCGTACTCGTACTGCTGCTCCGAAATCGTTGTTGTCGTTACGTGGCAGCCGTATTGTGCGGCGGCATGAATGGCGAAGCCACCCCAACCTGTACCGATTTCTATGACCCGATCCGACTCAACGAGATTCAATTTCTGGCAAATACGGTCCAGCTTCGCCACAGAGGCTTCCTCCAGTGAGGTTGATGCACTGGGAAAGAAGGCGCTTGAATACATCATCTGCGTGTCGAGCCAGAGCTTGTAGAAATCGTTGCCAAGGTCGTAGTGCGCGGCGATATTTCGACGGCTGCCGCGCCGGGTGTTCTTGTTCATCCAATGAAACATCTTCTGCAGCGGACGCTTTATTAGAGCGGCGCCGGAGTCCAACTCGTCGAGTACACCGCGATTCCGCAACAGAATCTTCACCAACGACTCCAGTTGCGAACATTCCCAATAACCCTGAATATACGCTTCGCCGGAACCCACCGACCCACCAAACGCGATGTCACTGTAGAAAGCGGGTGAATGGACCTTGATGACGACCGACTCCGGGAAATCGTCTACTAACTTTCCGAAGGTCTCTTCCTGGCCGTCTTCGATAATGGTTATTTCACCCTTTTGAATCGACGCGAGACGACCGCGCACGATGCGACTAGCGAGCCGATCAAGCCAGCCTTCTTTTTGCCCCTTTTCAAGAAATCGAGGGGAGTCCATGGAAACCGTTTTCATGTTTTTTGCACCACCATTGTTTTTTTCTTTTCGGGATGTACATAGAGTGGACAGCGTTTCAGCCAGAGACGTAGCGCCTGCCAGTAAATTGCCGCGACGACTTTGACTGTCATCAAGGGGAACGTCACCAATACCCGCGCCAGTGCCAATCCGCTGATCTCGCTCCGTTGCATTTTGATTCCCGCGTCGAAAAAGCGCTTGCCACCTTTGGAATTTGCCATGTAGACGTTCATGCGGCCTGAAGGAATGCTAAAGCACCAGTCGTAATGAACATCCATCGGCATAAAGGGCGAAACATGCATCTTCTTAACCGGCTGGAAGCGCCATGCGGGGCCCTTGCCGATGTTGTCGGCAGCCGGCAGCACGTAGGTGTCTTGTTCACCCCAAGGCGTATTGTTGACCTCAGCGACGATCGTCTCAAGCGTGTGGCCGTCATCCGAAAAACAGTAGTAAAAACTCACCGGGTTAAACCCATGACCGAAATAGCGCAGGTTTGTGAGCAGGCGAATCGGCCCTGTTGGCCGTTTACCGGTCTCCTGTGCCACGAGCTCGCGCACGGCGTCCGAGAGTGGCTGGCTCTCGCGACCAAGGTGATCCGAACGCCTGAAGCGCGCGATTGCGGGCCCCTTCGCAGACCAGAACCAACGATTTTCGAACAGGCCGGGCAACTCATCCAGATCGAGGTACATCATGAACACCCGATACTTGAAGCGGTGCAGGACAGGAGTCGTCCTGGTGTGCCTAACCTGCCCTTCGTAGATGCAGCTCTCCATGTCTGAGCCTCTCCTCAAAATGATCGACCGCGTTGAGCGCACTCACTACACCGTCCTCGTGAAAACCGTTGCGCCAATACGCGCCGCAATAGAAAGTGCGGTCCGTGTTTACCTCAGCATGTCGCGCTTGTGCCAGCACGGTGTCGCGGGTATAGGTCGGGTGCTGATACTGAATTCGACGAATAACCCGATCCGGGCGTATTCTCGAATCGTCGTTTAGTGTGACGACATAGGTCTGCTTGGCCTCCAGACGCTGCAACAGATTCATGTTGTATGAAACGGCGACGTGCCCATGGTTGTCCTCCGGCACGAAATAATTCCATGCTGCCCAGGCCCGGCGTCGCCGTGGCAGTACGGCTTCGTCCGTGTGCAATACCGCTTCATTGTCCTGGTAACGAATCGCGCCGAGCACGCTCGTCTCAACGCCGGTGGGGTCTGCAAGCATCTGCAGCGCCTGGTCACTGTGGCATGCAATGAACACATAGTCGTAAAACTCATGGCAGCCTTTGTCGGTCGAGACCTCAATACAATCCGTCAAGCGGCGAACCGACCGCACCGGAGTATTCAGCCGTATCGAATCCTCGTGCCCACGTACGAGGCGCTTGACGTACTCTCGCGAGCCACCCTGGATAACTCGCCATTGCGGGCGGTTCTCCAGCTGCAGCAGTCCATGATTCTTGAAAAAACGAACCAGGAATTCAGCCGGCATGTCGAAAACAGCGACCGGTTCCGCCGACCAGATTGCGGCAGCCATCGGCACCAGGTAGTGGTTTGCAAATTCAGCCCCGTAGTTCTTAGCTGCCAGGTACTCCCCGATTGTCGGCGCCGGCCGTGCCGTGCTGATATCAATCAAGGCCTCCCGATTGAACCGCAGAATGTCACGCACCATCGAATGGAAAGACGGCCGGAACAGGTTACGGCGCTGCGCGAAGAGCCCGTTCAGAGATGAACCGTTATACTCGAGCTTGTCGTTCGCCGAATGCACGCTAAACGTCATTTGGCTGGCCTGCGACGGCTGGCCAATTTCATCCAGGACCTTGATGAAATTGGGATAGGTCTTATCGTTAAAGACGATGAACCCTGTATCGACAGCCAATGCATGACCGCCTTCCTGAACATCAACGGTATTTGTGTGGCCACCGACATAGCCGGCTGCCTCGTAAACCGTGATATCGAAGCGGTCACGAAGCTTGTAAGCGGCAATATTGCCAGCGATTCCTGTTCCTATTATTGCGATGCGCACATCGTCTCCTCGTTATTCCAGCCTCCGGTGCTCACCATTGCTGCGGCACACGCTCGATCTTGCTGACATCGTATCCGACCGTTCCCGCCAAAGAGATCAGGCGCTCGTAGTCCGCCTCAGAAATATCAGGCGTTCGTGCCATGATCCAGATGAAGTCTTTTTTCTGACGGCCGATCACTGTCTGCGAGTAGTCTTCGTCCAGGTAGATAATTCGATAATCCGCCTTGATGGGCCAAATGAATCGCATTCCCCACGTAGCGTTTGTGCGGGTATCGGTGATGAAGCCTTTCGGGTTGTATTGTTTCTTCTCGCCATCAAAGCTGTCCTTCAGGAAAGTAAACGTCGTTTGGATTGAGCCGTCGTCGTTCAATGCATAGCTCTCAACGGCGTTGTGCGCACCCTTCTCTAGAAACGTGGGAATATTGGCGATGACGTACCAGTCCCCCATAAAGCGATCGATATCAACGTAATCAACAGTTTTCATTTCAGGTCCACTCGCGGCGCACGCGCTTAGTGCCAGCGCTAAAAGGATGGCGGTTACAGAGTTCCTTACAGTTTTCATTTCAAGTGAGCTCATAGCGAATGATGCGGCCACCTTTGGCAACCGATTCGAGTGCCAGCCACTCGTCGTCCCGGGAGTACCACAGCGTGACCTCGAGTTTCTTGGCCGTCAGCTTGTATGCTGTCGCATCCACCTCCTCACCTCGGACCGTGATTGGCTCGCGGCCGAGGGGCTCGACCTCGATATCCAGGTATTCACCCGATTGCGAATTCAGCAGTTTGGCTTGCTCGAGAAAGTCAGGGTCCCAGTAAGCGAACGTCATGACGCAATCGGTAAATACGTTCTTGGCGCTGCCATCGTCGACGATGAATTCGTCCTGGACCTGCAGGCCGCTCACCGACAGTTTCTTGCCGTTAGCCTGAGTTCGGGCTTCGATCTCTCGCAAGCAACCATTAGTCCAGACTTCGGTGTTGCTATGCCGGTAACGAAACGCGTTGACGAACAGAAAGCGCACGTCAAACTTCGCCTCGCTCGTAATGCGCCGCTGGTCGCCATCTTCGAACAACTCGAAACGGTGATAGCCAATCTCGTCGCCATCAAGCAGCACCGAGAAATCCCAGGTCTTGGTAGTGGCTGAGGAAGTCGCGACGGCCGGAAGCGTGACCATGTGTAGCGCAAGTAACGAAACAAAAAGTACTTTGATACGTTTCATGAATAAGTAACCCCGTGTGTCATATCCGACCCACTGCGACAACCAGGGAGCACGGCAAGCGCATTCAAGTGAGTGTTCATTCTGAAGCCTCCTGCAGCACACGCACTGCGGAGATTCCGTTAAATCGCTCCGCCACTATTAGCAACAGCGGCATGAATACAGCCCAGCCGATCGCCAGCGCAATTAGAGCCATGTAGTAATCGACAAAGATGATTCCGCCCAGCTTCTGGCCGGCTATATATGAGGCCGGCCCGCCAATGGCGCCGAAAACAGCGGCGAGCAAGGGTCGCCCTTTAAGCCAACCCATCGAGAGGTTCAGCGTGGTTCCGAAGAGCATCCACATTGTCACGATCCAGTACGGCGCCAGAAACTCGCTGAACTGCCCGGATGGATAGGTCACCCAACCAAAGACCACGAGCAGGCTGTCGAAGAAGACACCGACAATTCCACACGCGATGATCAACGCCAGCTCGGCGTTTGGCCGGTGGGCCTGCCTCAAGTGAATAGCGAGCACTATGAGAAGCGCAACGGGACCCAACCAAGGCATTTGTTGAGCCGCACCGATCACAGAGGAGAACCAGCCGATCTGGAACGCGGCAAAATTAATTAGCATAGGCATCTTAGTGACCCGCCTTTTTGAATCGATAATGGCTCACGAACCACTCTTGCCCGTCGTTGAACCGAAACAGCTCTTCGCAAGCCATGAAAAACATGCGCCAGCGCATCCACCACCGGCCGGCGTCGATTTGCCCATACGTATCCGCAAGAATCGGCATAACCTCACTGCGGCGGCTGTCCATGCGATCGAGCCAGGCGCGGCAGGTTCTTGCGTAGTGCTTGCCATTCCATGCCCACCGCTCCTCGAGATTCAAGTGCTTTGGGAAGAGCAGCGGAAGGTCCGCACTAGGCATGATCCCTCCGGAGAAAAAGTGCCGGCTCATCCAGTCGCTTGGCCCCTTGTCGATGTACTCGTAGGGCGTCGACCGATGGCAAAAGATGTGCATGAAGAATCGCCCGTCTGGCACGAGCCATGAATTGATGCGGCGAAAAAGTTCTTCGTAATTTCGCATGTGTTCGAACATCTCTACAGAAACGATTCGATCGTATGTGTCGCCCGCCTCGAAATCGTTCATATCGCATACGATCACGTTAATATTCTCGATACCTCGCTCGGCCGCTGTCGCCAGGATGAATTCGCGTTGCGAGCGAGAATTGGAAACGGAGGTCACGGAGGCGCTGGGGAAATGCTCGGCGACCCACAGCGAGAGTGAGCCCCAGCCGCAGCCGAGGTCCAGGATCTTCATGCCGTCGCAAATCCCGGCTCGATCGACGGTCATTCGCAGCGAAGCTTCTTCGGCCTCACCCAGGGTGCCAACGTCGGTAGCCCAGTGGCAGCAGCTGTATTTTCGGTTCTCACCGAGCACCTGAGCGAAGAATTCCGCCGGTACCTCGTAGTGCTGCTCATTGGCGAGTTCTGGTACCAGTGCGACCGGCGAATTGCGCATCATGTCCGCGAATTGGCTCAGCGTCCTTGAAGCGAACTCCACGTCCCCTGCGCGAACCTCTGCAAGCTTGCGCTCCAGCAGGCGACGCATCCCTCCACGGATCACCGTGTCCGGCACTAGCCCAGACTCTGTCCATCCAATTGCTCTTGCTGCGACACCGCTCATAGCCGGTCTCCTGAAATTGTTGAAGCTCAATATACAGAGCCTGCCGGCCGCAACAATGTCTTAAACGCAGCTGTTACAATCACTTACAAGTAGACATGAATTGCAGCACAACTAATGTCTGCTAGAATCCCTCCGCCGCCCCGGTAGCTCAGTCGGATAGAGCACCAGATTCCTAATCTGGGGGTCCCATGTTCGAATCATGGTCGGGGCGCCAATCCAAATGCACGGACCGACAGGTTCGTGCATTTGGATTGGCGGTCCGGCCTGGTGATGAGAACATTGTTCGACAACATGCGTCAGCGTTTTGGACGTCATCGCACGCGATGACGGGGCGTAGCCCCGAAGATCGGCCCTAGCCGATCTGAGTCAATCCTCTCCGGGGCGCCATGTTCGACAAATTGCGAAGCAATTTGGACGCACGAAGTGCGCACCCAAAGGGCATAAACCCGTAGGGCGAGGAGCGCAGCGACGAGTCAATCATGGTCGGGGCGCTATTGAGTCAGGAACGCCAGTTCCTCGTCCGCAATACGCAATAGTTCGGAAACAATGTCGGCACGACCAGGTTGAATATGCCGGCCTTCCGTAAAACGCAGCCGCTTGGGCTCGCGCGCCGCATTGAACAGCAATTCCGCCTGACCGGCGGGTGTCCGTTCGTCTTCCCGCGCGCCGACAATTACCACAGGGCGCGGCGAGATGGTGGCAATGGTTTTGCCGGTATCGAAGACCGGGCCGTATGCCAGCCAGTACAGTATGGTGGCCAAAGGATAATGCAGGACTTTGGTGTCTATGCGCCTTTCGACCTGACGCTGGAGCCACAGTCGTGTATCAGCCGCACCGTGAATGAGCATGAGCCCGGAAATTCGCTTGTCCCGGGCAGCTGCCGCAGTGGCAAACGGGACGCCAAGGCTCGCACCAACGATAATAATTTGCTGGGTGTCGACCCACGCTTGTTCAGTTAGCCAGTCGAGGATCAGCGACACTGCCGGCACCGTGTCCAGAATAGCTTGCCGTGCAAGCGGAATCGTTTTAGCGATGGATGCAATGCCTTGCGCCTTGTCCGGCCCGCCGTACGGGTAGTCAACTCCAACAATCACGCGCGCGCCCGCGTCGCCAAACAGATCAACGGCATCACTGCCCGTGCGGTGTCCGCCAATGATCAGCAACAAGGGCAAGCGCGCGCCCGTTTTCTCCTTACGGATAACTCGGAAAGAAACCTGTAGCCCGGTGTCGGATATCACACGCACCGATTCCGACAATTGCCCCGCTGCGACCACCGGCCCCTCAGTAACTGCGCTCTCGAGATGCCCATGCCGGTCAACGAACCACTCATCCCTGGGCAGACCCGAGTCCCATCGCAGCCAAGAGAGTGCCAGCGTGAACAACAGGAGTACTGGCAGCACAAAATAGTTGAGCACGAGTCGTACTATTGGGATGCGCTTTCGCTGCGCTCCGTTGGGCGTGAACACCCTCTAGACCTCATTTACCCTTGCGAAAGAGCACTTTGGTATTTTCCTCATATCTTTGATTTCGCACCTCCGATCCTGGCGAGTCCGCCGAGCAAGGTTCATCATATATGGGTCTCGATCGGCAGTTCAAAATTCCACCACCCAAACATCGGCTTCGGCCCGCAACCTGGCGCTATAATGGCGCATAGCACGAACTGGAAGGGTCAATAACATGGCGGGAGTTGAGGGACGTGTCGCTCTGATCACCGGCGGAGGGCGAGGCATTGGACGCGCGACCGCGGAACTCTTGGCGTCACGAGGCGCCGGCGTGATGTGCACCTCACGGACCCGGCAAGAATTGGAAGACGTAGGCCTCGAGTACGTCGTAGCGGACCTGGGAACGCCGGAGGGTTGCGCGAACGCGGTTACCGACACCGAGCAAAGGCTCGGCCCCATTGAAATTCTGGTATGCAATCACGGTATCGGTTCAGCCCACGAAAAGGTTGTCTGGAAACAGCGGCCCGAGGATTGGAATGAAACGATGCGAGTCAATCTGGACGGCCCGTTCCATCTGTCGAGACTCGCCGTGCGTTCCATGGTTGAGCACAGATACGGGCGCGTTGTGTACACGAGCTCGACCGCCGGCCTGGTCGCGGAATACGCCGGCAGCGCCTACAACAGCTCAAAACACGGGCTGCTCGGACTGATGCGCTCGGTCGCACTGGACTGTGGGGCTTTCGGTGTTACATCAAACGCGGTCTTGCCCGGATGGGTGCGGACAGAAATGGCCGAACGATCGGCACGCCAGGAGGCAAAGGATCGTGACATCACGACCGACCAGGTGTGGCAGGAAAGAGCCGCGCTGTATCCGCCGGGGCGCGTCGCCACCGTTCAGGAAGTCGCCGAGATGATCGCATTTCTCGTTTCCGAAGAAGCAAGCGGCATCAATGGAGAGGCGATCAAGGTTGCGCTTGGTAGCGTTGCCTAGCGCAAGGCGCATAGAGTCGTGCTATCGAATATACTTCACCGCGGCACAGCTCTGCCCTGCCCGTCAGGGCTCAACAAATTGGGCGCCACCTGTCGATAGACGACAGGGGCGCCATTCGAGAAAGGCCCCAGACCCATGACTTCAAAACCGACATCCCGTTTCGCGACCGTCGACCCATTCGAGGGGATGACGAGTGACTCGCCTGCGCCGGCCATGAACCTGGTGAACGGCAACTGGGTCGCTGAACAGCGAGTTCGCGAGGATATTCCAGACCCAATGTCCGGAGGCCGGTTCATCGATGTTCCCGATACGCAGGATCTGGAGCCTTTCGTGAACAGCTTTGCGAATTGTCCCAAGACCGGGTTACACAATCCGCTCAAGAATACGGACCGCTATGTGCATCTCGGCAGAGTTTGCGCTCGTGCCGCCGCGCTGTTGGCGGACGACGATGTCGAGGCTTATTTCACGAAACTCATTCAAAGGGTGATGCCCAAGAGCTGGCAACAATGTTTGAATGAGGTTGTCGTTACCCGCGTGTTTCTTGAGAACTTCGCGGGCGACGGTGTTCGCTTTCTGGGACGCGGGTTTTCCAACCCTGGCGACGCAACCGGGCAGGAATCGCGCGGCTACCGTTGGCCATTTGGACCTGTCGTGGTTATCGCGCCATTCAACTTCCCGCTGGAAATCCCTGCACTGCAGGCGCTGGGCGCACTTTTCATGGGCAACCGGCCACTGGTGAAAGTGGACTCGAAAGTCAGCGTCGTTTTCGAGCAATTCTTGCGGCTACTCATTCACAGCGGATTATCGCCGAATGACATTGATCTTATTCACTGCCGAGGCGAACGCATGGGCGATTTGCTCGACGCAGTGAAGGAACGCGTTCGCATGATTCAGTTCACGGGCTCGAGCCACGTCGCAGAGGCTGTCGCTCGCAAAGTCAATGGCGCGGTTCGGCTTGAGGACGCGGGTTTTGACTGGAAAGTCATCGGCCCGGACTTTAATGAGCATTGGGTGGACTACGTTGCATGGCAGTCGGACGAAGATGCCTACAACGCCTCGGGGCAAAAGTGTTCGGCGCAAAGCATACTTTTCGTTCACGAGAACTGGTCCGACGCCCTGCTCGCCAAACTCAAAACGCTCGCGTCGCGCCGCAAGCTGGCTGACCTTTCTATCGGACCGGTCTTGTCATGGAATAATGAACAGATAAAGAAACATATCGATGCCGTACTCGAAGTGCCCGGGGCGGAGCTGCTTTTCGGAGGCTTCCCGATCGACGGGCATGAAATTCCAGCGTGCTACGGTGCCTACGAACCAACGGCGATTCGTGTGCCACTCGCTGCTGTCTGCGAGCAACACTTTGATTTGTTGACGACAGAACTCTTCGGACCATTTCAGATCATCAGTACGTACGGCGACCAGGATGTGGGCTCGCTGCTGGGGCTACTCGAGCGGATGTCACATCACCTCACGGCCGCGGTGGTCAGCGCGGACCCGGTATTCCAGAATCGCATCCTTTCCGCGACCGTCAACGGAACAACGTATTGCGGCATGCGAGCCCGGACGACGGGCGCGCCCCAGAATCACTGGTTCGGGCCGTCAGGCGACCCGAGGGCCGCGGGGATAGGAACGCCTGAGGCGATAGTTAGTACCTGGAGTGGACACCGCGAAATCATCATGGATCAGGGTGAGTTGCCCAGGGGCTGGAAAATACCAGCGCTTAAGTGACTGGTTCGCTAACGGCCTCGGTTTCCTCGGCGGGTGTGACAGCGCTTATCGTCCTCGCCATGCGCCTCGCAAAGTAATAGATACGCTGAAGTTTTTCGGCAATGTCCATTTCGATGGTGTAGGCCTCTATTCGCCCAGGCTCGTTGGCAACCAGGCGCTGCGCTTCGTGAAGCGCTGCCGAATTCGTGATACGTGTGATCTCCTTCTTCATACGGGTAACCGACTTGGCAGCGTCAATACTGTCTTCGGCAACCGCTTTGATCGCCGCTTCAACCGAATCCATGACGACCTGATGAAAATCGCTCAGCACCACCTGCGTTGGCCGACTAACAGAGACTCCTTTCGCAATGCGGCGACGGCCTAGCTCGACGAGGTTCATTTCAATCACGTCGCCGATATTCTCCAGATCGTTTACTGCGTCCATCAGGCCCATGAGGTCCGCGGTTTGTTGCGCCGTCAGTTCGAGGCGACTTATCTTGCCGAGATACACGACAATTTCGGCATGCAGGACATCCACGCGCTCATCCTTGCGCTCGATCTCCTGCAGTTCGGAAGCACTCCCGCGAAGGATGGCAGGCAGGATTCCGGCCAGCATCTCGTGAACCTCCCTGCCCATACGCCGGATCTCGCGACGAACCAGGTCCAGCGCCAGCGATGGCGTCGCCAGCATGTCGAGATCCAGGTATTTCGCTTTGATAATCAGTTCTTCATCAAGCGGCCGGTCAGGAATCAGCCACTCAACAAACCGGGCAACCAGTGTCGTGAACCAAATAAAGATAAATGTATTCGCGACGTTGAAGATTGTGTGAGCGTTCGCGATTTGGCGCGGCGCCTCTGCGGCAAGCCTTTGAGTACCGGATAGCTCGGGATGAGCGGGCGACAGAGAACTCACGAAAGTTGCGAGCTGATCAACGAATGCGAGCCATAAGAGGACCCCAGCGACATTGAAAAGTACGTGAGTAAATGCGGCGCGCAATGCTTCGCGGGGCTTACCTATAGAAGCGAGCATGGCGGTAGCACAAGTTCCGATGTTGGCGCCGAAAGCCAGCGCAATTCCGGCGGGCAGCGTAATGAACCCCTGCCCTGCCATGACGATGACGATGGCTGTCGTGGCCGACGATGACTGAATTAGCGCGGTGAATCCGGCGGCAACCAGTATTCCGATGAATGGATTTTCCATCCTGATCATCAGATCAAGGAACGGCTGATAGCTACGCAAAGGTTGCATGGCATCGCTCATCACGGTCATGCCAAAGAACACCAGCCCCAGGCCCATGAGGATTCCACCATAGTGGCGCAGCCTGTCCCTTTTCGAAAAGAACAGTAGCGCGAAGCCGACCGAAATCATCACGAAGGCCGCCTTGGTAACTTTGAACGCGACGATCTGGGCGGTAATCGTGGTGCCGATATTCGCGCCCATGATCACACCGATCGACTGGGCAAACGACATCAAGCCTGCCGTCGTGAAACCGACGACCAACACGGTTGTAACCGACGAAGACTGGATAATTGCTGTGACAAATGCGCCGGTAAGCGCCCCCATGTAGCGATTGGAAGTCAGCGTCGAAAGAACGGATCTCATCCTCTCACCGGCGACCGCCTTGAGGGAATTCGTCATCTTGTCGATGCCGTAGAGAAACAGTGCAAGACCGCCGAAGAGCTGAACCGCCATCGGGCCGACAGCAATCGACGAGCTCGCTCCCTCCGCTGCAACCGCTGGCAGACAGAAGAAGATCATGGCAACAGTGAATGACAGTCGAAACATCAGATCATGTCTCGCTAACTTCCTGGCTTCTTGACAATGGTTACCGGTACCGGACAGAGCTGCACAATCTGGGCCGCTTTCGAACCTATGACGAGGTGCTTCAAGCCCGTTCGTCCCTGACTGCCCATAACCACCATTATCGGATCAAGGTGGTCGACCACTTCCAGGATACGTGTCACGGGCAGTCCAATGACCATCAATCGCTCGGCTTGAAGCAGTGGGTCCAGATTCGGGTTTGCGTTGATCGTACTGTCCATGAACTCCTGAAAAGCCTCAGCAGCAATATCCTGCATCCGTGTAGCGCGTTTCTTTTTGACCAGTTTCGAGTAGTAGCCGGGCATCTCACCAGGATCATGAACAACATGAAGCACGACCAATGTCGCCGGCATCATTTCCGCAAACCTGGACGCCTGAATCAGCGCCGCCTGCGAGTGGTTCGAGAAGTCCACCGGCACCAGTATGATCGCCTCTCCGGATTGCTTCGCGATGCTCTTCGCAAGCGTTTCCAGTTCCGCGGTGCTCGTGGCCAGGTAAACCTGTTTGCTTTTCATTAATGAGTCCCCGTGATGATCCTGACCATTTTAACAGCGTGTGTTTGCCATTACCCGGTATTGGCTCTAAAGTTGCGCCATGAATGAGCCGGAAGAAAAGTCAGCAAGACTCGCCCGACATCGAAATATCCTGCTTCGAATGGCCGCAAGAGTATCGGTCTACTACCTGATTTTGGCAGCCGCTGCTTTCCTCCTGATTGCGGTATTTCCAACCATCGTAGATGACCTTCCGCTCGGCGGCGTCGGCGAGATCAGTGACTACGGAAGCGGCAGCATTTATGACCTCGAAGAGGCTTTGCTCTCAGCCGACGACGAGGAGCTGGAGGAAATTGCCACAGCGACGACGCGTGCTCGGCTGGCACGCAGTCCCGCCTGGCTGCAAGAAGCGATTTCGTTGGTCTACGTTATGGCCGCGACGCTGTTGCTGATGCTACCGGTCTCCTGGGTCTACAGGGCCATACACACCGACAGTATCTACGACCATTCTATCGACACCACCACCCTCGTTCTTCCCGCCGTCGTCGCCGGCATCGTAACGGTCGTACAACATAGCCTGGCGCTGGCATTTAGCCTGGCGGGAATAGTCGCCGGCGTTCGATTTCGCCGCGCACTAAGCGATACGTTCGATACGCTGTTCATCCTCGCGTCGATTGGCGTGGGCATTTCTGCCGGCGTAAAGTCGATTGAAATCGCAATCGTACTGACGGTCTTCTTTAACTACGCCGCGATCGCCGTGTGCGCCTTTGGCGACGGGCTGGAATCGCAATACGTCGTTGAAGAAGAATTACGCCGCAAGAGTGCCAAAGCAGCAAAAAAGGCGGCAAAACGAGTACGCGCCGAGCCTGGCGGTCCAATGTCTAATCTTTAGTCAACATCTCGTCGAGCAGATCCTGTCCACGACACCGATCGTAAACTTGTTTCCGCACCTTCTCGGGATCGTCGAGGATGTCGAAAAAGTCCTCGATGTACTTGACCGTCTTCTTCTTCGTTTTGGGCTCGAGCTCCTGTGTATTCTCAAATAAACCGATGATCGCCTCACGTTTGGACAGCACGTGCGCGATGGTCTCGTCAAGAACGCCAGGCGGCTGACAAAGCCCACGGTAGTAGCGTGTTGTAACGAATCGAGTCGGCAAAAAATCGGGTGGCGCCGCATACTTTGTGTTCACAAGGCCCGACAGGTCAAAGTCGTACGGGACAGGGATCCGCACATCGGCATTGTCTTTCAATGCAAGGATTTCTGTGTTGTGGCAGCACTCCCTGCCCTCGGAGGATTTTAGCGTCGAAAAATCATTGTTCGCGATGAGGAGCTGGAACAGTTCCGCGAGCGCTGTCGTGGAATGATCCATTTGATCGAATTCGTTAGCCACCACTTTCAGTCGCGTCAGCCCGAGACGCTTGGCCATGTCTTTGTCATCCTCAATAACGAATGTCAGATCGGTCCAGGGTGGCATCTTCTCATCGCTATCGACATAACTGATGCGTACCAGGCGAGTGCCGAAACTATTATCGGTCAGTATCTGAAACGTACGGTAGGCCAGGTACTCAAGGATTACGTGTTGCTGCGATTTCGCCCCATCCTGGCATGGCGCTACAACCTTTAATTTGTTTTGGCCGGCGAACAACGTTTCTTTGACTTGCCCTTTCTTGAAGTTCAGCTGCAAGGGAGGTAATTGGCAGTACTCTCGCCGGAACAGACCACGTGTACGAATCGAAACATCAAGACGTTGAGATGTTCCATCGGCCTTCGTGTAAGTCCACTGGCCGGGAAAATAAATTCGGACCTCCTGATCACGCTGTGCATAAGCTTGGGCGATAGGTGCAGTGAGCACCGCTTTGATCACAGAATCATCCTGAAAGAGAGGCGCTCTCTCTGACGCGTCGGTAGCGTCCGAAAAAACGGGCGAAATCAGAATCAATGCAAGGAGAATCGGTTTCATAGCCTAAGTGTTATACGGAGTAAAGTGCGGTATTGTTACACGAAATTACCGAGGTATTTGCAGTACAGAAAGGATTATGGGCATAGTGGTCGCTCGTAATGCAATGGTGTGAAATGAATTTCAGGATACGTGACGCCACTCATTCGGATGCCGCTACGATCGCCGACTTCAACTCCAGGATGGCCGAAGAGACCGAGGGCCGTACTTTGGACCCGGACATCATCGGGCCAGGCGTAGCCGCAATATTGTCTGATCAGACCAAGGGCCGTTACTGGGTTGCTACATCGGGCGAGAACATTGTTGGCCAGCTGATGGTCACCTACGAATGGAGTGACTGGCGAAACGGGACGATCTGGTGGATTCAAAGTGTCTACGTGCCGTCAGAATTTCGCCGCAAAGGTGTATTCTCTGCACTGTATCGCCATGTAGAATCACTATCGGTCGACGAGCCTGGTGTCTGCGGACTCCGACTCTATGTTGAAAACAATAACCAACAGGCGCAGCGAACCTACGAAGCGCTTGGCATGGTCAAGCCGAGTTACCTTGTTATGGAGTCGATACTCAGTGAAGACCACTAAGGAGAAATCGCATGCTTGAGGCTGGCTCACGCGCGCCGGAATTCGTGTTGGCGAATGATCGCGGAGGAGAGACGACGCTGTCAGATTTGCTTCAGGACGGTCCGCTCATTCTGTATTTCTACCCTGCAGACTTCACGCCAGGTTGTACCAAGGAAGCATGCTCGATCCGTGATATCCACAATGATATCCAGTCGGTAGGCCTTCAGGTTGCTGGCGTCAGCCCGCAGGACACTGAAAGCCATGTCCGTTTTCGTGACGAGTATGACCTGCCGTTCGTCCTTCTGAGCGATCCCGACAAGGTGGCAATAAAGATGTATGACGTCGACGGACCGTTTGGCGTCGGCGTGCGACGGGCGACTTTTCTGATCAACCAGGATCGGACGATTCAGGACGCGATGATGGCGGACGTGCGTATCGGGCGCCACCAGGAGTTTATCGAGAAAGCCGTCATTCTTCGGGAAACGGCCGGCTTGCGATCGGACGATTAGTGTGACACTCGTCAGTCACCGTGAACGGTGAGGATGACGCGCCGCGTGTGCGATCTGCGACGATGCTCCCAAACATAAACACCCTGCCAGGTCCCGAGGGCACAGTGGCCATCCCGAACAGGAAGGTTCAAATCCGATTGTGTCAGGATGCTTCGAATATGTGCCGGCATGTCGTCCGGGCCTTCCGCTGTGTGTGTGAACATCGGATCGCCATCGGGAACCTGACGGGACATGAACGTCTCCAGGTCCCTCATTACGCTGGGATCGGCATTTTCGCAGAGCATCAGGGATGCGCTCGTGTGACAGATAAAGACGTGACACAGGCCTGACCTGACACCAGAGTCTCGCACCACACGCTGCACGTCGTCACTAATATCGTAGGTCCCGCGCCCTTGCGTCGCGACCCGCAACTCGTGCTGGGTGATCAAGGCACGTACGGCTCGCCGTACCGCAGCCGGATCGTTTTCGTCTTGCCGAACCAGGGAATGCTGACGAGGTAGATATTGTCGTACTCATTTTCGGCGATCGGCGGGACGTTCTTGCTTGCGCCCATGTTGGCAATCATTTCGGGCACCGTATCGCTGTGTCCGACGACAAGTACGATCTTGCCTTTGTACTCCCTGACCACGGTCTCAAGAAATATCTCGGTATCCGACACGTCATAGTTGAGCACCGGGAGGCTCAGCGCATCGGCGACCGGTTTTGCCGTTTCCACGGTGCGTCGAAACGAGGTCGAGTAAACAGCGTCCACTCCAACCCCGGGGACCACGTCAGCATCAACGAGTTGACGGGCGAGCTCTGCCGCACGACGCTGACCCGCCTCGCTGAGACTTGGATCGTCAGCAGGCACCTCGGCCTTTTCGGCATGACGGACGAAAATGACCGTTGTCGTCGCCTGCGACTCGAAGAACCACGCGAGACCGATCGCAATCAGCGTATAGATGACGACAACCTGGAGCCTTCGCCGCCGCCGCCGACGTCTTCGATCGATTTCGCCCTGCGTTCTTGTTATTGGTTTTCGCATCTACGACGACTTTACGGTTTTTTTGACCGTTTGACTATGCCCGACCAGTGTCCTGTCCGGTGTGTCGCATAGTTTCAGTGCACTGTTCAAGGCACCCTTCGGGAGCCGACAGAAACTTACAGAACGCTAGCTGTCGCGAGCGTTGTCATCGTCGTCTTCAACGATGCGATACTCACCCTCAATAAATCCGCCCGGCTTCGCGGGTCCGCCAGATGCAGCGTTCTGACCTTGCTGTTTCAGTTTTCGATTAAACCACCAAAGCCTGAGACCTATAACGGCCGCAAGTACGGCGATGACGCTGCCCAAAACGATGAACGCGACGAACCCCAGAACGACCGAGACCCCGATAGCCAGTGCACCCACCAGAATGACAAAGATATTGGCAATCGGGTTACCCGCAGGCAAACCACGATGACTCGACGAATATTTCAAATCCTTTTCCTCAAACCCGCTTATTCCAACGGTTTCCTACTGTAAAAGCCTTCAAACCAGGGGGACCATGTCTCGCCATCAGGCGACATTTGTTCGAAAAATTGCCGCACCCGACCATCGGGCATGGGCGTCCAAAGACCACGAAATGGCGCCGTGGTGCCATTTGCCACGTAGTGAATCGTACCGACCAGCAGCATCCCGTCTTCGGTCATGCCGCCGCTGATATTGATCTGGCTACCCGAGGCATCATTCCAGATCTGCACCCATTTATTCGAAATCTTGTCCAGGTAATTGATGCTCATCCCGGATCCACCGCCCGCGCTGCTCCAGTTTTCGATAAGGACGCAGCCGCGCTCGGCCCGCGCAATCGCGTTGCTGCCAGCGTAGGTTCCGTCCGCGGTGTGGACGTCCCACTCCCCCAGCCAGAAATCGAAGGCCGAGAACGCCGCATCATGTTCACATGGAAACGCCCCCCTGGACATTTCGGCAACGAGCTGGTCGTACGCGGCATCGCCCGCAAGCGTTGCCAAAACCGGGTCCGCCGTAATGACATTGACGGCGGTGAAACCACTCGACGCGACCGAAAGCAGCTCGTTCAACGCGCCGTCAGCATCATCGGCCAGTACATTGAGTCGCGCACGCTCCAGGCTGATTCGTACCGCAGAGAACTTCAGTTCTTCCGCTTTGGCAAGCGCGTTTCGCGCGACAGCGTAGCGCTCGGCATGTCTCGAACTGACGGCCAATCGGAACCAAGCGACGTATCCTGAGGATCCGCGTTTATGCGCAACGCATAGGCGTCAGCCGCTGCTTCCCACTCGCTCGCCTCAAACAGGCTGTCCGCATCGGCCTGTGCGTGCAAGGAAATGGGCACACTAAAAAGTATAATTATTAATAACTTATATAGTTTATCAATTATTGACATTAAGAAATATCCAGGACTACCGCAGTAGTTCAGACCAGTATGGCGGCAACCGGTTCGAATATCGGTGGACGAAGGAGTCACTTAATATGCGGCCCGCGTGCGACTATTTCAACGCGCTATCCGGCAACAGGTTGAATACTCAAGGGACTGCAAGCACAATTCGCCGTCGTTCGACCGGACACCGGAGAGGTGGCAGAGTGGTTGAATGCACTGGTCTTGAAAACCAGCAAGGGTTAGTAGCCCTTCGTGGGTTCAAATCCCACCCTCTCCGCCAGAAAAATGAAAGGCCCCTCTTTTGGGGCCTTTTGTTTTTCTCGCCGAGTGAGGTTTGGACTTTGAGCCCTGTTCAACTCGGGCAGCGGCACAGCCGCCAGCGAGAACGCGAAGCGTTCATCCCACCCTCTCCGCCAAAATCTGAAACGGGGTCCTTGCGACCCCGTTTTTGATTTTCAGTCGAGGGTTAGGGGTTTGAACCCTGTTCAACAAAACGCGACAGCGTTTTGGACGCGCTCAGCGCGCCCCGCAGGGGTGAGAATCGCCCTAAAGCGATTCGAATCAATCCCACCCTCTCCGCCAAGTGGTTGCAGGCATTCGATCAGGGCGGCGAGGTGCGCGGCGCCCAGCGCGCCGACAGCCCGTAAACGATGGCTCCTGAGACAATAAGGGCAAGCCCGAAAGCGCCCTCAGCGGGGCGGTGATAAAGAACGTAGCCGAGCGTCAATCCCATCAAAATCAAGTAGACGATCGGGGTGACCGGGTAGCCAAACGTCTGATACGGGCGCGGCAAGTCCGGCTGCCGCCAGCGCAGGACGAAAACACCGAGCACCGTGACGAAGCTGTTAAGTGCCAATGTGAATCCGGCGAATACCAGTATCGACTCGAAGCCGGAGGTCAGGATGAAAATAATCGTAAGGGCCGACTGCGTGCGGATCGCAAAGTACGGCAGTCCGTCACGGGTGGTGCGCGACAGAAACTTGAGCGTCGGAAAATCTTCGCCGATGACCTGCAGCACACGCGGTCCTGCCAGTGTCATCGCACTGACCGTCGATATCAGCAGCAGTGCGAGCGCGACGCCGGCGAAGCGCCCTCCCGCTGGGCCAAACGCGGACTCGGCGGCGATGAAGCCGATCTCAATTTGCCCCCTCATGGCCTCAATGGGAGCGACGCTCAGGAAAACGTAGTTCAATGCGACATAGAGGATGGTCACAACCGCTGTGCCTGCAAACAGAATGCGAGGCAAATCACGCTGTGGGTTTTCGAGTTCGCTGCTCAGATAGGTCGCCGCGTTCCAGCCGGTATAAGCGTAGCTGACGTAGATCAGGGACACGGCGTACGCGCCGCTGGTTATCAGTCGCGCGTCGCCGCTAACTGGCAGGAACGTCATCGGCTGCGACTCACCAACAAACCACAGCGCGGCCACGCAGAATATGACGATGACGGCCACTTTGAGCACCGTGAATACCCATTGCAGTCCGCCACTCTGGCGTCGACTGCTCGAATGCATGATCGTCAGTAAGACGACCAGCACCACTGCGATGATCTTCTCTATACGGCTATCGAGCGACTGAGGCAGCACCGACGTCATATAGGCGGCAAACGTCATGGCCGCCAGCGCCGAGGGCGCAGCAAAACCGATCGTTGCAGAAATCCAGCCGGACACGAAACCGACGCCAGGGTGAAAGATATGCGAAAGGAAGTTGTATTCGCCTCCCGAGCGGGGCAAAGCGGCGCCAAGTTCGGCATACGTCATGGCACCGCATAACGCGATCAGGCCGCCAACCGCCCAAAGGGACAGCAGCACGAAGCCGGATCGCAATTCCAGCAACTGGAATCCCAGGCTCGTAAACACGCCAGTACCAATCATATTGGCGATCACGACAGCCACGACGGTCGTATACGCGAACTTATTGGTTGCAGATCCGGTCATAGACCACGACGATACACGAACTAAAATCAACTAAGGGAGAAGGAATGGCGACTGTACTGATAACGGGATGCAACCGTGGAATTGGTCTCGAGCTGTGCCGTCAGATGCTCGCTCGAGGCGACGAGGTCATTGCGGTATGTCGCAATTCAAGTGACCAGCTTCGCGACAGCGGCGCAAGCATCATCGATGGCATCGATGTGAGCGACGGTGAGTCGGTCGCGAAATTGGCAAGCGTGCTGGATGGCAGGGCCATCGATGTCCTGGTCAACAACGCCGGCATTTTGAAGTCGGAGACTTTCGGCAATATCGACTATGAAGCAATGCTCGAACAATATCGTGTCAATACGCTCGGCCCCCTGCGGGTCACCGAAGCCTTGTCCAACAATTTGTCTGACGGCGCGAAAGTCGCGATCGTCTCGAGCCGTGTGGGCTCGATCGAAGACAACGGTTCCGGCGGCAACTACGGTTATCGCGCATCAAAAACCGCCGTCAACCAGATCGGCATGAATCTGAAGCACGAATTCGCACCGCGGGGCATTGCCGTTACGCTGCTGCATCCGGGGCTGGTCGCCACCGAAATGACCGGAGGGCACGGAATATCGCCCAAAGACGCGGCGGCCGGGCTTATCGAACGCATCGATGAGCTAACGCTCGAAACCAGCGGCGGATTCTGGCACGCCGAGGGCTACAGTCTGCCCTGGTAGGTTTCGCGATTCTTTAGTCAGGAATTTCCGTATCGTTAGCAACCGTCGCAATGGTAGAATCGCGCATCAACTGACCAATTGAGGATCAAACACATGCAGCAAAACGTGAATTATGTCGGACCAGTCGCACAGGCATCGGTCGAAAGCCGTTCCGAGTTCATCTGGAAATGCTATGCGCACGTGGTCGGTGCGATTCTCGCGTTCGCCGCGATTGAAACCTATCTGTTCGCGTCAGGCGTCGCCCAGGCGATAGCCCAACCGATGCTGGGAAGCCCCATGCTCGTGCTGATGGCGTTCATCGCCTTGAGCTGGGGCGCGAGCCACCTGGCTCACCGACTCGAGTCGAAGCCGGCGCAATATGCCGCCTTCGCCGCTTTTGTCGTTCTTTGGTCGATTATGTTCGTACCGATGCTGGTAATCGCCATGATTAAGTCCGCGGAATCGGGCGCAAATATCATAGAGAGTGCGGCAACAGTTACGATATTTGGCTGCGTTGCGCTGATCGCGACGGCAATGATCACCCGCAAGGATTTCTCCTTCCTGCGCGGCATCCTGGTCTGGGGCTTTTTCATCGTCATGGGATTGATCGGCGCCTCGTTCCTGTTCGGCTGGAATCTCGGCACCTGGTTTTCAGTCGGCATGATCGGCTTCGCCGGAGTCGCCGTCCTCTACGACACATCGAACATCATGCATCACTACCCCGAGGACAAATATGTCGCCGCTTCGATGGCGTTGTTTGCATCCATTGCGATGATGTTCTGGTACGTACTGCGTCTGTTTATCAGTCGCGACTAGGCAAGGACTTGAGGAAAAGAAAAAGGGCCCGCTGAGGGCCCTTTTTTGTGGCACCAATCTCCGCTGTCAAGATCAGCGCAGTTCGGTCACGCCACCCATATACGGTTGCAGTACGTCAGGAACGCGGATGCTGCCGTCATCGTTCTGGTAATTCTCCATAACGGCGATGAGTGCGCGTCCGGCAGCCACGCCGGAGCCGTTCAACGTATGTATGAGTTCCGGTTTGCCGGTTTCCGGGTTACGCCAGCGCGCCTGCATTCGTCGTGCCTGGTAGTCGTTATAGTTGCTGCACGAAGAAATCTCGCGGTATTTCTGCTGTCCGGGAAGCCAGACCTCGATGTCGTAGGTTTTGGTCGAACCAAACCCGATGTCGCCCGCGCATAGTGTGACAACCCGATACGGTAATTCAAGCCGTTGCAGTATGACCTCCGCGTGGCCGGTTAACTCTTCGAGTGCCTGCGACGACCGCTCCGGTGCGACAAATTGAACCAGCTCTACCTTTTCGAACTGGTGCTGGCGAATCATGCCACGCGTATCCTGCCCATAGGAGCCCGCTTCTGATCGAAAACACGGAGTGTGCGCGACAAAGCGCACCGGCAGTTGATCCGCATCCAAAATTTTGTCGCGCGCAAGGTTGGTCACGGGCACTTCGGCCGTCGGTATCAGGTAGAACGGCGGCTGAGTCTTCGTCTGAAACAGATCTTCCTCGAATTTCGGCAGATTTCCGGTGCCAACAAGGGCCTGCGCCTGCACGAGGTACGGCACGTAGGCCTCTTCGTAGCCGTGCTCGCTGGTGTGCGTATCGAGCATGAACTGGATCAGGGCGCGCTGCAGGCGTGCGAGCGGGCCACGCATAACCGTGAAACGCGCACCCGAAATCCGGCTTGCAGACTCGAAGTCGAGGAGACCGAGCATCTCACCAAGGTCGATATGGTCTTTTGCTTCAAAGTCCAACGCAGCGGGCTCGCCCCAGCGGCGCACTTCCGCGTTGTCGGATTCCGAGTGACCATCGGGCACGTCGTCGGATAGCAGGTTTGGCAGTCCGAGTTCGATATCGTTCAACGCCTCCTGAACTTCCTGCAGGGCAGACTCGTTACTCTCAAGCCTGTCGCCAAGGTCTTTCACTGCCGCGAGCAACGGCGCGATATCGTCACCCTTCGCTTTCGCCTTGCCGATATTCTTGGCGCTGCTGTTGCGTTCACTGCGCAAGGCTTCGGTTTCCACCTGAAGCGCTTTGCGACGCTCTTCAAGCGCCAGGTAATTGTCGGTATCGAACACGAAACCGCGCCTGGCGAGATTCTTGGCAACCTCGGCTGTCGACTGTCTGAGTAACTTTGGATCAATCATTATGAGCTGTCTTTGCGTGTGTCTTTACAATGCTTGCGCTCGATTTCGTCCAGCTTTTCGCGTATACGAATCTCGAGGCCGCGCGGCACCGGATGATAATACTTAACCGGGCGCATGTCGTCGGGAAAGTATTTTTCACCAGTCGCGAAGGCATCCTCTTCGTCGTGAGAGTAGCGGTAATCCTTGCCGTAACCGAGATCCTTCATTAGGCCGGTCGGCGCGTTGCGTAAGTGCATCGGCACCTCCAGCGAACCCAACTCCCTGGCATCCTTCATCGCGGCTTTCGAAGCCATGTACACAGCATTACTCTTTGGCGCACAAGCGAGGTACACAACGGCTTGCGCCAACGCCAATTCCCCTTCGGGACTTCCGAGGCGTTCAAGCACTTCCCATGCATTAAGTGTTAATTGCAGACTGCGCGGGTCGGCATTGCCAATATCCTCGGAGGCCACCCTAATCATGCGCCGGGCGATGTACAAAGGATCACAACCGCCATCAAGCATGCGCATCAGCCAGTACAACGCGGCGTCGGGGTCGGTGCCTCGTACAGACTTGTGCAGCGCGGAGATCTGGTCGTAAAAGTATTCGCCCTGCTTGTCGAAGCGCCTGCGACTTCCCGAAGCAACCTCGGTCACAATGGCGGCAGAAATCTCCCGGCCCTCAGCCAGGTCGGCGGCAAGCTCGAGCAGGTTCAGCGATCGACGTGCGTCACCGTCGGCCGCTGCCGCGATGATCTGGATCGACTCGTCACTGATATCGTATTGCCCAGCTAGACCCCGCTCCTCATCGAGAAGCGCCCGTCGCAGCACGGCAATCAGGTCATCCTCGGTCAGCGATTTGAGGACGTAGACACGCGCGCGAGACAAGAGCGCATTGTTCAGCTCGAAGGACGGGTTTTCTGTCGTCGCGCCGATGAATGTCAACGTACCGTCTTCTACAAAAGGCAAGAACGCGTCCTGCTGAGACTTGTTGAAGCGATGCACTTCATCGAGAAAAAGCACTGTGCCGCGATTTCGCATCTGCCGATGTTGCGCGGCTTCCTGCACGGCGCTACGGATATCTTTCACGCCGGCCATAACGGCCGACAGTGCGATGAAGTGTGAGTCCGTGGTTCCCGCGATCAGGCGTGCCAGCGTGGTCTTGCCGGTACCCGGCGGTCCCCAAAACACCATGGAGTGCGCGCGGCCCTGCTCGATCGCTCGCAGTAGAGGCTTACCCGCTTCAAGCAGGTGTCGCTGACCGGAGAACTCGGCCAGGGTCGCCGGCCGCATTCGGTCGGCCAGTGGGCGCTCATTGTCGTACAGAGGTTCTGAAGTGAATAGGTCAGCCAATGCCGGTGCCAGTGTTTCGCGCTGCATACCAGTCTTCGACACGCTGGCTCCAACCACCCAGGCCTGCGTATCGCGACGGCGAAGCCCGTGATTATACCGACAATGTTCGCAGCCATGTCGAGCCAGTCGGCGGTGCGGTAGCCGACCATCAATTGGCAAAACTCGATCAGCAGCCCGAACAGGAGTAACGCTACCGCGATACGCCAATACGACGGACGTCGGTATTGACCTGAAAACCAGACCGCCAGCAAGAGAAACGTGCTGGCGTGCAGAACTTTGTCGGAATTCCGGAACCAGGCCAAAGCGCCGGCTTTGTCATCCCAGAACCAGACCGCCGGCATCAACGCGGAAACGAGTACCAGTAGCAGCAGAACCAGCCCGGCAATTCGCCAGAAACGAGCGTGCCGCAGCGGCAACATCAGGGAGCGGAATCGCCGGCTGTCAGGGGAACGCCAACAAGATCCGCGTCGTCGGGTACCACGAATTCAAATTGATCGGCATCGATGGGCTCGTTGACGACGACGTCATAGAGCGCGACAAGCGTCGTCTGCTCAAGGTTGTCAAAAAACACCATGCGGCTAAGCTGGCCGTCAAAGAAGCCGAGCTCAACGCGGTTGAAACCACTTCTGTCATCAATTGGGCTCATCCGAACCCAGGTGGTTTCGCTCTCGACCACGCTGCCTTCAAAACGGAACTGCTCAAGGGCATCCGTTGCGCCACCCAACAGCAACGCGGGAGTATTGCTCAGGGCCTTCGCTTGCGGCTTGACGGTCACCTGGGCAAGGTCGACGTCGTAAGACCAGATATTCAGACCGTCGGCGACCAGCCACTGTTCGTAGGGTTCGGAATAGGACCAGCGAAAGCGAGTCGGCCGCTCGATTTCCAGGGTGCCTCCGGAGACTTCGACGACCTCGCCTTCGGCGTCGATTAGCGACTGCTCGAATCGACCCTGCATGGTGATTACGTCCGTCAGAAAATCGTTGACGAGCTTTTCACCCGCAGCATCCACACTCGCCTGCGCCAGTGCGTGCTGTCCGATGCCGGTAATTAGCATCAACGATAAAAGTAGTCTGATCATGAATCGATCCCTGGCATCGTTAGACTGTCCTTAAGTCGTGTCCTTGCTGCCCGCATTCGGCGCGAGGATTTCGCGGGTCCCGTTGGACTGCAGAGGGCCCACGAGCCCGGCTGCTTCCATCGACTCGACCATCCTGGCAGCCCGGTTGTAGCCGATCTTGAGACGCCGCTGAACGCCGGATATCGAGGCTTTCCGCGTATCCAGGACGATCTGCACGGCCTGGTCGTACAGAGGATCCTCCTCGGCATCGGCGCTATCCGCCGGCATCTTGTCAATGCCGACAAGTCCTGGTGTTGGACCCGTAGGACCCTCGAGAATTTCATCCATATATCGCGGAGCGCCCGATTTTTTCAGTTGGCGAACAACCGCATGCACCTCGTTATCATCCACGAACGCGCCGTGCACGCGCACCGGCAGCGAGGTTCCGGGCGGTAAATACAGCATGTCACCGTGTCCCAGCAGGTTTTCCGCGCCCATCTGGTCGAGGATCGTGCGTGAATCAACCTTGGCGGACACCTGGAACGCGATTCGGGTCGGCACATTGGCTTTGATGAGGCCCGTGATGACGTCCACCGAGGGGCGCTGGGTTGCGAGGATCATGTGTATGCCAGAGGCCCGGGCTTTTTGTGCCAATCTTGCAATCAGCTCTTCGACCTTCTTGCCGACGATCATCATCATGTCGGCGAGTTCATCGATGATAACGACGATAAACGGCAACGGCATCAGGGTTGGATGCTCAATCGGCTTGTCTTCATCAAAAATTTCGGGTGGCCGGAAAATCGGATCCTTGATCGGGTCGCCGGCGTCAATGGCATCCCTGACCTTGCGGTTGTAGCCACCGATATTGCGCACGCCCAGCGCCGACATCAGGCGATAGCGACGATCCATCTCGGCAACGCACCAGCGCAGCGAATTCGATGCCTCCTTCATGTCAGTCACAACCGGCGCCAGCAAATGCGGGATACCTTCGTACACCGAGAGCTCGAGCATCTTTGGATCGATCATGATCATACGCACCTGCTCCGGCTGCGCCTTGTAAAGAATGCTGAGCACCATCGCGTTAATGCCGACCGATTTACCCGAGCCGGTAGTGCCTGCAATCAACAGGTGCGGCATACGTGCGAGGTCTGCAACGACTGACTTTCCGCCGATGTCCTTGCCGAGTGCAAGCGTAAGCGGTGATGCCATTTCATCATAGGCTTTCGACTTCAGTATCTCGCCGAGCGTTACCAGTTGCCGTACTTCGTTGGGTATCTCGAGGCCCACGAATGATTTGCCGGGAATGACTTCGACGATGCGTACGCTGACCACAGACAGCGAACGCGCAAGGTCTTTAGACAAGTTGGCTATTTGGCTGACCTTCACGCCCGGCGCCGGGTCCAGCTCGAATCGAGTAATCACAGGACCGGGTGACACCGACCTGACCTCGACATCAATATTGAAATCCTTGAGTTTTAGTTCGACCAGGCGCGACATCGCCTCCAGCGAATCTTCGGAATATCCCTGCTTTTGTTCGGGTGGATCATCGAGTAACGACAATGGCGGCAACTCGCCAGCCTGAGGGGGATCAAACAACGGCACCTGGCGTTCTTTTTCAGCCCGTACACTCGTCTCCAAAGGTGCCAGTACGGGCTCGATACGCGGCTTGGCGCGTTTCGCGGTCAGGATCTTCTGAACCTTGACGATATCCTGGCGCGCAGCCGCCTGTCGCCGGCCTTCGGCCCTGTCTCGAAGTTCGCCGATTTTGATCTTCGCTTTCTCGTATGCCGACAGCGTCCATTGCCCGATGCGGTCCATGACGTCGATCCATGAGATTCCGAGGAACAACGAGATCGCGGCCACCCAGAGGCAGAACAGCAAGGTGCTTGCGCCAAGCAATTTCATCACATCGGCGAGCCCATGACCGACGACCTGGCCAATAATCCCGCCCGCGGTTTCATTAAAACCCGCCGGCGCGAAATGCAGTGTCGATAATCCGCAGCTGGTTACCAGGGTAGCGAGGAACCCTGCAAAACGAAGACCAAAATCCAGTTTGGTGAGTTCGATCTGCGTCTTCTGCTCGCGGTACAACATCCAGCCGAGGTAGAACACCATGATCGTGAACAAATAGGCAGGTCGACCGAAGAAATTGAACAGCAGATCGGCGACCATCGCGCCAAAGCGACCGATGCCATTGCGCACTTCGGCGTCAGTGGTCGCGTGGCTGAAGCTCGGATCGGCCGGATCATACGTAAACAGCGCGAACCACAGAATCAGCGCAAGCGCGCCGAAAACATATAGCGCGCCCTCACGTAACGCCCGATGCACCTGCGCTGACAATCGTGATTCAGGTTGTTTCGCTTTTGCTACTCTTGCCATTAAGAAACTGTTTTCCCTACACTAGCCCGGAGACGCGCTGTTACGCATATAGCTTGCCCGCATCATCGCCCTTGAAAGTCGTCGTTCGGACCGCATTTCCGGGTTCTGCGCGGGCAGATCAGTGCATCAAAATATTTACGGATAAATTATACATGAGTGACTTGAAACATTGCCGGGTTCTGATCCTTGGGATCCGGGCCGGCGGGATATTCAGCTGCCGTTTATGCTGCGCGCGCCAACCTCAATCCGGTCATGGTCACCGGTATCGAACAGGGCGGCCAACTGATGACCACGACGGACGTGGACAACTGGCCCGGCGACGTCGAGGGTCTGCAGGGCCCGGAACTCATGGATCGCATGCTGCGCCACGCCAAACGATTCAACACCGAAATCGTAAACGATCATATCCACACGGCCGACCTGTCCGGGCGACCCTTCCGCCTCGACGGCGATTATGGCAGCTACACCTGCGACGCGCTGATCATCTCTACGGGCGCCACCGCCATGTACCTGGGCCTGCCGTCCGAAGAAGCTTACAAGGGACGCGGCGTGTCCGCCTGTGCCACGTGTGACGGTTTCTTCTATCGCGACAAGCCAGTTGCAGTTATTGGTGGCGGCAATACGGCCGTCGAAGAAGCACTCTATTTGAGCAACATTGCCTCCAAAGTTACGGTGGTACATCGTCGTGATGAACTGCGTGCCGAGAAGATCCTGCAAGACCATTTGTTCGAGAGGGTGCGCGACGGCAAGGTCGAAATGCAGTGGGATCACGTTCTCGATGAAGTGCTCGGCGACGATGCCGGGGTCACCGGGATAAGAGTCCGCAGCACCAAGGACGAATCACAATCAAAAGAAATCAACGTCGATGGGGTGTTCATCGCGATCGGTCATAAGCCCAACACGACCCTGTTCGAAGGTCAGCTCGACATGAAGAACGGCTACATTATTGTGAAGTCCGGTATCGCCGGGGATGCAACCGCGACCAGCCTGCCCGGTGTTTATGCTGCCGGTGACGTTGCAGATCAGGTCTATCGCCAGGCCATTACATCGGCCGGCGCAGGATGTATGGCAGCCCTCGATGCAGAGAAATACGTCGATGCGCTGGAAAAGAAGTCCGGCGCGGCGGACGACGCCGCAGCCTGAGGCGGCGGTGAGCCGGGGCCTGTCAGCACTTGTGAAGGTCACCGTCCATTCCGGTATCGCTGACATCGCGGCCGACGACTGGAATCGGCTCGCAGGCAGTACGTACCCATTTCTTCGCCACGAATTCCTGCAACTTGCGGAGCAGACTCGTTGTGTCTCGCCCGAGCAGGGCTGGATTCCGCGGCACCTGAGCATCGGCGCCAGAGGCCAGTTGCGAGCCGCGATGCCGCTGTATGAAAAAAGCCACTCGTGGGGTGAGTTTGTATTCGACTGGGCCTGGGCGAACGCTTACGAACAGGCTGGTCTCAGCTATTACCCAAAGTTGGTATCGGCGGTACCATTTACGCCGGCGCCGAGCAGCCGGCTGCTGCTGGCCGACCCCGATGACACCGAAGGTGCGCACGCGCTCATTACGGCAGCGATCGAATTGGCCAACGAATCGGAATGCTCGTCCATCCACTTTTTGTTTCCGACGGCGGACGAAATACCACTGTTTGAATCCGCTGGTTTACTCATCCGCAAAGACTGTCAGTTTCATTGGCGAAATCGCGGCTACGCGTGCTTCGACGATTTCCTGGCCACTTTTACCGCGTCAAAGCGCAAAAAAGCGAAGCGGGACCGGCGTCGAGCCATCGAAAATGGAATACAGTTTCGGCGTTTGAAGGGCGACGAGATTGACGATGCACAGTGGTCCGTCGTCTACGCACTAATCAGCCGAACATTTATGCGCCGCGGCTCGCTGCCCTATTTTAACGAAGCGTTCTTCAAAGCGATTAGTCAACAGCTACCCGAAAATATTCTGGTTATTCTCGCTGAAAAAGACGGCGAATCGGTTGCGGCCGCCGTTTTTTTCGATAGCGACGAGGTTTTGTACGGGCGCTACTGGGGCAGCGACGGACATTACGATGCCCTGCATTTTGAGACCTGTTATTACCAGGGAATCGACTACTGCATCGATACCGGCAAGCAGGTATTCGAACCTGGTACACAAGGCGAGCACAAGATCAGTCGTGGTTTTTCGCCCGAGACAACCTGGTCCGCGCACTGGCTGGCGCACCCGGAGTTCGCAGATGCGATTAGCCAGTACCTCGATGAGGAGGCGCGCCACGTCGACCGTTATATGGATGCCGTGGGTTCACGCAGCCCCTATAAGACAACGGAAATGAGTAATAACCGCGTTGTCTGGCTCAGCGCGAGCGACCCGCCAGAAGCATTTCCGCCGGTGGAGGCAGCACTTGGTGAACCCGACGGTTTGCTTGCGGCAGGCGGAGACCTGAGCACGGAGCGTCTGTTGTGCGCCTACGAGCGTGGCATTTTCCCCTGGTACGACGACGGTCAACCGCTGTTGTGGTGGTCGCCGGACCCGCGCTGCGCGTTTCGACCAGGCGACTTCCACATTTCAAGACGACTGCGTCGCTTTCTGCGGCAATCGACGGCCGAAGTGCGATTCAACACATCATTCAGCGAGGTTATTCACGCCTGTGCGGCGCCGAGAGCCACCCAACCAGGCACCTGGATTACGGCTGAGATGACCAACGCCTACCAGCAATTGCACCACGAGGGCTGGGCGCACTCCATCGAAATTTGGCAGGATCAAGCGCTCGTGGGTGGCCTATACGGGCTTGCGATAGGACGAGCCTTTTTCGGTGAATCGATGTTCAGCGCCAAAGCAAACGCATCGAAAATGGCGCTGTTGGCAATTTCCAGAATGATGGATGCAAATAAACTCGGCATTCTCGACTGCCAGCTGGTCTCCAGCCATCTGGTCAGTCTCGGCGCGAGCATAATTCCGCGCCATGAGTTCGTGGCGACCCTGGCAACCCTCTGCAGCCCTGCTACACGATTTGAAAACTGGCCATCTGACCCTATATCTATTGGTGATTTGTTGCCGGGATGAGCCGTATTACATTGCAATACCACCGCCGTTTCTGCACAATTCGCCAGCCTTTTAGCACTATAGAGAAGCGAGACCCTTGGCAAAAGAAGAAGCACTGCAGATGGAAGGCGTCGTAAATGAGACGCTGCCCAATACGACCTTCCGGGTAGAACTGGAGAATGGTCACGTGGTGACGGCGCATATTTCAGGAAAAATGCGCAAGAACTACATTCGTATACTCACCGGCGACAAAGTCACGGTGGAACTCACGCCCTACGACCTCAGCAAAGGCCGTATCGTCTACCGCGGACGCTAAACCCGTTTCCTACTGATACCTGGGTCCTACTGACCCTCCGGCAGGTGCTCGAGCTCCTTCAGAACCGGCTCAGAATTCAACTGCAATTCACCGTCCGGACCGACGGTGATTTTCACGTGGCCGCCATCTGAAAGAATACCGAACAGCAATTCTTCCGCCAGCGGTCGTTTGATCTTCTCCTGGATAATACGCGCCATCGGTCGCGCACCCATCTTCGGGTCGTAACCGCGCTCCGCAATCCACTCGCGCGCCTCATCGTCGAGTTCCAGCGTGACGTTGTTATTGCCAAGCTTGGCTTCGAGTTCGACAACCAGCTTGTCGACAACCCGCTTGATCGAATTGACGTCGAGCGACGCAAACTGGATTATCGTATCCAGCCGATTGCGGAATTCGGGCGAGAAACGCTTTTTGATGACCGTCATGCCGTCGCTACTGTGATCCTGCTGCGTAAACCCGATCGAAGCGCGACTCATTTCCTCCGCGCCGGCGTTCGTCGTCATGACGAGAATCACGTTGCGGAAATCGGCTTTGCGGCCATTGTTATCCGTCAAGGTCCCGTGATCCATGACCTGTAGCAACAGGTTGAACACCTCGGGATGCGCCTTTTCGATCTCATCGAGCAGTACCACGGCGTGCGGATTCTTACTCACCGCCTCGGTCAATAAGCCACCCTGGTCAAAACCGACATACCCAGGCGGCGCGCCGATCAGGCGAGAGACGGTATGGCGCTCCATATACTCGGACATATCGAAGCGGATCAGTTCGACACCCATTAGCATTGCCAATTGGCGGGTCACTTCGGTCTTGCCAACGCCAGTCGGCCCGGCAAACAGAAACGCTCCAATCGGCTTCTCTTCTTCGCGCAGTCCGGAGCGCGACATCTTGATGGCGCTACCGAGCGCCTCGATCGCGCGATCCTGACCGAAGATCGTCAGTTTCAGATCACGCTCGATCGTGCGCAACGCGTCGCGATCTGAAGCGGAGACGCTCTTCGCGGGTATGCGCGCCATCTTCGCAACGATGTTTTCGATCATCTCAACCGTGACGCGGTCGCCGCGATCGGCGACCGGCTGCAATCGAAGATTCGCGCCCGCCTCGTCAATGACGTCGATCGCCTTGTCCGGAAGATGCCGGTCGTTGATGTGTCGAGCAGCCAACTCGGCGGCCGATTCCATGGAACCGTCTTCGTAGCGAATGCCATGGTGTTCCTCGAAGCGAGACTTAAGCCCCTTCAGAATGGCAACGGTCTCTTCGATGCTCGGCTCGGGAACGTCAATTTTCTGAAAGCGACGTGCCAGCGCATGGTCTTTCTCGAAAATACCGCGGTATTCCGAATACGTGGTGGAACCGATGCAGCGTATCTCGCCGTTTGCGAGTACCGGCTTAATCAGGTTGCTGGCGTCCATCACGCCGCCCGAGGCCGCACCGGCCCCGATAACCGTATGTATTTCATCGATAAACAGGATTGCGCCGGGATCTTCGCTGATTTCTGCAATAACCCCTTTCAAGCGCTTCTCGAAATCACCGCGGTACTTGGTTCCCGCGATCAGTGTACCCATGTCCAGCGCGTAGATCGTGCTGTCCCGAAGTACCTCGGGAACACGCTCTTCCGTGATCATCCTCGCCAGCCCTTCGGCCAGCGCGGTCTTGCCAACCCCGGCCTCGCCAACGTAGAGCGGATTATTCTTGCGGCGCCGGCACAAGATTTGAACAGTCCGTTCGATCTCGAGTTCGCGACCGATCAATGGATCTATTTTTCCTTTTATCGCCAATTCATTCAGATTAGTAGCGTACTGATCCAGCGGCGATAATTCGACCTCCGCATCGCCCTCGAGCTGTGCCTCCGGGTCTTCTTCGTCGCGCTCGCCCGGCACCTGCGGCAAACCGTGCGCGATAAAATTAACGACATCGAGGCGCGTGATGTCCTGCAGGTTCATGAAGTAGACGGCCTGCGATTGCTTTTCGCTAAATATCGCCACCAACACGTTGCTGCCGGTGACCTCTTTCTTGCCACTGGACTGCACATGAAAGACCGCGCGCTGCAGCACGCGTTGGAATCCCAGGGTCGGCTGAACATCTGTCTCCGCGTCTTCCGGAAGTAGCGGCGTCTGTTCGTCGACGCACTCGGTCAGCTGGCGCCGCAGCTCCGGAATATTCGCGTTACAAGACTTCAGAATCTCATGCACTTTTGGAATGTCCAGCAGCGCGAGCAGGAGATGCTCGACCGTCATGAACTCGTGACGGCGATCCCGCGCACGTTGAAATGCCTCATTCAAACAAAATTCAAGCTCACTGCTGAGCATAGCGCTGCCTCATTGCCGGTTCAGACCTCTTCCATAGTGCAGAGTAACGGATGCTGGTGTTGCTTGGCGATACCCATTACCTGCGCGACCTTGGTTTCCGCGATCTCAAAACTGAATACGCCGCATACGCCCTTGCCTTTCGTATGCACTTCTAACATGACCTGCGTCGCACGTGTACGTTCCATCCCAAAAACAGTTTCCAGAATATCAACAACGAACTCCATCGGTGTAAAGTCATCGTTAATAAGAACGACCCGGTACAAAGGCGGTCGTTTGAGTTTCGGTCGCGCTTCTTCAACAGCAAGGTCGTGGCTGCCAAGTTGCTCATTGTCGGTCGGATTTTCACTCATCTGGTAAAACGTACACCGTAAAGTTAAATGATTGCCCGATTTGCGGCCAAATATGAGAAATTCAATATGCTGGCTTCAAGCGAGTTATTATATATAAGCCGAGCTCGGCAAAAGCAGTCGGATTCAGCATTATTGAGCCGTCTGTTCGCCTTCAGGCCCACAGAAGTTGACCTTATCCATAGCTTAGGAAATGCAGGTATATCATTGCTAAATATAGTATTTTTCGCCCGCAACGACTTGTCGGCAGTATGGGTCAACCCGTATCATCGGGCCGCTGCGTTACTAATTAGGTCAAGGTACGGAAACTAGCCGGGCAAAACATGATCTCTAAAGCCAATCTGACCGCTCTCGTCAGCATGGACGGCAATAGCGCGCTATCGGCGGCCAACCGTTTGTTGCCTCCGTGGGCGAGCCTTCTGCTGGTCATTGCCATTGCCTGGCAGATCGCGAGAATAATCTGGATGCTGGTGCCCGGCCCGGCCGCAGGCGACGGCATCCAGGTGCCAGCAACGATTCCGTCAGCACGCGTACAGGCGGCGGCGGCGAGCGATATCCAGGCAATCGTGGCCTCCCATATGTTCGGCCTTGCCGATGAGGAGTCCGTTGACGTGACTCCTGCACCTGTAGAGGATGACAACCTGAGCGATACGCGACTGACCAATCTTTTGTTGAAGGGGACCGTCGCGTCAGACATTGCGGAGTTTTCTGTGGCAATCATCGCGGATGGCAATAACGAAGAGAAAGTCTATGCCATCGACGATCCGATAGGGTCCGGCGCGAAGCTGCACGCGGTATACGCCGATCGCGTGGTGTTAAATGAAAACGGAGTGCTCACGAACCTCAAGCTTCCGAGAGAATTTTCCGAAGGCGCGCCCGTGCAGACCCGGCGCACGACAAACCGCGTGCGTCAGACTTCGAACGACTCGCAGAGTATTCAAGCCATCGTGTCGCAAAACCTTACGAAGCTCTCCGATGTCATTCGTCCTACTCCCTACTTTGTCAACGGCCAGCAAAGTGGTTATCGAGTCTATCCCGGCCGCGACAGACAGCAATTTTCGTCCCTGGGGTTGCGGCCCGGCGACTTGATTAAGGATATCGATGGGCAGTCGTTGACCGACCCGACCCAGGCGATGCAGATTTTTCAATCACTTGGCACTGCAGACCAGGTGACCGTTACTGTAGAACGCAATGGACAGCCCGAGACCATTGTTCTGAAGACCAGTCAACTCGACCTGGGCGGCGAGCAAACTCAATGAATCAAAAAACAAGAACACAATTACGCGGAGCCGTGCGCCTGCTGTTGGCGGCTTTCGCCCTGTCCTTCGGATCGATGGCGTGGGCGCAACAAACGGACGTGACGCTGAACTGGAAAGATGCGGACATACGCAAAGTCGTGGAAGCCGTTAGTGAAGTGACTGGAAAGAACTTCATTATAGATCCTCGCGTTACCGGCAAAGTAACGCTGCTGTCGGCAACGCCGATGTCGTCCGACGCATTCTATGAGGCGTTCCTCTCTATTCTGCAGGTACACGGCTACGTCGCCATTCCCTCGGGAGACCTGATCAAGATTCTTCCGGATGCCACCGCACGCCAGTTCGCCGGCCCAATTGGCACAGGTGACTCGGCAGGTCCTGACGACCTGGCGACGCAAGTCATCCAGGTTCGCAATGTCGGCGCCACACAGCTCGTGCCGATCCTGCGACCATTGATTCCGCAGTACGGCCACATGGTGGCCCACGCAGGCTCCAACATGCTGATTATTTCCGACCGCGCGGCCAACGTCGCTCGCATGGTCGCGATCATCCGCCGTATCGATCAGGCCAGTGATGAAGACATCGAGGTCATCACGTTGCAGCATGCGTCAGCCTCCGAGATCGTTCGCATTATGACTGCGCTGTCTCAGACGCCACGCGCCGACGGCGCCCCGGTTACAACGAGCCTGGTTGCAGACGCGCGTACCAACAGCGTCCTCATCGGCGGTGATAAATCGGAGCGACTGCGTTTGCGCACCCTGATCGCGCATCTCGACACACCGCTCGAGGACGGAGGAGATACGAAGGTTCGCTACCTTCGCTATGCCGATGCCGAGGATCTCGCCGCCAAACTGCAGCAACACTTCACGTCGCAACTCACTGGTGCAGCACAGGCCGCCGGAGCAGCGTCACCGTCTTCCGCGGGCGTAAGCGTGTGGCCAGACACACAGACGAACGCTATCGTCGTAAATGCACCACCGAAGATGATGCGCTCGCTCATGCAAATTGTGGACAAGCTTGATATTCGCCGTGCACAAGTTCTCGTCGAAGCCATTATCGTCGAAGTTATCGCCGACAAGACCGCAGAACTTGGCGTGACCTGGGCTGTGGAGGGCACAGGTTCGAACACACCAATTGCCGTTACCAATTTCCCCCCCCTTGCCGGCGTGGTGCAGCTTGGCGGCGCGGCAGCCGGCGGTGCTGTCACTGATCCATCGGGTCTGATCAACGCCGGCATCACAGTCGGCGTTGGCCGCGTTAGCGATACCGGGGTCAGTTTTGCGGCGATTCTCGCGGCACTACAAGGGGACGCGGACACGAATATTATTTCGACGCCGTCGATCGTTACGACCGACAACGAGGAAGCGAGCCTCAACGTCGGCCAAGAGGTGCCGTTTGTGACCGGTTCGTTTTCTAACACCGGCAGCACTGGCGGCGCTGTGAACCCCTTTCAAACGATCAACCGCGAGCAGGTCGGAGTCAAACTGACCATCACGCCGCAAATCAACGACGGCGACTCAATGCTGCTGAAAATTTCTCAGGAAATTTCCAGCATTGCACAGTCAGCTACCGGAGCAGTCGACCTGATCACAAACCAGCGAACCATTGAGACAACGGTCATTGTCGACGACGGGCAGATTCTCGTGCTGGGCGGCCTTCTCGAAGATGTGCTGCGTGAGAGCGACCAACGTGTCCCTGTGCTTGGCAGTATTCCTGGGCTCGGCGCCCTGTTTCGTAGTCGCAAAACTGACAAGGTAAAGACCAACCTGCTGGTATTCATTCGACCGAAGATCCTGCGCGATTCGGCCGCTGTTTCTTTCGAGACGAACAAAAAGTACAACTACATTCGCGACGTTCTGAAGGATAGCGAAGGCACAGGCATTCAGTTAATGCCGAAGGAAGAACACTTCGCATTGCCGCCATTCGAGGAAGCTGATAAATCGAAGAATGACGCCACAGAAGACGCCGACTAAACCCTATGGAAGCCAACAACGAAATCGTTCTTGAGACAGAACTAGGTGAGGCAGTTGAGACACCGGCTCGCAATCTGCCCTATTCGTTCGCGAAACGACACGGCGTTTTGATTCGCAGCATTGATGACGTCGAAGCCGATACCGTTTACCGGGTTGGCGTGACGCCGATCAGCCTTGCAGAGACGCGACGATTTGCCGGAGTCCCGCTAAAACTATCCCGGGTCTCGGCCGAAGTATTTGATACGGTTCTGCAAGAATTCTACGAACAAGACCGGACCAAAGCGTCGCAAATGGTTGATGGTCTCGACGAGGAATTCGACCTGACCCAGGTTGCGCAGGAACTGCAGGGACCTTCGGACTTGCTCGAGAGTGATGACGACGCGCCTATCATCCGGTTCATCAACGCAGTGTTGACCGAGGCTATCAAGGAAAATGCATCGGACGTGCATATCGAGCCTTATGAAAACCGGCTCGGCGTTCGCTTCCGCGTAGATGGGGTGCTCAAGGAGATCTTGCAGACCCGGCGCGCGCTGGCGCCATTGGTTGTTTCGCGTATCAAGGTCATGTCCAAGCTCGACATTGCCGAGAAGCGCCTGCCACAGGATGGTCGCATATCGTTGCGTATCGCGGGACGCGCCGTCGATGTGCGCGTTTCGACCATGCCGTCCGGTCACGGCGAGAGAGTCGTGTTGCGATTGTTGGACAAACAGGCGGGCCGGCTTGAATTGGGCGCGCTGGGCATGGATCCGGTCGCGCAGAAGACCATGGATCAGCTAATCCACAAGCCACACGGCATCATCCTGGTTACCGGTCCAACCGGGTCGGGCAAGACAACAACACTCTATGCCGCTCTCGAGAGAATAAACGACGACACGCGTAACATCATGACCGTCGAAGACCCGATCGAGTACTTCATCGACGGCATCGGCCAGTCACAGGTCAACACGAAAGTCCAGATGACGTTCGCACGCGGCCTTCGCGCTATTTTGCGTCAGGATCCTGACGTAGTGATGGTGGGTGAGATTCGTGACCTGGAGACGGCGGAGATCGCCGTGCAAGCAAGCCTCACCGGTCACCTCGTGATGTCGACCTTGCACACCAACACGGCTGCGGGTGCGGTCACTCGCCTGCGCGATATGGGTGTCGAACCGTTCTTGTTGTCATCGAGCCTGCTCGGCGTCTTGGCACAGCGTCTCGTTCGCGTGCTCGATAACGATACGAAGATCCCTTACAAAGCGCGCGAATACGAATGCGATCTTTTGGGTGTCGATCCCGCAAACCCGCCGACCCTTTATCATCCGGGGGAAGGCGCAAACGGTGGTTTTTCGGGCCGGACCGGCATATACGAACTCATTACAGTTGACGACGAAATGCGCGAGATGATTCACGGCGGTGTCAGTGAGCAGGAACTCGATCGACACGCCCGCAAAACCAGCCCGAGTATCCGCGCGGACGGGCGGCGCCAGGTGCTAAGCGGCGTAACGACGTTGGAAGAGGTTCTGCGTGTTACACGCGAAGACTGAGTCGACGGACGATAAGCTTGGCGGAGTTCTAGATGGGTGCGTTTGAATACGTAGCGATGGACCAGTCGGGCAAGCAGTCAAAAGGCTTGCTCGAGGGTGACACGCCAAAGCACGTCCGACAGTTACTCCGTGATCGCAACCTGCTTCCTGTCAGTGTCACAGAGGTGGCGCAAAGGGAAGCGCGCCGACAGCGCAGTTTTTCGCTGCGACGTGGAATGTCCTCCGGAGAATTGGCGCTGATCACCCGTCAACTCGCGTCGCTATCGCAGTCGGGCCTGCCGCTCGAAGAGGCCCTGCTCGCGGTCTCGCAGCAAAACGACCAGCCGCGCACCAAGAGCATGTTGCTCGGTGTTCGCGCCAAGGTCATGGAAGGACATACGCTGGCGGATGGCTTCAGCGAATTCCCGCAGGCTTTTCCGGAGCTGTATCGCGCGACGGTCGCGGCGGGCGAACAGTCGGGTCATCTCGATGTGGTCCTCGAACGACTTGCCGACTACACCGAGGCTCGCCAGGAGCTCAGGCAACAGATTACCAACGCGCTCGTCTACCCCGTTGCACTCGTGGTGATGGCCGTCGCCATCATCAGCTTCATGCTGGCAACCGTTGTGCCGAAGATCGTCGGTGTATTCGAAAACACGTCCGCCGAATTGCCGGCGCTGACCAGTGGCCTGATCGCAACCAGCGATTTCCTGCGCGCCTACTGGCTATTCGTGATCATCGGATTGTGCATTGTGGCCTATGTAACATGGTGGGTGCTTCAGAAAGACGGACCTCGGCGTCGCTACCATGCGGCGCTCCTGCGCATGCCGATCGTCGGCCGCCTGACGCGCGGCGTCAATACGGCACGCTTTACGCGAACGCTCAGCATCCTCGCGGGAAGTGGCGTACCGATTCTTGAGGCCTTGAATATTTCGGCAGAGGTCATCGAGAACCTGCCCATGCGGGATGCCGTTATGGAAGCCACGCTGACGGGTCAGGGAAGGCGGCTCGATCAGCAAGTCACTGGCCGCAAGCAAGCTTTTTCCGCCGATGATGATCCATCTGGTTTCCAGTGGTGAAGCCGGCGGACGCCTGGAAGAAATGTTGTCGCGGGCCGCTGCCGGGCAGGAACGTGAAGTGAACGGTCTGATCGCGGCGTTGCTCGGAATCCTGCAGCCGTTGCTGATCGTTATCATGGGTGCCATTGTTTTGACGATAGTCCTTGCAATTTTGCTTCCAATCTTCGAAATTAATAACCTGATTCGCTAATACTACTGATTGGCCTGCTTGGTGCTGGAGACTGATGCGATGAACGGTAAAAACATCGACGACAATGATGTGCTGGACGACGTTTCGTCCGACGATGATGATGTGCTGGACGACGCTTCGTCTGACGCATCCTTAACGGAGACGGTGGTCCTGACAGAGGTAGACGACGACGCCGATGGTGATACGACCATCGAAATGGACATTGAGAAACTGGTGGCAAAACTTGACGCCAGTGACAGCGATGACGTGCACCACAAGGCGGAGATTCGGCGCAGGCTCGAGGAACTTCGCGAGCAGCGTGAGAAGGAACTCGACAGTACCTTCAACTTCAATATGGACGACGACTGATCGTTTTACGTCAGCGAAAGTCTCGCGATCGCACAGTCAGGTCGCCAAGCATATTGGTGTGATCGACTAATCGACTTGCGATCACATGTATTACTTTCCCCTCAATCTGCAGCTCCCCGGCAACGCCCAGTAGACGCGCGTTTAACAGTGCCGCACGGTATTGTTCCGCGACCTGTTTCCAGACAACAAGATTGATCTGCCCCGTCTCGTCTTCAAGCGTTACAAAAGTGACGCCACTTGCCGTGCCCGGCCGTTGCTTCGTGATAACCAGCCCGGCTACGTTGATCTTTTGACCATTGCCCACGCCGGGCAGCTGTTGTGCGGAAATATACCGGTAACGATCCAGGTGCCGTCTGAGCAGGCATATCGGATGCCGTTCAAGGGTCAGTCCGGTGCTCCGATAGTCCGCAACAATATTCTGGCCCTCCGTCGGCTTCCTTAAGAGAGGCGTCGCCTCGAAGCGATCCATCGATGGAAACAAAGGCATGGGCTTTTCGATCCCGGAAACCGCCCAACGTGCCCTGTACCGATCACCGGAAAGCGGCTGTAAAGCGCCGGATGATGCCAGTACACCGAGTTCGCGCTGATCCAATCCCACACGCTCGAGCAATTGCTGCGCTTGTGTGTAGCTCCCGGAGCCGCGTTCCGCAACTATTCTCCGTCCTGTCGCTTCGGATAACCCCTTGACCATTCTCAAGCCCAGACGCAGTGCCGCTCTGCCCTCGTCATCCGCCTCCAACGAGCAATCCCACTGGCTGCGGTTGACGTCGACAGGCCTTACCCGCACATCGTGCCTCTGCACATCCTGGACCAGCTGTGACCCGGAATAGAAACCCATTGGCTGGCTGTTCAGGAGCGCGCAGGTAAATGCGGCGGGCTCATGACATTTCAACCAGGACGAGACATACACAAGCAGCGCGAAACTCGCAGAATGCGATTCGGGAAATCCATACTCGCCAAACCCCTGAATCTGCCGGAATATCTGCCGCGCAAACTCCTCCTCATAGCCACGCTCACGCATGCCCGAAATCAGCTTGTCCTCAAATCCGCCAAGGCCACCGCGGCGCTTCCATGCGGCCATGGCGCGCCGCAGCTGATCCGCTTCACCGGGCGTGAAGCCCGCCGCAACAATGGCAAGCTGCATCACCTGTTCCTGGAAAATCGGCACCCCCAACGTGCGCTGCAGCACGCCTTTGACAGCATCGCTCGGATAATCGACGGCTTCCTCACCATTCCGCCGGCGCAAATAGGGGTGCACCATGTCGCCCTGAATCGGACCCGGTCGAATAATTGCCACCTCAATCACCAGGTCGTAGTAACAGCGGGGTTTCAGTCTTGGCAACATCGCCATCTGCGCCCGTGACTCGATCTGGAAAACACCCATCGTGTCACCCTCGCAAATCATGTCATAAACATCCGGATCCTCAGCCGGTACATTCGCCAGCGTGTACTCTGATCCCTTGAAATCGCGTATCAGGTCGAAGCTGCGACGTATCGCCGTCAGCATGCCCAAACCGAGCACGTCAACCTTGAGCAAACCCAGTTCTTCCAGATCATTCTTTTCCCACTGAATCACGGTCCGGTCGGGCATCGCCGCATTTTCGATCGGCACCAGGTTGTACAAGGGAGTATTCGAGATAACGAACCCGCCGACATGTTGCGACAGATGCCTCGGGAAACCGATCAGTTCCCTGACGAGGTACAAAAGTCGTCGCATAACCGGACTACCCGGATCAAGGCCCGCCTCGAGAACACGGCTGTCATCGACCTTGTTTCCGTCCCACCATTGCATGGACCGCGACAAACGACTGACCTGTAAATCGCTCAGGCCCAGCAGCTTACCCACATCACGCATTGCACTTCGGGGCCGGTAGGTAATGACAGTCGCCGCGAGCGCAGCTCGCTCACGACCGTACTTGCCGTAGATGTACTGGATAACCTCTTCGCGGCGCTCATGCTCGAAATCGACATCGATGTCCGGTGGTTCGTTACGCTCCTTGGAAATAAAACGCTCAACCAGCATTTCCATGCGGCCCGGATCGACTTCGGTTATGCCTAAACAAAAGCACACCGCCGAATTTGCCGCCGACCCCCTTCCCTGGCACAAAATGCCCTCTGAGCGCGCGAACGAGACGATGTCATACACGGTCAGAAAGAAGGGCTCGTATTCAAGGTCGGCAATCAGCGCGAGTTCATGCTCGACAAGCAAAGTTACTTTGTGCGGGACACCGCCGGGCCAACGACGTTGCATGCCCTCTTCGGTCAACTGGCGGAGATACGTGGCGGGCGTTTCGCCATGGGGAACCAGTTCATCCGGGTATTCGTAGCGCAGCTCATCGAGTGAAAAATCGATGGCATTGGCGATGCGTACCGTTTCTGCAAGCAACTCGGCCGGATACACGCGCTGCAGCGTCTCGAACGAACGAAGATGGCGTTCGCCATTAGGATACAGGGTGAACCCGGCGTTATCGATCGTCGTGCCATGGCGTATTGACGTCAGGGCATCCTGCAAAATTCGACGTGCCCGGCAATGCATGTGTACATCGCCACTTGCTGCCAGGGGCAGTTTGAGACGGCGTCCCTCTTCACGAAGTTTGACGAGTTGCTCCTGCTGTCGACCGTCAGCGAGCAGCTCAACGGCGATCCAGAGACGGTCACGAAACGTCTCCCGTATCCAATGATCTTCGACATCCAGGGTGAGATCCTGGTCCGGCACCCATAGCACCAGGCAATCGGGCAAGCCGCCTTCAAACGCCGTCCGGGTCAACTCATAGCGACCCTTCTCTGCCGCTCGGCGCGCATTGGAGATCAACTGGCACAACGAGGCATAGCCGTTCCGGTTTTGGGCCAGTGCAACCAGCTTACGGCCGCTTTGCAACTTGAACTCCGATCCGATGATCAGTTTTTTTAGTCCAAACTCCTTCGCAGCCGAGTGCGCGCGAACAATGCCCGACATCGAACATTCATCGGTAATGGCAAGCGCCTCGTAGCCGAGCTTTGCCGCTGTCTCAACGAGTTCTTCGGGATGAGACGCACCGCGTAAAAACGTAAAGTTACTGAGGGCGTGCAACTCAGCGTAGCGGCTCGACACAGCTACTTACCCAAAGTAACCATGCAAGTACCAGGAAGACGGTCGGCTGCGGTTACGAAAGACCCATAGCCGTATCCCCGCCGGGTTTACCGCGGTGTAATAGTCACGAGAGATGCCATCCTCATCCCACCAGCCGGTCTCAAGACGTTCCGGTCCGTCAAGCAGTCTTAAGGGACCACCCTGGTGTAACGGGTAACCACTATCCGCTGGCAGTAAGGCCGGTTCAGGCAGCATCCACAGTGGACGCCGCAAATGTCGCCTGACCTCTGACAACGTGCTGCTCGCCCAGTCCGAGAACAGACTTTGTGCGCGCCAGGCATATTGAGGACGATGTTCCGCAACCATGCCAACCGAGTGCACTGACTGTTCGCCAATACGGGCAATAAGGCGCTCAGCAAGCTGGGCGATCGAGTAACGTCGCGTTTGCCCATCGCTACCAGCGTGAAAATTCAAGCGTGCCGATTCTGCTTGCAACGCCTGGGTCATGCCACTGCGTAAGCGAATTGCGATAACGGCTTCGGGTAATACCAGCTGATCGAAGCGAATACGTAATAACTCCAACCAGCGTTCAGCAGAACGATCCGCGCGCGCGCAGCCCAATCGCAACTCAGTTGCCGATCCCTTGAGATGAAAAAAACTAAAACTCAAACGCTGCGTCCCAAGCTGTCTCGCCAGCAGGAACTGCTCATGCGCCAGCAACAACTCATGGCAAATGTTGAGTAAGCGTTCACGATCCGATTGCTCCTCTGCCATCTCGTGGTCCGCACAGAAGCGTTCGGGCGCACGCCAGGAGTTTCGTGGATCCGGCAAGTGTCCAAGCGCACGGTCGAGTGCAAGCATATGCTCCGCACCAAAACGCCTGACAAATCCCTCCCGCGGCAAACGCAGGCAATCACCAATGGTTGTCACGCCCATACCGGTTAACGACGCAAAAAGCCCGTCTGGCCAGTTGAGACTATTCAGGCGCAAATGACGTAACGCGCTTTTAAGATTTTGCTGGTCACGAATACACGCCCGCCGCCCCGCCCTTGCCAGCCAGGTCGCAGCCAGCGGTGTCGGTGCAATCGCAAGTGATGCATCAAAGCCATGTTGACGTAAGCCGCTCGAAATTGCTTTGCGCAACGGACGTAAGCCACCAAACAAGCGCAGGCTACCTGCAATCTCCAGCAGCAACACATCACGATCGGCAATACAGACGAATGACGAAAAACGTTCAAGCCAGGCTGCCAGCGCCTCGAGCGCCTGCTGTTCGCGTAGCAGGCTGCGTTCTTCGAGTTGCAGCGTGGGCAGCAACGCGAGGGCCGCGTTCGCCGACTGTCCTGCCATGACACCGGCAGCCTGCGCCTCAACATCCGCCAGCAGCACACGATGAATACCCTGCTGCTCCTCAATAACTGCCATGGCAGTATCCGACGAGCGACTGGCTTCGAGCGGCAGACCCGGTAGCCAGATGCAAAACCAGAGTCGCTGAACCTGCGTTGGCGTCAAAAACAGGGGTTTAACCAGCGGTGCTGGTTCAACGAACGGCAATGCCTGTTGTATCGCAGGGGGAGTCGGGGCGGCATCCCGTGCTGTGACGGGCGATTTCCACGCACGCGCCATGATTAAAGCAGCTTGTTAAGAATTGTCGGGCGGCCGCCGCGACTTTTCAGGATATGAACGCGAGTACCGTCGCTACTGGAATGCAGTTCCAGGCGCAATGCAGCAGCCGACGGTTGCCGACGCGCCGCCATGGGGCGAAAAGCGATGGCCCAGCTATGGCCTTTCTCAGCCGCCAGCTGTAAACGCCGGCTGGCCTGATCATCCAGCCGCTCGGCCCAAAACAACACGGCGGCACACGTACCGGAGGACAACGCCTGCTCGGCCGACCAGAGTATTTCACTGGGGTCCTCAGGCCGCACAATGAGCATGCGCGATAAATCGATGCCGCATTGTTGCAGCGCTGGCGGATACGGTTGGAAAGGTGGCGCGACCCAGGCAATCCAGCCGGGCTCGTTGTAGTCCGACTGTGCGTCTTCGGCGCTTAGCTGGGCCAATGCCGGCATCAGCAAACGTAACTCACCGATACCGTATTGTTCCGTCAGGATTTCAGTCAGCGCCTCAGTAGGCCAGCCTCCTCCGGGCAGGTGTCGGTCAAGTTCCGGGTAACCACTTGCCAGGCCTGCCTTCTGCTGTGCCTGATTGCGTCCCCGCCAGACACGCGGGTTCTCCAGCAATTTGTCGAGGGACGCTGACAAGGTTCAATGCAACGCCAGCCCGTTACGGATGACACCCACAACGACGCCTTCGATAACCAGTGATTGATGCTTGAGATCGACTTCTATGGTTTCGAAGTCTTCGTTTTCAGGCAACAGCGAGACCAGCGAGCCTGTCTGCCGATAACGTTTGACGGTCACTTCGTCATCGAGGCGGGCAACAATGATTTGCCGACTACGAACTTCGGGTGTGCGATGCACAGCGACAAGATCGCCATCGAGAATGCCGGCATTTTTCATACTCATGCCGTGCACGCGTAGCAGGTAGTGCGGTTTAGGGTTAAAAATATGCGGGTCGACTTTGTAATGTGCCTCGATATGTTCCTCGGCAAGGATGGGACTGCCGGCGGCAACCCGGCCCACCAGCGGCAAGCCCATCTGGTCCCGCAGGGAATCTTTGAGTTGAATACCGCGCGAGGCGCCCGGTAACAAATCAAGCACGCCCTTGCGCTGCAGCGCGCGTAGATGTTCCTCGGCCGCGTTTGCCGATTTGAAACCGAGCTCACTGGCAATTTCAGCGCGTGTCGGCGGCATGCCGGTTTCGCTGATAAATTCTTGAATCATTTCGAGAATTTGCCTTTGCCTGGGGGTTAATTCGCGCATTTGAACAGTTCCTGTATGGATTCACAGTATCTGGGATTATATACAGTACTCTGATCAGTGCAAGTGGTAAATAACACCTCCGTAGGAGCGCGCCTCAGCGCGCGAAGCACCGCAGCGGCCGTTTAGGCCGCTTCAAAATGTCGGCCGCTGGGGTGGCCTCCTACAATCGCGCGCTATAGCGCGCTCCTACGTTGTCGCCAGGCAACGACAAAAGATAATAAAAACAGCAGTTTTCATTGCAGCTTCGGACAGATTGTTAAATAATGCGCCTGCAGTTTTACCCACAAAGGAACCTTTTAAAATGAAAAAGACCGCATTCAGAGCAAGTGCGCTTGTGCTCTTCGTTGCAATGGCCGCTGGTTGTGCCACCACAGGGCTCGACGACGTTAAGGCAACAGCGGATCGCGCTGCTGCTGACGCCGCTGCTGCAGCCTCCGCTGCTGAAGCTGCTCGTGCAGCCGCCGATCGTGCATCTCAGGCAGCTTCTGCTGCACAGAGCACTGCTGATCGCGCAATGTCAGCCGCAACAGAATCACAAGCCTGCTGCGAAGCAAATCGCGAAAGCATGGAACGTATGTTCCAGAAATCGATGTCCAAATAAGATTGTATTAGTAGCGTTAGACTACAAAAGCTTTATTCAAACGCCGCGCTTGTCGCGGCGTTTTTTATGCGGATCCCAACCGCCTCCGGAATACCGTCGGAGCGCTCCACCAATACTTCAACAAGATCCCAGTCCAACTGCCCCGCGCGCTCGGTCGTTGCCACGATGAACTGCTCGGTCACCTGCGTCAGCGGATCTTTGCTCGGCTCACTTAGGTCTGGCAATTCAATATCGGCATCCAGTTTCTCAATCTGTTGCAGCGATGCCTCGACCAGTGGCTGCGGTGATTCAAGCAACGGGTGAACCTCCGCGACCAAAGCCTCACCATCCCAGCCGATCTTCACGGGGGCATTGATAATGCGCACGACGGTATTAACATTCACGTGCTTGAACAGGAATTCGATATCTTCGGGAAACATCCGTATACAACCGTGTGACACGCGCATCCCGACGCCGGCGGGCCTGTTCGTGCCGTGAATCAGGTAACCCGGAAGCGCCAGGCGCAGCGCCCGTGAACCCAACGGATTGTTGGGGCCCGGTGGAACAATGCGTGGCAACGGATCGCCGGCGGCCGCGTGTTCGTCCCGCACCGATTGCGGTGGATACCAGGCAGGATTCTCCGCCATAGCGACAATCTTGGTCTTGCCAATCGGCGTCTCCCAGTCCATCCGTCCGATACTGATGGGATAGGAATACACATAAGACGGTTCGCCACGCTTAGGTCGCGGGTAGAAATACATGCGGTATTCGGCGAGGTTCAGTACCAGCCCTTCGCGGGGTCCGGGCGGCAGTACAAAACGCGTTGGCAAAACTACCTCGGTCCCCTCGCCCGGCAGCCAGATCTTCACAGCAGGATTCGCGCGAACGATATCCTGGTACCCGAGGCCGTGGCGCCGCGCGATATCGACGAGCGTATCTTCGTGACGTGCGGTCACGGTCGAGACGGCGCCTATGACATCGAAGCCTTCCGGCGGCAATTCGTAAACTTCGGAACGCGACGGTGAGCTTGTCAGCAGACATGCGGCAAGCGGCACTACCAGGTAACGCATCACTGGCCTTTCTCGTCCGCTTCTATCACTTCGATTTCACACTCTGCTGCGGCCAGCCACTCCTGCATCGCCAGACTTTCGAGCAAACGATGTGGATAGAAACCGGCGGATTCTGGCAGGTTGATGCCGTAGGTTCGCAGTCGCAATACAACCGGTGCAAACATCGCATCCGCGATCGAGAAATCGCCGAACAGCCAGCCGCCCCTGTCACCGAACTGGCGATGACAGGTTGCCCAGATTTCGATAACACGATCGATATCGTCACCGAGCTCGTCGGGAAGCGGTACCTTGCGGCCCATCGCGCGACAGTTCATCGGCATGCACTCGCGCAAGTGCGGAAACCCGGAGTGCATTTCGGCGGAGATAGAACGTGCCAGCGCGCGCTCGTCCGGATCTGCCGGCCACAACTGCTTCTCCGGCCAGCGTTCGGCCACCGTCTCCGCGATCGCGAGCGTATCCCACACCGTCAGGTCGCCCAGCTGGAGTATCGGCACGCGCCCGGCTTCGGAGAACGATGCGATTTCCTTCGCTGACGTGTCGGTATCGAGGACGATCCGGTGTTCATCGAACTCGATTCCTGCTTCCTTGAGCAACAACCATGAGCGTAGTGACCACGAGGAGTAATTCTTGTTGCCTATAATTAATTTTGGTTTCATTGTTCCGGACCCGGTTGCCTGTCCCTATGGTAAACCATCACGCATTGACCGACATAGGGACTTGCCGGTAGCCTGTTCGAATGAGCATGACTATCTCTTTCGAATTGACGGACCGTGACCTCGGCTTTTTTCGCAAAGCACTCAAAGTATCCCGTGAAGCGGTCCGGGATGCCGAAGAGTCGGAGATCATCGACGCGATTCGCGATGTGCTCGATGAAATACGCAGCAGCGAACCGTTGCCGGACTTTGTCGCGAAACGCATTCCCGAGCTTGAACTCCTCCTTTCAATGCTGACGGATGACGATTGGCAATTGCCGGAAATCGACAGGGAACGCCTGCTGGCGACATTCGTTTACTTCGCAGACCCCGAAGACATTCTCCCCGACGATATCCCTGTAATCGGCTACCTGGACGATGTGATCATCATCGAACTTGCCGTACGTGAGTTGCGGCATGTCCGCGAGGCTTACGAGGACTTCCGTGTCTTTCGGACTGACTTCGATCGTGAACAGGGCAAGAACGTCGATCCGGTTATTCGCCGCGACCGACTGGATCGTCGTCGTCAACAATTGCATCAACGCATGCGACGCCGTTCTGCGCGCCAGGAAAAAAGCAAATTGTGGTAATTAATGGGGACATTCCTGATTAACGCTAATTAACGGGGACATTCCTGATTTGGCGTACCAGTACGTTAAATCAGGAATGTCCCCATTAATCTAGAGTCGCATCAGGACCGAGCCCCAGGTGAAACCGCCGCCGAAGGCTTCCATCAGAATCAGCTGGCCTTTCTTCACACGACCGTCGCGAATGCCGACGTCCAATGCCATTGGCACCGACGCGGCCGACGTGTTGCCGTGATCCTGCACGGTAAGGATGACCTTCTCCATCGGCAGGTCCAGCCGCTTGGCCGTTGCCTGGATGATTCGGATATTGGCCTGGTGAGGAATCAACCAGTCGAGTTCGTTCTTGTCGACGCCGGCCTTTTCAAGCGTCTCCGACGCAATCCCACCCAGCGTCTTGACAGCAACCTTGAAGACCTCGCTACCGGTCATCATGATTGCCGCCGCGTCGGTCCCGGCTTTTTCAAGTTGGTTCGACGCACCGACCGGGTAATAAAGCAGATCCCTGTACTGTCCATCTGCGCCAAGATGACAAGACAGGATGCCCGGTTCATCTGACGGCTTCACGATCACCGCGCCGGCGCCATCGCCAAACAACACACAGGTATTGCGATCGCTCCAGTCCATCAGCTTGGTGATGCACTCGGCGCCAATTACAAGCGCGCATTTCGCGTCGCCCAGGCGAATGAACTTGTCGGCCAACGTTAACGCGTAGATAAAACCCGTGCACGCTGCCTCAAGACTGAACGCGGGGCAGGACGGAATACCAAGACGATGTTGAATCAGCGTCGACACATTTGGAAATATGAGATCGGGCGTTGTCGTGCCAGTAATAACGAGATCAATATCAGAAACATCTACTCCCGCATCTTCGATTGCTTTCTTCGCTGCCTCGACACACATGTCGGATGTCGTCTCGTCCTCGGCGACGACATGCCGGCGTTCAACGCCGGTGCGCGTACGTATCCACTCATCCGTCGTATCAACGATCTTCTCCAGATCGAAGTTGGTCATGATACGTTCCGGCAAGTACCGCCCCGTCCCAACGATGCGCGAATACGTCATGCGGTTTCCTCTTGCAGCAGTGCGCCAATTTGCTGTGGCAACTGTTTGCGAACCTCAACAACAGCCGTTTCGATCGCATGCTCAAACGCATACGCATCCGCGCTGCCGTGGCTCTTCACGACAATACCATTTAGTCCAACCAGAGTCGCACCGTTGTAGTTGCGGGAATCCACCTCCACCGCGAGCCTGCGCAACACCGGACCAGCCAAGCAACGCCTGAAGTTTGGCGATCCAGTTCCTCGTGAACTCGCGCCGCAGGTAATGTGTCACCAGGCCGACCGTGCCTTCCATTGTTTTCAAGGCGACATTGCCGGTGAATCCGTCAGTAACGACGACATCGGTTTTACCAGAGAACAGATCACTTCCCTCGATGAAACCGACATAGTTCAACGTGCTGTCTTGCAGCCTGGCTGCAGCCTCTTTGATCGTTTCGTGGCCTTTCGTATCCTCGGCACCAATATTCAGCAGCGCCACTTTCGGTTCCTCTATTCCAAGAATGTCCGAGGCAACAATCGAACCCATAACTGCGTATTGAAAGAGATGCTCGGCGCTGCCCAAGGTGTTGGCGCCTAAGTCCAGCATATGCAGCGAACCGCCTTTCGCGGGAAGTTCTGCAATGATTGCGGGACGGTCGATGCCCGGCAGCATCTTCAGTACGAACTTGGCGGTCGCCATTAACGCCCCGGTATTTCCCGCGCTGACAACGGCATCGGCGTCACCGGACTTGACGAGGTTAATGGCAACACGCATCGACGAATCTTTTTTCTTACGCAACGCATCGGCCGGAGCTTCCGACATGCCGACGACTTCGCTGGCGTGCTGGATACGCAGGCGCGGCTCCGCGCCGACAATGCGTGCGACCAGGTCGCCAAGCTCACGCTCGTCGCCAACCAGTATGAGGTCCAGGTTCTTGTATATTTCCAGGGACTTTGCTGCCGCGCGAACGACAACCTCGGCGCCTAGGTCGCCGCTCATTGCGTCAAGAGAGATAGTTGTGTGTGACCCCACCGTAAGACGAATCGGACAGGTGCCGACCAATCAAGGGACGAGTTTACTCTTCGTCGTCAGGCTCAGGCTGCGAAACAACCTGGGTGCCGCGGTAAAAACCGTCCGGTGTCACGCGATGACGCAGGTGGGTTTCGCCCGACGTCGGGTCGACCGACAACGCCGGCTTCTTCAGCTTGTCGTGCGAGCGACGCATACCGCGCGTTGAGGGGGTCCTGCGACTTTTTTGAACAGCCATAATCTTCTCCTGCCCGTATTACCGTATCGGGCTTTATTGGTCCTGAGTCATCTGCGCGCGCAATGCCGCAAACGGTTTTGTCCTGTCTTCTTGCTCGTCAGGCTCTAAATACAAAGCCTTGCACGATGCTACATCAACATGCATCGCCGAGAACGGCAGTGCCATGACCAGCAATTCTTCCACGATGTCGAGGGGACGGAGATCGGTCTCTTCCAGTTCCCAAACCTCATGGTCTTCATAACCTTCTGCCGTCTCCTCGAACGCGAGGAGCAGCAAGCTCGCCTCGGTTTCAAGCGGCAGCTTGAACGCTTCCAGGCATCTCTGGCAGACAGCATCCACGGTCACTGTCGCCCTGCAACGCACCATCGGCACCTGGCCCCGCTCATCGGCAAAGCCGAACTCGAGCGTTCCGACAATGGCTGAATCGCGCCAATGGGCCGGTATCCTGGCTGGCCCAAGCGCAGCGAGATCGGCCTCTACGATCGATGACAGCCGTTCGAAACCACTAAGTTTCTCAGCTATTTCAATAACTTGCGCACTCGCCGCCCAGTCGGCCGCGGTACGGCGATCTCGCAGCGGATTAGCCATGGCGGGCGCATGATAAGGACCAGAGGAGCCACTGTCAAAGCGTCCCGCCACAACATTTCAACATAAAGACTAGCAGTTGACCGCAAACCCGGTAATATTTGCAGCGATTCACTTAAATTGCTGATTTGTTTATGCAAAATCCATCTGCCCCGGCGATCGTCCTCGCCTCCTCATCACAGTACCGTCGCGACCTGCTGGAACGCTTTCTGGACCAGTACGAAACAATCTCTCCCGACATTGACGAGAGCAACGGCGAAGGTCTTGAGCCTGCCGATCTTGCCCGTCACCTGGCGCGAAAAAAGGCCGAAGCCGTCGCGTCAAAGCACGCGATGCGCTCGTCATCGGCGCCGACCAGATTGCAGTGCTCAACAACCAGGTACTGGGAAAGCCGGGAGACCACCAAAAAGCGGTGGAGCAGCTGCTGGCGGCGTCCGGTCACGTCGTTACATTCCTGACGGCCGTCTGCATTCTCGACCCGATCGAGCGAACTCGTTACGAACACACCGACAAGACGACCGTCAGTTTTCGGGAATTCGATCGCCGGCTGGCCGAGGCCTATTTACGCCTGGACGAGCCGTACGATTGTGCCGGAAGCTTCAAGCTCGAAGGTGCCGGCTTCGTGTTGTTTGAATCGGTGAAAACCGATGACCCGACCGCGCTGATCGGATTACCCATGATCTGGGTTTCGGACCGGCTGCTGCAGCTCGGCTACCTCTCCACGTAAGATTAATCTGGATCGATCGATGATAAAGGGGACATTCTGCTTTTCTCCAAAGGGAGAAAAGCAGAATGTCCCCTTTATCTGAACCTCGGTTCGACCCCTATTACCCATTACCCCTTGCGGACTCGCCTCGCATCGACGATCCCGACCGTTAGAAATCGCTCCAGATCATCCGGCAATGGCGCTGTGAAGTGCAGATCATTGCCACTATCGTCCGCAAACGCGATTGACTGAGCGTGCAGAAACAGCCTTGGCAGACCGGCCTGCTTCGCGTCGAAGTTGGCGTCTCCGTCCCCATAACGCTCATCGCCCGCAATCGGGTGACCGGTGTGCTGCAGGTGGACGCGAATCTGGTGTGTTCTACCCGTGACGGGAGAGCACTGCAGCAAACTGTACAGCCCGTAGGTTCGCGACAGGCTTACCCTGGTCTGGGCTGTCTTGCCTTTTTCACTGACGATGACATGACGTTCACCACCCTGGCGGTTCTGCACGAGTAGCGGCACGTCGATCAACTGCTCGCCGTACTGCCAGTCTCCGACGACCAGCGCCAGGTAGTTTTTTTCCACCTGCCCCGCCCTGAATTTCGCGTGCAGCTCGCGCAGCGCACTGCGTCGTTTGGCCATCACGAGGCAACCGGAGGTTTCACGGTCGATACGATGCACCAGCGACACGTCCTTGAGATCCGGCCTGGCATGGCGCACCAGCTCGATTACACCATGGCTGATTCCGCTGCCGCCGTGCACGGCGACACCAGTTGGCTTGTCGATGACGAGCAATCGCTTGTCCTCGTAAAGTACCCGCTCCAGCATCTTTGCCGCCAGTTTGTCGGGCGGCGGAGCCCCTGCGCTGCGTATCCGCGCCGGCGGAACCCGCACCTCATCGCCTTCATGGAGCTTGTATTCAGCGCGCACCCGGCCACCATTAACCCGGACCTCGCCCTTGCGCAGCAGGCGATAAACGCGACTCTTGGGCACGCCCGGCAGCTCATTGCGCAGAAAATTATCGATACGCTGGCCGGCCCGCTCGGCGTCAACGCGGACTTTGCGAACGCCGGTAACGTGGGTCTGGGCGGCATCTGAGGAGTTCTGGCCTCCGGGTGGCTTTTCTTGCATGATCAATAACTTGAAGTGGCGTTGTGGTGTGCTATATTACCGCCCTGTGGCCTCCCGGCAACAAATTCCGGGCTGACCACACGACCCAGGCGGCACCCGATCGTGGATTCGCTGCCTACAGTTTCCACCCGCAGTGACTACCCAACAGATTCGTAGCCACTGCGAAATAATTGTGGTCCCGCACGTTGCGGAACCGAATTTCAGATGGCAGCGAGCACGGATTCCGGCTGGCGCCAGAGCGGCAAAGCCGTAGGGAATTCATGCTGATTTTTTCATGGGTAATGACCCTTTTTAGTCAAACCCAAATCGAATTTGCGAGTGACATCGACGGTGCAATCCCGCACCGGATTTCTATGCGTGACCTCCCCTGCGCCCGCTCGACGGCGCTACGCCCCGAACTGCTGCCCTGCAACACACTTCAAGTAGGGCACTATGAAAAGAATGCTAATCAACGCAACTCAGGAAGAAGAGTTGCGCATGGCGATGGTCGATGGCCAACGTCTATACGACCTCAATATCGAAGCACCGGCTAGCGAACGCAAGAAAGCCAACATATACAAAGGCAAGATTACGCGCGTCGAGCCCAGCCTCGAAGCGGCTTTTGTCGACTACGGTGCCAATCGGCACGGCTTCCTGCCGCTGAAAGAAATTTCCAGCGAGTACTTCGTCAAGGAAAACAAGTCCGGCGGCAAACCGAGCATCAAAGATGTCCTCAAAGAAGGACAAGACATTGTTGTTCAGGTCGACAAGGAAGAACGCGGCAACAAGGGCGCTGCGCTGACGACCTTTGTCAGCCTTGCCGGTCGATTCATCGTGCTGAAACCCAACAAAGACCGCTCGGGCGGCGTGTCGCGCCGAATCGTTGGCGATGACCGCGACCTGGCCCGGAAATCATTGAACGAGATCATCGTGCCGGACGGCATGAGCGTCATCCTGCGCACGGCTGGTATCGACCGTACCGCAGAAGAACTCGCCTGGGACCTTGAGAACCTGCTGACCGTATGGACGGCAATCCTCAATGTCGTACTCGAGCGTCCGTCACCGTTCCTGATCTATCGTGAGAGCGACTCGGTCGTGCGCGCTCTGCGCGACTACCTGACGGGCGAGATCGGCGAGATCCTCATCGACGACGAAACCACCTACAACGACGCCCGCGAGTTCGTCGAGCAGGTCATGCCGCAGAACCTGAAGAAACTGAAGCATTACGTGGACCCGGTTCCATTGTTTACGCGCTTCCAGATCGAGACCCAGATCGAGTCGGCATTTGGGCATTCCGTCACTTTGCCGTCCGGCGGCAGTATCGTCATCGACCACACCGAGGCCTTGGTCTCGATCGACGTCAACTCGGCGCGTGCGACCAAGGGCGGTGACATCGAAGCTACCGCATTGAATACCAACCTCGAAGCCGCCGACGAAGTCGCTCGTCAACTGCGAATTCGCGACCTTGGCGGCCTTGTCGTCATCGACTTCATCGATATGGGCCCGCAAAAAGCCCAGCGCGAGGTCGAGAATCGGCTGCGCGACGCCGTGCGACAAGACAGGGCCCGCGTGCAGATCGGCAAGATCAGTCGCTTCGGGCTACTCGAGATGTCGCGCCAGCGCCTGCGTCCGTCGATCGGCGAATCGGCGTATCAAACCTGCCCACGCTGCACCGGTTTTGGCACGATTCGCAGCGTCGAATCACTGGCGCTCGCAATTCTTCGAATCATTGGCGAAGAGGTGCGCAAGGAACGAACCGCGAAAGTCATAGCTATGTTGCCAGTTGAAGTCGCGACGTATCTGTTGAATGAAAAGCGTGACTGGGTGCAGACCCTGGAATCACGCCACGATACGCAGGTCGTGCTGGTCGCAAACGCAGCGCTGGAAACGCCGCACTACGAGGTGCGCCGCGTCCGTGACGATCAAATGGAACTCTCAGAAAACGCCGGCGTCAGCTACGCACTCTCGCATGCCGCCGTCGAACCGGAATCGCCACAGGCGATCTTGGAACGCAAGGCCATCGAGCAACCCGTTGTCGGGACGATGAAACCCACGACGACAGCGCCGAAACCGCAGAAACCGCAAGAACCCGCAGGCAAAGGATTCTGGGCAACGATCATGGGGTTGTTCTCCGGTGGCGACGAGGACGAAAAGAAAACTCAGCGTCAACGAGACGCCGGCAACCAGGGCGGTCGCGCACGTCGCTCGCAACAGACACGCCGCCGCGGTGGCAGCGATTCACGCAAGACGTCCGATACACGTGGCCCGCAACGAAAGAAGGCCGCCAAAAAGACACCGTCCAAGAAAGCTGCGGCAAAGAAGCGGCCAGCGAAGAAGACCGCGTCGAAAAAAGCGCCTGTCAAAAAGCAGGCCGCGGATGAGACTCAACAGACGCCGGCGGACGCCCAGGCGCAAAACGTCGCGACCGAAGAATCCGGCGCCGAACCAAAACGCAGTTCGCGGAATCGCCGCAGCCGTGGTGGCCGCAGGCGACGTCGCACCGCGGAAAAGCCTGAGCAGGCGGCCGATGGCCAGCAACCTGCGAACGAGTCTGCGAATCAGCAGCCCAAGGCTGACAGCAGCAAGGCTGACAACAAAGAGACGAAGCCCGCTGAGCAGGTAACGGCTCCTCAAAAACCGAAACAGGATGCGGGTCCGCCGCGTGCAAGGACGGATGAGGAACGCGCACAGGAAACGAAGAAACGCGAAGATAGCGCGCCACCGAAAAAAGCCGTTGCAGAAAATACCAGCGACAGTGCGCCGAAACCGGCGGAGCCCAAACCGGCACGAAAACCTGAAGCGGTGAGCGCACCTGCGCCCGCACCCAAAGCCGAATCGGCGAAGGCGCCTGAACCGGCTCCCGTACCCAAAACTGAATCGGCTCCCGCACCGAAAGCAAAACCAAAGCCTGCCGGAGACGGTAACGGCGCGTCCGCCAAACCGGCCGCCCGACTCTTGCCCTGGGAGCCGCAGGCCGCTGCAGATGTGAAGCCGCCGTCTAAATCGGCAGAGCCCAAATCAGCGCCGAAACCGGAACCGGCTGCTGTTGCGCCGCCGAGGCAGGAACCTGCTGCTGCTCCGCCATCGCGCCCGGACAGCAAACCGGCAGAGCCGCCGGCACAGGACTAAACGTTATCGCCTGGAGAGTGTCTCGAGCAGGCCTCGGGACGCTTCTTCAACCAGGTCCAGCACGCGTTCGAAACCGGAAGCCCCACCGTAGTACGGATCGGGTACCTCACGCTCTTTGCCGGACGAGAACTCAAGGAATAATTTCACCTTGCGATGATGCTTGGGCGGCGCCTCGTCCTTGAGCCGTTCGACGTTGTCGAGGTCCATCGCGATAATGTAGTCGAAGCGTTCGAAGTCCTCGTCGCTGACACGCCTGGCACGAATACCGCCAAGTGAAATTCCGCGGCGCTCTGCTGCGGCAGCAGCGCGGCGATCCGGTGGACTGCCAACGTGATACGCATGTGTGCCTGCTGAGTCGATGATGATCTCGTCGCTCAACCGCGCCTCGGTAACGTGATGGCGAAAGACGCCCTCCGCCGTCGGCGAGCGGCAGATATTGCCCATGCAGACAAATAAGAACAGACGTTTTCCCTTTTATTTCAGTCACTAATAACCCTTACTTAAAGTATCTTATCGGAATGCTACAGCCATCGCTATGCGTCAGGCACGCAATTCTACAGACAATGCGGCGTTGCGAAAGTTTGGCCCGCCAAAGTGCCGACAAGTGGGTCACGTATGATGGTGAAATGACGGCCCCCTATGATCTGAATCGTTTTATCGAGGCACAACAAGGCGTCTATGAAGACGTTGTCGACGAGCTCAACCGCGGCCGGAAAACCGGGCATTGGATCTGGTATATCTTCCCGCAAATCGCGGGACTCGGTGCCAGTTCAATGTCGCAACGATACTCGATTTCCTCGATCGAAGAGGCCAGGGCTTACAGCGCACATTCCGTCCTGGGACCACGACTGGCCGAATGCACTGCCCTGGTATTAGAAGTGAAGGATCGATCCGCAGAGCAAATATTCGGTCCCCTTGATGCACTCAAGTTTCGATCCTGCATGACGCTGTTTGCGGCGGCGGCCCCCGACAACAAGATATTTCAGAACGCGATTGACTGCTGTTTCGAGGGTCTGCCTGACCCGTTGACACTACAAGCCCTGAAGAGCGCTTAGAAAGACCGGGGTCTGACCCAGATTGCCCATCACGGATTGGGGTGATTCACGTCAAAGTCACACCGCCCTGACTCGTAGTCGTAGCTCCCGCCCCTGTCCAGGCAATCGTCGATTTCGGCCCAATTGATGAAAAGAGTGAGCACCCAGACTGCGAAAAGAAGCAGTGTGACAGCAAACAGAAACCCGAGAACGATTGTCAGTTTTCGTTCCCAGACTGACGCCCCCTGTTTGTTGTACCGCTTGAGCATCTAATCGACAGACCGTTTCAAGAGAATGTCTCATAGCATCTCAGTAATGTAGGCCCAATGGCAACATGCTCATAGGACAGCTCACAACTAGAGCGGAAACTGAGCGTTTCTTGCGACTTGTTATCAGACTTATGAGAGGTTTTCGAATAACGGCAAAAAGTGCGAATTTCTCCTGTGGCGCGGAATAAGGCTGTCGCCCAAATATTTATCTAGGTGTTATCTGAGCTAAGGTTCTTGCCTAGTCGTTCCATAAGACGCTTTTTTCGTTCGGGGGAGAAGGTCCCAATAATGTCTTCTAGATCTTCGGGTAGATGGGCTGCGGGGTTCTGATCAATCTGAAATACGTAGTAATCAAATAAATCCCGCCATATTTTTCGCTTCTCACGTGGCAGGTTTGGGATCGATAGCAAGCTATGCAGTAGTGAGTGATAAGGCGTAACGGCTGCCCCATCTGACCCTCCCCACCAGTAGTTTACTAGCATACTAAAACTATCCAGCGACTCGACGTTGTGCCACCAAAAGCTTGGAATATACACAGCGTCACCAGGCTCTAGATCCGCTTGCAGAGCTGCGTTCAGGGCAATCTCAAACCTTGGGTATCGGGATAAATCAGGTTGACGCAGATCAACCATGCTCATCGGTGTGCCGGCAGGTGTAAACAAGAGCGGTCCAATATACAAATTAGCGATTTGATCCGGTGGAAAAAACGTCATCCGTCTACGGCCCGCTACCGCACAGGCAATGTTTTCACTCGTATCATAGTGCGTATTTGTAGTGGTATTGTTGCCTAACCACAATCGGGGCAAGACTGATTTATCAAGCAAAGACAGATGGTTGTCGTCGCAAAACCCGGGCAGGTTGTCTGCGATTGACACGCCTTGCATTGCGATAGCGGGGGGCTCATTAGATTCAGGTGCGCTCAATACCCTTAACGTGCTTATCAAGGTTCGAGCCACGCGATCATAGTTAAACCCTTTGAGGTCATCTCGATAAAAGAACCGTCCCTTTATTGCGGGAGAGCCAATAAGCACTGCGATTTTTTCGCCCTTATCGAATTGGCTTAGGTAGGCCATTATCGCTGCTGGTGAACTTGTTGCTTGCTGCACAGCTGGCCAATCACGAACAAGTGACTTGAGTACCGCGGGTTTGTTTAGGGCAATGATTTCTGTTTGAAACGTTTCTTGGTCAACGTTATGCCACTCCCGAACCTTCTGCATTGATTCCGCCTTACTATTTGCTGGTCTTCAGTTGCTGATTCGACCAGGACTGATCGACGAGTCCCATTCCAGCACTTTGTATTTCTCCAGAATTCGTTTGAGATCCTCAACAGGAATGGCTTCCAACGTGCCGCGCGAACTCGTCACTGTAGTCGCCTTGAAAATCGCGTTGTAAACGGCTTCCTCGGTCGCCTCCGCCGCCGCTGCAAACAGCGGCGACATGGAAGCATTGACGAGAGACGGTGTGGCGACCGGCGCGTCGCTTTCGCGCGGACGCCTTACCCCCGGATGTGTAGAAAATGCAATGACATAGTCCCCCGAGCCGTTACTTGCGAATGAGCCTGTACGTGCCAGACCTAACATCGCACGCATCGCGATGCGATCGAGACTGCGTGCATTCAGCGGCGCGTTGGTCGCAACAACCATCATGATGGAGCCGTCTTCCTGGTTGTTTGCTTCACCTGCCGCGTCCAACTCTTTGCGATAGGAATAGGCGCCCAACTCACGGCCTACGGGTGCACCGTTCATCGTAAGGACGCCACCATAATTAGTCTGCACGAGCACGCCAACCGTGTATCCGCCCAGAGAATCGGGCAATACGCGAGAACTCGTGCCAATGCCACCTTTCCAGCCAAACGCCTGCGTTCCGGTACCGGCACCGACGCTACCTTCTTCCACCGAGCCGCCCGAAGCATTGGCGAGTGCATCGAAGACATGTTCACGCTGCACAGGATCCGCCCACATGTTGTTAACGCGCGAATCATTCGTTTCACCGATAATCGGATTGACCGTGTGCTCCCCCATACCCGGCTGCTCGTAGACCCATTCTTTCAAACCGTTTGCCGCACTCCAGACACAAAGCGTGCAAGTCAAGAGAATAGGCGTTTCGATTTCGCCGAATTCACGAACTTGTGTTTCGCCAACAAGCTTGCCGTAGCCATTGCCGACATGAATCCAGGCTGGAATCGGGTGTGTGTAGAGATTGCCGGGGCCGGGAATGATCGCTGTAACTCCGGTGCGAATATCGTCGGCCTCGATGATCGTGGAATGCCCCACCTTCACCCCGTCCACATCTGTGATCGCGTTCAGTTCGCCCGTCGGAAAAATTCCAATAACAAGGCCGACATCCCGGGCGCGTGGGCGCTCCTGCGTGGCGGCTACCCCAAATACAGGCAGGAGCAGGAGCAGGAAAATAGTTCTTATTATTCGTATCACCGGCGAGCTCCCGATTCTATGGTGAATGCACGTCATAAGTGCTCCTTGGTCGCGATTACCCCGTGCCTCATCGTAACACTTGATCGATTGCTAGCAGGTTTCAAGCGGTCATTCAAACCCCAGACAAATCGTCAATATGACAGCAGCTAACGGCCTCAAGCGGGCGCAAAAAGCTGCCATAGACGCTTCAGCCGTCAACGTGATAAAGCAGGCGCAGGTAGTCCTGACAGAAAGGCCCGAAGCCCTTCAATATAGGCGCGCTCATCCCGAAGGAAAGCGTCATTGTGAGTGCCGCGAATCGCCAGTAGAGTCCGGGGCTCATTCGCAGATGCAAAAATTGCTTCGCCATGGTGGAACGGGATAATCTCATCGTCGCGACTGTGAACGACCAGTACTGGGCAGTGAACGTCCCGAACGTAATCGCGTGTTGCATGATTGAGGCGGCTTAACCAGCGCACCGGGAGCCATGGATAAAGATCCCGGGCGATGTCCGGACCTGACGTGAACGACGATTCTAGCGGTCTGCCCGGCGATGAACCAGCCGTGCAGCGTCACTCCGTCACTGGTTTCGATGGAGACATCTTGACAGTCCACGCCAACATCGGTCGGTGTCATGGTCAATGCTCGACCTGGCACTTCTGCAGGATAAAGCATACGACCCTGCATGAAATACACGTTGACGAGAGTAAATTTCAGCATTGCAGTCTACGTTTGTGTTACCGGCGGCGATGCCGCCCTTAGCAGTCGTTCGCTAGTCTGGTATTCGACCATCTGCTAACGGCTATTTGCAGAAGTTGAGAATCAGCGCAGCATCACGCCGCCAGAGTGCTGCGGCGAAGACGGCCACGACCTTAGGATTACCCGAACGGTCATTATTGCAGGTACTTCGCGAGCCAGGCGTGCGCCTCTTCCCAGTAGTAGCGTGCTTCCTTGGCGTTCATGATCCAGTGATTGGCATCATGAAATACAAGCAGGCGCCCTGGAGCCTGCATGCGTTGCACATAGGTCCATGCCGCAATCGTCTGGTTGACCGGCACGCGGTAGTCTTTTTCGCCAATCGTCAGCAGGATCGGCGTCCGGAAATTCTCCGCATAGCTCGACGGGCTCTCCGCTTTCCACACCGGGCTGTCGCCCCAGGACGGCCCGCCGTTCATGCGCTCACGATGAAATACCGTGTCACTGGATGAGTACTGGCCCTCGAGGTCGACGAGGCCCGCATGACCGATCAGCGCATCGAAGCGTGTCGTCGTCGCCTGCAGCCAGTTGACCATGTGGCCGCCGTAGCTGGCACCCGTGGCTGCCTGGCGCTCTGCATCGATAAACGGATAGCGCTCGATGGCCTCGTCGGCCGCCCTTAATACATCGTCACCCGGTGCCTTGAGCGGTGTTCCTTCAATGGCCTGCGAGAATGCTTCCCCGTAACCCACCGAGCCTGTGTAATCGGTCAGCAATACGACGTAGCCAGGTGCCGCAAGCAGGTGGGGGCTCCATCGCACGTGATCCGAGTCCGTGCTCGAGCTAAACGGGCCACCGTGGATCATCAGCACGAGCGGATACTTTTTGTCCTCATCGAATCCAGGTGGCAGTGCCAGCCAGCTATGTACCTTGAAGCCCGCGTCGTTCTCGAACCAGAACTCGCGGAACTCGGGACGCTCGAGCCCGGCCGCGCGTTCGGCGTTGAAACGGCTGATGGGTGTATGTCGCCCATTGGACGGGTCGATGCGCACGATCTCGGCGGGCGTCGCCGAGCTCTCCCAGCGCGCGACGAGTTGCCGACCGGCGACTACCGCACCCGCGTACACTCCACGCCCCTGCTCATCGAGCGCTTTGACATCGCCGCCTCGGGCAGGCACCGAGTAAACGCGCACACGACCCGCGTCGTTTGCAGTGAAGTACACGCTGCGGCCATTGTTGCTGATGTCAATGTCGCTCACCGACCGATCGAAAGACGCGGTGATAATGTCGGGTGCGCCCTGCACCGTGTCGCCGTTCCAGTCGAAGCGGCCTACCTCAGTCAGTTCATAGACGTGGTCGGTGTGCGGCTCAAGCAGGCAATAGAGGGCACGGCCATCATCCGAAAATCTGGGCTCGCTGCAACTCCAGTCCTGACTGTTCGTCAGCGGCTGCACCTCACCATCGGCGACCGACACCCGGTACAGGTGATGGTAGACCGGCGTATGGGCGGCCTCGTGCAGGTTCATCGTTGCACTGATCACCAAGGCGTCGCCGTCCGGGGTCCAGACCGCTTTGAGCGAGTCGGATGACAGCGACTCGACGCCACCGAAGCCCGGTGACGCGACGAGGTCACTGCCCAACATCAGATTCGTGGCTTCTGCGCCGGGCTCGGCATCCTGCACAAACAGGTGTGTCTGCAGGTCGTCACGCCAGCGGTCCCATTGCCGGATCGGGAAGATCTCGTAGGCCGACGCGTTGTAGCCTCGTTCCTCGCGCGCCGTTTTCTCGGCCGCGTTCGCCTCGTCATCGGCGGCACCCGGGTACACACGGCTTTCGAACGCGATACGCTTGCTGTCAGGGCTCCACTTCGGGCTCGCCGCGCCTGTCGCAAGGTCGGTAACCTGGATCGCTTCACCCGGGCCGACCATGTTGAGCACATAGATCTGCGCCGGTTGTTCTTCCTCGCGCGCGGCACTGAACGCAATCTTGCTGCCGTCCGGGCTCCAGTCGACGTCGCTTTCGCCCTCCGGCGACGACGTGAGCCTGAGCGGCGCTTTGCTGCTTACGATATCGAGCAGCCACAGGTCACTCACCGCACCATCCTCTTCGTAGGACGGTTCTTCGACACTGACGACGGCCTTGGTGCCATCCGGGCTCACGACCGGCGTACCCAGACGCTTCATGAGCCACACGTCCTCGTGGGTGACCGGGCGAAGCTCATCTGCAAGCGCGCTTGCGCCAACAATCAGGCTTGCTATGGAAATTAGGAGGGGTTTGGCTGTACGCATAGTGGTATCCAGTGCATCGTGGCAACGCCGGGGCGTCGCCGTTAATTCCGTAGGTATCGTTCGACGATGCCGATGTCGGCTTGCAGATTTCGCTTACCGCTCCTTGCAACGTGGCAAAAGGATACCGCACGACCGCTGGCAGGGAAGAACTGACACGCATTGTTAGGCATCCGCTCTTTATTTCAGCCTGCGAAGCTTCCGCACGATCATCGGGGTACGCGCGGATACGCGCAGGCAGAAAAGCGGCACAAATTGGTTCATAACCTTGGTTCATAACCGCGCCGCTAATTCTCGCTGCTGCTGTCCAAGTCTGGAATATCAGAGAAATCGCAGGGCAGACTTCGGCCAGCAGGATCTTCGTGAATACCTGACACTCGATTCGAGATGGCAGGTTGCCATTTAACCGAAGGGACTCGAGGATTGGGCTCCTGCGCTGTGTGGACTTAATTAAACTTGGGTCCCTGGCCACAACTGGTGCTCGTCGCCTCCGGGTCTGGGGTTCCGCATACGCAGGAGCAACACTCATACTACTCCTAGTCCCGCGACTCGGCAATCACGTTTCACCAATTTAAACCGGGGTCGTGCCGCGGTTTCCGGCAAGACCAGGGTTCCCAATTATCCCTGCACGACCGGGTAGCACGGCTCGCCCCAGGGCTGATCGGGGCTGCGCATCATCAGGTAGATCATCAGCGGAACCAACAGTCCCAGGATGCTGGCGCCTTCTTTGACCTGTTTGCGATTGACGCTGCTGTTCCAGGTCGATCCGCCATGCACCAGCTGGTTGCGAAGCGTGTAGAGCCTGTCGATAACAATTGCCAATACCTTTTTCGTGTCCATCCTCCCGAGTGCTTTCACCACTGCGACCTTGCTCAGGCGAAAACTGTCGCGCCAGCGGTCTTCGGAAATCCGGCCATTTTGATAGTCCCAATAGGGCTGGAAGACGAACTCGTTGTCGAGGAGCAGTCGAATGGACTCCGAGTAGCTGTGCCAGACAGCGTGGTAAATCAGACTTTGATCGTCGGCTTTGATGAGGCGGTTCACGTAACGGAACAGGAGCCTTCGCTCACTGAATCCACGACGCTCATCGAGCTCACGCGCATACGCCGCGTTAAAGGAAATCCACAGGAAGAGAAAACGCGCATCCGAATCCACCGTTTCCTGCTCTGAGCGCTGCAACCAGCTTAAGGCCCTGTGAACGCGAAGCGACAGCGCCTCGGGGTAGCCATGGCGCTCGGTGCGGTGCAGCATTTTTAGCGTCTTGTAGGCCAGGAGCTCCTGGAGCTTCAACTCTTCCAGACGGGGACGTTTTGCGGATTCGGGCACGTACGCTCCAGGGAAGCCAAGAACACCGCTTATATTCTCAGGTCTTTACGTTTGGGGCGTTGATGGTCGTCTCATTCTGCAGGAACGATGATTCAACGTGCGCGCAGCACGGTCAGGAAAAGGTCCGGCTCGGGACGAACCCGGTAGTTGTCGGTCTCGTCCGCCCACAGAATGCGCCCGCCCGCTTCCGTGATGACGACCGTGGGTAATACCGTCTCGCTGTCATAGCCCAAGGCCTGCATGCCCATCGGAACCCTGTAGGCATTAGCAATGCCCAGGGTTCGCGCGGCGCTATTGTTCTCGTCGCTAGAAAAAGGTGTACTTCCAGCGGTATCTCATCTCGCACGCCCGTCAAACAGGGTAAATGCCATGCCGCTTACCGCCCTACCTTCCAGCCCAAGCGCGCTGACCCAGTTCCAGCTACCGGTCGGTATTCCAGTTTTAGCGCCTGCGAGTCGAGGCTACTTGTGCTTCAGCACCGTGACGGTTCGCCGGGCGCGCGAGCGGCGCAGGTCGTCGAGGCTTGCCATCGTCATCGTGTCCGTTGCCTTGATGCACTCATCCATCTCGGCGCTGATCACGGGTGCATTTTCGATCTTCAGCCGGTGTCGGCCGAGCGAAATAATGTCGTTGCTCTTGAGGACAAACTTTACCCCGATGCGGGAGTTAACCGTCGTACCGTTGGTGCTGTTGAGATCAACCAGCATGACCGCGTTCTCTATAGACCTGCAGCATCGCGTGCATCTTGCTGACATAGGGATCCTCGACGAGGATATCGGCCAACTCGGTACGGCCGATCACATACTGTCGCTTGGTCAGGTCATACTCCGCCACGGTCTCACCGTCGCAGGTGACGGTGACACGCGGTATCGGCCTGACCGGCCGCCGCTCCGTCATGCCTTCCATGGCCTCGACTCGCGCGCTCATTCAACGCACCCGGCCAGCCGCGCGACCACTCATGCAGGCGGTCACAAACATCCATCGGGAACACTTGTTCGACGCGATCGCCGCCCGCCGCAATCAGGCGTGTACGCAGGTAGATCATCGTCTCGCGTTCTGTCAGCGGGTTGAGCGAGTACGTCGCCGGGTGACGTCGGGCGAGGCTGCGCATGCCATCCTGCCTTGGCAATAATGACAATCTCTCCTTACCGCTCAGGACGATACGCAGCGAATAGTTGCCGCGCGTATCCAATGCCGCGAGCCAGTTCAGCAGGCGCAGAGCACTCGATGTCGCATGATCGGCGTTATCAATAATCAACACGGGGGGCCGTGAGAAACGCGTCTCTTGCGTCACGAAGTTATTGAGCTTGTGTAACAGCTGGTCATCGTCCTCGGAGACGGTGTGGACACCAAACTGTGAAAGCATGTTGGTTAACAGCCGGCGCGGCGTCAGGTGAATACCCTCGATGAGGGCGACGGAAGAATCACGCGATGACCAGGCGAGCTGCTGTTTGATAATCGTGGTTTTGCCTGAGCCCGTAGGTCCCTGCAGCAACGCCATACCGTTCGGCTGGCCGAGCGCTGACGACAAGAATCGCAACGCATCCTGGTGCGACTGGTAAGCAACGATGAGCCCGGTATCGGCGTGTTCGCCGAACGCCTTGCTGCCCAATGAGGAATGGTGTGCTTGCATGATTTTTTTCTTCTAATGCAAGCTGCATTATGACGCGAATGCACAGATTCGCGTGGTCGAGGTTCCATAATGCAATTAATCGACCGGACGTTTTGTTAAACGCCCGCGGGCACTTACGATGGATCCCTCTCGACATACACGAACTTGTCGTTACTCAAGGCTTGCTCCCCGTCCCAGCGATACGCGACCAGCTTGCCACCGCCCTCCGCCGCCACGCTGTAATCCAGGCAGGCGATATTCGGCGCCAGCAGCGTCGGTTCGGTGTCCAGCCAGTAGTGCCCAATGAACACGGGCGGGTCGTCGTGCGAGTACTGCAACAGGTGGTCCGCACCGATCGGATCCTCGGGAATATGACTCTTCGCTTTTTCGGGCCCTAAGAACGCGTCGTGATACGTGAGCGCGTCGCCATCGAACCAGCGAATGCGAACCTCGTGCCGGGCATGGCCGTCCTTGTCGAAAAACATGTGCCCCTTGGGCAATTCGATCTCCTTGCCTTTTAGCAAGGTCTCGATTGCGTCGTGCTCGCTGCGGCCCTTCCGCCAAGCGCGGAGCAGGAGATTGTCGTCCAGGTACTGATTGATCGACGGAAAACAAACCTTCAGATCCTGCATCAGGGCATCGTCCCAGCAGGCGTGCACGACACGCAGACCCGGCAGCTCCAGCCACAGTGGCAAGGTGCGAAACCACTCGATGAGTTCCGCGTAGTCGTCGCTTCCCTGGTACGCATCGAGAAACACCTGGTGTTGACGCCGGTGCCTTTTGGAATGCTCCCGCAGGTACTCGCCGGGATCGTCGGGATCGGTCGTAAAGTAAGCAATCGCGTTGAACTCGTGATTGCCCATCACCGACAGCGCCGCGCCCTCCTCGATCATGGGGCGGACGATCTTTATGACGTCGCGTTGATTCGGCCCCCGGTCGATGAAATCGCCGAGGAAGATAGCCTGTCTTTCCGAGTTTCGGTACACGCCGTTTGATTCGAGGTAGCCGAGCTTTTTCAGCAACCGGACTAACGGCTCACTGTGGCCGTGAATATCGCCAATTAGGTCGTAACAACTCACAACACTATTCTACCGCCGCTTGAGGCGATCGTGTACTAGCGCACACGATCAGCACTGGAAACAATAGGGGTCAAACCGAGGTTTACGAAAACCTCGGTTCGACCCCTTAATCCGGACTATCAACCCTGCACGGAAGCCAGGACTGAGTTAAACGTTTCGCTCGGGCGCATCACCGCCTTGGTCTTCTCCGCGTCGGCCAGGTAATAGCCGCCGATGTCCACACTTTGGCCCTGAACCGCGTTCAGCTCTTCGATGATCTTTTCTTCGTTGTCCGCCAGGGTCTTCGCCAGCGGCGCAAAATACTCCCGCAACTCGCTATCCGCTTCCTGCTCGGCGAGCGCCTGCGCCCAGTACAGGGCGAGATAGAAGTGGCTGCCACGGTTATCAAGCTCGCCGGTGCGGCGCGACGGCGACTTGCCGTTATCGAGCAGTTTGCCCGTCGCCTCGTCGAGTGTCGTGGCGAGAATCTTGGCCTTGTCGTTGTCATTCTTGTGGGCAACGTCTTCGAGTGAGACCGCCAGGGCGAGGAATTCGCCGAGCGAATCCCAGCGCAGATGGTTCTCCTCGACCAGCTGTTTCACGTGCTTGGGGGCCGAGCCGCCAGCACCGGTTTCGAACAGGCTCCCGCCGGCCATCAGCGGCACGATCGATAGCATCTTGGCACTGGTGCCGAGTTCCATGATCGGGAACAGATCCGTCAGGTAGTCGCGCAGGATGTTGCCGGTCGCCGAGATGGTGTCCTTGCCCCGGATCACGCGCTCCAGCGTGTAACGCATGGCGCGAGTCTGCGACATGATCTGGATATCGAGTCCGTCGGTGTCGTGATCTTTGAGGTAGGTCTCGACCTTCTTGATCAGCTCCGCTTCGTGCGGGCGATATTCGTCGAGCCAGAACACGACCGGCATGCCGGACAGGCGTGCACGGGTCACGGCCAGCTTCACCCAATCCCGAATCGCCACGTCCTGGACCTGGCACATCCGCCAGATATCGCCCTCTTCGACGTCGAGTTCCATCAACGCCTTGCCCTCGTCATCAACAATGCGTGCGACGCCATCTTCGGGGATCTCGAAGGTCTTGTCGTGCGAGCCATACTCCTCCGCCTTCTTGGCCATCAACCCGACATTCGGCACCGTGCCCATGGTGGCCGGGTCAAAGGCGCCGTGAGTCTTACAGAAGTTGATAATCTCCTGGTAGATACGCGCGAACGTGCTCTCCGGCATGACCGCCTTGGTGTCTTTGAGACGGCCATCCGGGCCCCACATCTTGCCGCCGCTGCGGATCATCGCCGGCATCGACGCGTCGACGATGACATCGCTGGGAACATGGAAATTGGAGATGCCCTTGGCCGAATCCACCATCGCCACCTCGGGGCGGTGTGCATGACAGGCATGCAGGTCATTGACGATCTCTTCCAGCTGCGTACCGGGCAGGGTCCTGATCTTTTCATAAATGCTGGCCAGGCCATTGTTGACGTTGACGCCGAGTTCGTCGAACAGCTCGCCGTGCTTGGCGAACGCGTCCTTGTAAAAGACTTTGACCGCATGACCGAAGACGATCGGGTGCGAGACCTTCATCATCGTCGCCTTGACGTGCAGTGAAAACATGACGCCGGTCTCGTAGGCATCTTGCATTTGCTCTTCATAGAAATCGCACAGCGCCTTCTTGCTCATGAACATGCTGTCGATGACTTCGTCCTTTACCAGCTCGACCTTGTCCTTGAGCACAATCGTCTTGCCGCTCTTGGTGACCAGGTCCATGGAGACGTTGCACGCCTTATCCATGGTCATGGTCTTTTCGCTCGAGTAGAAGTCGCCGCCGTGCATATGCGAGACGTGTGTGCGCGAGGCCTGGCTCCATGGTTCCATCGAATGCGGGTGCTTCTGGGCAAACCGCTTGACCGCCGGCGGCGCTCGACGGTCCGAGTTGCCTTCGCGCAGGACCGGATTAACAGCGCTGCCCAGCGCCTTGCCGTAGCGCTGCCGCAGAGCGTGTTCTTCGTCGGTCTTCGGATCGTCCGGGAAGTCTGGAATCTCGAAGCCCTTCGACTGCAGTTCGGCGATGGCTGCCGTGAGCTGCGACACCGAGGCGCTGATGTTGGGCAACTTGATGATGTTGGTATCGGGGAACTGGGTCAGGCGGCCGAGTTCGGCGAGGTTGTCCGGGACCTTCTGCTCGTCGCTGAGGTACTCGGGGAACTCGGCCAGGATTCGCGCAGCCACCGAGATGTCGCTCTTGGTGACCTCGACGCCGGCCGGCGCGGTGAACGTGCGAATGATCGGCAGCAGCGAGCAAGTCGCGAGCAGGGGCGCTTCGTCAGTGAGTGTGTAAATGATCTTCGAATTCTTCGTGTTCAATTGTCCCTTCCCATTCGGTTCTTTTTATGTATGTATTTTATTTTAATTTACATATACTTATATAACTTATTTAATGTTATTTCTGTTGATCTTGGTGGCTGTCGACTGCCATTATCTCCAAACAACTTCGAGCATCATAGCAAGTCCGGCCTCGCGAAATTTCGGCGGACAGTTTTCCGTGTCGTCGTACGCATCGGCGCGTTGTAACTCGGGCCACAAAGCGAGCATCGTTTGTTCGGGCACCGAGAACGGAGGTCCGGTCGCAATCGACTGGTCGTATTCGACGCTGATGATCAGCTTGCTGGCATCGGCGCTGAGCAGTGATCGCGTGTGCTTCACGTAGTCATGGCGCAGGTCCGGCGGAAGCGCGATCAGGGCACCACGATCGTAATAGCCGTCGAATTGGGTATTCGTCATTCTGGAGAAAATTTGAAATAGTCGCCGCAGTAAATAGTGATGTGACGATCGTCTGCGACGTACGCGGTCAGCTCGCCCTCGACCTTCGAAAAGGCAATTCCGTTTTCCTCGAAAAATGCCTCGATCGCGATCTCGGACAGCTCGACGCCCACCACCTCGTTCCCCCGGCGCTCGAGCCAGATCAGGTCCCTGGTCTTGCCACAGAGCGGCACGAGCACGCGTTTACCGGACGCGGTCCAGTGCTTTTGCAGACTTCGGTTGCCTTCCGCCTCGTGCCACCCGATTCGACCTTCCTGCCATCGCTCCAGCCAGTGCTTGTTCATCAACGCATTATACGTTCACTCAGCAAGCATCTCGACGGCTGCTGCCAGTACTTCCCCGCAATCGGCTTCAAGCTTGAGTGCGGCAATGTCGTCGGCACGTGTCCGGCCCTGGTTGACAATCGCAATCGGCTTGCTCTGCGCGGCGGCCTGACGGGCGAATCGAAATCCCGAGAACAACATCAGTGACGAGCCCACGACGAGCAACGCATCTGCGCGATCGACCGCCGAGAACGCATCGCGCACACGTTCCCTGGGTACCGTCTCACCAAACATCACCACGTCGGGCTTGATCACGCCGCCACACGCAGCGCAACCCGGAACGCAAAACTCGTCGTGACCATTGTCGGCGAGCTCGGCATCGCCATCGGGCTTGTATCGAAAGACCTCGGCGTGCCAGTCGGGGTTGTTCTCTCTGAGCGCCCGCTGGTAGTCGAGACGGGTATGGGTCGTTTTGCAGGACAGGCAGCGCACCTTGCTGAGATCGCCGTGCAGATCGATCACGCGGCGACTCCCGGCCTCGCTGTGCAGGCGATCGACGTTTTGCGTGATCAGGGTGTCGACCTTGCCCGCCGCCTCCAGGCCGGCGAGCGCGAGGTGTGCGGCGTTCGGGCGAGCCCTGGAGAAGCGCTGCCATCCGACATAACTCCGCGCCCAGTAGCGTTTTCGAAACGCGACGTCCTTGACAAAATCCTGAAACTGGATGGGCCTGGCATGCTTCCAGTCGCCGTTTCGATCCCGGTAATCGGGAATGCCAGACCCCGTGCTGACGCCTGCGCCGCTCACGATTGCGATCGATTCGTGTCCGGCCAGAAAACCGGCCAATACCATACTGTGTGAGGCCATTCGGGCATTGCAGCATTGCCGCCGGACGGCCGTCAAACCCTCCTCACCCTGTGGCAGATATGCGACACCAAGAAATCGAATGGGCTCAAGTCCTTATGTCGCCTTTTTAAGTACGTATTGCAGGTTGCCAACGCCTATAAAGTGGCTTAGGCTGCCCGTATCTAGGGGTTTGACTTTTATATATAAGTAAGGGGAGCACAGATGACGAACTCGATCCGATGCCGGGGAATCCTCGGCTTGGTTGCAGCAACGCTCGTAACGCCTGTTGTTGCACAACAGGAAGAGACGACTTTCCTCGAAGAGATTGTTGTTACTTCGACCAAGCGACAATCGACGTTGCAGGAAATTCCGGTAGCCGTTTCGGTAGTACAGGCCGATGAACTGAAGCAATCGCAAGTTCTGGACGTCAAGGACCTGCAGTTCCTGGTGCCTTCATTGCGCGTGACGCAATTGCAGACCTCCGGCAACACCAACTTCGTCATCCGCGGCTTCGGCAACGGCGCGAATAACGCCGGCATCGAACCTTCCGTCGGTGTGTTCATCGACGGCGTCTATCGTTCGCGGTCGGCGGCGGCTATGAATGACCTGCCGAACCTCGAACGCATCGAGGTCTTGCGCGGGCCGCAAAGCACCCTGTTTGGAAAGAACGCCTCGGCTGGTGTCATCAGCGTTATAACCGCCAAACCAGATCTCGATGAAACTAACGGTTCCGCCTCGGTCACCGTTGGCGACTACAGTCAGTATATTGTCAAGGCGGACGTTAATGGGCCATTGTCGGATACTGTAGCCTTCGGCCTGTCTGGCAGCTATAACCAGCGGGATGGTTACTACGACAACCTCGCTGGCGGCGACGCACTGGGCGAACTCAATCGCTACGGCGTACGCGGCGATCTGTATTTTCGTTCCCTCCGACGCGCTCGAAGTGCGCGTTATTGCCGATTATTCGAAACTCGATGAAGCCTGCTGCGGCGTTGCCAATTTATTTAACGGCCCGACAGGGGCAGTTATTCAGGCAATCGGCGGCAACCTCGTGCCGAACGCTCCGTTTGCTTACGAGGGTTATTACGATTTCACGCCGGTTAACGAATTCGAGAGTAGCGGTATCTCCGCGCAGGTCGACTACGACATCAACGAGTCCGTAACCCTGACGTCGATCACGTCATTCCGTAATCTCGACCGCTTCGACAACTCCGACGTCGACTTTACGAGCGCGCCATTGATCGATCCCAACACCGGTAACCTGACCGACCTCAAAATCGACACGATTACGCAGGAACTGCGCCTGGCCGGGTCCACGGAACGTATGGACTGGATGGTCGGCGGCTTCTACTTTGATGAGGAAATTGACCAGAAGACAGGCTTAATCTACGGTCCGGGATTCCGACCCTACGCCGACGTATTGACGGTCGTTCTGGGCGGAGGCACCCCGGGCGTAGACCCCTCACCCCTCGGGCCTCTCGAAACGGGACTTGGATTGCCTGCAGGCACCTTCTTCGCCTCTGGCCAGGGCCTGACCGAAGCGTCAACGATGGACAATCAGGCGTTCTCGATTTTCGGCCAGTTCGACTTCGACCTCGGCGAACGGGCAACGTTGACGCTCGGCGCCAACTACACCGACGATCAGAAGGACGTCACCTTCAATTCGACGCAGACGGACGTGTTCTCGTCGCTGGACATGGTTCAGGTCGGTGGAGGCTTATTATTCGCTGGACTCGAGGCCATGGATCCTGGCAATCCGGCAAATGGCCCAACGGCGGCATTCCTGAGCACGATACCCTGCTCACCGACAAACCCACCGCCGGCCTGTAACCCGGCGCTTGCTCTGCAACCGCTGCAGTTCCTGCCGCCGAACATCAGCTACCCGAATTCCGTGGAGCCGGGTTCGACGAGCGACGACAACACGACCTGGACCGTGCGCCTGGCGTACGATTTGACCGACGACATCAACGTTTACGCCAGCGCCGCGACGGGCTTCAAGGCAAGTTCGTGGAACCTGTCGCGCGACTCGCGGCCTTTCCCTGAGGATCAGGCCGCACTGGAAGCCGCAGGTCTCACGGTCAACAACCTGACCTACTCGACGCGCTTCGCAGCACCCGAAGAGTCGACCGTCTACGAGATCGGCATGAAAGCCCGTTGGGATACGGTCGCTCTGAATGCCACGGTCTTCGAACAGGAGATCGATAACTTCCAGTCCAATACCTTTGTCGGAACGGGCTTCGTTTTGCTGAATGCGGGCAAGCAGTCAACCACGGGCATCGAACTCGATGTCCGCTGGGTGCCGACGGAAAATTTCCAGGGCACGTTCGCCGCGACACTCCTGGACCCGAAGTACGATTCGTTCACGCAGGCGGCCTGCGTACCACCTCCTGGCAGCACGTCCGCAAACTTCACCTGCGATCTCAGTGGCGAAACGCCGTCCGGTATTCATGAAGTGAGCATTGTAACTACCGGCACCTACAACTTCACCATCGGCAACGCCACCGCCTTTATCCGTGGCGAGTACATTTACGAGGACGAAATCCAGGTAATCGACAACGTACCCAAGAACGTTGCATCCCGCGACGTCAGCACGTTGAACGCCAGCTTCGGTCTCGCCTGGGAGAACGGCTTCGAAGCGCTGTTGTGGGGCCGTAACCTTACCGACGACGAGTATCTGAATAGCGCTTTCCCATCTGTGGCTCAGAACGGCAGCTACTCCGGCTACCCGAATCAGCCGCGCACCTTTGGCGTGACGGTACGCAAGTACTTCGACTAATCAGCACAAGATAAGCGTTAAACCAGAACGGGTCCCAATAGGGGCCCGTTTTGCGTTGCGGGCGCACCGTCGCAGTCAATAGCCGCTGAGTTTTGCGAAGCGATCCGCATGGTAGTACTCGTCGCCGTATTCCTGGCGCGCGGCGGCCGCTCGCTTCATGAAGAAGCCAATATCGAAATCGTCCGTCATGCCAATGCCGCCATACATTTGCACGGCCTCGTTGACAGCGAGCTTCGCCGTCTTTCCGACCTTGGCTTTCACCATGCTGGCCAATAGCGAGCGATCGGATGAGTCCTCATCGATCGCCTGCAGTCCTTTCAGAACGACGGACTTGCACAACTCGAGCTCGCAAAACAACTGCGCAGCGCGATGCTGCAGCGCCTGGAAACTGCCGACCGGAACGCCGAACTGTTTGCGCTCTTTCAGGTAGCCGAGCGTGCTTTCGAACGCTTCCTGGGCGAGTCCCAACAACTCCGCCGCCGAGAATATGGCGCCAATATCGAGCGCGCGCTGCAGTTGCTCCCACGCCTCACCGGCGTTGCCGAGCGACGCATCGGCGCTCACCTGTACGGCATCGAATTGCAGATCGGCCGTCCGATGGCTGTCAGCATTCAGCACGGTATTGATCGAGAGCCCCTTGGTGTCTGAATCGACAACAAACAGGCTCAGGCCATCTACTTCTCCGGGCTCGCCAGCGGTTCTTGCGACCACGACAAACCTGTTTGCGATACCGCCATCGAGCACGTGGACCTTGTTGCCGGACAGCACGTACCCATCGCCGTTGGAATCCGCCGACAACGCCGTCGCCGCTGGATCGAAGTTGGCGCTTTCGCTGAGCGCGAGGGCCAGTACCAGTTCACCGCTTGCGATCGCGGGCAGCATCGCCTGCTTTTGCGCATCGTTACCTAACGCCTCGATCAGCGAGGCGCAGACCACCGAGGTAGAGACCAGTGGCGATGCTGCAAGCGTCCGTCCGCATTCCTCGACAATCAGGCCAGCGCCCGACGTAACCAAACTCCAGTCCGTCAAACGCTTCCGGGATCGTGATTCCCGTCCAGCCCATCTCCGCCATGCCGGCCCAGAGTTCCGGCGACCACTCATCGCCGTTGTCACGGAGCTGTCGCAAGGCGCTCACGGGCGAGCTTTCCTGAATAAATGTCTTCGCCGACTCGCGCAGCATCTGCTGCTCTTCGTTCAATACCAAAGCCATGTCGTGCTCCCTTCTTCTGCGCTCAACCCGGCAAGCCGAGAATGCGTTTGGCGATAATGTTCAGTTGAATTTCGGAGGTGCCGCCCTCGATCGAGTTGCCTTTGCTACGCAGCCAATGCTTGGCTGCCGTCGTCGTCTCGTCGTCACCCCACGCCAACGCGCCGCTGCCGCCGATCGACATCAACAATTCGTTACGCGTCTTGTTGAGTTCCGTCCCGTAAAGTTTCAGCAGTGAAGACGCGGCACCGGTGCCCTGCCCGGCCTTCGCCTCATCGACGACACGCTCGATCGTCAGCGCGAACGCCATTTCGTCGATCTCGAATGCCGCGATGTCTGCCCGCAGTCCGCCGTTTGCGAGTTGACCCTGCTGCTCTCCGATCGTCTGCATCGCGGTCTGGCCGAGCGACGTCGAGCCGGCCCTGGACAAGCCGAACCCGCCAATCATTTCGCGCTCATGCGTAAGCAGGTACTTCGCGATGTTCCAACCCTTGTTCAGCTCGCCGACGAGATTTTCTTTAGGCACCTCGACGTTCTCGAAAACCGTCTCGCAAAACGGCGAGTTGCCGCTAATAAGCTTGATCGGGTTTGTGCTGACACCGGGTGACGCCATGTCGAATAACAGGAAGCTGATTCCCTGGTGCTTCGGCGCGTCAAAATCGGTTCTGACGAGGCAGAATATCCAGTCCGCCTTGTCCGCATATGACGTCCAGACTTTCGCGCCGTTCACCCGATAATGATCGCCCTTGTCTTCGGCGCGAGTCTGTAATCCGGCGAGGTCCGAGCCGGCGTTGGGTTCGCTGTACCCCTGGCACCAGCGAATCTCGCCACGAATAATGGGTGGGATAAATCGTTGCTTCTGTTCCTCGCTTGCGAACTTGAACAGGGCCGGGCCAAGCATATCGATACCGAAGCTGTCCAGCGGGCGGCGCGCGACAATTCGCGCCATTTCCTGCTGCAGTATCTTGGCCTCCTCCCTCGACAAGCCACCGCCGCCGTACTCAGCCGGCCACTGCGGCGCGGTCCAGCCGCGCTCTGCCATGCATTCCAGCCAGAGCCGCTGATCCTCGCTCTCGAACACCCAGTTTCGGCCTCCCCAGCACATGCCCTTGTCGGACGTAACGGGACGGCGCATTGAAGGTGGGCAGTTGTCTTCAAGCCAGACGCGAGTCTCGCGACGGAATTTCTCCATGTTTGTCACGTGTGCAATCCTCTTATAAAGGTCTCGTAAGGAGCGTCATCTGACGCAGTCGATCACTATGACTGAAAGGCAGTCAAGTAACTGTCGCTGGCGCACATTACCATTGTGTAGTGCGGACGCCAAAGGCCCTGGCAGACGTCTCATGCGACCACCGGCACAACAGGATGATACGAATTGCGCGTGTCACAATGGCGATACGCGCGGCGAAGCGAAATATGAGAGTATTCGCCTCGCGCTTTTCGGGGCGCCCGCGAAATTTTCATAGGGAAAACCAATGACAGTGACAATCAAAGCGGAGGATCTTCCCGGCCTGGTCGGCAAGGACCTGGAACCGTCACCGTGGCTGGAAATCACGCAAGAACGCGTTAACCAATTTGCGGACGCCACCAACGACCATCAGTTCATTCATACCGATCCGGAAAAAGCCGCAGAGACACCGTTTGGTGGTCCGATCGCCCACGGTTTCCTGTCCCTTTCACTGCTGTCGTTCCTGAACGCACAGTCCGCGATTGTTCCCGAGAACCTGGTCATGGGCATCAACTACGGCTCGGACAAAGTCCGGTACCTGATGCCCGTCAGAGTCGGCAAGCGAATCCGCTCGCATCAGAAAGTACTCGAGGTCACTGAGAAGAAGCCGAAGCACTGGCTTATCAAGAACGCCGTCACCGTAGAAATCGAAGGCGAAGACACTCCGGCACTCATCGCAGAGATACTGTCGATGATGGTCGTGGCGTGAACACCAATACACCAAAGAAAGAGGCGAACACATGAGTATCAGACTAGATGGTCAGGTAGCCATAGTCACCGGGGCGGGCCAGGGACTCGGCCGTTGTCACGCACTGGCACTGGCAGAACGTGGGGCCAAAGTTGTCGTCAACGACCTGGGCGATGCAAACGGACAATCTGCGCATGCGGATGCGGTCGTTGCGGAAATCAACGAGGCAGGTGGCGAGGCGATGAGTCACGGCGCCAACGTTGCGAACTTCGAGCAGGTCGAAGACATGGTCAAGCAGGCAATGGACGCATGGGGCCGCGTCGATATCCTGATCAACAATGCGGGCATCCTGCGTGACAAGACATTCGCGAAAATGCCGCTCGATGACTTTCGACTCGTGATCGAAGTGCACCTCATGGGAACCGTCAACTGCACCAAAGCCGTATGGGAAATCATGCGCGAGCAGAAATACGGCCGCATCGTATTGACCAGTTCGAGCTCCGGCCTGTACGGCAACTTCGGTCAGTCCAACTACGGCGCCGCGAAAATGGCGATGGTCGGCCTGATGAACACGCTGCATCTCGAAGGCGCCAAGAACAATATCCACGTCAACTGCCTGGCGCCCACCGCTGGCACGGCGATGACCGAAGGCCTGATGCCCGAGCCCGTGTTCAAGTTATTGTCGCCTGAGGCGGTTAGCCCGGCCGTTATCTTCCTGGCCGGTCCTGATGCACCAAGCCGCAAGGTGCTCTGCGCCGGTGGCGGCAGCTTCGCCGTGTTCAAAGGCTTCGAGACGGTGGGCGTCAACCTGCTACCCGGCGATGTCTCACCCGAAGGAATTGCCGCTGCGTGGGATACCATCAACGACGAAGTCGGGCATGCAGGAATTCACCGGCGGATTCGAGCAGACCGGCAAGTTTGCGCAACAAGGCGCCGAAAAACTCGGGCTCGACCTGTCCCAATAATTCGACACAAGGAACAGCAATGAGAGAAGCAGTCATCGTATCGACGGCGCGCACGCCGATCGGCAAAGCCTATCGCGGCGCGTTCAATAACACGGAAGCACCGACGCTGGGCGGACACGCGGTCAAGCATGCCGTCGCGCGCGCCGGACTCGATCCGGCGGAAGTCGAAGACGTCATGATGGGCTGCGCATTGCCGCAAGGCACGCAGGGTCAAAACGTCGGCCGGCAGATTGCGCTGGCTGCCGGCCTGCCGGTGACCACGGCCGGCATGACCGTCGATCGGCAGTGTTCGTCCGGCATGATGGCCATTGCGCTCGCCGCGAAGACCATCATTGTCGACAACGTCGACATCATGGTCGGCGGCGGCCTTGAGTCCGTTAGCCTGGTGCAGAACGAGCATCAAAATACGTTCCGTGCCGCAGACCCGCGGCTGCTCGCCGTACACGAGCATATTCTCATGCCCATGATCGACACGGCCGAAGTCGTCGCCAAGCGCTATGGCGTCAGCCGCGAGGCGCAGGACGAGTACGCGCTGCAAAGCCAGCAACGCACGGCCGCCGGCCAGGAAGCCGGCCGCTTCGATGACGAGATCGTGCCGTTGCCGTCGAACAAGGGTGTCATGAACAAGGAAACCAAAGAGATTACGTTCGAAGACGTCGTTCTGGAAAAAGACGAAGGCAACCGCCCATCGACAACCCTTGAGGGACTCGGCGGACTGAAACCGGTTCGCGAAAACGGCTTTATCACTGCCGGCAACGCAAGCCAGCTATCGGACGGCGCGTCAGCTGCCGTCGTTATGGAAGCGAAAGTCGCCGAGAAGCGCGGACTCGAGCCGCTCGGCGCCTACCGCGGCACCGCCGTCGCGGGATGCGAACCCGACGAGATGGGTATCGGGCCGGTTTTCGCCGTACCGAAGCTGCTGCAGCGCAACGGGCTGACGATGGACGACATCGATCTTTGGGAACTGAACGAGGCATTCGCCGTGCAGGTGCTGTACTGCCGCGACAAGCTCGGCATCCCGAACGACATCCTGAACGTTGACGGCGGCGCGATCTCGATCGGTCACCCTTACGGCATGTCGGGCGCGCGCATGGTCGGTCACGCGCTGATCGAAGGCAAACGGCGCGGTTCGAAGTACGTTGTCTGTACAATGTGCATTGGCGGCGGCCAGGGTGCCGCATCATTGTTCGAGGTTCTCTAAATGCGCGCACTGGTTTGCAAAGAATACGGCCCTCCCGAATCAATGCTTATCGAAGAGCACGATGATCCGGTGCCAGGTGAAGGACAGATACTCGTCGACGTCGCAGCGGCGGGCATCAATTTTCCCGACGTACTGAGCATTGCCGGCAAGTACCAGGTGAAGACACCAACCCCTTTTGTCCCGGGTAACGAAGCCGCGGGCGTCGTGTCTGCCGTCGGCCCGGGCGTCACTCAGTTCGCCGTGGGCGACAAAGCGATCATTAATTGCATCGGTGGCGCGTTCGCCGAAAAATGTGTTGCGGATGTGCATGCCTGCGCGCCTTTACCCGACGATCTCAGCTTTGAGCAGGGTGCCGGGTTTTCGGTTACCTACGGCACGAGTTATCACGCCTTGAAGCAAAGCGCGAATCTACAGCCGGGCGAGACCGTGCTGGTGCTCGGCGCCGCGGGCGGCGTCGGAATAACGGCGGTCGAAATTGCCAAGGCAATGGGCGCACGAGTCATTGCTGCCGCCAGCAGTGACGAAAAACTGGAGTTTGCCGTTTCGGCGGGTGCCGATGAAACCATCAACTATTCGGAAATGCCGCTGAAGGAGACCGTCAAGGAACTCACGGGTGGTAAAGGTGCTGACGTGGTTTACGATCCTGTCGGCGGCGAGCTTGCGGATCAGGCATTCCGCGCCACGGCCTGGCACGGTCGCTACCTCGTCATCGGTTTCGCGAGTGGCGAAATTCCGAAGTTCCCGGCGAATATCGCGCTTCTCAAGGAGGCCAGTATTATCGGCATCTGGTGGGGAACCTGGGCGGCCAAGAATCCGAAGCTGCAAATCCAGAACATGATGGAATTGGCGAAGCTCGTCGCAGACGGCGTCGTAACGCCACGCGTCACCGAGTCTTATTCCCTCGACGATTACGTTGATGCATTCAAGGCGATAACCGAGCGGCGCGCACGCGGAAAAGTTACGCTGCGGATGACCTAGGATTTACCAGCCCTACCCTTTGCACCAGAGTGACGTCCGCTAACAAGGCCGGCAAGGGGAGCCTTCAATACGGAGAATAATGCATGGCCGTTGCGACACCACAATGGAGTTCACGTTTTGCTTTCTTGATGGCCGCGATCGGTTCGGCGGTCGGTCTTGGCAATCTCTGGCGCTTCCCGTTTCATACCGGGCAGAATGGTGGGGCAGCCTTCGTCATCGTCTATCTTGTATGCGTTGTCTTGGTCGCCTACCCCATACTGATGGGCGAACTGTCCGTCGGACGTCACAAGGGCTTGTCTGCGGTCGGATCGACTCGTCAGCTCGCTTTAGATAGCGGCCGATCGGGAAACTGGTCTATTGTCGGCTGGGTCGGCGTTTTAGCAGGTTTCGCCATACTCACAACCTACAGCATCATCGCCGGCCAGGTGATCGCCTATTCCGTGATGTCCTTTATCGGTGAATTCGCCGGGCGCGCTGCGACTGACGCTGCCCAGGCCACGTCGCTTTACGCAGGTGCGACTCACGCATTGTCGTGGCACACGCTGTTCATGGGCCTCACCGTGCTGATCGTTTCGGCCGGTCTTCATGGTGGCATCGAGCGGGTCGTCACTGTCCTGATGCCAATGTTCTTCGTCATGCTTGTGGGATTATGCGTTTATGCGCTGGCGACCGGCGCTACGGGCGAGGCCCTTGCCTACCTTTTCGCCCCCGACTTCTCGCAGATCACGCCGACGGTTGTTCTCGCCGCCCTGGGCCAGGCGTTTTTCTCCGTCGGTGTCGGTTCCGCAATGATGATCACCTACGGTTCATTCCTGTCGAAAGACGAAAACATAGGCAATAGCGCCGCGATCATTGCCGGTTCGGATACGCTCGTCGCCACCATTGCCGGCTTGATGATCTTTCCGATCATCTTTGCCTACGGCCTCGATCCCGCTGCGGGGACGGGACTCATATTCGGCGCTCTGCCGGCGGTCTTTTCGGGTATGCCGGGAGGCGCGATTGTCGGTGGGATGTTCTTTTTGCTCGCCTTTATCGCGGCGCTCACCTCATCAATATCAATTCTTATTACCGTTTCGGCGGTTGGAGTGGAGCAGTTCGGTCTCAGCAAGAATCGTTCGGCGGTTATCGCCGGAACCCTCGCCTGGGCCGTTGGCGCGGCAGTCGTAATGATCTCCGGGCTTGGTGACTGGGTGGACTTCCTTAGCGGCAGTGTATTGCTGCCGATGGGCGGACTGCTTGTCGCAATCTTTGTCGGTTGGGTGGCGCCGCGCAAGATCATGCGCGAAGAACTACACAACACCAACAACATGCTTTTTCGTTCCTGGCATTTTTTGTGCCGCTATCTGGTGCCCGTCGCCGTCGCATTGATCTTGCTGCTTGGCATTGATGCTAAGTTTAATTTTGGCATGAACGCGATGATTGCCGGTCTGGCGGGAGCTTAGTTTAGATTGAGCGAAAAGCGGATTCTTGCGAGATCGAATAGCCGCTGTTGGTGAAAGCGGCAATCATCATTACTTTCTTACTTTTGTTCATCATTAGCCAGTTAGATCGCTGAAGAGGACGTGGTAAGCTGGTTGCAGAAATGCGACGAGTACCTCGCAAAATAGAAAAACAAAAAGGGGATACGACATGCCGATTCAAGCATTCAACAATGTTACAGACGGTCTCGACTCAGGCTCCAGAGATCGCGGGCACTTCATCGCAAATGTCGACATCGATGACGAGCGACTTTGGGTTCCATATGCGGACGGCGTGTGGCTCCAGCCATGCTGCTTCAACGTAACGTCAGGAGGATTCAGCGTAGTTCTTAAGGGGTTGCCCGGTGCACAACTTGGTGTTCACTATCACGTTGGTACCGTACGCGGTTACACCATAGCTGGTCACTGGCGATACCTGGAACACGACTGGGTCGCAAAGCCTGGAACATTCATCTACGAACCCGCGGGCGAAGCACACACATTGGTTGTAACGGACGACTCGCCTGAACCGGCTCTCATCATGTTTATGGTCGAGGGCGGGCTGATTTATCTGGATAACCCCGTCAACGGCGGTTTCGCGGCGTACGAAGACGGGTTTTCTTTGCTTGAGGTATGTCGTACGTACTATCGCGATGCGGGTCTCGATGTGCGGCAACTCGATTCGCTCATTCGATAGACCAACAGCCGCCATGTCTGCTCGTGGCTAAAAGCGGCGGCCCAGATGATAATGCGATTATGGATGCTCATGGGCCAATACGCGAACGCATTGATGGCAACGTATCAATTGTACCAAGACAGGATGCTACCTGAGAACCAGTGGAGCGTGGTGCGTAAAGATATTCCAGGTATCTTGTTGTCAAATGATGGACAAGCGTTCTGGAAGATTGGCGCCGGGGCGTTTGATCGAGACTTTGTACGTTACGTAAATGCACTGCTGGAGCCAGAAGAGCAACCTTACGATATGCTTGCTCGATGAGTTATGGATATCGTGTTCAGGCCGAGGTCGTAGTCAATTCTCCGTGGGATCGAACTGCAATATAGACTCATCGCTCGTCCCTTCCCCGCTAATTAACGTAACCGTTGTTGATGCAAAATCGCACGGACCCATTGTCTGGCGCAATAGTCTTTCTGCTGCCTCGATATCGGCGATATTGTTCTCTTGCTTGTCAAGGCAAAACTCATTCACTAGCGAGGCGCGGCGAGAATACAACTGAACACAGTACTTGCCCTCACCGCATGTGCTCTTGTTCTTTTTAACACTTGATTTAAGACGCATGATTACTCCTCCGTGAGATCGTCTCGCTTCCCTTGCTTTCAAACACGAAAGACGGACGTTTTTGGTTCCGTCACATATGAAATCCGGCGCGATTATGTTGAACCAACTGAAGGCGGCCGCTCGGAAAGTACACGACTCTTGACCTTAGCGGATCATCATAGCTATAGGTGCCTGAATGGTTGAATGCTGCTGTTGGCGAAGGCGACGATCGAAAAAGAGAAGTATCTTGCTCAGGTGCTAGTCGGCCAACGAATACCAGTGAATACATCAGAGTTCGTCGTTGGGCAAACTGTGTCCGACGCTACCTGCTTTGCGGATGGCGATTATGGCGGCGCGAACCTGGTCCAGAATATCCTTGGTATCTTCGGGCCCAAGCTGTTCGATAGCTTTCTCCTCGAGTGTAAATAGGGCCATCAGATGCTGTCTCATTTGCCGGAACAGCTTGGGATTCTGCCGGCCGCAGACGCTTTCATCGTTTTTCAGTATTCGCTCCGCCAGTCCGTCCCGACCAAGTTCAATATCGCAAATTATGGCGAGCCGTGATAGCTCGTGCACTATCGCATCGACCTGTCTGCCCCAGTACGGGTGCTTAAACTCAGCGTCGTATTCTTTCATTCGGCTCATATCAGACCTCGCCGGCACATTATCACGCCCAAGTCAGGGTTCTGTGAAATAAAAAGAATCGCGAGCAGCGCTTGATATTGGCTGTTCCTACAATGTTCCATGGCCCGCTTTCGGCTAGAAAGCGCCACCCAGGTGATAAACTGCATACAAGCTGCTAACTCATCCGAAGCCGACACTCAAACGAACATACAATTCCGCCCCTTAGCCAGCCTATGGCGGCCGATAACAGGTACGGAAAAACATAAGGTTTCAGTTTTCCAGTCGAGAGTCTCTGTCGAGACCCTGCCGGTATCGGTCGAATGCCAGTACGGTAGTTTTTTTCTGAGAGCGAGCCTATGAGCGCAGGCGACGTCGCGCTGGCCCCTGACAGCAACGAATCTTTCTTTGGTCACCCGAAGGGCCTCTTCTACCTGGCATTCACCGAAGCATGGGAACGCTTCTCTTATGTGGAAAAGCAGGCAGGTTCTTGCGTCATCTACAGGTTCAGGCTACGGCCTGGGTCGAAAAAGTCATTCAGACAAGGCTGGTCCAGGATGACCGGGGGCAGGAAATGACCCGGTACAATCACTCACCAAGACAATACAAGAAGAACATGCAACCCTATATGTCGAGAATCAGGACCACATTCTGGCGCTTCGGTATCGCGACAGGCGCTCTGACATCCGTTGCTGTCACCCTCATCGTGGTGGTCTGGGAGTGGCTGGAGAATCCGGGCGGAATATTCCGCAACGAAACTGGAACTAATTGGGGATTTGTTCTTGATACCGCGATAAGCTGGCTTATCCCCACATTTATCTACGCTGCCGTTATCGCTTCGGTTGCGCATCTGGGATGGTCCGCCATCAAGCGGCGGCGACCCAAAGAATGACCCCGCAGAATTCTGAGATCATGTAATCGAGCAGATCTGAAGCTGCAAGCCAAAGCGGCCGCCAGTCAGTTTGCTGACTAACACAGTTTTGTAATCGATGGACTGCTATGAACTGGAATGATACTAAACCATGGGGACTGGCAGTTGGTGTTGCGATAGCCTATAACTTTGTTATCGCAATGTTCTGGGGCTTGTTTGCAACCCACAGCCCCATTTTCAACTGGCTCCTGGACACATATGCTGTTACGGATCCCGCGCTGTTCCAATCAGCCGTTTGGATACACGACATATTTGTTAATGTCTTATTGGCGCTTCCATTCGCCTTTCTGATTACTCGAATTTCTCCCGACCGCAGGTGGGCTTATGTAGCGCTTGCTGTTCTTCTGATATTCACATGGCAGTATCGTTTGGTTCTGTTTGAGATTGGATTACTAGAGTTCGCCGCTCATGGCAATGAGGCTCTCTTCGGCATGATTTTCACGTTTGTCTACTTGCCCGTAGCATTACTCCTCGCGACGCTCCTTGAGCGCAGGCGGACAGCAGTTTGACGTTGCTTTTCGTGAGTTTTGGGCGGGCGCTTCTGGCCGACTGCCATCGGTCGAGATTGAACTGGATGAGCAGCTGATTTGCGCTCGAAAGCAGCCCCTCAGATGATAAACTGCTTGCAGGCTGCCGCTGACCCACAGCGGCCGTCAGGCGGCTCCAAAAGTAATGTCTCCCCGCCAACATTGCATAGGAACGGCGCTTGCGGCACGTCGCCAAGTTGATAATTAAAGACACTTACTACCCCCGAAGGAGATCCCGATGATTGGATATGTTGTTCTTGGTACCAATGACCTCGCTCGCGCCGCGTCGTTTTACGATGAACTGCTAGCGGAAATGGGCGTCACTCGCATGATGGAATTTGGCGAGCGAGGCTATGCATGGGCCGCAGCCATGGACAAACCGATGCTCTGCGTAATGAAGCCCTACGATGGTCAACCGGCAACGGTGGGTAATGGCGTGATGGCCGGCATTGCGGCCGATTCCCGCGACCAAGTCGACCGAATCTATAAGAAGGCAATTGAACTCGGCGGCTCCGACGAAGGCCCTCCTGGCTTGCGCGCCGCTGGTGGCGACGGCTTCTACGCAGCTTACTTCCGTGATTTGGATGGCAACAAACTCGACGTGTTCAGCTATGGCTGAGATATTGCGCATCCCGACTTGCCGGGATGCGTACCTTTAGGCGCTACCGTTGAAGAAGCCGCTCGACTGATAGACGAATGCTCACCTGTCAAGTTATTGCTAGTGTCCACGAAAAGGTCTCGGTGCGCGGCTAATGACCCCCTTCTTGGCCGCTGGTCATTCGTGCGCTGAGCATTATCACAGTCAGTATTCGGGCGCCGCAGCGTTGTTGCGACGCAATGAGCAGGTGTGGATATCAAGCAAAAGAGATGCGTCCACGAAACCTCGGTTCGACCGCAATTATTTTTGTTATCGGCACGCAGATGGCAGATGTTTGTCTGCGATTTCCGCCGCGGCGCTAGCGCAGTTCCATTCAACACTTCCGGCATGCGTAGTCGGTGACAGCTGAATCGCCATGCCGTTAATGGCCGCATGCGCCCGGCGACCGTACTCTACGTCGATTACACCGTCCGTAATTGTGACCTTGGTAACGTACGTTCCCAGGATGTCGACATCCGTCGCAACTCCAGCTACGGAGTTGTCACTCGGCCAGCGGCCACGGTCGGCGACATAGGTGCTGATCGCATTTTTCGCACCGCCGGCCAAGGTCAGACCCTCAGCCACCTGGGAACGGATCGTGTAATCCTGGTACGCAGGAATGGCGATTGATGCGAGGACTCCGATGATCGCCACAACGATCATCAATTCGATGAGCGTGAAACCTCGTCGTTCGTTGCACATTTCCGATTCCTCCAGACTTTCTTGTTACGTCTTTTCAGAATGGGTGGATTCAACCTGCAGCCCGTCGGCGAGAGCGGCCAGCGGCTGGATCCGGGCATCTTATGTTAATTCATGCAAGAAGCATGGTGGAAGTC
>CAVXCW010000004.1:0-24976 GCA_963760325.1 uncultured Gammaproteobacteria bacterium | reverse complement strand
CGATCGATGATCGACTGGTGGTCCGTTCGGATCGACGACACCGATGGCGATGGCCGCGGCGGATGTCAGGCGACGACGGTGTCCTGCTGGTGAGTCACCGATATTGTCGCCACCGCTGCTTAACGATACGCGGTCGCCCGCATACCGAGCGCCGCCGAAGCTATAGGAATACTCCGCGTAGGCCTGATAGGTGTCAGAGTCACTGCCGCTGCTCGTCGTATAGCCCGCACGGATAAGTGTCGCGTCCGCGGCGATCCAGTCTCGCATCTGCCACGCATCGTAAAAGGCGCTACTGACTGACCACAGCATCCAGACGCCAACCGCGAAAAACGGCAGCGCAAACAGCGTAGCGACGACTTTGCCTTTCATCCGAGCCCAGCGTATCAGCACGGTAATTGCGACGCTGTGACCGCGGTCAAACGTGGAGAATGAGCAGACGTTATGTCAACTACGGATTGATGGTGAGGCGATTCTTGGCGTGCCTCGACGCCCTGCGATGCGCTACCCTCTCAGCGCATCGACCAACGCGCAGGCTTCTTCGGCAAGCCTTGTGATGGTGGCGAAGTCTTTTGCCTCGATCGCTTTGGCCGGCGTGAGCCAGCTGCCACCGCAAGCGATGACGGATGGCAGGCCAAGGTACTCCGCAAGGTTTGCGGGTGACACGCCGCCCGTCGGCATGAACCTGACATCCCGAAACACCGAAGCCAGCGCTTTCAGCATTGGAACTTGCGCCACCTGGCCCCGCCAAAAGAGCTGACGCCTGGCCCATGTCCCATGCGCCTGTCGCTTTCGTGCGGTGGGCTCCACCGGGATGAGGGGCAAGTCAGCAGATTTGATTCCGCAACCACCGAGTCGTGCAAGCCCGGAGAAACAATAAAGCGAGCCCCCGCGCCGGCGGCAATACCTACCTGCTCGGCGTTGAGCACCGTTCCCGCGCCAATAATGACGTCTGAGACTTCGTCAGCGATCAGCCGTATTGCTTCGGGAGCCGCCGCTGTCCTCAGGGTCACTTCAATAATGGACAGGCCGCCTTCACGCAACGCTTCGGCGACGGGAATGGCGTCTTCCGCATTATCGAGGACCACGACCGGCACGACGCCGACATTTTCGAATAGCTCATTCATATCAATAGCTCGATCGTTACACCAGGGCCGCTTCGCAGGGGCTCTTTCTTATTGACTGTTCAGTACCGTCCGTGCTGTTTGAAAATGTAATTATTGAGTTCGATAAACTCGGTATTCATCCGATGAACGATGCGGTGGGTCGATCGCGCGATCGCACGCATTACCTTGTACACGAGCTGCGGATTCTCATCCACAATCTTTTCGAAGTCTTCACGTTTCAAGCTGAGAATATGGCACTGGCTCAATGCGCGAAGACCGACTGTGTGCTCGTGGCCGTCGATAAAGCTGAGTTCACCTGCCAGATCCCCTTCTCTGAGCACAGCCAGACCGGCCACATCGCCACCGCCGGTACTTTTTACAACCTCCAGTTTTCCCTCCAGCAGCACGTGAAGCGAATCGTCGCTCGTGCCCTGGATAATCAGAAACTCGTTGTCGGCCAGCTCGCGGGACGTCATTCGAGCACCGAGCACACCGGCCTCGTCTTCGGACAGCTCGCCGCCGAGAGATGATAAGAGAATTAGATTGGCTATGTCAGTCATGTTGCTACTCCGGGTACCTACCTACAATCGCGATGATAGTGAAACAAGGGCGGCTAAAACCATACGTAGAAGGCCCACACAACGTCGCGATCTAGTCGCTCTTGGTGCCCATCAACTCGTAATGCCCACCGCGATCGAGCGCTGCTTTGTACGCGGGCCTCGCCCGCACCGTTTGCAGGAAGCCGGCAAGATGCGGGTAGGAAGTGGCGAGATCGGACCTGACCTCCACCACTTCCAGCACAAAACTCATTTGTACGTCGGCCACGGTAAACCTTCGCCACAAACCATTTTGACTCGCTTAACGTTTGATCCAGAAAGTCAAGGTAGTTCTTTATGTGGCATCCAGATAACTGGCGCGCACTTTGCCAGCGATGCCTTTCGCCACCGGCTTCACGAAAAACGGCATCGGCTCGTCTCAATACGGCCAGGATACAGTGAAATGATCATTCGCGCCGACATGAACGTCCCCTCAGCGTAGTGCATCCAGTACGTGTAGGAGCGCCATCCGCAGAACCTGCCGGAAGGTGGAGCTTGCCATCGTCGTAGGTCTGCACAGATATTAGATGGATTGCGCCGATTCGGCCACCGTAACTCCATACTATCAACAATAACCGGCGCCCTGCCCAACGGATAATTTCCTTAAGTCGCGGGCGCGCCGCTGGTCTACTTGTCCCCGCCCGTCAGCACTTCATTTCGTACTCGACGCCGAGTTCTTCGACAACCAAGAATCGCTGCGAGAGCGAGAGTTCTCCAGATGATGGACGGTCAGCATTTTCTTGTTCCTCTCAGATAACCTGCGTTCTCAGCATACTACAATTCTGACGGTAGCCGGCCGGGCCGGTTCAAGAGATTCAATGCGTCACCGAAGTGATATAGTCGTCGTGCATACAGTAGGGAGACCAGAATGAAAAAAACAATCATTTCAACCGCTCTGATCAGTTTTGCGCTCTTCGTCAGCGCCTACGCTCAAGCCCAGGCAATTGAAGCGGTGTACGGCATGAAATTTGAGAACACGGCTGCGGTCAAGGCTGCGATGACCGGGTTGTTCGAAGACAACGCGGTTCGTGGCAACAAAGCGACGCTTTACGCCCACGATCTCGGCGTCCCCGGCGAGGCGACGCATACGATCGTCGCTGACTATGACAGCTATGCCGCACGCGACAAACTGGATCAGGCTCGCAGGGAAAGTCATGGCTGGGCCAATTATATGCTGGCGACGCAAGATTCAGAATTCGTGTCTGGAAATCTCGCGGTAGTCGTCAAAGACTATGGCAAACCGCGCCATGAGGCTGGATACCTGGTCGCATTTACCATGCAAGTCAGCGATCCGGGCGGCACGTTGTCGAGCTGGACAAATTGAACGACGCTGTCTCCCACCCGGGCGTCCTGCGCCTCGTCGCATTGCGGTCCGGACCGGCTGATATGACGCACGCAGTGCTGATCGGCGCATCTGATTTCGCGGCCGCGAACAAATATCTCGATAAGCTGTTCGCCAGCGACGCCTACGCGAATTTCAATAAAGAGGTTGGTGATCTGCGGAAGATCCATAACGTCGCTATGTACCGACGAGTCGGTGCCTGGGGATACTAGGCGAACTACGGCGCTGTCACAGGGCGACGGCGACTTTGGCAACGACGCCGCCGTTTCCTCGCCAGCGCACGTTAATATGCATGCCTCACTGATTTCTCGTAGCATGACCCATCTGCATCCAAACATAAGCCCGACCGACCGTTGACTGAATGAAGATCGCCCACAAGAAATGCCACCTCGTGTTGCCGCTCGCCGTTCTCTTCGCCGCCACCAGCTTCGCGCAGCAGCCCGAGGAGAGCGAAGCGCTGGTTGCGCCCGATCTGACCGCTCTGCAAAGCAACTGGTGGACCTACTTCGAGGGTCCGCGGGCCGAGGTCGGACCGCGTAAAGATGCTTTTCTGCAGGATACCGGCGCCCAGATTTCGGACCTTGCGCCGCAGAATCAGGCGGTTGCCCAGTCTGTTCTCGAGGCCGTACGCGACAACTTTACGGCGCTGCTTGCGTTGTCGGAAGATACCGAACTTATAGAGCAGGTAATTGCGCCGGAGGCGGCGAGCTATTCGATCGATGATCTGCTTCGAATTGCGGCTAAGGTGCGCGAGGCTCGCGCTGATGCTGCCGAGGAACAGCTCGAAGTCGATCGCGAAAAACGTGTTCTCGACGGCACCCGCCGACATCGCGATGCTGTTTTTGACGATTATGTCGATGCGCCGCCCGGGGACGCGCGTTGGCTCGCCGGACTGAGGTTGATGCAGGCGCGTTCTGCACAGGCGATTTCCGTTCGTCGCCTTGCTCTTTTGACGCAGCGCGCAGATCGGGACGCTGAGTATGCTGACGCGCTGACCGAACGTCTGGACACTGCCAGGGAGCGTCTGTCGACGACCGCGGATGAGGCTGACATTGATGGCCTTAGTCAACGTGTCAACACCGGCAGGGCCGCTGTTGCGTCGGCGCGTGAGAATTTGCGAGCCGCCCAGATTGCCGCGAGCGGGCTCGACCTCGACACAGAGCAGGGACGATCGCAGCAGCGCTTGCAACAACAGAAGCTTTTGGGCGCGGAGATCAGCCTGGCCCTGGCCGAGACAGCGCTCGCCCAGGATGAAGCGCAGCTTTCGTGGACAGAAATTGTGCTTGATCGGGCACCCGATACCGGTGCGCTCGAAGACAAAACTCTGGCTTGGCGAGAATTTGTGCGCGAAATCGAACGGCGCACACCGGAGTGGAAACAGGAAACCGGCGACGAGCTGCTTTCAGTTCAGCGTGTTGATCGGGATGGCCTCAATCGGGCGGCGCGGCGCCTGCTGGACCAGCGATTGGGAACCGCACAGGAAACCCTCGCTCAGATCGGCAATCTGGATGCGGAGGTGGCCGATCTCAAGCTCCTGATGCTGGCAGTCGACAGCGTTGCGGCGGAATACACCGGCGCGTTCAAGTCCGGGCTGACAAGCATAAGCCGTGCGATCAAGACAGCCTACATACGAATCGCGAGCCTGGCCGACGTCACCTTGTTCTCGATAAGCGAAACACCCGTCACGGGTGGCGACATACTTCGAGTACTGCTGATTCTAACTGTGGCGTTCCTGCTCTCACGAGGCATCCGCCATGCAATCCGCCGATTTGGTGACAGCGAGTCCGCCGGCACGCAGGCATCCCTGTACACGGTAGGTCGACTCAGCCATTACGCCATCATCATATTTGGTCTGTTCATAGCGCTGTCCTCGATCGGACTCGACTTCAGCAACCTCGCGCTGGTCGCCGGTGCGCTCAGTGTCGGCATCGGTTTCGGTCTGCAGTCCATCGTCAATAACTTTGTGTCCGGGCTGATTATTCTTTTTGAACACTCATTGCGCGTCGGCGACTACGTTGAGCTCGATACCGGGTTGACCGGTACGGTGAAATCAATCAACGTGCGCAGCACGCTCATCAATACCAACGATAATATTGACATCGTTGTGCCGAACTCGGAGTTCGTAACCACCCGACTGACGAACTGGACGCTGGGCGAACGCATCCTGCGTGTACGAATCCCGTTTGGCGTGGCCTACGGCAGCGACAAAGAACTTGTTAAGAAAGCGGCACTCGAGGCCGCGGCCGAGGTGCACTATACGCTGACCAACATGAAGGGCCGCGAGCCTGACATATGGCTAGTGGAGTTCGGTGACAACAGCCTGAATTTCCTGATGCTTGTGTGGGTTAATCGCCAGGGTGCCCGGCGCCCTACTCGCACGCGTGCGGCGTATCTCTGGGCGCTCGAGACCAAGCTGGCCGAGTACGGTATCGAGATTCCGTTTCCCCAGCGCGACCTGCACCTGCGCTCCGGTTGGCCCGTCGAACCGGAACCCGACGCTAAGCCCAACACATCGGATTTTGACGAATCGGCAACATCCACCAACTAACCGAACCAGGACAATCTCAAGGAACCGTTCATGAAAGACGAGACACTGGCGATCCACGCCGGCTTTAAATCAGATAGCGCAACCAAATCCGTAGCAGTCCCGATATACCAGACGGTCGCCTACGAATTCGACAACGCACAACACGGCGCAGACCTGTTTAATCTGGCAGTTCCAGGCAACATCTACACCCGAATAATGAATCCAACCGTTGACGTGCTCGAGCAACGATGCGCGCAGCTCGAGGGCGGTATCGGCGGCCTCGGCCTGAGTGCCGGCAGCGCCGCGATTCATTACGCGATCCTGACGTTGGCTGAGAAAGGCAACAACATCGTCACCGTGCCGATGCTGTACGGCGGTACCTACACATTGTTCAAGCACATGTTGCCGAAGCTCGGTATCGATGTGCGCTTCTCGAGTGACGACAGTGCCGCCAGCATGGAAGGATTGATCGACGATAAAACGACCGCGGTCTTTTGTGAGTCGATAGGCAACCCCGCAGGCAACGTCGTCGATATTGAAGCGCTTGCGAAGATGGCGCATGAGCACGGTGTACCGTTGATCGTCGACAATACGGTGGCCACGCCTGCATTAATCAAACCGATCGAGTGGGGCGCCGACATCGTGGCCAACTCCCTGACCAAGTACATGGCGGGCCACGGCAATTCGCTGGGCGGCGTTATCGTCGATAGCGGCGAGTTTCCATGGGCAGACTATCCTGAGAAGTTTCACATGCTGACACAACCTGAAGACTCGTATCATGGCGTCGTCTACACGGAGGCGCTCGGAGCCGCCGCTTATATTGGTCGTGCCAGGACCGTGCCATTGCGCAATACCGGCTCGGCAATGAGTCCGATGAACGCGTTCCTGATACTGCAGGGACTACAGACTCTGCCGTTACGCATGGAGCGGCATTGCGAGAACGCGATCGTCGTTGCAAAGTACCTCAGCGAGGACTCGCGCGTTGAATGGGTCAACTATGCCGGCTTGCCGGAGTCGCCCTACTACGACCTCGCGATGAAGTACACGAACGGCAAACCGTCGGCATTGTTGTCGTTTGGGGTAAAGGGCGGTTACGACGCCGCGGTGAAGTTCTATGATTCATTGGATCTATTCCTGCGACTGGTCAATATCGGAGACGTCAAGTCATTAGCCGCCCACCCGGCATCGACGACGCATCGACAATTGTCTGAAGACGAGCTTCAATCTGCGGGGGTAACGCCAGACATGGTTCGCCTGTGCATCGGGATCGAGCATATCGATGACATCATTGCGGATATTGACCAGGCGCTCGCCGCGGCGAGCTAACATCAAAATATTGCGGTGAAAGAACATGCTAAGAGTCCTTCTGATCACGCTGTATTTTTTTGTGTTCCCATCGGCGGCCAGTGCCGATGACCTGCCGATGACGGCACAAGAAATCGGTCTTATGATCGGCGCGCCCCCGCCGGATGAGAAACTCGTAACGATCGAGAACTTCTTGCAGCCGCCGTATAACCGGTGGTCGCTGCGACATCTGCGTGAGGTCGTGCCGACACGCAACGTAGCAGTCGGTGGCACTGTTGCGGAACTTGGCAAGCGCTCGATTGATCTGTCCGCGCTGGAGGTCGCGTTCCCCGACGGACGGTCGGTGACGGTGGGCGAATGGCTCGGGTCAGCGTACACGGACGGATTCATCGTGCTGCAGAAGGGCGAAGTCGTATACGAGGAGTATTTCAACGATCAAACTCCCGCGACCCAACACCTGATGTTCTCGGTCACCAAGTCGTTTACCGGAACGATGCTGTTAATGCTAATGGAAGAAGGACATGTGGACGGCGATGCGCTCGTCGCCGAGTACGTGCCGGAACTGGAAAGAACCGCATTTGGCGATGCGACCGTACAGCAGATGCTCGACATGACGAACTCGATCCACTACATCGAGGACTACTATAATCCGGATGCCCATATCACGGGCTTTTTGACCGCGATGCTGCCCGAGGGTGAGGGTCTGTATTCAAACCTGCAAACGCTCACCGAAAAACAGGAGACTTTTTCACATGGCGAAGCTTTTCACTACGTCACGCCCGACCCGGAGGTGCTTGGTTGGATCATTCGACGGGTAACCGGCGGGAATCTTGCCGACGCGTTGCACCAGATGATCTGGGCGCCATTGGGCGCCGAGCACGAAGGCTATTACTGGCTTGATTTTCACGGCGTCGAAATGGCCGGCGGTGGCCTCGCGATTACGCTCAGGGACGCAGCGCGTTTCGGCCAGATGATACTCCAGGATGGTGCGTTCAACGGCCAGCAGGTCATTTCCAAAGAAATCGCTCAACGGATCAAAACCAAGCGTAACGCAGACAAGGTCAATCGCTTCTACAACGATCCGTGGTTTGAATTGGTCGTCGATTCCTATCACGATCAGTGGTGGGGCTATACGGGCGTCGACGCGGTCGCCGCGTTAGGTATCCACGGGCAGTTCATCTATATCAACTCGGACGCGGACGTGGTCATTGCCAGGCAGTCGTCTGATCCGGACGCGGAGAGCGAGCGCGTGGATACCGAAACCGCGTTGATCATGCACGCCATCGCGGCGCACCTTGCCCGGTGATTTGGGGACATTCCTGATTTAATGTACTGATACATTAAATCAGGAATGTCCCCGTTTATGTCAGGCCGAGGCAGTCCGCCGCCCGCGCTGAAGCTTCCCCAGCTTGACGAGTTGATCGGGCGGAACATAGTCGAAGATAAACGTAATCCGATCGTCTTTGCCCTTGTTCATCACGCTATGATTCTTCTGATTATTAATTTCATAGGCTCTGCCGACGTCGAGTTTGTGAGGTCGTCCGTCGATCATGAAGCGTACCCTGGGGTTGGTCGTAATTGGCACATGGATGCGGTGACCGTAATGAAATGACGGATGCGTATCGACATGCGGCTTAATCTTCCCGCCAGCGAGTAACTTGGCCGCCATGGCGCGGATAATGGTGCCGCCTTTTGGATAATGCCGCTCGATGATGTCGTGCATGACCGGGACAGCCACATCGGCAAGCCGGTCCCACCCTGGCTGTTTCACGATTTCTATTTCGGGCCAGCTTTCGAGATTAACAAACACGAGGACGATGGACTCCGTTTCCCGGTGCACATCGAATACGTGCTGACGTTTCTGGTCTTCCCACCAGGCTTGCTCGTCCTGCGCAAGGATCGCGTCGGCTAGCGCCGTGCTATCGACGCTGCCGAGATCGCTAAACAGGGAATCGATGTCCATCGTGGATAGCAGCCTCCCCAGCAATCGCTAGGCTAAAAACACGGGCCCGGCATGGAATGCCCGACGCAGCGACCCCGGACCCGGCGTGATTACCTGAAGTTCCGCCGATAACTGATGCCAATGGTGCGCGGTCGGTTAACACTGAGCCTGGTTTGCGCCCAGCGGTCATTGTAGAACTGCTTGGCGTACTCGTCGGTGAGGTTATTGACGAACAATGTTGCGCTCCAGCTGTTGGCCTCGAGACCGAAGCGGAGGTTGACGAGCGTATACGGGTCCTGCTTGCGCACCGGCTGATCGAACTCGACAGACTGGATGCCGGCCAGTGAGTTCACGGATTCGCCCGTGTGCTGGATCGCAATTCCAACTGAAGGCTCCGCACCCCACAGCTCGTTGTCGAAGTATCGATCAACGTTGAGGCTAAGCTTCATATCCGGCGTCAACGGCAGACGGGTACCTTTCTCCGCGGATCGGTCGATCGGCGCACCCTCAACCACCAGCGTAGCGCTCTTCGACAGCTCCGCATTGTTGAAACCCGCGTTCGCCGCGACGTTCCAGCCATCGGCCGGTAGCCAGTTCAGGAATGCCTCTACGCCAGTGATTTCGGCCTCGGGGAAATTGAGGATACCGAGTGTAAACAGGTTGGGCGTCGGATCTTCAGCCTCGATCTGCATATCTTCCCAGACCATCCGATACGCGGTAACGTTGAACTGCACGCGCCCGTCTGCCAACGTGGTCTTGGTACCGATCTCGTAGTTCTTAACCAGATCAGAGCTAAACTCGTTGTAGGGAGCACGACCGAAGATCGACCTGGGTTTTGCAGCATTGGCGCCGCCGCGTCGAAAGCCCTCCGAGTAGGTACCGTAGAACATCACGCCGTCGCTTAGGTCATAGTTCAGTGTCACTTTGGGCACGAAGCCGGTCTCGGATGACGACGATACCGTGTCCTGGTAGCAATGGTCGCCGGTTGAACCAGAGCAATTTGATTCGGGCGCCATCGTCCGGTAGTCGGACAAACCACCCACCAGCGTCGCCTGCTGCAAGCGCCGGTCAAGATCGACGCTGAACCAGCGACCGCCTGCGGTGATGCTGAAGTTGTCATTAATATCGAAGCTGATTTCACCGAACAGGGCGGTCTGCTTCAGCGTGTTGTCATACACGCCGGTCCACCAGTTATTCGACGGTGCTACCGGGTCGATACAGTCGTTTGCATTGTCCGGTCCGGTACCGCAGTTATAGTAGAACGCGACATAGTTCAGGTAATAGTGGGCGCCGACTGAGTAGGCGACGGTTTGTGGCCCGCTCTGATCGAAGTCTTTTACGTTCGACGAGAAATGCGAATGCCCCTCGGTATTGTTGTAGAACGCGCCAACGATCCCCGACCAGCGGCTGTTGGAATCGCTGGGCGTCGCTACGCGCAGCTCAATGCTGGTCCGGTCCGACTCGCCGGTGCTGAACACCTGCGCACGCGGATCCTGGTCGGGAAGAAAATCATAGATGGTGTAGTAACCGCCGCCGCTTAACTTGTTTGGATAGCGTTCCTGCCAGCCGCCGAGATAGGTCGTCGCATCGGCCCGAAAAAAGTATTCACGGTTCAGGAAAGAACTCGCAAGAACCACCTCGGCCCCACCCAAGCTTCCTTCGAGCGTCAGCGCAAGTTGGTACCATTCGTCCTCGAAGTCTTCCTCTTCGTAACGCATTTGCTGCCATTCGCCAAGACTTCGCCCGTCCAGAAAACCCTCAGGCAAATCGGTATCACCGAAAGCATCTTCTTCGACTTTCTGATAAATGACCCCGGCGTCCACCGTCCAGTCTTCCGTCGGGAGCCAGCGGAGATTGGCTCGCGCACCCGACGTCGTCGATCCGTTCACATCTTCTGCAACGAACTCTGCGTTGTCGAACGTACTGACCCCACCCGCTGGAAACAGCGGTCCGGTCGGACTCCCTCCCAGAACGTTATCGATGTAACCGGCTTCTTCGGCATAGAATCCCACGAGGCGCAGCGCGGCTTTGTTATCGGCAATCGGGAAGTTGACCATTCCGCTGACTTCGTAGCCGAGTTCTCCATGAGCGACGCTTGACGCGCCGAGATCAACCCAGCCCTCGAACGCATCCGTCTTCGGCTTGTTCGTAATGATGCGCAATGTGCCGCACTGCGACGCATCGCCGAACAGTGAGCCCTGCGGGCCACTCAGGGCTTCGATTCGCTCGATATCGATTAGCCTGGGATCCGGGTTGAAGCCGGCAACTGTAATCGGTTGTTCGTCGAGGTAGACAGAGGTCGTCGGGTTGTCGCTAAACGCAATGCCCGACACGGCGCAGCCACGCATTATGACGTTTGACCCACCGGGATGCCTGGTGCCGAAAGACAGCGCCGGTATGCGGCCCGCATAGTCGTCCAGCTGCTTGAAACCTTCACGAACGATGTCTTCGTCGGTGAATGCCAGGATCGACATTGGCACGTCTTGAATGCTCGCCGCGCGCTTCGTGGCGGTAACGACGATTTCCTCGATGCCGACATCCTGCGCTTGCGCAACGGGAACGGCGCCGCAGGCTGCTGAAACAGCAACGCCGAGTGAAGTCCTGGAAAATTGGTTCAGTGATTTAGCGTCAGACATTCTTGCCCCCCGGTAACAAAAACGTTTTATTCCTGCGGTTGAGTACGTCACTTATCGCGCAACGTTACTTATGCTCGATCGTACCTCAGTGCGGGCCGCCGATCCACGCTCCCGTGACAATCAATTCGATCGCCGCGTTCTGGCTTTGCGCGTCGGCGCACCCCGGATCTCGATATATGCGAGTATATGCATAGTATTCATCATGTTACATGGTCCCAAAAAAGGCCCTCCTCCAATGTGCGTTTCACAATGTGAATTCCTTCGACCCGCAGCGGTAGTCCATCGGTGACGACGCTGCTGGCAACATCAGTCGTTCGTGGCAGTCGTCAGGGCGAAAGTCACGGCGGAATCTATCTCATCGATCTCGATCGGCGGCGCGTTGCACAACCGGTCGACTGGAATACGGCAAACATAGACTGGCAGGGACGAGGCTGGGATCGCGGTCTGCGTGGGATCGCGTTCGACAAAAACAAAGTGTATATCGCTGCCAGCGACGAACTATTTGTCTACAGCCCGGAGTTCGAGCAGTTGGCGTCCTTTCAGTCGCCGTATCTGAAACACTGCCACGAAATACATCGGTACAAACGCCGCCTCTATGTTACCTCGACCGGTCACGATGCCGTTCTGGGATTCGACCTCGACGAAGAGCGGTTTACCTGGGGCTTGCACATCACCAAAACCGTCGACGGCTTTCAGGCGACACCGTTCCTGCCGCGCGGGACCGAAGGGCCGCCGCTTCGCAATGAGCTGCACATTAATAACGTGTATTGCACAAGCCACGGCATGTTTATCAGCGGCCTCAGGACCGGCGGCCTGCTCCGTTACACAGGCAATCAGATCAGCATGGTCAGCCCGCTACCGGCTGGCTCTCACAACGCGCGACCGTTTCTGGATGGCGTCCTGTTCAACGATACGGAATCCGATATCGTGCGCTTCGTGTCGCCGGAGAAAGAGCGCCTGTTCCGAGTGCCGCGATACGACGACAGTCTTCTCACGCATACTGAACTGGACGATTCGCGTATCGCACGCCAGGCTTTTGGACGGGGTCTGTGCGCAATCGATGACCGCCTGATCGCTGCGGGCTCATCGCCGTCGACCATTACTCTGCACGATCTGGCGTCAATGAAGACGACGCTGAGTATTAACCTGACGATGGACATTCGCAACGCGATACACGGCCTGGAAGTCTGGCCGTTTGATATCGAGTAAGGTGATGGGGTGATGGGGACATTCCTGATTAATGTATTAACGTGTTAGTACATTAATCAGGAATGTCCCCACTACGCGTTGATGTGCTCGTACTGCTGGTAGCGACCCAGCACCGGCTGCAGAACGTCAATGAGTTCGTCGAGGTATTTCTCGTGATTGCGCCAGAAATGCACAGACTTCGAGTAAATCGGCTGCCGTACTTGCTCTGAGCTAGCGGTGCGCACGGGACGATCGGTGTCATGAAAGCGCAGGCAAGCCTCTTCAAACGGTAGCTCGCAATAGTCGAGCAACCGCTTAACCTGAGTATCAAAATCGGTGACAACCTCCTCGTACTGAACCGTCATCACACGACCCGGCATAACCTCGTGCCAGTGGTCCATCATGCGCTGGTACTGCAGAAAATACTCGCCAATGTCGGTGAGGTCATAAGTAAACGGCTGACCTTGTCCAAAAAGCTGCCGGTAACAGCTCAGACAGGAATCGAGCGGATAGCGCCGGGCATCGATGATCTTTGCATTCGGCAGCATCAGGTGGATGAATCCTACACTGGGAAAGTTGTTCGGCATTTTGTCGATAAAGCGCGGCGCACCTTCCAGCCGGTGCATTTGAGCGCGATCCAGGTAGTCTTTGCCCAGCGCCTTGAAGTGTTTTTCCTCGAGTTCGAGTAACGCCCGCGGAAAATTGATGCCGTCGGCGCGATTCCGATCGAGCGTTCTCGCCACCTGCTGGACGTACGGCAACTCCGAGGTTCCTTCAACCATGCTGTGGCTCGCAAGTATTTGCTCGATCAAGGTGGAACCCGAACGCGGCAGGCCGACAATAAAGATCGGTGATTCATCCGGATAGCCCAGGCCGGAACTCTTTTCGACAAAATCCCTGCTGAATACCTCGACGATGGCGTCGTTTTTTACCTCTGTGCCAACCGGATCGTAATGCTCAAGCATTCGACGAGTCGAGTTTCCACGACTGTAATACTCCCACGCTCGATCGAATTCACCCCTGTCTTCGTGGGCCTTGGCCAGGGCGAAAAGAAAATTGACATGGGATTCGTCGCCGATGCCTTCCCTGTCGACCCAGGACTCCATTTCGCGGATGTCCTTGTCAGTGAGACTGTAGGTCTTGAGATTCGCCAGGCTCCAATAAATCTCGCCTTTGTCAGGCTTCACCTCGATGCAATCGCGATAAGCCTTTATGGCATCTTCCTGGCGGCCGACTGTTTTTAGCATGTGGCCAAGCCCAAGCATGGCGCCGGCGTGCCTGGGCCTTAGTTCCAGCACGCGTTCATAAGACTCGATGGCATCATAATTAAGCGCGGCGGGGCTAAGCGTCGATGCGAGCAAGTAGTGTGCTTTGACGCTGGTTGGCTCGAGCTTGGCCGCCTGCTTGAAACAATTGATGGCTTCTTCATATCGACTCTGTTCTTTGAGCGTATTGCCAAGGTCGATAATCGCATTGACGAAATCGGGCGCGAGTTCTACGGTACGCCGGAACAGGCGCTCAGCCTCATCGATGTCGGACGCGGCGTACGCCATGATGCCCAACATCCGCAATGCGTCAACGTTCTTCGGATTGTCCCTCAGCACCTCCTTGTAGAGTCGTGCCGCTTCTTCAGCGCGCCCGGCCTGGTGATGCTCTGCCGCAAGCGCCAGTTTCTTGCGCTCCGGATTAAGAGCGAATGCTTTCTCGAACGCCTTATCCGCCTCCTTGCCCTTGCCCCGCATCGCCAGCACTTTTCCAAGGTTTAGCCAGGCGAGTTCCAGGGATGGATCGAGCCGGGTCGCCTTCTCCAATACGGGCAGTGCGTCCTCGACGCGATTCAAATGCAGCAGTGCTATCCCCAGGTCTTCGTGCGGTTTCGCGAAGGTTGGTGCCAGGTCTATGGCCTTTGCGAGCCAGAGTTCCGCGTCCTGGTAGCGCTTTCGTTTGATTTGTATTGCACCGAGTAGCGCCAGCAGATTGATGTTTTCTGGATCTTCCTCGATCGCGTTTCGACAGATTGCCTCAGCCCGATCAACCTGACCTTCGCCGACAAGTCCTACAGCCTCCCTGAACGTGGCTTTTTGTGCGGCCGCGGTGCTCATTGTCGCTGTCGGTGTCCTTTACCCAATTGACTGAGCTCCGAATTCTACAACGGGTCCACGCGGAATCACATTGACATTAGAAGCCCATTGATCCGAAACTTGCGACATCGTTGTCGCGGACCGCCCCTTGAAAACTTTCCGAGAAGCCGTACGGACCCAGGACTTCACCGTCAGTGCCGAGCTGGAACTGGATTCACGATCGACTGCTGCGTCAATTGTTGATCAGGCTCAAATCCTGACGTCGACGGTCGATGCAGTGCAGATTACGGATAACCCCGGCGGCCGTGTTCACATGTCCCCCCTGGTTGCGGCCGGCATAATGCTCAAGCACGATATCGACCCTGTCCTGCATATCACCTGCCGCGATCGCAATCGCATTGCGTTGCGCAGTGACCTGCTGGGAGCCGCCGCACTCGGCGTGAGCAGTTTGTTGCTGATGCGAGGCCAGAGATTTCCCGCGGATTTTCCCGTGAAGGCTGCCACCGTCTACGACTGGGGTACAAGGCGGCTTATCGCTGCCGCGTACGCCATGCAGTCGGATCCGGAGAACTCGAACCCCCCAGATTTTTTTATCGGTTCGATTGCTACCGCATTCAATCCGTCCCGTGGCTGGCAGCCTGAAAAACTGACAGCGAAGGCGGATGCAGGGATCAAGTTCGTTCAGACTCAGCTCTGTTTCGACATCGAGCTGATCAAACGTTACGTCGCCGGTCTCATCTCGGCAAAACTGCTCGAGAGAATCAACGTCATTGTTGGAATTGCGCCGGTACCTTCGGCCGACGTCGCTGAATGGCTTGCAAGCAATTTGCGTGGAGCCGTCGTTCCGGATGCGGTCATCAAGCGGCTGAGGCAAGCGCCGGATCCGGAGCACGAGGGTATCGAAATCTGCGCAGAAATTCTTAGGGAGCTCAAGGACATTCCAGGTGTGTCGGGTGCAAACCTGATGTCATTGGGCAACGCAGAGAGCGTCGCGAGGTCGATAGAGGTGTCCGGAGTACGTGACTGAGCAGAACAGCCAGGGGTCAGATCCCGACTGTAATGGATAGCCGATAGCGGCTCGGAGAGATTGACTCGAATCGCCTCGTGGCGATTCTCGGGCCTACGGCCCGCCTTCGGCGTCCAAAACGCTAGCGCGTTTTGTCGAACTCCCGACCGGTCCGATCGAAACCCAGCACTTGTCGAATGACACGCCGCATTAACAGTACGGTTCGTAGTTGGATCACTGAACTGTGACTTGTTGTTATGAAAGAATAGCTTTTGGGACGCTCGTTGCATCAATTGCCGAACTTTGCACAACAGCGCGCAACTGAATCACGCAAATCTCCCGTTATCGATCGAGCTGCCTCCAGAAATTGGGGTCGACTCGCATTTCCTAATTTGGAGAATCGGTTCGACGCCATTCGTGTCTGGTCGAGATCCGAAGATGCGGGAGACTTTCCGGCGACCCTGAGCCCATGGAAGGTGCGCTCAACAGGATCCGACCCCATTCTTAGCTAGAATGGGAAATATGCGAGTATTTCCGTCAGATCGAATAGGTCAAGCTTACCGCCCGCGACGGCGGCGAAAAAACAAGAAGGGCCGCAGTTTGCTCAAGCGGCTCATACGCTGGCTTTCCATCGGTGGGCTGTCGGCCTTCGGTTTGAGTTTGTTGATGGTATTGCCTCTTCGCTGGATCGATCCACCAACGACGGCGTTTATGCTTCAAGATGAAAGCAGCAGAAAACCCGTGCTGTATGAATGGTTCGCCTGGAACAATATTGGTGTCGCTTCCCCGATCTCCGTGGTCGCCGCAGAGGACCAAAAGTTCGCGAGCCATTTTGGATTTGACGTGAATTCCATCCGTGAATCGGTTGAGGATTTCAATGACGGCGCATCTCTTCGTGGTGCATCCACAATTACGCAGCAGGTCGCCAAGAATTTGTACCTCTGGCCGAGCAAGAGCTTTCTCCGAAAGGGCATTGAAGCGTATTTGACAGTCTTGATTGAAGCGACATGGTCAAAAAAACGAATACTCGAGATTCATCTAAACATCGCTGAATTTGGACCGGGAATCTACGGCGTCGGTGCAGCGAGCAGAACGTATTTTGGCAAGTCACCGATCGAACTAAGCGACGCCGAAGCGGCATTGCTTGCCGCTGTTCTTCCAAACCCCAAGCGCTTACGTGTTGATAACCCGACTCCGTATGTGCGTGAACGACAAAACTGGATTCTTGGGCAAATGCAACGATTACGTCGCGAACAGTGGTTAATGTCGCTGGATTGAAATGGCTGCGGCGATTGCCACGACAAGCGCCAGACAATTGGCGTTAAACACCAGCAAGGGGGTACCTTTTTTTGTTTGGCGCGCGATGGGCAGGATGCACGAGTGCCGCGAAGGCCCAGATTGGCAGCAATAGCAAAGTATAAGGCCCCTAATGTCGATCAGCGGTTGAGAATGGCCGATAGCGGCCCCGGAGAGATGGGCCTTCGGCCTGTCGGCGCTATGCGCTCCTCGGTGCGAACGCAGCCCTGCGGGCTGCTCGATCTCTCCGGGCTCAAAAACAGGGACCCTGAGGTCAGTTCTTGGCGCGCCCGGAGAGATTGATTCCTCGCTACGCTCGTCACCCCTTTGGGGCGCACTGCGTGCGTCCAAATCGGCTACGCCGATTTGTCGAACGGTCGCCCTCCGGGCGACCTAGTTCGATCTCTCCGGCCGCAAAAAAATAGGGACCCGAATGGGTCCCTATATTTTTTGGCGCGCCCGGAGAGATTCGAACTCCCGACCGCTCGGTTCGTAGTTAGCTAAACAAGCTGTAAGTAGTTGTAATCATTGAATAGTCGTTGGGACGCTCGTTGCACGATTTGCCCGACAATGCACAACGATGCACAACCCAATCACGCAAGACTCCCGCACGGATTCGATCCGAGGTCGCAACTGCGTTGCACCGTTATGCGGCGGCACCGGCTTCAACTTAAGCATTTGTATAGATCTTGGTCCCTACCCCACCTGGGCGGTAAGAAACGGCCAATACTTACCGCTCGAGCTCCCTGGGTTTTTCCCAAAACTTATCACTGGCGAACGGCCGCTTTTGGTGAATGGCGAGCGGCCGGTGTGCGCCACAAGCAGTCGTTCAAATGCTATTATTTAGCACATTGGAAATGGCTGCTACTGACCCTTTCCGGTCACTCACTTTTGAAACTTCTTGGAGTTTGTTCGGTGCAGATTGTTGACGACGACTCGTACGAAGGTGCCGCGGCAGAATACCAATATCAGCTAATCTCGCTGCTGGATTTTGTGCTCAAGAACTACAAGGTGCCGCTGGAAGCGCGGCAGGAAATTTGTGGCGAATACGCATTCGGCAATTCATCAGAGTATTTTGAGACTGACGGCAGCTAGTCAAGCGGCTGCTTCTCGCCGTTAGCCGCCAGTCGCCAACTCTGAGGTAGAATGACGGCTACTGACCCGAAGCAGACGCTGGACGCTCTCGGGGAACAGACCCTGTGTTGGCACTTGAGAAGGAGTAGAGAAATTGTGGCTAAACGACATGTTCTATTTGTAGCCATCGCAACGGCCGTATGCAGCCTGGCGGTTTCCCAGAGTGCCGCCGCGCAGGCAGTCGACATGCAGTGCCTGAATGACGCTCTGACCAATGCCGATGATTCAACGACGGCCGGTGAACTCCGTGCGCTGTGTCGCGAGCGGCCCTCCGAGGCAAGACCCGCACCCGCTGCAAAGGCGGGGCCCGTCTATGAACAAAGCCTCATGGCCGAGCGCCTGGCCAACGAGGAGGCGGACAACGACCAGCCGTTTATGATTACCACTCATCAGCCGAGTTATTTTCTGTGGTCGATGGTCGACGAGCCGAATATCGGTCCGTACTTGCCGCTGGATCCGAACGTGAAGCTGGACGACAAAGAGGTGATGTTCCAGCTCAGCATCAAGGCGCCGATCTGGCAAAACATGTTCGGCAGCGACATCGATGGTTACTTCGGCTACACGACGAAATCCTACTGGCAGTTGTTCAACGATGATTTCTCGGCACCGTTCCGGGAGACCAACTACGAACCCGAGCTGTTCATGCGAAAGGTCGCCAGGCGCGAGGTCGGCAGTGTCGGTATCCTGGGCTGGGACCTCGGCATCAACCACCAGTCCAATGGCCGTTCAGAACCCATCTCGCGTAGCTGGAATCGCGTGATGGGCCGAGCAGCACTGCAGCTGACCGATGATCTGACTTTACTCGCTCGAGCCTGGTGGCGCGTTCCCGAGGACGATGCGGAGGACAACAATCCGGGGATGTATCGCTACTTCGGCTATGGTGATGTTCGCGCGATTTGGGGACCGAACCGCCACACCTTTACTGCGCTGTTGCGCCCCGGTACCGAAGAGCTCAGTTATGAAGTCACGTGGAGTTACCCGATCAGCCGAGTGTTCCGCGTGTATGCGCTCTATTACAATGGCTACGGCGAATCCATGATCGACTACGACTACAAGAACGAGCGCTTTGCGATTGGCATTGCCTTGAACGATTTCGCTGGCAGTCAATGACGGAGCCTGAAACGCGTCGCCAGAGGATCCGGTTTTTTTTCCCAACGGCAGCGATCGCTGGACCGGCGGTAGCGATCCTGCTGGCGGCACTGCTCGGAGCTTGCGGCAAGCCGGAGCCGCCTGCCATGCCGCCCATGGAGGTTGCCGTCTTAGAGGCGCAGCCACGCGACATTCCAATCTACCTCGACATGATCGGACAGACACGTGGTTCGGTCGATATTCCGATTCGGGCACGCATCGACGGCGTGCTTGAGGAAATCAATTTCCTCGAGGGGCGCGACGTCAAGAAAGGGCAGTTGCTGTATGTGATCGACCCAACACCGTTCGAGGCTCAAGTCGTCGAGGCCGAAGGCCGGCTTGCAGAAGCAACGACTCAGCTCGCCAAGGCTTCGAGCGACCTCGACCGTATCCGGCCGCTGGCCGAGATGGACGCAGTTAGCAAACAGGATCTCGACGCCGCAGTCGCCCAGTTCAAGGCAGCTGAAGGCTTGTTGCAGGCCGCCAGCGCACAGGTCCAGCAGGCAAACATCCAGCTGGGATACACAAAGCTGATGGCGCCTGTCGACGGTCTCATCGGTATTACCCAGGCAAAGGTCGGGGAATACGTTGGGCAATCGCCAAACCCGGTCGTATTGAATACCGTGTCACAGGTCGACCCGATCCGCGTGCGCTTCTCGATCAATGAGAGCGAGTACCTGCGTCTTCGCCGGGATTTCAAAAAACAAATAAGGTCTGAAGACGAGGAGCCCGAGACATCAGAGCTCCAGCTCATACTGTCTGACGGCTCCATCCATGATTACGTTGGCAGAGTCGTCGGTCTCGATGCTGCCATCAATCCAACGACGGGAACACTGACCCTCGAGGCCGACTTCCCGAACCCGGAGCGGATCGTCCTGCCCGGGCAATTCGCTCGCGTGCGGGCAGTCATTGACGCGCGAAACGCAGCGCTCGCGGTACCGCAGCGGGCGGTCATGGAGACGCAGGGTATCTTTCAACTTGCCGTCGTTGCCGATGATGGCAAGGTCGAATTGCGTCAGGTGCAAATGGGCCCCCGTGTCAACGAAGACTGGATCGTCGAGTCGGGGCTCGAGCCAGGAGAGCTCGTCGTCCTCGAAGGGCTGCAGCGCATGCGGTCCGGTATCAAGGTGGTGCCGAAAAAGGCGCCACAGGGCAGCCCTCAGAGATGATGCATGGCTGAGTTCTTCGTTCGTCGGCCCATCGTGGCCATGGTCATTGCGATCATTACGGTGATCGTGGGCCTTGTTGCGATGTCCGCGCTCCCGGTAGCCCAGTATCCCGAGATCACGCCGCCGCAGGTGTCTGTGACAGCAACCTATCCCGGGGCGAATGCGGTCGCCGTCGAACAATCCGTCGCGACACCGATTGAGCAGAAGGTGAACGGCGTCGAGAACATGATCTATATGAAGTCGACGAATGCCAGCAGCGGCTTGATGCAGCTGCAGGTCTCCTTCGAGGTGGGCACCGACCTCGACATGGCGAACGTACTCACACAGAACCGGGTATCCGAAGCGCAGGCGCTGCTCCCCGAGGAGGTCAAGAGACTCGGTGTGACGGTAAAGAAGCAGCTGTCGTTCCCGTTATTGCTGATATCCCTGATATCGCCTAACGGCACCTATGACGAGACCTTCCTGACCAACTACGCGACCATCAACGTCCTGGACGAGCTGGCCCGCATCCGCGGCGTGGGCCAGGCACAGGTGGCTGGCGGATCGACGTTCGAATACGCGATGCGCATCTGGATCAAACCGGATCAGCTGGCGAAGCTGGGGCTCACCGTGCCCGACATCACCAGTGCGGTGCGGCAACAGAACGCGCTGGTTCCGGCCGGCCAGATCGGCGGGCCGCCGGCACCTCCCGGCACGGACTTCACCTACACTGTACAAACGCCCGGTCGCCTGATTACGGCGGACGAGTTCGGCAACGTCGTCGTGCGTTCGAATCCCGACGGCTCACAGGTCTTCCTCAAGGACGTCGCCCGCATCGAGCTCGGCACGCAGAACTACGTCGTCAGTTCGCGCCTGAATTCGACGCCCGCCGCCACCCTGATCGTCTACCAGCTGCCGGATGCGAACGGGCTCGACGTCGCTGGCCAGATCTTCGATACCATGGCACGGCTGAAACAGCGTTTCCCGGACGATGTCGACTACAGTATCTCGCTAGATACCACGCGACCTGTTGAAGCCGGCATCCGGGAGGTTGTCGTCACGCTGTTCCAGGCCGTCGGATTGGTCATACTGGTCGTCTTTATCTTCCTGCAGAGCGCACGCTCGACGCTCATCCCGATGCTGGCCGTGCCAGTTTCACTCATTGGCACGTTCGCCGTATTCCCGCTTCTCGGTTTTTCGATCAACACGCTGTCGCTGCTGGGCCTGGTACTCGCCATCGGCATCGTGGTCGACGATGCCATCGTCGTCGTCGAGGCCGTAACGAAGAAGATGGATTCCGGAATGCCGGCAAAAGAGGCGACCGTGGCCGCGATGCGGGAAGTATCGGCGCCGATCGTCGCCACATCATTGTCCCTGATCGCGGTATTCGTGCCGGTGGCAACGATGGGCGGCATCACCGGCAGCCTGTACCAGCAATTCGCGATCACGATCGCGATCTCCGTCGCGATCTCGTCCATCAATGCACTGACTCTCAGCCCCGCTCTGTGCGCCTTGCTGCTAAAGCCGCCGGGTGAAACGGAGAGCGTCCTTCGCCGGTTTTTCGATGCCTTTAATCGCAACTTCCAGCTTGTGACCGAGAAATTCATGGTGGTTACCGGCTATTTCACCCACAAGCTGGTGCGTGCCGGTCTGCTGATGGGCGCACTGGTCGTGGTGCTCGTCCTATTGTTAAGCGCCGTGCCCGCCGGCTTTGTGCCGGAGGAGGACCAGGGCTATCTCATGGCAGCAGTTCAACTTCCCGACGCGGCGTCCTTGCAGCGCACCGATGAGGTCATGTCCCAGGTCGAAGAAGTACTCGCCGAGTTCGAAGCAATCGAGAACTACACGACGCTAGGTGGCTTCAGCCTGTTGACGGGCACGACACAGTCGAACGCCGGTTTCATCTTCATTCAGCTCAGGGACTGGGATGAAAGAAGCGACCCCCGGGATCATGCAAACAACGTGGTGCGTCGTCTCAACTTTAATCTTGCATCTCGAATTACGGAGGCTTTCGCGTTCGCTTTCGGACCGCCCGCCATACCCGGCCTGGGTACCGGGTCCGGCTTTACGATGATGCTTCAAGACCTCAGCGGCGGTGATCCGAAATACCTGGCCGAGCAGACTCGGAACTTCAGTGCGGCAGCGCAAGACCGTCCTGAGATCGCCAGAATTGGATCGCTGTTCCGTGCGAACGTGCCGCAGGTCTACGTGGATATCGACCAACCCAAGGCGCTCAAGATGGGTGTATCGCTATCCGATATCAGCACATCGATCGGCGCGTTCCTCGGGGGGGCCTACGTCAACGACTTTAATCGTTTCGGCAGGCTGTACAAGGTCTATGTACAGGCCGAGCCCGAGTACCGCGCTCGCGAGGACGGCATCCGCATGTTCCACGTTCGTAACCGGGACGGTGAAATGGTGCCGTTGTCGACGCTGATTACGACCGAAAGGACGCAGGGCGCGGAATTCACCAACCGCTTCAACCTGTTCCGCTCTGCTGAACTGACCGGGCAGCCCGCCGAGGGCTACAGTTCCGCGCAGGCGCTCGCCGCGCTCGAAGAGGTGGCGGATCAGACCTTGCCCACAGACATGAGCTATGCCTGGGCCAACATGTCGTACCAGGAAAAGGCCGCCGAGGGCACCGGCGGCATCGTGTTCCTCATGGCGCTGGTGTTCGTGTTCCTGATCCTCGCTGCACAGTATGAAAGCTGGTCAATGCCGTTGAGCGTCATGCTGGGGACGCCGATCGCCCTCTTCGGCGCTCTCGGCGGACTGTGGATCGCGCGCCTGTTCAGCGAGAGCTACGTCAACAACGTCTTCGCGCAGATCGGCCTGGTGATGCTGATCGGCATGGCTGCGAAAAATGCAATCCTGATCGTTGAATTTGCGAGCCAGGAAATGCAAGCCGGCAAAGACGCCGTGCAGGCCGCGATGGACGCCGCGAAATCGCGCTTCCGCCCCATTCTCATGACGGCGTTCTCCTTTATCTTGGGCGTCGTGCCGTTGCTGATCGCATCCGGTGCCGGCGCCGAAGCACGCAAGGTCATGGGTATGACTGTATTCAGCGGAATGCTCGCAGCTACCGTCATCGGCGTACTCATAGTGCCGGCGATGTTCGTTTTCGTCGAGAAATACGTCAGCAAGCGCAAACCGGGGGCTGAGCATTGAGAACCCGGCGGCTGCTTCTGCTTGCTGTGGTGCTCGCTCTCGGTGGCTGCACGCTGGGCCCCGATTACGTGCGACCAGACCTGGATGCGCCCGCCAGTTACATCCAGCCGGTGCAGGAAGGCGAGAGTTTCGCCAATGCGGCCTGGTGGGATCTGTTCCAGGACCCGCAGCTGCAGGAGCTGATCCGCATTGCGCTCGTGGAGAACCAGGATCTCGGCATCGCCGTCTCGCGCATTGAAGAATTCCGGGCAGTTCTCGGCGTGACACGTTCCAACCAGTTCCCGACGGTCGACATTGCCGGTACGGCTGGCCGTACCGATCCCAGCAGGAACGTGTTTCCGGGCGGCCTGAGCGGTGAGGAGATCGAGAACTACCGGCTGAGCGCGGACGTCTTCTTCGAGCTCGACCTGTTCGGACGCCTGCGGCGTTCGACAGAGGCGGCGCGAGGCGAGTTGCTGGCTGCGGAAGAATCCAGACGCGGCATTGCGATCAGCCTCGTCGCGAATGTCGCGAGCACCTACATGCTGTTGCGCGATCTCGACGCCCAGCTCGAGATTTCCCGCCGAACCGAGGTCACGCGTGCCAATAGCCTCAGGATCATTGAGGCCCGGTTCGAAATGGGCACGGTACCGCGCCTCGATGTCAACCAGGCGGAAATTCAGCTTGCTGTCGCAAACTCTGCTGTCGCGGCCGCCGAGAGGCTGGTCGGACAAACAGAACATGCACTGAGCCTTCTCATTGGCCGTAACCCGGGTGGCATCGCGCGAGGTCTGCCGTTGCAGCGGCAGACCATGCCGCCATCGATTCCTGCCGGCCTGCCTTCCGAGCTGCTGCTGCGGCGACCCGATGTGCTTTCGGCGGAGGCGTCGCTTGCCGCGCAAACCGCGAGAATCGGCGTCGCCGAGGCGGCCCGCTGGCCCGCACTGTCGCTGACAGGTTCGTTCGGCTTCGAAAGTCAGGAACTGTCCACGTTAACGCGGAGCGGGTCGGATTTCTTGAGCATTGGCGGCAGTATATTTCAGCCACTGTTTAACAGTGGCCGCAACAAGAGACAGGTCGAAATCGAACAGGCGCGCACGAAGCAGGTGCTGCTGGGGTATCAGCAGACCCTGCAGCGTGCATTCGGCGAAGTCGAGGATGCGTTAATTGCGGTCCGGACGTACAAAGCGGAACATGAGGCACGCGCGCGCCAGGCCGCAGCCGCGCGAAGTGCAACAATGCTATCGAGAGCGCGTTATGACGGTGGGGTTTCCAGCTATCTTGAAGTGCTCGACGCCGAGCGCTCGCTTTTCGACGCCGAACTGACCGAGTCACAGACCTTACGGCTATACATCAATGCAGTCATCGAACTCTACAAGGCACTCGGCGGTGGCTGG
>CAVXCW010000003.1:0-29839 GCA_963760325.1 uncultured Gammaproteobacteria bacterium | reverse complement strand
ATCGGCAGGCCCGTCGCGCGGACGGGGTCACAGCCGGCACCATCAACAAGGAACTTAGCTGCATTCGGCGGATACTAAATCTCGCCGCGAGGGTATGGCGCCACGACAACGGCATGTCGTGGCTCGATTCCCCGCCGCTGATCGAGATGGAGAAAGGGCCGGCACGAAAGCCCTATCCGCTGAGTTGGGAAGAACAGGATCGTCTGTTCAAGGAATTGCCTGGGCACCTGCAACGGATGGCCTTATACAAGGTCAACACCGGTTGCCGGGAACAGGAAGTGTGCCAGCTTCGATGGCACTGGGAAGTGAAGCTCCCGGAGCTTGATACGAGTGTGTTTGTGCTGCCAAGCAACGACCAGTTCGAGACAAAAAATTCTCAGGAACGCATCGTTGTGTTGAACTCGATTGCCCGACGAGTAGTTGACGAACAAAGGGGAAAGCACCCCGAGTTTGTTTTCACTTACAAAGGTCATTATCTGTTCAACATGCTCAACACCGCATGGAGGAGGGCGAGAGTCCGGGCGGATCTGCCGGGCTTTCGAGTGCATGACCTTCGTCATACGTTCGGGCACAGGCTGCGAGCAGCGGGTGTAGGTTTCGAGGACCGGCAGGATTTACTCGGGCACAAGTCCGAGCGAATCACGACGCATTACTCGGCACCCGATATCGCAAGACTCGTTGAAGCGGCCGAAACAGTGTGTGAAAGGCGGCCAAATACTGTCTTAAGAGTCAGGCGTCACACGATTTTCACACAATCGGGCACGCAAAAAGACAGTGGTCGGAAGAGTCACTTACAAGTGATTGACGTTTAAAGGAAAAAATGGTCGGGGTGAGAGGATTTGAACCTCCGGCCCCTGCCTCCCGAAGGCAGTACTCTACCAGGCTGAGCTACACCCCGAACGCGGGCAATCATACACAGTCTATTGGTCTCATGAAAGCTTAGCCACGTGGCCTAAACAGGCAGCTATTGAGCTCTTTTTCCGGGATTTCGTCCAGCCACTCGGGCTTTCTGAAATTTCGTTTGATGCCGCGAGCGAGCTTGCCGATCTGCATGCCATCAACAATGCGATGGTCAAAGGTTCCCGTGAGCGGCAGCACGGTGCGAATCACGATCTCGCCGTGGCGTACGACGGGCTTTTCCTCGACCTTGCCCAGCACGATTACGGCCGGAACCTTGGCGGCGGGCATTAACGCTGTCATGCCGGTATTCAGGCCGAAGCTACCGATGTCGGATACGACGAACGAACCGAAGCTGTGGGCCGAAAGTCCGAGCGCGCTTATTTCGATGCCCATATCGACCGTGATCCATTTAAGGAAACGGAATGCCGGACGTCTCAACGGCCAGGGAATTTGGTTTAGCATATATTTGTTCTGCGCCGCCCTGGATTCTTCACCGGCACGGCCAGAGGATGCCTTATCGCGAATCTCTTCAGCAATAGACGTGACGGTTCGCGCATGGGCATCCTTGATGATGGCGGGCGTTACGCCGGAGTCGCCGCCAACAGAAACGGGAACCATGACGTCGAGTCGCTCACGTCCAACGACCGCGCCCCTTCGAATAAAACAGTTCATCTCCGGGACGTCGAAAGCAACAGCACGTGCCAATACGGCAGTCGCCAGGTGAGTCATGGTGATCTTCAACCCTTCGGATCGCTTTTTATCGAGGAAGCGTTTTGCGTCGGTGACATCGATGTCGAGCGTGCCGTAAACGCGGGAATCGGTGGGCGTGGTGTAGATAGCGGCCGATGTGACCCGCCACGGCGTGTTGAACTGATCCATCTGGCTAGCCGTTACACCGCACTAGGATCGCCGTTTGACGGCGAACTCAGCGATCGAGATCAACGCCTGTTTGTACTCCGAGTCGGGAATGCCGGATAGCGCATCGATGGCGATATCAGCCGCCTCATGCGCCCGTTTTTCCGTGTAAGTCAGTGCGCCGGTAGACTCAATAATGGCCTGGATCGCGTCCAGTTGCTGCAGCCCACCTTCGATGATCGAATCGCGAATCAGGGTGCGCTCTTTTTCAGAGCCTACGCGCATCGCATGGATGAGCGGCAAGGTTGCTTTGCCTTCAGCCAGGTCATCGCCAAGATTCTTGCCCAGTTCCTCTGGCGACGCATTGAAGTCCAGCGCGTCATCGACCAGTTGAAATGCGGTTCCGAGATTCTGCCCATACTGAAGCATCGCGGTTTCGTCCGACCGGTCGCGGCCTGCCAGCACGGCAGCTATCTGAGCGCCGGCCTCAAAAAGCCGGGCGGTCTTGCGATAGATCACCTGGCGATATTCATCCTCGCTCGTGTCCGGGTTGTGGACATTCATGAGTTGCATGACCTCGCCAGCAGCGATGGTATTGGTCGCATCCGCGAGGATTTGCATCACCCGCATATCGCCGATGTCGACCATCATCTGGAACGAACGCGAATACAGGAAATCGCCGACCAACACGCTGGCCTGATTGCCAAATACCGTGTTTGCGGAGTCCATGCCGCGTCGCCGATCCGATGAATCGACGACGTCGTCGTGCAGCAGTGTCGCTGTGTGAATGAACTCGATGATGGCCGCAGCCCGCACGTGCTGGTCGCCTTCATAACCGAAAGCCCTGGCGGCGAGCAGCACGATCAGCGGCCGCAAACGTTTGCCGCCGCTCATGACGATGTACTGGGAGACCTGCGACACGAGCGCAACATCGCTCTCGAGGCTCGCGGCGATAAGCCGGTCCACGGCTTGCCTGTCGTCATCGGCCAGCGCCATGACGTCATCGAAGCATAAGGACGCGGGTGTTTTTTCGGCGACTTGCATACGTTTCCGGATAATGCCTGAAAGCGTTGCTGTTGGCGACATTGCGCGCGGTTTCGCCGTCCGGCAACGAGAGTGCAAGCTATTGAAATAAAGAAAAATTTCTCGTCTGTCTGGCGTTGACCCGGAGCCGCCGAGTCTATAGAATTCCCGCTCTTTTGTGGCGCGCGCCAGACAGTCGCTCGCGCGGAAGTTTGTCAGATCACGAAAATTTCTTATTTCTCAGTTAGTTGCAGATTTTGTGGCTGACTTAATGGAGCAAACATAATGTATGCGGTTTTTCGCAGCGGCGGCAAACAGTACCGCGCAGCAAAGGGTGACGTCCTTCGTCTCGAAAAGATCGAGGCGGACGAGGGCGCATCTGTCGATTTTGATGACGTCCTGCTCATCGGCGATGGCAGCGATATCAAGGTTGGCAATCCGGTGATTTCGGGCAGTTCCGTTAGTGCGAAAGTTTTGCGCCAGGGCAAGAGTCGCAAGGTGCCGGTCGTCAAGTTCAAGCGTCGACAGAATTACCTGCGACAGGGTACGCATCGCCAGTTCTTTACCGAGGTTGAGATCACCGGCATAAGCGCCTCAGGTGCCAAGAAGGCGGCGCCGAAGACAGACGAGCCAGCGACCAAGAAAGCAGCACCAAGGAAGCAGCGCCCAAGAAAACAGCGACCAAGAAAGCGGCGCCGAAAAAGGCAGCGGCCAAGAAGACGGCGGCCAAGAAATCCCCTACCGGGGATAAACCCGCGGCCAAAAAGAAGGCCGTGAAGAAAACCGACAAGTAATCAACGAAGCTCAGGCTGGTCCTGGGTCATGAAGCAGACAGGTACAGTACAGTGGCACATAAGAAAGCAGGCGGTAGCACCAAGAACGGTCGCGATTCGGAGAGTAAACGCCTAGGCGTAAAAATCTACGGCGGCCAGAAAGTTATTGCGGGCAACATCATTGTTCGCCAGCGTGGCACGCGTTTTCATGCGGGTGTCAATGTTGGCATCGGCCGGGATCACACCCTGTTTGCGAAAAAAGACGGGCATGTGAAGTTTGAGAAGAAGGGTCCGCAGAGCCGGCAATTCGTTAGCGTCGTCGACGCGCAGTAACAGCGCGCCCCAGCGAGCCAATCTCGCCGCGGCCCAAAACGAATGACGAAACCCCGCTGTTTCGGGGTTTTGATACCCCGCAACCGCGGGGTTTTTCGTTTTCAATTCACTGAATGGCGCACAGATGAAATTCGTCGATGAAGCAACGATTCGCGTTCAGGCAGGCAACGGCGGTCACGGTTGCCTGAGTTTTCGTCGTGAGAAATACGTTGAACGTGGTGGACCGGATGGCGGCGATGGCGGCCACGGCGGAAGCGTCTACCTGGTAGCGGATGCTTCGTTGAATACACTTGCCGATTTTCGCGTGGCGCGAAAATTTAAAGCGGAAAGCGGTGTCGGCGGTGCCGGGGAAAACAGGACAGGTCGATCGGGGGACGATCTCGAGGTCATGGTGCCGCGCGGCACCGTAGTTTACGACGTCGACACGGGCGAACTGATCTGCGACCTGACCGAAACGGGCCAACGTCAGAAGGTTGCCGAAGGCGGTCGACGCGGACTCGGCAACGCGCGTTTCAAGAGTAGTGTCAATCGTGCGCCGCGAAAGATCACCAAAGGTACGCCGGGGGAGGCACGGCACCTGCGACTGGAACTCAAAGTGCTCGCAGACGTTGGTCTCCTGGGGATGCCCAACGCCGGCAAGTCCACGTTGATCACCGCCATGTCCGAGGCAAAACCCCGAATCGCAGATTATCCCTTTACCACATTGCACCCGAATCTCGGCGTTGTTCGGGTCGGCCAGTTGCAGAGTTTCGTGATGGCAGACATTCCGGGGCTGATCGAGGGCGCGTCAGACGGGGCCGGGCTCGGCATCCAGTTTCTCAAGCATCTGCAGCGAACTCGATTGCTTCTGCACCTCGTAGATATTGCACCGATCGACCCAGGCGTGCAGCCGGCGAATGAGGTGAAAGCCATCGAGAAAGAACTGTCCAGGTTTTCGGATGAACTCGCAGAAAAACCGCGCTGGCTGGTGATCAACAAGATCGACCTGTTGAGTGATGAGGACTTGCCGGTCGCGTGTGAAATGCTGCTTGAAGAACTTCAATGGGAAGGGCCGGTGTTTGAGGTCAGCGCGGCGACAGGCGCAGGCACCGAGGCGTTGGGTCAGGCTATTATGCAAGAGCTGGAGGTCTTCGATGAGGTCGCCGAGGCCGACGAGGAGTTCGATCCAACCTCAAGCTAGTCGATAAGAAAGAGACGAAAAAAGCCGCGCACGTGCAACCATGGGCGGCTTTTTAATTAGCTGCGACACCGTGTGTCTGCGCCGATGCTTTACTAGGCAGAGAGCGCTTTCACCCGAGTATTGAGTCGACTCTTGTGACGTGCGGCTTTGTTCTTCGTGACGATTCCCTTGTTGATCATGCTGTCGATGACCGGCACAGCCGCTTTGTACGCCGCTGCCGCTGCGTCTTTGTCGCCGGCATCACAGGCTTTGACGACATTCTTGATCTGGGTTCGCATCATCGAGCGCAGGCCCATGTTGTGCTTACGGGTCTTCTCCGCCTGGCGGGCGCGCTTGCGAGCTGATTTGATATTTGCCACTGGTTATTCCGTGTCCTGCTCTCAGAGAGCCGCGTATTATTCGTGGCCGGAGAGGCATTGTCAATGGCCGCAACACGAGCCGCCACCATATGCTCGACATAATGCGTAAATGACTGATTTTATGACTTTTTTGGGCTAAACTCGGCGCTTCCATGACGACCAAAAAACGCACTTCCGGACTGAAGTTGGCACTGAGGACCTCGGTCGTCAGCGGCATGACTCTGATTTCCAGGATCTTGGGGCTGGTCAGAGACATTGTTTTTGCACGGTATTTCGGCGCGTCGCTTGTGATGGACGCGTTTTTGGTCGCACAGCGTATTCCGAACATGATGCGACGATTCTTCGCAGAGGGGGCATTCTCTGCGGGCTTCATTCCGGTCATGGCACGTTACCGTGAAAAGCACGATCACGCCGAGGCGCGCGAATTCGTCGATGCCGTTTCGGGTACGTTCGGGATAGTTCTGTTCGGCATAACGCTGCTTGGCGTCATTGCGTCACCGTTGCTGGTGCTGATTGTGGCGCCCGGATTCGTTGGTGACGGTGGCGACTTCGATCTTGCCGCGTTGATGCTGCGCTTCACGTTTCCGTACCTGTTATTCGTATCGCTGACGGCGTTCGCCGGCGGAATTCTCAACACCTACGGCCGCTTTGGCGTGCCGGCATTCACGCCCGTCATCCTGAACGTCGTACTGATTGCCGCAGCGGTCTGGGTTTCGCCCACGCTTGAGCAGCCGGTAATGGCGCTCGCCTACGCGATACTGGTCGCCGGAATCTGTCAGCTGCTGTTTCAGCTGCCGTTCCTGGCGCAAATACACGCGTTTCCGCGGCCGATATGGGCGCCGCGACACCAAGGCGTTCGCCGTGCGTTCAAACTAATGGTGCCTGCTATCTTCGGTTCGTCAGTCGCGCAAATTAATGTATTGCTCGGTGGTGTTATCGCCTCGCTGCTGCCGGTTGGCAGCATCAGTTACCTGTACTTCTCTGACAGGCTGATGGAGTTTCCGCTGGGCTTGTTCGGAATCGCACTGGCGACCGTTACACTGCCGACCTTATCGCGGCTTTGGGCCAGTGAAGACAAGACCGAGTTTTCCCAGACGCTTGATTGGTCGATGCGGCTTGCGCTATTGATTGTGGTGCCCGCGGCCGCCGGCCTCATTGTGCTCGCGGGGCCATTGATAGCGACGTTGTTCTTCGGCGGCATCTTTGACGAGCATTCGGTTGCGATGACGACCCTCGCGCTGCGTGCTTATGCCGTCGGGCTTATCGGTTTTTCTTTCGTCAAGATTCTCGCACCGGCTTTTTTCGCGCGTGAGGACACGCGGACGCCGGTTCGAGTGGGGCTTATCGCACTGGGGGCGAATCTGCTGCTGAGTGTCTCGTCGGCATGGTACCTGACCGCCGTTGGGTTTGCGGGGCCGCACGTCGGATTGGCTGCCGCGACGTCGACTGCGGCAATACTGAACGCAGTTCTGTTGTACCGCGGCTTGCGCAAAGATGAGGTTATTCGTCACTCGTCGGGCTGGCTGTTCCTGATGGTTAGAATCAGCGATTGCAAACGTCGCCATGTGCGCCGTGCTTTTCCAGCTATACCGTCCTTTGGCATGGTGGCTGGATGTCGCGACGCTCGACCGCGTTTACTGGCTCACGGTGTCGGTGGTCGCTGGTGCGGCGACGTACTTTTTGGCACTGTTGGTTCTCGGAATGCGGCCGTCGCAGTTCCGCCTGAGGGCTACTTGAAATGCGGCTTGTAAGACACTTGGCGGACCTGCCGTACGGCGAACTGGCCGGTGGTAGCGTCGTCACGATCGGTGCGTACGACGGGTTACACCTCGGGCATACGCAACTGCTGGATCGGGTGATCAAGGCGGCCCGTGCAACTGGCCGGCCGGCCGTTGTGATGAGTTTCGAGCCTACGCCAAAAGAGTTCTTCGCAGCGGCGAGTCCACCCGCGAGGCTGATGCGATTCCGTGAAAAATTCGAGTCGCTCGCCGATTATGGTATCGACATCTTCTACTGCCCGCGTTTCAATCCTGCGATGCGCGGCATTCCGGCAGACGCTTTTATCCGGCAGATACTGATTCACGGTTTGAACGCTCGCCACATCGTGGTCGGCGATGACTTCCACTTTGCGAGCAGGCGAGAGGGCACCATCGAGCACTTGGAACGAGCGAGCAGGGCGCTCGAATTCGGTGTGGAAAAAGTGCCGAGCGTCGTTGTTGATGGCGTCAGGGTCAGCAGTACGGTCATTCGTGAATACCTGGCTAATGGTGAGGTTCCGCGCGCTACCGCACTACTCGGACGTCCTTATCGAATGTCAGGAAAAATCGTCAAAGGCCGGCAGGTGGGTCGATCGCTCGGTTACGCCACGGCAAACGTCGACATCCGCAGGCGGCAGAGCGCGGTCCTTGGAATTTTCGCGGTGCGCGTATACGGTGTGGGTGATGGAGCGATCGACGGTGTTGCCAGTGTTGGCACCCGCCCGACCTTCGATTTGTGCAAGCCGGTACTGGAAGTCCACCTGTTTGATTTCGACGAGGATATCTACGGGGAGTACATACACGTAGACTTCCTCGCTCACCTTCGAGCCGAGGAAAAGTACGCATCCGTCGATGAACTGGTTGCGCAGATGGACGTCGACGCCGAAAATGCACGTTTGGCGCTCGCCGCGCTGCCCGTCTGACAGGAAAATAGATTTGAGCACACCACAGGAAATCAATTCGGCAAACGGACGTTTCATCGCGTGGATGGTCGTCGCGATGGTTATCGTTATCGCCGACCAGGCCACAAAGTGGGCGATCATCGAGTGGGTGCCGCTTTATGATCGAGTGCCCATCAACGGGTTTATCAACCTGACACATCAGAAGAACACGGGGGCTGCGTTCAGTTTCCTGGCCGATGCGGGTGGTTGGCAGCGCTGGTTTTTCGTGGTGCTCGCAACCGTTGTGAGCGCGGTTATCGCCGTCTGGATCTGGCGTATTCGGAAAGAGGGACCGGTAATTCTGTCAATCGGCCTGGCTTTCGTGCTTGGCGGGGCGGTGGGCAACCTGATCGATCGAGTCCGGTTTGGTCACGTAACCGACTTCATCCAGGTGTGGTTTGGCAGCTGGGCCTTCCCATCTTTCAACGTCGCGGACGCCGGAATCTCTGTCGGCGCCGCGTTGTTGATTATCGATGCGCTGTTTTTTTCCGGACGGCAGACTCCGTCGACGGAGCCCTCAGCCAGCCCGGACGCTTGACGGCGAGCTAGTTCTTGCGGGTCCAGCAGTCAGAATAACTACCCGTATTGGTCTTACTGCCGCCGCCGTCAATCGAGAACGAAGTGCACTTGCCTTTTTCTGCGTCGTCGGGGATATAAGTGGCCGTGGCTATGAAACCCTGGGGCCAGGTCGGATTCGGCGCAACTGTCAGGGTGTAAGCGCCCGTTTCGGACTTGAAAGGCGCGCTGCCGCTGTATCCCAGCTTCGAGAGATCGTCGGAAAAGGTCTGGTTCTGCAGGTAAAACTTCTCCTGGTTCGTTGCAATCTTCAACAGCGCCGCTTTGGCCTCAGCGCGCTTCGCGCGCGCCACGAATTCGCGGTAGTTCGGGAATGCGATCGCCGTCAGGATGCCGATGATCACGACAACGACCATCAGCTCCAGTAGTGTCACACCCCCCATGTACTTGCGCATTTGCATAACTATTGTCCCAGTCTACGGTCCAGCCTGACTATTCTATACCGTCCTGCGTCCACAGTGTTCGAACCGGCCAGTTCGGGAACCCCGGATCGAAACACTCGACACCGACACACGCAACCGGCGGCGGTGCGCACGCATCGCCTGTGCAGTTCGGATCCACCGGGCTCGGGAAGAAGAACTGCGGCTTCGGCGCGATACCGCCCTGCTCGAGTTTGGTTACACGTGCCGCGTCGATATCCGCTGGATCCGTCGGAACCGTGGTGCCGTAGTCGATGACAGGGTCGCCGTTGACCACGTCGACGCGATACAGGCGGTTGACACTGAGGCCTGCCTGGCACGGATCTATTGAATCCACCGTCGGTTCCATCGTAACGAAGTAGACCGAGTTGTCGAACGTTTGTGAGTCCGACAAGACTTTCTCATCAGGTGGCAGCGTCAGCTTCCATCCGTCACCGTTGGCCGGAATGACGGTGCCGTACTCGCCGGAAACCTCCGTCAGATCATCGTCTTCAATAATGTCATAGCTGTTGTACTGTGCCTGCGTGAGGCTGTTAAAGATGTGCGGATCGCGAATCGAATAAAAGCGATCTTCAGCATCGTTATCGAGCGGATGCGCACGATAACCGCTGCCAAGGCTAACGGAGATATAGCGGCGGTTCTGCGCCTTGTCGGTGAATACAGCCACGTCCGGCGTTGTGTACAGACGCCGAGTGTCCGCCTCGGTCGGGGCACTCAATCCTTCGGCGCCCAGGCGTGCAATCACACCGCCAGCGACGAGCGTGTCCGGTTTTTCACCGTTCTTGATGTCGAAGCGCCATAACTGGCCACCCAGGTCAGCTGAGTACATACGATCCGCCAGCCCGTCGCCGTTCATGTCGACAACACGAATACGCCCTGGAATTGAACGCGTCATCTTGTCCAGCTTAAGATCAGCAGCAGTGTCCGGGCCGACTCGCCAGATGCGATCGCCAGTCTCGAGGTCCAGCATCATGATGCCGGTGCCTTCGCCGTCCACCTCATCCGGGTGGTCCGGTGCATCGTGCACGGTATCGTAGCCTGCACCGACGATGACAACCGCGTCTTGCGGGCTCGTGTGAATGCTGCTGTCGATGTCGATCTTCGCAACAACCGGAGGCGACCAGCTTTGTCCCATTTCCGGGAACGTCCGAACCCAGCGAAGCTTCGGCTTGTCGGGATCGGTGACCTCGATCATGTAGTAGTTGTCTCCGCCGCGGCGCATGCCGAATACGAGGTAGACGAAATCATCGCTGGTATCGATGACGCCATCATTGTTGTCGTCGTAAACGACCGGAACAACATCGCCGTCCAGCCCGTAGTTCTTGTAATTGACGTTATCATTGAAATAAAGAGCGCCCAGGTTATCGAGCAGTTCGTACGGAACAAACGCCCATTCTTCCTCACCGGTATCGGCATTGATGGCGTGCAAGTAGCCGTCGTTGGTCGCTGTGTAGATGACGACGTCGTAGCTACCGTCGGTCTGGCCATAAACAACCGCAGCAGGTTGCGCATGCAGTGTGTCGCCCATCGCGTTGCGAGCTTCCGTCGTGTCGCCATCGCTGTCGTCGTCCCTGACGTCCATGCCGCGCGCCCAGTCGATGATCTGTGTGAGCGTCGGATCGCCGGCAGCGCCGGTAAGGCCGAAGTCCGCGGCCGTGAATGACAGGATATTCGCGACTGACAGCCAGTTTGTCGGTTGCGTCAGGTCGCTGCTGCCGTTGTTGGTATACAGCTTGCGAGCGGTCGGGAGCGGCAAGATGTTGGCCGTTCCGCCCTTATAAACATCCGCGCCGTCTGGCGTCGCTCCCTGTTGCCAGAAGTTCTTTGACGTGTCGGCAAAGTACCCGGTATCAGGATCGATCGCGTTGTTGTTAAGCGCATCCTCAATGCCAACGCCCTTGATCACGTACTTCTTCATGTTGCCCGGCCAGTGAACCTCGTCCTTGGCACGGAATACGGAGACGTACAGGTCGTTGAGGTGCTGTGTGCGGTTGAAGGCGTTGACGGCGACCGCCGGCGCGGTGAAAGAGATATCGCGATTGAAGATATCACTGGTGATTTCCGTCAGGGCTTCGGTCAACGTGCCTACATCATTGGCAACGAAGTATTTGCCACCACCCGCATTCGCAACCTCCGTCAGATAGACGCCCGCGGCGTCGGCATCGTCCTCCGGGAGCGCGAAGCCGATCGTATACGTCGTCGCTGACTGCACGCCATCAACGCTCGTATTCAGGTCCGCTTTCGCCAGGTACTCGGCGACATCGTCGAGACACTGGCCGTTAACGTCGACGCCTGCACAGCCCGTGCGCCCGGTGGCCGCGCCGTATCCTGGCAGGTTGTTGATCTTGGTGTAGGTATCCCGGTCTGCGGTCGGCAATCCGTCGGTCAGCAGCACGACGAAGTTCTTCGAGCACGAGTATTCGACAGGTTGCTTGTAGGCCGAGGTAGAATTTGCGGCGAGCAGCGCATCCGGATCCGTCTTGTCGTAGTCGCTGTAGTCCCGGGTCATGCCGGTAAGATAGCGAGCAGACTCGTACAGTGTTTCCGACAGCGGCGTGTTGCCCGAGGCCGGAAGCGCTTCAACTATCGCCGTCGCCGCCGCGCGGTTTGTGTCGAGGTCTTTGAGACCGAACATCACAGGACCGCCATCGTTACCGTCGAAGCGCATCAAGCCGACATTGACATCATTCATCGAGCCAAGCACGTTTTTCGTCACGGCTTTTACGATGTCCGTCTTGCGCAGGCTTGCGCCCGAAGGACCGTGATACCAGTTGATGTAGTTCGCGTCGTACACCGTCTTGATGCCGCCCATGTTGCCCCAGTTGATTATGCGGCCAGAATCGGACGTGTACAGCCGGCTCGAAGAATAGGTAGAGCGTGAGCCTGAGCGCGCGTAGGGCTTGGTCGTCGTATTGTCGGATATATGACCATGGTCGCCATCGTCCGAGTCTTCCTCACATTCAACCCGTCTGTCATCCTGGTATCGGTCGAGATCACGCCATCTCCACTTACCGCCTTGCCGATACATGGCCATGATGTCGGTGAATTTGCCCGCCGTTGCCATCTGGTCGAGGCCCTGCTGGCAGTCGAACATTGTTTTCTTGAATTTAAAATTGCTACCGCAGGTAGGGACAGTGCTGTTACTGCCGTACTTCCAGTAGTACATGGTATCGTCACAGTCGCCGCTCGTAGTCCTCGGTAGCATCGTAAGGATTCTGCGTCGGTACGGTCCCGGTCATGCTGCCGGATGAGTCAAGAATGAACAGCAGGTTCGGCCGTGCGGCGCCGCTCAATCCCGGCGTTGACAACAATAGCTCGACGTCATCGGCCCATACGGGTGACGAGATCGTCAGAGAGAGCAGCAGTCCTACACCTGCACAAGCGGTGCGTATCCTGGACATAAACATGGTCCTTACCTCTTCAGTCATTCCGTGACTAGATGTTTTCAGTCAGTCACAAATAAAATAGTGTCTACCGACTTATCTCTATTGTTGTAACGGTAATCGTCTCTGTGTCGTAGCTCACCAACGCGTAGCTGTCTTCGCTACGTCTCAAGGCGGCGTGATTCCTCCTGAACTCGTCAAACTTGACGGCTCTGCCGTCGACTACAAATCTTGTATTGGCTGTCAGCCTGGCTCTCTTGTGATCTTTGTCACATTCACCCACACACGGCTGGAACGTCACCATGCCGTTAATCGTCGCCGGAAGAATGATGTTATCGGGCGATACCTCGATGGCATCGATCAGCGCGAATGCGGGTGCGCTAAGCAAAAATAGTGTAGCGATCAATGTCTTGCGAATAGTCATCTTCTTCACTCCGAAATGTCCTTTGTAGGGCGTCGCTTCCTGCGTCGTTTTGCCCTGATCCGTAATCAGTCATACCTTCGCGTTATTATCCCGGTTCTCGGGCCTGAAGGGCCCGGAACCAATCCTCAATTATTCAATTAGTTAGCGGAACCAGTCCTCAATTATTCAATTCCGTCCTGTGTCCAAAGCGTGCGAACCGGATTGTTGGTAAAGCCCGGATTAAAGCACTCGACGCCGACGCAGGCGATCGGCGGCGGTGAGCAGGCGGCCCCCGTGCAGTCGTCTGCGCCTCGGGAACAGGAAGGCCGGCGTCGGTGCTATGCCGCCCTGCTGCAGTGCCGTGGTACGTGCCGCGTTGCTTTCGGCCGCCGTCATCGTGCCGAGATTGTCCGCCACCGGATCACCGTTTGTGACATTGACCCGGTAAAGGAAGTTGTTACCCGGTGCAACCTCACAGGTGGCTGCCGACGCTACGTCCGACTCGAATCCAAGAAAGAACACGGAATTGTCGAATGTCGCGGAACTCGACAGGATCATCTGTCCTGTGGGCAACGTGAATTTCCAACCGCGATCACCGGTGCCAATGACGGTATTGACCTGGCCGCTGACCTCTTTCATGTTCGCATCCACTGCAATGGTGTAGTTGTCGTACGCGTTCTGATCGAGCTTCGTATACAAGGCTGCATCGCGCAGCGAGTAGTAGGCATCTGTCGCGCTCACATCGAGAGGATGCGCCCGATAGCCACTGCCGACACCGATCGCGAGGAATCGACGATTGAGTTTCTTGTCGGTAAAAATCGATACATCCGGCGCGGAGTAGAAACGTCGCGTATTTGTCGCGCCGGCCGAGGCCACGCCCTCACCGCCAAATCGTGCGATGACGCCGCCGGTCACCAGGTCCGTCCGGCTTCTCACCGGAATAAATGTCGAATCGGAACAACTGGCCGCCGACGTCGATGGCGTACATGCGGTCGATGAATCCGTCGCCGCTGAAATCGATCGCACGGATCTGGCTTGGGATCGAGCGTGTCAACGTCGGGAGTACCAGATCCGCATTTGCACGTCCTGCGCGCCACAGGCGTTCGCCCGTCATCAGATCCAGCATCGAGATACCGGCGCCGACGTTATCCGCGTTGGCGGGCAAGTGCCGCCGTGTCGTGCACGGTGTCGTAACCCTCGCCGATAATAACCACGGCTTTCTCGTCATTGAGGTCCGGGTGATCCAGGTCAACGCGCGCTACAACCGGTTTGCTCCAGCTCTGGCCGAATTCCGCGTAGTTTGCCGTCCAGAGTAGCTCCGGCTTGTTCTTGTCGGTCACGTCGAGCGCGTAGTACTCCGTGCCGCCGCGACGCAGACCGAAGATAACGTAAACAAAGTCGTCGCCGTCAATATCGCCGTTCCTGTCAAGGTCGGCGACGACGGGAACGATGTCACCGTCAATGCCGTAGTGCTTGTAAGTCGAGTTTCCGTTAAACATCAATTCCGGCAGGTCCACGAGAAACTGCTTCGGGATGAAAGACCACAGCTCAACGCCCGTATCGCCATCGATGGCATGAAAATAACCGTCATTTGTCGCCGAAAATACGACGACTTCAGGGTCATCAGCGTCTCCGCCGTAAACAACGGCGGCGGGCTGTGAATGCAGTGGATCGCCCATGGCGAGTCGGGTGTCGGTCTTATCTGCATCACTATCATCGTCCAGAACGTCCTGGCCGCGCGCCCAGCGAATAACATTTTCGATGGATGGCTCATTTGCCGCACCGGTCAGTCCGAAATCGGCCAGGGTGTAAGACGTTGCATTCGACGGCGTGATTACGTTATTGCCCGCCGTCAGGTCGCTCAGCGTGCCATAGTTGGTGTAGACCTTGCGATTGTCGGAATCGGGCAGCTTGTTTGCGGCACCACCGAGCAGTACTTTGTCGCCGTCATTTACGGTGACTGGCGTCCAGATGCTCCGCGCGTCGTCGACGAAGAAGCCGGTATCCGGATCCACCGCGTCGTCGTTCTTGTCGTCCTTAATAACGCCGCCGACAATCTTGTATTTCTTGAGATTGCCTGGCCAGTGAACCTTGCCGGCCGGAATGAACGTAGAAATATAAAGGTCGTTCAGGTTCTGCGTGCGGTTGAAGGTGTTTACAGCAACAGCCGGTGCGGCAAATGAAAGGCCTTTGTCCACAATGCTCTCGATAATGCGCGTCAGTACCGTTGTAAGCGTCTCGACGTTTTCAGCCAGGTAATAGTCGCCGCCGGATACTTCTGCCGCGGTCTTCAGGATCGCCAGGTCGATGTCGAAGCCGATCGTGTGAGTGGTAACGAACTGATCACCCGTTGTACTGCTGATGTCGACCTTGGACAGGTACTCGGTAACGTCGTCAACACAGCGACCTTGCGCCTCTGTGCCGTTACACGCCGCGCGCAGCGTGGCAAACGCTGGCAGGTTGCCCGGCACTTTGACTTGATCTTCCTCATCACTTACCGGTTCGCCGTCGGTCAGAAGGACATTGAAGTTGCGAGTACATACCGGCATGGCTGGTTGCTGGTACGCGCCAGGCACCTGGCCGACAAATGCCTTCGGATCGATATCGGGCGTGCTGCCGTCAGTTGCAAGATTACCGTAGTCGGCATCCAAACCCCGCCAGTACAAGGCCGACTCATACAAGGTTTCTGCGATCGGCGTGTCGCCACCATCCGCCAGTCCATTGATCTTGGCCAGGACTGCCGCCCGGTCGGTGTTGATCGGGCTGATGGCGTGCAGAACACGTCCGCCGTCGGATCCCGTGAAACGCATGACGCCGACATTCACGTCCTCAATCGCGTTCATGAGGTTCTTCGTCACGGCTTTCATGATGTCGATCTTGGGCAAACTCACGGTAACCGGAATTTCCTTCCAGTTCAGGTAGTTACCGTCATAAATCGTGTAGGGCGGTGCGGCGTCACCGGCTCCCCAGAAGAGCTCGGCACCCGCGTTCGCTGTAAACTCTTCGAGGTCAGAGCCGGCCTGCGCATAAACCTGGCCCGAAGTACCGTCGCCGTGCACGCTGGAATCATCCTGACATTCAACCAGGCCAGTCGCATTGCCAATCTCGAGCTGCTGCCAGCGAGTTGCACCCGAGCGTCCGCACGATACTGCACCATGACGCCGGTGTAGGCGCCGATGCCGCTCATGCGTAGCCTGGCGTCTTCACAGACAAAGGAGGCCTCATCGACAAATTGCGTATTGCCGCCACCGGCGCAACTGGGCTCGACTGGCAGGGTAGTCCAGTAGAACTTGTCCGTGTCGCACGACCCACCCCTTTCCGCCGCATAGTCGCGATTGCTGTCATAGGGCTCGGTCGTGTCGACCGGATCGCCCATACTGCCGGAGGTATCAAGAATGAACATGATATTGGGCGGTGTCGCACCCGTGCTGCCGGGATCGACGATGAGCAACTCTGTATCGTCCGCAATGGCCGGCATGCCGGTCAATACCGTCAGGAAAAGCGACGCGCCGATTGATGTAATTTTTGTGTTCTGAGTCTTCATGATTCTGTCCCCAGTGTCCTTTCTGAGCCGCTTATTGCGTGTAAACAAACACTTTGGAAATCGTGTTGGTCTGCAGGTCACGCCTGACGTTGATGTCATGGTCGCCGTCCGATCTCAATTCGTCGATAGCGAGCCGAAAGTCATCAAGCCGCATGCTCTTGCCGTTCAGCGCGTACACCGTGCGCTCCGTCACCCGGTGCGTTTCGTAGTCGCACTTTTCGCATTCTTTGACCGTGATCGTGCCGTTCGCGCTGTCCGGCATGCGCACGGATTGCACTAACGCTTCGTAGGTCTTGGTTGGCGGATAGTCTTCGCCCATGGCCGCCGTGCTTATTAAAAGCAAAAACGAAGATAGGACAGCTGTAATTGTTTTCATCGGAATGCTCCGTGCTGAATTTATAGTACCGGGTCTTCAGGGCCGACCACGTAAAACGCTTGTGTATGAAGCGCGGATGAATCGCGGTCGGTGTCGCTGCCTGGTGCGCGAGACGACTTCGACTCTGCGGCAGCGAGGAAGTGGTACGCGGAAATACCACTGCCGACGCCCAGACTGAACGCTCTGTCGGGTACCATCGTGTCACCTTCGTAGGTGATAGTGGTCTGGTACGCATCGTTCAGGCTGCCGCTCACATAACTCACACCAAGGTCAAGTGGCACCGGGGAAGGGGTGAATCGCCCCATCGACATAGCGGTATCAAGTCCTGTTTCCGCTGCCTGGAACGCGAACTCGTAGTTCTGGTCATTGCGTGCCATCGCGAGTTCAGTCGTCGCGGTGTTCATGCCCGAAATAGCGAGGGTCGTGATCACAACGAGAAGGAGGAGGCTTATTACGAGTACGGCGCCCTGCTGCTTGTTGCGGTGGCTTATTGATTGTCTGGTAGGTTTCATAGTTCTTCTCTTGATCAGAGTCTGGAATTTCGCAGCAGTATGGTCTTGGAGACCTGCATACGGCGGAAGCCATCAGAGAGCGTGCCCAGGTCAACGTCGCCGGGTTTGTAGTCGTTGGTATCCTGAACGCCGTACTCCGGCGTGATGCCGCGCACGATCATCCACACGCGGGCGGTCAGGACGCGGGCGCCTGGAACGTATCCGGCGACTGCTGCGTTCGGGTTATAGATCGGGTCGTCCGGATTGACGTAACGGTCCACCATGCTGTCCCCGTCAACGTCGATGCCGAGCTGTAGCTGGAGGTTCTCCACGCCCGGCGCGACCTCCTGATCTTCAATAACAGAAGCACCGGCGTCCATGGTCAGCGTCTTGCGCCGCAGGGTCGGTGCCCCTGGAATCAGCTCGGACTCTTGCGCCACGTAATAGCTGTTAACCAGGAGATTGTGCGTTGCAGATGGATCCGTCGGTGTTGCAGGAAAAGCCGGGTCTGCAGGGCCCCTGAAGTTCGGTGGAATCGCGCCGTCAATGAACAGCTGGCCCTGCACACGGGTGCTCTGGATCTGAAGACGACCGTTTTCCGGGAGAACAGGCGCGACACTGGCGCGGCGCACAGTAATCGTATCGGACTGTGTCTGCGCGGTGCCGGCCTCGGCCGTCGGCAGGCAGGCCAGGCCGTAGCCATTATTTACGCCATCGATCGGGAGCCCGAGATCGAGCACCCAAAGCTGGCCACAATCGGCAGGTACCGACGGTATGCCGGTGGGGTTCGCAACGCCTGTGAATGAGCGACCTTCAATATTCAGGCCTCGGCTAAGGCGCCCCCAGTTGCTGGCCATACGGAGATCCGCCTCGATCGTGTCCATCGCGAACTGCGCCGTTTCCTGCACGCGGGCGATGGATTCGTTAATGACGAATGCTTCCCTGCTTTGATTGTAAATCTGTATCGCGCCGATCATCAGGAACGAGCCGATCGCGAGGGCGACCATTAGCTCGGTCAGCGATAGACCGGTCTGGCGCCGGGCGGATTTGTATAGAGACGAATGCATGCGTTTCACCCTCTTAGAATGGGAGTACCGGAATGATGATGGAGTAGGACGGTGGCGTCGTTTCGCCGGCCTCTGCCCAGCTCACTACAATCTGGTAAGTATTCGGGTTGACCGTGTCATCAAATGTGATCGCTACGTCGCCGTTCGGCAGCATGCCCGCCGCCTGTAGCTTCCAAAGCCAGATGTCATTGGCGGCCATCTGCGATGCGTTGCAGTCAACATTGCCCAACACGCAGTTGTTATTTCCCGCCGACGCCCTCGTAGTCGATAGCGCCCGCCCGGTTGGCGCGAATACGGTCGGCCACGTCACTGGCAAGCGTCACCGCGTGGTGACGAAACGTCGAGGTTCGTCCTGCCCTCATGCCTTCTACGTAAAGGCCGGCGATTCCCAACATGCCAACGGACATGATGACCAGGGCGATCAATACCTCGACCAGCGAAAAGCCACCGTGGTATCGAATCGTGCGGGATTGTGTGTTTCTGAGGATCATTGCTTTCAGTCCTGAGTCAGATGCAGCGCATTAACCTGCTTACGGGCAGGTCAGGGTATTGTCGTCCAATACGTCTTGAATCATGGTCTTGTCACGCTGGATCGTCGCGCGCCCCATTGGGGTGGCGAGAAACAGTCGTGCGGCCGAATTGCCACCGGCCGCGGTAACGTTGCCGCGGTCATCGCACATTACGACCTGCGTCACCGCGGGAGTAGCGCCAACCTGGCCGCGTCCAAGGCCCGTTCCTGCGAAGCTGAAATACTTCGCGTTGTTGATGACCTTCAGGATCACGCCTTCCGGCAACTCCGCCTGGCGGAAAAGTATCGATTCGCCGACGCCCGTCTGAATATTGCCGTCCAGGTCGAGAAACACGATATAGCCCTCGTCCCAATTTCCAGTGCAGGTAGGCGTCGCGGCGATGGACATCGAATCGGCACTCGCGCAAATCGTAATAAAGGTCTTCGCCCGGGACGCCTCACTGCGCGCCAGGTGGAAGGCAGCGTGGAAGTCATTGGCGGTGCTTGTCATACGGCTGTTCTGGCTGTACGCAACCATATTCGGCACGCCAACCGCCAAAACCACACCGACGATCGCGACCGTAATCATGAGTTCGTAGAGCGTGAAGCCCTTTTGCGTTGTCTTGTTCATGCGGGCCACTATAAAGAGTGGTTCCCGACGCTGTGTATCTATCCGATAAACGGCCAGGCGCGGCCGACAAACGGTCGTTTTCGCCCCCGGGCATTTACCTTAATCCGCGCAGGAATAGGGCTTGCCACCCGGAGCGGCGAATGCCACTCGCGGCCGGCCCGTGTAGCTGACGACCAGGCCCTTCGCCGGAACCCGGTTGCTCCGGTCGCACACCACGAAGGTACCATTGGTCGCGCGGAGGAACGTCGCCCGCAACGTGAAGCCCCGGCGGTTTGCCTGGATCTCAACGTCCCTGGCGACCGCATGACGCTGGAGAATGGCCTCGCCGGCGTCGACCTGCGGCGGCGAGTCTCGGTCGCTGTTCTCGAACATCAGCCAGCCGCTGGACCAGTCCCTGCCGGGCAAACACGCATCGCCGTCGTTGCTGGGGCAAATCGAGACAACCTTGCGACGCATGATGGACTCCTTGCGAGCCAGGTGAATCGCGTGAAACAGGGCGTTGATTTCAACTTGTTGCCGCTGCCGGGCCATCATGGACGCAAAAGAAGGAATGCCGAGCATTAACAGCGTCGCGATCAGTGAAGTCGTGATGAGCAGTTCGTAGAGCGAGTAGCCGAGAGTTTGTCGATGCATGCCGGACCTCCGTGTCCTGGCTACATTGTGGGGAAACCAGGCGGTTGATCGCACTCGGCAAATGTCGGGCATTTCCGCGGAAAGTAGCCCCGTCCGCTGACGTGCACGGCCCTGATCATGATATCCTGATGGCCATTGAAAGATTGAAAGGACGAACGAAATGGCGCGCTCCGACATCCTCCTGCAATTCGAGCGTTACGGCATTTTGCCGACCCCGCAACGCGTGAAAATAGCGGAAATATTGCTGGCGAAACCGCAGCATTTGTCCGCCGAGCAAATCCTGGATCGGCTGCGCCAGGCCGGTAGCAGCGTTTCCAAGGCGACGGTCTATAACACCTTGAATTTGTTCGGGGAATGCGGTCTGGTCAAAGAGCTTTGTGTGGATCCGGACCGCCGGTATTACGATTCCTCGACCGTGGAACACCATCACTTCTACAACGTCGATACGGGTGAATTCACCGATATAGACGTGGATAAGGTGAGTTTCAGTGCGTTACCCGAACTTCCCGAGGGCACTGAAAGGCACAGCGTCGATGTCCTGATCAAGGTCCGCAGCCAACGCGATTAATCGAGCAAGACCCTTTTCGCACAGAGCCGGCGAGGCTATACTTCGCGCCGCTTCTTAATAGCCGGATTAGCTCAGTCGGTAGAGCACATCATTCGTAATCAAATTCCACCCCCTTGCCGCACAACACTTTCAGCGGTTTTAGCCTAGGCTTTACAGGTAATTCATAGCGGTTTCTGTCCGTTATTGTCCGGTACTGTTTGTTGTTGTCCGTGCTAATATGCTACCCATATGACCCTTGGGTAGCGAAATGGCAAAGACCAAGAGACTCACATTTCGCACAGACCGCGCTGTGAAGCTTCTGAAGCCACGTGATGAACGTTACGAGGCATGGGATGCAACAGTGCCTGCATTCGGCGTGAGGGTGTCTCCTGCTGGCCGTAAGAGCTTTTTCTGGCTATACAGGCACGAGGGTCGTCCGAGACGAATGACGTTCGGCGTATATCCACGAATTAGCCTATCTACCGCCAGACTACGACAGGCAGAAGCGCAGGCGGTGTTGGACGAGGAGGGCAAGGACCCGGGTGCTGAATTGGTCAGGGGCAAACGAGCCAGCCGCGAGGCTCCTACCGTTACTGACCTGATTGACGAATATATCGAAAAGTGGGCAAAGCCACGGAAGCGGTCGTGGAAAGAAGACGAACGCATTCTCAATTCTGACGTTGTGCCATTCCTTGGCCGCAAGAAGGCAAAAGACGTGACGCGGCGAGACATCATTACGATACTCGATGCCATAGTTGACCGTGGCGCGCCTATCTCGGCCAATCGGACTTTAGCGATCATCAGAAAGATGTTTCGCTTCGGAATTACTCGGGACATCGTGCCATTCAACCCTTGCGAGGCACTACCCGCTCCAGCAAAGCCTAACCAAAGAGACCGAGTGCTATCTGTAGCAGAAATCAAGAAATTCTGGAATGCGCTTGAAAATCGGAAGCTCACAATGACAGCTTCGGTTCGCATCTGCCTAAAACTCATGCTTGCAACCGGGCAAAGGCGGCGTGAGGTCGTAACCGCTTGCTGGGATAATATAGATATGTCGGCGGCTTGGTGGACAATTCCGGAGACGGTTGCCAAGAACGGTCTACCTCATCGTGTCCCCTTGTCACCGCTTGCCATTCGACTATTCAGAGCAGCAAAGAAGGAAGCCGGAAATAGCGACTATGTATTTCCGAACCCGTCCGATACCGGGCCGATTCGAGACGATGCTGTAAGCAAGGCGGTCAGACGAAATGAAGCTGCGTTCAAGATTGCTCATTTCACTCCGCACGACCTTAGGCGCACCGCGGCCTCGCAGATGGCTAGTTCAGGCACCGCAAGGCTGACTATTGGCAAGATCCTGAATCACGTCGAGTCAGGCGTGACAGCAACCTATGACCGGCATTCATACGATCAGGAAAAGCGTAAAGCGTTGAGTGCCTGGGGTCGCAAATTAGAGAGCATAACGAGTGGCAAGAAGGCCAGAGTGATTGAACTGAAAACCGGTTAGTATGAAGTTACCGCGGCTAGGGGGCACCCGAAAAGCCGGCCACCTTCGCCGGTCTGCCGTGGTTTTTAAGAAGGGCGTTGGAAGGGGCGCACTGTGTCAGAGTCAGGCAAGATAGAACGAGATCGAATAGCCAAACTATTAGAAATTAAAGACCCAAAAGCCAGACGGCTGGCAATGAAAAACGCCGGATTTGGAGTTGTCAACAAGCCGCCTGAGTGGCCCTATTGGAACAGGGTCGCGACCGTAACTCAGCATAATGCGATCTGCCTATCGCTCAACCTAGACCCACGATCCTTCTATTCAAACAACCCCAATATGCAACGCTATCGTGAAATTTTAGATATAGCTGGATCGCATATTGCGAACGGCTCTCTCAGATACCTCAACAGGAGCGTAAAGACTTTTCGCGTCACCGACTGGCTCTTATGGCTCCAAAGAACAGACATTCCAGTCCCAGAGGGTTGGCGGCCAATTGGTCTTGGACTAGAACTTGATGATCAACGGGTTTTCAATGACGGACCATTCTGGACTGAAGCCGTCGATGCGGCCTTAATGATGCGAGACGACCCCAAAGTGCAATTACCTAGAACTCAGCAGCAACTGTACGAATATATGTTAAGAAACAGAGGCGATTTCCCGAATTGCTGTCCAGCAAGCGTTCAAAATTTTGGCGCGATAGCTAAGCGCGTGTATCGCGAACGCGAGTGCGAATCACTAAAGAATCCGCTGAAGGACCCGCGATTTCTGCAGTCCGAATGACCTCAAGATTTAGTGACAAACTTCTGTCACTTTAGCTGTCATTTCTTGTCAGTCCAGCGTCATTCCATTGTCAATTATCGTCATTGAATGACAGAGCATGGTCCGTTAACAATGGGTCATGATTTCTAGTAAATGTAAATTGCTGCCCGATCCGTTACTGACGGATTCGGAGGTATCCCAGGTCACGTCTGTCAGCCGCACTCATCGATATGAGTTGATCCGAGACGGCAAATTCCCCAAACCTGTACAAGTGTCTCAATGCCGCGTGGCGTGGAAATCAAGTTCCGTTCAAGCTTGGATTGATTCTCTTCCAGTTGCGGATGCATTCCAAGATGTAGCAGAGGATTCGCTGTGACAATTGACACCCTATTTATGCACTTAGATAGCGTGAAGGAAACCGGTTGTGGCAAGTACGTTGCGCGCTGTCCTGCTCACGATGACAAGTCTCCGTCGTTAGCAATCAAGGATTGTGACGATGGTCGTGTCTTACTACACTGTTTTGCCGGTTGTGAGCCAGATGACGTCTTGGCAGCGATTGGCCTGACCTTTGCTGACGTAATGCCCGAGCGCCTGCCAGAGCATCGCTACAAGCCTTTGCGGCAGAGATTCGATGCTAGGCAGTTACTTGCCACCCTTGATCACGAATCGTTGGTCGCGGCGATTATTGCATCCGACGTTTTCAAGCATAAGGAGGTCGATGAAGATACATGGCACCGACTCGGTACCGCAGCGCAGCGCATCAATACGGTGCGCGCAATCGTTGCTCCGTTGAGACACAAGCCATGAGTACGCAAGAGGAGCGCATCAAAGAAGCGATTGACGAAGCAACGGAGGCCGAGCAGCCCGAGGATAACGAAAGAAAATCAGCAGCGACGGTCTTGGTTGACATGGCGTTGGCCGCGTATGACTTCGGAATCTCAACCGTCGGTGAGGCGTTTGCGCTGCCGAAATCTGAGCCAAGAATCGTGGCCCTACTGCGGGGCAGCAAGACGTCATTACGTGGAAAACTCGCACGCGATTACTTTCGATCTACAGGTAAAGCAGCACCCCAACAGGCGCTTGCGGACGCGCTCGCAGTTCTTGACGGCATGGCGCAAGAGGCCGAAGCGACTAAGATATTTCTTCGCGTTGCCAAACATGATAACGCGCTGTGGCTAGACCTCGGTGACGCCACTGGTCGAACTGTGCAGATAACTTCGGATGGCTGGACTATTCGCGATGAGCCGCCGGTTCTGTTCAAGCGCACAGTCTTGAATGGGCCACTGCCAGACCCTGTTCACGGCGATCTGGAGAGCTTCTGGCGCTTGCTCAACGTCTCTGTCGATGACCGCCCGCTCCTAGCCGCTTGGCTGGTGGCAAGTTTGTTTCCCGATATCGCGCACCCTGTCCTTGGTTTTCTCGGCGAACAAGGAACGGCAAAGACCACCGCGCAACGAATGACTGTGAGCGTCATCGACCCTGGGCCCGTGCCGACACGCAAGCCACCTCGCGATCCTGAGTCGTGGGTAACGGCGGCTGCCGGAAGTTGGTACGTCGGCCTGGATAACCTTTCGAAGATTCCAGATTGGCTCTCAGACTCCATCTGTCGCGCCGTCACCGGCGATGGTGATGTCCGAAGGAAACTTTACACAGACGGAGAACATGCGGTATTCGCGTTTAGGCGTTGTGTCTGCATCAACGGCATCGACCTGGGTTCGCTGCGCGGCGACCTCGCAGAGCGCCTGCTGCCGATCCAGATGGAAGTAATACCCGAATCGAAACGACTTACCGAGGAAGAAGTCGCGAAGCCGTTGGGACGAATGCCACACCGGGATATTGGGTGCAATCCTCGACTTGCCGCCGAGGTTATGCGGCTACTGCCATCTGTTGAGCTAGCGTCTAAACCACGCATGGCTGACTTTGCGCGAATACTAGCGGCAGTGGACACAGTGATGGGAACCACTGGCTTGAAACACTATGTTGCCAAGCAACGCACCGTGGCACTTGATTCACTATCGAGCGACCCGTTTTTGCTCGCGCTCTCGGATTCGCAGAGAGACTTCACAGGTACATCGGCCGAACTTCTGGCGCTGTTCCCAATCGACAGGCCGCCAAAGGATTGGCCTGCTAATGCCCGTGCCGTAACGCAACGCCTCAGACGCAACGCACCGGCACTTCGTAAAGCAGGGTGGTCCGTTACCGAAGATGGCGGCCACAATCAATCGAACGCACTTCGCTGGACCCTTAGTCCTCCTGAGAATACCCGCGATTCACCCTCGTCTGACTCGTCACACTCGTCTAGCCGCGAGTTAACGAGTCAGACGAGTACGGAAAACGGCCAATCTAAGGATGATCTGTGTCCTCAGTGTGATGGTGAGGGCTGCGCCTGGTGCCTATCCGACCATGCTATGGAAGTGCGTTTATGAGCGCATTGCCTTTGCTGATTGAGTTCTCCGAGAAAGGCATCAAAGTCCGGGTTGAGGGGTCAGATCTGGCCCTCACTGCCCCAAAGGGCGCACTGACTTCCTCTCTGGTTTCCAGGATCAAGGAAGAGAAAACAGAGTTACTGATTTCTCTGGACAAAATTCGGGAAAAGGCAGGCGATGACTGGTTGGAAGTGGCCAAGGATCCTGCTCAATTGAAGGCGTTTGCGGATCTCCTAGCAATCGAAGACATGCGTCAACAAGGCATAGTGCCAGACCACTACACAGCTACAACGGTGTGCCGACGCTGCGGTCCTGTACCGATATGGGAAGGATGCGCTCCTGTCGTAGCTGGGCTGTCCCTGGTGCTTCAACCGCATTAAGGGACTACCAATTCCAACCGGTAAGACGATGATCCCGCTAGCACTGGTTCAAGGACCACTGAATGACCAAAGCCAAGAAAGCTGAATCGGTATTCCTCATCCAATGCCAGCGTGATGAGACCGAGGAGCAAGCCCTTGCTCAGGACATGCTCAGTCCGGCGCTGCAATCTGCCGGTACGATCCAACAGTATTCGAAACTCGCCCATTGATCTTGATTTAGCAGCACTGATCGACTGTCTCGACAAGCAGGTAGACCAGGTTAAGGACGGCAATCTCAATCGAATTGAGCAGATGCTGCTCTCTCAGGCGCATGCACTGGATGCTATCGCCAACAACCTGTTTCGCAGAGCCATAGCGTCAGGAATATCTGAATCAGTTTGAAAGCCTACATGAAGCTAGGTCTCAAAGCGCAAAGCCAGTGCAGAACGACGCTTGAGGCATTGGTCAGCATGAAGAAACCGACCCACCTGAATCAGACCAATATTGGCTATAACCAGCAGGTGAATAACGGCCAATCGATCGCCAAACGAACTATTGGAGGAAAACGATGGCGAACAATTGGACGGAGGAACGCCGCAAGAGGCAGTCAGAGGCGATCAGACGCTGGAAACCGTGGCAGCAAAGCACAGGTCCAAAGACAAGTGAGGGCAAAGCAGCGGCCTCTCAGAACGCCTACAAGGGCGGTGTCAGGCCATTTCTACGAGAGCTGGCCAGAGTACTGCGAGAACAGGAATCTCAGTTAAGAGAATTGTGAAAGCTGATGCTTCCGATATACGCTCAGATGATTGATTCATTGCGATCAAAGCAAACGCTAGTTAATACAGGAGATCTACAATGACCTGGAAGAAAGGACAATCCGGCAATCCGAATGGACGGCCACGAGGCAGTCTCAATAAATTCGCAATGGAAAATGCACGAGCGAATTGCCGAGTCTGGTGAATTGCCTGTGGACTACCTGGTGAGCGTGTATCGCGATGACGAGGCTGATACGAAGTTACGAGTAGATGCAGCAAGGGCTGCTGCTCCGTACTTACACCCGCGTCTGGCAACGTCTGAGGTCGATATTGTCCACGGACAGAGAAGCACCCGATAGCGGATTACAGCGACGAAGAGTTAATGGCGATCATCAAAGGTGGCAAAGCGGCGTGATTTCCCACTTCGGCCATATATTCGGATACGCTAATTTAACTTAAACACTGTTATGCGCATATGAGATTGGCTTAGGTATAGGGTTTCTGGCGAATCCGAGATTATCCACCCTCGCGCACGTTAACTATCGCGTGTAAGTGCCTGAATGGTGGTTGTGGACAGGACCAGGCGAAATCCCTCGTTTCCCACTTCGGCTAAATCCCGATGATCTGTCTCACGTGAAAAAACCGACCCCCCCCCGGGTACGTCAACCCACCTGGGAGCCAGGATAGACATTCAGGGGGACCCACAGAGGCACCCAACTGCTTTCGTATCCTTCCCTGGCGTTGCCGTTTCTTAACGGGAATCGACCTGCTCTATCAGGGCTACAAACCAACTTATCTGGCGTCTTGCCTAATGCGCGCATCCACAGGTTTTGATCTTATCTTTTCCAATAAACTGCTGACCATCAAACGTCTCACCGGTTAGCGTTGCCTCGTTGTCGCCGCAAAGAATTCCAGTTTCTTTCATCTTGAAAACCAGCAGCAGATCACTGAGGCCGTCTCTATTGATGTCTCTGGACCTATACCACTTAACTTCGGCGCCGTCAGGGCCAAATTCCACTGATGAAATATTGACTTGTGACAATGGATCAAACGGAGACGAGACATCTGTGTCGGACAGAATGGCAACCCAGATATCGCCACCTGCGCGAGGGTACACTTTGTTGGTTTCTTTCCAGGGCTTAATGTCAATTTCCACGTCAGTCGGTGCTTTCGAAAGGATTACAACATAGAAATTTGAACCAAGGGGCGCATTGTCATCGAACTCGACGATTAGGGCGAAATCATTAATAGAAGTTGGTTGCTCGATAATTCTCACTTCACCTCGGCCAAAGACCTTTTCTATCTGCCAAGTCACACCGTCGGAGGGTATTGGCGGTATGATTCCTTGAAGTACGGAAGAGACCGCTTCGAATCGTATCTCATCTGGTGGTGGTGACGGCCAGGTGGGTAACCATTCAAGTATGGTGCCCATTGCATCACCGATGATAGTGGGCGAATTGCTGCCAAGGTGGCGACCGACAGCAGCAAAATCAAAATGATGCCATTGGATTGTGTCACCCTTCATGATCAACCGATCACGACCATCAATGTGCGCTTGTATTTCGATGATTCCATTTACAGAGGAATCTACTTCCAAGTTGGACTCTGTAGCTGCACTGATGCCTGATACCAAGATGCACATTAGCACAGCACTAGTCGCCAAAAATGTGCCTTGCAATTGAAAGTCCATGGTCTCACCTCCGTGAGTCATCGGCAGCGTCTTCCAGTGGTGGACCGCTGCTGCCCAAACTAGTGCCTAGTAAATCGGCAGCCCGGCGATCTTGGGGTCCTACGTGGCGAACGAGCGTCGCGGAGGAAGCGAGGACCCGTGGCTTTGCGTCACCAGCTTTTGCTGGATTTGCCTTTATCGCAGTCTCAATTGTCCTACGATCGCGGAAGTAGTCAATTCTGGGATGTGCTTATTGTCTGCTTTCCGTCATTGCCAAATGTATCCTTCATACCTGCGACAGCTACGGGCGTATGGGTCGAGTTCGAGGGCGGCGACCTGGACTGGCCCAATTGCCTATTGCCGGATATTGGCGGTATTTCCTGCAACGGGATTAGGTATACGTCCCCCACCACTAAGCCAATTTCCCCAAGTCTCGTAGGCTAGTTTCGGCAACTAATGGATAGTGGTTGGGCAACCGACTTTTTTCTGTTTTTTTTGGCGAGAGACGCGGGGCTGAACATGCCCGTAGTTGCCATATACGGTCGGAGTCCCAAGCGACTTTATTCCTGAGGTTCACGTGCTGTCCCAGAACCCAAGAAATCGGACAAAATGGACGCCCATAAAAAACCCCGCACTGGGCGGGGCTTCTCGTTTCTTATTATTGTTGGTTCAGGCTTTCTTTTTACGTCTGGCAGCACCCATACCGAGAAGGCCGATGCCTAATAGTGCGAGGGTGGCGGGTTCGGGGACTCGTTTCACGCCAAGATGTCCTCCGATAACGACGCTGCTGCCGGTTTCGCCGCAACAGCGGCCAGCAAGCGACCAAAACGTGTTTGAGACTGAGGAATTGCAATAGGGTCCACAATCCCGCGGAAATGGTGCGGGTGAAAAATCGACAAACGGCGAATCGCTAACTGACCGCACGCCACCTCGTAAGTTGGTGATCTCGCCATCTAGCACATCGATACCCGGAGACGAAGAACTTAATCCTCCATCAGGCCCGCGAAAGCCATCGAAGTCACTCTCGGGATAAGGGGACAAAATGTCCCAGATGAAAACGTCAATCTGTAGCACGAAACTGCTCAGGACACCGACACGGTTTAGGCCGTCTTCGGCCAACACCTCGGCATCCACTGAGAAATGCCCATAAAGTTCGTCACCGACTTCGATGTCGCACGTGCCAAGGCACTGCACTACTTCTTCGGCAGTTAAGATTATCTGGTAGTCAATAGGATCGGCCTGAGCAACCGACACGCTCCCCAACGCGACAATAACGACTGCTAGTTTTCTGAGTATGTTCATGCCGGAAGTCCCTTGTAGGGTCTCGTGCAATTCACTCCTTAACTCTATGCAATTTTCAGTCCGAAATCGTAAGGCACTGAAAACCATATAGATGATGAAACACGACCATCAACCTGGACTCGGAATTGGAAAATATCCCGACGTTTATGAAATGCGACGCATTCTCATGGGTGTCGATTGTCTGCTGCGGGTTCTGTGAATTCGATATGGGTTAGGTCGGTTTTTGACGCAAGAGGTACCCAGGCATCGGTTTTCAGAGATCATGGCCTCTACTCGCGAGGTGGCAGCCCTGAAAGGGCTTCAGGGATGTGCCTGGAGTGGCTGCTATATGTCCAACACCGGTCGTTCAAACGGCTGCTTTCCGGGTACACTGAAGGTCTGCAAATG
>CAVXCW010000002.1:0-49617 GCA_963760325.1 uncultured Gammaproteobacteria bacterium | reverse complement strand
ACATCGTTATCGGGGCGGAAAGCCTTTCAGAATCGCGTCACCGCGCAGCTTACTCAGCTGATGCCATTGAGATAACGCATTCTTTGAACTTTCTTGTATTATCGCGGGTCTCGTATTCCCTGACCCGGCCTCAATCGGAGAGTTATTCATGCGTCGTCTTACCTTTTGCTTTGCCGTACTACTTACGAGCCTAATCAGCCTGCCGCTGATGGCCGATTCAATCGAACTGGCTGACGGCACAATTCTCGAAGGTGACTTTGTTGGCAGCAGCAATGGCATCATCATGTTCAACACTGGGGAGGGTATCGAGGCCTATCCGGAGAACGACGTGGTTGGCGTTTACTTCAGCAGTGGTGTCGCAGCGGCGGCGGCGCACGCCGAAGCACCGGCAATTACGGTTCCGGTCGGGACGCGGCTCGTCATAAGCACCGTAGAAACGATAGACACCCGTCAACACGGCGCGGGTCGCCGGTTTCGCGGCCAGCTCGAAGGCGCGATCGTGGTCGATGGCGTTACCGTGGCACCGAGGGGCACGTTCCTGCACGGCGTGGTCGCCTCGGCCAGCCAGTCCGGTCGGGTCGCCGGCTCTTCGCAGCTGAGCATGGAATTCACCGACATCATGATCGACGATCAGCTATTCCCGATCGCGACAACGGCGCTTAGCGCACAGACCGGCGGCGAGGCCGGCCGCACGGTAGCCCGTTCCGCAAGAGCGGCGGCGATCGGTGGTCTGATCGATGGCAGCAAAGGTGCGAGGAAAGGTGCAAAAGTTGGCGCGGGCGTTTCGATTCTGACGTCCGGCGCGAGCATCAACGTGCCGCGCGGCACCTTGCTCGAAACCACGCTGCGGACGCCGCTGGTCATTCAGTAGATCCGCCACCCCGCCCGGCGCCCTGGTGCTTATCGAGGCGCAAACCACCCCCGGCGAGAGAACAACCGACTTTCGACGTGCAGGTCGTGAGATGGTTACCGGTTGATCCGAAAGCTAAGACTGATCATCTTTGCGTACCTGACTACCGGTCGAGCTTGGCGCGATCTTTCGCCATCCTGGCGTCGTCAATCGGGTTTCGGCCGTAGTCGATGCTCCACAAGAACGCGTTCGTAAAGCAGAAGAACACGGTCATCACGGTCGCGATCCCCATGTAGCCGATGCCTGCTGCCAAGCCAACGCCAATTGCTGCAAAAATGTAGATGCCGTCGATGGGGTCCTGCAGCGATACGCGAAAACGAACGGCCGCTACAAGTGCCGCCAGTCCGAACGCGAGGGCCAGGCTGTTCTGGATCAGCAGGACGATTGTGGTCGCACAGATGGGCAGTGTGATCAGAAGGCGCACGAAGGTCTTTCGAAATCCTGCTTCCTGACGCGTCGCGATATACGTCCACGTTATTGGAATCAGGAGGGCAATAGTCAGTGCCAGACTGACCGCAAGAAATACGAGGATGCGACCAGCCTGCTCCTGCGTCACTTTGATCTTGCGTTGACTACTGCCGGAAAGCCCTTCGTCAAACGGAGGACTCAGCGGCTCTACGCCATCGCCCCTTTCCGCTATCTCGATGGCATCGATACCGGCGATCGGCAACGAATGCAGGAATTCGGGGCTGAATGTGGCAAGCAACACTGCAGCCCCTATTAACATTACGAAATAGGCCGTCAGGCGAAAGAAAAGACTTGCTGGAACCTGGGTCTCGTGCATGATCCTTGGTCCGGATGTTTGCCTTACGTTGTTATGCGTTCAGCGGGCGCCGCGCGGTTCGACATCTCGGTGGATTATTGTTCGGGCAATGTTACACGGAATCGCCGTTGGTCGGGAGGGACCATTAGAGTCGAATACCTGAAAGCCGGTGCCGGCCCGCTCGCGATCACCGCAGTATAATCCCGGCAGGTCATAACTTCTCCATCACGCAGGCGCGGAATGAAATTATCGCTAACGATGTTGCTCCCGTTGATCACCGCCTGCAGTGTCGACAAAGTTGCGGATATTGCGGTTGATTTCGATACTACCGGTGCGAACCCGCTGCAGGCGACCTATAGCCTGGACGGTCTTGAGGTCACGCTTCGCGACGGCCACTTCGACATGCCCGCGGCGCCGGGTGCTGCAGCGCGAATTTCCGTCAGCGTATTCGGCCCGCCCGTCTACGGCTATCTCGACGACGATCAGGACATGGATGCAGCCTTGATCCTGGTTCACCAGGGTGGCGGCAGCGGCACTTTCTATTACGTTGCAGCAGCGATTGCCGACGAAAGCGGATATCGGGGAACCAATGCGGTGCTGCTGGGCGACCGGATCGTTCCCAAACTCGTGAATATTCAACACCGCAGTATCGTTGCGGAATTCCTGGATCGCAAAACGTCGCAACCATTCTCAGCCACACCGACGGTCGCCGTCAGCCGATACGCATTTCTTGACGGGCATGAGCTGATCGCGCTAGCAGATGATCGTATTCGGTCAGGATGGTTTACGTTCGGTCATGAAGTACGCAGCTATCTGCCGTGTGGCGCAGATGAAGAGCTCTGGGTATTGGGGCAGTCCCCGGCTCTGTCGGATATTCGTTCGACATACAGCGGCATGTTGCAGAACGCACACAACTACGCACCTTTGTTCATGATATTGGCAGGACAGGTCGTCGATCCGCCGGACGAGGGATTTGGCGCGAGCTATGACAGCGCATTTATTGCAGAGCGCATACTGGATATCAAACCCACCGGCAACTGCCGTGATACGTTCATCACGGTCGATACTCCAGCCCCCGGTGCGGTGATCGAATCGCCATTGACGATTCGTGGGCGTGCCCGCGGCAACTGGTTCTTCGAAGGCGATTTTCCGATCTTGCTGAAAGACGCGGACGGCGACGTCATAGCCAGGTCGTTCGTTACGGCCGCCGACGAATCGATGACACCGGAGTTCGTTGCTTTCTCGGGCAGCCTGTCTTTCACAAAGCCGAAGCCCGGCTCGCGGGGCACACTTGTCTTCGTGAAAGACAATCCTTCCGATCAAGCCGAACTCGATGACTCCACGGCAATACCGGTGTTCTTCGCGGACTGAGCCGGGCAATAGAGAAAAACAGCGGGCCCGAGGGCCCGCGAAGAATGCTGAATACTACTGTCCGCATGAGGGCTTTATTGTCAGACGGTGCCCGCGTTCACTCCGATCAAGCTGGCGCGGTCCTCATAGGAGCCAGCACGCCTGAGAAACTCGGCAACCATTACGAACAGGTCCTGCGTCTCCCGTGCATCAAGCAGGGAGGACATGTCGAACTGGCGGCGAATGCCCTCTTCGTGAAACGAATAGAACAGCGATATTAAAGCCTGCGTGATATCCGACGCGCTCTGCTTGCTATCGAGTAAATACCCCATCAAAACCTCTGAGACGGTCCGGTCCAGTCGAGCACGATCATAAAGTGCCTGGACTGAAGCCCGGACCCTGTGGAGATCGCCGTTCGACTGAGCGTATTCATCAGGAAACATGACGGGTGCAATCTGATGCATCTCAAGATAGAGCGCACCTGACACCCCCGGGTCCTCGCATATGAGCCGGAGCGCATCGACTGCAGCCACGGGGTTGGCCAGCAGCACGCCCATCTCGGCTTCGTTGTCGATCTCACGTATCAGGTTTTGGTAGCAATGCTCGACAGGGTCGGTCGCCTCGAGCACAAGATTCATCTTGGCCATGTTTTCTGCGATGACGCGGCGACGCGTCCAGCGATCAAGGCGGCACAATAGTCCGGACTCATCGGCGAAAACTTCAGACAAGCAATTCTTGACGGCGGCGCGAATCAGTATGTTCGGAGTTTGGGGCTCGCGCCCTGTCTCTTCGCTCGTGTTCATTGACCTCTCCTACGTCGTGTTTTCTTAATTGTGCGTTCCACGACAGACAGCGTCTGATCACATTGCCTCAGACTCTGGTCAATTCACTTCACATGACAGGCTCAGAAATCTGAAGGTTTCACAGAGATTTTGAGGTGCCTTTCCAACCGTCAGCCAGTTCAATATATCCATTGAATTTATTGTATAAATAACTTGATATTATATCACTAAACTTATATATTCCTGATGCTGAAACCACTCTATTTCGTCGGCTCGGCGCTTGAGGACCTGCGAGCCTTGCCGCGGGCGCCGCGACGTGAAGCCGGTTACCAACTGGACCGTGTGCAATATGGCCTGGAGCCCAGCGACTGGAAGCCACTAACTGCCGTCGGCCGCGGCGTCCGAGAGATTCGGATTCACCACGAGGGTCAGTATCGAGTGATCTACGTCACGAAGATCAATGATGCGGTTTACGTACTGCACGCGTTTCGAAAGAAGACGCAGAAAACTCGAAAGCAGGACGTCAATATTGCAAGACGGCGTTTGAAGGAGATGAAAGGGACTTAGTTATGGGTAGGGTGACAAAATCCAGCGGCAACGTGTTCGAGGATCTCGGCTTCGACGCTTCCGAGTCCGAGAATCTGAAGCTGCGTGCCCAGCTGATGCGAGAACTCGAAACACTAATTCATCGCGAGCGTCTGACACAGAGTGATGCCGCTGAATTACTTGGTATTCAACAGTCTCGTGTCAGTGACCTGGTTCGAGGCAAGATCGATCGATTCAGTATCGACATGCTCGTTAAGCTCCTGGCAAAGACCGGACGCCGTGTCGAAATCAAGGTCAAGCGCCACGCCGCTTAAGAAAAAAACCTCGGTTCGACCCCATTTTTTTATCCCGCGGACCGGTACTTAAGCGATGCGCCGCGCGACGTCTTGTCGACGTTGCGCGAATAGATCGACAGATAACCTTTCTTGATGCGCGGCTCGGGTGCCTGCCACGCCTGCTGCCGACGTTGCACCTCAACTTCGTCGACAAGCAGGTCGAGGCGGGCATTCTCGACATCAATAGAGATCGTATCCCCCTCTTCAACCAGCGCCAGCGGTCCGCCCACCGCGGACTCGGGCGAGATGTGTGCAACCGCGCAACCCATATTCGTGCCGGAGAAGCGACCGTCGGTCAGGAAAGCGATCTTGTCGCTCATACCTTTGGCGGCCGACAACCACAAGAAGCGTTGCAACAGCCGCATGCCCGGATCGCCGGCCGGGCCCATACCCCGCACGATGACGACCGAGCCTTCTTCGATCTCGCCCGCCATGAGTGCGTTGCTTGCATCGTCTTCGGTCACATAGAGTCGAGCGGGTCCCTCGTGCTTGTGCATGTTCTTTGGCACGGCTGACCGTTTTACCAATGCACCGTCAGGCGCGAGTGACCCCTCGAGGAAAATCAATCCGCCCTCTTCTGCAATCGGATCGGCCATCGTCTTTATTGTCTTGCCGTCGCCAGACGATGATACTTTCAGGGTCTCGGTCAGCGGCTGGCCGGTCACTGTCATAACATCGGTGTCGAGAATCTCTTCGAGCTCTTTCATCACGGATGGAATGCCACCCGCCTCATCGAGGTCCTGCATGAGTCCCGGTCCGTTTGGCGAAATACCGCAAATAAATGGAGTCGATTTGCTGGCTTCGTTAAACATGCCGGGCGACAGGTCCATATCAAGCTCTGCCGCGATGGATTGCAGGTGCAGCACGCCATTGGTCGAGCCACCCGTCGCCATCAACACGCGAATGGCGTTGCGGAACGCTTTCTCAGTAAGGATTTGCGAAGGACGAATGTCGTCGACCAATAGATCGAGGACACGTTGTCCGGCCGCGAATGCAATGCGCTGCAACCGTGAATCGGCACCCGGCGTGCACGCTGTGCCAGGTAACGAAAGGCCCAGCGCCTCGGTCATCGAAGCCATCGTGTTGGCCGTGCCCATCACCGGGCAGGCGCCCGTACCCCTGCAGCCGCGCTCCTTGATCTCTTCAAAATCCCTCGGTGTTGTGCGGCCTTCTTTGAGATCGTTGAAATGCTTGTTGGCGACCTTCAGCGGATCGATCGGCTGACCGTGGTGGCGATTGACACTCATGTAGCCGCCGGTGACGACAATCGACGGCAAGTCGATTCGTGCCAGCGCCATCAGGTGACCGGGCACAACGTCATCGCAGACCGGTACATACACCATCGCATCGAACAGGTTGGTCATTGCCACCGTTTCAATGTAGCCGGCGACGAGGTCGCGATGCGGCAGGTGATAGTTATCGTGACCTGCCATCGATGTGCAGATCGAGCTGATAACGAATTCACGCGGTGTGCCGCCAGCGGCCCAGATGCCGTCCTTGACGGCGCGGCTGATCCGATCGAGGTGCACAGAGCCCGGGTTCACCTCTCCCCAGGAACTGACGACACCGATCTGTGGACGCCGAATGCCTTCTTCGCCCAGCCCTGTTCCGCGCAACATCTCATCACGTTCGACTTTGGCGAACTCGGGCAGATCCGCATCTTTTTTGCGATAGCTCATTGTTGTTCCTTGGGGAGTTAGGCGCGGTTACGCGGCAATTTCAACGCGACTCTGCTCGAGACTTTGTTCAAGAATGTCGAGACCTTCTTCGAGGTGCTCCATCGGGATCGTCAGCGGCGCAAGCAGTCGGACCGTGTTACCCCAATACCCACAGGGCAAAATAATCAGGCCGAGTTCACGCGCCTTGGCAACCACTGCGAGTGCCGCTTCAGACTTCGGCGTGTTGCCGCCTTTTTCCTCAACCGTTTCGAATGCGACCATGGCGCCGAGCCCTCGAACATCGCCGATCGGCGTGACGTCGTCGCGCGCCTTGATCGCGTTCAGCCTTTCCACCATACGCGCGCCAATCTCCGCGCTGCGCTCACAAAGCTTTTCTTCCTGAATCACTGTGATCGCTGCATGCGCCGCCGCGCAAGCGACAGGGTTACCCCCGTAGGTTCCGCCCAGCCCGCCGGGACCCAGCGCATTCATGACCGATGTCTTGCCGACGACGCCCGAGATCGGGAAGCCACCCGCAATGGCTTTAGCAACCGTGATGATGTCCGGCTCGACACCGCTGTGCTCGATGGCGAACATCTTGCCGGTGCGGCCGAAGCCGGACTGGATCTCGTCACAAATCAGAATGATCCCATGCTCGTCACACAAGTCGCGCAGCGCACGCAAGAACTCCGGCGGTGCCGCGTAGAAGCCGCCCTCGCCCAGCACCGGCTCGATAATGATCGCGGCAACGTCTTTGGATTCGATATCCACTTTGAAAATTCGGTGGATACTCGCGAGCGCGTCCTCGACCGTTATTCCGTGGTAGGGCACCGGGAAATCGGCATGGAAGATGGCCGGCATCGGCACGCCGGCACCGGCTTTGTAAGGCACGATCTTGCCGGTCAGCGCACGCGCCATTTCGGTTCGGCCGTGGAACGCTCCGGTGAACGCAATGACTCCCTGGCGACCCGTGGCGGCACGCGCGATCTTTACCGCGTTCTCAACGGCCTCGGCACCGGTTGAGAAAAACACCGAGCGCGCGTCGTCAATCGGAGTGAGCTCGTTCAAACGCTCCGCAAGGTGTACGTAAGACTCATACGCGCTAACCTGGAACGCCGTATGTGTAAACAAGTCGCACTGCTCTTTTGCTGCGGCCATGATCTTCGGATGACAGTGGCCCGTGTTGCAGACGGCAATGCCGATAGCGAAGTCGATATAACGATTGCCTTCAACATCCCAAAGCTCGGCATTTTCAGCACGAGCAGCATAAAAAGGATGTGCCGAGGCGATGCCCGACGCGACCGCCGCACTGCGGCGCTCCTGTATTGATCGATTTGTTGTCATATTGTTCTCCAACTGGCCTCAGCTATCCAGCCCACCCATGCAGATGTATTTGATCTCGAGGTAGTCCTCGATGCCGTACTTGGAGCCTTCGCGACCCAGACCCGACTCCTTCACGCCGCCAAACGGTGCAACCTCGGTCGAGATGATGCCCTCGTTGACGCCGACGATGCCGTACTCGAGCGCCTGCGATACCCGCCAGGTGCGCGCCGAATCGCGTGTGTAGAAATAAGCCGCGAGACCAAACTCGGTGTCGTTGCTCATCGCGATCGCTTCTTCTTCAGTCTTGAACCGGAACAGTGGTGATACCGGGCCAAAGGTTTCCTCGCGCGCAACCGTCATATCCGGTGTCACATCCGTAATCACGGTCGGCTCGAAGAAATTGCCACCCAACGCATGGCGATGTCCGCCCGCGGCTACCTTGGCGCCCTTGCTGACAGCGTCGTCAACGTGCTCTTGCACTTTCGTAACACCTGCCTCATTGATCAGCGGCCCCTGCACAACACCGTCCTCAACACCGTTACCGACTTTCATAACCTCAACCGCTGCCGTGAGCTTCGCGGCGAATTCGTCGTAAACGCCGTCCTGAACGAGGAAGCGATTGACGCACACACAGGTCTGGCCGGAATTGCGATACTTCGAGGCAATTGCGCCAGTTACGGCCTTGTCGACATCGGCATCGTCGAACACGATGAACGGTGCATTGCCGCCGAGCTCCAGCGACAGCTTCTTGATCGTGTCCGCGCATTGGCGCATCAGCACTTTGCCTGTCGCCGTCGAACCGGTGAACGTTAACTTGCGAACAATCGGGTTTGATGTCAGTTCGCCGCCTACCGTTCTGCCAGAGGACGACGTAACGACCGAGAACACGCCCGGTGGGACGCCCGCGCGCTCAGCGAGCTCTGCCAGCGCCAATGCACTGAGCGGTGTTTCATGGGCCGGCTTCAATACCATCGGGCAACCGGCGGCGAGCGCCGGTCCGACCTTGCGCGTCACCATGGCAATGGGGAAATTCCACGGCGTGATCGCGGCACAGACGCCGATGGGCTGCTTGTCGGCGACAATACGCCGGTCGCTAAACGTGGCCGGGATCAGATCGCCGTAAGTTCGCTTGGCTTCTTCGCCAAACCACTCGATGAAGGCTGCGCCGTAAGCGACCTCACCGCGGCTTTCCGCAAGCGGTTTACCGCCCTCGGCGGTAATCAGTTGTGCGAGGTCCTCCTGGTTTTCCATCATGAGGAAGAACAACTTTCGCAAGATACCGGCCCGCTCTTTGCCGGTCTTTTCGCGCCACGATGGCCAGGCCTTGTTCGCTGCCTCGATTGCCTCGCGCGTCTCTTCGACGCCCATGTCGGGCAAGCTCGCGATGACCGCGCCAGTCGCGGGGTTGGTCACATCAAAACGCGCATTGTCCGCGGCCCCGCACCATTCGCCGTTGATGTAGGCGTTGGTCTTCAGAAGCGAGTTGTCCTTAAGCGTCAAAGCTGATTCGAAATTTTCTGCTGTATTTGTCATTGCTCGTGTCCTGCAAGTGTTAATCGTTGATATACGTGCCGGGCGCCGGATCGAGTTCCGGGTAGCGCTTGTTGCCGAGTGATTTCGGTGCATTTATCTTATCGCCCGCTCGCTTGCCCGCCCAACTCGACCAGTGCTGCCACCAGCTTCCGGTTTGCTTCTCAGCCTTATCGAGCCATGCAACAGGGTCCTCGCCGGGCTTGGGCCCGAGCAGGTAGCTGGCTTTGGGGTTCCCGGGCGGGTTTACGAGCGCCGCGATGTGGCCGGCATTGCTGAGTACGAAAGTGCTGTCACCGCCGAGCAGCTGCGTCGTTTCGTAGCAGCCTTTCCACGGCGTCAGGTGATCATCGATCGCGCCGACGACGAACGCATCAACGGTAATCCGACCAAGGTCGATCGGCTGCCCGAGGACCTCCATTTCGCCGGGGTTCCGCAGGGGGTTGTCCATGAAGATGCCGAGGAACTGCGCGTGCAGGCTCGCGGGCAGGTTGGTTGCATCCGCGTTCCAGGCAAGGATGTCGAAACTCGGCGGCGCTTCGCCCATCAGGTAGTTGTTGACCCAGTAATTCCATACCAGCTCGTTGGGTCGAAACCAGGCGAACACGCTGCCAAGTTCCTGCCCCGAAATAACGCCCTTGCGCCTGGATTTTCTGCGCGCGTGGTTGGTCACTTTTTTCGACTGCAGCATGCCCATCATTGACGGCGTGGACCAGTCCAGCAGCGTAACGGCATAGCTGATCGCGTTGACGCGCTTGTCGTTGGTTGCCGCCATGTACGCCAGCAAGGCAGACATCGTGATGCCGCCGGCGCAGAAGCCGATCGTGTTGAGTTTCTTGCGCCCCGTGATGCTGTTGATGGCATCAATGGCTTCGAGCAGAGCGCTGACATACGTGTCCAGGTTCCAGTCACCCTGCTCGTTCTGCGGATTGCGCCAGCTAACGACATACATCTGCACGCCTTGTTGCACGGCATACTCAACGAGGCTCCGTCCAGGCGCCAGGTCCGTAAAGTAGTACTTGTTGATCTGCGGGGGAATCAGCAGTGTGGGAATCGCATAAACCTGGTCGGTTTGCGGCGCGTATTGCAGCAACTCCAGGACCTCATTACGAAATACGACCGCGCCCGGCGTCGCCGCAATGTTGTCGCCCTTTGTAAAAGGGCTGGAATCCACCATCGACGGCATACCGCCGTTGTGCCGAACGTCGTACGCAAAGTTCTTGAAGCCTCTGAACAGGCTTTTGCCATTGGTGTCGAATGCTTTCTTAAGCGCCGCGGGATTTCCCAGTAAAGTATTCGTCGGCGCAAGCGCACTCGTCGTTACTTCGAGTGCGAACTTTGCGCGTTCACGGGTTCGCCAGTCGGCATTCTCATTGACAATGCCCTTGGCTCCCCTGCATAAGGCCAGGTACGACTGTCCCAGTCGCTTGTAGAAACCGTTGTGCTCCCACGCATCGTCATTGAAGCGCCAGTCGCGCTTCTCGGGTTCAATATTTGATGCGCCGACCGCGATCTTCACGAGCTCTGCGCCGAGAACAACCGTCTCCCTGGCCACGGCCATCGGACTGACCGCCGTTCGAACCGCTTTCCACGTCTGGTTGAAATCGAATTCACCGACGTCCTCGGCGGTCTCCAACGCATCCGCCGCAAGCGCCGCGACGTCAATCTCCTTGAAGTCTCCAATCACGCCGTCTCTCCCAGCGCGACGACATGACCCTGCGCGTCGGTTGCAAATTCGTCGACGCTCAGCGCTCTCGTCAGCTGCTGCCGGTATTCATTGAGTTTCGCGCCTTCGATCTGGTTGATGACGCCGGCGCTGACGGCGGCTGCGATAGCATCGTCGTCTGTCCAAAGCCGGGCTTCACCACCGGCGTGTTTCGCGGCATTTTTGACGATGGGCTCCAGCTCCGCGACGGTGTCGAGCAGGCGGTCCAGTAGACCGACGTCTTCGGAGCTATCCGGGACGAACATGCCTTTGGTAAGACGGTCGCGGCTTTCGGAGGGCTCGAGAAGCAGTCCTGCAACGCGAAGACTCAAGCTGTCGCCGGGCGCACGGTAGGAGCGGCCGAAGGGAAATACGATGATCTTCAGCAGCGTGCCGAGAATTCGCGACGGGAAGTTATCGAGGATCGCAATCAGTCGATCCTGAATCGTCGCCAGCGAATCCTGTAAAGCCCAGTCAACAAACGGTTGATCCGGGTCTTTGGCGCCCTCATCTTCGTAACGTTTGAGCACGGCGGAAGACATGTACAGATGGCTCAGTACGTCGCCGAATCGCGCGGACAGTCCCTCGCGGCGTTTCAATTCACCACCCAATGTGAGCAGCGCAACGTCGGCAAGGAATGCAAACGCGGCACTCATTCGAGACAGCTGCCGATAGTAGTTTCCGACTTCGCCGGCACGCGGCGTTTTCGCAAATCGTGCGCCGGACAGACCGTGTGCGAAAGAGCGAATGGCATTTCCGATCGTGAAGCGAATGTGTCTGAACAACAGGCGGTCGAAACTTGCGAGCCCTGCGGACTTGTCCTCGTTTGCCGCAGCCGCCATTTCGTCCAGTACGTAGGGATGACAACGAATCGCACCCTGCCCGAAGATGATCATGCTGCGGGTCAGGATGTTGGCGCCTTCGACGGTAATGCCAACGGGTGCCATATTGAAAGTGCTGCGCAGATAGTTCTGTGGGCCGCCGCAGATGGCTCTGCCGGCATGAACATCTACCGCATCGTTAGCTACCTGGCGCATGCCTTCCGTATTGTGGTACTTGAGGATCGCTGAAATGACGGCCGGTTTCTCGCCCGCATTGAGTGCGGCGGCAGTAAACAGACGTGCCGAATCCATGCGATAGGTCAGCCCACCAATTCGTGCCAGCGCCTCGGCAACTCCCTCGAAACTGCCAATCGGCGTTTTGAATTGTTTGCGAATTCGCGCGTAGGCGCCTGTGGTGCGGCTTGTCAGCTTGCCGGCCGCCGCGCCGAGCGCGGGCAGCGAAATGCCACGTCCAACGGACAGGCAATTCATCAGCATTTTCCAGCCCTCGCCAACCTGCGGCTGACCGCCGATGACCCAGTCCATCGGCACGAATACGTCCTCACCGCTGTTCGGTCCGTTGAGGAAGGCGCTGCCCACGTCGTGGCGGCTGCCGATCGTTACGCCGTCGATCGCCGTTGGTACGAGCGCGCAGGTGATACCAAGGTTTTCTCTATCACCAAGTAGCCCGTCCGGATCCGTCGCTTTGAAAGCGAGGCCCAACACGGTGCATACCGGACTCAGCGTGATGTAACGCTTTTGCCAGTTAACGCGAAAGCCCAGCGTTTCCTTTCCGTCGTATGTGCCGCGACAAACGACGCCGGTGTCAGGCATCGAGCCGGCATCGGATCCGGCGTGTGGGTTGGTCAACGCGAATGCCGGTAGCTCAGTGCCAATAGCAAGCCGCGGCAGATAGTAGTCTTTCTGCGCCTCGGTGCCGTAGTGCATCAACAGCTCCGCCGGGCCGATGGAGTTCGGCACCATGACCGTGATTGCCGTTGCCGGGCTGCGCGTCGCAATTTTCAGGACGACCTCGGACTGGCCGCGCGGCGAAAACGCCAGACCACCGTACCGCTTCGGAATGATCATTCCGAAAAAGTTGTTGTCCTTTAGAAAGCTCCATACGGGCTGTGGCAGGTCGTCGAGCTCGTTATTGATCTGCCAGTCGTCGAGCATCGCGCACAGTTCTTCAACCGGCCCGTCAAGGAAAGCCTGTTCCTCGTCGGTCAACTCTGCTGCAGGAATCTTGAGGAGTTTGTTCCAGTCGGGGTTACCGCTGAAAACATCCGCGTCCCACCAGGTGGTTCCGGCATCGATGGCGGCCTTTTCCGTCCTCGACATCGGTGGAAGAACGGACCGAAACCAGGTAAGGACGTGTCGGCTCAGTAGCGGACGTCGGAGCGCGGGAACGAGCAGTATCGCGGCGATTACGCCGAGAATCGTCAAAGTTAGAAATTGCATGACAGCCTCCACTGGTTTGTGGAAGTCATACTAGGTTGTGGCAGGGATTAGTTAAATGATATTTCTGATCCTAATTTATACATTTTCGACCCTATCGGGATCGATTACAGTCGCAGCGCACCATCGACGTCAATGCAGCGGCCACTGACGTAATCATTCTCGAGTATGAACTGAACCGTCCTGGCGATCTCATCGGGCTCACCCATGCGGCGCAGGGGAATACCCGCCGTCATTTTTTCACGGGCCTCCGGCTTCATCGCCATGACCATCTCGGTACCGATGAAGCCAGGCGCAATCGACGCGGCTCTGATACCGAAACGGGCAAATTCCTTTGCCCAGACCACTGCCATCGCCTGTACGCCGGCTTTCGCCGCAGAGTAATTGAGCTGCCCCATATTGCCCGAGCGGGAGATTGACGAAATGTTGACGATGCAGCCTCCGGAACCGAACTCAATCATCTTCGCCGCCGCTTCGCGGCCGCACAAAAAAACGCCGGTCAGGTTCACGTCGATCACGGCCTGCCACTGCTCCATCGACATCTTCGACACCTGCTCGCCGTCCTTGTACTTCAGGGTCAATGCATCGCGAGTGATGCCGGCGTTATTGACCAGGCCGTGAAGCGCCCCGAAATCAGCGGCTATTTGCTGGAAAAGCGACTCAACGTCATCTTCTTTCGCCACGTTTGCCTTGTAGATCTCAACCTGGGGCGCGCCGGCTGTGACGCATTCGGCGGCACATTGTTCGAGCGTTTGTTCGTCGATGTCGATCAGCGCGAGTTTGCAGCGTTGTGTTGCCAGCCGCTTTGCGATTGCGGCGCCAAGGCCTCGACCACCACCTGTGATGGCGATTGTCTTGTTTGTAAGTTCCATGAGATTCCGTGTCGGCTAGAGACCGAGATTGAGATGGGTAAACATTGGCAACCTGAAGTTTATGAATTCAGGCCGCTTACGCAAGTTCGGCAAAGATCGGGTTGCCAATACCAGCCGTCATTCCACCATCGACTCTGAGTTCCTGCCCGGTGATAAACGTCGCTGCCGAGCTTGCGAGAAAATTGTAGGCGCCAACGACTTCATCCTGGCGTCCCATGCGACCAAACGCCGTCAGTTTGGACAGAAGCTGCGCTTCCGGCCCACCGTCGTCGGCGGTCATCATGCCAGTACCGGCGATCAGTGCCGGACAGACCGTGTTGGCGCGAATGCCGCGCGCCGCGACTTCGATCGCGCAGGTGCGCGTCAGGTACGCGACGCCAGCTTTGCTGGCGGCATAAACGCCGGCACCGGCGTTGGTCGTCCCTGCGCCGGCAACGGAACCAGTCGTTATTATCGAACCGTCGTCATTCATGTGTCGCGGTCCGTACTTTAGTGCAATAAAGACACCACCGAGATTTACGTCAATAAGATGCCTCATCTTATCGGTCGGGAATTCCTCGATACTGCCTTCATCGTCTGCTGTTCCGGCATTGACAACGAGCACGTCGATCTTGCCATGTTTCTCCTCTACGGCACTGAAGCATTGAGCGACCTGTTGTTCATCCGTCGCATCGCACCGGGAAAAATCAGCGCCCACGTCACTGGCAACCTGCGCGCCACTGTCGCGGCGTCCGGTAATTGTTACGGAGGCACCGTTGTCGACGAAATTCCTGGCTACTGCCAATCCAATGCCACTCGTGCCACCGGTTATCAGTGCGACTTTTCCTTTTAGCGAATGCACAACCTTCTCCTTCTAGAACTGCGTATGCAGATAGATTTTTCCGCACTGTTTGGAAACCTGTGTTTCGAAGGCCTCGTTGGCTTTCGACATCGGGTATTCATGCGTCACCATGACGTCAATCATGCGCTGCACATCGGCGTTCATCAGTGCTCTTGCGAGACCCTCGCGATCACGGGCGCGCACATCGTGCTGCCCCATCAACTGATGGGCCGGGTCGATGACGTGATGCAGCGGGCTAAATTCGATCTTTGCGCCCGGTGTATGGCCACTGAAGTTGACGGTGCCATACAGGCGCGTCGCGGCCATGAGTTTTTCCTGGTAATAGGTGACGCCAGATCCATCGACGCAATGATCGACGCCCTGTCCTTCATACGTCAGCGCCTTTACCTGTTCCAGCCAGTCATCGTCATCAGGATTAATGAAATGTTGCACGCCCATTTCTCGCAACAGCCCCTCACGGTAGGTGTTTCGCATCAGGGCAATCACCGTGGCATTGCGATACAGCGCCGAAATAATGTGGCCCATACCAATAAAGCCGACGCCGCCGACAAGCACCGTATCGCCGGCTTTGACGTTCATGATCTCCTGGTTCGAAAACCCGACACCAAACGAGCAATTGCAAGCCGCAGCGTGACGAAAGTCGACGTTGTCTGGGATCTTGTAGAGATTGGCAATGGGTGCGATTCGATATCGTGCCATTGCAAAACCACCGGATTCACTATCATTTTTGTCCTCGATGCCGTGCATCGCACGGCCGCCATGGTCGGGAAGATTGGAAACGCAGTAAGTGGGCGAAAGACCGTTGCGACAGCTGTGGCACTGGCCGCAATGATCGCCCTGAAATACGATGACCCGGTCGCCCTTCTTGAAGGAGGAGCCCGGCTGAACATCGTCAATAACGCCGACGCCCTCGTGGCCAAGATGGGTCGGATCATCATGGAACTCGAAATCGTGCGCCGCCCAGATCCGCGAGCCTTCGAGGCAGACCGGCGCGATTTCGTTGCGTATCACCGCATAGCCTGCGGTGACATTAGGATAGGGACGCTCGACGAGCTCGATCTTGCCCGGCTCCGGAATGGTCAGTACAACATTGGACTTGCTCATACGGTGTCCCCTTGGTGCCGCCTGCGTGTGGCAGCAATTGCATTCTAGGTGCGGCCGGGCACGCCTTTAATTACATTTGTGACCCTTATCAATACAATTCTGAGTCGAGCTCGCTGTGTCCTCCAAAGCCACTGCATTTGTCCCTAAAAGCCATTGATCGAATTTTTTTTTGGGTTACCGTAGGAGGCAGGTTAATTTTCATCAATGGTGGGACAAAATGAAATCAGCTGACGAACTCGACTATCGACTGCACCATTTGTGCATCTACGATGACAAACCGCGCGACAACATGTGGCCCTATTTGCGTTGGCATCACGGCATGACGAATTATTTTTCCGGCAATGTGTTTCACGTTACCGGCGAAGGCCATTCCGACTATACGTTTCTCGGCTGCGGCGGACGAGCCTATCAGATTCAGATCGAGGCCCCGCCCTTCCAGTTCGAATACGAACGTAACTGGTGGGCGGACCACGGCCGCGGCTATAACCACATCTGCTGGATAACCTCAGACGCCCGCGCTTCCATGGAGCAACTGCTCGCCAACGGCGCAACCGAAGTCATGCCGTTCGAAGAGTTTCCAACGTACGACGGTTTCGTTGTCCACGACCCGGAGGGTCGCTGGATTGAAATCATGGAGTACACCGACGAAAACTTTCGAGTGCAGGAATTCACGAATGCGCCATCGGGCGAATGTGGCCTGCAAATGGTGGGTAACTCGGAGGTCTGTGCGGACGTGCCAGGCATGAAGAGCTGGTACGAAGATATTATGGGCATGCACGTCATCGACGAATTCAAGTCCAATGGTTATCACGAGGTTGTGATGACCGACAAAGACTACGATAACGTCGAGCGTCGATCGCTGTTCGTGCTGCACAACGCGCGCCACGATTTCGAAAAAGATCATCTCGCCAGGCACGGTCCTTACATCAGTTCCATCATCTACCAGGCGAAAGACGTCAAGCGTGCCTGGGACGATGCGCTATGGGCGGGTATGAAGGAGCTGCAGGCACCGCAGAAGGACCCGCTCACCGGCCTGCAAACTGCCTACTTGCGCGAGCCCTGTGGCGGAAATGTGCTGGCCCTGACTGAGCCCTATGCACCGTGATTCTCGGCTTTGCACATCCGGGGCTCGTCGTTTCAGATCTTGAGAAGGCCCGAACGTTTTACGAAAAGATGTTCGGCTTTCGATACTTCGGCGACGAGGGCTGGCACGACAACGCAACGGTAGACAAAGCCATCGGCGTCGCGGGCTCTGCCTGCAAGGGAGTCACGCTGGCAGGCCACAACTGCTATCTCGAGCTGTTCGAATTCAGTTTGCCGGATGCGGAGGGGCCGTCGCCGCGCGATTCAGGGCCGAACGACCTGGGCATTCGGCACCTCGCGTTTTTCGTCGACGACTGTCGCGCTGAATATCAGCGACTTCTGGATCTGGGTGGTGAGATGCTGGGTGAGCCAACCGACCTGGGCGGCGGTATTTACGCGGTGTATTGCCGCGACCCGTTTGGAAATATCATCGAGCTGGCCGAGTTGCCCAGCAAAGAAGAGGACCCGCGCAACCTGCCGGGAGTCAACTCACTGGGAGATTACGCGGGATGAGTGACTTGTTTTCATTGGCGGGTAAACGCGCCTTCATTACGGGCGGCACCTCGGGCATCGGCCGCGCCGTTGCAGAGGCATTTGTTGCCCAGGGCGCAACGGTAGCGGTTGCCGACATTACGGACGGCACGGCCGTTGCAGAAGAAATCGGCGCCCGATTCGTCTCGGTCGACGTATCGAATGAGGACAGCGTACACACCGCGCTGCAAGAAGCCAGCAAGCTATGCGGCGGCAACTTCGACATTGTTGTTCTGAATGCCGGCGTCGGCGACGTGGGGCCCACGTTCGAGAAAGACTGAGCAGGCGCTGATTGAAAAGGTCACCAGGATCAATCATTGGGGTGTCCTTTATGGACTCAAACACGCGCCGACTTGCATGAACGACGGCGGTTCAATTATCTCGACGTCGTCGATGGCGGCGTTCATTAACGTACCGGGTGCTGGTGTTTACTCCGCCGGCAAGCGCGCAGTAACCAGCATGACCGAGATGGCAGCGCTGGAGCTCGGCGCGCGCGGTATCCGCGTCAACTGCGTTTGCCCCGGCTATACGGCCACGGCGCTCGGCAGCGGCGAAGAAGGCCAGAAGCTGTGTGAGGCGTTCACGGCTCTGGGCCGAGTCGCAACAGTTGACGACATGGCGGGTGTTTATGTTTTCCTCGCGAGTGAGGCCAGTGCCTACATGACGGGCCAGTCTCTGAAAGTCGACGGCGGTTGGGACTGCGGACCAACGGAAAAGCTTCTGCAGTTAGTGACCGGCGACGCTTCGGCGCCCGGCTGACAACGACCAGTCGTGCGTGACGTCAATCACATCGCTTCACGCATTGCCGCGATCGCGATTAACGTGATCTGTATTACCTACTACAACATCATGCCGCTGGTGCTGGGTGGCGCTGCGGAGAGCCGCGGTCTGCTTGAAAACCAGCTTGGCTTCGCGGCCGCAGCTTTCATGGGTGGCCTTGCGCTCATAAACTTCGCAGGATTCGCCTGGCTGCGTCGCTATGACTGGCGGCTGCTGGTGCTCGGCGGCAACGCCCTCGCAACACTCGCGTTCATCGCACCTGTTTTCTACTTCAGCGCCAGCGCCTGGATTCTCTGCAATTTGCTGGCCGGTGCGGCGACTGGCGTCAGCTACGGTGTCAGCATCGCCTGTCTCGGCGACACGCGTGAACCCGAACGAAATTTCGCGCTGGCTTACGCCGCACAGACGTTCCTGTCCGCCGGCCTCATATTCATGCTGCCGCGAATCGCGATCAGCTACGACCTGTTCGTCGTCGGGCAAGGCATTACTGCGTTGCTGATGGCGGCGAGTATCGCGTTGATAATGATCTTGCCGAAGCGCGGCGCGAAGACCGGCGTCGTTGTCCACGAACATACCGGCGGCAGGCCGAGCGTACCCCAGGCCGTTTTGATTATGGCGCTGCTCGTGCTGATGCTGAACGTCATGGCCGAGGGTGCTATCTGGGCGTTCATGGAGCGAATCGCCGTATCGGGCGGTCTCACGACCAGCTTCGCGGCGACGGCGATGGCGTTCTCGTTTTTCGCATCAGGCATCGGCTCGATTGCGGCGGCGACGATGGGGCGGCGCTTTGGAAGCACGAAGCCGTTCGTTGTCGCCGTTACTTTATCAGTCAGCTCGGTCTGGGTTCTCTGGGCTGGTGGTACCGAAACGATATTCTTCACCGGCGTGATGTTGTTTGCACTGGCCTGGAACCTGGGCTCACCCTATCGCATGGCGCTCGCCACGCGCGCGGACAGCTCGGGGCGCTACTCGACTTTCGTGCCAGCGATGCAGACACTGGGCGCGGCTCTGGGACCGGCGATTGCCGGACTCCTGATCGTGAATGGTTCGTTTACGCCCGTCTATATCATGAGCACAACGGCCTGGCTGATCACGCTGGTATTGTTTATCGCTGCGAACAGGCGCCTGCGCGCTCGCTAGCTGGCTCGTTTGCAACCCGGCATCGAGCACAACATCTCGAAGAGAAGATTCGCAGCAAGCAGGGATGTATTGCCGGAGGTGTCATAGGGCGGCGACACCTCAACGAGATCGCAGCCCACCAGGTTCAGCCCGAAACAGCCACGGATAATCTCGACGCCTTGCGACGCCATGAGTCCGCCGGGCTCCGGCGTACCGGTACCGGGCGCGACCGACGGATCGAGTCCGTCGATATCGAAACTCAGGTAAGCGGGTACGTCGCCGCCAAACGCATCGCGCACTTCCGCCATGAGCGGCGCCAGGGATTTGTACCAGCACTCCTCGGCGGTCACAACGCGGGCACCCTGCTTTCTCGACCAGTCGAAATCCTCGGCCGAGTAACCGGTAGTGCGCAAGCCAATCTGCACCATCTTGTCTGCATCGATCAGCCCTTCTTCGATCGCGCGACGAAAGATCGTGCCGTGCGCGATTTTTTCACCGAACTGGTGATCGTTGATGTCGGCATGCGCATCGACGTGCACCATGGCGACCGGGCCGTGTTTCTTGTGAATCGCCCTTAAGATTGGCAACGTAATCGTGTGATCGCCACCGACGCTGGCAGGCTTGGCACCGCATTCCAGTATGTCATCGTAAAATTTCTCGATGATGTCGATCGACTTCAACAGGTCGAAGCTGTTGAGCGCAACATCGCCAACATCGGCAATTTGAAATGAATCGAACGGTGCCGCGCCGGTTGCCATGCCATAGGGTCGAACCATGACGGATTCATTGCGAATCTGCCGCGGCCCGAAGCGTGCACCCGTGCGATTACTCGTGCCGATATCGAGACCGACACCGGCGATTGCTATGTCCAGCCCTGCTGCTGTGTCCGCAGCGGGCAATCGAAACATCGTGCCCGGCCCCGCGTAGCGCGGCATTTCGTTACCGCCCAAAGGTTGGTTGAAGTCACTCATGATTCGAGTCTAGCCCGATATTGCAGCGGTGTCTGTCCCGTCTCGCGATGAAACGTCCGATACAGGTTGGCGGGATCCGAGTACCCGACCAGCATCGCAACCTCATTCGCCGGCAAGCTCGTCTCGCTGAGATAGCGCTTCGCCATCGCCACACGAAACTCTGTAACGACCTCCTGGTAGCTGGTGTTTTCAACCTTCAAACGTCGCCGCAGTGTTCGCGTGCCGATGTGCAGGCTTCTCGCCATTTCATCCATGTTTGGCACCTGGCCCGGCCGACTGGCGAGCTGACGATGTATGTCGGCGACCAGCCCCGCTCTGAGCTGCAACACCTCGAGCAGCCGGTCACACTGAACCTCGCAAAGCGCGGCGATCGCCTCGTCGGCATAGGAAAGCGGCAGGTCCAGGCGTCTGGACGCGAAAATCGCCGTGGTCTCATCGTTGTCGAAGCTGACCGTGCAGCCCAGGTGATCCTCGTAGTGTCGCCGCTGTCCATCCGAGGAATAACCGAGTCGCACATGCTCGAAAAAACTGCCGCTGCGGCCAATGAGCTGGCACCACTGGTTCCAGCCAACGAGCCATTCCTGAACAACGTAGCGGAGCGCCGCCGGGTTCATTTGCAAACGACCACGCCTGGGGGTCGCTTTCATTGCTGCGGTCGAACCGGATTCCGTGAACGAAACGGTCAGCAATGGGCCCTGCAAATGCTGGAATTTCACGTAGCGGCCAAGGCAGTCCCGCAGGGTCGGGCTGGAGAGCAGCGCGTAACCCAGGACGCCATGCTCCAGCGGCGTCGTCTTCTCGCCGACCAGGAAACCGAGATCGGGTATCGAATTCAGGCGCACCGCTTCCTCAACCCCTGCAAGATACTGACTCAGCGGCATGGAGGCGTCGTGATCCGGTGGCGGAAACTCCGGCAGGCCGGCGGCTTCGAGCACAGGCGCTACCGGGAGCTTACGCTCGCGCAGGACCTCCACAAGTTTGATCAGATAAATAGCTTTGGTGCGATCGATACTCACTGCAACAACCCTGCAGCACTCCAGTCGCATAAGATACACTTGTTGTCGTCATTCAGGCACGTAGCGGAAAATGGTCGAAAGCGCTATCACAATGGAATCGCGTCGTGCCGAGCAAAGCAAGATCACGGCGAACTGGATCATGCGTATGCGTGAGTGCCTGAGCGACAGTGACCAGCAGCAGTACCTGTCAGACGCGCTGTTGAGCGCCGGCATAACCGAGGGAGACCTTGCCGAGCGTCGCAATATCGAACAACAACAGCTCGACCGGGCGTTAGAGCTCGTGCTGCGCAAAGTGCCCGACATAAGTTTACGCATGTTTTCGCGTGCCGAATTGTCCGACCTCGGCGTCATGGGATACGCAGCAATAAACAGTGACACCGTTGGTCGCGCGATGCGCTTTCTGTATCACTATCACGAGCTTACCTCTGACCGCTACGTCGATACGATGACGATCGATGGCGACCTTGCTCGTGTCTCACCGTTGCCGCGCATGGCGCATATCCATGATTTCAGGAACGTCGCCGAAGACAGCCTTGCGGGTAATTGGCGAACGCTCGGATTGCTCATCGGGGAGGGTCTCGACCCGACCAGGGCGAGCGTGAACTTCGATTTCCAGGCGCCCGAGTACGAGGCGACTTTTTACGAGGTATTTGGCTGCCCCGTGAATTTCGGTGCGAATCGAAATGAACTCGTCTTTCCGGCAGCCTGGCTGCAGCGACCCATCGCCTCGGGCAACCAGACCATGGCGGACGTCTGCACGGCCATGTGCGAGCGCCTGCTCGGCGCCGGGGAAGCGTCGCGTAGTACGCAGCAGATCGTGAGGCGGCTGTTGCTCAGCAGACCGGGCCGCCGCATGTATCGACTCGAGGAAGCGGCCGCCGAACTCAATCTCTCAACGGCGCAGCTCAGGAAGCGTCTTTATCGTGCCGGCACCAGTTACAAGAAACTCGTGCTCGAAATCCGCATGGCACTGGCGCGACACTATCTCGACGACACCAATCTCGCGATCCAGGAAATCGCCTACCTGCTCGACTATTCACAGGCCGCGCCGTTCAGCCGGGCTTTCAAATCCTACTTTGGGCAATCGCCGGAACAGGCTCGCCAATGGGCAAGCGATGGGGGCGCAAAAATGTAATGGTTAGGGTCAGAAATATCATTAACTAGTGACCCATACTTGTCCAGAATTGAGCCTGTCAAAAACGAATTCTCCACAGGGGGACAGGCAAATGAAGTCAATCAAGTACCTTAGTCTGCTGTTTGCGGCGCTCATCGCCACAGCGGTCAATGCACAAGAGCGCGCGATCGAGGAAGTGATCGTCACGGCGACCAAACGGGCCGAAAGCGTCCAGGACATTCCGCTTTCGGTCAATGCCTTTACCGGCGCGCAGCTCGAGGAAGCCGGTGTTAAGGATATTCGGGACATTGCGGCGCAGACGCCGGGGCTCAGCATCAAGTCTCGCGGCGAAACCGAAGGCTCGGTCTTTATCCGGGGAATCGGCTCGGCGGCGCCCGGAATCGGCGCGGATCCGGCGGTTGGTATTTACATCGATGGCCTGTACGCGGCGCGCGGTACCAACGCGACGGCTGCGTTTTTTGACGTAGAGCGTGTCGAGGTCGTGAAGGGCCCGCAGGGCACGCTTTTCGGCCGTAACGCCTCGTCGGGAGCAATCTCGATCATTACGCGCAAGCCGGAGATCGGCGAGAGTTACGGCTCCGCGCTCGCCGGCTTTGGCGACGAGGGTCAACAGAAGTACGAACTCATCTATAACGCCAGCCTGAGTGACAATGCCGCGGTGCGTTTCGGCGTCAAGCATGACGAGCGGGACGGTCTGTACAAGAACTCAGTGAACGGTGCCGACCTGAACGGTCGCGATCACACGAACGCACGCGCGAGTTTCTTCTACGACAACCAGGAGTCTTACACGTCGCATTTCTCGGCCGAGTACGTCGACATGAGCAACACAGCGGCGTTCGTCTCAGCGGCTGATGCGTTTGCGGATTCGGTTGCGTTAAACGATGCGCCTGCAAAACAGACGCTCGAATCGACACGGCTCAACTGGACCAACGCCTTCGAATTCGGCGACAACCTGACGTTGACGTCGATCACGGGCTACTACACTCATGATGTCAACGTCACGCCGGTCGATGCCGATCTTCTCGATCTGTTTGTGGCGTCTTTCCAGGAGCCGCAGGAGGCCGATTTCTTCAGCCAGGAGTTTCGACTCAACGGTTCGACGGATTCAATCGACTGGTTTGTTGGCGCGAGCTATATCAAGGAAGAGCTGAGCTTCGTCAACGACCTGAGCTACGACGAATTCATCGTTGCGGATCTGTTCGGGCTCAACGGCCTTGACGTTGATAACGGGGACATCTGTGACGGCTCAGCCGATTTTGATGACGGCAATGGTGTCGTAACGATACCGGTCTGCCTGTCGCCGGTGAGTGAGGTGCCGAGCGGTAATGGCGAGACGGAAAGCATCGCCGTCTACGGCGACGTAACCTGGCATGCCACTGATGTCCTCGACGTCGTCGTCGGTGTCCGCTATACGGAAGACGACAAGAAAATCGTCTACAACAATCCGCCTACGTCGGGGTTGCTCGGCGGTCTCGACGGCCAGATCTTTGGCCCGATTACGCCGGGTCCGGTACCGGCCAGTGCGAAGTTTGATTCGACGGACCCGAGGCTGGCACTCAATTTCCAGCTCACGGACGATGTCATGGTCTACGGCAGCGCCGCCAAGGGTTACAAGTCGGGCGGACTGAACCGTCAGCTCGACCCGGTTTCCCAGACCGTCCTGCCGTTCGACAAGGAAGAGAACACGGCTTATGAGCTCGGCATCAAGTCTTCGGTCTGGGGCGGCCGTGGCCAGATCAACGCCGCCGTATTCAGCAGCAGTTACAAGGACTTTCAACTTGAGGAGCAGCTCAATCTCGTGCCACAGGTGAACAACATTGGTGACGTCGACGTAACCGGCTTCGAGACCGACTTCAAATTCCTGCTCAGCGACGCGTTTGAGCTGTGGGGATCGATCGGTATTCTGGATACGGAAGTGACGAACGCACCGGATACGACGCGCAACGGCAACAAATCACCGCAGGCTCCGGAAAAGACCGCTTCGCTCGCGCTGAAATACACGATCGAAATGGGTAGCGGCGATTTCGATGCTTCTGCCCTGTGGTCCTATTCCGACGAGTTCTTCTTCGATCTTGCCAATACGTTCAAGCAGGATGCCTACAACACGCTGGATCTGCGTGCCGCCTGGTCGAACGACCAATGGGGCGTCGCGCTGATCGGCGAGAACGTGACCGACGAGGAGTATCTTGCCGAGCAGTTCCTGTTCCTGGATGTCACGAGCATCCGGGCCTGGGGTGCCCTGTACCGGGCTGAGTTCACGCTGAACTTCTAGGCCATGAATTCGCCGATACAGAAAAATGCGATGGATGCCGGCACGATCGTTGCCGCCGGCATCATCGCTTCTGCCATCGGCGCACTCTTCTATAATGTGCTTCCTATCTACCTCGGGACAGCTCAGGATTACCGTGGCCTCGACAATCGGGCAATCGGATTCCTGAGCTCGGCCTTTTTCCTGGGCTACAACGTCGCAACCATCAGCGCTTTCTTCTGGATCCGGCGCTTTTCCTGGTCGCTGGCCGTTGCCATAGCGGCGCCGATCGCCGCGATCAGCCTCGCCGCGGGCACCGTCGTGGACAGCTACGCCTTGCTGCTTGTATCCGTCGCCGTAGCCGGCGGTGCGTTTGCCGCCATTTATGGAATTGGCACGACTTTGCTTGGCGACACCAGCAACCCGGCTCGCTGGTTTGGCGTGAAAATCGCTGCCGAAGCGATGCTCGGCGCGATCCTGCTGCTGGTTCTACCCTCGACAACGATCGCGCGGTGGGGATTCAACGGCACCGTCATCGGCGTCATTATCGCAATGGTCTTTCTGGCCCCGTTCTTGTTCTGGATTCCCAGGAGCGGTCGCAAGTGGCTTGAGAGTGACAGTGCGACCAGCGATAACGGAGACCATCAGAGCCCCTACGTATGGGGAGCTCTCCTGGCGACCCTCGTTTTCTTCGCCGGCGCTTCGGCGATCTGGGCTTTTATTGAGCGTATCGGCGCACACAGTAATTTCGAGCCTGAAGCGCTTGGCGTCCTCTTATCGATCACATTGGTGTTCGCATTGGTCGGCTCGCTGCTCGCCGCCGCTTTGGGCGGGCGCTTCGGCAATGTGAAGCCGTTCGTCGCCGGCGCCCTGTTGTCGCTCGTCGCAATGACCCTTCTAAATGCGCACGATTCGTTCGTCGTTTACGCGATCGGAGCCTGCCTGCAGACCTTCGTTATCGGCCTGCTGCTGCCATTCGCAATAACCGAGGTTGCCGATCTCGACATTGACGGCCGCTACGTGGTGCTCACCGTGCCGGCTATCGGCATCGGCGCGATGGCCGGACCCGGAATCGCAGGCGTGCTGTCACAGTCAGGCGATTTCGCGCCATTACTCGTCTTTGTAGCCGCTACGGCCGTCGTATCGGCAATCTTAATCACCGTGTCGGCGCGCCGCGCCCGGCCCGGCCCTGTGCAATTGAGGATCTAACCATGGCATCGAATTCCAACGCGGTAGTAACGCCAATAAGCAAGTCGAACAGCGTGCTGCGCTTTCTCGATGGTGACGGCAATCTGCTCGACAAGAATCACAAAATAGATGACGACCGTTTGGTTGAGCTTTATCGACAAATGTTGCGAACCCGCGCCTTTGACGAGGCCGCAATGCGGCTGCAGCGTATCGGACGCATACCCGCTTATTACCCCTGCGCCGGCCAGGAGACACACGTTGCCGTGGCGTCCGCGCTCGAGGATCGTGACTGGGTCTTCAGCCAGTATCGTGAGCAGGGCGTGCGGCTCGCGCGAGGAGTTCCAGTCATCAACGAATTGGGATTGTGGCGTGGTATGCCGCACGCGTTCTGGGATCCGACCGAGCACCGCATTACGCCAATGAATGTGACTATTGGTACACACCTGCCGCAGGCAACGGGCTACGGCTACGGCGCCAGGCTACTTGGAAAAGACGAAATCTCGCTCGCATTGTTTGGCGATGGCGCTACCTCTGAAGTCGATTTCCATGCGGCGCTGAACTTCGCCGGTGTCTGGAAAACACCGACCGTGTTTTTCTGCCAGAACAATCGCTACGCACAGTCGACGCCGATCGAACAACAGACGGCATCGGAGACGCTGGCGCAAAAGGCCAATGCCTACGGTATCGAAGGGGTGCGTGTCGACGGCATGGACATCATTGCCGTGCACACGGCGCTGGATGCGGCCGTTGCCAAAGCTCGAGCGGGTGGTGGACCAACGATGATCGAGTCGCTGTGCTATCGCTACACACCCCACTCAACCTATGACGGCACACCTGTTTACCGTACGCGTGAAGAAGAAGCGGAGTGGAAGGAAAAAGATCCTCTTGTAAGGACTCGTGCCTACCTGCTTGGGCGTGGTCTTATCGATGAGGAATTTGAAGAAAAGATCCGGAGCGAGATGCGCGCTAACGTCGACGCGGCGATCGATGAGCTCGAGGCGATGCCGCTACCGCCGCGCGACACATCGTTCCGCTCGGTTTGCCACAAGATGCCGTCACGACTCGTCGAACAATTGCACGAGGAACAGGCAGCTGCAGGCGAAGAACTTTCAATAGTATCTGACGACGAGCGCTATTCGCCCGGGGACGAGATCGAACCACAGGGCGAGCGCAAGGCGCTGACGCTCGTGGAATCGTTGAATCTCGCGCTTGACCATGCGATGAGCGAACGTGACCAGACCGTAATCATGGGTGAGGACGTCGGACGCGAAGGCGGTGTATTCCGCGTCACCGCCGATATGTACGAGAAATACGGCGCGGATCGCATGCTCGACACGCCATTGTGCGAACTTGGCATCATCGGCACAGCGATCGGCATGTCGATGGCCGGCGTACGTCCTGTATGCGAAATGGAATTCGCAGGGTTTGCGTTCACGGCATTCGACCAGATGATTTCCCACGTCGCACGTTATCCCTGGCGCACCGTCGGAAAAGTCCGCCTGCCGATGGTTATTCGTATGCCGGGTGGCGGCGGTCATGAGGGCTACGAAGGCCATTCAGACTCGACGGAGGCGCTGTTTGCTCACCCGCCTGGCTGCCTGCAAGTGGTTTATCCATCCAACGCGATTGACGCAAAGGGTCTGTTGGCAACGGCGCTGGAAAGCGAGGATCCGGTCATCTTCTTCGAGCCAATCGTAAAGTATTTCACTCGATACGATGACGTTCCCGTGGACCATTATACGATTCCAATTGGTAAAGCGCGGATCGCACGCGCAGGAACTGATGCGACCATCGTTACTTACGGCAACACGGTCAGTATTTCGGAACAGGCTGCGGCGCAGCTGCAAGACCAGGGCATATCCGTTGAAGTCATCGACTTGCGAAGCATCAAGCCCTGGGACGAGCAATGCGTACTGGACAGTATCGAGAAAACGGGCCGGCTTGTGGTCGTACACGAAGCGGCCAAGAGCGGCGGATTCGGCGCCGAGATCATCGCAACGGTCATGGAGAAAGGCGGCTTTCTGCTCGAAACGCCACCCGTGCGTGTCGCGCACGCCGACATGCCCTGGGCCGTCGCGAAGTTGGAGCCGTACTCGATGATCCAACCCGAGCGTATCGCGCACGCCGTTCGAACCGTGATGGAGGACTGATCATGGCGAAGGAATTCAAACTCCCTGATCTTGGCTCCGGACTTCAGGAGGGCCAGATCGTCAACTGGCTGGTCGAGGTCGGCCAGACGGTCACAACCAGCGACGACCTGTGTGAAATAGAGACCGAGAAAGCGGTCATCGAAATTCCGGTGCCCTACGCCGGTACGATACTCGAGCTCAAAGCGGCCGTTGGAGACGCCGTCCCGGTCGGCTCGGTTATTGCGGTCATCGGCGCTGCCGGCGAGTCGGCTGACAGCGCCGAAGCCCCCGCCGAGGCCGCTGCAGAATCTAAAGAACCGGCGGCTGAGAAAACGGCGCCGGCACCAGCTGCGGAATCGACTGCGAAGACTGGCACCGGCCGAGTAAAGGCGATGCCATCCGTACGCCGCATCGCGCGGGAACACGATATCGAGCTCACGAGCGTGCCCGGTACGGGGAAATTTGGCCAGGTAACGCGCAAGGACATTCTCGCGATTCTGGACAATAAACCGGAGGCCGCACCCGCACCGGCCGCTCCTGCCGTGGCTCCACAGCCGGGCTCGTCGTCACAGTTCGAACCATTCTCGATGATTCGCAAGACAATCGCGGCAAGGCTGTCGCAGTCCTGGCAGGAAATTCCGCACGTCTTTACGCGAATCGAAATCGACGCAACGCGGCTGTTGGTCGTGCGCAAAGCGTTGATCGAGGAGCTCGATACGAAGATCCCGATCGAGGCGATACTCGTCAAAGCCTGCTTGCCGGCCCTAAAGGAGTTCCCGGCGTTCAACGCCACCGTCGTCGAGGGCGGCATCGAACTGCACCAGCACTACAACATCGGGGTCGCAGCAGACACGGAGACCGGACTCGTTGTACCGGTTCTCAAAGACGCGGATCGCTTGTCGCTACGTGAAATGGTTGCCACGTTGCTCGATCTCTTGCCCAGAGCCGTGCAGCGCAAAGCGACGCCCGAGGAATTGTCGGGCGGAACCTTTACGGTCAACAACATCGGCGCGCTTGGAAATATTTCGGGCACGTCGATCATTCCGCATGGGACGACTGCCATCCTGTCGGTCAGCCGAGCTGTTGAAAAGCCGGTTGCCGTAAAGGGCGCGGTCGAAATCCGACCGATTCTCGAAGTGACATTGTCCTTCGATCACAGAGCAATCGATGGCGGGCTCGCGCAACGTTTCTTGAACCGCATCCAGGAAAATCTCGAAGAGCCCGTGAAAGCGCTGCTTTAGTAATTAGGAGAGGGTCTCATGGACCAGGCAATCAAAAACATGCTCGACCTGTATGGCGTAACGCACGGGACAGAGCGCTTCCTTCTCGACGAGCAGCGCATGTTCGTGAACGGCGAGTTCATCGGGGCTGGCGATAGCTCAACCATCGACGTTATCGAACCATCGACCGCGAGCTACCTGACTTCTGTGCCTTCCGGCACAACCGATGACGTCGATCGCGCCGTCGCCGCAGCGCGAACCGCGTTGCGCGAAGGTGACTGGGCGAAAATGAAGCCGGCGGCGCGCGAACGACTGCTGCTCAAGCTGGCGGACGCTATTGAGCAACATGCCCAGACGCTTGGCGAAATCGAAACCATCGACAATGGCAAAGCGATCGGCCCGTGTATCGAGATGGACGTCCTTGGCGGTGCCGAGCTGCTGCGCTACATGGCCGGCTTCGCCACGAAGCTGGACGGCGCGACGCGGCAGGTTTCAATTCCCGGCGAGCACATGGCGTGGACCTTCCGCGAACCGGTTGGAGTGGTTGGCGCCATCGTTCCCTGGAACTGGCCGTTCAACATGGCCATGTGGAAGATGGCGGCGGCGCTCGCGGTCGGCTGCACCATGGTGATCAAGCCAGCGCAGCAAACGTCGCTGTCGATGCTTTACTTCGCCAGACTCTGTGAAGAAGTCGGGCTGCCGCCCGGCGTCATCAATATCGTCACCGGCCGGGGCAGCACCATCGGCGACTACCTGGCTAATCACGCCGGCATCGACAAAGTGTCGTTTACGGGATCTACGCCCGTTGGACGGACGGTCGGCGAAGCCGCCGGACGCGCTCTGTCACCGGTGACCCTGGAGCTGGGAGGGAAGTCGCCCATGATCGCGTTCGATGACGCCGACCCCAAAGCCGTTGCGGCAGCAACACGCTGGAGCGTCTACTTCAATGCGGGCCAGGTGTGCAGCGCCGGGTCACGGCTATACGCGCACTCGTCTGTGTATGACGACGTGATCGAAGAACTTGCCAAAGTGACAAGCGCGATGACGATAGCGCCCGGCCTTGATCCCGATTGTGACATGGGCCCGGTCATTTCTGAATCCGCCTTGCGTGGAATCCTCGGCTATGTCGATCGGGGAATATCCGAGGGTGCTGAGCTGATATTCGGCGGAAAACAGGTTGATCGCCCCGGTTACTTTGTCGAACCGACACTGTTCGCCGCCGGCGACAATGACATGTCGATTGTGCAGGAAGAAATCTTCGGCCCGGTACTCGTCGTGCTGAAATTTGATTCCGACGAAGAAGCGTTACGTCTGGCCAACGACAATATTTACGGGCTCGCCGGCAGCATCTGGACGCAGGACATTTCGCGAGCGCTGCGCTACTCGGCCCGGCTCGAGGCCGGCACTGTCTGGATCAACAATCACGACATCGTCGATAGTAATATGCCCTGTGGCGGCTTCAAGCAGTCGGGGTTCGGCAAGGACATGGGGCCCGAGCAACTCAACTACTTCACACGCACGAAAGCCGTGTGGGCAACAATCTAAAAGTGAGCCAACGATGACCAGATACGTCAGCACCGCAGAACTTCCGCAACTGGTTGGCACTGAACTCGAACCATCCGACTGGTTTGAGATCACGCAAGATCGCGTCAACGAGTTCGCAGATGCCACCAACGATCACCAGTTCATTCACGTGGATCTCGAAAAGGCCAAAGCGTCACCGTTTGGCGGAACCATTGCTCACGGTTTCCTGACGCTCTCGTTACTCACCCACCTGTTGAGTGAGCCAATGGTCGTACCGGAGAATACGGCTATGACGATCAACTATGGCTCGGACAAGGTCCGGTTCCTGAAGCCTGTCGGTGTGGGCCAGCGTATTCGGGCCAAGCAGACGCTGCTCGAGGCCAACGAGAAGAAGCCGGGCCAATGGCTCATGAAGATGAACGTCACCGTTGAGATTGAAGGAGAACAAACGCCGGCGTTAGTCGCCGAGATACTGTTCATGCACATTGTTGGTAGTTGACTGGGAGGCGACCTCATGACGGAAAAAAAACAAAGCACTGCGGGACTGCGAGGACAGGTTGCGGGCCGGTCTGCAATATGCACGGTTGCGATGGGTCACTCAGGGCTCACCTACTACGGATATGAAGTCGACGACCTGGCCCGAAACTGCGAATTTGAGGAAGTTGCCTACCTGCTCTTCAATGGCGAACTCCCGAATGCTTCGCAACTTGCGGCTTACAAGAAGAAGCTCGCCGGGCTGCGGGATCTGCCACTTGCATTAAAGGAAGTCCTCGAGCGGATTCCCGCTTCAGCCCACCCCATGGACGTCCTGCGCACCGGTGTTTCATTCCTGGGCAACCTGGAAATCGAAAGCGACTTTTCAGAACAGAAAGACGCCGCGGACCGGCTGATCGCGGTCTTGCCCGGCATCGTCTGTTATTGGTACCGCTACTCACACGACGGTGTGCAAGTCGATCTCGAAACGGGCGCGGATTCCATCGGCGGTCACTTTCTGCAGTTGTTGCACGACAAGCCGCCGAGCGCGCTGCACGAAAAAGTCATGCATGTTTCGCTAATCCTGTATGCCGAGCACGAATTCAACGCCTCGACATTTAACGCCCGTGTGTGTGCATCAACGCTCTCGGATATTCATAGCTGCATCACGGGTGCGATCGGCACCTTGCGAGGCCCACTACACGGCGGGGCGAATGAGGCGGCGATGGCGATGATCGAAAAATGGGCGTCGCCGGACGAAGCGGAGAAAGAAATCCTGGGCATGCTCGAGCGTAAGGAAAAAATCATGGGGTTCGGTCATGCTGTTTATACGGAGTCGGATCCGCGCAACGCGATCATCAAGAGTTGGTCGGAAAAGCTCGCGAACGAAGCAGGCGACACGCAACTCTACCCCGTCTCTGTCCGCTGCGAAGAAGTCATGTGGCGCGAGAAGAAACTGTTCTGCAACGCCGACTTCTTTCATGCATCGGCTTATCATTTCATGGGAATTCCCACGAAGTTATTCACGCCAATCTTCGTGATGTCGCGTACGACCGGCTGGTCCGCGCACGTATTCGAACAACGCGCCGATAACCGGATCATCAGGCCGAACGCTGAATACACAGGCCCGGCGCCGCGGCAGGTTGCGCCCATGAAGGATCGTTAGGAAACCGGGGTCGAACCGAGGTTCCTGGATCTATTGAAACCTCGGTTCGACCCCGGTTTTCCAGTCTGTTTTAGATACTATTTGTTACAAGCTGCCGGCAATCGAAGCGGCGCGGCGGGCACGTTCTTGCAGCTCCGATGCTACAATTCGCTGCAGAATGAATCCCGATTTCAGTTACCTGACGTTATTCGCGTCCGCATGTTTTACCGCGTGTTTCCTGCTCGCGCTCGCACATCTGTCGCTTTGGTTTCGTGGAAAAAACAGGCGCGAACATATGCTGTGTTCGCTCATGACGTTCGGTGCCGGATTCGTCACTTTGTTTGAGTTCGCACTCGTTATGGCCGACGATATCCCGACCGCGGAAATCTGGCTACGGCAGCTGCACCTGGCCCTGTTTTTCACCATTTTATCGCTCGTCGCGTTTATCCGCGTATACCTCAATGCCGGCTCGCGCTGGCTTATCATGACCATCGGCGTGCTGTGGTCCTGCACGCTGATCGCCGATTTCGTGTCGACGGAGAGCTTCATACAGACGCAGATTTCCGACCTTTACCGACTGGAAACCGTCTGGGGCGAATCTTACTCTATCGCCGTCGGTCTCGTGACGCCCTGGAAATACCTTACGGACGTCGCCAGCGTGCTTGTTTTCGTGTTTCTTGTACAGGCAACGCTCACCGCAAGGCGCAACGGACTTCGCAGGCGCGCGGTCGTCGTCGGCGGGAGCAGCATTGCCTTTATCCTGATAGCCGGAATTCTTGTGCCACTGCAGGACGCCGGCATCATCACGGTTCCGCTTATCACATCGGCTGCTTTCCTGGCTATTGTTATTGCACTGGCCAGCCAGCTCATTGACGATGCTTTCAAGGCCAACGAGTCCATGCTTGAAGTCGAACAATTGAGGCGAGCGATGACTCTCGGTGAAATGGTCGGGGGATTGGCACATGAAATCAACCAACCGCTATCGGCAATCCTGAGCAATGCGCAAGCCGCGGCGCGATTCCTCAAAGCCGATGATGTCGACCTTGACGAAATTCGGGAAATCGTCGACGACATCGTCGCCGACGAAAAGCGGGCTAGTGGCTTCATCCGCGGTCTTCGGCAGATGCTCGAGCGGCACGAGGTCGAAACCTTCTCCGCAGACGTCAATGCAGTTGCAAAAACAGTGGGCAAGATCATGTCGGGTGAACTGCATACTCGCGAGGTCAATCTTCAGTTGGACCTGCAGCCATCGCTGCGTCCGGCACGAGTCGATGCTCTGCAGCTTCAGCAAGTCCTGATCAACTTGCTTCTGAACGCCGTGCGCGCGGCGGCGACGATGCCCCGACAACGGCGTTCCGTTTCAATCCGGACCTCCAGCATCGAGCGCGGAGTCGAGGTGTCGGTATTGGACAGGGGAGCAGGTATTGACGAGGTCAAGAAGGCGACGCTGTTCCAGCCGTTTGTTTCCATGAGCAAGGACGGTCTCGGCATCGGACTCGTTGTGTGCCGGCGCATCGTGGAGCGCTACGGCGGCAAGATTTGGGTCGAGGATCGCAAAGGCGGTGGCGCAGCATTTCGGTTTACACTGCTATTTGCCGAGGAGCGCAGCTGATATGAGCGAAGATCGTGGTCTGGTTGTCGTCGTCGACGATGACGCATCTGTGCGCAAGGCACTTGGCCGGATTTTGCGCAGTGCAGGCCATAGCGTCGAGGGCTTTGCGTCGGCCGAAGAATTCTTTGCCGCCGGTCCGTGGGATGGGCCGGTTTGTGCGATCCTCGACCTCGCAATGCCCGACGTGAGCGGTCTCGAGATACAGGCCCGCATCGTTGAGGAGAAGCTTGGCTACGGTGTCATATTTCTAACGGGTCGAGGCGACATTCACTCGAGCGTCGATGCGATGAAACTGGGGGCCGTTGACTTCCTGACCAAGCCGGTTGACGAGTCCCTCTTGTTCGCTGCGGTTGACGAGACGCTCGAGCTGCAGAGTGCGGTACTGGCGGATCGCGTCAGGCTGGCAGACGTGGAAGAATGCTTTGCGCGCCTGACGAGCCGAGAGAGAGAAGTCCTGGAACACATCGTTATTGGCAGGCTGAATAAACAGATTGCTGCCGATCTCGGGATCAGCGAGAAGACCGTCAAGGCCCACCGTGCCCAGATCATGCGCAAGACCCGATCGGGCTCCCTCGCAATGCTGGTCCGATTGCACATGGCGCTGCAGCGCTCTGATATCTGAGCGGCGGGCCCGTCGCCCGTACTAGTCCAAAGCCCTATGTTCGAAAGGACCTCGCTGCTGTTTAATAGAGTGCATATACCTCAATATCCATTATCCGGGATAGCGTGAATTGCCTTGACACCAGAGACCTTGATGAGCAGCCCGACCGGCGCCATTGTCGTTCATATTGTCGATGACGACGAGTCCACACGACGTGCATTAACTCGATTGATGCGATCCGCGGGCATGCACGGGGTTGCTTATGCCAGCGTCGCAGAATTTCTGGAATCGGACGTTGAGCAAAGCGGAGCTTGTATCGTTGCCGACGTGCACATGCCCGAAGACAACTCGCTATCGTTGCCCGGGCGCCTGCAGGAAAGCGGTGTCACTATACCCGTCATCTTCATCACCGGCGATTACAGCGCCGAAACGCGGGAGCGGATCCGCAAGGCCGGCGGACGCGCTTATTTCGGCAAGCCCGTTGACGATCAGGCGCTGCTCGACATGATCCGCTGGGCGGTTCGTTCGCCGTAGAAAATTATCTCAACACTGGCGCGGGAACAGTGAGCGGCGCAAGCAAAAGTATCGGCGCAATGTAGCTTTTAAGCGCCGATATTCTGCCCGTTACTGTTTCGCCGACGCTATTTCGCTGACGGCGCCTGTATCGGAAAGCCTTGCATCGCGGCGGCCACGGCCTCGTCGACCGTCTTTTCCAGGTTTTTGACATCCTTCTTCGTGAGTCTGCCGAAAACCGTGCCTTCCCAAACGAGCTTTTTCGATGCGGCATCGACGACATCGATGGTTAATGTACCTTCGGTGTACTGGTCTATACGCGTTTCATACCCGCCGCCGTAGCCTCCGTAGCCCATCCACGGATCGTAGAACGGATCACGATAGTCGTGGAACCCGCCGCCCATCGTCGGCACGCTACGCGATTTGATTTTCTCTTCGGTGTCGATATAGAAGTTCACTCGCAGCTGCGGATTCTCCGGGTCGTAAGTCAGCCCTCGCTTGTCAAATTCCTGTGCGACCGCCACCATCAAAAAATTGCTGACCAACGACTGGTATTGCGCTTTGTCGGTTGACAGGGTTTCTAAATAGCCATAGGTCTCGTATTGACTGAAGTCTGCGCCCGGATCGGCGTTGGTAAATGTGTTTGGTTTTGTCGCACACGCGCTGAACAGCATTAACAACACCATCGGTGTGAACATCTTTGCGACGACTTTCATTTGTTAGTCTCCTGTGTCGATCGGTTGGTACGAGAAGCGCGCGCCAGAATACGATAATTCTGCCATCAATCCGAGTTTATTCATCGCGAATATCGCTACGCCATCATTATACGCAGGTGTGCCGGACACTCCCACGGTCAAAAGGTCGATTCCGGCCTGGCCAAGGAATTGAACTCGACTTTCCTTGTACTCCTCGAGCGCGTCACGATCCTTGAAAAAGATGATCATGCTGAAATACTTGACTCCAAGCTGAATGCCCGACGAGAACTGCGAAAAACCGGTCCTGCCGATGAGACGGTCTCCTTCGACTACCAGTCCCCGCCCGTAGGCGCCGCCGAAGCCGACCGCGACACGTGTGATGCCGGGCAGAATCGCATAACCGTAGGCCTGGTCAAAATAGCTGTTCAACTCCGGTTTCTTTACCCTGAATTTCGCGATAGCCGCAGAGGCGGAGCGCTGTTTGCTGTCAGACGTATCCGGCTGCCAGTCCGCAAATGACGGTGAGCTCAGACAGACGGCCAAAATGGCCCAAAAGAAAATCGCGGGCTTTTTCGTCCTGATGATCATCGCCTGACGCACTCCAAATGAGCGGTTATCCAGTCTGCACCACCCGACACATCGCCGAGAATGTTCGAAGTACCAAAAATACCGGACCGGTGAACGACCGTGGCACCGGCGTAACAGTTTTGCAGCCAGCGAGCTTTCGATAGCCGCCGCAAAGGAAAATCAACTTGCAGCTCGAGGTAGTTCAGGAATCGCGATGTATTCCGCCCCCTCGATGCCTGCTTGCTCTGCTCCGCGAGCGGTACCTGCTCCGCGTAGGACATGCCAAAGCCGAAACCCAGGCGAAATATCTCTTCCCCGCTCCACGGCGAATAACCGGTTCCCATCGCCATGATGTACGCGTTGTAGCTCCAGAAATCCTTATCAGAGCTGAACTGACCGTCCTTCGTCGTGACGCCATCTTCGAAATGCCGGTACATCGCGAAACGTCCCAGGAAGTCGACGTTGCTCCCGTCCGTCAAGAGGCGCGAGAGCATGATTCCGGCGATGTTGGTATCGACGACGTTGCTCTTCTCGATTTGGCCCTGGTCAATTGCGCCTATTATGTTTTCCTGGGCCTGGTAACCATAGTTCGTACGCCAGGACCATTCGCTCACACGATCCTCTCCGGCATCGGGCTTTAACGTGTTACCGAATACATAGGTCCCGCCGACGAAGGCCTGGGAGAAGTTCGGTTTATCGACAAGAGGACTGTTCTCGACTGCCATGTCCGAGCCGCCGAAGCCGACGTTGCCGAACAGCATGACACGATCAGTGATTCGCCAGGACGTGTTTAATCCCAGCACAAAATATTGAGCACTGCCAACGTCGTACACGGGTCTCTCAGGCGTTGCTTCCGCCTCGCTCACACCGAAATAGTAGTTGGCCAGGTTATCGTCTTGCAGCCCCCAGGTAATGAACGGCGAAAACGACCACGCGCCGCGCGTGTAGTCGTAACGATAACTCAGTTGAACTTCCTGGCCGTTATGCTTGTTCAGCGTATCCGTTACCCAATCCAGGGTGAGACTGCCAAGCTTGCCCTTGTAGGTACTGGTAAAGCCGGCGTCCAGCGTTTGGCGTCGTCGTTCGAGACCGTCAAATATACTGTCTTTGCCCGGGTCGAGTTGCTGGAATCGCCAACGGCCAAGGACACTAAACGAGAATCTATCGTTCTTGTACAGATGGACGCCAAAGGACGTACCGTGAGCAAACAGGTATCTTCCCTCATAGAGATAGAGCGGTATCAGGTCCAGCGGGACCTCTTCGCTTTGCCCGGAAGTGATGTACGGGTTGCTTCCAAATCGAAGTCCGCCACCGAGCGCGGCTGTGCCCGGTGGTGAATCCACAAAGGGTATTCGCGCGACCTCCTGTCCGGCCATGGATGGCACAGTGGCCACCGACAGAAAAGCGACCACCGCAACCCTGCCGTAGCGGGCGCAGAGGGCGACCGCCGGAGTATTCGGTATCATCATTGATTCACGCATGTGAGGGTCGTCCGATTCCTAAAAATCGAAACCGCCCATGTCCATCATGCCAGCGTCCGGCATACCGAAATCGGGCATCTGCGACGCACTCGGCCCGTCCGGAATGTCCGGAATCCCGCCTCCCCCGACGTAAACGGGTCGATCGTAATAGCCTCGCCACGGACCGGCCCCGTAATAACCTCCATAACCGACACCAACACCGTAGCTGACGCGCGTGCTGCCGCCAGCACAGGCGGATACTGCAACGCACGCCACCAACAGGAGCACCATTTTCAATGTCGAGCCAGTCATTGATCGACCTCCCATTGCTGGATGGCGAATACGCCACCAGTCGGGTCCATGGCAATCGCTGCCGTACCGACCTTGTCGGATTCGTCCGACCTGACCAGCACCGTACCGCCGGCGTCGACAATGCGTTGCAGGGTAGATGACACGCTCGCCACCGTTATGTGGGGAAGCCAGTTCGGTTCGACGTCATCCCACGGCAGCTGCACCACGGTCGCCCTGGCTTTGCCGTCGGTGCCGAGCACAATTCGCTCTGCCCCTGAGGTTCCGGCCACGCGTGCAACCTTGTAGCCGATGAGTTTCTGGTAGAAGCTTACAGCCGCCTCGACATCGTCAGTCCACAGTTCCGCAAATGCCCATTCGTCAGGTATCGGTGAACTGTCACCCGGGTCTCCTCCGGTCGCACGCAGCAGCATCAGGACAGCGCCCTGTGAATCGCTAATGACAGCGTAGCGACCCCTGTCCGGCAGGTCAGTCGCCGCTTCGAGAATCTGTCCGCCATTGGCCGCCACTTTGTCCACCGCAGCATCAACATCCGGCACCGAAATCGACACCAGCCAGCGCGCATCACCGTCGCTCGCCGCCTTGTCTTCGTAAAGAACAATCGAACTCATCACCCGACCGTCGTGACTAAGCTCGACGTAAGTGTCATCGGACGCGGTATTCGACTGCCAGCCAAACACCGACGTATAGAATACGGCGGCCTTTGTGATATCCGTGGTCAGCAGGTCGACCCAGACCAGTTTGCCGTTGTGGATTTCATTGCTCGGCACCGCTGCAATCGGGCTGACGATGCGCAGATTATCGTCTTGCGCAACCGCAACATCGGCCAGAGTGAAGAAGGTAGCGAGAAGCAACAGAGCGATCGCCGGCGCTTTCTGCCGGGCGTATCGGGGCGACTGCCATCGAATCGTGGTTCTTGATTGTGTGCCTTGCATAAGAGTTTCCGAGGTTAGAACCCGCGCCCCAGCGCGATGCCGATCACGATGGTGTTCGCGCCATCTTCGATAAAGTCGACGAGTATCTCTGGCGAGACAGACCATCGGTTGCGCAATGGCAGTTCATAGGCGACGCCGATGCGTCCCAGGAATTTGTCGCCGGTTTCACTCAACTCGAATCCCGGCCCGGCAAACAGGCGCCAGTTCTCGGTGGCGTGGAAACTCACCGGCACCACCGCGACCGAGGAACGATGCGTGCCGCTGCCAAACAGGCGCTCTACATCGACGCCGACACCCCATTTTTCCTCAAACTGATACTCGTATTCGAGCCCGAGCGCCGTGCCCTCTTCTTTGTGGCCGTTTTTGGCCTGCTCGAATCCAGCTCCGACGAAAAGTGCGAAGTGACTGTGCGGATAGTCGTGGTGCCCGGTTTCCTCATTCGCAGACACTGGCTGACCGTCTAGCGCCGCGACAATCGGTAACACGACCGTCGCGAACAACGCCAGGTTTTTTGAGCGAGGCTGCATAGTGACCTTCAGAGCCTGGAACCGAAAAGCAGGCCTAAACCGGGCGGTGCCGCTGGCAGCGACGCTATCGCGCCGCTGCCAGGCCACCTGTTAGAACTTAAACGTGCCGGGCGGGCGGCGCTATTTGTCGCCGGCACCTTTCTGGATGGCTTCCATCACGCGATCGAGATTAAAACTGCCGGGTTTCTGCCGGGGCGGGAACTCCCGGAAACTTTGCAGCCACTGGCCGACATAGGCACCCGCCGGTGCGAAGATGAACATATGATCCACCCACCATGTTGAGTAACCGATAGTCTCGTCATGGGCCCGCTCGAACGGATCCATGCGCAGATTGGCGAGCATCGGTGCGCGCAGTGCCGTGTACGGGTTTGTCCACACGTCAATTCCATGAGCATCCTGCTTCATGAAAGTGATTTTCCAGTTTTTGTAGCGCAGAGCCGCGACATTGCCGTCGTCGGTCCAGTACAGGAACTCCTCGCGCGGCCAATCGGTGGTCTCGCCCTTGAGTGCGGGCAGCAGGTTATAGCCGTCGAGATGGACCTTGTAGTTCCTGCCGCTGACGCGCTTGCCTTTCACCAAATCCTGCTTGACGCTGGTATCGCCTGTCGCCGCAAGCAGCGTTGGCAACATATCCTCGTGTGATGTGATCTCGTTATTGACCGTGCCGGGCTTGATGACGCCGGGCCAGCGAATCGCGGTGGGCACGCGGAAGCCGCCCTCCCACTGTGTCGCTTTCTCGTTGCGGAACATGGTCGTGCCACCGTCGGGCCAACTGAATACTTCCGCGCCGTTGTCGGTCGAATACATAACGATCGTGTTGTCGGCAATACCGAGTTCATCAACCTTGTCCAGCAACTGGCCGACCATCCCGTCGTGCTCGACCATGCCGTCGGCATAAACGCCGAGACCCGTCTTGCCCTCGGACTCCGGCTTCAGATGCGTCCAGATGTGCATGCGGGTGCTGTTCCACCACACGAAGAAGGGCTTTTTCGCCTTGACCGCCCTGTCCATGAAGTCGATCGCGGCGGCGGTGGCTTCCTCGTCTACCGTCTCCATGCGTTTCCTGGTGAGCGGGCCAGTGTCTTCGATCTTGCCGTCAGCGTAGCTGTGGATGACGCCGCGCGGGCCGAACTTCTCGAACTCCGGGTCTTGCCGTCGGGAACTGAAGTCGGCCGGATAATCCGGATGCTCTGGCTCTTCCTCAGCATTCAGGTGATACAGGTTGCCAAAGAACTCGTCAAAGCCGTGATTGGTTGGCAGCATTTCGTCGCGGTCGCCCAGGTGATTCTTGCCGAACTGGCCTGTCATGTAGCCCTGCGCCTTCAGCAGCACGGCAATAGTCGGGTCTTCGACCTTCATGCCTTCGGGGGCGCCCGGCAGACCAACCTTGGTCAGTCCGGTTCGCATTGGCGACTGGCCGGTGATAAACGCGGCGCGGCCGGCGGTGCAGCTCTGCTGGCCATACCAGTCGGTGAACACAGCACCTTCCGATGCGATACGGTCGATGTTGGGTGTCTTGTAGCCCATCATGCCCATGTTGTAGGCACTGACATTGAACTGTCCGATGTCGTCACCCCAGATAACCAGGATGTTGGGCTTGTCTTGGGCAAAAGCGGTTGACGTCAAGGTCAACATCGCGATTACCGCAAGCGGATTGATCAGTTTTCTAAGTTGCATTGGCTTGTCGCTCCAGAATGTTGTTCGTTGGTTGTGGAATCGTTGCTTGTTTGTGGAGTTGAGTGCTGATACGTGGCGGCTCAGCAGCGGCTGAAGGCAACGCTGCCCTCACCGGGTCTGACATAGTACCCGACTGAATCGGTGAATTGGTACCTCAAAACGGCGGGATCGTGTAAGTCACGTTGATGCGATACGAATTTTCCACCGCTGAGCCCGGCCAGTCCTTGTATACCAAGCTGGTCTGGTACTCGGCATAGATGTTCCATGAGCCTTTTTCTTTGACGAGCACCCTGCCAAAACGCACGCCGAGCGGAACTTTGAACTTCTTCGCGTCCCAGTCGTACTGGATGATCTGATCGCCGTTGCTAACGTACCAGCCGTCGCCCAGGCGATAGTTGACGATCGGCGCTATGCCCAGCGGATTCGTGTCGCTGCTGCCGGCCGGCAACGCCTGCGGATCGACGGAACGCCACGACTGCGTGAATAACAGTCCGTAGAACCAGGGGCCGTTGCTGTTAACATACGCTGCCGCAAATCCATATCCCCACTCATCTCTCGCCACCTTTTCGTCGCCCGGCAGGGTGATCAGCGGTCCGATGCCCATGCGGCCGGTCCCCCAATCCCAGCTTTTCGGGACGATAAGGCCGAAGATTTCCGTGTTGCCAAGACCTGACTGCCCCTGCTGGTTTTCGTAATGACGCAGCGTTATTCTGGGCAGAATCGTAAAGCTCTCGAACGGCAGCGGCGCGAGGATACGCAGCTGCAAATAGTCGGTCGTGCCTATAGGTCTCGGCTGGCCGCTGTCCAGAATGTCGGTGAAATAGTCCGGCGTTGCCTGGTACGCGAACTGAAACGACCATTGGGTCGCCGTCGAATCCAGCGCCTTCGTTTCGGCGTCCTGTTCCTGCGCCCACGCTGGCGATACCTGAGCGAATCCCATCACGGACGTGACGAACGCGACACTTGTTAGCTTGAAAAAGGTGTTGCGAAAACGCGATTTTTGCACGATTTTTGTTCCCATTATTGAGGTTGGAGATTTTCGAGGGCGCCAAATCTACAGCATTGTGTACGAATTTGCCTTTCTTTAACTCGAATCTCTATTGGCAAAAGGACCTATGGGACAATTCTTGAGCTGACCTTCGCCCACAACTCCAACGAATTGGGCTACTTGGTAATGGCTTGGTTCCAGCTGGAAATCCAGGCTAAGTATCTGAATAAAGCGGCGTTATTGTATCCCCGAACAACTATGTTACAGATACAATTTGTTACAGAAACCCGTTGCCCCTGACAAAATAGAAAACCGAATCTGCTGAAAGAGCGAGCCCGAGCAGCAGCAGCAAGAGGGGCATCACCCGGTCGAACGCGGATGACAGAAAGCCGTTGATCTTCTCCAGTGCAGGCTTGATCCGGTCGCCGACGAGGACGATCAGAATTGGGACCAGCAGGAATGGCAACGCGTACACGGCGTTATAGAGCGCCAACGCGAGCAGTGATGTTTCAAGACTCAGGTTGGCTTTGACAATTTGATCAACCGCCGCAAAGTACGGCAGCGCGAAGGGCACGCCGACGAAATTTATGATCGCGCCGTAGCTGAAACAGCCCAGCGGTGTCAGCTCGCCCTCCGGCCCGCTTTCAGTCGTGGTATTGCCGCCGCGCGCCGCCAGTGCCGCCCACAAACAAAGAACACCGATCACCAGCTGGATTACGAAGTCGATCGGCAAAGGGTTGTCGAGTCGACCCTTGATCTGCTCCAGCGCCAGCGCGATGCCCACGCCAGATACGAAATAGGCAGCCGTGTGACCCGCGAGAAACGCGCTGCTGATCGCCAGCGGCCTGCGGGAGCCGACGGCGACAATCAGCAGTGCAAAAAGCATCGGATTGAGGACATCGACGACAAGCAGGGGAACCAGTTTCGGTAGCAGCTCGATCATTCACTTTTTCCGGCTACCCAGATCGGGCTTTATTTCCGAACGTACTTAATCGACAACAATCTGTCCTGATCGAACTCCAGGACCGCTGCTTTCTGTCCGGAAGCCCGATTATAGGTCCAGATGTGCAGCTGGGTTGTACCGATGACACGGGGGCCGGCCCGGACGTCGTGCTCTTCGACTTCGGACGACGACGGCTTACCGCAGTATTTTTCCACCTCAGTTATTGTCATGCCGGTTTTGACGATCTTGCCGCCGCAACGCAGCGTCTCTGCCGCGACGGACGTCGAGGTTAAGAGAAACACGCAAAGAGTAATCGTGAAAGATCTGTTCATGTCTTGCTCCGAGTTGCTTTTCGAGTTGCTTTTACAGTCCGGCGACCGACCGGAGCGATGATCGGGCAGTATACCGAATCATCAATTACTGGTCATTGGCCAGCGGTATCGCCGCCACCACCGAGAGACGCACGACCCAGTCCGGTGCCCCATCCGGCTTGATGGCATTCACGTAGCCCTGCACGGTTACCGCCCAGGGGCGTGATTCCGGGCCCAGCCGTCTGCCGACGCCGCCGCCCACCGGGACGACCCACTTTTGCCCCGATTGCCCGTTCCAGTTGGCGGTAATGACCGGCGCCGATACAAGATACCATTTTTCGGAAAGATTCCGTCGAATCGCGCCTCGAATTAGCAGCTGATTAACATCTGGCCGTGCGCCGCTACCGGCAAACGACTTCTGATTGCCACCAAAAAAACCGATGTTCCACGGACCGTTTCGATAAACGACGCGAAGCGCCGGGCCAGCGGACCATTTATCGCTGCCGAGCACGCCGGCTGTGGCGACGGGTAACGTCAGTATCGCGCCGAATCCGTAGATGAAATTACCGCTTTTCGGGGGCGTGAAGAAACTGGCGTGCGTGAGGTCTGCCAGGCCGAAAGCCCGGTCGCCTGCTTCGGGAGACGGATTACCAGGCCGTCCCGGCACACCGCCTGGCGCATCGGCCAGCGTGACCAAATCCAGGTTGACCAAAGACCATCTCTTCCCCAGTGGAATTTTGTAGAGTGGGGCGAACTTCAGGAAGCTTGCATCGCCATTGTCCGCTCCGGAATCGAGATCCAGTTCAATCGGCACGGCGAAATAACGTGCCGCGCTGCCTGTATCTGTGGAGCCAGCTTGCGCATGGACGGTCGTAACGGGTGATACAGCAGCAACGGTGCCGAGCAACAGGGTCATTATGGGTATTACATGGCGGCCTGCCGTCCGGGTCAGGCAGCCGGACCTACCGGGTAGCGGCCGTCCCACGCGCGTCAAAATGTCGCCCCTATGGATGTAATGATGCCGTAGTCGCGCTTTTGAGAGCCTTCTGCGGGACGGCTGTCATAGGTATTGTAGACCTGCAGGTCCAAGAAGAGGTCCGGCACGAACTCGTGGCGCAGAGTCAGATTCGCGTTGGAACGAAATCGCCCTTTTTCCGTAATACTCGGAAACAGGTTCACGGCCGCCGTTAAGCGTGTTATTGGCACGCTGAGGATGAAGACGTCAAACGACGAACTGGCCAGTCCTTCCGCACTGACAACTCGAGTGTTGTTAACGTCCTCTTCGGCGTTCGCTGCGATGCCGCCGTTAATCTCCCATCGCACCGTCGATGTCTGCACAAGGTACCGGCCTATGGAACCTGAGGCCAGCGTACGTAGCTTGAGTCCCAGCTCATCGTTCCGCTCGAGCGTCCCACTTGCCTTCCAGAACCAGCGATTGTCCTTCAAGCGCGTGTAATCGCCGAACAACTGGGCGCGAGATGCATCACTACCTGCATCACTACCCTTGGATTTCTGCGTTTCGTTCCAGTCGAAGCCGAATCCGATTTCGTAGGCCTGTTCGCGGAGCCGAATGTTGCTGGCAACGTTAACGTTTAAAATTCCAGTTGCCTTCTTGTAGTCAGCGCCGGCCTTGATGTCCCCTTCCAGGCGGGCCCAAAATGACTCGTTCACGCGCAAGGCTCGCAGAGTGGCTACCTTTTTGACAGGAACATCGACGACTTCGCCGTCATCCACGACCGCCAGCTCGCCTGGTCTCTGAGACTGCTGGAGCCGCCCGTAAACGAAGCTGCCGTCCGTCCTGGCTATTCTCTGATACTTGTCACTCTCGATCGAATTGATATCGACCCAGTTGATGTAAATCTCATCCATCGTGTGCGTTTTGAGTCTCAGCTTGCCCCGGTCCAGCTCCTTGATATTGCCGGTGATCCTGTCGCCGTTGGTCAGGTAGATAATATCCGTGTAGGAGTCTTCGTCATCCATCGCTTGTGCGCGTTCCGGCATCGACAACGCGAAGATGCAGCCAACGAACAGCATTAACGCGTGGATCGGTGACAGGTTGTGTTTTCTTCGGATATTCATCGGCTATTCGTCCAGGAACCTTGTGGAGTGGCGGCCATGCATTCGCGGGTATTCAGAGATCCAACAGAATCGCATCCCGCGCTTCACTGTAACCGACCGGATTGTTGGCGCAAGCATAGGGCTCGAGCTGTTGCGCGGGCAACTCTGACGCAAGAGAGACAGAAATGAGGAAGGCTATCGCGCAAAGGAAACAGCGCCGGAAAAGCATGATTCGCACCAGGAATTCCTTCTTCCGAGTCGCGAATCCAATTGATTACCGGTTTGAGGACAGCGACGACTTCGTCTACTTCTTCTGCATGCAATCGGCAACGCCCACGCCGAGCAGGCTGATCGAGCGTGAAAACTCATCCAGCGAGCAATTGACTCTCTGTAATTCATCGACCGGCGCAACCTTGATCGAACCGGCGAATGACGCCGGCGTCCACGGCACCATGACGGTCGCCAATCCATCGCCATGTTCCTCGACGATGTAGCAGGGTTCCTGGCTGCTGCCGCTCTTTCCCAGCAGCGCCGGCGTAAAGCCGGACGACTCCGCGTCAAGAAAAGCATTGGATATGGACTGCAGCATTGTGTACATCGGTATTTTTTCGAGCACGTTGCGCTCGAAGGCAAGGCCCAATCTTTGGACGAACCCCGCGCGCGCCAGCAAACCGCAGATAAATGCCAAGACGGCAATGATTAGCGCAGCCAGGATACCCGGCAGATAGGCGCCGTCAAAGTAGCCCGGCGGAAACAGGTCGGCGATCGGATCGACCAATGCCATGAGTAGCCCCGCAATCTCATTGATAGCGAGAAACAAAAGCAGCAACGGGAACAGTATCAAGAGCCCGCTGAACAAGGTGGTTTTGATGAATTTCATTGGCAATCTCGCAAGCAGTTGAACATTACTCGACCGGTGGCGCCGGGTTGAGGCAGATGTGGATTACTCTCTCAGATCTCGCGAACCGCACGAGATCAGCTACAGGTCTGCGGAAGGTGGAACTCGCTCCGAATGACTTTGAGCTGTTCCAGCGCTTCGTGCACGATTTCGTCCGCCTGCTCCGCCGACTCGACGTCGCGGTCCCAGCGGATAATCTCCGGATACACGTCGTGGGCCGCCGATGGATTCCCCTGATCGGTGTACGTCAGTGCCTTTATCCACAATCCCGCCAGAGCGTGGTTGGCATTCCTGGACTGAATCGCTACATCCGCATTCGCGATCGCGACTGAATGTTTGCAATCGGCCATCGCCTCGGCCGCGTTGAACGCATCGTCCCCGATATCGCGCCGTAACTGATCGATATCGCCCTGCCTTTGCGCCGCTTCGCGATCCGCCTTTTGACGGGCCCTGGCCGAACCGTCGACGGCACCGCCGATTGCACCGATAGTTGCACCGGCGGTTGCACCGCGTGCCATCTGGTATCCGGGGTCACCGCCCCAGATAAGCGACGTAACCAGGCCGCTGGCCGCTCCGGCCAGTGCGCCCGCTCCGGCGCCTTTGACGGCACCTTCGCCGGCCCCGGCGCAAGACACCGACAAGATCGACACCAGGCAGAGCAGGAACAAACCGTCCCGAGGCAAGATCCTGTTTTGTATTTTGTGCATCTGTGCTCTCCGATCAGTCGGTGCCGTGACGTGGCAAGTCACGACTGTGGGCGCCGTGGAATTGCATGGCCGTATACCCGGCCGCCCATGGACTAGCGGTTGCCGGGAGTTTGATTACTGCCTCGTTGCGCTGTCGGACCGTCGGCCGGCCTCATTTATTTGCCGGCGATCGCGTTGTCGAGTTCCGTGCGCAGAACCTTCGCCGCGCGGCGCGCCCAGCCGCGTAAGTCAGCGATAATGGTTGGGATGCTCGTCGGCATCATGCCGAAGCCCCCGGAACCGCGCTGCAAATGTCGGCGCTCCGCAACGAGGGCAACGACATCTCCCGTCCCGGCGTCGAGGAGCTCCATTACCAGGGTTGCCTCGCCGATGCTGCGCAGATAAATCTCGCTCCGCCCGATGGTCTCGGGCGGTACACGGGAAATGATATCCAGCACGGCCCCGCGCATGATCAAGGTATCCTGATCGACGCCGTCTACTTCTACCAGTTCAAAATTCCTGGCTTGTTGAATCTCCTCGAGAAATGCCTCGCTGACGATTTTCTGGAACTCTTCGCGATCCTTGTCGCTGATACCGAACTCCGTCTTGCGGGACGACATGAATGTGCTTCGCGTACGCCGTGCGGGCCCAACGTCTCGAAACTGAAACTCCGCTTTCCAGATGTAGAGCTTGTTGTACTTCGTGAAGTCGGCGCCGGGCACAACCCATGTTTCCCTGAAGCCGGACTTGTCTTCCTCGAGGTCGGCATATCTTTCGGATATGTCCGGCGGATCCTGGGCGAAAGCAGTTCCCATGCAAGACAGCGCTAACAGCAAGGCGATTTTTGTTAATTTCATAACTAATGCTCCGAGTACTAATTCTGAATTTCCGGGCCCATCCGGGACTGGCCTGAGGGGCTGCGGACACCTGGCTCCCATGGGCTTATTCTAGTCAATCTAGCATCCGGCCGCACCGGCCAGAATGCGACCAAATACCTACTAAAACTGTTATTTCTTCCGCCTTGGCGGGTGCAATCCGCGGTTCCGCTGCCGCTCGTTGCTGCGATCTCGGGTTGAAAACAGTCCTGTACGACGTGGAAACGGCTACGAAATGTTGGCGATGATGCAGTCTTCAAGATCGTCGCCATAAAGGTCCTCACGGACGGCGCCGCGTTCCAGCGTCAGTTGGTAACCCGTGAAGTATTTGAAAATATTGCTGACGTAGGTAACGGTTTCGCGACCTATCCGGCGCGCTGCGACGATCTCCACATTATCAAACCAGCGGTATGGATCGTAGCCTTGTTCCGCCGCCTCTTTGCGGTATCGATTGATCTTGGCGGGTCCGGCGTTGTAGGCCGCGAGGCTGAATAGCCATTGGTTCACGGTGTTGAATTTCTCATCGCTGAAATAACGGTCGGCGATGAATCGCATGTATTTGGCCGCCGCGTGCACGTTGTTATCAACGGTGGTGACGTCATCGATACCGACGTTTTTGTCCGCCGCGGTAGACGGTTTGATCTGCATCAGCCCTATCGCGCCCGCCGCACTCCTGCGATCCTGCCGCAGACCGGATTCCTGGTAGCCCTGCGCCGCAAGCATGAGCCAGTCGAAATCGTACTGCTCTCCGTATTTTTTCAATACCTCGGACAACGCGCGCATATCGCCCAGGGCTCGGCGAGTGTGTGAACAGCGGACCCTCGATGCACTCGACAGGTAGCGGTTGTAGGTGTCGTTTCCGATCATCGTGCCTTTACCGTATTTTCGCAGGAATCCCGTGATGGTCGCCTCCAGCAACGGGCTGTCATTGCGCATCGCCCAGGCGATCGAACCTCCTTCGTTGATCGGCAGATCCTCGCGCACGTTGATGTTCGGAAATACGCTGGCCCAGAAGCGCGCTTTGTAATCGTCGACAACCGTGATCGGGATAATGCCGCCGTTGACCATCTCAAGCAGGTCTTCGGCTTCGAGAATTTCATCCGCGAGGCGAATGACGGGTGGCTCGAGCGACCTGCTCACGAAGTCGTCGCTGAGACGCCCGAGATGTTCAAAGTAACTGCTGGACTGGCGCACGACGATGCTCGTGCCACTCAGGTCGTCGAGCGATTCGAGCGGCACCGCGCCAGGCCCGGTAACAACGACCTCGTTGACATTCGTCAGCATCGGGCGCGCGAACGTAACGAGCCGTGAGCGTTCCGGTGTAATCGTAAGGTCGGCGGCAATCAGGTCCGCATGGCCGTCCAACAGTGCGGGAACCAGTTCGTCCCTGTTCATCGGGATC
>CAVXCW010000001.1:0-94347 GCA_963760325.1 uncultured Gammaproteobacteria bacterium | reverse complement strand
AGCCCAATACTCGCCCATCTGTGTCGATGGCGTTATCGGATAGGCACCGGCGCCATCGGTCGACTCTCGCTCGCACATGATCGCGGCCGTGTTGCCGTCCATCGCGGCTCGTACTCCGGGGTATTTGGGCGTTGCTTGTTTCTTATTCATGCAGGGATTCCTGTAACTAGGTCGCTGTTACTTGACGCGCACGTTGACGAATGACTTTCTTTGCTTCGCGGCCGGCGACGGGTCCTTTGATTGGGTCGAACCAGACGATCGCGCCGGTCGGGCAGCGATCGATCGCCTCTCTCGCGTCATGATTACGGCTGTAGTCGACGACCGGCACGTTGTCAACCATCGTGATCAGGCCGTCCGGTGCATCGGCGGCGCATCTGCCGCAAGCGTCGCAGCCCACTTCGCAGTCATCGAGTACGGCATCACCGTGCTCGAGGTTTTTGCAGGCAACCCAAAGCCGATGACTCACGGGATGCAGAGAGAAAAGATCTTTCGGACAGGCGTCGACGCAGTCGCCGCAGGCTGTGCAAAGGTCCTCTATGACGACCGGTATGTCGTACTCGTTCATTACGATCGCGTCGAGGTCGCATACCGACTCGCAGTCGCCGAGACCGAGGCAGCCCCAGAAACAGGCTTTGCCGCCGCCGGCGACGAGCGCAGCCCCGCGGCACGAGTTGATGCCCTCGTAGTGGGCGCGATTTCGCGCAACGTTGATGCCACCGGCACAGGCAAGCCGCGCGACCACTTTTTCCTCCGCGCCGACGTCCACGCCCAGAAATCCGGCCAGTAATTCCCGTTCTTCCTCGCTCATTACCGTGCATTTGCCGGGCAGCGCCGAACCGTCAACTATGGCCTGGGCAAGGCCGAGACAGCCCGGGTAGCCGCACGCGCCGCAGTTTGTGCCGGGCAACATCTGATTCGCAGCCTCAATGCGAGGGTCCTCGTCGACATGCAGTTTTCTGTGAGCCACGACCAACAGGGAGGCAAACACAAAGCTCAGCGCCGTCAGCGTGAGTACGCCTGTCAACATGTCCGAACCTCCAACCCGTCATTCTGATGCATTCTATAGTCGGCGCAGTTTCCCCGCATTGTGGAAACCGCGTACAGAGTTGCGCCGCGTAGCATAGTAGACGAGCAAACAGGCCCGGATCGAGAGTCTCCCGCATACACCGCTAGACCACCCCGACAAGCAAGACGACAGTTTGCTCAATCTGACGGCGACGTGGTCACTTGCGCCGCGACCGTCATCCTTGCGGCCGGCGCCGGCAAGAGTGCGGCGTCGGCCATTCACGAAGACCTCTGCGGATAAACGGGGTAGATCTGCGTTTGGCGCATTAGATCATCAACTTCGGCCATCCCGATGCTGCATCCTCGACGAGTTCCAGCGTGTTTGACTCGATTTCGCCGTTCGGCAACAAGAATGTACTGATCCAGATCAAAGCCGATGTAGAAGCTCCCTGTTTCATCCGGGTTCTCGGAAACCTTGATCTCTTCAGGCTCGATATTGCGCCGTATGTGTTCACCCAACAACTTGGCGATACTCGGTTTCTCTGCTGCGATTACGATATCCATGACGAACTCCTGATCCACATTCCCTTGTTTTCGCTTGTAGAATAGTCCGGCGTCGCTTAACAGCAGGTGAAATTAGTGTGAACGGCCCCTGAATCTCAGTGATTTTCAATGAAACCTTTAGGCTGCGTAACGCATCCAAGTATCGTGTAATCTCAATGTCGTCGTACCCGTGCAGAGCCCTTGAATGTCCTTCGTAGCTGAACTCCGACGTCGCAGCGTTTTTCGCGTCGCCGCCGCATATCTTGTCGTCGGCTGGCTGCTGACCGAGGTTTTGACGACCATTCTGCCGACCCTCGGTGCACCCGACTGGGCGGCACGCGCTGTGATCCTCATTTTCGCGTTTGGATTCATTCCAGCCGTCATCCTGTCGTGGTTTTATGAACTCACGCCGGACGGCATCAAGCGCGACCATGAGGTTGATCACGACGACCAGGCCAGCGGAAAAACCCGCAGGAAACTGGACCACATTGCCGTCGCGGCGGCCGTGGTTCTCATAATCCTGGTTGGCCTGTTCAGCGCCCGTCAACTCTCTGATGACGCAGCGCCTTTCGATGTAGGTGTCAGCAATGCATCTGTGGCGGTCTTGCCTTTCATCAACATGTCTAATGACAAAGACAACGAGTATTTCTCGGATGGCCTGACCGAGACCCTGCTGCACATGCTGACACAGATCCCCGACCTGAAAGTCGCAGCGCGAACGTCGAGCTTCGCATTTAAAGGCAAGAACATGAGTATCCGGGAGATTGCGCGTGCCCTCGAGGTTGCCCACGTCCTCGAGGGCAGCGTGCAACGCGCCGGTGACAATGTACGTATTACGGCGCAGCTCATTCGCGCCGACGACGGCTTTCATGTTTGGTCAGAGAGCTACGATCGCAACCTCGACGATATTTTTGGCATTCAGGACGAGATCGCCGAGAAGGTCGGCTACGCCTTGTCGGAATCACTGCTCGGTACCGGCGCGGATGGCAAAATGGCCGGTTTGGCCACGACCAACCCCGATGCCTACGACCTTTATATGCAGGCACGAAAGGAGCGGGTCACCTATTCATACGGTGGCTTGACGGCTGCCGAGGATCTGCTTAAGGGCGCATTGCTGATTGACCCGGATTTTCTCGATGCGAAGACGGAACTCGCGACGAGCTATTTTCACCAGGTCGAAACCGGCTTGATGAATGCCGGCGATGCGTACGCGGAAATCATCGCGATCACGGACCAGGTACTTGCGGCCCGGCCCGACGATCCCGTTGCAAAGTCCGCATCGATCTTCGCCCGTGCTGCAATACGAACCGCCGAAGGCGACACCAGCGCAGCTTCCGAGTTGGTTCGTGATCTGGAAGCAATCGTTGCCATCGCGCCGAAAGAAATACAGCCACGCGTGTTGCTGGTGCGTGCTTACCAGGGGCTGCAACAAAACGACAAGGCCGTGCCCGTGTTAAAGGATGCCCTGCGGCAGGATCCGTTTAATCCGACTATTCACTACGAACTCGGCACCGTCTACATGCGCCTGCAGCAGTGGGATGATGCACGCGCTGCGCTTGAGAAATCCCTGGAAATCGAGCCGGCACAGCCCAATGCATACAGCAACCTGGGCTTGCTAAGCCTGGAATCGGGTGATGGCGTCGACTTTGTTATTCAGACTCTTGGCGCGCTGCGCGTCGATCCCAGGGATCACGAGCTACCGGGCATGCTTGCGGTGTTTCTGTACCAGCTTGGGCTGGTTGAGGAAGCTGACGACTTCCGAAATCGGGTGCTGGCGCTTGCTCCGACCAGTGCGATCGCCTATCGAGTCGAGATGTTGCGTGCAATAGCCATTGGTGATGAGGTTGGGAGTATCGCGACCGCGCAGAGCGCGATCGAAGCTGACATCGAGGACCGACGCTTCGCCTTTGTCGGTGCCGTTCAGCATCTTCTGAGAGCCGCCGCCCGCGACAACAACGTTGAGGAAGTCAGCGGATGGATCGAGGAGCAGGCGCCTGGCATCTTCGACCTGGATTCGGAACGAGTCCCACAAAAGTATCGCATGGCACAGGGTGCCGCTTTCGATGCCTGGTATGTGTCACTGCCGCGTGACGAGATGTTGCGGCGCCTCGATGTGCTACTGCGGTACGGCGAGGCGCTGGGTTTAAGCCCGGTGGACAACCCGAACACTTACCTTAGTATCCTGGCGCTGCGTGGCGAGACCGAAAAAGCCGCCGAAGTCGCACTGGAGCGGGTACTGGTCCATTCCGTAGCGTCGAACCTCCGCTGGCGGGAGCGCTTCGCGCAAGCGCAATACGCCGACATTGTTGCCGATCCCCGAGTTCAGGACGCACTGCAGCGTTGGGATGATGAGGAAGCCGCGCTGCGTGGAAAGGTCCAGGCGTATTTCGCGGACCTGCAGGCAGCGACGTAACCCGCGCCAACGATCGCGTTACGAAACGACGCGCCTGACAGCCTCAGTCAACAGACCATCATCCGGTGGCAAGCTGTAGCCAATGCGCATATTGGGTTTCTCGATATCGATTAGTCGCGTCAAATCAATCGGAGTCGCAACCAGGACCAGGTCGCATTCAACCGCGTTTACCGTTGCCTCGAGATCGCGTATCTGTGCATCGCCATAACCCATAGCCGGCAGCAAATCCCCGATGTCCGGGTATTTTTTATACGTTTGGGCTATCTCCCCTACTGCCCATGGCCTCGGATCAACGAGTTCGGCGGCGTGGTTTTCCATGGCAGCCAGAACACCTGCACCGAATGGCATGCCGCCGTGCGTCGTAGTGGGCCCGTCTTCGATAACCAACACGCGCTTGTCCGTAATGGCATCTGGATCGGGGACGTGCAGCGGCGACTTGCGACGCAAGACAAGGGCCTCGGGATTGAGCTTTCTGGCATTCGCCTCGATTATCTTGATATTGGATTCGTCGGCATAGCCGGTCTTACCGATAATAATGATGTCAGCTCGTTCAAAATTTACCGTGCCGGGAAAGTACTCGAGCTCGTGTCCTGCACGATGCGGATCCGTGACCGTGATCCAGAGGTCGGGCTTGTAAAACGGTGTGTCATTGTTGCCGCCATCCCATACGATGACGTCAGACTCTTTTTCTGCTTCGGTCAGGATGGCCGCGTAGTCAGCGCCCGCGTAGACGATAACGCCGTTATTGATATGCGGCTCGTACTCTTCCCTCTCCTCAATCGTGCATGCGTGCCGGACGAGATCGCTGTAGTTCTCGAAGCGCTGCACCGCCTGTCTCGCCAGATCGCCATACGGCATCGGGTGCCGAATAACGACGGTTTTCTTGCCAAGCTGCTTCAGTATGTCCGTGATTCGACGCGACACCTGGCTCTTGCCGCAACCGGTCCGCACCGCCGTAACCGCGATAACCGGTATTGCTGACCGCAACATGGACGCATCTACATCAAAAAGAGAGAAGACGACGTCATGCGATTCGACACGTTTGCGGCACTTTTCGACGTACTCGAGTTTGATGTCGGAATACGCAAAAACGACTTCGTCGATACCATTGCCGTTCAGCAGATTGTCGAGTTCTTCTTCGGGGAAGATGGGCACACCCTCCGGGTATAGCGACCCTGCAAGCTCCGCCGGATACCGTCGATCGTCGATGTGCGGAATCTGTGTTGCCGTGAACGCGACAACCTCGAAGTCTGGGTTGTCCCGATAACAGCAATTAAACACGTGGAAGTCGCGACCTGCAGCTCCCATGATAATCATCTTGCGGCTCATGGTGATCTCTCAAAGCTTCGGTGACACTTGAAAATATGCTACGCGCCCTGCGGTTTCCGGCCGATAAGAGCTTGTACGTAGCGCATTTTTCTACGTGAAATCCAGCATACAAAATCGTCTCAGGTAGCGTAGTTTTCATCCTGCCGATCGCTGCCGGAGCTTCTTTTGTGCGCTCCAGAAATTAAGGAAAAGTCGTGATTAGACAAACACCCTCTGCCCTGCATTTAGGCGTCAAGATCCTCCATGATCCAGTTCGCAACAAAGGCACCGCTTTCACGGATGCGGAGCGCGATGCTCTGAAATTAAGGGGGCTGTTGCCGCCACGGGTCCACTCCATGGCCGAACAGGAGCTGCGTGTCCTTGGCAATATCCGTGCGAAGCCGACCGACCTTGAGCGATATCTCTACCTGGTCGCGCTACAGGATAGAAACGAAAACCTGTTTTACCGTGTCATCATGAACCACATCGAAGAAATGATGCCGATTATTTACACGCCGACCGTGGGCAAGGCCTGTCAGGAGTTTCAGCACATCTTCCGGCAATCGCGAGGATTCTATATTTCGTTGCAGGATAAAGGCCATGTCAAGGAGCTCTTGCACAACTGGCCGCACAAGGATGCCCGCATCATCGTCGTTACCGACGGCGAGCGCATTCTCGGTCTGGGCGATCTGGGTGCCGACGGAATGGGCATTCCCATCGGTAAGCTGGCGCTTTATACCGCCTGTGCCGGAATTCACCCTACCCACTGTCTGCCCGTCATGCTGGATGTCGGCACCAACAACGAGACTCTGCTGAACGACCCGCTTTATAACGGTCTCGAGCGCCGCCGCGAGCGCGGCGAGGAATACGATGCCCTCGTCGCAGAATTCATTGAGGCCGCCAAAGAAGTATTCCCCGGCATACTCATTCAGATTGAAGATTTCGGCAATACCAACGCATTCAGGATATTGGAGCAGTACCGATCTACAACCTGCCTGTTCGATGACGATATCCAGGGTACCGGTGCCGTTGCGGTGGCCGGGATAATCGCGGCGATGCGTATCTCCAAAGGTAAACTCGCCGAACAGAAAATACTGTTCCTCGGCGCGGGCGAAGCCGGCATCGGCATTGCCGATGTCTTCGTAGCCGCCCTCAAAGAAGAAGGCGTTAGTGCGGAAGAGGCACGAAAACATTGTTGGTTCGTCGACAGCAAAGGCCTGCTCGTGGCCGGTCGAGACAATATCGCCCCGCACAAGGAGCCTTACGCACATAAAGGCGAGTACATTCCCGACCTGCTGGGCGCGGTAAAGGCACTAAAGCCGACTGCCCTTCTCGGTCTTTCCGGGCAGCCAAGTACGTTTACTCCGGAAGTTGTCGAGACCATGGCGAAAATTAACGCGCGCCCCATTATTTTCGCGCTGTCAAATCCGACATCGAAGGCAGAGTGCACCGCCGAGCAAGCCTATACGTGGAGTGACGGACGGGCGATCTTTGCCAGCGGCAGCCCATTCGATCCGGTCAAACTCAACAATCAGACGTTTGTACCCGGTCAAGGCAACAACGCGTATATCTTCCCGGGCGTTGGATTGGGGGTAATCGTCAGCCGTTCTCGCGTTGTCACCGACGAGATGTTCCTGGCAGCGGCGCATTGCCTGGCCAACCAGGTCACCGAGGCCGACCTGGAGCGAGGCCGAGTTTATCCAGCACTGTCGCTGATCCGGCAGGTGTCCGCTTTGATCGCACACGATGTTGCCAAGATGGCGTACGACAACGGTTTTACCGACCGCCAGGAGCCCGACGACATACTGGCTGATATTCACGAGAACATGTACCAACCGGTGTATCCGCACTACGCGTGAGCGCAACGGGGACATTGCAGCGCAGTGTCCCCGAATTCGGCAGAACATCGTCGCCTAGAGCTTCAACGTCATGAAGCGACTGAACGGGTCGTCTCGATAGTTGCTGAACGGACCGCAGTATTGGAAGCCGAACTTCTTATACAGAGAGTCGGCCGGCGCGAAAGCAGGCCCGGAACCTGTCTCGAGACTCAAGCGTGTATATGAGCGCGCCCGAGACTCCTTAACGAGATGCTGGAGCATTACTGTCGCAACGCCTCGTCGGAGGTGCGCGCTGGCGGTTCTCATCGATTTGATCTCGCCGTGCCCGGAATCGAGTTCTTTCAAGGCCCCGCAACCGAGCAGATGCTCATCATCCCAAATCGTCCAGAACGTAATGTCAGCGGCGCGAAGCCCGTCAAGGTCCAGCGCGTTGATACAGTCCGGCGGCGAGTGGCGTGCCATGCCTTCGAGGTGCTCGCCCAACAACGCCGCGACTCGGTCGCTCGCCAAATCACCCTTGGTAATTCTCATCGCCAGGCACCAACCAAAGAACCGGTAATTAGCATTTTTTCGATTCAGGCACAAACCAGAGGTGCCAAACCTGGGCCACGTCGATGGGCGAAGGCATGGAGACAAGCAGAAACCGCAGTTTGGCGACCAATCTTTGTATACTGTACACCGAGATAAGGCAGTAGAGCGACAATGTCATGGCCAACCACGAAATTGCGGATCGAGGAAGTCATGAGAGCCGACTACTCGCTGTGTTCCTGGTATTTTCCTTGATCGGTACGAGCGGCAGCGCATCTGCTGGATGGCTGGACAAGCTAAAAGGACTGGTGTCCGGCGAAGAAGAAAAACAACAAACGTTAAGCACCGATGATATCGGCGGGGGCCTCAAAGAAGCACTTCGTGTAGGCACCGAAACGGTTGTCAGTAGCCTCGGCGCGACCGACGGTTTCAACCTCGACCCACAGATTCACATCCCGCTCCCCGAAACACTCGGCCAGGTGCAGAAAGTTCTCGGTAAGATCGGAATGGACTCGACGTTGACAGATCTCGAAACGCGCCTTAACCGCGCCGCGGAAGTCGCAACACCGAAGGCCAAGGAGCTGTTTATCGCGGCGATCAACGACATGACGCTCGATGATGTCATGGCTATTTACAAAGGCCCGGAGGACTCGGCGACACAGTACTTCCGAGCCAGGATGTCGGGACCGCTGGCCGTCGCTATGAAACCCGTTATCGACGAGAGCCTCGCAGACGTCGGCGCCGCCAAGTCCTACGACGAGACCATGGCACGCTACAATTCCGTGCCATTCGTACCAGAAGTCGACGCCAATTTAAGCGACTATGTCGTTGAGAAAGGTATGGATGGAATATTCTTCTATCTTGCGAAGGAAGAAGCCGCAATACGCCAGGACCCGGCGAAGCGAACGACGGACTTGCTGAAACAAGTTTTCGGAAAATAGACTGATACAAAGGTATCGGCGTTTGACAGGCGGAATCAACGCTACCGTTTCGATTTCTACTTGGGCTTCGGCTTTGGCAGCGCTTTCTCCGTCGGAGTGATCGGCGCAGCCAGTCAGTCTCGATCCTCGATTCTATCGAACAACCTTGCGTATAATGTAGCCACCCGAACGTTCGTCGAGTTCGAGGTCCAGTTGGCCACGGCCCTGCGCTTCCTCCAGCAATTTGCTAAACGACTCGAAACCGTAGTAACCCTCATTGAAACTCGGATTGACGCGTTTCAGAGCTTGCTTAACCATCGAGCCCCACAGCTTGTCCTGGTCGCCGCGCTCTGCGTTCAACGCGGCCGCCACTTCGAGCGCTTGGTCAATGCCCTCTTGCTTATTGTCCGTAGGTTTGGACTTGGCCGTCTTGCGTTTCGTCGTGCGGCCCTTCGCCGACTTCGGCACTTCTTTCTTCTGCGCGTGCTCGCGGGCAATGTCATCATAGAAGATGAAATCGTCGCAGTTCTTGATCAAGAGATCGGATGTTGAGTTCTTGACGCCTACGCCGATTACCGTCTTCGCGTTCTCGCGCAGCTTGCTGACGAGCGGCGAAAAGTCCGAGTCGCCACTGATGATGACGAACGTATTGACATGCGATTTGGTATAACACAAGTCGAGCGCGTCAACGACCATTCGAATGTCAGCGGAGTTCTTCCCCGACTGCCGCACATGCGGGATATCGATCAACTCGAACGCCGCCTCGTGCATAGTCGCTTTGAATTCCTTGTATCGTCCCCAGTCACAATACGCCTTCTTTACGACGATACTGCCCTTGACCAGGAGTCGCTCAAGAACCCAGTTAATATCGAACACCGCGTGCTTTTCATCACGTACGCCCAACGCAATGTTCTCAAAGTCGCAAAACAGCGCGAGATTATTGTCGGACGAACTGGACATGAACTAGGGAAGTTCCAATTAGGTCTTTTTTGATTTGGCGATTACCAGTTGGGCGCGAGCGCGTTTTCCCATTCGCCGTTCGTTCAGTTGCGCAACAATCAGCTCGGCGGCCTGAGTAACGGTCCCGAGATTTCCCTCTCGAAATCCACGAATCGTATTCGGTCCCTGAACGATGACATAGCTGTGCCACTCGGACGCGTCGGACTCTGACGGCGGTTCCATTGGCTGTACGGAGGATATTTCGAAGTCGTGTTCAATCATTGAAATTTGCGCGTAGAAGTGAGGTATGCAGAACGCATCGTTACAACATAAGAGGACCTAATACTATACAGCGATTACAAAAAATTGCCACCGCGTTCGGCGCCTGGCCCAGCGTGATGACGTAGAACTATGAAATCAGATGTAGCAGGAGAGCCTGTTAGGCGCGGCGGCGGCGCAGCTCCTTGTTGGTCTCAAAGTGGACCAATTCTGGAAAGCCATTGACAACCGGGACGCGTAAGTGTCCAAGCCTGCGCTAAAGCGCAGACTTGCCAGCCCTTCGCGCGCTAGCGGATCCCCATTTCTTCCAGCAGATGATCCGCCTTGTAAATCGAGCGTAGCGACTCGAGCATCACTTCCGGATGCACTGCGACCGTGCGGTTAAGCTCTCTGTCAAACCAGTAGGAACCGGAGATTGAGTGGATGTTCCCGTCGAAAGCCAGACCCACCAGCTTGCCGTCTTTATCAATTATGGGACTGCCGGAGTTACCGCCGACTATGTCCGTGGTCCCGACGAAGTTAAATTTGGTGTCGCCTGCCATCATCTCTTTCGCATCGGCCCAACTATCCGGCAGACGAAACGGCGCATCGCCAGTGACCCGGGGAAACAGTTCTGACACCGTCGTCCAGGGGCGCACATCGACGCCCTTTTCGTTCCACCCCTCGTGCGCGCCGTAGCTGACGCGAAGCGTGAACGTAGCATCCGGGTAATCAGTGGTTCCCTGGATCGCAAACCGCGCTTTTGCGATCTTCTCATACGCCAGATCGGTGGGCGCTTCCACCTCATCTTCAAAACGCTTGCGCAGAGCACGAGCCTTTTCATCGATATCGAGCGCAAGCCGGATCATAGGATCGGCAGACGCTTCTATGGTCGTCAGGTCAGCCTCCCAAAGCTCCGCCCTTACCGCCGGGTCATCCAGTTGCGTCGTCGACACGAGTTCCTCGGCCAGTGCCGCCGGCGACTTTCTGCCCAGGATCTCGTGCACAAAGGGCGAGTCGGGCCCGAGGTTCTCACGCATCTTGTCCAGCGAAAACGAGAGCTGCAGCGTCTCCAGCTCAGGATAGAACGGACGATCGGCCAGCGTCAGTTGTTTGGTTCGCGGCAGCGCCGCCTCCGTGTACGGTCTCAACCGGTCCTCATTGGCTTTTCCAGCTTCGGCGGCTCGCCGAACCAGGGTACGCGCGTAGTCGAACAGGCTGCCGCTGAATGCCACGCCGGCTTCGATGTAGATGTAGTCATCCCTGAACTGCAGGTAAGTACGGTTAGCGCGCTCGATGTCATCCCAGGCGGTACCGATATCTGCCGCGAGTTCGGGATCCGCGGCGACGGCAGCTTTAAGCTCCTGCTCAGCCGCCGCCTTTTGCAGGAACAATTCGTCATTGTGCAGCGCGTCAAGCTGTTTACGCAGCACCTTGATACCGTTTTCAACGGTCTGCAACGGTTCCTGTGTTGTCCGGTAAGCTTCGCCGCCGGCCGAGGCGTACTGGATGTAACGGCCGCGCAGCTCGACGTTTCGCAACAACCACTGTGGTATCGAGACATCACGCCGAAACTTGAGGTCCGAGACTGTCAACAATCGCTGCGTATTGCCAGGATGACCGGCGACGAACATCGCCTCACCGGACCTAAGGCCCTTTTCGCGCCACTCGAGGTGATTTGGCGTGTTTGCAGGTTTACCGTCCTCGTAGATGCGCATTAGTGTCATATCCAGACTCCAACGCGGGAAATTGAAATTATCCGGATCGCCGCCAAACGCTGCGATATCACGCTCTGGCGCGAATACCAAGCGCACGTCATCGTAGCGTTTGTACTTGTATATCCAGTGCTGTCCGCCATTGTAGAGGCTTACCGATTCGCACTTCAGGCCCGACGTCTCCTCACATTCCTGAACCGTTCGCTTTAGTATCTGGCGCCGCGCTTCGCCGGCTTCCGCGTCATCCTTGCCCGCGGTCGCCTGCGCAACTTGCTGCGTGATTTCTTCGGACTCCATCAACACCGAAATCCGATCGGTCGGGCATGACAATTCATTTTCCGGGCGAGCCGCAAGGAACCCCCCCGCCTCCAGGTCACTCTCAATCGACGAATTCTGTGAAATACAGGAAACAGAACAATGGTGGTTAGTCAACACCAGGCCATTCGGCGAGACGAAAGATGCGCTGCAGCCGCTGTCCATGCGGGCGACAGAGCTCTTGACCGTTTCCAGCCAGGCATCATTGATGTCCACGCCGTACCTTTCCTTGATCGCCGATTTCGGAAAGTTGTCCAACGTCCACATGCCTTCGTCAGCGCTCGATGGAATTGAAATCACAAGCAACGCGAATAGGAGAATAAGATTTTTCATGCGCAATACACCGCCCGATTATTGATAACGTTTGTCCCGGTATTCGACCCAACCGTCGATATGTTGTGCGCGGGGGTCATGATGCGTCCAGTGTATAACACCACCTCGCACATTCCACTCGTACTCGCCGAAAAACGACACGGACTCGCCGGGTCGCAGATCAATGATACGGGGCGCGAGATCGATGTTGTGTGCAATCAGTAAAGTCCGTCCTGATTTCAGTTGCAGAATGAACCTCTGATGCCGGCTTCCATCATCGTCATCGGACAGGAGCCGAGCCACCTTGCCGCTGCCCCGAACCTGGTAGCCGGCAAGTCGCGCGCTAATCGCCCTCTCGAGCGCGGCGTTGGACGGCTGCGCTCCGGGAGACCGTTGATCAACGGATGACGGCGGCTGGTTCGTCGCGTAGTAGGCGCCGACGAGCGCCACCACGACGATCAGGATCTTTTTCATTAGGACCGCTTCAAATATCGGCCGGCATTCTGGCTGCTTCCGGAATCTGACGAAGCTCGTCGGCCTGCGCCACCCAGCTATCGCGCCCGATTCGACCTTTGAACGCATCGAGTCGTGCGTCCATGATCTCGATGTCGCGATCTCTCCATTCCGCGACCTGCCAAAAATAGTAAATGCCATTTTTGTTCAGCAGGCTTTCCAGCTTCGGCCCAACGCCAGAAATCATCCTGAGATTGTCCTTCTTTCCGTACAGCGCTGCGCTGAGAATTCTGGGCTGCTCGCGTGACGCGTTTCTCGACGCAACGCGCGGTTCCCGTTCGGTTCTCGCTCGATCGGCTATGCGTTTGCCCAGGCTACTGAGCTCCGCCTCGATCGTATTCAGGCGCCGGTCAATTGGCGCCAAATCAACAGCCTTCGGCTGTGGCAACGAGCTTACCTGATTGTGCAGCGACTCGATCTGTGCTCTGACAGGAGCGAGGTCCACCGGTGCGTGCGTTTCGACAGCCGGAATTTTCTGAATATCGCTGCGCAGTGAATTGAGTTCGGTCTGTATTGGCTCCAGATCGATGTCGCGCTGCGGCTCGGTCTTGGGAATGCTACGTACCGCGACCTGCAGTGCATCGATCTTTGCTGTCAATGGTGAAAAATCGACCGGCAACGGTTTTTCTGGCGTTGGAATAGCTTTGATGTCCGTCTCGAGTTTATGGAGTTTGTCGACCAACGGCTGCAGGTCAGGCGACTTTGGTTTCGGTAGCCGGGATACAGCGCTCGTAACACCATCGAGTCGCTCATAGACGCCTGCAAGATCCGTTTCTTTCGGTTCCGGCATAGCCTTCAGCTGACCCCATAGTCGGTCCCAGTTCGTTTCGTCGGAACGACGGTTCGCTCTGCGAAGATCCTCAAAATTCTCACTAACATCTTCTATGTTGCGGCGTGAAAACCAGTATCCGAATATGAATCCGGCTACGGCCGCCAGAGCAATCAGTAGCGTGTATTTCGCGAGCAAATAGATCATTTTCTTTCCCCTCCAGTGCCGCCGTGTAATGCCGTCGACAAATTATCTAGTTCGTTTCGTTAACTGTGATTGTGATGCGACGGTTCTTCGCTCGTCCGGCCGATGTGCCATTGTCAGCAATCGGGCGGGACTCGCCAAAACCTTCCGCCGTTATGCGATCCGTGGCGATATCGTGCGCAACAAGCGCATCCCGAACCGCTGCTGCTCTTGCCAGGCTTAAGGCTTTATTGCCCTGCGCGTCACCTCGGCTGTCTGTATGACCCTGAATCGACAGCTTCCCGGGGCAGCTGTGAGCAAGCGCGGCAAGTCGGTCCAGCAACTCGTCGCTGTCGGCATCGATAGATGCGCTGCCTGTCTGAAAGCGAATCGATACATCACTCAGCATTTGATCAAAATCGGTATTGCATTGCTGACTGTCAAGCAGTGAACGGACGTTAAAACCTCCCTGCAACGACTCACTCCCAATGGCGGCAAATTGTTCGCGCATGTTCGCGACGGCACCTGCTTTCGCGCTGCCGTCTACGGATAGGATCTCGCCCGACCAACTCGCCCTGCCACTTTCAAGCTCGCTGGCGATCGTGAGCGCCTGATCGACGGCTCGCCCATAGTTCACGCCTGCCGATTCATTCGAAATCGAAAGCGCATTGGTTATGTCGTCGAAGTGCTGTCCCGCGACGCCGAGGATTCGGTCATGCTCTTCGAGATCAGGAACTTCGCCCGTCAATCGCACTCCGTACTCAAGTCTCTCCACGGAGAATGCGTGCGGTCGATCGTCCACTATCGCGGGCGCCGCTTGCGAATCGACGCGGCGAATATCCACAGAAGTCGGACAAGCCAGGTCACCCGCCCAAGTGTCGCACCGCGTTGTCGCCGCGAGCGCCTTGATGTATTTCTCCTCATCGGCCTGTGCTGGTGTAATTATCGTGACGCCTTGCCCATCCCCTCGCACCTGAATCGCGGGTAGGCCGGCGGCATCGATTCGTTCCGCCACCTGCTTGCGAACCTCCGCCTCAATGCGTGGGGCAATGAGGAGCGCACCGACTAGAAACAGTAATCCGAGGCCTGCCAGTGGCGCGATACCCCACGGCCACCATGATCTTGGTGTCGTCGTACGGCGCCAGAACTGGCGCTTCGATTTTGTTGATCTTTGTTCCATTGGACCCTGACTCCCACGAACGCTTTTGATGAAGGAAACAATAATCGAACAAGATCACAGTTGCCGGCCGTGTAACAAATGTTCACATTCGTCAGCTGTCGGAATTGGTAGAGTCGAGTTCTGCGAAATGATTCGGTACCAGGAGAGAAAAAATGAACTTCAAGAGCCTCGCGACGCAAGTACTAATGAACAATATTGAGGGCGCCAATAATTCCAGCCACGCGGCGGCGGCACTCGATAGACTCGCGGGTGGCACAAAGGCCTTCGATCTCGGTGAGATAGTCGGCCGGTTTCAAGGATCTCGTGGTGATCTCTCGAGCAAGGCCAAGTCCTGGCTGGGTGACGGCGCCAATGAGTCGGTTTCGGCCGCTCAAGTGAAGCAGGCAATTGGGAGCGACAAGATTGCGGCGTTCGCGAAAACGCTTGGCCTTGATGATGAGGAAGCGAGTCATAAGCTGGCACGCATTCTGCCCGAGCTCATAGACAAGAGCAGCCAGGGCGGCAACCTGCTCGACTCGATCGGCGGTAAAGGCCTCCTCGCGGGGTTCGCGTCAAAGCTCCTTCGAAAATCCGCGTAGGCCCGCCGAAAGTCCCGGGTCAGGATTCGCCAATGTCTTCCTGCCATAAAGAAGGGTGCGTGGCGATGAAGTCGCGCATCATTCGGCGGCAGTGTTCGTCGTCGAGAATTTCGAGCTGCACGCCGCGGGACCGCAAATGTTCCTCCGGTCCTTGAAAGGTCGTATTCTCGCCGATGACGACTTTGCGAATACCGTAGAGCAAAATGGCGCCGCTGCACATGTCGCAAGGCGACAACGTCGAATACAGTACCGCTTTGCGATAGTCAGCCGCCCTTAAACGCCCGGCATTTTCGAGACAGTCCATTTCCGCGTGCAGAACAGCGCTGCCCTTCTGAACTCGCTGGTTATGACCGCGGCCAACTATACGACCGTCGATTACGAGGACCGAACCGATTGGAATCCCGCCGGCACGCTCCCCTAGGCGAGCCTCTTCGATCGCGGCGGCCAGGTACTCGTCCATCGCGCGTCCTAAGCCGGCCCGAAAACGCGATCGATCTCGCGCATGACATCCGGCGTGAAGCTGTCCACGAAATCCAGGGCTTTCATATTTTCATGTAATTGTTGCACTCGGCTGGCGCCGGTGATGACGGAACTAACGAGTGGATTCTGCAGACACCAGGCCAATGAGAATTGCGCGAGGGTTGCACCCATTTCGTCTGCAACAGGTTTCAACGCCGCCACTTTGGCCAATCGCTCAGTATTGGTCAGTTCCGGGCGCAACCATTCAAGCCCTTCCAGCGCACCGCGACTGTCGCTCGGAACGCCATCATTGTACTTGCCCGTCAACAGGCCTGAGGCTAGTGGGCTCCAGGTCGTCGACCCATAACCGTACTCGGTGTAGACGCGTTCGTACTCGGGACCAAAGCGATGCCGCTGGAACAGGTTGTACACCGGCTGCTCAACAACGGGCTTGTGCAGATGATGATGCTCCGCGATTTCGATCGCGCTCATGATGTCCGCTGCCTCCCATTCGGAGGTTCCCCAGTACAGGGCTCTGCCTCGCTCAATGATGTTGTGCATCGCCCACACTGTTTCCTCAATTGGCGTCGAAGGATCTGCTCGATGGCAATAAAGCAGGTCCACATAGTCGAGATCCAGGCGTCGCAGCGAACCGTCAACGGCCTCGAGGAGGTACTTGCGATTAAGGGTGTTCTGTTCATTGGGCGATTCGTGGAGCCCCCAAAACAGTTTTGTCGACACGAGGTAACTGCCGCGCCGCCAACCGAGTTTATTCAGCGCTGCGCCCATCACTTCCTCGGACTTGCCGGAGGCATAGTTTTCGGCGTTATCGAAGAAATTGATGCCAGCGTCGTACGCTGCGCCCATCATCTCAACCGTCGAATCGATGCCAGCCTGAGTATGAAATGTCACCCACGAGCCAAACGAAAGCTCGCTGACCTGGATGCCGGCTTTGCCCAAATGGCGATACTTCATGAATGCTCCCGCTTGTGCTCGAGTGGTCTTTACCGAAAGTATCCGGGAATTTACCCCATTGCCTGTGTTCATTCTGCTTTGTTTTCGCCGTGCCGTGCGGCGCAGAGAGCCGCTTATCTCGGCCTTTTGGAAACCCGTTTCAGAAGAAATATACGTTTTATCAGAGAGTTACCCTTGTTCCCTGATTTTTCTTTTAATTAAACTTCCAATCACTCGGGATTATGTATAAAAATGGTACCTGCACCCTAGGGGGCTTGGCGGCAAACACAGACCGCCCTGTACACTGGACGCGATAGATCCAGGTGCCCTCCGGACAAAAATAAATAGATACAGGGGAGTCGGTGCGTGGCGCGTGCTCTAGAAAATCTGGAACCCGATCCAACCTATCTCGAGTTTTTCGGGCTGACTCGGCCGCCGTTCGCACGCGTGTCGGAACCGGCGCAGATTTTTCATGCCGAGCAGTATTCTCTCTTGTACGAGAATCTGACGAACGCGACTCAGAGACCGGACTGCCTGATGGTCATATGCGGCGCCAACGGCTCTGGAAAAACAACGCTGCTCAATCGGTATATTGCCAGCCTCGGCCATGAAGACTTCTTCGCGAGCTTCGACGAAACCTGCACTGAAGCGACGCAGTTTCACTGCTCGCTATTAAGGCAGCTCGGTTTTAGCGATATAACCGGCACGCTCAACGAGCTGCGGCACATCTCGAGAGAGTTCCTGATACATCGCGGTCTGGCGGGCGATCACGTCCTGCTCGTCATCGACAACGCGCATCTGGTCAGCCCGTCCGTGCTTGAGCAACTTCGATGGTTGTCGGACATCACGGCAAATGACCGACGGGTCATCAGCATCGTGCTATCAGGCAACTCAGATCTGCCGCGCATAATGGACTCACCGGCCATGCGTTCGATCCGGTACCAGGATCACATCGACTTCAACATTCGGGTGTATACCGAACAAGAAACGGACGAATATATCCGGCACCGCCTGAGACTGGCCGGCGGCGCAGATTCCGCAAAATTGTCGACCGATGCGCGCCCCCTTATTCACCGCTTTTCGGGCGGAATCCCGAGCTTGATCAACAGGCTCTGCAATGCCGTATTTACCGAGGCTCACGCCCAGGAGACCCGAGTCATTACGGAGGAACTTGTCCGCGGCGTTGCCGAAACTCACAAGTTCGTACCGCACGTCGTTCCCTTGCAAGGCAAAGGGCGGCGAAAGTCCGATGGCGCGATCCGGAAACTAACTCTCGACCCGAGTAACGGGGAACGCATAAGCCCTCGAGAGGTGCCATCCAATTCGACTCCGGATATGAACGCATCCGGGGCCAATGCGCCCGGTATCTCCGACATTGACGTTGCGAAACTGCGGGCTCAAGTTTCTCAACTCTCGGACGAACTTGCCAAATCCCTCGCCGACAAGGACAAAGCGATACAAGACGTCGCCGCCCGTGACAGCGACATCAACGCACTGCTCGACAAGATCGCCGCACAGACCAAGGACTCCGAGCAGATGGCCAAGGCGGCGCGCGCCAGCACCGATAAATTCAAGCAGCTGGATCAAGACCTGTCCGGCACTATGAGAGCGCTGCAGATTAGCGAAGAGGACTCGAACAAACTTGCGGAAGACCTGAAGAACGAAAAATCTGCAACAAAGAAAAGGAAGACGGAGCTCACCAAAGCCAGACAAAAAATAGAAAAACTGGAAGGGCTGAAGTCGGAAATACGGAAGTCGGCCAATGATCTGAGAGCGGAGCTAAAAAAGACCAAGGCAGCGACAAGGAGCGATCTTAAATCGCGAGACAGGACGATCGCCGATCTCGAGAAGTCCCTGGTTGAAGTTCAAAAAGAATGCGACTCGCTACGATCCGATGCGGCGGCTGTTACGGATCTGGAAGAGTCCCTGGCCAGAGTCCAGAAAGAATGCGATTCGCTGCGATCCGAAGCTGACGCTGCGAAGGAGTTGGAAAAATCCCTGGCCAAAGTTCAAAAAGAAAGCGATTCCCTGCGTTCTGATGCCGACGCCGTGAAGGAGCTGGAAAAGTCCCTGGTCAAGGCGCAAGTCGAATGCGATTTGTTGCGATCGGAAGCCGCGACCGTGAAGGAGCTGGAGAAGTCCCTGGCCAAAGTCCGGAAAGAATGCGATTCGTTGCGATCCGATGCTGCCGCCGCCAAGGAACTGCAAAAGTCTCTGGTCAAAATTGAGAAGGAATGCGATTCCCTGCGTTCCGACGCCGCGGCCGTGAAAGAACTGGAAAAGTCCTTGACCGAAGTCGAAAAGGAATGCACTTCGCTGCGATCCGACGCGGCGGCCGTGAAGGAGCTGGAAAAGTCGCTGGCTAGAGTTCAGAAAGAGTGCGATTCGCTGCGTTCCGACGCGGAGGCCGCGAAGGAACTGGAAAAGTCGCTGGCCGAAATTCAGAAGGAATGCGATTCGCTGCGATCCGACGCCGCGACCTTGAAGGAACTGGAAAAGTCGGTATCCGAGAAAGACTTGCAAATTGACGAGTTGCAGATCGAACTCGACTCCTACGTCAAGGAACTCACAGCGACCCAGGTGATGCTTGCCGACGAACGGACGGGCTCGCACCGACGTCCATACACTGCGGACTCGGCATCAGCCAGGCCACCCGGCTCCATCTCGGCCATCGAGGTATTCAAAGATGGCGAGATAGATCACGTCCTTACGATTGAACCGGGTCAGACGCGCATTATGATTGGCAGGAGCGACGACAGTGAACTTTGTCTTACAAAGCAAGTTCGTCAGTCGCCACCACGCGTTGATCTTTCTAACCGATGAGCGGACTTACATCGAAGATTTGCGCAGTTATAACGGTACGGTCGTTAACTTTAAAAAGATCACCCGCTGCGATCTGCATCCGGACGACAAGATCACGGTTGGTGATTTTCAACTGCGGCCAAAGGCTGATTAGATAAGGCCTATTAGGCGACCATCCCCTTATTGACGATACCTGACGCGATTATCTGGATGCGCGTTGCCGCAACGCCGATCCAAACCCCGCGATGAGACAGCCAAGCACGACGAGTGCCAGCGAAAAAGGTAGCAGGCCAAGCATGTCTCTGACGATGTCGTTCAGACCAAACCAGGACTGTGGATTATCGAGCCATGGGAAATACGGCGACGCGACGCTCAACGTGGATACCGATTTCCATCCGCCCGTCTTCAGGTAACCGAATACCTGCAGCCCGACAACGCCCAGTCCCGCCAAGGCGATCAGAAGGCCGGTCAACACAACAATTCCCGAAAGAAATCGTTTGACGTTGTAGCCCAGCCTGCTAACCCAGCCGCGACCCTGCCGGTCGTCATCAATGCGGCTCCTGACGGCGCGACTGTCTTCTTTGCTTGTTGATCCTTCCTCCTTCTTGAACCAAAAATACGCGGACAGTGACAGACCGAATAGCGCAACGACTCCGAGTGCAAAAAGAAAACGGGGATCGGTGGCAGGTGAAGCGCCCGTGAAAACCCAGGCTACTGCAACTACTGTTACGGTCAATAGCAGAGTGACCAGCGATTTTTGAAGCCGCTCTTTCCAGGGAATGACTCGACGGGCGAGTAGCGGGCTGGTTTCCATTGCCTGATTCTAAACGCAAACTGTAAGTCAGTAGAAACCGAATTGAGATGCCCCGCCAATCCGCCTAGTATTGAGGCACAGTCACGAGGAGATGGTCATGCGACATCAGCTAATTGAAGCGCTCACTTTTCCAAAGTTGCTGGTACAGGAGCTCATCGAAGAGGGTAATTTCCCGCATCAAAACCTCTATGCCGCGACGGGCGAACGCTGCAATCACTGTGACCTGACCGGGGACTGCACCTGGCAGAACTGCCTGCAAGACTTTCGAGAGGTCAATGACGTACCGACGGAAATGCTCAGCGCGTCGTTGCGCGAAGGCATCAAACTCGTCGAGTCACTGCACAGCGAGCTGCGCCATGATGAGACAACCTGCACTTGCGAGACCTGTATCTGGATCAGAAATGCCGAGCGCCTGACGGAAGAGTGCGAACATCACCTCCCGCATGTGGAGCCGGTCATGGGGGCGCAAGAGCAACAATCAGATTAGGTCGCGTCGCTGCAGAAATACTGCACAAGCACTGCCATCGCTTCCGTGTCAAATCTGCAATAGCGTAACAGCTGGTCCCGCAACTCGGCCTTGCGTTCAGGCGTGGTGCTCGGGCTGATTGCTTCGACAAATCCGTTGGACGCGCCCGTCCCTTCTTTGATGCCTTCGAGTTTCGCGTAGTCCATGTGCGGCGCGACGCTCGGCAATACCGCCTTGATCGACCAAGAGCCCAGCATCTTCGGGTGGTAGTAATTGGCTTTCACGACCGGATGCAGGTCGAACAGCCGATGGACGATAGCCTGCAAGGGAACCTGCAGGTCCGGATACAGTTCTATCAGGCCGTTGATGACCTTCTCTTCATAATTCGTGTACATAATCACCGGCCCTGAGTTGCCGAGGCACTCGATCATCCTCTCGGCCAAGGCCCGCATGGGTGGTTCGCCCGAAAGGTCTAGAAACTCCTCATGACGCATTCGTTGGTGCGTTCCATCGCCGTGGCCATCGTCGATGTGACAGGACCATTGCACGGGCAGCGGCGAGTACGGCCGCGTCCCTTCCCAGAATGGCACCGCGGGAGCAATTGTCTCGAAGTCGAGGTAGTAACGTGGGTAAGGCAGTGCCGCCAGCGTCTGACGAGCACCGTCGAGTTTCTCCGCCTTGCCGCTTTGCGTAACACGGTGAATCCGTAGTTGGGTCTCGGCCGTAATACTAGCGGCGTCAACGTCACGTATGTCGGTGCAGCCGAGTGCCACGTAGTTGCCGAGCTTCGCCTTGCTGCCGCCCAGACCGGCAATCGGGTACTCAGCGTCGCCAGGCCAGCAGTAATTGATAAACGGGCACTCGTAAGGTTTATTGCACTGCGCGCCGACCGTGACCTCAGGCAAAGGCCCCGTAACGGCATCACGTGCTCGCCTGATCAACGTATCGACGGTGGGCTCGACCGTACGCACCTCGTCCGTGAGATCGACTTCGGCCAGAAGTCCGTCGTAGTCATTGCCACCGGCATACACAAACTGGTTGTCAATGTGCGCCAGCGATATCGAAGTGACCGGCAAGCCGACGTGCCGCATGACCCAATCCTGAATCGCACAATCCAGCACGTGGTAATCCTTGACCGAGGTAGATGCCTTGACTTCGATCGCACGCCATCCCTCCCCGTCCGGCAATAACACATCGACCCGCACCAACACGCCCTCGTGCTGGAATGTGGCCTCAAAGATTGGGAAGTTAGCGCCGCCGTCAATCAACGACCTCGTTTCCTGCACCATGAGGTTCATCCTGCGGTTGAAGGGTATCTCGACGGATTCGGCGGTGCCGTAAAGCACTTGAGAAATGCGCCCTACCTGGTGGCCAGTGGCAAATAGCGATTCGGTCTGGGCGGAAACCTCAGCCAGCTCCGGGTGGAATTTTTCAAGGTGTAGTTTCTTCGGGCACTGCCATGCAGAGATGACGCGAGACTTCGAAAGATAGGGTTTTCTTGCCGCCATATGCAACAGGATACAGGAGTACCGGTGCCAGGATCGACGATGCTATTATCCGCGCTGCCTTTAACTGACGGAGCAAGTCCTTGAGAGCATTACTCGCATTCACCGTAATTCTGCTGGCCGGCCACGCCATCGCTGCCAATGAAATTGACGACAAAGTCGAGGCCGCACTGGCCGCCGAATCACGCCCCGCCGCTGACCGCGAGCGCGATCGCAATCGCCGTCCGCTGGAAACCCTCAATTTCTTCGGCCTGAAGGACGACATGCGCGTCCTGGAGCTGATCCCCGGTGGCGGCTGGTACACGCGAGTGCTTGCACCAGTGCTTGCCGAAAACGGCAAGCTCTATGTCGCGATTGGTACCGGTCGTATCAAGGACGGCGTACTCACCGAGCCCGGTTTCGGACAGGTGGACGTCCTCGAAACCAACGAGAATATCCGCCGGCCGGAAGGCAGCCGCTTCTACATGATCGATGATTTCGAGCTCGGCGTATCCGGCCTGGACATGGTCCTAACCTTTCGCAACCTGCATAACTTCGACCCTGAATCCCGTGCCCGGGTCAACCACCAGGTATTCAAATCCCTGAAGCGCGGCGGTCTGTATGGCGTCGTTGACCATACCATGCGCCACATGGAGCCCCAGAATAACGAGAATCGCCGACGCATTGATCCGGTTCTGGTCATCAAGGAGATGCTGGACCTGGGATTCGAGTTTGTTGAATACTCAGACCTGCACTACCGTGCCGACGATGAGCTGGAGTACGAAGTCGGGCGAAGATCGGTCAGTGGCAACACGGACCGTTTCACGATGCTGTTCCGTAAGCCCTGAACCCAGCCAGGGTCGAACGCTTGTAACAAGTTGTTACCAAGCGGGTGCCGAGGGTCTGTTTCGGGGCGTCTCCGCAGTGCTTCCACCGTATAATGGTCGGATGAAAACAGTTCAGATATTCGGTGTAGCGGTCCTGGTACTGCTCGGAGCCACGGCCTGCTCGGACGCCCTTGAGCAGGCGCCAGGGGGTCAGCGCCCGGCCGGACCAGAGGTCCGTGTCATCGCTGAAATACTGCGATTCGAGCGCGAGCGCACGCGCGTGGAAGCGGTTGGCACATCGCGCGCTCGGCTTTCAGCCGAACTCTACGCACCGACGTCGGGCGAGGTTGTTTCGGTCAATTTCGAGCCAGGTCAGGCCGTGAAAGCGGGCGACGTACTGGTTGAACTCGACAGCCGTGAGCAGAAGCTGGCGGTACGCGTCGCCGAACTGCATCTGGAAGACGCAGCACGACTCTACGACCGCTACACGCGTTCAGCTGACAGCGGCGCGGTATTGCCCACCGCGCTTGACGCCGCTCGCACCGCAGCGGAAACAGCGCGCGTTGAACTTGAGCAGGCTCGCATCGCACTGGACGACCGTACGATTGAAGCGGTGTTTGACGGTTATGTAGGCAGCACCGAAGTTGATCCAGGCGACCGCGTCAATACGAACACACTCATTACAACGCTCGACGACCGCAGTTCGTTGTTCGTGAGCTTCGATATTCCCGAGGCGTTCATCGGCGAACTGTCCGTCGGTGCTGCGGTTCAGCTTGAAACATGGAATCGCAAGGCGCCTGTCGTCGCAGGCGAAATCGTTGATATCGGTAGTCGCATCGATCCGCAGAACCGCACGTTCGTTGCGCGTGCCCGCGTCGTCAACGACGATGATCAGTTACGGCCCGGCATGAGTTTTCGGGTCAGAATCGACGTCGACGGTGAGCTGTTCGCGGTTGTCTCGGAGACCGGCGTGCAATGGGGCGCCGACGGTGCATACGTCTGGTCCGTCGTGAACGGGTCGGCAGCGAAAGTGCCGGTGGAGATCGTGCAGCGTCGCGAGGGTCGAATCCTGGTCCAAGGCGACCTGACCGATGGCGATGTGATTGTGGTCGAAGGCACCCAGCGTATGCGCGATGGCATCGCCGTTAGCTACGAGGTTCAGCGCGTGGCTGGTCAGGCCGTCACTGCACCGCTGTCAGACGCGGTTGTCGGAACCAGCGGCCCGCTGGTCGTACTCGACTAGATTCCAAATCATGAACCTCCCGGAGCGCAATGACTTGCCCAGCATCAGCGTCCGTCGACCGGTGCTCGTGCTGGTCGCGAACCTGCTGATCGTTATTGCGGGAATAGCAGCACTGGTAGCAGTCGAGATCCGTGAGTTGCCAGACGTCGATCGTCCCGTCGTCACAGTTCGTGCAAGTTTTCCGGGCGCTTCACCTGAAACCATGGATGCCGAGGTCATTAGCCTGCTTGAGGGCGCTGTCGCACGCGTCTCCGGCATTCAGACCCTGCGCTCCGCGTCAGAAGAAAACAGCGGCCGCATCTACATAGAGTTTCGCCCGGGAGTTGATCTCGACAGTGCTGCGGCAGATGTGCGCGAAGCGGTCAGCCGTGTCTCGCGGCGTTTACCTGACCGCCTCGAACAGGTCGTTATCGTTAAAGCGGATGACGACGCCCAGGCGGTCGTCAACTTGGCCGTGTCGAGCAACACGCTCCCGATGGAGACGCTGACGCACGTCGTCGAACAAGAACTCGTGCCGATGTTCATAGCAATCAAAGGCGTGGCTGACGTGCAGGTTTCGGGCGATCGCAAGCGTATGTTGCGTGTCGCGCTCGACCCGCTAAGGCTCACGAGCTATGGCCTGTCCGTCAATGACGTGTCGGCTGCCCTGATGCAGGCACCTTTCGATGTGCCCGCTGGCAGTTTTCGCTCGCTCGACCAACAGCTAATCGTACGCGCTGATGCTACCGTGATTGACCCGTCCGAGGTTGCCGATATCGTCATACGTGATTCGGTGCGCGTCAGCGATGTCGCCAACGTCTTCTTTGGCCCGGAAGACGCCGAGACCATAACACGCCTGGATGGCAAGCCGGTGCTCGGACTCGGCATTATTCGCCAGGCGCGCTCCAACACGATCGAGATTTCGGCGGGCGTGAATGCCGCGGTGCATCGCATCAACGAACGCTTTGACGATCTCGAACTTGTCGTAACCGATGACCAGGCAGTCTTCATTAGCAACTCGGTCAGGCAGGTGCTCATTACGCTCGGATTGTCGATCGCAATCGTCATCGCAACAATCTGGCTGTTCATGGGCAGTTTCCGCGCGACGCTCGTACCAACCATCGCCATCCCGGTCGCACTGATCGGCACGGTGGCGGCGATCTGGCTGTTCGGTTTCTCAATCAATATTCTGACGCTGCTCGCACTCGTTCTGGCGACCGGTCTCGTTGTCGATGACGCGATCGTTGTATTGGAGAACATCCAGCGTCAGCGCGCGGACGGAATTCGTCCCAGAGCTGCCGCTGTGATCGGCACCCGCCAGGTATTTTTCGCCGTCATCGCCACGACCCTCGTACTGATATCCGTCTTTATACCCATCGCATTCCTGCCGAGCACCGCGGGCCGACTGTTTCGCGAGTTCGGCCTCGTGCTCGCGACGGCTGTCATCATCTCGAGTTTCGTCGCCCTGTCACTCGTCCCGGCCGCCGCCGCGCGACTGGTCAAGGGAGCCGACGAGACGCGCGTTCCAAAACTGATCGCCAATTTCGGCAGAGGCTTTGCGAATACCTACAATCGTTCGCTCACCGTGCTGCTCGCGCGTCCCTGGATACCGGTCATGATCGCGCTGCTGTTTGCCCTAAGCGCCGGCATTATCTACCAGTCGCTGGATCGTGAGCTGACTCCCCCAGAAGATCGTGGCCTGGTGCGCGTCTTCGCCAGCGGCCCGGACGGCGTCGGCATCAATTACATGGACCGCCAGACAGAAAAGATCGAGGCGATTCTGCAGCCGTACGTGGACAACGGCGAGGCTCTCTCTATCTACAGCATGATCGGCATGTGGGACCCCAACCGAACGTTTGTCTCGCTGCCGCTGGCCGACTGGAGTGATCGGGAGCGCAGCCAAATGGAGATCCTGGACGAACTGCGTGGACCCCTTGCCGCGATTCCAGGGGCACGTGCAAGTGCCTTTAGCGGTAACAGCCTGAACCTGCGTCGCTGGGGTGGCGGCCTGAACGTTGCGCTGCTTGGCAATGATTACGACGACATATTCGCAGCCGCCAAGGCCTTTGCCGCTGCGATCGAAGAGCGCTTGCCCAATCTCACGCGACCCCGTATTTCGTTCGATCCCACACAGCCACAGCTTTCGGTGGACATCGATCGTCGCCGAGCTGCGGATCTCGGCGTGGACCTGCCGTCGCTCGCCGCTACGCTGCGTGCCATGATCGACGGTGACGAACTCATTGATCTGAACATTGACGACGAGGCTGTGCCGATCCTCCTCGAGTCCGCGAGGGGTAAGATCAACGACCCGTCGGATCTCGTCAATCTCTACGTCAGGGCCAATAACGGCGAATTAATACCCCTCTCGAGTCTTGTGACACTGAATGAGGAAGGCGTCGCCACCGAACTTAACCGACACGCGCAGCGTCGCAGTATTGAGGTGAGCATCGAGATGGCGGACAGCTACGCGCTGCAAACCGCGGTCGACGAATTGCGGGGCCTCGCCGATGAAGTACTACCCGACAATGTGTCGCTGCTCTTTCTCGGCGAAGCCGCAACACTCGAGGAAACCTCCAGAGAGGTTGCACTAACTTACATCATTGCACTTGCCGTTATCTTCCTGGTACTCGCCGCACAGTTCGAAGGCTTCACGAGCGCGCTCGTTGTCACACTTATCGTGCCATTTGGCGTGGCGGCAGCAATCTTCGCGCTGCTGCTAACCGGTACGTCACTGAACATCTACTCGCAGATCGGCCTCGTGCTCCTCATCGGACTCATGGCCAAGAACAGCGTCCTCGTGGTTGAATTCGCCGACCAGTTGCGTGACAAGGGCCTGAACGTGCGCGATGCGATCGAACAAGGCGCAGCACGTCGACTACGGCCGGTGATGATGACGTTGGTTTCCACCGTTCTTGGCGGCCTGCCCTTGATTCTCGGCAGTGGCGCGGGCGCCGAGGCGCGCCATTCAATCGGCTGGGTCGTCTTCGGCGGGCTAGGTATCTCTGCCTTGTTTACACTGTACCTGACACCCGCACTGTACCTGCTGATCGCCCGCTTCTCGAAAGCACGCGTCGCGGAAACCGATCGCCTCGCCGAAGAACTCGAGCACGCGAACCTGCGAAGTCCCGGTTGACGCCGCGATCGGGCCATTCGGTGGCAACGGGTCGTATCTTGCTCGCCCGTTACTTACCTCGAATCTACATTAAGAAGTCATCATAACTGCTTAAATAAGATGGCTCGAATCGGTCGTCTTCTCCTACAAATACACCGAGACCTGGCGCCGCGGTGATGATGGACAGTGGCGCATGGCCAATGATATCTGGAACAGTGATCATGCCGCGTGCCGCTGAAGCGCCCAAGACGCATCTGATGATCATGCACGAAGTCGATGACGCTGAGAAATGGAAGTCTGCGTGGCGCGGCGAAGACAGCCGACATCAGTTGTTTAAGGAGAATGGTGCGAAGCATGTGCACGCCTTCCAGAGCGCCGACAATCCCAGCCTGACCGGGCTGGTCATTGCCGTGAACGACATGGACGCATTAAACGCCATGCTCGGTTCGGAGGAAGGCATGGCAGCGGCCGCCGAGGATGGCGTCAAGGCTGCCACGATGAAGCGTGCTATCCGAAGTGGAGTAACGCGCTAAAGCAGCTCTGTCCAGTTTCTTTAACGTTTTAGAAAGGCATCCGTTTACTGCATATTTCCCTTATTCTAAAGCCCGAAAGTGCGTGCTAGCTTCTTCTTGTGTGGTCTACAAGAGGAGCAGATCATGGGCGCAATCAGAACTGCCATCTACACGGTATCTGGTGCCGCTTTGTTCTTCGCAGGCTGTGCGACTTCACCCGACGTCGAGAGTCGACGACAGGCGATACAAGCGGACATTGACGAAATATTGAGCTATCAGCTCGACCCGGCCGAGTTCGGGGAAACCAAACGCTGCCTCGCTGATAGCCAATACCGCGGCTTCCGTCCCCTCGGCGACCGGCACATCCTGTTCGAGGGCCGGCGTGACAAGCGTTGGATCAACACCCTGCGGGGCCGCTGCCATGACCTTCGTTACGGCGATGTTCTTGTCGTGAAATCGTTCAGCGGAATGCGCATGTGCGATATGGACCGCTTCGAGGTCGCAGACTGGTTCGACTGGCCCTGGTACCGTCGCTGGCCGTGGCAGTGGGGCGGCAGCTGGACGTCCGGCGCGGGCTGCGTACTTGGCAAGTTCCAGCCCGTAACCGCAGCCCAGGTGGCGGAAATCGAGGCATTGCTGAAGTCACGGTAAGACCTGACTCACCCGGCCAAAATCGCGATTTAACAATAAGTCTGAGAGACGCAAAACTGTGACACAATCCGCGTCGTCGAATGCTGGTGCCGCTAGCATTCGCGTCACTTGGGTACTGAATAAGGAGAGCGCAATGTTGCGTTCAGCACTGATACTACTATGCTCGCGTTTACGGCCTCGGCCAGCGCGAAAGATTTTGATTACGACTTTTTCCAACTTACTTACGGCAACATCGAGTTTGACGACATCAACGTCGACGGCGATGGCTTTGGCCTGGCGGGTTCCTACTCTATCAATGAAGATTTTCACGTATTCGCAGGCTATGAAGCTGCCGGCCTGGATTTCGGAATCGATGCCACGACAATCGGCGCCGGGCTCGGGTGGCACACAACCTTGTCACCCGTGGTCGACCTGGTCGCCAGTGTGTCGTATCAGTACATTGAACTCGACGCACCGGGCGGCGGCAATGCAGATGATAACGGCCTTGGCCTTGGCATCGGTCTGCGCTACGCAGCGACCGAACTCCTCGAGCTGAACGCTGGCATCAGCTACGTCGACCTGAGCGATAGCGGCAACGACACCGGCTTTGGCATCGGCGGCCTTTACAGCTTCACCGACGCTTTCGCGCTGGGGCTAAGCGGGGACTGGAGCGATGACTCGACGTCGTACACGTTGGCCGGCCGGTTTTACTTCGGTCGATAAGCCATGCGACAGGCTTCAAGAAACCCCGCCTCGTGCGGGTTTTTCTTGGCCGCAGTATCCTGATCGGCTACCGATCCAAAGTGGGAGGTCGACTATTCTCAATGCCGATGGCGACTACCCGGGCTGGTTTTCGAAAACGCCGGCAATTTCCGCGCCGCAGGTCTTGCAAGTAGCATTGCCGCCCCGGCACTCCAGGTTCCACGTCGATAGCTCATACCAGTCCCTACCGATCAGGATGTCGCCACAGCTGTGGCAGTAGGTGCTGGAACCTTTGAAGTCGTGAACGTTGCCCGTGTACACGTAACGCAACCCGGCTTTGAGCGCGATGTCGCGTGAGCGGGTTAGCGTTCCCAGTGAGGTACTCGGCGTATTCATCATCTTCCAGTCGGGATGAAATGCCGTGAAGTGCAGCGGAACCTCGGGACCCAGGTGCTCCATGATCCATTGCGTCATGGCATCGATTTCGGTTTCGCTGTCGTTTTCACCCGGTATCAGCAGCGTCGTAAGCTCGAACCAGGCGTTGGTTTCATTTTTCAGATACAGCAGCGTGTCCAGCACCGGCGCAAGGTGCCCGCCGCAAATCTTCCAATAAAAACGATCAGTGAACGCTTTCAGGTCGATATTCACGGCGTCCATGGGGCGGAAGAATTCCTCGCGCGCATGCTCGGTGATATAGCCTGCCGTGACCGCGACGTTCTTAATGTCCTGTTCCCGACATGCTTGTGCAACGTCGACCGCGTACTCGAGAAAGATCACGGGATCATTGTAGGTATACGCAACGCTGCGGCAGCCCGTTTCGAGCGCAGCGTGAACTATCGCTTGCGGCGTCGCGCTGACCTGCAAGCGATCGAACTCGCGCGATTTCGAGATATCCCAGTTTTGGCAGAATTTGCAGGCGAGATTGCAGCCGGCCGTACCGAACGACAGGGCACGCGTGCCGGGCAGGAAATGATTAAGCGGCTTTTTCTCGATCGGATCGACAGCAAAGCCGCTGGAGCGGCCGTAGGTCGTCAGGAGAATTTCGTCGTTGGCGCAGCCGCGAACGAAACACAGGCCGCGCTGACCATCGCGCAGTTTGCAGAATCGCGGGCACACATCGCATTGCAGGCGACCGTCCTCGAGCCGGTGCCAGTGACGGCCAGACACGCCTGTGATGTCGAGATTATTTTCCATGATACCTAATGACACTATATGGGGGTTCGGCGAGGTTCTATCAATGCGGGAACTGGTAAACGTACCTATATCCGATAGCAAACAAGGGTCTAGAATGATGGGTACTTGGATCGGAAGGCGCGGCGATGACTTTGATCCGGACACCCGCCGTTGCCGGCCAGTTCTACTCCGCGAATGCCGGAGAACTGAGCGCGACCGTGGCAACGCTGTTAAACGAGGCGCAGGACCGAGAGACCCCCGCCCCGAAAGCCCTGATTGTGCCGCACGCCGGCTACATTTACTCAGGGCCGGTGGCCGCCAACGCCTACGTCCTTCTGCAGCCCTACCGCGACCAGTACCAACGAGTCGTCCTGCTCGGCCCGTGCCACAGAACCCCTGTACACGGTCTGGCACTGAGCGGTGCCGATGCATTTCGCACGCCGTTGGGCGACGTGCCGCTCGACAAAACGGCGCTCGCCGATCTCGATATTCCGGATGTGAAGATCTTCGATCGGTCGCATCAGGATGAGCACTGCCTGGAGGTGCACCTGCCGTTCCTGCAAACCGTCCTCGGAGATTTCTCCGTTGTTCCCATCGTCGTTGGCGATGCGTCGCCCGAGGTGGTGTCGCAGGTGCTCGACAGACTGTGGGGAGGACCGGAAACGCTGATCGTCATCAGTTCCGACCTGAGCCATTACCTGAAATATGATGAGGCCCGCGCAATTGATGCGGTGACCTGCCGGGCCATCGAAGATCTCGATGCCGCGCAGATAAATCATGACATGGCCTGCGGTGCGACACCGGTCGCCGGCCTTCTCATTGCCGCCCAACGACGCGGGATGAAAGTAACCACGCTCGACCTTCGGAACTCAGCCGATACGGCCGGCAACGGCGGGTTCGTTGTCGGCTATGGCGCCTGGATGTTTATCTGAATGAAGCTAATAAGCTACCTGTTGTTGTTCGTATCGATCGTCGCACTTGCCGACGAGGCCGACTTCACGGCGGCGAGAGTCGCGATGGTCGAAGAACTAGGGCTCTATGCGCAATTTGTGGACGATCCGGACGAAGCCAGGGTCAGTGACGCCGTCATGGCAACAATGAACACGGTAAAACGCCACGAGCTGGTACCACGATCGGAGCGGCGCTTCGCGTACGAGAACCGCCCGCTGCCTATCGGCTATGGCCAGACGATTTCACAACCCTACATCGTCGCGCTCATGACGGAACTCATCGAGCCCGACGGCGATGACGTAGTACTCGAAGTGGGTACCGGCTCGGGCTACCAGGCGGCGGTCCTGGCGGAGCTGGTCGACCACGTTTACAGCATCGAGATCATTGCGGCGCTTGCCACCCGGGCCCGGCAGGACCTCGAGCGTCTGGGCTACAAGAACATCACAACAAAGCTCGGCGACGGCTACTACGGCTGGGAAGAGCACGGACCTTTCGATGCCATCGTCGTCACGGCCGCTGCCAGCCACGTGCCGCCGCCACTGATTGAGCAGCTGAAACCCGGTGGACGGATGGTCATCCCGGTGGGCGGCCGCTTCATGACACAGACACTACTGCTGCTTGAGAAGACCGAAAGCGGCGAGGTCGTTACGCGACAATATGGCGCCGTTCGCTTCGTCCCGCTCACGGGCGAGCACTAGAACCGCCCGTGCGCCGCCTGTTTGCCGCAACGCTGCTCGTTTCCGCAGGTGCGATCGGTTACGAGCTTCTATTGATGCGTGCCTTGTCCATCGTGCAGTGGCATCACTTTGCGTACATGATTATCAGCCTGGCACTCCTCGGCTACGGTGCCAGTGGCACGTTCATCGCGATTTTCAAACGTCGATTGGAGGCTCGATTCGAGTCAGCATTTGCGGCAAGCGCGCTGCTGTTCAGCGTCTCGATGGTGCTGTGCTTCGCGCTCGGCCAGCGCGTGCCATTCAACGCATTGGAGATCGTCTGGGATTCACGGCAATTCCTTTACTTGGCTCTTGTTTACCTGGTGTTCTTCGTGCCGTTCTTTTTCGCCGCAGCCTGTATCGGCCTGGCATTCACCTGCAGGCATCAGTCCATCAGTCGCATTTACTTCTTCGACCTGGTCGGTGCAGGCGTCGGCGCCATGCTGATTATCGGCCTGCTGTTTGTGTTCATCCCGCAAAACGCACTATTGATGCTCATGATGCTGCCGCTCATTGCATCGCTGATAATGGGCATAGCCTCCAGCGCTCGTACGCCGCTAATGTTGGCTCAGATTATCTGGTTGACACTGCTTGTCAGCGGCATTCCGCAACAGCAGCTCGATCTGCGCATCTCCGACTACAAAGGGCTTAGCCAGGCGCTGCAAGTGATTGACAGCCGGGTACTGACGATAAGCTCCAGCCCGCTGGGACTCATCACTGTCGTCGAGAGTCCCACGGTGCCAGTCCGTCATGCGCCAGGCTTGAGTTTTGGTACTCGCCATGTCCCGCCGCAGCAGCTGAGCGTGTTTACTGACGCCGACAGCATGAGCGCAATCACACGCTTCGACGGTAATCTCGAGGCGTTGGGTTTCCTCGGGGATGTGACGGCCGCTTTGCCGTATGCATTACTCGACGAACCGGACGTGTTGGTGCTTGGCGCCGGGGGCGGCAGCGACGTGTTGCTCGCCCTGTATCACGGCGCAAACAGTATCGATGCCGTGGAGCTGAACCCACAGATGACGGGACTCGTGCGTGATACCTATGCGGAGTTCGCAGGCTTCGTCTACAACGACCCGCGCGTGACCCTGCACACGAAAGAGGCACGCGGCTTTGTTGCCCAGAGCGATGCACAATATGACCTGATCCACATTGGCCTGCTCGACTCTTTCGGCGCATCGGGTGCAGGCGTTCAGTCACTCAATGAAAGTTATATCTACACCGTGGAGGCTATTCGCGAATACCTGGAGCACACGAGGCCCGGCGGGGTGCTCGCGATCACACGCTGGCTCAAACACCCACCCCGCGACAGCCTGAAGCTTATAGCGACCGCAGTACGTGCGCTTGGCAGCCGCGGTGTCAGACGAGCCCGGCAACCAGCTTGCCGTGATTCGTAGCTGGAATACGAGCACATTGCTCATCAAGAATGGCGCTTTTACGCCCGATGACATCGCGTCGACAAAAGAATTCGCGCGCACCCGTTCATTCGACACGGCCTGGTTCACCGGTATACAGGCGAGCGACGCTAATCGATACAACCTTCTGGATCAGCCGTATCTCTACGAGGGCGCGACGGCGTTGCTCGGTGTGCACGCCGACGAATACATGAAGCGCTACAAGTTTTACATTGAACCGGCAACCGACAACCGACCGTACTATTTTCACTTCTTCAAATGGGCGACGCTGCCGGAAGTGATGGCGCTGCGCAAAGTCGGCGGTGCGGGTTTGATCGAATGGGGCTACCTGATTCTAATCGCGACCTTGCTGCAGGCGACCATTGCCGGCCTCGTAATGATCCTGTTGCCGCTTTCCCTGGTACGACGCAACTGGCCGGCGGGAACTGCCCCTCGCATGGGCAGTTACTTCCTGCTGCTCGGCTTCGCGTTTCTGTTCATCGAAATGGCCTTCATCCAGAAGTTCATCCTGTTCCTGAGCCATCCACTGTATTCGGTTGCCGTTGTTCTGAGTGGCTTTCTCGATCTTTGCCGGGATTGGTAGTGCCTGGTCGGAGACACTGTCACGAAAACTCGAGGGAGCAGTCACTCTCCTGTGGCTATCGCGGCTGGTGGTATCGCGCTGCTCGCGCTCGTGTATGTGCTTCTCCTGCCACTGGTCTTTAAGAAATTCATCGGCTATCCGGACATCGTCAAGATTGTGATGTCGATCGGACTGATCGCACCGCTCGCCGTCGCCATGGGCATGCCATTTCCATTGGGACTCAAGCGCGTTGCCAGAACTGCGCCTGATTTCGTGCCGTGGGCGTGGGGCATCAACGGCTTTGCCTCGGTAACAAGTGCGGTCCTCGCAACATTGCTCGCGATCGAGTTTGGTTTTAATGTCGTGATCGTGCTCGCGCTGGTCCTGTACGCGATTGCGGCGCTGTTATTTCCGACTAATCGGACAGGACACTAAGACGACGAGTGCCAGCCCTTCTCACCGATAAGCGGCACGAAACGAACCGGCAACAAGTCCTCAGTTTCGAATTCGGCCTCGGCGACCCTGGTTATGCGAACGACTTGCTGGTACCACTTGCTCTCCCCCACAGGTATGACCAGGCGTCCGCCGATCTTGAGCTGTTGCTTGAATGTCTCAGGCGCTTCTGGACCGGCCGCCGTAACCACAATGCCGTCGAACGGCGCTTGATCCGGCCAGCCGAGTGTCCCGTCGCCATGACGCACGTGGACGTTGGCATATCCGAGTTCATCGAGAATCCGGCTCGCCATCGTCGCAAGTCCCTCGATGCGTTCGATCGTGTAAACCTCGGCGGCTATCTCGGCAAGAATAGCCGTTGCATATCCAGATCCCGTGCCGATCTCAAGAACCTTCTCACCACCCTCAAGCGAAAGAGCCTCTGTCATATAGGCCACGACATACGGTTGCGAGATCGTCTGACCGTCGCCGATGGGCAATGGATTGTCGTCGTATGCCCAGACTCCTTGACCTTTCGGCAGGAATCGCTCGCGCGGCACCTTGCGCATAGCGTCGAGTACCTTTTCCGATTTCACACCGCGTCCGGCGATCTGGCGCTTGACCATTCGCTCTCGCAATCTCGAGTAGTCTGTCATGGCCCCGTCCTGCTATTTATCGCGTTGCTGCAAATTTGCTGGCAAGAAGCTTGCTGGGAAATCCGTTACCGCTAAGCGGGTCGATACCAGCAAGTGAATAATCTGCGCCAGTAGCAATGGAGTGTGCCGCGAGCAATCCGCTTCTGACGGCCGGGCCGATACCCTCACACATGTCGCGGGTCGCGAGACCGACCGCATCGCCGACGATATAGGCTTGATGATCACGCACGACCTCGGCATCGCCGCGAAGGAAGTAGCTGTAACCAGAGGGATGATAATCGTCGTGGCGGACCAGCCCGCGCCTTTGCAGCATGTCAATAAACCTGGACCAGTAGTCGCGAATTTGCCCTTTCTGTTGCTTGAGTTGTTCGGCCATGCCGCCCAGGCCGACGTTGATATATCCCCTCGCCTTGGGCACGTACCACGCGTAGCCCGGCAAGCCGTCCCGAAAAAACCACAGGTGACACGCTGGGTCTTTCCAGTCATAAGCAAATTCGTATTCGTAGGTCGCTGTTTGTAGCGAACTGCTGCGCGGATTGCTTTCGTGGAAGAGTGCCCGGTAAACCGGACACGCGGTACCGCCCGCGCCAACGAGGTATTTGCTGCGAAATTCGCCGTCGATGACGTAGTCGCCGCCATCCTGTCGGATTTCACGTACCTTGTGCTGCAACACTGTGGCCCCTGCCCGACGCAACAGGAAGTCGTCGAATTCGAAACGTCGAATCGAATACTGGCGGGACTTCGGCTTGATAGTGAGCGCCTTCCAGTGCAGGTGAAGTGCATCGAAGCGCATGATGCTCAGTGGATAGTCATCGGGATCGAGTTCGAGATCCGTAATAGCCTCAGGTGTCACCCAGCCGGCACACAGCTTGGTGCGCGGGAATGCCGCGCGATCCAGCACCAGCACGTCCAGGCCCGCCTCGCGAAGTTTCCAGGCGCAGGTTGATCCTGCTGGGCCGCCCCCGACGACAATGGCATCGGCCGTTCTCACTTCGCCTGCTCTCCGGCCCCCTTCAGGTATTGGTACTCGCGTGTCCACGGCACCTTGTTGTTGCCGTTTGGCGTGAACAGGACCTGGTAGAGTTGCAGGGTGCCGGACTGGAAGCCCGCCGACGAACCGACCAGGTACAAGCGCCACATGCGCACGAATTCCTCGTCGTACATTTCCTCGACTTTGTCTGCAACGGCATCGAAGTTCTGCAGCCAGGTTGCGCAGGTGCGCGCGTAATGCGGGCGCAGGTTTTCGACGTCGATAATCGAGAACTTTTGCGGTTCAAAGACGGACATCATTTCGCTCAGGCTTGGAATGTGGCCGCCGGGAAAGATATGCTTGACGATCCATGGGTCCGTTTTGTTGGGAAAGCTCCTGCCGATCGAATGGATCAGACCCAGCCCGTCGGGCTTGAGGCAGCGCTTGATAAGTGCGCCCAGCGGTCTGAAGTGCGCCAACCCGACATGCTCCAGCATGCCGATCGATACGAATGCGTCGCAACGCGCATCGACCTGCCGGTAGTCATCCTCAACGAACGTCACGCGGCCATCCAGATTCATGTCTGCCGCTCTCTCGCGGGCGAAAGCAACCTGCTCTTTGGAATTGTTGTAAGCGATAACCTCGACGCCATAGTGCTCGGCCATATGTAGCGCCAGCGCACCCCAACCGCAGCCCGCCTCGATGACTTTCTGTCCCGGCCGCAATTTCAGTTTTCGACATACGTGATCGAGTTTCGCGACCTGGGCGTCGGCGAGCGTCGCCGCAGGCGTATCGTAGTACGCGCAGGTATACACCAGCTGTTCGTCCAGCCACATTTTGTAGAAAGTCATTGCCGAGATCGTAGTGGTGATGAACGTTATCCCAGGAACGATCCGGCGAATTGCGGCGCATCGCGTACAGCAACGATCGTATCTTGGGGCCGTAGTAACCCTTGTCCTGTTTTCGCGTTATGGCAGCGGTAATTTCATTGGCGAATGCCAGAAGATCGCCGTGAATCTCAATCAGACCCTGGGTGAAACACTCGCCAAAACCGACAGATGGCGATCGCAGGAGCTCGAAGATTGCGCGTCGCTTGCGAATCTCCATGCAAGCAACGGGGCGCTCGTCCGTCACCGGGAACTCATCGCCATTCCACAGGCGGATGGAAATGCGGGGATTACCGATCCGCCTCATGACCCACTGGATCAGTGTGCGATCAAAACTAGGCTCAGAAACGCGATTGCTTGTCTCAATATGCATACTTCTCGCCTCTCGGAAGTTGCCTATTTGTTATTTTGGTATCCGTTTGCCTGGCAGACAATTCCAGATTACCGAATCGCCTCGCAGAAGTCAGCCTACGCCGTAGATACCGAGCCGGATATCAGGACTTAACGCAGCGCGAGCGGCGCGACGACAGGCAAAAGACTTGTCCAGACCAGTTCGCTTTTATCCCTCGTTCTTCTCAACTCTGCCGCACGGACTACCGATACACTAAAAAAGAAATCTGCCAGGCCAAAAAAACGGCCCCCGAAGGGGCCGTTCCGTACGATTTTCAACATCGCCAACTAATTAGGCTGGTATGTCATGCGCAGATAGGCAACCCTGCCCGGGATATCGTGCACGACGATGCTGACCCCGGGTCCGCCGCAATCATCACAGGCAGGTGGGTCTTCATCAAACAGATTGTTGAATCCGAGCGCGATTGTGAGGGCTTCATCCATGAATGTTGGATTGTAACGAACCTGAAGATCCGTAAACACGGCTGAATCCAACGTACTACCGTCGGTGTCCAGGGTCATCGAATCGGTCCAGCGGAAGGCCAGGTTGGCGCTCCACCGATCAAGATCCCAGTCCACGTTTGTTACTGCCCGCCAGTCCGGGAATGCCCGTGCGAAAGTCTCATTGGTGTGCAAGCCGGTAAAATCTTTCTCCGATACGCTGCCGTCCGGATTCGCTGTACGTTCTTTGTACTCGTTTAAGTGCGTTGCATTGACGCCTACATTGAACTGCCCCATTCGTGTGTCCGGACCGACATAGTTGAGCATGAGATCGAATCCGGAAGCCTCGATTGAACCAATGTTCTGCAACTGGTTGTCAACCAGTCCGATTCGACCGGCGACATTCCGCGGTACGGAATCACAATAGAAGGGGTCAAGCGTGTCGACACAGGCTGTGATTACCTGGCCCGCATCGAGACCCTGAACCGCATTGTCGATCTGGACATTGTAGAAATCGACCGATGCTGTGATTCCTTCGGTCCAACCGGCGTTTTGCGCGAACGAAGGGCTCCAGACCAATCCAGCGGACCAGTTGTCAGACGTTTCAGCGGTGAGATTTGCATTACCCTGCGAAACGGATGACAGCTGCGGATTGGTCTGTGCCAGTCCGGGCCCTACGCCGAGCGTCGCGCAATTATCGATAATATTCTGCGGCTGTGGTCCGGTCGTATCGGCGCGTCCACCGTCAGCGTCCAGGATCGTTCCGAGCACGTCGGCGCAGGGATCCAGGAAAGTGAAATCCTCACGTGCCGCGCCGCCAAATAACTCGCCGATACCCGGGGCCCGGAAGCCAGTCGAGAACGTTGCTCGCGCCGAAAGATCTTCGATCGGTCGCCAGAGAACGCCGGCTTTGTATGTCGATTCTGACCCGGAGGTGCTGTAGTCCGAGCTGCGCGCTGCAAGGTTAACTTCCAACAGATCGGCACCTACGGCTCCGGAGATCAGCGGGATATTCAATTCTCCATAAAACTCCGTCACGTCGAAGGCGCCGGCTGTGGCACCCGCCGGGATACCTGCTGTTTCTCCCCGCTCTGCGATTGGATCCGGTCGAAAGGAGCCAGAATGTTCCCGATACTCTACGCCGGCAGCAAATGCCATTTCACCACCCGGCAGCGAAGCGATATCGCCCGTGATATTGAACGCAAAATCTTCTAATGTTTGTTCGCTGAAATCACGTTGTACATAGCCGACGAAGTCGAGCATTTCCTGGGTAATCGATCCTTCGCCATTCGGTCCCTGGCCGCCGAAGAAATTGAACGGCACGCAATTGGGGGTCGCTGCGCAGACCGCAGGATCACCCATCGCAACCTGAAGTTTGGCCGCGTTATGCGCACCGAACTTCTCCTGGAAACCACGGTTGTCGCCGTAGCTTCCGGTCAGATCCCAATACATCGTTCGGCTACCGGCCTCAAACTCACCCTCGAGACCGAGGCTGAGAATGGCTGAGTTAACATAGTTCAAGATCAAGCAGCCCAAGTCAATGATCAGCTGTTGTGAAAAAGAGACGAAACGAGTCGGGCTAGTTGCGAGCAAGTCGTGACCTGATACTCAGACGGTCAATACATCGCATAACTCCGCGTTATTTCGTGATTTTTAAGTCAGGATCGATGCGCGGCTGATGTGCGGCACGGGCGCTGGCCACCGACGTGCCAGGTCGCGGCGCAAGACAGACCTGGCGATTCTGAATCGACCGCTGCGCCAAAAAGTTATTTCGACTGATACTAATTCGTCATTCTTGTCTTGCTCAGACTCTTGTCGACGGCGTGATAGATCTTGTCGAAACAATCGGCGTTAAGCACGCAACCGGCCGTGAGTCGCGCAAGTCCCGCTCGTGTAACAGAGCCGGTCAGCCTATGGTCTTCGTAAAGCTCGGCATGACCCGAAGGCTTGGTGCCATAACGCAGCAGGCGGCTGTTTCGGATGATGGTGTAATCAACCCCGCTGGCAATAACCGCATTCTCTCCGGCCGTCTTTGCATCCATGAGTCGCTGCATGCGCCCAAACCTGTCGATGTTTGAATAGGCATTCCTGCTGTCCCCCGCACCGACAGAGCCATGCAGGACAATTTGCTGTACGCCCGATTTTGCGGCAGCCGCGGCAATGTTCTCGGCACTGATCCGATAAAATTCGACGCCCGCGGAGCCGCGCCCAAGCGCATCGATAACGACGCTGTAGCTTTGCGCCGCAAGGGCGTCCTCGACCGATTGGCCATCGAGAACATCGCCATCAACGTAGGCGATCGGCAGGCCCTGCGAGCCGCACTCGATCCGACGAAGGCCGGGCAAAGACCGTGACACTGTGGCCATCCCTGACCAGCGCCCTCACGATGTCGGAACCGAGGCGCCCTGTCCCGCCAAAGACGAGCACTTGGGGTGCCTGTAACTCAGCAGGCACGACGAGACCAGGAAACATGAAAACGAAAAAAACCAGCAATAATGAAAGGCGTTTTTTCATCGGAACCTCGCGCCGGGCTAGTCGAGATACCGACAATTATTGCACCAAATCAGGATGGTCCCAATCGAATTCCCACCGAAATGCCACCAGTTGTGATTAACCCTGATTCCGGTAAGTGCTTGCCCGTGCTAAAAATGAATGGCAACAGGATCGAGCTGGCTCGATCAGGAGGCTTGTCATGAAAGCACGTTCTGTATTGACATTAATCGTGGTCAGCCTTTTCGCACTCGTTGCGTGCGATCAGGATGCCGTGATGTCACAAAGGGGCTTTCGGCTGCCAGACGGAGACGCCCAGGCCGGTCGCGAGGCCTTTCTTTACATGCAGTGTCACCAGTGCCATACGATCAAGGGTGAGCAGTTGCCCGGTATTCCGGGTCAGGAGCCGCCCTACGTCGAGCTGGGCGGCCAAGTTACGCAGGTCAAGACCTACGGTCAGCTGGTAACGGCGATTATCAACCCGTCGCACAAGCTGGCCACCGGTTATGCCGCCGAGGTCGTATCGGATGACGGTGAATCCAAGATGTACGTCTACAACGATCATATGACCGTCAAGGAGCTGACCGATATCGTGATGTTCCTGCAGCCGTATTACGACGTCGTAGTGCCGAATTTCCGGTACCCTGTGTATCCGTAGGCAGTCGCTGCTAGCGAGCCAACGTCTGACGCTGGCGTCAGGCGATTGACATGGATGCGCGTCTGGCTGACGAATCATGACTGAGAGGACAGGACTGTTGCTCGAGAAATTTGAACGCTATCCACTGACCTTCGGCCCGACACCCATCGAAAAATTAAGTCGCCTCTCCGAGCATCTCGGCGGCAAGGTTGAGCTGTTCGCCAAACGTGAGGATTGCAACTCTGGTCTGGCATTCGGCGGCAACAAGGTCCGAAAACTTGAGTACATCGTACCGGACGCCATCGCGGCCGGGGCGGACACGCTCGTTACCATCGGCGGGGTTCAGTCCAACCATACTCGCCAGGTCGCGGCCGTCGCGGCCAAGATCGGAATGAAGTGTCGCCTGGTGCAGGAAAGTTGGGTGCCTTATTCCGACGCGGTTTATGACCGGGTGGGCAACATCCTGATGAGCCGTGTCATGGGCGCCGAGATCGACCTGGTGGACGAAGGTTTTGATATCGGCATTCGCAAGAGCTGGGAAGACGCCATCCAGGACGTCAAGGACAAAGGCGGCAAACCCTATGCGATTCCCGCGGGTGCCTCGGTGCACAAGTATGGCGGACTGGGCTTTGTCGGTTTTGCAGAGGAAGTACGAGCCCAGGAGTCTGCGATGGGCATCAAGTTTGACTACATCGTGGTGTGTACCGTTACCGGCTCGACGCATGCCGGCATGATCGTCGGATTCGCCGAGGATGGCCGCGCTCGCAACGTGATCGGGATCGATGCCTCGTGTACGCCGGATCAAACCAGAGCCCAGGTGCTGGATATCGCACGAAAGACAGCCGAACTGGTTGAATTGGGGAAGGAAATTGCTGCGGACGACGTTGTCCTGTACGAGGACTATGCGTATCCGGTCTACGGCGTGCCGTCAGCCCAGACCAATGAAGCCATTCGGCTATGCGCCCGGCTGGAAGGCATGATGACGGACCCGGTGTATGAAGGAAAGTCGATGCAGGGCATGATCGATCTTGTCCGGAAGGACTTTTTCCCGGCCGGATCCCGGGTGCTATACGCCCATCTGGGCGGGGTTCCGGCGATCAACGCCTACAGTTACCTCTATAGAAACGGGTGATTTTGAGAATAATTCTCAATTGGTAACAGCTGAAACCATTGACTCGCTAATTCCAAAAGGGAATAGTTGACGGAATACTCGCTGTGGCACTTCCGCAACGGCGATACCAATCGGAGCATGAGCAGGTAAATATAACGCAGGCTGGGAACGGTCGCGTTCTAGTGCAGTCTCGAAAGTACTACGATTCAAGGTCTTAATCACCAGGAGTTTCAATGTGAATATCAAGTCTAAAATTTGCAGGGGTGTGCTGTGTGCGCTGGCTATACCCCTAACTGTTGCTTTGCCGCAACAGTCATTTGCGCAGAGTGACGAGTTACTCGAAGAAATCGTCACCACGGGTACACGGCGCGCCGCGCGCTCCGCGGATAATACGCCTGCACCCATCGACGTTGTTTCTGCCGATGAGCTGCGTAACCAGGGCGACACCGACATGAGCAACCTGCTCCGCACGTCGGTTCCGTCATACAACGTGAATACGCAGCCAATTTCGGACGCAGCGACGCTGGTCCGACCGGCTAACCTCCGCGGCCTCGCACCGGATTCAACGCTGGTATTGATCAACGGCAAACGCCGTCACCGCGCAGCGGTCATCAGCTTCCTCGGCGGCGGCATCTCGGATGGGGCGCACGGTCCTGATATAGGGATCATACCGACCATGGCTTTGAAGCAGGTCGAAGTCCTGCGCGATGGCGCCGCTTCCCAGTACGGTTCTGATGCGATCGCGGGCGTGGTCAATTTCATTCTGCGCGATTCGCAGGAAGGCGCCTCTGTTGAAGCGCAGTGGGGCGAGACCTACGAGGGCGACGGTGCCCAGTACAAGGTTGCGGGCAATGTTGGTTTCCCATTAGGCCAGGACGGTTTCCTGAACCTCACCGGCCAGTTCACGCAGGTTGACGCGACAAGTCGTTCAACACAGCGTGACGATGCCGCGGCTCTGATTGCCGCCGGCAATACGCTGGTTGCAAATCCGGCGCAGATCTGGGGACAGCCGAACGTCAATGACGATATAACATTCTTCTATAACGCGGCGATTCCGCTATCGGATCAGGCCGAGGTCTACAGCTTCGGTAATTACGCGGAACGCCAGGTGGAAGGCGGTTTCTTCTTCCGCAACCCGACCAACCGCGGCGCTGTCTACTCCAACGATGAAGGTGCCACACTGCTCGTCGGCGATTTGACTCCGAGCGACGGCATCGATCAATGTGCGCCTTACCGGGGGGTGGATCCGAGCGATACGGCCAACCTCGACGCGCTCGACGCAGACGCGGGATGCTATGCATTCACGGAACTCACGCGTGGCGGATTCACGCCTCGATTCGGCGGCGATCTCGAGGACGTGTCCATCATCGCCGGACTGCGTGGCGACCTGGGAATCGGCAACGGGCTTTCCTACGACGTGAGCTACACCTATGGCAAGAACGAGGCCGCTTTCTTCATCAACAATACGATCAACGCGAGCCTCGGACCCAACACGCCGCGTTCGTTCAAGCCCGGCACGTACATTCAGACGGATAACAACTTCAACCTGGCGTTCGCGTATGGCATTCCGGTTGCGTCGTTTGCATCCGACCTGAATATTGCCTTCGGCTACGAGCACCGCGAAGAAGAGTTTGAGATCATCGCCGGCGATCCGCAGTCTTTCGAGATCGGGCCGCTGTCAGCGCCATCGGTCGACTATCCCGGCGGCCAGGGCTTCTCATCGAGCTCCAACGGCTTTGGCGGTTTCACGCCATCGAGCGCGGGTGCCCGTACTCAGAAAAACGATGCGGTCTATATCGACGCAGAGGCCGACATAACCGACCGCCTCATTCTGCAGGCTGCGGTTCGTTACGAGGACTTCGATTCGTTCGGCGATACGACGAACTACAAGGTCGGCGCATTGTTCGCGCTTAACGATAACGTCAAATTGCGTTCAACGATCAGCACTGGCTTCCACGCCCCGACGGCTGGCCAGGCCAACGTGACCAATGTTACGACGCAGTTCAGCGGCTCGTTCCTGGTAGACCAGGGTACGATCCCCCTGTCGAGCGCCGCGGGGCAATTCGTCGCCGATTACCTGGTTTCACAGGGCGAACCACGCCCGACACTGGGGCCCGAGGAGTCGCAGAACTTCACGATTGGCACGGCTTTTTCGCTGGGTAATTTCGACATCACGGTCGATTACTTCAACATCGCCGTTGATGACCGCATCTCGATCTCCGATCAGCAGGACTTCGTACTGGCGCTGCAAACTGTAGCAGTCGACAACGGCGTGCCGATTACCGGTACTGAGACAACCAGCCAGCTGCTGAACCTGCTGGATGGCGCCGGTGTTATTAATGCCGCCGACTTCGCAGGCGCGGAAGACCTGACGAGCTTCGGTTACTTCAACAACGCTTTCGACACCGAAACCCAGGGTATCGACGTTGTCGTGAACTCCAGCTTCGACATGATCCAGGGTGGCGACACCTCGGTCGCAGTTGCTTTCAACTGGACTGACACGGAGGTTACCCGAGGCACGCTGACCGACGGCACCGGTGCTCTGTCATCGACGCGCCAGCGGCAGCTCGAGGAGAACATTCCTTCGGTGCGTGGCAGCGTTACCCTGAACCACAACCAGGGTCCGTGGAGAGGTCTCGCGCGTCTCAACTACTTCGGCAGCTTCTTTGAGTGCCATCTCGACGCGGTTGGCGACGATGCGGTAGGCACCTGCGACCTTCCGGTTGATGCCGGCAGCGAGATCACCGTCGACCTCGAAGGCGCTTATAGCTTCAACGAGAACTGGGAAGTCGTTTTGGGCGCACGCAATGCCTTCGACTCAACACCGGAGAAAAATCCGTTTGCGGGCGTTGCCGGCGCGACATACCTGCCGACCGCTCCGAACGGTTTCACGGGTGGATCCTATTACCTGAAGGTCAAGGCGGAATTCTAAACGTCTAGCCAAACTCTGGACTCTCGGGGCCGAAAACAGCTAGCGCTGTTCGTGAAGCCCCGAAGACTTAAAGAAAAAGAGAAGCCCCGTTCATAGAACGGGGCTTTTTTTTGGCCAGGTCGTTAAGGTGCACACGCGCTTCGTTGGCTTCCCGCCTTGCTCAATAGATTGCCGTTGGGCCGGCACTGGTCTTCAGCTCGCAAGTGCCATCGGATCAGTCGATAAGGTTCGCCCCGCCATCATCCATCTTCTTCGGGCGCTGCCAGTAGCGATACTGCGGCGTCCAGTCGGCAGCGCCGAGGCCGGCCATTCCGAGCAGGTTCCAGATCGAGCAATACAAGTCGCCAGGCCCGAATACAGCCGAATTCTTTCGCATTATGCGGTCCCCGTCGCGCTCGTATACCACCGCGCCCGGCGTGTTGTTGTCACCGTCCATGACGGTCTGTTCCTGAATGTAAGGCCCGCCGCCATGAGAAGCCAGGCGAAAACGCCAGTTACGTGAATTGGCAAACGTGCGCTGCACGTCGGGTGGATCCTTTGAGACGAGCACGACCGACATCGCGGACTCGAGATGCGGCAGGAAGCCGTTAAAGCCGTCTGCCCACAGCGTGCAATAGCGGCAGCCCTGCCCCATGTTGTGAATAACAAGCAAACGATCGTCGCTCGCCGAAAAGATCGAGTAGCGTGACGTCGCCATCCAATGTTGTGAACGTGTAATTCTGAACTTCCTTTCCGGGCGTGGTTTTTCGAAGCTCGTTGAGCTTCGTCGTCAGTTCAAACAATTGTTTTTCAATTTTCGAAATTTCGTCGCTCATTGCATACCCCCTACTATGTTCGTCTACGTCGGAACTTTGTCGGCCTGAAAAATATTCATTGTCGGCTTTTCCGAGCACAGCGCACTCAAGTCCTGAACGAACCGCTTTGATGCAGGGACTTCGAAGTGCGCGTGCAGCGCCTTGTCATCGGCCCACTGCTCTACGAACACCAGCCGACAGTCGTCTTCCGTATCGCGGTGCACCGCGTGCGCGATACAACCCGGTTCCAGCCTGGAGCGCGCAACATGCTCCTGACTGAGGGCCAGCGCTGCATCGAGTTTACCTTCGTGAACCCTGACACTTCCTAAGACCAGAATCATTCGGCTTTGGCTCCCTGGGTCAATACGGCACGATTTTGACCCGATATCGGATCGCTTACAGACTAGTACAATTAATCCAGTTTGCAACTTATCGTGCTTAAGTCGTTGTTATCATCTGCATTTGCCGCTTGTGCTCATATTTTTGACGGCTACGCCGTAAAGAGTATGATCGAGACAGCGTTTTTCGCTGCGTAAATCCGTTCAAACCGAACACCATGCCGCCACAAAGAAGGGCCGGCCCAGAGGTAAAATGTTCGCCGCTCAACACCGAGACGATGTGAAGAAGATCGTCATTCTGAACCCCAAAGGCGGTTGCGGTAAGACCACGCTGGCAACCAATCTCGCGAGCTACTTTGCACTTCGTGGTCCCACACCGACGCTGATCGATGCCGATCCCATCGGCTACACGACGCGCTGGTTGGAAAGACGTCCGCAAGACAGCTGCAAAATCAACAGCATTGGCATCGATGAGTTCGCGCTCCATGGCAAACGTCTCCAGCCACGTCACCTGCCAGAGGAGGCAGGGCCGGTCATCGTCGACACTCCGGCCGCCCTCGGACGTCGCGAGATTGCCGAGCTCACCTACGATGCCGACTGCATCCTGATTCCCGTCCTGCCTTCTGCTTTTGACGTTCATGCTACAGCCGGCTTCATCGCCCAGCTCCTGCTCCTGACCGAGTTTGACCGGCCGGTCGCCGTTGTCGCGAACCGCACGCGGAAAAATACAAGGAGTCTCGCGGCGCTCTTGCAGATCCTGGATGGCTTCGAGACTCCGACTGTGGCGGCACTCCGCGACAGCCAGAATTACGTGCACGCTGCAGATCTTGGCCTGGGCATTTACGAATTGCCGCAGCACAGAGTGAAGCAGGATATCGAGCAGATGGACCGTATTGTCGACTGGCTCGATCAATTGTTGACAACGAAGTTGCAGCCTGGACTGATGTCACGCTTCAATCCCCTGCCGAAACTGTTCGCGTCTGCGTCTGGCGGAATTGTGAATCCGGATTGAAAGTTGCGCTACCGAAGCAGTCGTCGGCTTTGACGATCGAATCAGAAACCTGAACAGGAATTTGCGAGTACAGGCCATGTCGCTGGAGTTATGGTTCGTTTACGTTGCAGCGGTGCTCGCTCTGATGAGTACTCCGGGCCCGAGTCATCTCTTGATGCTGTCGAACAGCGCGACGCATGGATTCAAACGGTCGTTGGCGACTGTCGCTGGTGACCTGACGGCAAACGCTTTGCAGATGCTGGCGGCAGGTCTCGGCCTTGCTGCGGTGTTGGCCGCGTCAGGCCGTGCCCTGCTGATCATCAAGTGGCTGGGCGTGGGCTATCTGATTTGGCTTGGCGTGCGCATGATTCGCGACGGTCGGATCGGAACATTGTCCTCCGGGAACCACGCAAGGACATCATTGAGAACACTATGGCTGCAGGGGTTCCTGACGTCCGCAGCAAATCCCAAGGCAATCGTGTTTTTTGCGGCCCTGTTTCCGCAATTCATCAGTGCAGATGCGCCATTCTGGCGGCAGTTTTCCATTCTATCCGCGACCTACATCCTGATCGACGGCCTGTTTCTTTCCGCGTACGGTATCGGCTCCAACTGGATCGTGGCGCACTTCAGGGGACCGGCCCGCGCGTGGATCGGACGAATAGGTGGCGGCTTCGTGATAAGCGCTGCGGTCCTGCTTAGCTTGAAGACGATTAAGCAAGCGTCCTGAGTTTTCGCCAAGCCCTTAATCCAGGAAATTAATGCCTTCCTACTGGCGGTACGCTAGTCGTTCGGCTTCAGCTCCCGATGATCTTGTCAGTCTCTGATCACAGGCCCGATACGACTAACGTCCCCCGAACGGATCCTGCCGACGATAGCCTTTGGGTGCCGCAAAAAGTTCTTCGTCGAGGTCCTGCTCCAGGACGGAATCCAGCGACATTTCGCTAACGACCACACCATTGTCATAGTCGACGGTGTGTACCGGGAAGCCATCAATCTGATCCATTAATTCGACCGGGTTTGGTCGTTCGTCGCCTCTCATCGGCAACGACTCGGTCAATTTCGTTATGTACACGGCCATATTACGAAACGCTTCGATAAGTTCCTCGGAACCATCGACGTCGTCTAACTCCGCTGCGCAGACTTCCTGCGTTTTCGTCGCGCCCTCGTAGACTGCGTATTGTCGACACTTGTGAGACTGCCACTTGCCGCTACCCATCGACTCGACCCGGGGTGGAGGCGGTGCATCGCCCTGTTCCCCCATCATTCCCTGCATCTGCCCTTTCATCATCTGTTCCACCATGGCGCGCTGCTCCGGCGGCATGTTCGCCAGCTGTGCTTCCATCTCTTTCATCGCGGCGCTCATCTTGCGACGACACTTCGTCCAGCGTCGCTTCGTCCATGACGACGTAGCTTTTGTCTTCGTGATCCACGTACAAGAACTTGTCGCCAAGAAAGATCATGGTTCCATCCGACGCGTTGTCACCACCTTGCTCCATGCGGATCTTCTTTGATTGAGCGTAGATCTTCGTCCGGTCGGTCTCCTGCCCGGACGCGTTGCTTGTCACCATTTCCATGACAACGCCCGCGTTGGCAATCGCAGTAGTCAGAAGGAGCAATGGGGTTACTGTGGCGACTAACGGCTTCATGATGATTCCTCCCAATAAACCTTGTGTCAGATCCACGTCAGCGCAGGGTTACGCTTACTGATTTTTCCTGCCACAAATTATACAACGGACGCCGAGAACATCACGTCGGCATATCGTCGCGTTAATTCGTAATCAGTGACGGAAACTCTTTGATCCTCTGCAAACCCTCAGGATCCGGTGAGTAAAAACGCCACAATCCGGACTTGCGGCTTATCAGCAGACCCGCATCGCAAAGAATCTTCAGGTGACGCGAAATTGTCGGCTGGGCCAGGTCGAACCGGTCAACGATGTCGCAAGCGCAGACCGGGCCAGGCTGGGCGGCGACCAACTGCAGTATCTCGAGCCGATTCGGATCCGCCAGCGCCTTGAGCATCGCCATCAATTTCAGGCTCCCCGCCTTCGGTAGCTTAGGTCCGTCCTTGATCGAACAACATCCCCGGGGTCTGGTGCGTTTGGCCATATGGTGCATGGTCGCTAATTAGATTGACATCTGTCAATATATTTGATTATTATATCGACATTCATCAATGTATTGGAGAAACGCCATGCGCCTGCAACTCGCTCTCAATGTCAGCAATCTCGATGAAGCCGTGACCTATTACAGCCGCCTGTTCGATGCCAAGCCTCACAAGCAACGCCCGGGCTATGCCAACTTCGCGCTCGATGAGCCGCCCCTGAAACTCGTGCTTTTCGAAAACCCGAAGGCCGCCGAGCGCCTCAATCACCTCGGCGTGGAGGTTTTCGATAAAGGCAGTCTGGACACGGCCGTTGAACGACTTGAGCACAACGGGATCGCCGATAGCACCCGGTCGACCGGCGTGTGTTGCCATGCCGAGCAAGACAAGATCTGGTCAGTCGGACCGGACAAGGAACGTTGGGAGTGGTACCAGGTTGTAGACGATTCCCCGGTACAGAACACGGAAAAGTGCTGCGACTGATCACTTGATCCTCTGCCAGGCTCACCATCGGATTGGCCGCGTTGTCGAGCATCGCCTTATCTGCGACAGTGTCACGTTGGACTAGCGACACCCCATAGTAGGCTGCGGAAATCGGTGCCCTGAGTTGGTGAGAGGCCATGCGCGTAACAAGGATACTCAAAAAGACGGTCAAGTATCTCGGCATCCTGGGGCTCGTAATATTGCTCGTCGTGTGTGCGTCCATTCCGCTCGCGCGCATGGAACACCCCGGTGATCTGCTTGCTGTCAATAACAAGCACGCGCTTGCAATAAACAATGTGAACCTGGTCACCATGAACGGCGATCAGGTCCTCATGAACCAGCAGATTCTCATCCGCGATGGCATCATCGAGCAATTCGGCCCGGCCGGGCAAGCCGATCAGTAGCGGCTATCGCTTAATCGATGCCAATGGCGCCTACCTGCTACCGGGCCTTTTCGACATGCACGTGCATGCCTTCGATCGCAAGTACCTGGCATTGACGCTTTCCTTCGGCGTAACCAGTGTACGAAACATGGGTGGCTATCCCATGCACCTGCGCTGGAAGCAGGAACTGGCCGATGGCCAATGGCTCGGCAGCAATCTCTATGCCGCTGCTCCAATCATGAACGGCAAAAAAAACTCTAATCCCCTGGCGCACAAGGTGGTAACCGAGCCGGAGAAAGCCCGCGCCATGGTTCGTCGCTATCACGAGCAAGGTTGGGACTTCGTCAAGGTCTATACGCGCCTGAGTCCCCCGGTGTATAGCGCCATAATTGACGAAGCCGCCAAACTGGATTTTCCGGTCGCCGGGCATGTGCCTTACCAAGTCGTGGAAACGGACTATCGACTCGCGGCGCCGATGGTAACGCTCGAGCATACGGAGGAAATATTTCAAGGCCCGCTCGATTATGCATACGACGACGACGCCGTCATTGCCATCGCCCGGCAATTGAAAGAAATGAACGCGACGGTTACACCAACACTTCTTATTTTCGATCATCTCACTCAAATCGCTCGCGAAAAGCAAGCCTTCGTGGACACGCTTCCGCTGCATTATCTCAATCCGTTCATGAGATTCGTCGAGGGCCACACTTCCGGCGCACGCTGGCTGAATGCCAGCGACAAGACGCGAGACGCTATGGAAAAGCGGAACACTTTTTTTCAGGAAATTACTCGCGTTCTTCACGACAATGATGTCAACCTGGTTCTGGGCTCGGACTCCGGCATTATCTTTGCAGTTCCCGGCTTGTCGACGCACGATGAAATAGCGCTGCTAAGTCAGGCCGGCTTGGCAAACCACGCGATACTCAGAATGGCCACGCTGAATGCCGCGCGTGCCTTGGGTGTCGACGATCGATTCGGCAGCGTCGAAGAAGGCAAGATTGCCGACCTTGTGATGACCGAAGTGAACCCGTTGACAGATCTCGGCGCTCTCCGTGCCCCATTCGCAGTCGTGAAGAACGGCCAGTGGCTGGGTCGCGCGGAATTGCAGCAGCTAAAGACCAGTGCCGAGAATCCGTCCAATGCATATTTCACGTTTGGCCGCTTGCTGGAGTTCGTGTTTGGCGGATGACCGCGGGTATTCGGCTACAAAGATCGCGCGCTGTTTGTGCGGACGCGTCATTTGTTTCGTGGATTTATTCTTTCTTCGCGCGTCAGCTCGCGCGGATGCCTGACCTTCCGAAAACCATCGAGCTGATGGGCAATCGCGAGTAACGGATGGCGCAGCAGCATCCGCGGGCCGGCGTAGCGCATGATCTTCCTGGCCTCCTCCCTTCGAGCCGGCTTGTAGCAGTGCACCGGACAGTTTGCGCAGGTCGGCTTTTCTTCCCCGTAGGGACACTTGTGCAGGCGCGTTTCGGCATAGCCCAGAAACTCCCGGCAACCATCACAAGGATTGTCCCTGGAACCCTCATGGTGCGCAGCGCAATAGATCCCGACCATCTTGGCCATGGTTAGCCGTTCTCGTGCCAGGCGTTTCTGCAACAAATCCATGTTTCTCTCAAGCGACGTCAGTTGACTTTACGTTCGTGTCCTTTCCAGAACGGCTCACGCAACTCGCGCTTCAGTATTTTTCCGGGGCCGGATTTTGGTAATTCATCGGCGGACAGCGTTATCGCTTTTGGCAGTTTGTAACCCGCAATTTGCGTTCGACAGAATTCGATCAGCTCCTCGGGCGTCACTTCTTCACGAGGCACGACGACCGCATGTACCGCCTCACCCCAGGCCTCGTCGGGAACGCCGAAGACCGCGGCTTCCAGCACTGCCGGATGCTTGTAGAGCGCCTCCTCCACTTCGGAGCAATAGACGTTTTCACCGCCACTAACGATCATGTCCTTCGCGCGATCGACGAGAAACACGAAGCCTTCCTCATCCATGTAACCCATATCGCCGGATCGATACCAGCCGTCTCTGAGAACCGCATCGGTTTGCTCGGGCTTCTTCCAATAACCCTTCATGATGTTGGGGCCGCGCGCGGCAAGTTCGCCGACCTCGCCTGTCGGCAATGCCTTGCCGGCCTTATCGATGATCTTGACCTGCACGCCGATCAACGCCTGCCCGCAAGAACGACTGCGATCGACATCCAACAGGTCCTGTTCGTTCCGCAGTCCGGTAACCAAAGGTGATCCTTCGGTCATGCCGTAGACGTGCACGAACTCGGCCGTCGGAAATGCCTCGGCTGCGCGCCGAACGATCTCCGTCGCGATCGGCGAGCCACCGTGTGCAACCATGTGCAGCGAACTCGTGTCGCGAGGCTCTGCGTGCTGCAGCTCGGTTATTGCCGCGATCATCGTCGGCACGCCGAGGGTGTGGGTCACCCGATGTTTTTCGATCAGATCAAGTGCGGTCGCCGGATCGAAGACTTTGAGCGGAATCTGGCAACTGCCCGACCAGACTCCCCCGAGTACGCCGTTCGATCCGGCCGCATGAAACAGCGGCGCCATAATGAGAAACACGCTGTCCCTCGACGGTGGCGCCATGGTCATGAAGTGAAACGTATTCGCGATCAGGTTGCGGTGCGTCAGCATCACCCCTTTCGAGGCACCCGTCGTCCCCCCGGTATAGAACAGGCCGGCGAGCGAGTCTTCTGTGATGCCCTCACCCAGTACTGCCTCGGCCGCGGTATCGAGCAACTCGTCGTACTCGTCGGGGATCATCACGACAGAATCGACCATCTCGCGCAATGCGCCTGGGTCACGATCTGACAAGAGTATCTTCGCGCCGGCATCCTCGATCGCGTAACGCAGCTCCGGTTCCGCGTGACGGGTGTTGAGCGGCACGATCACGAAGCCCGCCGCCGGAATCGCGATGTAGCTCTCGATGTAGTGGTGCGTGTTGGCCGCGAGAATCGCGATTCGATCGCCGGGCTGGGCACCTTTGCTTTTCAGTACTGCAGCGAGACGACGACATCGAGAATGCAGTTCCTGGTAAGTGAGTCGGCGCCCCTCGGATATCAACGCGGTCTGCTTGCCAGCGACCTGCGTGGCACGCAACAGTGGATCAAGCAAATGTATGCATTGGCATCAGTCTCGTTTCGGCTTTTTTTTGAGTATACCGGCAATAATGAGCGGGCGAGCGCGCAGCTAAACAATCTTGACGCGGTAGCGTAGACTCATATCTTTCCGAATACGGGCCTCGCGGAGGACAACACCTTGTGACCAGGAACCATATACTCGCGTTCGCCGCCAGACTTACGATCGTCTTCGCCCCGACAGCGGCAGCCTCCGACGAGACAACGACACTGAGCGCCATCATGCAGGGTCTACGCAATAACCTGACTGATATCACCGACGGACTGTTGACGGATGACTTCGGGCTGATCGCGCGCGGTGCCAACGGCATCGCGGAGCACCCGCATATCCCTGCGGAACCAGGTAAAGCTGGTAGCCGCAGAACTCGGTGATGAGATGGCCGGTATTCAAGCAGCTCGATACCTGGGTGCATGACCTGGCGCTGGAGGTCAAAGCAGCCGCAGAGAAACCGGATCGTGATGCGTTGTTCACCAACTACCAGACTATGGTTGAAGGCTGCGTTGCGTGCCATAACGCCTACAAAGATCGTGTTGCGGCCGTGCTCGCTACAACGGATGAATCGGCGACGGCCACCGCAAGGCCGATACTCCTGAAAGAAATTTCTGTGCGCGCACCACTCGAAGCAGTGTGGAATGCCTGGACTACAGCAGAAGGACTGGCGTATATCTCAAGCCAATCCAATATTGAGCTTCGAGTCGGCGGAGCGTACGAGTGGTTCCTGGCTGGCGAGCCGGATGACTACGGCATCCATGGCAGCGAGGGCTCGCACGTTCTGGCTTTTCTTCCGAGAAAAATGCTCGCGTTTTCGTGGACGTTTCCGCCGGATATTCCGGAGCTACGTTATACGAACAAACGAACCCAGGTCGTGGTCTTGTTTGAGGAGGACAGCGACGGTCTCGTTAACATCAAACTGCAGGCGCTCGGCTGGCAAGAGGGCGAACCCTGGCAGCGAGGCTGGGAGTATTTCGATAACGCCTGGGGCGCCGTACTCACGGCAATGAAGCAACAGCTCGAAAAACCGTCGTAAAACCGTTTCGAATCAACTGCCGCATGTCGACTATTGCACGTCGATAATTATTTTCCCCCGAGCGCGCCCTTCTTCCGAATAGCGAATCGCCGTGGGAACCTCACTCAACCTGTAGCGCCGGTCGATCACCGGCGTCACTTTTTCTGCCTGCATAAGGTCGGCCAGCACTTTCATATCATCCTGGCGCAGGTGCCCCAGCATCATCCCCATCTGTTGATCTACAAAAAGCGACATTACGGCCGCCTTCAGCGGTCCGATCAGAGGACCGATCCAATCGCCGCTCGGTCCGCCAACGAGAACCAAAATGCCGTCGTCGCTAAGGACGTCCAGGTTCGCCGACAGCGAGTGATTGCCAACCATGTCGACGATGACATCAAAGGTCTGGCCGCTCTCCGTGTAATTCTCCTGCTTGTAATCGAAGACGTGGTCGGCGCCAAGGGATCGAACCATCTCCACATTTCGTGTGCTGCAAACGCCGCTGACCTCCGCACCCATTGACTTTGCAATCTGCACGGCGAACGTCCCTACCCCACCGGATGCGCCGTTGATCAGGACTTTCTGACCCGGCTGCAACTTGCCATGATCGCGAAGTGCCTGAAGTGCGGTGAGCCCCGCGATCGCCGTGGAAGCCGCCTGCTCGAAGGAAATATTGGCAGGCTTCAGTGCCAGCCCACGGTCTTCGGCAACGACTAGGTACTCTGCGAATGCCCCCGTCCATCCGCCAAATACTTCATCGCCGGGTTTGAAGCGCATCACGTCCTTGCCGACCGCCTCGACGATCCCGGCAAAATCGACCCCGAGTCGCGTCTCCGTGGGTCTCCCGAGGCCAGTGCCGAGACGCATGAAGTACGGCGAGCCTCTCATGTAATGCCAGTCCAGCGGATTGACGGCGGCCGCCTGGATCTTGACGAGCACCTCATTGTCCTTTGGCGCCGGCTTTTCGACGTCAGCAAATTCAAGAACGTCGGGTGAGCCGTAGCATCGATAGACGATGGCTTTCATCAACTCGGCGTCATCGGCGACGGCAGGCGCGGGTTCGCAATCAGCTGTGTGGCCCAAAACAACGGCGAGCGATGCTATTGCGACCGCCAGAAAAATAAAGATACCGCTGGCAATTTTGTAACGTAGCTTCATCGATTTATCTCCTACTGCTCAAGCGCAGATGCCCTTAGCAGGGTCATTGGATCCACAGCCTACAGGGGTGGCATCTGCGCTACAATTGCGACAGAGGCAAACAAATCGTACTTTCTGGGGTGTTGGGGAGGTACAGCTTGAACGTTGTGCACCTTTGGGACACCAGCGACAATTGGCTCGCGCCTTTCACTAAAAAATAAAAAGAGAAGCGCCCGTGTATCTACAGACCCTGGATCTCACCGTTGTTGCAGCCTATGCGCTCATACTGTTCGTGATTGCGCAGTGGGTATCACGCGAGAAAGCCGGCCACGTAAAAAACTCGAGCGACTATTTTCTCGCGGGGCGCAACCTGCCCTGGTGGGCGATCGGCGCTTCGTTAATCGCGGCCAATATCTCTGCCGAACAAATCATCGGCATGTCGGGATCGGCGTTTGTGCTGGGCATCGCCATCGGAGTTTACGAATGGACGGCAGCAATCGCATTGATCATTGTCGCCAAATGGCTGCTGCCGGTGTTCCTGAAACACAAGATTTACACGATGCCGCAGTTCCTCGAACAGCGCTTCGATCACCGAGTCAGGAATGTCATGGCAATGTTCTGGCTCGGCATCTACGTTTTCGTCAACCTGACCTCCATCCTGTGGCTCGGCGCATTGGCGGTCAACACGGTGACCGGTCTTAGCCTGACATGGGGGTTGATGGGCCTGGGTTCATTTGCCGTTGCTTATTCACTGTACGGCGGACTCAAGGCTGTTGCGCTAACCGACATCATCCAGGTCACGTTGCTGGTACTGGGTGGAATATTGATCGCGATCATCTCGCTGAACGAGGTCTCGGGCGGGCAAGGCACATTAGCGGGCTTCGGTATTTTAATGGAAAAACTGCCTGGCCATTTCGACCTGATTTTCACTAAGGACTCACCGCACTACATGGACCTGCCGGGCGTGTCGGTCCTCGTAGGCGGCATGTGGGTGATGCACCTGTCGTACTGGGGCTTCAACCAATACATCATTCAGCGCGGGCTGGCCGCCAAGAGTACCCGCGAAGCACAAAAAGGACTGATATTTGCTGCCTTCCTGAAGATGGTGATGCCACTCATCATCGTGTTGCCGGGCGTGGCCGCTGTTGTGTTGGCGCCGGACCTGGATCCACCTGACAAAGCCTATCCGACGGTAATGAACTTATTGCCTGCTGGCATTCTTGGCCTGGTGTTTGCGGCACTGATCGCCGCGATCGTCTCATCGCTGGCGTCGATGATGAATTCGATCTCGACCATTTTCACGATGGATCTGTATCGTCATTTCAAGCCGGGCAAGGAGCCAGAGACAGAGTTGGTCAACGTTGGCCGAACAGCCAGCCTGGTCGCCATGATCATTGCAATGATCCTGGCCAAGCCTTTGCTCGGGAATTTCAAACAAGCCTTCCAGTACATCCAGGAATTCACAGGTTTCTTCACGCCGGGTGTCTGCGCCCTCTTCCTGCTCGGGTTCTTCTGGAACAAGACGACGTCGAACGGTGCTTTGGCGACGGCGATCGGATCGGCGGTGTTCTCTGTCGCGTTCAAGCTCGGGTGGCCTGAGCTACCCTTCATCGACCGAGTTGGCATCGTGTTCCTGTTGTGCGTGGCCGTTGGCATTGGTGTATCGGCCATCCAGGGTGCCGAACCTCATCCAGACGCAATCGACTACAAGGACGTCGATACCTCCACGACGACCGGCTTCAATGTCGCTGCATGGGTGATCGTTCTCATGCTGGCCGGCCTTTACGCTACCTGGTGGTAAGCCGAACAGCGTTGCGGCAGCGCGGATAATGACGCTATGCTAGCCTCGCTAACCGCATTCAGGCGCCGAAACGACAATAAATGAATAAATTCATCCGAGAATTGCGACGCCGAGAAGTGTTCCGGACCGCGGGACTGTATGTCGGCGTCGCGTGGATTCTCGTCGAGGCGGCAAGCATTGTCTTGCCTACTTTCGACGCGCCCGAATGGGCACTCCAATGGCTGATAATCCTTGCATTCATCGGCTTTCCTGTCGCCGTCGTCCTCGCCTGGGTATACGATATTACGGACAAGGGTATCGTCATACAGGGCGAACCTACCGACACCATAGTCGCGCCTCTTGGCGGCCGCAAGACCGACTTTGTCGTTATCGGCGTGCTCGTTGTCGCACTGATTTTTTCCGTCTATCTCAATTTCAACCGCGCGCCCGGGGTAGCGATCGAGCTCGAGCCAGTATCCGTACTTATCGCGGATTTTGACAACCAGACCGGCGACGCGATGTTTGACGGATTGCTCGAGCAAGCATTGATGATCGGTGTTGAGTCTGCCCCAAACGTCACCGCGTACCAGCGCACCCAAGCCAAGGAACTCGCCAAGACCCTCAACGAGAGCGGTGACGACACGCTCGACAAATCGGTCGCGCAGCTTGTCGCGGCCAGGGAAGGTGTTCAGATGGTGTTTGCCGGGTCGATCGTCCCCGCGGGGGCCGGCTACAAGCTGTCGATGTCCGGGCTCGACTTGTTCAGTAATGAAGAGGTCTTTGAAGTCGACGCAAAAGCTAAGACGCGGAATGACGTATTAACCGCCGTCGGCACGCTGTCCGAGGAGGTTCGCGAAGCGCTCGGCGACGAGTCCTTCAAATACAAGGACGTGGCGACAGTCGAGACATTTACGGCGGCTTCGATTGATGCCGCGCGCGACTACGTCAGTGCGCTGGCGCTTGCGTTCGAGGGAAAACACGAGGAAGCGATCGGGCTGTATAGAAGCGCGACAGACAAAGACCCTAAATTCGGCCGCGCGTTTTCCGGCTGGGCCCTGAGCGCAACCAAGCTCAGGCAAAAAGAAGAAGCCGAGGAACTTTGGAAAAAAGCGCTGTCATTGCTGGACACGATGACGGAGAGAGAGCGCCTGAGAACTCTGGGGCTTTACTACACGGTCGTCACGCGCAACTACGACAAGGCTGTGGAAAGCTTCGGCGAACTCGTTGAAAAGTATCCGGGTGATGCGGCGGCACGCAACAACCTCCAGGTCGTCTCTTTCCTGACGCTGGATTTCCAGCGCGCCTCGGACGAGGGCAAGATACTATTGGCGCAGTATCCCAACAGCGCATTGTACCGCTCGAATTTTGCGCTGCTTGCAACCTACTCCGGCGAATTCGAAGACGCCGACCGCGTCGCCAAAGAACTCATTAAAGACGATCCCGATTATGCCGTCTCGTATCTCGCGGTGGCGTCCGCCGCCATGTACCGCGGCGAGTACGACGAGGCCCGCGCCGCCTACGAACAAATGCTGGCCGCGACCAAGAGCGAATACGGCGAGTCAGCGGGGCTGGTGGGTCTCGCCGATATTGAATCCTATATCGGGAACTTTCCCAAGGTCAGGGAACTCCTTGAGCCCGCTGTTGAAGCTGCGTTTCAGGCAGAAGACAACGTGGGCGCCGCGGGCAAATTGCTCATCATCGCAGAAGCCTACCTGGCAGAAGGCAACTTCGAGCAGGCTGCGGAGACAGCGCGGCAGGTCATCGAAAGTTCAGAGCAAGTCTCGCACCGTGTATCTGCCGCCATTGTTGCGATCGGTGCCGGCGACCTGGAAACAGCTCGTGCGATTGGGGACACGATGAGTCAGGACCTGCAGGCCCAAAGTCGAGCGTATGGCGGGATGATTCAGGCCAGCCTGCTGCGCGAGGAGGGGGATTACATCGGTGCTATCGACAAACTGCTATCGGCGATCGTTATGGCGGATCTCTGGTTAATACGCTTTCAGCTGGGCCGCACCTACCTCGACGCAGGCTCCTTCGCAGAAGCGGCCGATGAATTTCGTACTTGCGGAACGACACGAATCGGCGAGGCAACAGCGGCGTTTCTCGACGATACGCCCACCTATCGCTACCTTGCCGAGCTGCCCTATTGGAAGGCCCGTGCTGACGAAGGCTTTGGCATGAAGGACGCGGCCATTGAGGGGTACCAGGCTTTCCTGGCACTGAGACCCAACGGCGGACCACTGGCAGACGATGCCAGCGAACGGATTGCTCAATAGTTGAATGACCAAAGCCCGGGCCGCGACTGCGGCCCGGGATATTCGATTACCTCAAGCGGACACACGCCACGGCGTTGTCAACAAACTTGCCGGGCGGCGAAATCGCCAGTCGGTAGTAACCCCCAAGAGATGGTGTCTGCCAGCTGAACTGCCAGGTATCTGAACTATTCGAGTAGCGGAAGTCGCTGTTACCGGAATCTTCACCCAACCCGCTGGACTCTTCGGGGATGCTCGTGTCTTGCGTCGTACAGCTAGAGTCCGTCATCTTCGCCCATGAAACCCGGACAGGAATGGCGGAGCTGTCGACGGGCGCGCCGCCAATCCATTCGCTGTAATCAAAGTCAATCGGAATAGTGGAGCCGGCGCGTGCGCGTCTTTTCGGCAGCTCGAGGTTGATGTCATACAGATAGCGAACAGTCAGCAAGAATGACGCGGTGCCCACGTTGCCCGATGAATCCTGGGCCGAACAGGTGATGCTGTAAGGCGTGTCACTGAACTCGAAGTCGGTGTCGCCGAGCAGTGGATCTGTATTGGCAATATCTCGAATACAACTGATGTCGGTTATCGCACCATCAAATGTATCGGTGGCTGTCACGTTGGCAGCATAGACAGACTCCGGTACGGATCCCCAATCGGGATCCATCGGATTGACGTAGTCAACGCTAAGTACGACATCCGGCGCGGTAATGACCGGACCGGCTCCGTCGATAACCGTGACTACTGTTGTCGCCGTAACAACGTTGCTGTTGGCGTCTGTCGCCGTCCATGTCACCGTGGTTGCTCCCAGTGGGAACAAGGCCGGCGCATCGCTGGTGATGGTCACCCCAAATGCATCGGTCGCTGTTGCCGCAGCCAGAGTCACTGCGGTGCCCGATGATCCGGCCGCCTCCACAGTCTGATCCGGCGGCACGAACGTGAACACCGGCGGCGTGTTGTCCGCAATGCTTACCTCGGTCGTCGCCATAGCAACGTTGCCGTTGGCATCTGTTGCGGTCCAGGTCACCGTGGTCGTACCGAGCGGGAACAAGGCCGGTGCATCGCTGGTGATTATCACACCAAAGGCGTCGGCTGCCGTCGCTTCCGGCAAGGTCACAGCCGTGCCCGCAGGCCCGGCCGCCTCGAAACTCTGCGCCGGCGGCACAAACGTGAATATCGGCGGCGCATTGTCAACAACCGTCACCACGGTTGTCGCCGTCGCGGTGTTGCCGTTGGCATCCGTCGCCGTCCAGGTCACCGTGGTAGTGCCCAGCGGGAACAAGGCCGGCGCATCACTGGTAATCGTCACACCAAACGCGTCAGTCGCCGTTGCGGTGTCGAGCGGTACGGCGGTGCCCGCCGGGCCCGCGGCATCGAACGAGATTGCCGGCGGCACGAACGTAAAGACCGGCGGTGTGTTGTCCGAAATGGTTACCTCGGTCGTCGCCGTAGCGACGTTGCCGTTGGTATCCGTCGCCGTCCAGGTCACCGTGGTTGCGCCCAGCGGGAACAGGGCGGGAGCATCATCGGTGATCGTCACGCCGAAGGCGTCTGTGGCCGTTGCGGTACCCAGCGTCACCGACGTGCCCGACGGGCCTGACGCGTCCGCACTGACATTCGGCGGCACGAACGTGAAGAGCGGCGGTGTGTTGTCCTCAACTGTGACCACGGTTGTCGCTGTGGCAGTCCTGCCATTGGCGTCTGTCGCGGTCCAGGTCACGGTGGTCTCCCCCAGCGGAAATACAGCCGGTGCGTCATTGGCAATCGTCACCGCAAACGCGTCGGTCGCGGTTGCCGTATCAAGCGTAAGCGAGGTTCCAGACGGACCTGCCGCCTCCACTGTGATCGCTGGTGGCACGAATGTGAACACCGGATCCGTCACATCAAAAACCTCGACATCAAACGTCACCGTCGCGGTATTGCCATTGCCATCAGTCACATCGCAACTAACCGGCGTTGAACCAACCGGGAAGTCATAGCTGAACGTCGCCGAGAACGCGTCACCGACAACAGACTGAGTGTCCGGGAAGAATCCGGGAACGCCATCGATCGTGCATTCGAAGATAACGCTGCTGGCGTCAGCATCCGTTCCGTCGATGGGCCACGTGACGGTCAGGGTGTTATCCGCTGGATCCAGGTTGAAAGGCAGCGTCGGCGGATCAAAGCCGTCCGGTGGATTCACCGGGTTTACCGTCGGCGGCTGCCGGTCCTGGAAGATCTTCTCGTTGTCATTATTCAGACAGTCGCTGGGATCGTACAACGGGAGGCCGGTCGCTGGGTCAATCTTGTCGCTCGTTGCGCAACTCTGCGCACTCGCACCAAAGCTGATCTGTTGCCCGACGCCTTCATTCGTGCAGGCCAACGGATCTCCAGTCTGATTGACGCATGTCGACCCACTCACCGAATTTCTGATCCAGCTTGAGTTTGGTGCCGCCCGTCACCCACATTCGAACAGTTAGAGCGATCTTCTGATTCGGCTTGCCGAGGAACGAAACCTCGCCGGCATACGGGTTCTGATTGTCCGGACTGATCGTCGTCGGCAGGGAAACCGCCTGCAGGTTCAGCGCATCCAGTGTCGTGAAGGCGAGCACCTGTGCCTGGAAGCCTTGCTGCGGCTGTCCACAACCGTCGTCGTCAGTGCCCGCGCCATTAACGCTGTTCGGCGTCCACGCGATCAGCTGAACGACAGGATCTTCATCATCAGGATCAGTCTTGAGGCTGTTCACATCCAAAGCAATGTCGGCCGAGTAGGTCGTCGTGACGTTGGCATCCGTGTTCACGATGTACGTGATGTCCTGGTACCAGACGTCATCGTCCTGCACGGCTTCCTTGAGCTCTGGGTAGATAACCGGGTTTCCTGGCGAGCCATCGCCGAGTGACGGCGCCTGCAGGTTCAGGGCCTGTAGGTTCAGAGCTTGCAGATTCAGAGCCTGCAAATTCAAAGCCTGCAAGTTCAGTGCCTGCAGGTTCAGTGCCTGAAGGTTCGGTGCCTGGAGATTTAGTGCCTGCAGGTTTGGTGCCTGCAGGTTAAGTGCCTGCAGATTTAGTGCCTGGAGGTTCAGCGCCTGCAAGTTCAGTGCAGCCAAGGTCTCCGCTTGCAGGTTCAACGCCTGCAGGTTTAGCGCGCCCAGCGCCGGTGCCTGCAGATTTAACGCCTGCAGATTGAGCGCTTCCTGCGTCACAGACGCTTTGATAACCGGCGCCTGCAAGTTCAGGCTGGCCAGCGAAATATTGTGTGTCTCTTCAATGGACGTCGGCTGACAGGCCGGTACCGTCGGGTTCGCCTCGCAATAGCCGGAATCAAACAGGCTGCCGTCGCTGACGAAGATGCTGTTTTGCAATGCGCCTGTGAACTCGTCGCTCGCAAGGTCATCCGCGCAAAGCTCGCTCGCAGAATCGTCGAGGTAAGCATCAATACGAACAACGTCTGTGTCGCTCGCAAAAACAAAAATTGCGCGTGATTCTGTGGAGCCCGGCCCCACCGTCACCGGAAGCCGAGTCAGCGGATCCGGATCATTTGACGTAAATGGCGGGACAGCCGGCAGCTGGAAGAAAGAGGCGCGTCCGACTTGTGGGGCACCTTCCGGCTGGTTTCTTATGACCAGGCAGAAATTCTTTGCGCTGGTTGTATCCGGGTTATTCAGCACCAGCGGGAACATGCGCTGTATCGTGCCAAGCGGCTTGGTGTTGGTCGGTGCTACCAGGCTCGGCGCGTCGGCCACGAGTGAGCCGTAGATATTGGAATCCCGGCTGCGGCTGAAATCTTGTCCGGGGCCACAGGCAAGCGTGTTATCGGGTGGGGTGGTCGGGTCCTCGGAGTCGTCCGACTCTGTAACGGCTTTAAGCTCAGGTTCAATCTGCACCAGCGGTTCACTGGCGCCCTCTTCGACTTCGCCAAGCTTGAACGCGCTGGCGCCCTGGCTTGGTCCGCCCGGCGGCGTATAGGGTACTTGCCCGTCGTCTGTCGTCGGAAAGAACGGCGATTCGTAGTCAACCCGGACATCGCGGTTATCGCCCCACGCAACGAAGACATCTTCCAGGTTTGTAAAGCTCCCCAAGTCCAGACCGGGCTGTTCCGGCAAGCTGTTATTCAGCCAAGCGCCGTTCACGGTCTTGCGTAGCTGCGGTGTGGCGATAGCGATGTAGTCACCTTTAAACGCGAGGGTGCCGCTCGCATAGAGACGGTGATTTGGCAGATGCGCTTCGACCTCCAGCGGCGTGGCGTAAGGTACGCCAGACGAGTTGCTGGGCGCGAAGGCCACCGGGTATTGCGACACACGGACCGGTGACTGGATGCTGGGAGCGCAGGCACCGTTCGAGCCACAGTTGCCGGCGTTCAAGCGCGTCATCCAGACGTCGGCTTTGCGCAACACCCGGGCGACGCCCTGTCCATCGATACTGGAGTAGTCGTAGATCAGCGGAATTTGGTCGTCAGGCGAACCGTCGCCCTGCAGCGGCAAGCCTAAAGCCTCGCGGCGAGTGTCGTACCAGGCAAGGTCGATTCGACCCTTGGTACCAATAGCGCTGGGCATCACCTGGAAGCCCAGCGGTTTGCCGCTGGAGTCCGTATTTGCGTCAACAACAAAGGGAACGTCGGGATTATTCGAGTCAGCACCGAACCAGTTTATGCCGTCCGTAGACGACATGCCGACGATGCGCGGGATGCCGTCGTAGGTACCCGGCAAATCCGGTATGGGGTCGCAGCTGGTGCTCTCCCCGCCGGCTGCATCAAAACGTCGATCCGCGGCGAAGGTCCAGAATCGATTACCGTCATTGGCGACCCAGGGAAAGGCGAAGGAACGAAAGCTCACACCGCTCGCCGGCTGATCAAACGGGCAGAGTTCGAAAACGACCTCGGCCTTCGTCCAGCTATTCAGGTTATTTCTCGTAGCCGCACTGACAATCGCATCGGTATTGTTTGAGTCCGCTTTGCGGCGCCAGGTCGCGACGACCTTTTGTCCGATGGCCGACAGGCTCACGCCGGTAACCTCGTTCAGGCTTTCAGAGAGTTTCGTCGGGTTGGACCAGGTCACGCCGTTAGTTTTCGACGTCTGCACGTAAACCTTCACGCTGCTGCTGCCCGTGAAAACGGCGTAGGCAACCACCAGCGTTCCGGTCTGTGTCCTGACAGTTATCGGTTCATCTCGCCCTTCAACGTTGATGGATTCCTGTCGGTAGCTCGGCGAATCGGGATCGTCCGGAACAAAAAGAAACGCCGGCTTGTCGATAAAGCGACCCGACGAACCATCGGCAATGATGTAGTAGGCTTCTTCCGGCAAGTTGTGCCGCTGGTCTTCCTGCGCGTTATCAACGAAGCGTTGCGCAACCAGCACGCCGACGTTGCTGTCCCGGTTGGCGCCGATGTAGTTAAGTACGGAAAGTCCGGGCGAGTCGACCGAGCTCGGGTCGCCCGGGACAGCGTAGGAGCCCGGGATCGCGACAAGGCTGGGATCCGCCGCGAAACCCACGTTCATCGAGTTCGGGTGCGACTTGAAGGCGGGAACCAGGTAGCTCTTCCACGTAAAGCCCTTGTCACCAGACTCCGAATAACCGATCCAGGAATCGCCCTGGACCGAAGGCTTGTCGGACGCGCGCAGGTCGTTGTAGGCGCACATTATGTAGGCGGCGTTTGACGGCCTGATGACACAAGAGGGCTCCTGCTGCTGCTTCAAACCGAAGTCGGCAATGTTGTAGGTCTGGTCAGGATTCGGCGTGGCGCCGATGAGGTTGACGTTGGGCCCCGGAGTGACGAAGGTTTGCGCACTCGCCGTCAGGCCAAGTGCCAGCAAGCTTACACAAGCAATTCCAGCTTTAAGAAGTGAAGAGATGGCCTTGACGTCTAACCACTGCGATTCCGTTCGCCCTACGTTCATTTCGTTCATATATGCCACTTCGCTCTTCTCGTTGTTTCCCGACCATGCGCACTGAAATGCACGATGGCATTAAATTATTATTTTGTAACGCTTTTTATTTTTTGTTTTGCCGCGCGAACATTGCGTCGCGCGACTTATGAAGCGTCGCAACAGTATATCTGCAAGTGCTACGTTTTTCTTCATCGGGTGACACGTAATATCTGCTTTATGTTAACGAGATTGTCCGATCGCTGATTCCTAAATCTTTGCGGCATCACTAACTGGGTTTGCTTTCCGCCCGCCATAGATACGCGACTGACCTTATATTTATCAATAGCTTATCGAATACACCTAAAATTTCTATAACGTCGCGTTGTGGTCTCAATTTACCATGCTTGCCGCAGACGGCGTTCATGCTGGCGTTCTCCAAAGCGCTGCGCGGCAAATCCGCGGTTCGACGCTGATTATTTTCACGACCGATAGGATACGTGCTGAAACGCCCCGAAACGATCACGTACATCGCGGTTGTTTTGGGAATTGTTTTCTCGCATATTGATGTTCGCTTCGGACCTCAAGCGAAAATGGGTAAACACTCCTGACGACGCTGGACGATTGCAGCTTCGCAAATTGCCGGGCTACAACGTGAACAAACCCCAAACCACTCTCATAATCGTCCTGTTGTCAGCCTTGCTGGTCTCATGTTCGTCAAAACCCCAAGGAGCCGAGTTGCTTTCCCACACTAGCGACATTAACTACCGTTTGTCGGCGACCAGTGAAATTCTGCTGACCAGCGAGGCAGGCGACAAAATCGCCACGAAAGGAAACCTCGTCGTTTCGCGACGGTTCGTTTGATGGGACCCGGGTTATCGTCCGACCGGACATCGTCAAGCAGACCATTACCGGCATCGGCTCGTCGTTCACGGAGTCCTCGGCGTATGTCCTGGCGCATCTCGATGCAGAGCAGCGCCTGGAAGTGATGGACAAGATATACAGCGAGCGCGGCGCTAACTTTTCGTTGACCCGAACACCTATCGGCGCGACCGATTTTGCAGTGCACGGCAAGTACTCGTACGCGGAGGTGGAGGATGATGAAACACTCGAGCACTTTAGCATCGCGCCGGATCAGGATGGCTTCAACGCGACGCAGTACCCCGGCATCAAGGACGAGACGTTTGATCTGTTGCCCATGATCAAAGAAGCCCTTGCCATCAAGAGCAAGCAGGCGGACAAGGAGCTGAAGATTATTGCATCGGCCTGGACGGCGCCTCCCTGGATGAAAGATATCGACGACTGGTATATCCCGGGCACGCCCGAGAACGACCACCACGGCACCGGCGGGCAGTTGAAGCCGCAATATGTCCAGACCTTCGCCGACTACATCACCCGGTATCTCGACGCTTACCGGGCTGAAGGCGTCGATATCTGGGGGCTCACTCCGGTTAACGAGCCACACGGCAACAGCGGTCAATGGGAAAGCATGCACTTCACCCCGGAAACCCAGAACGACTTCGTCAAGAATCACCTCGGACCAACACTGCAGGGCGCACGATTACGGCGACGTCAAATTATTGATCTACGACCAAAACCGCGATGGCCTGGAGCACTGGACGGACGTGATCTTCGGCGACCCCGAAACAGCGCCGTTTGTCGATGGCGCGGCGGTGCACTGGTATGAAAGCACCTACAAGGTGTATGAAGAGGTCTTCGACCGGGTGCACGACAAATTCCCGGAATTCTCAATTATTCATACCGAAGGCACGATCGACGACCTGGGCAAGGATGCGCCCGGCGGCGTTCTGGATCCGGTGCGCTTCAAGGAATCCGGCTGGTTTGATAACGACGATTTCTGGTGGAATGCCAATGCCACCGACTGGGCGTACACGGCGACATGGGCGCCAAACTACGAGGATCATCCGATCTATACCCCGGTGCATCGATACGCCAGAAACATTATTGTCAGCCTCAATCACTGGATGGAAGGCTGGATCGACTGGAATGTTGTCCTGGACCAGAACGGCGGCCCTAACCATGTCGGCAATTTCTGCGGCGCGCCGATCATGATCGACGTGGAGTCCGGACAGATTTACTACACGCCGATCTACTACGTGCTAGCGCAGTTCAGCCGGACGATTCGACCGGGCGATAAGGCGGTACAGGCCTACAAACATCTCGAAGACCTCGATGAGGACGCACTGCACGCAAGCGCGACGTTGAACAGCGATAATCTGTTAAGTGTGCAGTTGCTGAATACCACCAAGGAGCCGATCCGCTACGGATTACAGATAGGCACTCAGCACGCGGAGATCGAAATCGCGGCCAACTCGTTGCAGACGGTCAGAGTGCAGCTCCAATAACTCAAGGCCGATTGCGGCCGAATCGATCGTGCGCCTTGACCCACTCTTCCGACGCGATCGCACCGCTGAGCGACATTTCACCGCAGAGAATGGTGGCGGCGACGATCTCGGCAAACTTCGATACTTTGCCTTCACCGTAACAGCCGAGCAGTTCGAGGCACTCCCGTTGGGTGGTTAGCCCGGTGCCACCCCCATAGGTTGCGACAATCAGCGACGGGATGGTGATCGAATAGTAGTAATCGCCGTTTGGCATGAGTTCCGCATACACAGCCGCCGCCGAAGATTCCACCACATTGGCGACATCCTGACCGGTCGCAATGAACATGGCGGTGATTGCATTTGGTGAATGGGCGCCATTGTTGTTAACACCCGACAGCATGCTGGCGAGGTTGATAATCTGCCGGCCACGATAGAACTTCTGCACGTCGCTGCGCATCATTTGTTGCATCAGCTTGCCCGGGATAGTTGCCTCCGCGGTAACGTGCTTGCCGCGCGTGTGCAACAGGTTGATCTGTGACGCCTTCTTGTCCGTCGCGAAGTTCGATTCCAGGTAGTAATGCTGTACCTTCGGGTGAACTTCGCGAATCCAGTCGCATGCAACCTTGGTAGCCTTGCTGACCATGTTCATGCCGGCGGCATCGCCGGTCGTGAAATTGAACCGCAGGAACAGGAATCGGCTGGCAGCGTACTGCTCGATATCGACCAGCTTCCCGACTCGTGTCGAGGTTTCTGCACGCTCCTTGATCGCGTCGAAGTTGGCGATGATCCACTCGCCGAATTCCCGGGCCTCGCGTGCGTCACCAAAAACGAATACGGGCGCGCGTTGCATTGCGTCGTCACCAACCGTTGTCTTGACGCCGCCGGCAGCCCGCAGCATCTTCATGCCGCGGTTGTAGCTGGCCACCAACGTACCTTCGGACGTTGCGAGCGGCACGTAAAACTCACCCTTGGCGTGCTCACCGTTGACCAACAAAGGTCCGGCGACGCCGAGCGGAACCTGTGCGACGCCGACGAAGTTCTCGATGTTGCCCGGCAACATGGACACATCGATGGAATACTGACCGACGTTGTCGAGATCGGCGCCGGCCTGCTCTTTCAGGAACCTGCGGCGCGTTGCGGCCATCTCGTCGGTGTAGTCATCGTTCTTGGAACGGGGAACGGATTGAGTCACTTGCGAACTCCTGTCGTCATCGGGTGGACTTCTTCTTCGCCCGTGGTCGTTTCTTTTTGGGCGCAAGGCCCATCGCCGTTTCGAGTTCATCCAGCGCGGAGCGCAGATTGGCTGCGATGGGTTCGAGATCGGGGATCGCGGAGTGGCCAGCAACAATGCCGACGTGCAAGGTCTCCCTGTAGGTAAACATCGTGATGTTTAATGCCAGTCCCGGCGCGATCGTCGATATGGGGTAGATCGCCAGCAGCGGCGCACCGCAAAGATACAGCTGCTTTCGGGGGCCTATGACGTTCGATATGACGACATTGCCCAGCGGTGGCATGATGCCCCCGGCGCCTATGCTCTCACCGAGTTGCGCAACGCTCTGCATCAGTACCGTATACGCTTCGGCCGTCTCCGGCGTCATTGCAGTGAATTCGTGTTTCACGTCCGCGGCATGGGCGTGAATATCCTGAAGTCGGCGCATGGGATTTGTTTCTTTCGATCCAAGTTCGAGCAGCGCGATCGTAATCTGGTTGCCCTGTTCGAGGTCGGGGCGCCTGAGTGAGACGGGCATTTGCGCGATGAGCGGCTCATCCGGTGCGCCTCCATGAGCGTCCAGGTAGCGAGTCAGTGCCTGATCGCAAAGCTCGAGCAACACGTCGTTCACGGTTACCGCGGCATGCTGCGCAATATTGTGGGCGCGATCGAGTGGTAGATCGACGACGGCGACACTTCGCCTGGGCGTCAACGCGGTGTTGAATGCCGTTCGCGGCGCCGTGAAGGGTACCGGCAGTTCGTTGCCGCCCAAATGCAGCATCCTTAAGCCATGTTTCAGGCCGAGCATTGTCAGCGCGGGCAACACCAGGGCCGCCCGGCCAGCCCGTTTGGCGGTACCAAACAGGTCGCTCATCAGGTGATCACGGACCTCACGATGCTTGGCATGGTTGACTCCGAGGAAGGTGCCCAGATCCTCGATATCCGGTTTCTCACTGAGCGCGCCCATTGTGCGCTGAGACAGGCTGATGCCATCCATGTACGCGTGATGGACCTTGAAATAGGTCGCGAAACGCTGCCCCTCCAGGTGCTCGAAAATAGTCAGCTCCCACAAGGGCGCTGACCGATCGAGGCTCTCGGCATGCAGCTCCTCGACACGCTCGAGCAGCGCCGCCATGGTGTGTGGTTCCGGCACAGATTCGACAAAAACATGGTCGTCAAGATCGAAGTCATCGTCGTCAACCCATTGCGGCATTCCGACCATCCGCGACTTGAGCTTCTGATTAAACGGCGCTTCCAGTCTGGCGTCCTTTATCTTCCGCGCCAACTGGGCGACGAAATCGCCAGGCGCACGCTTCGGCAGTTCGAAGATCTGCAGCCCCGCCACGTGCTTGGGGCTTGCTTCGCTCTCGAACGCGAGAAACGCATAGTCAAGAATAGGAACGTCGGTCACAACCTCGCATCTTCGTTTTTGCCACGCAGCCGGAGTTCGCCGCAAAGTCGAACAGTAAACACGTTACTGCTAAACCCAGGCGTCCTGCATCGTGTGCCGCCGCGTTTCCTTAAGTACTTATCCCGATAGAAAAAAATGACTCGGAATTCAGACTGCGATAGGAGAGGATTCGCGTCTGAGTATCGGCATGCTTCAAGAGTTTGGACCATCTCTTTATACGGCTGAAGGGCCGACGGTGCCATTCTTTGGCTTTCCGTATCCGACGCGCATGGCGCTGGCGCGGCTCTCAGACGGCAGCGTGTGGGTGTGGTCCCCAGTGGCACTAAGCGATGAGCTCACCGGCGAGGTAGAGGCCATCGGACCGGTCCGTTACATCGTCTCACCCAACAAGATCCACCATCTGTTCCTGAAGGAGTGGGCCGAGCGCTGGCCGGATGCGCGCCTCTTCGCACCCCCTGGCCTCGCGAAAAGGAAGCCCGAACTCCAATTCGATGCTGAACTGGGTGACGAGTCCGATGCGGCGTGGGCAGCGGATATCGACCAGGTCATCTTCCACGGATCTCTGGCGATGGAAGAAGTGGTGTTCTTCCACCACAAATCCCGTACCGCGATCATCTGCGACCTTATCCAGCGGCATCCAGAATCAACGATGACAGGCTGGAAGGGAGGACTGATGCGGCTCGACGGCCTGGTCGGCGAACACGGGAGCACGCCACGGGAGTGGCGGGCAAGCTTCGTCCGGCGCGGCCCGGCCCGCAAAGCGCGAGACAAGGTACTCGGTTGGGATGCCGAGCGATTGTTGATCGCCCATGGTGCCTGCGCACAGACCGGTGCAGCCGAGATAATTTCTGCAGCCTTGGGCTGGATCTAAAGCACCTTCATTCGAACGAGAAATCGAGTCGTGGCAACGGCTGGATTCGTATACTCGATCGACCAGATTATGTAATATCGGCCACGGACTTTTGTTGTGTAGGCGTAAACTGATCTGGAGCGAAAAGGATGCCGTTCCAAGGGGTTACCCTGGAAGAACCAAGCCGCAATATATGGAACGTTTAATTCGATTATTGGATGTATTGGAAGACTTCATTGTCGCCGCCAGATTCCGATTACGGCGCCTGCTGTCGATACGCCCAAGGGAACGACGCAAGGTCTCCAGAGAGGAACGACGGAAAATCCCCAGAGAGCAAAAAGACACGCCCGAAAGGCGACATTCGCACCCAACCGAAAGCGGCGTTTAGGAACCATCGACTTCCTGCATTAGCTTAGGCCCCGTTTTTAATGAGGCCCAGAGCAAACAACAGTGCTGCCGCCATTGCAGCCACGGTACGAACGTGGTTCCACATCGTCCACCGATCCAGGTAATGCGTCCATAATTCAACGGCATTGGAATCCGTCGCTGACACGGCCGCTAATTGGTCGTTGAGCGGAACGTTACCGAAAATCGTCACGAGAAAGGTGCCAGCGAAGTAGAACACGGCGCCGCCGAGGAAGAACATCCCAGCAGGGTGACTGCGGCTGACCAGCATCAGCACCACCACGCCAACTGATAGCAATGCCGTCCCCATGAACGCGCCCAAGAAACGAGGGATTGATTACGACAACATTGATCGACTGCATCGCGGCGATACCCTCCGAAGCGGGCACGCGCGCGAGGGACTTCATCACGAAACTCGAAAACGCGAAGAAGACCCCTCCTACCAGTGCAGATCCCAGCAGTGCTACCGTACCAATAACAGGGACAAGCGAATTCATGCTGCCAACCTCCATACACCGGACGTCGCGATGCGGCGCGCGTAATCGGCAAAGTCGGTTGGCGCCCGACCCAGCGCGCGCTGCACGCCGTCGCACACGTAGGCATTGCGACCGTCGAGGACAGTTTCGAACAGGTAGTTCAACAGCCATGCAATCTCACCCGGCGCACCGGATTCGGCGATGCCGGCTGCGAAAGCGTCCTTCGGTACCTGGATGAACTGGACCTCGCGTCCTGCTGCCCGAGAAATCTCTTTCGCCACGTCGGAAAAGGTCAGCATCCGCGGCCCGGTGACTTCGTAGATCTCGCCGTGATGGCCATCCTCGGTCAACGCTGCAACCGCGACATCGGCGATGTCATTCACGTCGACGAACGGCTCCGGCACATCCGCGGCCGGCAACGTGATCGCGCCGTCGAGGACCATGCCGAGAAACTCGCCTTCAGAGAAGTTCTGGTTGAACCAGCTCGAGCGCACCACGGTCCATTCGATGCCCGACTCCTGGACGATGCGTTCGCAACGCTGCGCTTCTTCCTCGCCACGGCCGGATAGTAGAACCAGGCGCTGGACGCCACTTGCCACCGCTTGTTCGACAAACGCCTGGATCGCCTCGGTCGCGCCGGGAATAGCGAGATCGGGGGCGTAGGTAATGTACGCCGCGGTAACACCATCGAGCGCCGCATTCCAGGTGGTCCGATCGTTCCAGTCGAAAGATGGCGTACCCGACCGCGACGCGATCCGGGTTGCTACACCGCGCGCCTGCAGGCGCTCCGCAACGCGACGACCGGTCTTGCCGGTGCCGCCCAGTACGAGGGTCACGCCCTCAGGTGATTTGATATCAGGGTTGTCGGTTTTCATGGTTTTCTCCTTTTTTGTCACTTGACACCGTGTCAATTGACAGTGTGTCAACCTTAAGGCAAGCTTTACACCATGTCAAGTGAAAATACAGAAACACGCACACGAATCCTCGACGCGACGGTCAGCATGCTGGAGCAGCATGGTGGCCGAGGGGTCCGCATGGGCGATATTGCCAAGGAATCCGGGATCTCACGCCAGGCCGTCTACCTGCATTTCACGTCGCGCACAGACTTGCTGGTTGCGGCAACGAGATACCTGGATGAAAAGCTCGACGTGGATAAGCGACTCGCCCCGTCTCGAGCGGCGGCGAACGGTATTGAGCGACTCTCGCTATACATAGAGTGTTGGGGCAACTACATCCCCGATATCTACGGTGTTGCAAAAGCGCTGCTGCTCGCGCAGGACACGGACGACGCAGCGGCCGCGGCGTGGAAAGATCGAATGGCGGCGATGCGTGACGGTTGTCGCGCAGCCATCGACGCACTGCACGCGGACAAGGAACTCGCCCCGGGATGGACGCCAGCGCAAGCTACCGATGCTCTGTGGACACTGTTATTGGTGCCGAACTGGGAGGCACTCACGATCGAATGCGGATGGTCGACAAAACAATACGTCCGCTGGATGAAGACCCTGGCCAAGCGGACCTTTGTGGCGACAGCATAAACCGGGGTCAGACCGCGGTTTCTTGTTACCTGTAGGTTTCCAGGTACGCTATCCCCGCCCGTTTTGCCTCTGCGAGCATTTTCGGCGTGATCTCGCCGGACTCAATGATTGAAAGCGTGAACATCAGGTCCGTTATCTCGATGAAGTAATAGAATGCATCGCGCATCGCATCGGTATCCGGAATTTCAAAATAACGCGAAAACGAGCGATGCATTGCGTCCCCGACCACCCGATCATTGATTCGATCAGCCTGCTTCACTTCCGGTGGCGTCTTCCCACCGATGAGGAGCTGGCGTGCCGGCGGGCTCTTGGCATAGACGGCGGCACCGACATCAACCAGATGGCCGGCCAGTTGCTGCCAGCTCTTTCGCCGCGATGGTGGAACGGGTTTCTCGTGCGCCTCCGCAAATTGTTCGCTTAAGGTTTTTGCAAGCGCCGAGAAAATATCAAAACGGTTCGCGAAGAAATGGTACGCGGATCCTTCCGGAACTTCTGCGCGATTTGCGATATCACGAAATGAGATTTCTTCGATGTCCTTTTCACAAAGAAGATCGTAGGTAGCGTCCAGCAATGCTTTCCTGCGCTTTCTGCCAGGCGCCCGGGTTACGACAGGTCCCTTGCGGAGTCCGATTTTCTGGCGGTTGGACATGCTGGCTGTCTAACTGAGCCTGGGTTGTTGTTGGGTAACGCAATGAACTCCGCCCCCGCCCAACGCAAGACTGTGAATCGCGACTTGCACGATCTCGTGGTCCGGATAAATGCGTTGGTAGGTTTCTACGGCGCTGTCATCCCGATCGTATCCGTAGCCGGGGACGATAACGGCACCGTTCGCCAGGTAGGAGTTCACGTACGAACTGCAGCCACCGTTCCATACGTCCTCGTGGTAGATACCCTCGTCGATAAACTCGAGTTCCAGCTTGCGTCCTCTGGCATCCCTCTGCTTGGCGAGGGCCTTCGTGTTCGCGACGCCCACAGCGAAATGAGGGTCAGTCTTGTCGGGATTGACCTCGACGAGCACGCGGCCGGGTTCGATATACGCCGCTATACCGTCCACATGTCCGTCCGTTTCGGTCTCCTCGACGTCGCCCGGAATCCAGATCACCTTCTCTGCGCCGAGCGTCCGGCAGAGTTCGCGCTCGATCTCCTTGCGACTGCGATTCGGGTTCCGATTCTTGTTCAGGAAGCAGGACTCGGTCGTGATTACGGTGCCCTCCCCATCCACGGTAACGCCGCCGCCCTCGGCAACCAGCCAGCTCGAGAACCGCTCTGCGCCGACAATCTCGAGAATGCGTTCGGCCATCAGCGCATCCTGATCGTAGGGATCGTATTTGTGGCCCCACGCATTGAACACCCAGTTCGATCCGGCGAGCTTGTCACCGCCGATCAGGAAGTTCGGCCCGGAATCGCGTGCCCAGGAGTCATCAATCGCCATTACAACAATTTCGATATCGCCTTCCAACAGGCCACTGGCCTCCTCCACCTTGTGAGGCGGCACCAGCATTCGAACCGGTTCGAATCGTGCAATCGCCATTGCGACATTCGCGTAGTCCTGCATCGTTGCCCTGCTGTCGGACCACAGTCCTTCGCGGCAGGGCCAGGCCATCCAGCAGCACGTGTGCGGCGCCCACTCGCCGGGCATATAGTAGCCGTGGTCTCTCGGGTCCGACGTTGGTGTCAGCGTCTTCATTTTTTGTTCAACCTCATTTTGTTCGCATAGAAAAACAGCGCCAGCGTCAGTACGAATAAGCCGATCGACAACAGGAAGACGTTCGAGTACTTGCCACCTGCGACGACCGTTGCCGCTAGCCCGGGGCCGAATGCACTGCCAAACGTCGAAAACGAGGTACCGGCGGAGATCGCACTACCTTTGCGATCGATCGTGGCAAGCAAAGACTGTATGAATGGCAGGCAGAAGGCCCACGAGAAACCCATGCAGCAGCCTCCGAAAAAGTACGCCCCATAGCTTTCAGCGTTCAACAGGACAAGCAAACCGCCAATTGCGATCGAGATGCCCAGCACCAGTGGCGACAACGTGCCGAATCGTTGGCCGACGATGACGATCGAAAATGCGCCGGGTATTCCGACAAGCGACGCGATCATGAGAGCCAGCCCGACCTGCTGATCGCTGATCTCAAGCGCGACGCCAAATCGTTCGATGTACGCAAACTGTGCGTTATTGGCCGCTTCGAATACGGCGAAACCGACAATGGCAAGGATGGCCGAGCCGGTCAGCAAAATTTTGAGCTCCGATTCTTTGATTCCCTGGCCGGCTTCCGCCGCTTTTTCGGAAGGCAGATACCGTGCGAGCGAAAGAGCGATAACGTCCATGCCCGCAAACAGCCCGAACAATCCGGGCGCACCCATCGCGTCCGCGTAGACGGGAACGATATACAGACCGAGTCCGCTGATAATGAACTGTAGCGTGACGAACAGCCCGAATCCGCGTTCGTAGCCATCGTATCTGGCAAAGGACGAGACGCTCGTGATGTAAGCGGCGCCCAGCAAGAGACCGGCGACCGCCCTCGCGGCAAAGAAGAACGTTGTGTTACCTGCGGTGAATCCCGAAACAAGATCGGCAACCACCGCGAGCGCTAACGCAACTGTGGCTACCTGGCGCAAATTCATATGATGTATTCGGACCGCCATAAGAAGTCCGACGACCGCGCTGGCGAGAAAATTGACGGAGGCCGACCATCCCGCCGACGACTCGGACATGCCGGCATTGTCGACCAACACGCCGATCATCGCAGGCAGCACCAGCAACGGCATGAGCGTTACCGTGCCGATGATAGAAAACACCACGAAATGGCGCAGATGCGGGATGTGCATTGGTCAGGCGCCGGGTACGACTTGCACCCCATCGAGCGTCAGTAACGGCCCATACAAATCGGGGCGGCGGTCCCGGAATACACCCCACTCTCGTCGGTATGCAGCAATCTCGGCAAGATCGAAGGCGTGTGTCAGTACGGACTCGGACTCCCGATCCGCTTCACAAACCTTCTCGCCGGTGTGATTGGCAATGAATGAAGACCCATAGAACTCCAGGCTAAGGTCTCCACTCTGCTCTGTTCCAATTCGATTCGATGCAATGACAGGCACGATATTGGCCGCGGCGTGGCCACGCATGACCATCTGCCAGTGATCCTTGCTATCGAACTCTGGTTTGTCCAGCTCACTGCCGATCGCCGTCGGGTAAAACAACATCTCGGCGCCCAACAGCGTCATTGCCCTCGCCGCCTCCGGAAACCACTGGTCCCAGCATATAGCGACGCCGATACAGCCATAACGGGTCTTGAACACGCGAAACCCGGTGTCGCCAGGACTGAAATAGAACTTCTCCTCGTACAAGGGAAAATCGGGAATGTGGCTCTTGCGATAGTGGCCGGCTATAGATCCGTCGGCATCGACAACAACAACCGAGTTGTAATGGGCAAGTCCCGACTTTTCGAAGAAAGAAACGGGTATCACAACACCGCGTTGTTTGGCGATGGCCTGCATTCGACGCAACGTCGGCTGCTCATCAATCGTCTTCGCGAGATCAAAGTGACGGGCTTGCTGATCGATGCAGAAATACGGTGTCTCGAATAGCTCCTGTATCAAGATTACCTGCGCACCGGAATCCGCTGCCTGATGCACGAGCCGTTCGGCACGTTCAACGTTGGCATCAGTGTCCCAGGAGCAGGCCATCTGCGTGGCGGCGACGGTAACTTCCATTCTCTATTCTCCAATCGGTGGCATGATCGCATTTGGTCCTTACTCGAGTTAACTTGGTTATTGAACTGATGTCAAGCTAGCGCCCGATTACCAGGCGTCGGCGACTCGGCAGACTCGCGGCACATTTGCACAATATGAAACGGAGCCACCAGAATGATCCTCGATAGTGCAAAATCGCCGAACTGCTTGGCCCGAAAAAACTGCACAAGAGCTTTGGATGAAGGCGATCAACCAAAAACAGGAACACACGCGCTCGTACTACGCCGCCACGGTGAATGAGGTCACCGACTACCCGGTATTGGAGGGTAGCCGGTCGGCCGATGTCTGCGTGGTTGGCGCCGGTTTTACAGGCGTAGCTACGGCGCTGACGTTGGCAGAACGCGGCTACTCGGTGGCACTGCTGGAAGCCAACCGGGTCGGCTGGGGCGCATCGGGCAGAAATGGCGGCCAGATAATCAACGGCATCAGCGGCCTTGAGAAGATTCGCAAGAAACACGGTGAAGGCATCGCCGACATGCTTTGGGACATGAAGTGGCGTGGCAATGACATCATCTATGACCGAGTCGAAAAGTACGGCATTCAGTGTGACCTCAAGAGCGGGTATGTCGAGGTCGCGCCCAAGCCAGCACAGCTGCGCTACTTCGAAGACTATGCGGCGGATCGCAAGCGCTATGACTTTCCCTATGACTATGAAATCTGGGATCGGCAAAAGACCCGCGAAATGCTGGGCACCGACGCGTTTCACGGTGGCTTTGTTTGCTACCGGGATGGCCATCTGCATCCACTAAATCTTTGCATCGGTGAAGCTCGCGCTGCGCAAAATCTCGGGGTGCAAATTTTTGAGCAGTCACCGGTTACGAGTATCGAACATGGCGCGCGACCGAAAGTAAAAACAGCGACCGGCGTCGTGGAGGCGGATTCGGTTGTGCTGGCCGGGAATGCCTACAGCCTGCTCGAACCGAAACACCTGTCCAACCTGGTATTCCCGGCCGGCAGCTACATAATCGCCACGGAGCCCCTGTCGGAAGAAGTCGTTAACGAGATCAACCCACTGGACGTCGCTGTCTGCGACGTCAACGAAGTTGTCGATTATTATCGTCTGTCTGCGGACAAACGCCTGCTTTACGGCGGCGCCTGCAATTACTCTGGCCGCGACCCGGTCAGCATCAAGTCATACATCCTGCCTCGCATGCTGAAGGTCTACCCGCAGCTGAAGGACGTTCGAGTCGACTTCGAGTGGGGCGGCAAGATCGGAATCGTGATTAACCGGATTCCCGCTGTCGGGCGCATTAACAACAATGTCTACTACTGCCAGGGTTATTCGGGTCATGGCGTGAACGCCACGCACATCATGGGCGAGATCATGTCCGATGCCGTGGCCGGCACGATGGAAAAGTTTGATCTTTTCGCCGACATGAAGCACTTCCGGATTCCCGGTTCACAATGGCTGGGCAACCAGATCATCGCGCTGGGCATGTTGTACTACAAGGTGAAAGATCGCTTGTAGTTGGTCGGGCTAATCGAATTCGATCAATTCAGTTGCTCATCGACGGCCCGATCAGCCGCATCAATGGCTCCGTCAACGTAGGCGTAAGCTTCCGAATCCGAGTTCGCGATGGAAATTCTGCCGATTTGCGCGCGACCGGCGATGTGAGGCCCATTGTACCGGTCGTACTCCGCGGGAACGCCAATGCCTTCGAACTCGTAAGCGTAACCGTGCGGCCACCGATTTAGGGTAATCGCCGCAATCTCGCGTTCCGCGTCGAAACCGTAAGGTCCAAGCATGCCGTCAAGGTGCGAGTAGATATCTTGCTCGAAATCGTCGTAGCTCATCTCCATGAGTCTGGCGCGGCCCGCACGATACTGATCCTTGGCCGGCAAACCACGGGTTGTCGGAGAAAACCACGCGGAGATAACGATCGGCTCGTCCGGGCCTTTCGAATAGTGGTAATCGCCCATGCTGACCGGGAAATCCAGGAACAATTGCTTGAAGTAAACGTCACCGGGTGAGTAGACCCAATGCACCCCGGCATCAATGAAAGCCTGCCAGTTGCGAATCGCAAAACTACCGACGACGAACGGAATCTTGGTGGCGTACTGTATTGCTTCGACCTGTTTTTCCGGAATCTCCTGGCAAATGTAAGGAATGATGTTGTTATCACAGCCCAGAACCGCGTGTCGTGCGCGCGCTCTGTAAACCTCACCATCCTTCACGTAAGAAATATCCACATATCGCCCATCAGCAGTATTTGCCGCATTGACGACCGTACTGTTAAGCCGTATCCGGATGTCGGAATCGATGGTGTCCAATAAGGAATAGTCGGCACGGGCAGTGACCAAGTCTTCCATCGTCTTGCCGGGAATCGCATGCGGAATAAGGTCGCGCACTAACGATCGCGCGACACCCGCATTGCCGTCAGGAAAATGGAAGATGTACGGCTCTTCTTCCCCATGATCTTCCTGAACACCCAATTCCCGGGTGCCCGGAAAATAATAGTCTGCCGCATTCATCGCTGAATCGGCCTCCCAGCCGACAGAATTCATCACCAGGAACGTGTCTTGAAGGATGCCGGTGACTGACTTCGGCATCCCCGCATATTTTTCGAGGAACTCCAGGTAGCTCGTGCTGCGAAGGAGCGCCACCTTCTCTTCTTTCGACATACCCTGCAGGTAGTCGACGCCGCCGGCGACTAATCGAAGAAACTCCGCCTGGTCCTGCTCGCTAATCGGCAAACCATGGACCGCTGATCGCAATTCTTCTCCGCTCAGAGGGTTTCCGAGGAATCCGGGTATCGGATTTGCCAACACCCGATCAACGCCATAGGTCGGCTGATCGAAGTAAATGCCTCTCTTCAGCCCCCTGCTACTAAAATACGACTGGTCGTAATAATCGTAAAAGCGCTGTGTATCGATCGACAGGTCTCGCAGCAGTTGCCCCGCAACCTTTGAATACTTCGCCGGACCATCGATCGTCTGGCTGCCGCCATAACCGAGCAACGTCTTGCCATCGACGTCAAACTCGTTGCGGCGCGCGTGACCACCGAAGTCGTCATGGTTATCGAGAACAAGAATCTTGCTGGCTCCATCCCCGCGGTCGCGGAAGAACTTCGCCGCCGACAAACCCGATATACCGCCGCCAACCACAATCAGGTCGTAGGTGCTGTCCGTTTGTTGTGAAGGCCGCGAAAATTTCTGGCCGGCCCTGGCGAGGGCATGTGCAATCTCGAAAGACCCATCGTGACTGCCACGCATCCCGGTCAAAGCGGGCGGATAGTAAGGAGATGCTCGCCCGGATGACTTGGCGAGAATCTCCACAGGCGACAGCGTGGTACCTGCAGCGAGGCTAAGCGCCATGCCGTTGAGGAAGTCGCGCCGAGTGATTTTGCTTCTTGTCTTCATAGCGACTCCTGGGTAGCTACGACAAACAGAGTCTATTCGTTTCTTGGCGTGCCCGTCACGAAAGATTCCACGTCTAGTCGATACTCGACCGGATCATTACTAACGGGGCATTGAAAGGCCAACTTGTACGCAGTCAGTTGCAGGTCAGGCCCGCCTTCCTTACCCGACCCGTACAAGCGGTCACCGACAATGGGATGACCCAACGCCGCGAGATGGCGACGAACCTGGTGTTTGCGACCCGTCTCAATGCGTACGTCGACCAACGAACTCTTGCTATCGGGACTTACGTCTAGCAGCGAAATCTCGCTGACGGCATCTTTCCCATCGATTGGCTGGTCCATTCGAAACGGATTCGGATGCACGGAAAAATCTCCCACCACCAACGCGCGGTAGCGTTTCTCGATCCTGCGCTCACGAAGAATCTTCGCCAACGAGGCGGCGATGCCTTTTGAATGCGCCACCAGAATCAGCCCATTGGCGGCGCGGTCGAGGCGATGAACCGTGAATGCCGAACGTTCGGGTACCAGGTGCCGCTCAGCCCAACGCACAACGGTGCAATGATCGCCCCACTTCGAACCTTGCGAGCGCAGTCCACACGGTTTGCACCAGACGGAATAACCACCGACGTCTGCGATCAAAGCGGGCTCAATCGGAGTCTCGTCCAGAATGTCCGCGTCGTAGTAGAGATGCACTTCATCGCCGGCTCGAAGCACCCGCTTGGCGCGACGCAGGCGTTGCGTATTACGACCCCGCGTCAGCCAAACGGCGCCCTGAGTCATTGCCAGCTTGATGCGCTGTTTCGATAGTCCGGTCGCACCCTGCAGCAGGTCAACCGCGCCGCATTCCGGTGACTCCACGGGTATGTGCGCTTCGAAATGGTCTGCTGGCTTACTCATGCTTGGCGCTCGCCATCGACTACAGGGCTTCATCGGTTTACTTGAGGCGACTATGATGGCACAAGTCCCTTTCTCTCACGAAGTCGGAGTCGACGATCTTCATCACCTCGCTTTCGGATCGCCAACGGGGCTTACTTGCCGTCATCGCCTCGATGGTTGTCGTCAACCTCGTCTTCGGCTTGACGCTGCCGCTGCTATCGATCGTTCTCGATGCACAGGGCATCAGCAAGACGATCATAGGACTTAGCATCGTCGCCCAGGCTTGTGCCGGCGTGGTCATCGCGCCATTCACACCGCGACTCATCATGCGCATTGGGGCGGCACGCGCCATGCAACTTGCGACTGCGATTGCGGCGTTAATGCTGATCGCGCTCGGTGTGTTCCAGGACGTCTATCTCTGGTTTCCAATGCGCTTCATTCTCGGCGCCGCGGCAGCCGTCCTCTGGTCCGCGAGCGAAGCTGAAATCAATGAACTGGCGGGTGACAACTGGCGCGGCCGGATCATCGGAATCTACGGCTCAGCGGGTGCGGCCGGATTTGCATTGGGACCGCTGGTGCTGATCATGACGGGCACAGACGGCTTGTTGCCCTTCGTCGTTACGGCGGGGCTGGTTATGCTCGCCGGTTTTCCACTCTTCTGGCTGCCCAAGGGCGCGATCGTAGAAGGAATTGAGAGCCAAACAAGTCTGGTGCGAATTTTCCGTATCGTGCCGCACATCATGCTGCTCAACCTGACTTACGCGGCTGCAATCGAAGCGTTTCTCGCTTTCTTCCCTTTGTTCGGCATTCACATCGGCATTGGCGAAGCTCGGAGTCTGTCGCTGCTTACGACGTTCGCATTGGGCGGCGTTTTTCTTCAATTGCCGCTCGGCTGGCTGGCCGACCATATGCAGCGACACAAATTGCTGCTGTCTTGTCTCGTGCTGACGACGATCGGGTTTGCTGTATTGCCCTTGTTTATCGCCAGGCCTGTCGTCGGACCGGTATTCGCATTCGCGCTGGGCGGTGTTGAAGGAATGATCTACGCGTTGGGCGTGATTCTACTGGGACAGCGGTTTCGCGGGACTGAGCTGGCGGCCGCAAGCGTTCTATACACGGGCATGTGGGGTGCGGGGAGCATGATCGGCCCGCTAGTCGTCGGCGCCGGCATGGACGTGCTGGGCGATCACTGGATGGCATACCTGATTGCCGGGATTTACGTTTGCTACTTGCCGGCGTTCTTCTGGTCCAGGGATAAATAGGGGTGCTCTCATCCAAGTGCATGGCGGAAACGCTCATGACGGGGGCGCAACCCTCGTCAGCTAGAATCTTTGCTGTGCCCGCCTGTAAATATCGGCATACTATGTGGAGCTTTCGGAGCGCTGATTGAGGTCGTTCGCGCATCCATAAACAGGCACTGCGTCCGATAACTTCCTCGTGTCGCCAAGCGCTGCAATCTTGCGAGAGCAACGAGAGACCAAAAACATGAAACAACTATCAGGACTCGACGCGTCGTTTCTTTACCTGGAAACGGGCAACATGCCCATGCATATTGGCGGTCTCGCCATCTACGATCAGTCGACCGCGCCAGGCGGTGCGGTGACGTTCAAGGACATCCTGAGATTCTTCGAGAAACGCGTGCACAAGGCGCGCGCATTCCGGCAGCGCCTGGTCACCGTGCCGATGAGCCTGGATTATCCCTACTGGATTGACGACCCGGATTTCGATCTCGAATTTCACGTGCGCCACATCGCGCTTCCGAAACCCGGTGACTGGCGCCAACTCTGCATCCAGGCGGCACGCTTGCACGCAAGGCCACTGGATACGAACCGGCCGCTTTGGGAAGCCTATGTCATCGAGGGCCTCGACAACGTCGCCGGTGTTCCCGAGGGCAGCTTCGCCCTGGTAACGAAGTTCCACCATGCGGCAATTGATGGCGTGTCGGGTGCAGAGATTTCCGCGGCCATCCACGATACCTCGCCCGAGGACACCGTGGAGGCGCCCGAGAATGACTGGAATCCGGAGCGTTTTCCCACCGCCATGGAGTTGCTCGGCCGGACGGCCGTAACGACCGCAAAGAAGCCGTTCGAATTTGCTTCGTTGGTGGCACGCAACGTTCCGACGGCGTGGCGCTTCGGGCGCGGACTGCTCAGCAAGGAACTGAATCTCACGATGAACGTGCCGCGTACGCGTTTCAACGGCAACGTTTCGCCGCACCGTGTCTTCGACGGCCGCAGTTTCTCGCTGGACGAGATACGTGCGATCAAGGGCCGGGTCGAAGGGGCCACGGTCAACGACGTGATCGTCAGCGTCTGCGGGGGCGCGCTCAGGCGATACCTGGAGTCCAAAGGCGAATTGCCGGAAGAATCGCTCGTCGCGATGGCGCCGGTTTCCGCCCGCCCGGAAGAAATGCGCAAGGCCGCCGGTAACATGGTGTCGACGATGAGCCTGCCGGTGCGTAGCGACATCGCGGATCCGCTGGAGCGGCTGCGCGCCGTGCACGGCGAGAGCGAGAAGGCCAAGCGGCTGACGCGCACCTTGGGCACCTCGCTCGCGACCGAAGCCGCCCATTTCTTGCCGTCAACCACCTCGGGGTTAATAGCGACAGCGTACGGACGCTACGGCCTGGCGAAGCGCTTGCCGCCTATGTACAACACGATAATTACCAACGTTCCGGGTCCGAACTTCCCCTTGTATTCCATGGGATCCCAGATGGTCGCCAGCTTCGGCCTCGGGCCGGTTGTCCACGGAATAGGGCTTTTTCAGCCGGTGATCGGTTACAACGGTCAGATTACGGTCAGCGCAATTTCGTGTCGCGAAATGATGCCGGATCCGGAGTTTTACTGCGACTGCCTCACTGAGGCATTCGAAGACCTCAAGAATGCCGCCAAAAAACCGGCTAAAAAAAGTAAGACAAAGCGATCGAAAAAGCGTCGTGCAAAAACCAATGGATCGGGGCGAGTGTCTGACGACAAGAGTTCTGCCAGTAAAAAGACAACGCGAAAACGCGCATCGAAAAAACGGCCTGCCAAAGCGCCGACGAACTGAGCGGCGGCCGACTATCGGCCGCCAATCGAACCAAAAAGAGAGAGGTGAGAAAACCCGCATGCATGGTCTGATGATGGATACCCCGCTTTTGATCTCGTCATTGATGAGATTTGCTGACACCAACTACCCGGATCGCGAAATTGTCTCGGTGACCGTGGACAATCCGCAGCAACGTTACACATACCGCGAGGCTTTCGCGCGCACGCGCAAGCTGGCCAATGCGCTAAAGAGGCTGGGGGTCGTGGCCGGTGACCGCGTCGGCACCCTGGCCTGGAACGATCACCGGCACTTCGAGCTGTACTACGCGCTATCGGGAAGCGGCATCGTTTGTCACACCATTAATCCGCGCCTTTACCCTGAGCAGGTCGCTTTCATCGTCAATCATGCCGAAGACCGCTACCTGTTTGTCGACCCGTTGGTGATGCCGCTTGTCGAAGCACTGGCGAAAACATTCAAGGACGTCGAGGGTATCGTTGTCATGACCGACGAGGCGCACATGCCCGCCAGCAAGCTCCCGAACGTGATCTGCTACGAGACGCTGATCGCGGACGAGTCTGACGAATTCGATTGGCCCGAGTTCGATGAGCGCACAGCATCTACGCTGTGTTACACCTCGGGTACCACCGGTAACCCCAAGGGCGTTCTGTACAGCCACCGTTCCGTTGTCCTGCATGCTTATGCCGGGTGTCTGCCCGACGTGCTGGCATTCTCCGGCAACGACTGCGTGCTGATGGTCGTGCCCATGTTTCACGTGAACGGCTGGGGCATCCCGTATAGCGCAGCCATGGTGGGTGCCAAGATAGTCATGCCGGGCCCCAAGATGGCGGACGGCGAGACATTACAGGCACTCATAGAACAAGAAGACGTCACGGTTGCCTCCGGCGTGCCGACGATCTGGCTGGCCCTCCTGGATTACCTCGAAAAGTCCGGGAAAACGATCAGCAGCGTCGATCGCGTGAGTGTTGGCGGCGCGGCCTGCCCGCTTTCGATTATCGAGGACTTCGACAAGAAACACGGTGTTACGGTCCACCAGGGCTGGGGCATGACGGAAACGAGCCCGCTGGGAACGGTATTCAAGATCAAACCGGACATGGGTGAGCTGTCGCAGGAAGAACGCTATGAACTGCAGGCAAAACAAGGCTGCGGTGTATTCGGCATCGAAATGCGAATAACGGACGAGGACAATAAGGCGTTACCCTGGGACGGCGTTGCTTTCGGTACGCTCAAGGTTCGCGGCCCGTGGGTGGCGAGCAACTATTTCCGGTTGGAGGATACCGACAGCCCGCTCGACGAAGACGGCTGGTTCGACACGGGCGATGTCGCCACGATCGATCCGAACGGTGTGATGCAGATTACCGACCGCACGAAAGACGTTATCAAGTCGGGCGGCGAATGGATCAGCTCTATCGACCTCGAGAATGCCGCGGTGGGTCATCCAAAGGTTGCGGAGGCTGCGGTTATCGGGCGTAATCACCCGAAATGGACGGAGCGACCGCTGCTGATTGTCGTCTCGAAAGATGGCCAGGAAATCGCCAAAGACGAGATGCTGGCGTGGTTTGACGGCCGTGTGGCAACGTGGTGGAAGCCCAACGATGTAGCATTCGTCGATGAACTACCGCACACCGCTACCGGCAAACTGAATAAACTCGCTTTGCGCGAACAGTTCGCGGACTATCAGTTCCCCGACGCCTAGTTTTCGCCGGCCGACTAAATTAACACCAATCGGGTTACGCTGATGCCAAAGGGAAATGAATTCTGGAGTCGCGATTTCGCGAGTCGCTATGGACACACCAACCTCGTCGCCGAAAAAGACAAATACCTGTTCGCGAGTGACGCGCCAAAATATCGGTTCAATGTAATCGGTGCCGGCACAATGGGCCAGGAGCATATCCGCGTCACCAACTTTGAGGGCCGCGCGACAATCAACGGCGTATACGACCCCGAGCCGTTAAGTGTTGAGAATGCCAAGGTATCACACGCAATTCACAGCAATGAGTCGCTCAAGATATATGCGTCTATCGAGGAAGCTTGTTCAGATCCGGATGTCGATGGCCTGATAATCTGCACGCCGAATTACACTCACATCGACGTGGTTCGAACTGCGGCGAAATCCGGCAAACATATTCTGGTCGAGAAGCCGGTTGCGACGACGATTCCAGACGCCTACGAGATTGCGCAAATTGCAGAAAAGCATTCGGGAATATTCCAGGTTGGCCTGCAGTATCGCTACAAGGCGATCTACACCGAAGCGATTCACGAGGCGCTGGAGCGCAAAACGCTCGGCGACATCAAAGTCATTAGCATGGTTGAGCATCGCATGGCGTTCCTCGACAAGATTGGCCAGTGGAACAAGTTCTCGAGATATTCGGGCGGCACCCTCGTCGAGAAATGCTGTCACTATTTCGATTTGATCAATCTATTTGCACAGTCGAGGCCCAAACGTGTATTTGCGTCCGGCAGCATGGCGGTTAACTTCAAGGAGTTCGAGCACGAGAAGGGAAAGTCGGACATCCTCGACAATGCAATGGTTATCATCGAGTACGAAAACGGCGTGCGCGGGAACTTCGGGCTCGCAATGTTCGCGCCGATGTTTTACGAGGAGATCGTACTCTGCGGCGACATTGGCCGGCTGCGCGCGTCGGAGAATCAGGATTTTCTTCCAGGGACCGCATTGAAGTCGCAGCTCGAGATTTTTGGCGGCGAGACTTTCCCGTCGCGCATGACCACACCGAGTTACCCTGTGGCCATCGAAGAGTCTGGTCACAATGGCGCGACGTTCTTCGAGCATATGCATCTCGTCGACAGCATCGACAACGGCGCAAGCGAGGGTCCGACGGCGATGGACGCGTTCTGGTCAGTAGTAGTCGGTGCCGCCGCAGAAGCCTCGGTTGAAACGGGCGAGCCCGTCGACATAGGGGACTTGCTTGAGAAGAATGGGCTGGGTCAGCTCTGACTCGCCCACATCTGCGCTTCGGTCTGCACGGTGTCACCCGTCTCGATCGCTTTCGTGCACGCCAGCGCCAGGTACTGGTCCTGACTGGCCTCTTCGAGGCTATAGAACGACCTGCCCTGCTCTACGAAACGCTGCATGTCGAGCAAGCATTGCGCCACGGCAATTTCCTCATCCGATAGTCGGGCCGGTATCACCGGATTGCGATACACCCAGTCATCCCGGAACTGGATGGCTTTCAGGTGTAAGCCTTCGAGATTCCCGTTTCGGCCGGCCTCGTGGCGCACGAGTTGGGCGCTGATTGGCGTGACCTCGTCTTTCAAATACGTCACCTGGTCGTCGATAATCTCGCCACGCTCACCGCGAATACAAACGCGCTGGCCGCGAATCCAGCTGCGGTATTGTGGCAGGCAAAACTCGTAGAGTCCGATTCGGTCACCGAAGTCCAGCGACGCAAAATCGGTCTCGATGTCGACCACGCGCTCCTCGCTCGGTGGTCCTGATCGGTCCGGGCCGGCGACGACGCGGCTTGTAAATCGCTGCCCGCGAATCCGGGCCGGCTCGAAGCCAACGCCCAGCAGCCGACGGATCAAACTCATTGCGTGGTAGCCGTGGCAGACGGACAGGTTGACCTGGTTGATGCTCCCCAATACGCCGCTATCGACCACAGCCTGCCTCGCCGCGTGCAACGGCTGCGCCCAGTACTGCTCGACGACCTGAATTCGGGCACCGGCTCCGGAGAGCGCTTGGTACAGGCTGACCAGCCCGTCAAGGTCTGTAGCGGGGGGCGTTTCGGCCAGGATCGGCACAGCATGTCCGGCCAGCTCGATACAGACCTCGGGCATCGCTTCAGCCGAAACGCTTGCGATGACAAAAGACGGCCGCGTGCTTTGCATCAGGTCAGTTACCGAAGCGAAACAGGGCACGCCCCAATCGGACTGGACTTCCTTTCTGCGCGTCTCGCTGCGCGCAACCACGCCGCAGAGTTTCATTTGCGGCAGCGCCGCCGCGACTCGCAAAAAGAAGTCGGTGCGCCAGCCGGCGCCTACAACCGCGAACTCGAAACCGTCCATGCTCTTCCCCTTAGCCAAAACAATTACGCCGGCACGCCCAATGCCCACTCGCTATTGCCATGCTGCTGATAAGCCGATTCGATCAGGCGCAAAGCGGCAAGCGACAATTCAGCGCTGCGAAGATCCGGTTTTTCTGTAGCGATATTCTGTGCCAGTTGCTCAAGGAATACCTGGTGATAACTCAATCCGGCCGACAACAGTTGCTTAATGAGTTCGCCATCCGAATTGCCGACCTGTATCCAGTAACTGCCGGCCCATGCCGAGAACTCGATTGCGCCCTCAGATCCGGTCACACGAAACAGCGCACCTCGTTGTTCCTCGGGCGGCAACACGTCGCTTGTTGGTTCGGTTTTGTTGCCGGAGTGCAAGTCGACGCACACACCGGAATCAAATTCGATACACGTAACGCCGCGAGACTCAACCTGGACACCATCGTTAACTACGTGACCGCTGGTGTCGAACTCGGCGTTCACTATCCTCGGCTTTTCGTTGTCGAAAACGTCAAGCAGGTACGCCAGCCAGTGAATACCGGCGTTTAGCAGGTCCACGGCATTCTGAATTTCGACCGACGCAATACGCCCGATGTCGCCGCGTCGTATTCGTGCCTTGATTTCCTGCGCGGCGGGCAGCACCAGCAATCCATGCGGCACGACGGCGGGACACGCAGCATCACCGACCTCCCGCAACAACTCCTCCGCGGTCGAAACGTCGCAGGCCAGTGGCTTTTCCAGCAACAAGCCTTTCGGGTTGCAGTGAAGCACCTCGCGCGCAATCGATGCGTGGCTTGGCGCCGGCGTAGCGATGCACACGACGTCGGTGCGGCACTCGGTGAGCATGTCACGATAGTCCGCGAACAAACGAGCATCGGGAAATCGATCCGCGACGCGTCCCCGGGCATCGACAGAGGGATCGGCAGCGGCGATCAACGAGTAGTCACTGGAATTACTCACCGCATCGAGGCTTAGTCCCCCGCCGTGGCCGCAGCCGATGACCGACGCTGTCAGCATCAGACGATCTCGGGTCTCTCGAAGCCCGCGGCAGCGTATATATTGTCGATTAGCTGCATGTTGTTGATCGCATCTTCACCGCCGGTGAGGAGCGCTTCCGATCCACCCACGGCGGCGATGAAATGTCGCAGTTGGTAATAGTACGTTGACTCGCCGGCGACACTCTCGGATCGGAGTTCTCCGTCTGCCTCTGTGATGATCTTGTTACCATTGTGCGGTGCAATGGGGTTCTCCAGCATCAGGCGACCCTTTTCACCTTCAATGACCACGCGCGCGCAGTGCTGCTTGGCAGCACTTTCGTCCATCGCCGTCGCAATCTCGGCTGTTGCACCGTCCGAAAAGCGCAGGGAAGCCCGCGTCGCAACGTCAACGCCTGCCTCGCTTCGCACGCACTCCGCCTGTACGACACGTGGCTCGGATCCCATCAGTGTGCGTACCCAGTGCGCCGGGTAACAACCAAGGTCCATTAATGCACCGCCGCCGAGCATCAGGTTATGACGAAACTCCGACGAATCGTAAGGAATGCGCACGTCGAATTGTGCCTCGATATGGCGAATCCCGCCGATGACATCGTTCGCGATCAATTCAAGCACGCGTTGGAAAAAAGGATGGAATCGATAGTGAAATGCTTCGACCAAAACCCTCTGCGAAGCGTTTGCCGCCAGCACCATTCGGCGAGCCTGTGCCGCATCCATGGCGAACGGCTTTTCGCACAAAACGTGTTTTCCGGATTCTAGTGCGGCAACCGACCATTGCTCATGCAGGTTGGGCGGCAGCGCATTATAAATGGCGTCAATGTCCGGCGACTCGACGAGAGCAGCGTAGCTGTCTGAGACCGTGGCAATGTTGTGGTCGTTGGCGAACGCCTGCGCTTTTTCCACGCTGCTCGCGGCAACAGCATTGATGCTCACACCAGGCAGGAGTGTCGACGGCTGTATAAGGGCGAGCGGTGCGATTCGTGCCGCGCCAAGTATGCCAAAACGGAGCATTTAATGGATGCGAACGTTGCCAGGCTCAGAAAGGGGGAGTGAGCCCGACAACGTGTCGCGAAGCAACGGCTAGAACGCAGCCCGTAAGCCAACACCAAAGTAACGACTGGCGTCACGAGGAATCTGGTAACGGAAGCCATCACCACTGTAGGTCGTCGCATAGCTCTCATCACCGAGATTCTTGCCGATCAATGAAATCCTGAACTGATCGTCGTTGAACGACAGGGAAGCCGTCAGGTTAAGAATGTCGTACGAGGGTAACAGTGCCGCCGGATTGAACGTGCCATCCGTACCCGGGAGGTCCGAATACTGTTCGTCCGTGTGCACGTAAGACCCGTTCAACACAAAGTCCATCGTGTTGAGCGGAACCACCCACTCGCCGTATAGCGATACTTTCAGGTCCGGCGAGAACGGAACGTCGAGACCGGAACGTTCGCTACAGCCAGCCGGCGGAAGACCGGTAATCGGGTCAAACGGGCAATTGAACTTGTCGATGGTCGCATCGACCGCAGCGAATCCGCCACCCACACTCACATTATCCATCGGCTGCCAGAGAAAGTCGGCTTCGAAGCCCTCCGTCGAAACGTCACCGGCGTTGGTCAGGCGCGTAATCGTTACACCTGTCGAGTTATCGAAGTTATTGGCCTGGAAATTCTCAACGTCGGTCTTGAACGCCGTCAGGTTGAGCAGGAAGGTATCGGCCGTAAATTTCCAGCCAAGCTCGAATGCATCCGACTGCTCGGCACCGATCGGCAATACGTCGTTCGGGCCCATGTTATAAAACGTATTGAATGCGGGACCCTTGTAGCCCTGCGCGTACGTCAAATAAAACATGCCGAGATTGTCTGTGCTCCACTGAGCCCCGAGCTTTCCAGACGTATTGCTCTCGTCTGTCTTATTCGAAAAGTTCGAATTGTTGGCCGCGTTACGCACGCCAACACCCTGGCGGCCGAACGGATCATTGTTACGGCGATTGTGGTTAAAGCTGACTTCGTCCTCAGTAACGCGCACGCCCAAAATAAGGCGCAGCTGGTCGCTGATGTTGTAAGTGCCTTCGCCGAACAACGCGTAGTTGTCAAATTCGGTGTCGAAATACGCGGTTGCCGAGACTATGTCGTTCGCGTTGCAGGTGAGACCTGGATTTGCGGCAAGAATTGCGTCGTTCTGACCGCCATTGTTCTGGCAGCTGGCGTCACGCGTGAAGTTTCGTTCTGACTTGATGTTCCAATAGAAGAAGCCCACCTGCCAGTCGAAAGTCTCGGCACCCGGCGACGCGAGTCGCAACTCCTGGGATACCTGTCGCCATTCCTGCGGCCCCACGTCATGAAGCTGGAAGGTAGTTGCACCGAAATCCACCGGTATCGTGGCGTCGCCGCCGATCGACGTGAAATCGCCTTCGCGAATCTCCGTGTTGTTCCAGGTTCGACGCGCGGTGATCGACGTCAACGTCAGGTCGCCAATCTCAAAGTCGAGCTGTGCGGAGAAAGCCGTCGTGCTGTCTAACGTAACCGTGGTGAGGTCATGATCGACTAGGCGCTGGTCGAGATCGATGTCGGCAACCCCGTTGACAACCCCAGCACTGTTCGGCAGCGCCTCCGAACCCGGGTGTCGACCGCTAGGCAGACCTTCGAGGTCCGCGCAGCATTCGTCGGTTGCGTCATAGTCCTCGTAGATAAACAGGGCTGAAATGTAGTCCGTTGGTTCGTATTCGAGCATTGCACGTACGCCGCTGCGATCGTAGCCGTTCGTCGTCTCGTTGTTGTAGACGTTACGAATAAAACCGTCGAAGTCACCTTTAAAGGCCGTGATACTGCCGCGGGCATTGTCGCTTAGTGGACCGGAAACCCTGGCTTTCAGGCGCGTCTCGTTGTCCTGGAAAAACGACAGATCGACCATGCCTTCGAACTCATCACCGGGACGCCGGGTTGTAATGTTGACGACGCCGGCGGATGCGTTCTTTCCGAACAGGGTTCCCTGCGGACCACGCAGAACCTCAAGTCTTTCGAGTTCGTAGAGATCACCAAATGCCTGCCCGGACCGACCGAGTACGACACCATCAACGACGGTCGATACGCTCGGCTCTGCGGCGGTGCTGAAGGAAATTGTCCCCAGGCCACGAATGATGACGGAGGAGTTCCGGGTGGTGTTGCCCTTGCGGAAGGAGGCAGACGGAATCAGCGCCTGCAAACCCTCGAAACCGACGGCGTTCGCATTCTGGATCGTCTCGGACGACAAGACCGTCACCGATACGGGAACATCCTGCACATTCTCCTCGCGTTTGGTTGCCGTTACGACGATCTCTTCTATTTGTGCAGAAACCGGCATGCTGAGCCCAAAACATATCAACGGCGTCAGTACCGTTACGGCAATACGACTCGAAATCCGTGATTTACGTGTATCCATCGTGGTTCCCCCGGAACTTGGTTTACGGATAAGACCTATGTCTTATAGATGACTATAATACATACCTTTCTTGCGGTATGACAATATCGTCTCCGGAGGACACCCCGAATGCTATAAGCAGAAACCCCGATGCGGATGCCCGTGCCTCCGGAAAGGGTCTTTAAATCAGTCACTTACCGCGTTCTGATACGCAGCGTCGATTTGTGACTCGCAGGCAGCGATCGCGGCGTCGAGCTTCAGAAGCCATTTGTCGCCGTACTGCTCCACGTACCAGTCGCGCATGCCGCCGGCCGCTTCGCGAAACTGCAGCTTTTCCTCGACCGTGGGCACGTACAGCGTTCCACCGGACTCCTCGAACTCGCGGTACGCATCGATTTCACGACGCTTGATCACGCCGCGTGTGACTGTCTTTAATTCCTGAAAACCGTCATAAACGATGCGCCGTATGTCGGGCGGCAGTTCCTGCCAGCTTACTTCCGAGAACCACCACATACCGCCCATGTAACTGTGGCCATCCAGCGTTACGAACTTGATCTGCTCGTGCAGCTTCATGCCGACAATGTCCTGGATGCCGTTCTTGGTGCCCTCGACGACGCCAGTTGCCAACGCGGTGTAGACCTCTGACCAGGCGACTGGTGTCGGGTTACCACCGAGTTGCCGCACGAGTTCCTGCTGAACGGGCGCAGAAATCGTGCGGAATTTGCGACCGTTGATATCCGCCGGCGACCGGATCTGCGCATCGGTCGACGCAAAATTCCGCCAACCCCCGGTGTTCGATACGGTCATGAGTCGAATGGGCATGTTCGAATCGAGAATCGCGCTCCGCAAGTCCGCGATCATCGGCCCGTCAAGCACGCATTCGGCGACGGCGTCGTCGCGAAACGTATACGGGAGGTCGAGGACCTGGCCGGGACCGAAGATACTGCCCAGGCTGCCGGTCGTCAGCATGAAAACCTGCAGCACGCCGGTCTGCATGCCCTCGAGGCACTCGCGCTCGTTGGAACAAAACTGGCCGGACGGATACAGCTCTACTTCCGCGCGGCCGTTGCTGCGACTCTCCACATACTGCTTGAACACCAACGCGCCATCGTAGTCTTCATCTTCGGGTGAACCGAGAAATGAAAAGCGAATCGTGTAGTCGGCGTCCGAATCGCTGCTTGATACGACGGTGCCACCAACCGACGCGATAAAAAGCGCGACAAAAATCGAAAGCAATACCTGTCTTCTGCTCATCTGTTCAACCCTATGCGAATCCGAGTAGCCGCGGCAGCGTCATCGACAGTGCCGGGAAATAAGTAATCAGGAATATTACGGTGACCTCGACGGCCAGGAACGGCAGCAT